>NZ_SNYS01000004.1:887-1239 GCF_004363215.1 Methanimicrococcus blatticola | reverse complement strand
CGTAACGATTGTGTGTTCATCTCCAGGAATGACAGATGCTGTGTAATCGGTTCCCATACCGCCGTTTGTTTTGTACGTCACGTTATAATACGTCGTCTCATCATGTTTCCACTTAGCGTACACCGTCATGTTATCTGTCGGTGTTACGGTTTCGCCGACTGTGTAAACCGTTCCTGATCCGTCCGCATTTTCCGTCCAGTTTTCAAACACGAATCCGTATTTTGACATATTGGCCGTTCCGTTCGTAACGATTGTGTGTTCATCTCCCGGAATGACAGACACCGTGTAATCGGTTCCCGTTCCGCCGTTTGTTTTGTACGTCACGTTATAATACGTCGTCTCATCATGTTTC
>NZ_SNYS01000004.1:0-791 GCF_004363215.1 Methanimicrococcus blatticola | reverse complement strand
TTGTGTTCATCTCCCGGAATGACAGACACCGTGTAATCGGTTCCCGTTCCGCCGTTTGTTTTGTACGTCACGTTATAATACGTCGTCTCATCATGTTTCCATTTCGCGTACACCGTCATGTTATCTGTCAGTGTTACGTTTTCGCCTGCTGTGTAACCCGTTCCTGATCCGTCCGCATTTTCCGTCCAGTTTTCAAACACGAATCCGTACTTTGACATATTAGCTGTTCCGTTCGTAACGATTGTGTGTTCGTCTCCCGGAATGACAGAGACGGTGTAATCGGTTCCCGTTCCGCTGTTTGCTTTGTACGTCACGTTATAATACGTTGTATCATCATGTTTCCATTTCGCGTACACCGTCATGTTATCTGTCGGCGTTACGGTTTCGCCTGCTGTGTAAACCGTTCCTGACCCGTCTGCATTTTCCGTCCAGTTTTCAAACACGAATCCGTACTTTGACATATTGGCCGTTCCGTTCGTAACGATTGTGTGTTCATCTCCCGGAATGACAGACACCGTGTAATCGGTTCCCGTTCCGCCGTTTGTTTTGTACGTCACGTTATAATACGTCGTCTCATCATGTTTCCATTTCGCGTACACCGTCATGTTATCTGTCAGTGTTACGTTTTCGCCTGCTGTGTAAACCGTTCCTGATCCGTCCGCATTTTCCGTCCAGTTTTCAAACACGAATCCGTATTTTGACATATTGGCCGTTCCGTTCGTAACGATTATGTGTTCATCTCCCGGAATGACAGACACCGTATAATCGATTCCCGTACCGCCGTTTGCTTT
>NZ_SNYS01000003.1 GCF_004363215.1 Methanimicrococcus blatticola | reverse complement strand
TCTTTGACAGGCGTTTCGCCGTTATAAACAGGAGTTGTGCCGTAAAGCACGGTATCGACTTTGAGTTCAGTCAGGTCGAAGTTCTGCCAAGTAACTTCGTAAGACCTGCGAATTTCATCATATTGAGCCGTGTAAATCACGTCACCGGCCACAGCATCAATGGAAGGAGACCAGCCGCGGAAAACGTAATTGAATTCAGCGTCAGAATCTTTGACAGGCGTTTCACCGTTATAAACGGGAGTTGTGCCGTAAAGCACGGTATCGACTTTGAGTTCGGTCAGGTCGAAGTTCTGCCAAGTAACTTCGTAAGACCTGCGAATTTCATCATATTGAGCCGTGTAAATCACGTCGCCTGCTACAGCATCAATGGAAGGAGACCAGCCGCAGAAAACGTAATTGAATTCAGCGTCAGAATCTTTGACAGGCGTTTCGCCGTTATAAACAGGAGTTGTGCCGTAAAGCACGGTATCGACTTTGAGTTCGGTCAGGTCGAAGTTCTGCCAAGTAACTTCGTAAGACCTGCGAATTTCATCATATTGAGCCGTGTAAATCACGTCGCCTGCTACAGCATCAATGGAAGGAGACCAGCCGCGGAAAGCGTAATTGAATTCAGCGTCAGAATCTTTGACAGGCGTTTCACCGTTATAAACGGGAGTTGTGCCGTAAAGCACGGTATCGACTTTGAGTTCGGCCAGGTCGAAGTTCTGCCAAGTAACATCGTAAGACCTGCGAATTTCATCATATTGAGCCGTGTAAATCACGTCGCCTGCTACAGCATCAATGGAAGGAGACCAGCCGCGGAAAACGTAATTGAATTCAGCGTCAGAATCTTTGACAGGCGTTTCACCGTTATAAACGGGAGTTGTGCCGTAAAGCACGGTATCGACTTTGAGTTCGGTCAGGTCGAAGTTCTGCCAAGTAACATCGTAAGACCTGCGAATTTCATCATATTGAGCCGTGTAAATCACGTCACCGGCCACAGCATCAATGGAAGGAGACCAGCCGCAGAAAACGTAATTGAATTCAGCGTCAGAATCTTTGACAGGCGTTTCGCCGTTATAAACAGGAGTTGTGCCGTAAAGCACGGTATCGACTTTGAGTTCGGTCAGGTCGAAGTTCTGCCAAGTAACTTCGTAAGACCTGCGAATTTCATCATATTGAGCCGTGTAAATCACGTCGCCTGCTACAGCATCAATGGAAGGAGACCAGCCGCAGAAAACGTAATTGAATTCAGCGTCAGAATCTTTGACAGGCGTTTCGCCGTTATAAACAGGAGTTGT
>NZ_SNYS01000002.1 GCF_004363215.1 Methanimicrococcus blatticola | reverse complement strand
TTCGTGACAATTGTATGTTCATCTCCCGGAATGACAGATGCTGTGTAATCGGTTCCCGTTCCGCCGTTTGCTTTGTACGTCACGTTATAATACGTTGTATCATCATGTTTCCATTTCGCGTACACCGTCATGTTATCCGCCGGTGTTACGGTTTCACCGACTGTATAAACCGTTCCTGATCCGTCCGCATTTTCCGTCCAGTTTTCAAACACGAATCCGTACTTTGACATATTGGCTGTTCCGTTTGTAACGATTGTGTGTTCATCTCCCGGAATGACAGATGCTGTGTAATCGGTTCCCGTTCCGCTGTTTGTTTTGTACGTCACGTTATAGAATGTTGTTTTATCATGCACCCATTTGGCATACACCGTCATGTTATCTGTCGGCGTTACGTTTTCGCCTGCTGTGTAAACCGTTCCTGATCCGTCCGCATTTTCCGTCCAGTTTTCAAACACGAATCCGTACTTTGACATATTGGCTGTTCCGTTCGTAACGATTGTGTGTTCATCTCCCGGAATGACAGATGCTGTGTAATCGGTTCCCATACCGCCGTTTGCTTTGTACGTCACGTTATAATACGTCGTATCATCATGTTTCCATTTCGCGTACACCGTCATGTTATCCGTCGGCGTTACGTTTTCGCCGACTGTATAAACCGTTCCTGATCCGTCCGCATTTTCCGTCCAGTTTTCAAACACGAATCCGTACTTTGACATATTGGCCGTTCCGTTCGTGACAATCGTGTGTTCATCTCCCGGAATAACAGAGACGGTATAATCGGTTCCCGTCCCGTCGTTTGCTTTGTACGTCACTGTATAGAATGTCGTATCATCATGTTTCCATTTCGCGTACACCGTCATGTTATCTGTCGGCGTTACGGCTTCGCCGACCGTGTAAACCGTTCCTGATCCGTCCGCATTTTCCGTCCAGTTTTCAAACACGAATCCGTACTTTGACATATTGGCCGTTCCGTTCGTGACGATTGTGTGTTCATCTCCTGGAATGACGGACACCGTGTAATCGGTTCCCGTTCCGCCGTTTGCTTTGTATGTTATGTTATAATACGTCGCATCATCATGTTTCCACTTCGCGTACACCGTCATGTTATCTGTCGGCGTTACGTTTTCACCGGCTGTGTAAACTGTTCCTGATCCGTCCGCATTTTCCGTCCAGTTTTCAAACACGAATCCGTACTTTGACATATTGGCCGTTCCGTTCATAACGATTATGTGTTCATCTCCCGGAATGACAGACACCGTGTAATCGGCTCCCGTTCCGCCGTTTGCTTTGTACGTCACGTTATAATACGTCGTCTCATCATGTTTCCATTTCGCGTACACCGTCATGTTATCTGTCGGCGTTACGGCTTCGCCGGCTGTGTAAACTGTTCCTGATCCGTCCGCATTTTCCGTCCAGTTTTCAAACACGAATCCGTACTTTGACATATTGGCCGTTCCGTTCGTGACAATCGTATGTTCATCTCCCGGAATGACAGACACTGTGTAATCGGTTCCCGTTCCGCCGTTTGTTTTGTACGTCACGTTATAATACGTCGCATCATCATGTTTCCACTTAGCGTACACCGTCATGTTATCCGTCGGTGTTACGGTTTCGCCGACTGTGTAAACCGTTCCTGATCCGTCCGCATTTTCCGTCCAGTTTTCAAACACGAATCCGTATTTTGACATATTGGCCGTTCCGTTCGTAACGATT
>NZ_SNYS01000001.1 GCF_004363215.1 Methanimicrococcus blatticola | reverse complement strand
AAACTGTGTATTGTAAGGAAGCAACTCTAAAATCTAAGAACTAAGTGTGAATAGCGCTTTATTCGTGGTTGAGAAGTTTTTTCCGACAATTCTGTTTAAGCAGTGTTTATGCAGTATTTCCAAAACCAGCTATTAAAAGCAACATCAAGTGTGTACAGGATTACATTTCAAAAGCGTTCACGTCTTTTGTTTTGTCAAATTCAAATATAATTCCGGTTGATCCTGCCGGAGGTTACTGCTATCGGTGTTTGACTAAGCCATGCGAGTCAAATGTTCTTCGTGAACATGGCGTAATGCTCAGTAACACGTGGATAACCTGCCCTCAGGTCCGGCATAACCTCGGGAAACTGAGGATAATTCCGGATATCTCTTCTCTGCTGGAATCGCTTGAAGAGACAAAGAATTTCGCCTGAGGATGGGTCTGCGGCCTATCAGGTTGTAGGGGGTGTAACGTACCCTCTAGCCGACAACGGGTACGGGTTGTGAGAGCAAGAGCCCGGAGATGGATTCTGAGACATGAATCCAGGCCCTACGGGGCGCAGCAGGCGCGAAAACTTTACAATGCAGGAAACTGTGATAAGGAGACACCGAGTGCTCGCATCAAATGCGGGCTGTCCACATACCTAAATCGTATGTGTTAGCAAGGGCCGGGCAAGACCGGTGCCAGCCGCCGCGGTAATACCGGTGGCCCGAGTGGTAGCCGCTTTTATTGGGTCTAAAGGGTCCGTAGCCGGTTCGGTCAGTCCATTGGGAAATCCGGATGCTCAACATCCGGGCTTCCAGTGGATACTGCCGAACTTGGGATCGGGGGAGGTAAGAGGTACTACAGGGGTAGGAGTGAAATCTTGTAATCCTTGTGGGACCACCTGTGGCGAAGGCGTCTTACCAAAACGAGTCCGACGGTGAGGGACGAAAGCTGGGGGCACGAACCGGATTAGATACCCGGGTAGTCCCAGCCGTAAACGATGCTCGCTAGGTGTCAGGCATGGCGTGACTGTGTCTGGTGCCGAAGGGAAGCCGTGAAGCGAGCCACCTGGGAAGTACGGCCGCAAGGCTGAAACTTAAAGGAATTGGCGGGGGAGCACAACAACGGGTGGAGCCTGCGGTTTAATTGGACTCAACGCCGGAAAACTCACCAGGGGAGACAGCAATATGTAGGTCAAGCTGAAGACTTTACCTGAATCGCTGAGAGGAGGTGCATGGTCGTCGCCAGTTCGTACTGTGAAGCATCCTGTTAAGTCAGGCAACGAGCGAGACCCGTGCCCACAGTTACCAGCGGCATCTCCGGATGGCCGGGTACTCTGTGGGGACCGCCGGTGTTAAATCGGAGGAAGGTGCGGGCTACGGTAGATCAGTATGCCCCGAATCTCTTGGGCTACACGCGGGCTACAATGGACGGGACAATGGGCAACTACACCGAAAGGTGATGTCAATCTCATAAACCCGTTCGAAGTTCGGATCGAGGATTGAAACCCATCCTCGTGAAGCTGGAATCCGTAGTAATCGCGTTTCAACATAGCGCGGTGAATACGTCCCTGCTCCTTGCACACACCGCCCGTCAAACCACCCGAGTGGGGTATGGGTGAGGGTATGGACATCGTGCCGTATTCAAACCTGAATTCCGCAAGGGGGGTTAAGTCGTAACAAGGTAGCCGTAGGGGAATCTGCGGCTGGATCACCTCCTAAGAATAAAACACCGCCGAATGCCGAAAAAACATCAGGTCACAAAAACCAATAAAAAGATCTCAAAGGTCATCGGGCAAGACCCAAAAAGCAGGGCTGCGCCCGAGTTTACGTTTGGGCTTGTAGATCAGCTGGAAGATCGCCGCCTTTGCAAGGCGGAGGCCTGGAGTTCAATTCCCCACAAGTCCATTTTATTGGAAACAATAACAAATGTCGGATTCAATATCAGAATCCGGAACAATAGCAATCAGAAACGCTTTTGAAAAAAAGTGTGCGGTGCAACTCCGCTTCAGAAGTTTATAATGCACTCCGTTGAGCAATCACGGGGGAAGGACGGATGAATCCCGGTGCCAGCCGGGTTTTTAAGTGATGTCATGTAAAGGTTGAAGAAGACAAACAACAACAATCAACAAGTTGGACAGATATATCAGACGCTAACTGAAAAATCGGTTAAGCGAATGGTGTTACGCCAACAGGTGGATGGCTCGGCTCAAGAGCTGATGAAGGACGTGCCAAGCTGCGATAAGCTCAGGGTAGACGCAAGGAATCTATGAACCTGAGATCTCCTAATGGGAATCCCGTTGCCCGTGAGGGTAACGATCAGTCATGATCGGTAACGCCCCGAATTGAAACATCTTAGTAGGGGCAGGAAAAGAAATCAATAAGAGATGCCGTTAGTAAAGGCGATTGAAACCGGCAGAGTTCAAACTGAATCCGCAGTAGGAATATTGCGGAGATGTGGTTTATGGCTGACTCTATTTTCCTATCTCACCCAATCAAACTTGCCTGAAACGGCAGACCATAGAGTGTGATAGTCACGTCGATAAAAGTGAACGGAAAATTGTCATGTCCTGAGTAGTGTGGGTCGGAAATCTCGCACGAATATGGGGGTCACCAATCTCCAAAACTAAATACTCCTTGAGTCCGATAGCGAATTAGTAGGGTGACCGAACGCTGAAAAGTACCCCGAGAAGGGAGGTAAAAAGTGCCTGAAACCTGTTGGTTATAGAACGATGGAGCGTGCAAGGATCTTTCTTATGAAGGAAAAAACCGCGAGGTTTGTGTACGAATAAGATTGCCGATGTTCCATCTTAAGTTTTGAAGAACTGGCCAGGGAGTTTATTTTGATGGCGAAGGCTAACTATTCTCATAGGCAGCCAAAGCGAAAGCAACATGTGCGCAACCTTCGGGTGAGGCACGGCGTATACAAGTGCGCGGAGTCATCGGAATAAGACCCGAAGCCGGGCGATCTAGGCGTGGGCAGGTTGAAGCGTGGCGAAAGCTGCGTGGAGGACCGCAAGTGGTATTGATCTGCAAATCATTCACGTGACCCACGTCTCGGAGTGAAATGCTAATCTAGCCCGGCATCCGCTGGTTCCCTCCGAAACATGTCGTAGCATGACCTGACCCGAGGTCGTTGGTGGAGTAGAGCACTGATTGGGGAATCCGGGGAAGAAATTCTTCGCTCTTCTGTCAAACTCCAAACCCACCCACACCGTAGACGGTCGGAGTCCGCACTGCTGGGGTAAGCTTGTAGTGCGTAAGGGAGACAACCCTGCCCGTGGTTAAGGTCCCCAAGTGTCGGCTAAGTGTAAACACTAAAGGGCGTCCCAAGCCCAAAACAGCTGGAAGGTTAGCTTAGAAGCAGCTATCCTTTAAAGAGTTCGTAACAGACCACCAGTCGAGGTTTGGGGCCCCGAAAATTGACGGGGCTCAAGCCGACCACCGATACCACGGAGTACCGTATAGGTAATCTCGTAGGAGGGCGTTGCGTTCGGGCAGAAGCAGGGCTGTGAAGTCCTGTGGACCGTTCGCAAACGAAAATCCTGGTAATAGTAGCAGCATAGTCAAGTGAAAATCTTGACCGCCGAAGGGGCCAGGTTTCCTCGGCAATGATCATCAGCCGAGGGTTAGTCGGTCCTAAGATGTACCGTAACTCGAGTACATCGAATCAGGGAAACAGGTTAATATTCCTGTACCGTTCGACAATAATCCTGACGCTTCAGGGCAGACCGAGCGGCGTCGTCGCGCCGTTTAAGCGCCGAAGTTTGTGGAGAGCCGTAATGGCGAGAAGCGAATGAATGCGTTATGACGAAAGTCGGTTGCACCCCGGAGCCCGTGAAAAGGGGTCGAAACGTCCGTACCAAGATCTGACACAGGTGCCCCTAGCTGAAAAGGCTAAGGCGTGACGGAGTAATTCAGTTTAGGGAATTCGGCAAATTAGCTCCGTAACTTCGGGAGAAGGAGTGCCTGCTGTGAAGACAGCAGGTCGCAGTGACCAGGGGGCTCCAACTGTCTAATACCAACATAGGAGATCGCAAATCCGTAAGGATGAGTACGATCTCTGAATCCTGCTCAGTGCAGGTACCTCAAACCCCGGTTCAACGGGACGAAGGGCCTGTAAACAGCGGGGGTAACTATGACCCTCTTAAGGTAGCGTAGTACCTTGTCGCTTAATTGGCGACTTGCATGAATGGATCAATGAGAGCCCTACTGTCCCAAACTGGAATCCGGTGAAGCTTACATTCTAGTGCACAGTCTAGAGACCTCTGGGGGGAAGTGAAGACCCCATAGAGCTTTACTGCAGCCTGTCGTTGAGTTGTGATTTCGAATGTACAGTGTAGGTAGGAGACGTCGAAGCGGGCGCGCCAGCGTTCGTGGAGTCAAAAGTGGGACACTACCCTTTTGGAATTACGATTCTCACTCTCTTTTGAGAGGACCCCGATAGGTGGGCAGTTTGCCTGGGGCGGGACGCCCTTGAAAAGATATCAAGGGTGCGCAATGGTTGACTCAAGTGGGTCGGAAACTCACTGAAGAGTGCAAGAGCATAAGTCAGCCTGACGTTATTTCGCACAACAAGGAATGACGAGACGAAAGTCGGTTCTAGCGAACTTTTGAGCCCGCTTGGTGCGGGCCAAAAACTACAGAAAAGTTACCTTGGGGATAATTGTGTCGTTGCCGGCAAGAGTACATATCGACCCGGCAGCTTGCTACTTCGATGTCGGTTCTTTCCATCCTGGCCGTGCAGCAGCGGCCAAGGGTGAGGTTGTTCGCCTATTAAAGGAGATCGTGAGCTGGGTTTAGACCGTCGTGAGACAGGTTGGTTACTATCTACCAGAGGTGTTTGATGTCTGAGGGTAAGTTGCTTTTAGTACGAGAGGAACAAAGCAACGGTGCCACTGGTCTACCTGTTGTCTGACAAGGCATCGCAGGGCAGCTACGCACCAAGGAATAAGAGCTGAATGCATCTAAGCTCGAAATCTCACCTAAATAAGAGACATCGTTAAGGACACTCGTAAAAGACGAGGTTGATCGAAACGGGATGTACGCACCAAGGCAACGAGGTGTTTAGTCCGCGTTCACGAATAGTCCGTACCATCGCAAGACTGATTTTTCAGGCGATATCTGATTATGTCTGAGCAATCCCAAATGTTGATAAGTTAAAAGAAAGTTGTTTGTCGTATTGAATACTGTTATTGATACTGTTTTCAATTCAATCGTTACATGGCAATTACAGTTCTTCGGAACTGTTATATACGAAATATCCGTTATTATCCATCACGCTATAGAGAAAGTCTTTTGGCGGCCATAGCGGCGGGGCAACTCCTGTACCCATACCGAACACAGAAGATAAGCCCGCCGGCGTTCCCTGTTGTACTGAAGTGTGCGAGCCTTCGGGAACCTTGGATCGCTGCCATGAGTCTTTCTTTATCATTCTTATTTTG
>NZ_SNYS01000013.1 GCF_004363215.1 Methanimicrococcus blatticola | reverse complement strand
CAGTGGACTTCTTCCTCCGACAAGTTTACTGTCACTTATGACGGCAATGGTGCTGAAGGAACTGCTCCTGTTGATGCAAATTCACCCTATGCGATTAATTCTAAGGTGACCGTTCTTGGTTTGGGCGATTTGTCTAACCCCGGTTTCGCATTCGACGGCTGGAAAGACCAAAACGGTGTTCTTCACGATGTTGGTTCTACATTTACCATCACTGAAAACATGGTTTTGACTGCTCAGTGGACTTCTTCCTCCGACAAGTTTACTGTCACTTATGACGGCAATGGTGCTGAAGGAACTGCTCCTATTGATGCAAATTCACCCTATGCGATTAATTCTAAAGTGACCGTTCTTGGTTTGGGCGATTTGTCTAACCCCGGTTTCGCATTCGACGGCTGGAAAGACCAAAACGGTGTTCTTCACGATGTTGGTTCTACATTTACCATCACTGAAAACATGGTTTTGACTGCTCAGTGGACTTCTTCCTCCGACAAGTTTACTGTCACTTATGACGGCAATGGTGCTGAAGGAACTGCTCCTGTTGATGCAAATTCACCCTATGCGATTAATTCTAAAGTGACCGTTCTTGGTTTGGGCGACTTGTCTAACCCCGGTTTCGCATTCGACGGTTGGAAAGACCAAAACGGTGTTCTTCACGATGTTGGTTCTACATTTACCATCACTGAAAACATGGTTTTGACTGCTCAGTGGACTTCTTCCTCCGACAAGTTTACTGTCACTTATGACGGCAATGGTGCTGAAGGAACTGCTCCTGTTGATGCAAATTCACCCTATGCGATCAATTCTAAAGTGACCGTTCTTGGTTTGGGCGATTTGTCTAACCCCGGTTTCGCATTCGACGGCTGGGAAGACCAAAACGGTGTTCTTCACGATGTTGGTTCTACATTTACCATCACTGAAAACATGGTTTTGACTGCTCAGTGGGAAATTTCAACTAACACTTTCACTGTCACTTATGTTGGTGACGGCACTGAGTTAGGTGAAGCACCTGTAGATGCAAATTCACCTTATGCGATCAATTCTAAAGTAACAGTTCTTGACCAAGGCGGTTTGAATAAACTCGGTTCTATATTCATTGGCTGGAAAGTTGATGGAGCAGATCCGGAAACAATCTATAAAACCGACGAGACATTCATCATCACTGCAGACACAGTTTTGATTGCTCAGTGGGAAGCTTCTGATGCAGAGTTTACTGTGACTTACAATGTCGGCGATGGCACTGGTGTAGCACCTGTTGACTCTGATTCACCTTACACTGCAGGTTCTCCTGTCACTGTTCTCGGTCAGGGTAAGACTATGTATAAGGATAATTACATCTTCGTCGGCTGGAAAGACCAGGATGGCAATGAACGCCAAAAAGGCGACATAATCTACATCAATAAAGATATGATTTTGACTGCTCAGTGGCAATTCGAATGCACAAACTTTAAAGTAACTTATACGGCAGGCGAAGGCGGTTTAGGTACCGTTCCTGAAGATCTGACTTCATACGGAGCGGGATCTATAGTTACCGTTCTTGACGGGGACAAACTTCGCAAACCTGATCATGTGTTCAATAATTGGAAGGATTCGGACGATGTCGAATATGTTGCCGGCTCAACATTCTATATTAATGGAAATACAGAGTTGATTGCTCAGTGGAAGCCTTATGAAGGTTCTTCTCCGATTGTTACTTTCCATGAAAACAATGTTTCCGGTCAAGTTGTTGACAGAATGCCTGAACCGTCCCGCTTTGAACAACCATATGGTTCTTTAATTACTAAGCCGATTAATCCGATCAGTAAAGGTTATGCATTTGTAGGCTGGTATGAGAAAACAGGCGATGAACTGAAATCTGAAGCCTGGGACTTTAATAACGACTGGGTTTCTGCAGATGTTGATCTATATGCAAAGTGGGATGTTGCAGCAACTTACACTGTCACCTATTACCCCAACGGTGCAGATGGTAATCCGACTCCGGAAGTAAAAGAATGGTCCTCTGATGGATTTGCTGCAGCATTGGATGCGGTTGATCTTGGTTTCACAAAAGCCGATCATATTATGCTTGAGTGGAATACACAAGCAGACGGACTCGGCGATACATATCACATCGGTGAAACCTTACCGCCTGAAAATTTGGAGTTGTATGCTCAGTGGAATACTGATGTAAACAGATATTACATCTTGTACTATCCGAACGGAGCCGACAATGTTGCAGACGTGCCTGTTAAAATCTATTATACAGACAAAACCAATGTTCCAATCGGAGCTGAAGATGCAACCAAATTTACGAAATTAGACGAACCTGTGGAGATTTGGTCTAATAGAGGCAGTTTAACAGCAGAGACTTACACAACCGGCCAAATTGTAGATATGTCCGGGGAAGGAACCTTTACAGAGTTGGATGCAGTGTGGGATGGTGTCTTAAAAGTCACATTCCATGCTGATGGCGGTGAGTTTACCGGTGGTGGATTAACCAGCCCGCGTGATAAGTATACAGTTTCAATCCTGCATGGAACCTATATCTCCGACCCGACTGCTATCTTCTTAAAAGCAGGTGTCACTTTGAATCCGCCGGCAACAAACCTTGGCGAAACTCCGGTTTACTGGGTGACATCAGACGGTGTTCAATGGATCTTTGATGAGTTTTCCTTGGATTATGACATGGATCTGTATGCTGTTTGGAACAGTGCTGATCTTGCAACTGTAACTTACAACGCAAAAGAAGGAGAGTTCCATGTCTTCGGTGTTGCTGAACCGCAGAAGAAGTACACTGTCATAACGACCCTCGGCTCAAAAATTTCTGACCCGAGTACCGTCGACAATATTACTGTGGTTTCACCTGCAAGATATGTCATCGCAGGATGGTATAACGGCACTACACAGTGGAACTTTAACACAGATCTTGTCGAAGAAGCAACCTTGGAACTTTCTGCCATCTGGAAGTTAAAAGGTTCCGGCGGCGGTACAGGTGAAGCAATTGTTACTATGTCTCTTCCGTCAGAAGAGCCGAAGCCCGAACCTGAGCCCGAGCCTGAAAAAGATTTGACAGGATTCGAAGGCGGATCTGTTGGCCCCGGCAATGAAATCAAAGAACCTGCATTGAAATTCAGTCATGTCATGTGGCTTTTGATCGCCTTGATCTGTTTCCTCATGTTTGGCTTTGTTGTCTACAGGTTTGGAAAGAATAAAGTATAAGAGATGAATCAACTTTGATTCATTTTCTTTTCTTTTTTTATTTTTTAATTGCGTTTTTCTTTTTGTATTTTCTTTTTTTGTGTTTGAACTTTTCAATCTTTTTTATTTCCAATCAAATATTTTGTATTTTCAGTTTTCGGAATATTTTGTTTTTTAAAACTTTCACCCCGCAAACCAACTTTTATAATCCTAAAACGCTCATTAAATAATCAATGACAACGTACTCCTACTCACGCCTCTCAACTTTTGAGAAGTGTCCTCTTTCTTACAAATACAAATATCTTGACAAAATCAAGCCGGAAATCCCTTTCACGGGGATTGAAGCTTTTATGGGCTCAACCGTTCACGAAGCGCTTGAATATTTATATCGCCGTCAAAAGAAAATGCCGAATGATGATATTTCTCTCATCTTGATTTTAGATAAATACGAAACCATTTGGAATGAAAACTGGTCAGAAGACGTCAAAGTCGTCAAAGAGGGAATGAAAAAAGAAGATTATTTCCTGCAAGGTAAAAAAATTCTGGCGGATTATTACACAAATCATCAGCCGTTTAATGCAGAAACAACGCTTTCGGTGGAAGAGCGGATTGATGTCAACATTGAAGGGTTTAAAGTGATGGGATTTATCGATCGTGTTGCCGTGAATAATGAAACCGGGAATTTGGAAATTCATGACTACAAAACTTCCGGCAGGCTGCCCCAAATCGCTGATCTTCAAAATGATCGGCAGTTGGCGCTTTATCAAATCGGAGCGCGAAAAAAACATCCGGAATACAATGAAAACGATGCCGATGTCATTTATCATTATCTTCGATTTAATGAAGAATTCCGGTTCCGAAAAACAGATGAAGAGCTTAATGCCGTCAAAAAGGATATTGTTGACCTGATTCAAACGATTGAATTGTCGTCTTGGGAAAATAATTTCAAGCCATGTGTCAGTAATCTTTGCCGGTGGTGTGAGTTTTCATCCCTTTGCCCGGCGTTCAGCCAATCCGGCCGCCTATCCGACCACCTATCCATATGATTATATAAAATCGGTACTTTTTGCTTTATATGAATGTCGGCTGACATTCTCTTATTTAATTATCTGTTATTTTCAAAAAATGTTTTTTCAAGAAAGAGGTCGATTAAAATGGCAAGATACATTTGTACCGTTTGCGGTTATGTTTACGACGAAGATGAAGAAGGAACACCTTTTGCAGATTTGCCTGACACTTGGGAATGCCCGGTTTGCGGCGAAGGCAAAGACGCTTTTGAATTAGAATAATTTTTTATTCTCTTTTCTTTTTTTACTTTTTTCATTCAATTTCATTCATCGCATTTTATTTTCTACACTTTATTTATTGTAGTTTGTTTTCTATATTTTATTTCTTGCACGTTATTCGCCATATTTTATTATTCTTACTTTTTCTAATAATTGTTCTTGATTAAATATATTGTTTTATAATACATTTTATCATCGAATTATAAGATTTATTCCTCAAAAATATATATTGTTTCTTTTAATATTGTTCGAATTTTCTCTCTATTTATTTTCTCTCTGTATAAATTCTTTGAAACAGATTCGAACATTATAAAAAAATTATTATTTTAATGACAAACAAGGGCGGCAGAATTGTATATAATTGTTATTATTATATATATAATTATTTTTCTCAAAAACATTAATCCGCGGAATTCTACACAAAAGATTATCGGGCGGCACTTTTTGTAGAAACCTTTATAATCTGTCTCACAAATTTTAGTCTGTTAGAAAAACGTTAGTTTATTTGTTAATCAATTGTTGGTTCTGATTAATAACGACATTACTGATTCCGATTTCAAATCAGTTTTGAAAAAACGGTTGGTTGCAATCACGTTTGATTTGATATTCAAAATCCTTTGGTTTATGTTAAAATTACCACGGATGGGGAACGTATTATGAATAAAAATCATACGCTAATAATACTAACAATCGTATGTTTGCTTGGTTTGCTCAGTTGCGGTGTGGCTGCGGCAGCAACCGATTTTACATACGATCTAAGTGACGGTGATTTACTCATTAATGTCACCGGTCAAGATACGATGACTATAAACAATAACAAGAAATCTTATTCAATTTCTGATACATCTATTATTGTTTATAGTTCGGGGCAAACAAAGAACGTTATTTACATAAACGGCAACAACCGGACTAATGTAAATACAATCAATCTCGCTTTAAGCGGCGTTGATATTAAATCGGGTGATTATTACTCAAGCAAAAAAGCCTACAAATATAATCCGATTTCAATTGTCAACAAAGCTCAAGTGAACTTGGAAATTAAAGAAAACACAATCAACTCTCTTGAAGCAACTGATTATTATGCGGCTCTCAGAGTTGTCAGTGGAACGAAATTGACAATTAACGGTACAGGCACACTTAACGTGAAAGGCGGTGCTTTGGCAGCCGGTATCGGCGGCAATGCAGGTCTGGACGGTAAAAGCGGTGAAAGTACCGGTGCGATTGTCATTGATGATGGTACCTTCAATGTTATTGCAGCCAACGCCGGTGTGGGTATCGGCGGCGGTGCCGGCTCTCTCGGCAGTTTCTCCAATAATTAGTATTGTGAAACAGATGCTTCCAATGGCGCAAACGGCGGGTCTGTTAACGTCATTATCAATGGCGGTACTGTTTTAATCACAGGTGCTAATGCCGAGAATACGGTTGGTATCGGCGGTGGTGCCGGCGGAGACGGAGCATCTGTTCCGGTGTGCAGTTCATAGAATGATATCGCCGGCAACGGCGGCAACGGCGGTGACGCCAATGTCATTATTAACTCTGATTCTGTGACAATCAAAGACATTTGGCGCGGCATTGCAGGCGGTGAAGCTGGCGATGGCGGTATCTCTTACAATACCAAAAAGAATGGCGGTAACGGCGGTAACGGCGGAAGCCTTATTCTTAAGATTACCGACAGTATTGTGACAATCAACGGCGCTGACAGCGACGTGACTTACGGCTTCGGCGGCGATGCCGGCACAGGCAAAAAAGCCGGCAAAGCAGGAACTGATGGTACTTCTGTTTCAACATTCGTCGGGGAACTGAACGATGTTGTCACATTGGGCGGCGGTTTCAGAGGCAATGTCGTTATTGATGACGGCAGCTTGTTCACTTTGAATCAGGGAACAGCTTCTTTCAAGAACAGTTTGAACGCACAAGTTTATCCGATGACTTTCAAAGTGATCGAATGTCCGGGTCTTGACCCTGTAACAAAACTCAAAGGTGTCAGAATTGAGTCCGGTTCATACGCTGCTTACTCAAGAGTGAGTGAAAGACTTTCTTCCCCCGATCAAGCAACTTTCGGCTGGGCAACTGTTTGGCTGCCGAGCACAAGCGATTTCATATTCTCCTTGGAAAATTATGAATCCGCAGAAGAAAAAGGTGTTTTGATCAACAGCGAGCAAACCGTTATGCTTTGCCCGCTCGGAACAGTTACATTCTACGCCGAACCCGGGGCGATCACAACTCCCAGTGCTGAAGTCACGACATATGTTATGAATGCTTCACACGCCAAAGCCTTTGCCGATCCGTTTGACGGTGTCAACCTCATTTTAAACGCTCCGCTCGGTACGAATTTTGTCGGCTGGTTTGAAAAAATCAACGGCGAGCTTTCAAAAACCGCTTGGGACTTTGAAAATGATGCGCTCCCACACGGCAATTTGGAATTGTATGCCGTTTACGAATCTTCGAGTGCTGATTATACAGTAACTTGGTATGATTCAGTCACAGAGGATGTTTTAAAGACTGACACGCGTGCCGGTTTGATCAATACCGTCGTTGCGGTAGAAAATGCCGATAAAGTTCTTGAAGGATGGACTTTTGACGCGGATGACGCAAGAAACGTGGTCTCAGGCACAATTCCGGAAACGGATACACTTGAATTGAAATTGTATTTCAAAGGCGTAAAGCCCACTGTCACCTGGAATTATAAGGTTGATGACGGCGTTGACGCTTTCTTTGAAGAACAGTATGCCTACGGTGCATCTCTTGTTGAGTTTGAAGGTTTCCCTAAAACCTATACCGTTGATGCTGAAAACAAAGTGTATACGTTTACCGGCTGGGACAAGGAGCTTGTAAGTCCTGTTACGGCTGACGCGGTCTACAATGCTGTCTATGACGGCGGTGTCGACATCGGATACAGTGTCACCTATTTGCCGGGTAACGGCGGTAGCGGCGGCCCGACAGTCTATAAGGTTGCTTCAGGTGCCACTCACACAGTTCAGACCGCTGAAAATGTCGGTATTTCCAAGACCGGTTTCACGCTTCATTGCTGGATGCTGGACGACGGACAAATCGTGTGCAGACCTCCTGATAAAATTCCGATCGATAAAGACACAACTTTAACGGCCATGTGGACGACCAGTTTTAAAGTTACTTACAAAGACAGTAACAGTAATAATGCGGCCACATTCGAAGATTTGATTGACCTCGTTAACGCAGATTCTTATGACTACACTGTCAGAGGATGGATCGGAAACGAGAACGAAAACCCGGACGGTGTTCCTTTCACCAAAACGGGATACAATTTGACGCACTGGATTGTCGAAGGCTCAGGTCAGGTCTACGATTTCAATGATCTTGTCGCTCTCTCAGATGATTTGACTTTGATTGCTGTCTGGGAAGCATCTGACTGTTACTATGTCAACTATTACGGTGGTGAATACGGTGTTCCGGCACTTCCGCCGTATAAGGTCCAAGGTTTGACTTTCGGCAGTGATTACACTGTTTTGGACTTTGGAGATACAACGTTGACAAATAGCAGTGAACACCACACCTTCTCGCACTGGGCAGATTTAGATGAACCCGGTACGATTTGGAGTGCAGGTGATGTTTTCACAATCAGCGGCAATAAGAATTTGTCAGCTGTTTGGGAAGCTAAGGAATATACTGTCACTTGGAAAGACTATGACGGCACCGAACTTGATGTTGAAATCTACAACTTCAACGACATGCCTTCCTACAAGCTCGCCGACCCTGTCCGCGCTGACGA
>NZ_SNYS01000012.1 GCF_004363215.1 Methanimicrococcus blatticola | reverse complement strand
ACAGAATTGTCGGAAAAAACTTCTCAACCACGAATAAAGCGCTATTCACACTTAGTTCTTAGATTTTAGAGTTGCTTCCTTACAATACACAGTTTGATATTCCTGTAAATCTCGTAACGATGATTTACAATTTGATTCAATTTGCTTTTGCAAATTGAATTGATGAAAATCACCGCCGAAGTTTACCGAAACATCAGGTCACATATCAGTCAGGGAAAAAACTCCCGACTTCATTATTAGATGAATGTAAAATGAATTTGTGTCAAAAACACAAGCATTCAAACTCCTGCATTCCGAGTTTGAACCTCAGAACGAGAGGAATCCTACTACATCACAGGGAGTATATAATAGTTTTGCTAATCTGGTTCATAAGGTGTGAAAAAATATTAGACTGAAAAGCCACTAAAATCTAAGAACCAAACATAAAAAATAGGAATTAAAGTGTTTACTCAGCAATATAAGGCATTTTTTAAAAATTCCGATGTGTGTGTTTTAATAGATTAATTTTCAAGCAGAGAGCATAGATAATCCCACATATCAGCATCGAACTCAATGTCCCCCATAACCATCTTCCGCTATTGCATATCTATTTGTTCCCTCCATATTCTAAGCTGAGAGCATAGATAATCCCACCTATCAGCATCGAATTCAATATCCCCCATAATCATTTTCTGCTATCGCATATCTATTAGTTTCCTCCGTTTTTCATCCGCCTTTCTTTTTGCTTCCTCCTTACGCTTTTTAGCATCATTAATCGCTTGTATTCTATTTTGTTCCTTGCGAATTCTGATTATTTCATCCCGTTTTCTTTTTTCGTCCTCCAATCGTTTTTTATTTTCTTCTGCACTCCAAGCAATAAACTCTTCCATTGTGCCCGAATTCGAAACTTTCCATTTTTGATATTCTACTTCTATCCGTTTTCTTTTTTCTGCTTCTGCGATTCTCCTATTTACTTCATCCCGTTCTTTATTCTCAGTTACAATACTGAATGGATCATCACCAGCCATCATACAAACATCCAAAACTTAATATTCAACTACCCAAATATTATCTAAAATTAATTTTAAAAAAAAATAATACGACATAAGTATAACATATTTTAAAAAATAAAAACTTTCACCCTTACTTTTAAATAATAAAACAGATGTTTAAGCAATTGATTACTATGTTTGAACAAACTAATGCGGGGAGTCGTTTTTTACGCTCCTGAACAAGAAAAACAGAACTCGAACAGAACAATAACTATTTTTGATACAACCCTTCGGGACGGTGAACAAACCCCCGGAGTCACAATTCCGTTTGAAAAGAAAATTGAGATTGCGTCTCAATTGGATAAACTTGGCGTCGACGCGATTGAAGCCGGTTTCCCGATTTCTTCACCCGGTGACAAAGAATCCGTTAAAGAAATTGCAAATCTCGGGCTGAATGCCGATGTTTGCGGTTTGGCGCGATCCGTCACAAAAGATATTGATGCTTGTATTGACTGCGATGTCGATATGGTCCACGTTTTTATCCCGACCTCCGATGTTCAAAGAGAATACACGATCAAGAAAACGCGTGAAGAAGCACTCAACTCAGCGGTTGAAATGGTTGAATACATCAAAAGCCACGGCTTCAAATGTATGTTTTCACCCATGGACGCGACCCGAACGGATTTTGAATATTTGGTTGAAATCATCAAAGCCGTCAAAGCCGCCGGCTGCGACGTTGTCAATGTTCCCGACACTGTCGGCGTGATGGTACCCTCGTCCACATATGAATTGATTTACAATCTGAAAAAGAATGTTGACATGAAATACGACATGCATTGTCACAACGATTTTGGGTTGGCCAACGCGAACAGCATTACCGCAGTCGAAGCAGGTGCCGACCAAGTGCAGGTAACCGTTAACGGAATCGGCGAACGTGCCGGCAACGCATCGCTTGCAGAAGTCGTCATGGCGCTCACCTCCATCTACGGTTTTAAAACAAATATCAAAACAGAATATTTGACAGAAACATCCAAACTGGTCGAGAGATATTCCGGCATCAAAATGCCGCCGATGCTCCCGGTTTGCGGTGACAACGCGTTTTCACATGAATCAGGCATTCATTCCCAAGGCGTTTTGGCAAAATCCGATACGTTTGAACCCGGCGTTATGACACCCGAAATGGTCGGACAAAAACGCCGCATCGTTCTCGGAAAACATGCAGGAAGACACGCTGTTTTGCAAAATTTGGAAGCCGTCAACATTCACCCGACTGAAGATCAATTGAATGAAATTTTGGCGAAAATCAAAGACATCGGCGACCGCGGAAAACAAGTTACAGATGCGGATCTTTTTGTTGTCGCGTCAGTTGTCCTCGGCAAAAAAGGAATTGATGAAGCCATCAAATTGAAAGAAGTCTCCGTCATGACCGGCAACATCATGACACCGACTGCTGTTATTCGCGCGGAAGTCGGCGGTAAAGAAACGATTGCCGCCCAAACAGGAGTCGGCCCGGTTGATGCCGCTTTGCGCGCCGCCGAAGAAATAGTCGGCAACACCACATATAAAATCGAAGAATTCGCAATCGAAGCCATATCAGGCGGATCAGATTCTTTGGCGCGCGTTACAATTGTATTGGCAAATGAACGCGGCAACAGTGTAACAGCAAAGTCAGCCAATGCAGACATCGTCATTGCATCTGTTGAAGCTTTGATTAACGCGATGAATGCGCTTTCCGGAATGGATTGAGATAAATTCAATTCATTCACCTTTTTTATTTTTGACTCAAATCTGTTTCGACGACGTTTGAAACTTCAAATTGCCACTTCTCAATTAAGGTATCTAGCTTAAAACAAATTTCAGCAAAATCAGAGTTTAAATCCAATGTTTTCGCACTAATACGATTACCACTCATCATATAATCGAAATCCGGAAAAATTTCTTCATCGGTTTTAGCATACAAAAGCATTCCACTGACATTTCCTAAGCCTGAAACATCTTTGTTTTTGACATATGTAAAAATTTGATATAGATTATTTGAATGAAGTTTTGTGGAATCAAAAAGAGGATTTCGCTGCATTGATTTTTCATAATATTTGGCATCAATAATCAGTATTTTTCCACAATGCTCAATCATAATATCAGATTTCATTTGTGGTAAAAAGGAAGAAAAGCCGTCATCAACATTCCAATTAATATAACCGGCGGAAACATTGAACTCGGGATAATGCTTCCGATAATATTCAAGAATAAATCGTTCATACAATTGAGGCATATTCTGAATTATATTGAAGTGAGAGATTTTATGAGAGCCAGATTCTTCGGTTTGCAGCATTCTTTTAAAAACGAAATAGCAGATATTAATTAACATTTTGTAAGTCGCGTTATTTCTATTGTATTTGATATTAGACCAACGGAAATGCCGAAGATCTAATGTATCAACATCGTTAAAAAAAGGCAAAATTTTTTTCAAATCTTTTTTCCGATATGAATGAACCAACGGTGATCGAATTAAAAAAAGCGATGTTGTTTTTAAAACCTGATTCAGGTAAGAATTCATGGAAAAATCATCGTATTCACAAACAAGCTGTTTTTTCAATAAGCTCTGCTGTCGAAAAGAAGCCGATAACTCAATTTTTCCACGGAGAGTTGACAAAGATTCAGACTTTGGAAGATACTCCCTACCGAGGCCTTTTTTGATTTGATTAGCAATACCCTTAGCAAGAATTGCGGCAAGCAAATCTTCCACAAAATCAAATTCTTCGGCTTCAATGTCAGCATAATCACCTTTTTGCAAAACTTGAAAAGCATAAGCAAGCATGTAATAAAGGTTTTTAATTTGAATAGACGACAGCTTTCTTTTTTCATCAGTCATAAATTATCAATCGCGAATCGAATTGTGCAATTTTTGTTCCCACTCACTGATTTTTATAGGGTCATCAAACCAATATTCTTCCAAAAGTGGAATTAATTCATGATCAATGACTGCCTTTAGCCAGCGATTTGTAATCGGCTCATCCGTACAGAGATAACTGTGCCCGATTCTAAAACCGACTCCAAGAGATTCATCTTTTTGAATTACTTCATTTAATTCCTTAACACAGAAAACTAGAGATTCATATTTCGAAGAAGAAAGCCCATTCATACGATTTTTAAATTGAGACGAATCAAAAGCCGGCTTCATTTCAAAAAACGCGAACCGTCTCCGGAGAGCATAATCAATCATTGCAAGACTTCTATCTGCCGTATTCATCATTCCGATAATATGAACATTTTTAGGAACGGAAAACAATTCATTAGAATAAAGCAAACGGAGCTTTTCCCCTCTTTTATCATTCTCAATCAGCATGAGAAGCTCGCCGAATATTTTGCTCAAATTTCCGCGATTGATTTCATCGATTATAAAGAAATAATCCTGTTCATCATCATCTTGTGCTCGCTTACAGAATTGATAAAACGGTCCCGGAGATAATTCAAAACCGTCTTTCGAAGGTCGAAAACCTAAAATAAAATCTTCATAGCTGTAACTTTGATGAAATTGAACAGTCATTACCCGATTCGGATCTTTTTCACCCATAATGGAATATGCCAGCCTTTTTGCTGCAAATGTTTTGCCGACACCTGGGGCTCCTTGAAGAATAATATTTTTCTTAATACGGATTAAATTAAAGAGGGTATCATATTCTTCCTCGTCCATGAATACCTCTTGAAGAAAATCTTTGCGGGAATAGGAATCGTATTGAATTTCTTTTTCTTCTTCAAAGATTTCAGATGGGGTATCTTCCATAAAAAGTAATTCTAACCTTTCAACATATTCCGTATAAGAAGTCACATCGGTAAGTGTTTTCGTGGTTGTATTTTCACTTGATTCCCATTCACCTTTGTGAGTCCAATTAATCTTACGGACATGTTTGAATTCATTTCGATCGGAATCAAATTGATAATCAGAGACTACAATGCCGCGGCCTAAATAATTTGAATAGCCTTTTTTCACATAAACAATATCGCCAATCTGGATTTCGTTTGCAAATTGCCATGTTGCAAGCGCCCACATTTTATAAGAAAACTCTTCGCCATAAAGTTGTTTCATTTTCAATTTCATATCGTTTTTACTTGAATATTGAGTTAAGTCACCCATTTCATCCCAATCAATTGCCATTATTTTCTGAGAATAGAATTCATCCCATTTTGAGGAATGATTACCGGGAACATAAAGCCAATATTTTTTTTCATAATCTTTTGAGGTTTTTGAGTTGGAGAGACCAGAAGAACTCAACCATGCCCGATAAGAGAGGTCAGGGAAACTTTGAATAAGCGAATCCTCTTGATTAAAGAGTAACTTAAATTGACGAATTAATTCCAAATACTCTTTTGCCGGAGGCAGCTTTTTCAAATTTGAAATAAAAGACCCATCAAAATTATTTGAAATAAAAGCTCGATTGACCCGATCTAAATTTAAATAATTAAAAGGCCGAATCCAAAATAAGCCCATTGTTAAATTCCATTGAACGTTTTCTTGATTTGAAACTTTGTTATAACATTCAATGAATTCAGCTGTTAAACTTTCAGAAGGGTGATCAGCAAAATGAATTGCAACTTCAAACAGATTCCATAAATTTGAAATGAATTCTGATGCTTTAGAAGAATTAGGGTAATAAAAAAAAGCGTTCATATTGTTTAAAACGGGAACGCCGTTAAAATTTTCAGGCGGTTCTGCTGTTACACCGATTTGATCCCCAATAGCCTTCATTAACAAAATTCGATTTT
Organism: Methanimicrococcus blatticola; assembly: GCF_004363215.1. GTDB lineage: Archaea > Halobacteriota > Methanosarcinia > Methanosarcinales > Methanosarcinaceae > Methanimicrococcus > Methanimicrococcus blatticola. Next base: position 16,619 of record NZ_SNYS01000012.1, on the reverse strand, counting down.
CAGATGTAAGTTTTTTATTAAATCCGCCAAAAATTGTAAACGGACAAACATCATTAGCCGTACTTCCAAGAGGAAACATCAAATTTGTTTTTTCATATGCAATACGCAATATTTCAACCAATTCCGTTCGGTTTTCTTTAAAAGGCAATAATTTGTTGGCAAATTCCATATAAAACGGAATCCAAGAAAATGAAATTTTGTCTTCTATTTCCATATTTTTATCCTTCAAAAATGAATGAATTAAGAATAATATTGAAAATATTTAAAAGAAGGGGAGAAAAGAAGGATGAAATATTTCAAAAAAAAACAAAAAGCAATCCGCGGGTTTTAAAAAATTAAATGTTGAAAATAACACCGTTTTCATCCAATATTTTTTCAACCGCCGTTTGAACGATTTTTTGAACTTCATCCGATTTGAGACCGGTAACGGCTGATAAAATTTTCAAATTCGGAGAAAACGAATTGATTTCATTCGCCGACGGAATAAAATCATAAATCGGTTCCTCTTCCGCCGTTGTTAAACTGATTTTATAAAGCGCCGACCCTGATTCCAAAAACAATTTAATGTGCCCCAAAAAGTCGGGACTTTTTTCCAAAACATCACTTCGAATCAAAGACATAATATCGCGAACGACTTTTTCGAGATCAGACTCGATTAATGTATTCAAATTATTTTGATCCAAAGAATATTCCACGGCAAACGACCCGACACCTGACGCTTCAACGGAATTGTCTTTCGGCTTACCGCCGGCCATCAAAAGACTGCCGTCGTTTGAGATGACTTTTTTCAATTCGGCCAACCGGGATTCAATATCCTCATTACGCTCTAAAATATCAATCAAATGCGCCAAACTTTCCGGATTTTTTGAAGACAGCGTAATGATTTCCGCTTTCGGATTGATCTGCTGAACCGCCGACTCGATGATCGGAAGCATTGAAGGCTCAACCAGATCCGCTTTGCTGACAGCGATGACTTCCGCCTGGGCCAGCTGCTGAGAAGCGAAATTTTTGATTTCTTTTAAAATCTGCTTAAACCGACTGCCGTCAAAAAGCGTCAGAAGCGGTGCCATGTCATAATCCATCGGCAGATTCATCAGCATAACTTCATCACGAATCACACCCGGATAAGCAACACCGGTTGACTCAATGATAACGACATCCGGATGAAAATTGTCAATCATTGACAAAAGCGTTGCGCGAAGCGACGTTTTCAAACTGCAGCAAATACAGCCCGAAGTAATCTCTTTCGTCTCCAAACCGTATTGAGAAATCACATCGCCGTCAATGCCGATTTCGCCGATTTCATTGACGATGATGCCGACAACTTTTCCGATGGACGAATAATAAGTGCCGAGGCGGATAAGAGCAGTGGTTTTTCCGCTGCCCAAAAATCCGCCGACAACAATTATTTTCAAAATAAAACCCTCGGATTACTCGGTTTCAGCTTCAACCGTGCTGCCGGAAACAGGCTCTTCAACGACCAGATTTTCCCAGCTGTACGGCTTAGGCATGAAGCGCAGACATTTTTTACAATTCGACCCGTCACACAAATCCGAACGAATCTTAACGGCATCATCGCGATAACTCATCGCATGCGTCGGACATTCACGGATTTTCTCGGCGCATTCGGAACAGCCGGGCATCGCAACCGACATAAAAGTGCCGGTCTGCTTAATCATTTCATATCCCTCGTCACCGAAAACAGGAATATCGCGCTCAACGAGTTTTTCAACCGTCGGGTTTTCAATCGGGTCGTCCAATTGCGGCAGTTCTTTCTTTTTCAGGAACTTTTTATACATTTTAAAGTCCATGCCTTCGCCCCAGTATGCCAGCTCCAGAATGTACGCTTCTTTGAAAGCGTCATCCGTTGCAAACATGACGTGCGTTCCGACAATTTTCGTTGCAATCTCCTGAAGTTCCTTCAACCGGTCATCGGAAAGCAGAATTTCGCGCGCCGTTTTCAAAGACGTATTGCCGATTTGCGTCAGAAGAGCAGCATTGTACGGATTCATGCCGATTTGCTGCGCTTTTTTAGCATCCATATAAGTGCCGGCAGCGCCTGACATATGCGAAATTTTAATGTCCGCCATTTGAATGCCGGCTGCGTTACAAAGCGTGATGTGTCCGGCACGAAGCGCGCCGATAGCATTTCCAGCTTCTTTGATGTCGTTTTCGGTAAACTCAACGCCGTCTTGAAGGTGAATAATGCCGTCATCCGTTTGAATTTTCGGGAGCTTGATGATTCCGTTTCGAATGCCCTCTTCCATTAAAGCGATGACACCGGTGCCGGTAATGCCTTTTGCGCGAATGTCACCCTGCTCTAAAACAGCACCCGTTCTCGGGTCGACCAAATCCGCTTTTGTTCTTTTCATTTCCTTGTCTAAAACATAACAGCGGATGTTGTCGCCTTCAAATTCAACATCACTGATAGCGTGCGGAGAAGCTAAAACGCCGTCTTTGATTTCCTGGCCTTCCAAAGCCGGACCGGCAGCGGCAGATCCTGTATAAATAACGCCGCCGGCTTTTAATGCCATTTCGGCGTTGGTACCGAAATCCGTTGCGATTGCGATTTCGTCACTTTCAAGCATGCCCGAATTCACAATCAAAGCCAATGCGTCAGCACCGATTTCGTGTTTAATGGCCGGCGGAATAATGACGGTACAATTTGAAAATTTTTCAAGACCGGCGATATCGCTGCTCTTCATTTGCTTGGATTCGCGGTTTTGCTCCTGAATATTGAGTTTTTCGCGCTTACGCTCACCGGCATAAGCTAAATCATCAATCGGAATTCCTTGGAAAAGAGAAAGCTGAATCGGATTGCCGCAGACAGACAATCTGTAAAGGTCTTCGGGCACGACGCCCAGTCTGTCAATCAGCACCAAAATCGCATTAATCACCAGTTTGTGCGCATTGCCTAATCCGTAATTGATTGCAAAGTCCATGTGGTCCATGACATTCGCGCCCGGAAGCGGATTGCGCATTGTAACAACCGTTCTCTTAATTTCTCCTGTATCTAAATCCACTTTTTGTGATCTGAAACCGCTGGTACCCAGATCGATTGCAACGCCTGTTTTCATTTTATAACACACCTTATAATTGAAAGTTTTTGGTTTTTAATCAGTAAGCCGCAGCAACAGAATGACGGATAAAAAGTCAATCGCTGACTGCGAAAAGAATGAAATACCTGTTAAGGCAATCGCATAAATACGACATGTGATAATAAGCTCTATTAGTTAATATTCTTTTCATTTCCAAATAAAAATTCCAATCCGACACGCAAATAACAAACAGAATAAAAAATTAAAACGCGGTTGTCGGGCATTAACCGATTAGTTAATAATGAATCACCCTCTTAAAATAGTATATATTTTGAGCAAAAATCCTTGGGTGTGTGGATTAATATGGAGGTTTTGGGCAATGAATTCATTAATTGAAACTGTTTTTTTCTCAGAAAAGCGAAAGGCTGTACTGATTCTTCTTTTTGAGAAAGGCCCTTTACCGATTGAAACCATTAAATCGGAATTGGATGAAACCTCCGTTTCCATTTTGCCGCAAATCAAGGTTTTGATTGATAACAATTTAATCATTCAAAATGACGGCATTTACCAATTAACACATCTCGGGGAAACGGTTGCCGAGAAAGTTTCGCCGTTTATAAAAAATTTACAGGTTTTAAGCGTTAACCCGAAATTCTGGAGCGAACACGACACCGGCGAAATTCCCGAAAATCTGTTCAACCGCATTCAAGAAATCGGTGATTTCAAAATTATCGAAATTGATTTGAGAACGATTTATTATGAACCGAATCCGATCATTCGGGAACATATCAAAAATGCCAGCTCTATTAAGACTTTTATTACATATTACGCGCCGGAATACGTCATGGTTTACTACGACCGTCTGATGTCGGGAGCGCCCGTCTCCATCACAACCAGTGATTACATCGTGAATATGGCCAAAGACTACAAAACCGAAATTAACAACCTGCTTCAGCTGGACCGTGCCGAGCTCAATGTCTGCTCAGCCGACGTCAAAATCGCCGAGGTCACGGTGACGGATAAAATTTTGCTGATGGTTTTGTATTCGACTGCCGGAAATTTGGATTATGACTTTTTGGCAGCGGAATCCCCGAGTGCCGTTCAATGGGGAAATGAATTGTACGATTATTTGAGAAGCCGCTCCGTTAATAAAAAGGAGATTTGAGGAGGAGATAAAATGAAAGATGAATCTATTTCCGATGTTCTTTTCTTTTCCGAAAAAAGAAGACAGATCCTCCTTTATTTGCTGGAAGGACCCAAAACCATTGACGATATCAAATCTTATTTGAATTCGAAATCCAGCCCGCTGATGGTTCAGATTCGAATTTTAACGCGCAACTTTTTGATTCAGGAAAAGAACGGCGTATTTTCACTGACGCCGCTTGGCGAATACACGGTTCGGGAAATGAGAGATATTTTGGATATGTTTGCAGTTTTTGACAAAAATCCGGAATATTGGGGCGAAGTCGAATTGACGGCGTTTCCGGCATATCTGCTGAGCCGAATCGGTGAACTCGGCGAGGTTGAACTGTGTTATCCCAGCAAAGCGCATATTTTCGATCGCGCCCGACCGGTTGAGAAAAGCCTGAAATCAGCCGAATCTTTAATTGAAATTTCATCCATCTTCCGGCAGGAATACGTAACGGATTACGCTGAAATTGCCGAGCGAAACGTCAGCGTCGCCTTTATTTTTACACAAGAAGTCATTGACCGCCTGGAAAAAGACTTCCCGGAAAGTTATCATAATTATATGAAACGTGAAAACGTCAGAATTTTCGTTTGCCCCGAAATTAAATTGGCTTCATGCATGGTGACGGACAAAATTATTTCATTGTCACTGTTCACGAAAAAAGGAAATTTCTACAACCACGATTTAATCAGCTACAATAACAGCGCTGTTTTATGGGGAACGGATTTGTTCCACCATTTTCGCTCTCTTTCCATGATCCATAATCTTCAGTAACAATCGTGATTAATTTCATGAACGGTGAATGGAAAACGGAAAGATTAAATTATATTTGAACTCTTAATCAAAACTTAATTATAATCCTATGAATTCATGTGAAGCACTTATCAGATTTTAATTTGATTTTTTAATTCTGAAAGTTTTTCGGAGAAACTAAAATGCCTAAAGACACTCAATTACCTTATTTTGAGATCGGAGAAGCTCTGATCGGTACAGGCGCGGAACTTGCGCACGTTGATTTAATGATCGGCTCTAAAGACGGCCCGGTCGGACAAGCGTTCGCAACAGGAATGACACAGCTCTCTGCCGGTCACACGCCTCTTTTGTCCGTTATCCGCCCGAATTTGCCGACCAAACCGTCCACTTTAATTGTCCCGAAAGTGACATTGAAAAAAGGTGTTGACACAACCAAAATCTTCGGTCCCGCACAGTCCGCTGTTGCAAAAGCCGTCGCTGACGCTGTTGAAGAAGGGATCATCCCCAAAGAAATCGCAAATGACATCGTCATCGTTGCCAGTGTCTTTATTGCGCCCGATGCCGAAGATTTCAGCAAGATTTACAGATTCAATTACGGCGCAACAAAATTAGCAATCAAAAGAGCTCTTGAAGGATTCCCGAGCATGGACAAAGTGTTGGAAGAATCTAACAAATCAACCCACGCCATTATGGGATTCAAAGTCTCCAGACTCTTTAACCCGCCGTATTTACAGGTCGCTTTTGACACAACCAGCCTTGACTTCGTTTTAAAAGCTGTTAAGGAACTCCCGCAGAACGACCACTTATTGATTGAAGCCGGAACACCGCTCATCAAACGCTTCGGCACTGATGTGATTTCCAAAATCCGTGAAGCAAGACCCGATGCGTTCATCGTTGCCGACCTCAAGACGCTTGACACAGGCAACTTGGAAGCAAGAATGGTTGCTGATGCTGCCGGCGACGCTGTTGTCGTCTCTGCGCTTGCACCTGTTCCGACCATTGTGAAAGCCATTGAAGAAGCACACAAGACCGGCATTTACGCAATCGTTGACACGCTCAACTTACCTGACCCGGTTCCGCTGATTAAAGAATTGGTCGAAAAAGGCGCAGTGCCCGATGTTGTCGAACTCCACCGCGCGATTGACATTGAAAACACAGAACCCAGATGGGACAGCATTGAAGCCATCAAAAAGGTTAGCCCGAAAACATTCATCGCTGTTGCCGGCGGTGTCAAATTAGACACAATTCCGCTCGCGCTCAAATCCGGCGCTGACATTCTTGTCGTCGGCCGTGCCATCACAGGCTCAAAAGACATTCGCGGTACTGCCGAGCAATTTATTGCAAAAATCGGTAACCCCGAAGTTGATCAGTTCAGAATCATGACTGATTTCTAAAAATAATATTTTGTTGCCCTTTTCGGGCAACTTCTTTTTTACAACTTTGTTTCAATATTAAACAAAGCAAATTCATTCTTCTGACACTCTTTTTAAAATATAAATTTTACAAGCAATGCAGATTTTGCATTCGTCGTTTGTTTATTATAATTTACTATAAAATCTCTGATAACGCCCTGATTTTTTGAAAAATATTAAAAAACAGTGATATATTTTCAAAAAAAATCAGCATGAGCCGAGCCAGATATACAGAAAATATAATGAAATAAATTGAAGCAATTATAAATACTGAATATCATTTTACAACCAGTTAATAGTAATTATTACTATTAAAGGGATTGTATAAATGAGGGATATATAAATGCACAATAAAAAAACGATAATTATATTATTGATTTTAGCTGCCGTTTCTTTTTTAGCCGTATCAGACACAGTGATTGCGGCAGACGGTTCTTTTGGGGTTGAACCGGGAGCAGCAGGACTTCACGGGTCGGTTTCAAATCCATTCATCATTGAAGATGTTGAGGATTTAAAAGCCATTCAGACGCATATTTCGAAGTCGAATGATTATACAAAAGATAAATACTACAAAATCGGAGACGAAGTCATCCTTAATTTGGAAAATATGAATTGGATTCCGCTTGGAGATGAAAAAAATATTTTCGGAAATTTTGACGGAAATTCCGGAGGCGGTGCCAAAATAACGAATTTAACCATATCATCAACAACGCAAGACAATGTTGGTTTATTCGGAGCATTAGCCCATGGAAAACTTTCAAACATAACAATTGAAAATGCAACCATTATTTCAAGCCATAATAATGTTGGAATATTAATCGGCAATAGCAGTTACATGAGTATACAAAACTGTTGTGTCACCGGAAAAATCGAAACTGCCGAAAAAACAATAGGCGGACTTGCAGGAAGTATAACAGGCGGAACCGTTAACAATTGTAATTCAGATGTCAATATTGATGCAACCGACGGTACTGTTGGCGGATTTGCCGGGCATATTGGAAATGGAACCATCCGCCAATGCTATTCGAAAGGCAATGTCGAAACAGACGCCGGTATTGCCGGCGGATTCGCAGGAGAAACTGACCCGGGAGGCGATTTGACTCTAATTTCAGAATGTTATGCGACCGGAAATGTCAAAACAGGCGGCAATTTTGCAGGCGGATTGATCGGTAATACTTCGATAACACAGATTGAAAATTGCTATGCGACCGGAAATGTGGAAGGGAAAAACGCAGGCGGTTTAATCGGTCAAGTTGCCAGTACAGATATAACGACGTGTTACGCAACCGGAAATGTTGATGCCGAAAATTATGCAGGCGGTCTTTTCGGTAAGGTGTATTGTATCAAAAAGGCAGATGGCTTTGAGGACTCCAGTGGGTTGTTTTTAAAAAATTTAAACAACAATATGGCTCTAAATGAATTCGTTAACGGCACTTACGCTGATTATATCGGATTTTATGGAAATGACTATGACGGAGATAAATCGTATGCAACCCTACAGAGTGAACATCCCGGTCAAGCCGTCATTGAAAATATGTATGCCTGGAACGGAATAACGAATAAAGGAAAGCCGATCAAAAACAGCATCGAAGAAACCGACATTCTGATTGTCGATTACGACGAAATCAATTTTGTCAAATCTTACCATGTTTGGCAGCAATATGAAAATAAGAAAAGCGGCGATTCCAAATGGGATTCTTCGGTTTGGAAAAACACTGTTTGGCAAACAAATCATTACGATGAGGACGAAAATGAAAACAAATTTCACCTCCCGATTTTCAAATGGCAAGATGAAGACCATGAAAAACCGATTGCTGACGCGGTTCATATATTGTATTTAACTGAAATTCAAATTGGAGAAGGCCCTTATAATGACAAAATTTCAAGGAACTTCAACATTACAATCGACCCGAAAGAAGTGGATTACAGTCATGAATATTACAACAACTGGAAATGGAATTTATATGCCGCGCTGACGGATGACCAGACGGAGACAACATATAATGAATCCTCCAATTTCAGCGTCAGTGCGGACATCAGAAGCGGCACGCAATCTGTTTACGTGACAAAGAAAGTTTCATCCCTTGATTTAAGTAAATCTTTCGACCCCAAAAATGATTTTTACGCATGGGGAAAAACAGAATTGATTGACCCGTACAACGGACCCGGAAAGAAATACGCAACCGAAAGAATCAGTGAAAGAGAAGCCTTCAAGATTGACGAAAAGAATATACCGGCTACAGAGGAAAAAGGAGGCGGAAGCAGAAACGGAAACGATGCGGGAAAGTCGGGCAAAGAAGAGATTCAAGAATCTATGAAATTAACACCGTCGACCCCTGCCTATGAGAAAGAAGATGAAGAGGTGAAAGTTATTTCAAGTCTTTTGATTCTTTCATTCGGTTTTGTCGCGATTGCCGTTTTTGCATACAGGCGACGAGATGAAAATGGAAAAGATGAGTGAAAACTTATCTTTTCCGCGTGCCGGCGCGCGCGAACCATTTCAATTTTTATAATTTTTTTAAGCCGAGCGGTGTGTACAGAAACGCTTTCATGTTTAATGATTTCGCCGTTAAAAACGTTCACGATGTACATTTTGTACAGTCATCGCTCGCGCGCGAGCCGCTTCATTTTTCAAAAATTCAAAAAAAAAGCGAATTACATTTTTAAAAAAATAAAATCAAAAAAAAGAAGCGGAGAAAATCCGCTCAATAATTTTTTAATCAGTCTTACAATCAGTCCCATTTAATGAAAACGGCGGGCTTAATCGTGACAGCAAAAATCGCTCGCTTCGCTCACGATTTTTCAAAGCAGTATTTGCATCAGGTGTTTGTTTCCGTCTTTCCTCAGGTGTTTATGAAAATCGCTTCGCGATTTTTAGCAGCTTCGCTGCACACCAAAATTACAAAAAAAAGAAAAGGAAGCGGATTAAATCCGCTCAATGATTATTCAATTAATCCCATTTAATGAAAACGGCGGGCTTAATCGTGACAGCAAAAATCGCTCGCTTCGCTCACGATTTTTCAAAGCAGTATTCGCATCAGGTGTTTATTTCCGTCTTTCCTCAGGTGTTTATGAAAATCGCTTCGCGATTTTTAGCAGCTTCGCTGCACACCAAAATTACAAAAAAAAGAAAAAGAAGCGGATTAAATCCGCTCAATGATTTTTCAATTAATCCCATTTAATGAAAACGGCGGGCTTAATCATGTCAGCCGGTTTTTCATCCATCATCTTAAAGGCGTCTTCGATTTTGTCGAATCCTTCGAATCTGTGGGTAATTAATTTTGCGGGATCGAAGCGGTTGTATTGAATCATTTCAAGCATTTTTTCGATACGCAATGCGCCGCCGGGACAGAATCCGCCGCGGATGTCTTTGTTGGACATACCGAGACCCCATTCCCAAGCAGGAATTTCAAAGGTTTCGGAAGCATCGAAGTAATTCATGTTTGAAACAATGCCGCCGGGCTTGAGCATGTTGAGCGCTTGATTGATTGTGTCGGCTTTGCCGCCTGCAATAATGACGCGATCAACGCCTTCGCCGTTTGTCATTTTCATGATTTGTTCAACGATGTCGCCTTCTTTGTAGCTGACGATGTCAGTTGCGCCGTATTCTTTGGCAACGGCGATGCTGTTGGGACGTGTGCCGACTGCGATGAGACGGCCTGCACCTTTGAGGTGTGCGCCTGCAACGGCCATCAATCCGACCGGACCGATACCGATGACGACAACTGTGTCACCGAATCCGATTTCCGCTTGTTCGACGCCGTGGAAACCGGTAGACATCATGTCAACCGTCATTAATGCGGCTGCCATGTCCATGCCTTCGGGAAGTTTGACCAAATTGGCATCTGCCTGATTAACGTGGAAAAATTCCGCGAAAACACCATCTTTTGAGAGAAGGAATTTGAAACTTGCCATCAAACCTTTGTCGTGCGCGTTGTATTTCCCTTGGACGCCCAATGAAAGCCAATCCGGCGTACAGCACGGAACGACAACAATATCTCCGGGTTTGAAGCGTGTCACGAGTTCACCGACTTCGACGACTTCGCCGATTGCTTCGTGGCCGAGAATCAAATTCTTTTGATCCCCTGAACCGCCATGACTTGTGTGCGTGTCTGATGAACACGGCGCAACGGCAACCGGACGAAGAATTGCATCCAGCGGACCTGCGACGGGTTTTTCTTTTTCCAGCCAGCCAACGTTGTTTACGGATAACATACCATATCCTTTCATTTTTATCACCAAAATATACCGAAAACGCAGGAAGTTAAAAAGGTATCGGTAAAAATTAACGAAAAATAATGACAAATGATACAAAAAAATAAAATTTGGGGAATAAATTTGACGGGTAAAAAAAAGAATCATGCCTTTGAGTAGAAAAAGTGTCTAAAATTGTTTTGAAAGATAAATTTGTTTGACGATATATTTCGGTCTGAAAACTACAAAATATATAAATAGAAAAACACTGAATAAAAGTTTAATTAGGAATTATTACGATTCAATAAAAATTATTAGAGTGTTATAAAAATAGGCTTAGACACGGCTTTTGAAAAAACAAGCTGTGTTGGAAAACGAATTTACAATTTTACATGGGTGAATTTATGAAAAAAACAATAAAATATACAATATTATTAGTCATCTTCATTTTGACGTTTCTGTCCCTCACAGGAACAGCGTCGGCTGCGCTTACGGGGACCGGGGCTTCTGACGATCCCTACTTAATTCAAAGTGAAGCGGATTTAATCGAATTCAGAAATCATTATGCTAATAATGGCACAAGAGCAAGTCAGTATTATAAGATAGATAAGATAGGAAACACAGACACAGATCCGATAACAATTTCATTGACTTCTGATTGGACCCCTATTGCCGATTTTAAGGGAAATCTCAACGGAAACAATTCAACGATTTTGAATATGAATGTTCAAGCTCCTGCGGGAGAACATATCGGTTTCTTTAAAGACGTGTCTGACACAGCAACAATTACAAATCTTCGTTTTGAAAATGCAACAGTTAACGGATTTAAACATGTCGGCGTTTTAGCAGGTTATTCAAATAATGCAACATTAAACAACATTGAAATTCGCGGTTTTGAGTTAGAAGGAGAAAACGCCATCGGGGGAATCGTCGGCGACGGTTCCGTTAATGCTACAGATATCAGAATACGCGGATATAAAAATGGAACACCATCAAAAATAACAGGTGAAAACAGTGTTGGCGGCGTAATTGGATGGACGAGAAGCTACGTTTATTTGGAAACGGTTACAGTCGATAATTTGGATATAACAGGAATAGAGATAACCGGCGGCGTTGTCGGACATTCAGTAAGCGGACTGTATGTGCAGGATGTACTTGTTAATAATACAAAGGTCTCAGGACAAACCTACACAGGCGGAGTTGTCGGAGTAGGGTTTGTAAGCGGAAATGAAGACACAGATAAAACCAGAATTGGCAAGCAAACAACTGATGCAAAAAATGTTGTTGTTAAAAACAGTGAAATCAGCGGAGAGACAGGCGTCGGCGGAATAATCGGATGTTTACAAGAAGTTGGGGAAATTAAGTCGACAAGCGTTGAAAACCTGAAGGTTACCGGAAGTGAGTCTGTCGGCGGAATAATCGGATTTACATTCAACCCGAATCTAAACGTTTCAAATCTCATCGGGCCGAGCGTTGTCATTGGCGGAAATCAGAATTTAGGAAAACCGAGTGTCACTGTCAACGGCAAAAATTATGTCGGCGGAATGATTGGAAAAGCTGAAAGCAATCGGACATCGAAAATAGAAATAGATAATCCGATTGTTCAAAATGTTTCTGTGACAGGCATCTATACGGAAAAAGAGGATGGAAACAACACCGGCGGTTTAATCGGCGGATCAACCGGAATAAACAATTTTAATGTTCTTGCCGGTGAATTTTATGATATTTATATCAAAGGGAATTCAAATATCGGCGGTTTGGTTGGTTATTTAGTTCTTGACGATGTTGGAAATGGGAAAACGTTTACAACGAGAGAAAATAACGCCGCCTTATATATAAAAAATATAACCATTGAAGCCGATACGTTTACAGGCGGAGTTGTAGGAAAATACATCTACGTTTCGAATGACAACGACAGAATCGCTGTTGAAAATGCCAAAATTGAAAATCTGAATGTAGTGACAGTAGGATCTTATGTAGGCGGTGTTTTCGGTATCGCAACAAATACAAACGATAAAGAAACCGGTGTCGGAAAATCCACAATAACAAAAGTGACGGTAAACGACAGCATTTTAAACGGCGGAAACGGAGACGTTTCAGGAATCGTCGGAGCAGGGGACTACGTGGTTATTGATTTGGTGTTCGTAAACAATTCCACGTTGACCGGAGTTACCGGCGTTGGCGGAATTGCCGGCAGATTTAATAATTCAAGCATTTCCGAAGCTGTTGTAACAGACTCTAATATTTCCGGAAACTATACATTCGGCGGCATTATCGGATTCGGAAAGGATTCCAATATCGATCATACAAGTTTTGAAGACGGATACATTAAAACAAGAGGCGATCCTTCCACCAACATCGGCGGATTAGTTGGACAGATGGAGAATTCTGAAGTTGTTAACAGTATTGCAAAATACAAACTGGAAAATAATTTCGTTTCAATAACAACTCGTCTTGGTGGTGCTGTCGGCAACCTCGAAGTCGATTCAAAGATAGATAATGTAACTGTGATACTTGAATCAAATCTTGCAGGCAATAATTCAATTGGCGGAATTGCCGGAAACCAACAATATAATTCGGTCATCAATAACAGTACGTTCGAATTTAACGGAGAATACAGTATTATCGGATGCAATAGTGTCGGCGGAATTGCCGGCGCATCAAGAGGGACAATATTTAATGTCACAAATTCCGGAAATATTTCCGCATCAAACGGCAGTGGTTTATACAATGGAAATGTCGGCGGAATTGTAGGATACGGATGGGGCGACTTAACAATTTCTCAATCAAAATCGTATGGAAACATTTCTTCGACAACGGATAATGTCGGCGGGATTGTCGGAAAAATAACTAGCGGAAAAGTCAATGAGTCAAGTGTTAAAAATATCAGCATTGCGGGCTCAAATAACACAGGCGGCTTGATCGGGAATGTCGAAACCGGAGCAGTGTATTCAGTGGAACAGAATGAAGTGAATAACGTTTCTGTTACCGGAAATGAAAATACGGCAGGCGGAGTTGGATTGGTGAACGGTACGATCAATCGAATGAATTTGACGAATACCGTTCTTGAAAAAATAGATGTTGACGGCGACAATAATACAGGCGGCTTAGTCGGTTTTTGGAACATAACAGATACAACAGAAACAAACGAATCGAGTATTCATGACATTTCGCTGAACGATTCAAATATTACGGGATTAAACAACACCGGCGGATTAATCGGATATCAGTCAAAAATGAAATTATACGATTTGACGGTCGAAAACACGAAAATTGACGGGAAAAACGACACGGGTGGTTTGATCGGAACAGCAGACCGCACCAAAATTGAAGCCGTTTATATAAACGGATTAATTTTAGATTCAAGTACCGAGAGGGTTGGCGGTATTGTTGGCAATATGGAAGCAAGTGAGTTAAAAGACAGCCGTATAAACAACAGTACAATCGGCGGAAAACAGCATACAGGAGGAGCTGTCGGAATCGCAAAATATTTAGAAGGATATGAAAATAAAATTGAAAATTTAACCGTATATAACACATCAATAACCGGAACAATATTTTGCGGCGGATTGACAGGAGAAGCATTTAGTCAAGAAATAAACAACAGTCGTGTTATTGATTCAACCGTTACAGGTACCCAATACACCGGCGGATTGGTCGGACGCCAAAGTAGCGGAAACATCACTGTATCATCTGTTCTTGATACCACCGGAAACAATGTCGTAAAAGGCGAAATGCATGTTGGCGGATTTGTCGGACAAATTGAAGGAAATGTTTCAAACTGCTCGGCACAGATTAATGTGTCCAACACAACCGGTAACGGCAATTATACCGGCGGGTTTGCCGGAACATTAAACAAAGAGGTCAAGAACAGTTTTTCAACCGGAAACGTAAAAGCTCAAGCAGGGGAGGTTGGCGGTTTCTCAGGAAGACAGTCAGGCACCTCTGAAAACTGTTATTCAACCGGAAATGTTGATGGCGGGATGTTCGGCGGGTCTTTTACAGGGAACTTAACCTCAGGAAACATCACAAACTGCTATTCAACCGGAAATGTAACAAGCACAGTAGCCGGCGGTTTAGCCGGAACAGCGGTCACGGGTTCAAAAATAACAAACGCCATGGCTCTCGGTGCTTATGTTAACGGAACCACGGCCGACAAATTAATCGGATCAGGATCATCAACCATTACAGACACATTCGTTTGGAACGGAATGAAAAAAGCGAATGGAGAAATTACCAATACGAAGGGTGTTCCTGCAGTCAAATCGTACAATGTCTGGGATACTTACGGGACTCCGAAAATATCAAGCGGTTTGAAAAAATCAGAATGGGATGAAACTTGGTCATCAACAGTTTGGAAAAACAATGATCTGGATAGCGGTTACAAATACCTCTTGCCTGTTTTCACATGGCAGACCACAGCTTCCGATGCTCCGAATGCCGATGCGTCTCATATTTTGTACATGACCGACATCAAAATTAAGGTGATGGAGGCAGTCTGATGAAAAATAATTTCAAAAAGATTGCCGGATTTTTATTTGTCGGATTATTGCTCATTTCGTTGGCAGGAATAGCTTCTGCTGCGAATGATCCGGATTATAACATCACGGTTGATTCGAAAGAAATCGAATACAGTAAATTGTATTACCCGAATTGGGATTGGAACTTAAATCTCACGTCCAGTGATAACGAAAATACATACAACCCAACGGATCCGAACCCTAACGTTGTAAAAGCCCCGATGATTGCCGGTGTTGATGTATACAATACGACAGCCTTTAATCTCTTCATACCAAATGATTATGTGTGGGCCATTGCAAACCTGGAGGATACGCCCGATTCGACCCGTGAATGGACAATTGACAACGTCACCCGCAAGACTTATTCTGTTTCATATAATACCGGAGACGGTGTTTTTGATTTAACTGTTGTAAACGGTTTAGAAAATTACAATCCGGACCTTAGTTCAGATCAAAAAGTTCTCACAGTATTCGGAATTGAAAACGGAAGAACAATTCCAAAGCCGATCCCGGATCCACATACAACCGTCGGAGATAATCGCACGTTTGCCGGTTGGTATACCAAAGACGGAACCGGCAATGATTGGGGAGAGAAATGGATTTTCGAAACCGGTACTATTTCCGGAAGCATCAATCTTTACGCCAAATGGGACGCTTATTATTTGGTATATAATCAAAACACCGTCGGCGGCAAAACAACACCGGAAATGCGTATTGCAGGTTCAACCGGCAATTTACAGGACATTAAAAGTGATTTCTTCAGTGACTGGGCAAACAAAGGCATACTTCTGAGATGGTATACAAATGCAGATGGGACAGGACAGAATTATGCAAATGGAACATCATTTACGATGCCTGTTGCAGAAGACAGTTCCTATACAAAAATTGATGGTAAATACTACTACACTTTGTATGGGATTTGGCAATACAATGTCACCTATTATAGAAACAGTACTCCAACCGATGCGACACATGAATGGCGTGCATATACACCGGGAACTTCTGTTACAGTAGCAACTATCGAGTCCACCCAATGGACCAATGACGGATTTATTTTTGATGGTTGGGAATTAGTAACTCCGGATTTGTTGCCGGGTTATCCAGGATCAACATTCACAATGCCTGAAACAGATGTTCGGTTTAATGCAAAGTGGATACCTGAGGGGCCTTTTACTGTAACTTATAACAAAGGTGAAGGATTAGGAACTGCTCCTGAAGACAATACGCCATATATGTACAATAATGATGTAATAATTCTCGGAAACGTCAACAATGCAATGTATAAAGATGGATTCAAGTTAATTGGTTGGAAAGATCAAAACAATATTGATAGAGCAGTTGGGTCAAGTTTCCAGATTACAGAAAATATGGTGCTGACTGCACAGTGGGCAGATGCAACAGAATACGCATTAACCTACGACAAAAATGACGGATCGGGTCTGACACAAACGGAACAGAAGTTTGAAACGAATGAAGTGACCCTTAAAACGGCAGCGGAATTCGGATGGACAGT
>NZ_SNYS01000011.1 GCF_004363215.1 Methanimicrococcus blatticola | reverse complement strand
CCGTTATAAACGGGAGTTGTGCCGTAAAGCACAGTATCGACTTTGAGTTCGGTCAGGTCGAAGTTCTGCCAAGTAACTTCGTAAGACCTGCGAATTTCATCATATTGAGCCGTGTAAATCACGTCGCCGGCCACAGCATCAATGGAAGGAGACCAGCCGCGGAAAACATAATTGAATTCGGCATCGGAAGATTTGACAGGGGTTTCGCCGCTATAAGTCGGGAAAGCACCGTAAGCAACAATGTCAGTTTTGAGGACAACGCCGTTGTCATTCTTCCAGGTAACTGTGTATTCAGAAAGTGCAGGAGTCCAAACCGCATAATAGACGACCTTTGAAAGTCCCGTATCATTCGGCAAAATTGAACTGTCTGAAGCAGATTCAGCCCAGCCCGACAAAGTATAACCCGGTTTTGCCACCGAAGGCATTTGTGATGTTGCATCTGACAATGAAGGAGAAGAATCGAGATTAAAACTCCAAAAGAGATTATCATCTGTAAACATACCGCCGTTTGCATTAAAAACAGCGCAATCTCCGGAAATAATATTATTTGTGTTAATAGTACCGTCGACAATTACAGTAACAGTGCCTTGAGTATCACCGTCGTCACCGTTACATCCTGCCGATATCACACCGGTCAGATTAGAAGGATCAACATCAGCAGGAATGAAAAGGACTGCATTTCCGCCAATATTAATAGACCCGCCGCCGCCGGTGCCTTGTGTTTCGCCAAACTTGCCATTGGAGGAGTCGCCGCCATCGCCGCCACCGATTAAATTCCCATATTCGGAACCTATAGTGATTATACCGCCGGAAATGTTAATGTCACCCGAACCACCGTTACCGCCGCCGGCACCGGTCGTTTTGTCACCACCGTGGCCGCCGCCGATGCCATATTTAGTGGCATTTATAATTCCGCCTGAAATTGTAATCGAGTTAACAGAACCGCCATAACCACCGCCATCGCTTTTGCTGTTTTTACGACCCCCGCTGCCACCACCAATATCACGACCGGGCCCAACAGAATCTTTAATAGAACCGGACTCGATATGAGAAACCGTAGAATCGCCACCGATTGCTGTAATATCACCGTTAAAGATAGAAATGTTGCCGACGGGCGCGCCTTCTTTTGTATATTCATTTTCAGGATAACCGCCGCGACCGCCAATACCGGCACCGCTTCCGGAAAAGATATCACCGCCCAGATCGTGACTGCCAATACCGCCTTTGGCAGTTAATTTACCCGTTCCTTGAACATTAACAAAAGAATAAACACCCTCATCCAAAACAATTGAGTCGATAATAAGAGATGAATTTTCGTGAACGGATATGCCTGCTTTTCCTGCTCCCAAAAGTGTATCAGCGTCGTTGCCGAAACCGTTGGAGCCGGTAATATCATTTTCAGACCCGTCGGCCAGATAAATAGTAACGGTGTATCCGTCATCAATAATAAAAGCCCCTGACAAGCTATTGTTTGTTTGATTAATTATTACGTCATTCAAAATAATATTCATGTTGTCAGAAATAGTAACGGTTCCGTTCATTTCTCCTGTCAGCTCTAAATAGTTAGCCCCATCAAGAGTAGCTGTCGAAAAAATATGATCTCCATCTACGAGTGAAATTTGTTTAACAGAGAGATCGGTAGCAAAAGCCAATCCACTCAACATTAGCAAAACAATAATTGTCGCCGTAAGCAACATAAATAAACGATTTTTGTATTTAATAAGAATCACCCTTTGCGGTATTGCGGTTTCTGCCTATATTTCAGGGGATCGGCAATAGTTATCAATCAAATGTTTTTGGTATGACTTTAAAGCGTCAAATCATACCATATTTGGAATATTAAATTATACATTAAATAAAATTTTATTAATAAATAAACATTGTGGTGATTATATAACAATAACACAACAAGAGAGGATTCATTACTAATTAGAAAAGTTTAGAATTTGATGAAGTTATTTAGAAGCCGGACGAGTTGCATCTTCTTTTTCGGTCATAGATTATAATTTGAACACCTGAATTAGTTAGCCCATTTTTATAACCTGTTTTTGGTGTTGCCGAGTAGATTGATGCTGCCTGTCAGATTTGATGCTGCCGATCAGGTTTGCATTACTGCCGGTCAGGTTTGCATTGCTGCCGGTCAGGTTTGATGTTACCGGTCAGGTTTGATGTTACCGGTCAGGTTTGCATTGCTGTCGACAGGATTTGTATTGCAGCCGGTCAGGTTTGCATTGCTGCCGGTCAGGTTTGCATTGCTGCCGGTCAGGTTTGCATTGCTGCCGGTCAGGTTTGCATTGCTGCCGGTCAGGTTTGCATTGCTGCGTGCATCTGCTCTTTTTTATCACATCCGTTCGCTTGCGCGAACGTGGCACTGCTACCTAACCGTTTCCGATTACCACTGCTACCTAACCGTTTCCGATTACCACTGCTACCTAACCGTTTCCGATTACCACTGCTACCTAACCGTTTCCGATTACCACTGCTACCTTGCCGTTTCCGTTTACCACTGCTACCTAACCGTTTCCGTTTGCTGCGGTTACCTTGCCGGTTCCGTTCGCCGCCATCACTGTCGACCCCACTATTTTTCAATAATCACCCCCCGGTTTTAAATTTTCAAAAAAAGATGACAGGTTTTGAAAAATACCAAAATATTGTAGCACTCGCGCGACCATGCTGATTTTCAAAGAGATAAAAATCAAAACAATCCGGTTTTTTCAAAAATGAACATGAGAAGGACCATTAAAAAACCGAAAACGATCGGGATGGTGAGATTGTCGTCAATTTTGATTTGTTTACTGTAAATTTCAACGACGGCGACAATCGGAATGGCGATTGCTGCTGAGAGAAGGAAAACAGAGTCAAGTTTTAAAAGGATGGCAAATGCTGCCAAAAACAGATAGGAGACGACGATAAATCCGAGCGTTCCTTCCAAGGATTTTCCGTTTTTAAATTTGTGTTTTCCGAATTTCATGCCGACGAGTGCAGCGAAAGCGTCGCCGAATATAAGAATGGTAATTGCAAGCATCGCGACGAACTGCGGGAACAGCAAAACCGAGAGGAAACAGCCGAGAAGGAACCAGTTGGAACTGATATAACCATATTTTTCATCGTCTCGCAACAGGAAAGAGAAATATTTGACTTTGAAATCATTGATGATTTTGAAGCGGGTTGAAAGAATGATCGTGTTGCCGATAAAAAGCAGCAGCAAAAGCACCCCGATGACAATGCAGGCGGTTGTTTTGTCAACGAAATAAATGAAAATCACGATTAAGAAAGAGCACATATGCAGAAACTTACGCGCGATTTCATTGCGGTATTTTTTTTGAGAATTGGTTTCTGCCGGCATTTTAAATTCCTTTTTTATTTCAATTGAACTTGTTTTGACTTTCACTGTATCTTTGAATTTAATAGAACATAGGAAAATGAGAATAAAAACTCTCTGACTGAAACGAATTTAATTCAGCTTCAATTTAATTGCAAAAACTCTTTTTTAAAAAAGGCAACACTGAACCGAATAAATCAATTAAAGTTGAATTTAACTCAACTAAAATGAACGAAACATTAAAATGAATATATTCACATTTTCAATTTTATTCACATTCAAAAATGAGGAATTGTGAAATCGGTTGTTTTCTGAGCGGAAATCAAAAAACAGCCAATAAAGGGTTTTAATTTTGATTAATAATACAGGTGATTTTTATGAACATGTTAGCAATGTTTGGTATCTGCCTGGCAATTTACATTTTTGTATTGCTTGCCATCGGTTGGTACTACAGCAAGAAACAAAAGTCGGTTGTTGACTTTTGGCTTGCCGGAAGAAAAATCGGTTACATCCCGATCGGTTTCTCCGCAGCGGCCTCCTGGATTACAGGCGGCGGTATTTTAGCGGTAACAGCATCTTATTTACTTGGCGGCTTGGGTTCAATTTGGACATTCGCGGCACCCAATGTGATTGCACTTTTCGTGATCGGCCTTTTGGTTTCCAAAATCAAAAGCTTGCCGGCGATCACACAGCCCGAACTTTTAGAACAGAGATATGCCGGTTCCATCCGCCTCCCGGTGGCAATTATTGTTGCAATTGTTATGATGTTTTTCGCAGCAGCTGATGTTTCCGGTTTGATGCTTATTTTCAACGTTTTCTTCGGTCTTGATCCGATTTACGCTGCCATTTTAATCGCGGTCGCGGTTTCGGCATACGTTTTGCTCGGCGGATTGTCCGCTGTCGTTTGGACCGACGTGATTCAGTACATCCTTTTGGCAACTGTCACGATCTTCTTGACCATTGCCGTTTTGTTCACGGCATCCGATGTCAGCGCGCTTTCAATCGGTGACTTCGTTTCAACGTCCCAATCAGGCACAGGCTGGTGGAATCCGTTCTCAATCGGTCTTCCGTTGGTCATCATTTTCTGTGTCGCAATCATTCCCGGATGGATTTCCGAACACGATCAATGGCAGAAAGTTTGGGCCGCAAAAGATGAAAAGAACGCCAGAAATGGTTTCTTCCTCGGCTCACTCTTGATTTTCTTGATTTTTGGCGTTGCTTGCTGCCTTTTGGGTCTCGGCCTTCGCTATCTTTTCCCGGAAATTTCAAACATGGGAGAAGCTGAAATTGCGCTTTTGAGCTACACTTTAAACAATTTCTCAACTGTCGGCGTTATCGCAATCGCACTCGGTTTGACCGCTGCCGCAATGTCTTGTATGGACACATTCGCGACATCCGGCGGTTCCACAATCTCCCGTGACATTTACCAGAGATACATCAAACCCGACGCGACAATGAAAGAATTGAAAATTGTCAACAGGGTCGCCGTTTTGATTATTATCATCGGCGCGACTTTGATTGCGTTTACAAACATCAACATCATTGAATACATCCACATCGCAACCTACATTGCCAGTGCGGCATACTTCTTCCCGCTCATGGTCGGTTTGTACTGGAAGCGTGCCACGAAAGAAGGTGCCATCGCCTCGTTGGTTGTCGGCGCAGTCGCGCAGATCGGCATGGTTTTAATTGACCTCATGATGGGAACAAATGCAGACGGCGTTTACTACTTAGAAGCGCTCAGCATGGACCTCACCGGATACGCCATTTTGACCTGCCACGGTGTCATTATCAGTATGGCGCTCAGTGCACTCGCATTGATTGTGGTTTCTTTGAGGACCAAGAGATCTTCCGTCTACAACTTGGCGCCGTTCTTTGAAGACGAAGCCAAAACACTTGAAAGAGACGAAGTTTCCGGCGTTAACAAAGCTTCAACTGACTACAGCGGCTACCGCGACGTTCTCCAGGCAGAAGTCAACGGCGAGCGCGAACACTTGCAGTTGGATTTGAAAGCATCTACGCCTTTGAACTGGGACCGCTTTATCACAGACCTCAGAGCCAAGAATGAAGCTTGGTTTACGTCTTCCGGCAACAACTCGGTTTACCGTCTCACCCACGCTGACCTGCTCTCCTGCCCGATGATTTCACGCGGCAACAATGAACAGGAAATTTGGATTGCAGCAGAACCGCGCGTTGAAAGCACGGAAGTGGCCCAAGTTGAAATCTATTTGGCTTACAAAGAAATCATGGAAACACTTCAGTCCATGGGCATTTTGACCGACTTCATCAAGCCGGAAGAAAAGAAAGCCATTTAATTTCAAAATTAAAAATAATTTAAAAAAAGTTTACAGAACGGATTTTCCGTTCTGTTTTTTTTGATTTGTCTTCTCGTGTTTGTCTTTTTTGATTATTCGTCCGGTTCTTCATCTTCTTCGTTTTTGCTCATGATTTTCTTAACGGCATATGTAATAACGAGTGCTAAAAACGGAAGTGCCAAGAAAAATTGGAACAGATTTTCAGAAAGTATACCATTTTCAATAACAGTGCCGCCGTTTATAATAGAAATAATGAATGCGGCAAGGTTTAAAAGACCGACAAATGTAAAACTGACAATTGTCCAAGTATACGATTTCTGTTGAATTGAGAAATATGCGCCTTTCCAAACAGCCCGAACCGCAAAATAAGTTGTCGGAAGTGAAAGCAGAACCATCATTTCAGTATTATCTGCCGCCCACGGGCCGTAAAAAACTTTAAACATACCGCTGATGAAAATTAAAATAAGCGTCAGCCACATGGTTTCAAAAGAAATTCTGTATCTGCTAATCAATTGTCTTTCATCGTAATGTTTAGAGTAATATGAATCTAATTTTGATTTTGTTTCAGCCATTTTATTCCTCCCAGAATAATTCGTCTAATGTTTTTCCCAAGACTTTGCAGATGGAAATGCACAGATTGAGCGTCGGGTTGTAATCACCCATCTCAATTGCGTTCATTGTTTGCCTCGTCACGCCGACTGCTTCCGCCAAATCTTTTTGTGTCATGTCTTTGGCAGCGCGCGCGGCTTTGATTTTTAAATTTTTTGTCATGTTTTCACATTCCTTCAAAATAGCTTACTGAAAGTTGTGTCACATATATGACAAATTATGTCAAATATATAAGACTTTTTGTTTAATTTAAGCGTCGTTTTGTCAGAGGAATAAAACCGGAATGATAATTAACCAATCGCCCGGCGGCTGTTTCAAATAGTATTTATAAGTCAATGATGTAAGTGAAAGCCTATGACACAGACAACACTCATGAAAGACTGCCGAAACGGCAAAATCGGCGAAACAATAAAAGCCGTTGCGAAAGCCGAAAATATTGATTCTGAAAAACTTTGTTCTTTGGTTGCAAAAGGTTTGGTCACCATCCCGAAAAACGTAAACCGCAATACAAAGCCTGTCGGAATCGGCAAATTCATGAGCACAAAAATCAACGCTAACGTCGGCACTTCCCGCGATTACAAAAATATGGAAGATGAAGTCAACAAAGCCAAAATTGCCGTCAAATACGGCGCCGGCGCAATTATGGATTTATCAACCGGCGGTGATTTGGATAAAATTCGCGAACGGATTTTAGCGGAAGTTGACGTTCCCGTCGGAACGGTTCCGCTCTATGATGCCGCCGCAACCGCGCTGATGGTTGTTGAAATGACAAGCGATGACATGTTTAACGCCGTTCGCCGCCATGCCGAGCAAGGCGTTGATTTCGTAACGGTTCATGCCGGAATTAACAAAAACACCGTTGACAAGCTGATGAAAGCCGGCAGAATCACAGATGTCGTCAGCCGCGGCGGCTCGTTTACAGTCGCTTGGATGAGTCATAACGATGCCGAAAATCCGTTTTACGCTGAATTTGATTATCTGCTTGAAATCGCTCAAGAATTTGACGTGACGCTCAGCCTCGGTGACGGCATGCGCCCCGGCTGTATTCATGATGCTGCCGACGGTCCGATGTTTGAAGAAATTCTCGTCCTTGGCGAACTTGTCAAAAGATCACGCGCCGCCGACGTTCAAACATTTGTCGAAGGCCCGGGGCACGTTCCGCTCGATAAAATTGAAATGAGCGTCAAATTCATGAAAGAAACGTGCTATGACGCGCCTCTTTATTTACTCGGCCCGATTGTCACGGACATCGCCCCCGGATTTGACCACATCACATCAGCGATTGGCGGCTCCATCGCCGGCATGGCAGGAACAGATTTCTTGTGCATGGTCAGCCCGTCCGAGCACCTGGCACTACCGACCGCAGAAGACATCAAAACCGGAATGCAGGTCGCGCAAATTGCAGCGCACGCAACGGATCTTGTCAAAGAAGGCGTTCGGGACAGAGCAAAAGAGCGTGACGATGCGATGGGCTTGGCGCGCAAAAATCTGAACTGGGAGAAACAGTACAGCTTGGCAATTGATCCCGACCACGCCCGCGCCGTTAGAGAAGCGCGCAGTTCCGGATCGGAAGCGTGTTCCATGTGCGGCGATTTATGCGCCATGAAAATCGTTGAGCGAGAACTGGAAAAAGGGAGAAATAAAAACAATATTTAATTTTTTGCATTTTGAAAAAAACGATTTGCTTATGTTCATTTTCATTAAACGGATGGTATGAAGAAAATTTTCATTCCATCTGAAAACGCTGCCGAGTTATTTTCGAACAGAATCGGAAATATTGTTTTGGAAAAACGACCCGAATACGGCAGCAATAACTCTTTTTTGTGTCCGTTTTTAGAACGAGAAGATTTACTCCCGAAAGAGAAAACATCAATCGGGAACTATCAAGATATTCATTTTTGGAACAATCAAAAACAGGATTGGAGTTTTGAAATTCCCGAAAATTGGGTCAATAAATCATGGTGTTTTATGATAAATTCATACTGTCGAGATTTGGAATTTAGAAACAAAATAACAGTAGAAGAAAGAAAAGAAATTGAATTCAATATACAAAATATTGAGAGCGCGATTTCAAAAAGCATAACCGATAAAGAATATACATTGTTTAAAGGTTTAGGCAATACAGACTGGCTTAATGGAATAGAAACAGATAGAACATATATTGAAAAAGCATTCGGAAGTTACAGTTTAGATATAAACCGCGCTTTAAAGTATATAAATACGGAGGACCCGATTCTTTTTCAATTAATATTAAAAGAGAAAAGTCAGGCATTGTATATTGATGATAGTGAAGAAGAAATCCTTCTGCCTCGAAATATAAACTGGAAAATAAAAGAAATGAGAAAACCTGTTTTGCCGATTTCATCAAATATAAATAAAACAACTGATAAAGAAATAACCGTATTTGAAATTGAGATTTTAAAGAAGTGATGTCATGAACTACGAAACTTTCGATGAAGTGTATACATATGTTGGAAAGGCACCAAAAAAAACTCCTGAAGAAATTGAAGAATCAAAAAGGGCATCAAAAAGAATGGATGAAGAGATGAGATTGCAAATTTGGAGAGGACAAAACGGACTGAATTGGGACGGAACAAAACAAAAAACGGAAAAAGAGAAAGAAGAATATGAAAAACGGCTTTATGAAGCTTATTTAAGAATTCCGAGAGAATAAAAAATAAAATTTTATAAAAAACAAAAATTCATAAAAATAAAAATTCATAAAATAACTCTTAGAAATTCATTTTTGATTATAATTTCACTTCATTTTTCAAACAGAAAACGATTTCGCTGACGCTTTCATCTTCGGGCGTCATTGCCTGAAGCTGTTCAAAAACGGCAAGCGCTTCTTCTGACCGATTCAAATTTTGAAGCGCGGTTCCGTAGAAATTTAAAACTTTGGCGTAAGAAATGCCGTTTTCTTCGGCATTCGTTTCATGAACTTGAGAAAGCTCTGCTGCCGCTTCTTCGAAACGTTCTTCTTTCATGAAAATCAGCGCTTTGTTGTAATGCGCTTTCGGGCAGGCCGGATCCAGCATTTCGGCATGTTTTAAACATTTCAGAGCGAATTCGTTATCGCCTTTTTTGGAATAAATAACGCCTGTTAAATTCATAACTTCGTAATTGAACGGATCCTTGATTTGAGCATCAGACAAATAAGAAAGCGCGGTTTCGTAATCACCGCTGTTGAACTTCATTTTTGCCAAATATTCATAAACGGGAACAAAGCCCGGATCAAGACGAAGAACATCTTCAAACGCTTTTTCCGCCTTTTCGATGTCGCCGAGTTTTAAATAGATTCGGCCGGCTTCATAAAGAACGCTTAAATTTTCAGATTCTGTTTTTAAAACGTCTTCCAAAACGGAAAGTGATTTTTGGAACAACTCATCGGCACGCGCAGAGATGCTGCCTGCGTTTCGGGTTTCGGCTTCCGCGGCTTTTGCATAAACCAATCCCAAATTGATGCGGGCTGCTGTAAAATCAGGCTCGGATTCAAGGGAGAGTTCATAAGAAGAAGCCGCTTGTTCATATTTGTCAAGCGCATTTTGAACCAAGCCGAGATAATAATAAACGCGGGATTTTTCGTAATCAAATTCAAGCTCCTTGAGCAAAATTTCTTCCGCCTGGCGGAAAGCCCCGAGCTTCATGTATGAAAAGGAGAGATAGCTGTAAAGATGCCAAATATCTTCTTTTTGAATCACTTCAGATTCCTTGCCGAAGAGTTCGCCGCCGTGATCGACATCTACGGACGGAGCCTGACCGGTAAAATCTTTGAAGCGGTCAATGTAGTCGCTGCAGGAAAAAATCAATTCATCGTAAATGCCGAGCGTCATCAGACATAAGCATTTGTAATCAGCCGCCGCAAAGAAAAACGGATCGATATGAAGCGCTTTATCAAACCAGCCGATGGCGTCATTCAAGCGTTTCTTTCTGTAAAGAACAAAACCTTTGGAATACAAGTATTCCGCGTTCTCCGGTTCGTATTTGAGAGCCTTTTCGATTGATTCAAGCGCGGCGTCAAGCTGCCCGGTTTTTTCTTCCAAAACGGATTTTTGGTAAAGCGCAAAAGCGTCTTTGGGGTAACGAATCAAAACTTCTTCATAACAGCGGACGGCATCTTCGGGACGGCCCGAATTGAGATAAGCAAAAGACAATTTCTCCCATGCCTTTTTGAATTTCGGCATATCCTGTGTCAATGATTCTAAAACCGTAATTGCTTCATCATTTCTGCCTTCGGAAAGAAGGGCTTTTCCTTGTTCATACCGCTTATCTGTGTGATTCATTTTTGCAGACCTTACCGTTGAAACGAATAGATTCACTGCGCGGAAAATATCAGAAAAACGCAAATCTGCGCAGCAAAGAGAATATTCTGATTTAATCAGAGTCATGCAAGATTGATAAGTTTTTTTGTCGATGTCCGTTTTTCCGTCAACCGAATGTTTTTGCTCAAAAAGTATTTATTTTTCGAGCGGATTTTTAACGGGGTTTAATCCAAAAAATAAATTATAAAATAATTCAAATATAAAATACATTTTCAACCCGCTTCGATTCATCTCGAACCGGCTCGAAATTTTAAGGTGATTTTTTGACCAAAAGAGCACTGATCAGTGTTTCAGATAAAACAGGCGTTTCAGAATTTGCAAAAGCACTCATTCAAAACGGCTTTGAAATTATTTCAACAGGCGGAACCTCCGCTTTGCTTAAAAAAGAAGGTATCGAAGTTAAAGACGTTTCAGACATCACGGGTTTCCCCGAAATGATGGATGGACGCGTGAAAACGCTTCACCCGAAAGTTCACGGCGGTTTGCTTTATCTTCGCGATAATCCCGACCACATGAAACAAGCCGAAGCAAACGGCATTACGGCAATTGATATTGTCGCCGTCAACCTTTATCCGTTCAGAGAAACCGTAGCAAAGTCCGACGTGACGCTGGAAGATGCCATTGAGAATATTGACATCGGCGGCCCGACGCTGCTCCGGTCCGCTGCAAAGAATTTCGCATCAGTGACCGTAATTTGTGACCCGGCTGATTACGCCGCGGTTGCCGACGAACTCACCAAAACCGGCGATATTTCTTACGATTTGAAAAAGAAGCTGGCAGTAAAAGCATTCCGTCACACGGCAGACTATGACAGCGCGGTTGACACTTACCTCAGCAAAGCGATTTTGGGCGAAAAGGTCAAGCGTCTTTCCTATACCGGCGGCGAAAAACTCCGCTACGGCGAAAACTGGCATCAAGAAGCAACTTATTACAAAGAATTGACGGGAACGGGACCGAATCTCTCAAACGCCAAGCAGCTCCACGGCAAAGAATTGTCTTACAATAATTATATTGACATGGACAATGCGCTTCTGACGCTGAAAGATTTAAACAGCAAAGACCCGGCCGTCGTTATTGTCAAACACAACAATCCGTGCGGTTTGGCAACCGGAAAAACGCTTAAAGAAGCATTCCTCGCCGCGTGGGACGGAGATCCGATTTCCGCGTTCGGCAGTATTGTTTGTGTGAACCGTCCGTTCGACGTTGAAACCGCCAAACTGTTGGATAAAAAATTCATTGAAATTATCATTGCGCCGGCTTTTGAGCCCGAAGCGCTTGAAATGCTTAAAAACAAAAGCGAAACGCTTCGCCTTTTGGAACTTGTCGGATTTGACAAGCCGTTTGACAATGAATATGTTTACAAACATGTCACCGGCGGCCTTTTGGAACAAACCCGTGACATCGGTCTTTTCGAAAAATGGGATGTTGTAACGAAAGCGCAATTCCCGGATTCCAAGAAAGGTCTCTCTGAATTCGCGATGAGTGCCTGCAAATGCATCAAATCCAATTCCATTTCAATCGCTTACGAATATGAACCGGGCTGTTACATGCTGCTCGGCATGGGCGCGGGCCAGCCCAACCGTGTCGACTCTATCGGCAAATTGGCAGCGCCTAAAGCGAGAAACAATTTAAAAGAAATGTATGACAGAAACGAAGAACTTCAAAAAGCGATGACATACGAAGACTATGTCAAACAAGTCTTTTCCGAGTGCGTTATGGCATCCGATGCGTTCTTCCCGTTCGATGACAGTGTTATTTACGCAAACGAATTCGGCCTTCGCTACATTTTATCACCGGGCGGCTCCATCCGTGACGCGGAAGTCATTGCGACGGCTGACCGGTTGGGCGTTTCTCTTGTTTTCACAGGCATGAGACATTTCCTGCACTGAGCCGTAAATTGAAAAATAAATTTATTGTGAAAGCGGAGAAAAATTCCGCTTTCATATCATGTTCTTTTTGAACAATGCCGCCGGGCAGCCACAGGCAAATCAGGCATCAGTAATAACAAAAATTAAAATCCGTACGGTTCATAACGGTATATTCTTTGAATATTCCGGAACAGGGGACAGTGAATATATTTTATGGTTGACAAACATGTCTTGATGGGCAGCGGCAGTATCAATAAAGCTTTGGCTTGGCTGGCCGCGCCTGCAATTATCGGTCTTGTGATTCAAACACTTTACGGCTTAGTCGATTCTGTTTTTGTCGGGCGCGGACTCGGCGAAGAAGGCGTCTTGGGACTCGCAGCGCTTGCTGTCGCGTTTCCGGTCGCGCATTTGCTGCTCTCAGCCGCAGCCGGCGTCGGTGTCGGCGGCTCGTCATACATATCCCGCGGATTCGGCGCATCCGACTCCGGGCGCGTTAAAAAAGGCGTCGGGAACATGATTATCATGGCTTTTGTCGTTGGTATTATTTGTACGATTATCGGCCTGGTCTTTTTAAAACCGATTTTATTCGTCTTCGGCGCTACCGAAACAACGCTTCCTTTTGCTTATAATTACATGTTTTGGATTATTTTGGGATGTACTTTCCAAATTTTAACGGTCACAATCAACGCGATTGTCATGGCGGAAGGAAATTCCCTATATTCAATGAGCATGTACGCGGTTTCAAGCGTGACGAATATCATTTTAGATTACATTTTCATCTTTGAATTCGGCTGGGGCATTCAAGGCGCCGCGATTGCAACAATCATGTCGCAGATGCTCAGCGTTCTTCTTCTCATCTTTTATCTTTACAAAATCAGCAAATTGAAATTCAGTCTGAAATGGCTGAAATTTGATAAAACGGCCTTTTGGGGCATCGGAAAAGTCGGTTTCTCCGAATTCCTTCGGGAAGGCTCGCTTGCGATTATGTTCATTATCGTCATTTGGAATGTTAATATGTACGGCGATGACTCATCCGTTGCGATTTACGGCTTAATCAACCGCATTTTCGGTTTTGTGATCATTCCCGCAATGGGCGTTGTTCAAGGAATGATTCCGTTAACCGGTTTCAATTACGGCGCGAAAAAATACGACCGCGTACGAAAAATATTAAAGACGGCATCCCTTTGGGCGATTTTGATTTCATTCGTTCTCGGCGCGATGACTTATATTTTCACGGCGGAGCTGTTTTCTTTATTCATCACGGATACGGCTCTGATTGATGAAGCCGTGATTGCGTATTGGATTGCCGACCTCAGCATCCCGATTGTCGCGTTCCAGATTGTCGGCTCCGCTTTCATGCAGGCACTCGGTCAAGCCCGCGCTTCTTTGATTTTGGCACTCATTAGGCAGTTTTCAATCATTCCGGTTTTAGCTGTCATCCCCTATTTCCTGGGATTAATGGGCGTTTGGGTCGCGTTTCCGATAGCTGATTTGCTTGCAACGGCGATTACGCTTTGGTTCGTATTAAGGCAACTGAAATCACTGAAAAAGGAAGAAAAACTTCACACGATGTATGAAATGTCGGCTTAATGCCGACTTTCATTTTAAAGCCATTTTCGTATTTAGGAGTCGTTACCGTTTTTCAAACCCGCTCTCATATTTCAGAGTCGGAATGATTATATTCTTTATTTTCTTTTTTTGAATCATGACTAAACCTCTTCTTTTAATGATTTTAGACGGTTGGGGATACAATCCCGATGAGAAAGGCAATGCCGTCGCCGCCGCCGCCACGCCGAACCTGGACAAACTGGAAGAAAAATATCCGACCGCGCTTGGCATCACTTCAGGCACGGACGTCGGCCTCCCCGACGGTCAGATGGGCAATTCCGAAGTCGGTCACTTGAATATGGGCGCAGGTCGAATTGTTTACCAGGATTTGACTTTAATCAACAAAGAAATTGAAGAGGGCGTTTTTAATCAAAATCCGATTCTTCTCAAAGCGATTCATGAAGCAAAGGAAAAAGAAAAAGCCCTTCATTTGATGGGATTAGTCTCTTACGGCGGCGTTCACAGCCACATTGATCATTTAAAAGCACTTTTGAAATTGGCGAAAAAAGAAGGGCTGAGCCGTGTTTACATTCACGCTTTTTTAGACGGGCGCGATGTTTTACCGAAATCAGCCATGAAAGATTTGGAAGAGCTTCAAAAATTCACAAAAGACGAACAAATCGGACAGATTTCAACCGTCATCGGCCGCTATTATGCGATGGATCGCGACAAACGCTGGGACCGAACAGAAATTGCGTATGATGCGCTGACATTGGAAACGCCGGCGGATGAGGACATTATTTTGACAGCCGATTGGAAAGACGCGCTTCAAAAATCTTTTGAAAACGGCGAAACCGATGAATTTGTCAAACCGATTGTTGTAACGAATGACTCCGGCAAAAGAATTGCAGCGGTTGAAGACGGCGATTCCATCATTTTCTTTAACTTCCGCCCGGACCGCGCCCGCCAGCTGACATACGCTTTCACCGAACCGGACGCAAAAATCGGATTCATGAGAAAAGTTTTCCCGAAAACATATTTCATCGGCATGACGCAATACGACGAAGAACTAACAATTCCGATTGCGTATCCCCCGAAAGATTTGAAAAATACGCTCGGCGAATACTTAGCGGCAAAAGGAAAGACTCAGCTTCGAATTGCTGAGACCGAAAAATACGCGCATGTGACATTCTTTTTCAACGGCGGCGTTGAAGAGCCGAACAAAAACGAAGACCGTGTTTTGATTCCGTCCCCGAAAGTTGCAACTTATGATTTGAAACCTGAAATGAGCGCGTTTGAAGTGACTGATGCGCTGATTGAAAAAATAGATGAAGACAAATACGATTTTATCGTTCTTAATTTCGCCAACATGGACATGGTCGGCCATACCGGCAAGATGGACGCGGCAAAAGCAGCTGTCGAAGCGGTAGATACTTGTGTCGGGAAATTGACAGAAAAAATACTTGAGAAAGGCGGCGCAGTGTTTATTACCGCCGATCACGGCAACGCCGAATGCATGGAAGAGATAACCGGTGATTCATGCACGGCACACACGACAAATCCGGTTAAAATGATTTATGCGGATGATAAAAACATTGATCCGATGACAAAAAAGCCGAAAATGATTTTAAGAGACGGCGGCAGGCTTTGCGATATTGCGCCGACATTGCTTGAAATTATGGAAATGGAAATTCCGAAAGAAATGACAGGTGAAACATTGCTTGTCAAAAACAATCAAAAATGAATGATTAAGGAACGAGCGCAATCAATCCCTTATCCGGCCGGTAAACTTCGCCGGCCTCAATTAATTTTGTCAGAATTTTTTGAAAAGTTTCGTTGTCAACGCCGCGTTCAAAACAATAATATTCACAATCGCCGACAATCATTGTTCCTTTTTCTTTCAAAACATCAAGAATAATCTGCTGCGGTTTTTTGGCTTTGGGAGGCTTCATTTGAACTTCTTTTTCGGCAGGAACGGAGAGTCCCTGTTGCGAAAACGAGCCGGGCAGTTGGCTGAGTTCGGCCTGAACCGCTGACCGCTTTTCAACCGCTTCGGCATGTGTTTCAAACGGCCCGAAAACACGAAGGCTGTTTGTTTGAATTTTTGCGTTGCAGCTTTGGCAGCCGACTGTTTTGGCACCGGGCTGCCACAATTGCGCATGCTTCTGACACGACGGGCAAACAAAAACGTAATACATATTAATCACCTGAAATCAAGCGCCGTAACGCCGATCTCTTTTATAAAAACTGTCAAAGGCTTTTCTGAAATCCGAATCGGTGACTTTTCCGACATCTTTTTCAAAGAAATAATATTCGGAATAAACCGTTTGCCAAATCATAAAATCCGTCAGCGTGTGTTTGGCGTGAGAAATGATTAAATCCGGCTCAAACGGCAGTTTTAATGAGTCTGAAATATAATCCGATGTCATCTCCGATGTTTGCGTTTGAAAATCTTCATTTCGACAGCGAGTAATAAAGTCCGATAAAATTTGTTTCAATTCATCTCGGCCGCCGAGACCGAAAACAAAGCAAACCGACATCCCGGGCGATTTGGTTTGAACCGCTTCCGGAAGAGCAACCGTTGACGGAATGACCGTTGACGGAGTGACCGTTGACGGAGTTTCATAATCTTCAATAATATCAACAGAAAAAGAAGGAAATTCAAGAGCAAACCCATGAATCCGTTCTTTGAAAATATGAACAAGAGCTTTTTTGCTTTCGGCATTAATTGTTTTTAAGAAATCAACATAAACAATCAAATTCTCGACACCTTCTTTTTCAACACCGGGAAAACAGGAAAACAAATTTTTGATATTCGCCTCATCCAGCAAATCGCTTTCATTTAAGATGAGTAAAAGCGTTTTTAATTTGTTCTCTTCGTTTTCCAAAGTCATAGTCCGCCGCCGAAAATATTGAAGCTCTGATTTTTAATTTTGTCTTATTTTTACTTTATTTTGATTTAACTTTATTTTGATTTATTTTACCCTGTTTTGCTTTATTTAATCTTATTTTGCCGTTGAAACAATTTTAATGACATCGCCGTTTTGAAGCTCATGTTTTTCGGCAAGGCGCATTTTGGTTCGGGCATCCACCGCATACAAGAAGTGATCACCGATATCTGTGTGAATTCTGTAAGCCATATCTTTGCAGGTTGATCCGCGTTTCATTAAGTAAGCGTCGGGAAGCATGTCGCCGGTTTTGTTTGTCCATTTTCCTTCATCTTCGACCGGATAAACGACAATCATGTCCAAAAGCTCAAAAACCGCGCGGTTAATGCATTCTTGAACACCGGTACTGCCATGCGTTTCAAGCAAATGCTGAACGGCATTTAATCCTTTTTCCTGCGCCGGATTCAATTCGGTAGCAACTTCAAAACTGCCGGCACCGGGCGTGTAGCGGATAATGCCTGTTTTTGCGGCGGATTTTAAAGCCAATTCAGCGGCGGCGCTTGTCGGGATGATGGTTTTTTCATCGGATTGGACAAGCGAAATTCCCAATCCGTCAAGCACATCAAATTTGTTGGCGGCAATTATCATCGGTTTGCTTTCCTTTCGAATACTTCGGCAAAGTTTAATCATATCATCTTCAGACCATTTCGTCGGCTCAACCGAATACAAATCGGAATCGTGGAGCGCATAATTGGCATGCTCGATTGTCACGCCTGCACCGCTGAGCTGGTCGGCAACCGCTTCTTCGATTTTAATGCCTTCCGCTTTAATTTTGCGGGAAAGTTTTGACCAATTGCGATTGAGGATTTCAAACATCCACATTTCAAGCTCGTAATCCAAGAACTCGATGTCGGCGGCAGGATTTCCGGACCCGGGATCAATCGGATTTCCTTCGGCGTCTGTTGAAGCTGACGCGTCGACGACGTGAATGATGGCTTGCGCTTGCCTCAGATCATCTAAAAAGGCATTCCCAAGACCCTTTCCTTTGTGCGCGTCCGGAACGAGACCGGCAACGTCAATAATATCGATTGGCACATAACGGATACCGTCTTTGCATTTGCCGCAGCGGTTATCTCTTTCCATGCACGAGCAGGGTGTTTGAATGTAAGCGACACCGTGATTGGCGTGAATCGTTGTAAAAGGATAATTTGCAATCTCAACATCCGCCATTGTAACGGATTTAAAAAAAGTGGATTTACCGGCGTTCGGTTTTCCCGCAAGCCCTAAAGTCATTGACATAAGAGATGAATAGGGTCTGCAATGATTTAAAGTTTTTACGGGAATTAATAACAATATAATTATAACAACAATTAAAATTTAAATGATTCCGGAAATTTGTATCATATGAAAACTATAAAAGGCAAAACAACCTAATCAATTTGAAAACTTTTAAAAAAACATAAAACGGAATAACAGTCAGGTTTGAGATACAAAATGGGATTGTCAATTAACAAAAAAGTATGGCAGTACATATTGATTGTAGCTGCGCTTCTATTCGTTGTGATCGCATTTCTTTTTTACATCAAACCGGTGTTTATTGCCCTTGTGTTGGGTGTTTTGGCAACAGTTTTGCTGAACAAAATCATTGAAATATTCAATAAAGCGACCGAAAGCTGTTCGTCAATGAAACGAAAAGCCATTGCGCTTGTCAGTTCTGTTTCGGTTGTTCTTGTGATATCGATTTTGGTTTTTGCAGGTGCCATGAACTTAATGGCGAATTTCAATACGGTTCTGGATTCATTGAACGATTTCACGGACCAGTATAATGAAACTGCCGAAAATATGGCAGAAGACATTACAAATATAACAATTGAAGAACGCCAGATTGTGATTCCCGGCGAGGTTCCGGAGGCAGATTCTGAAAACGGGTCATATAAGATGACGTCAGACCCGCCGCCCGCTTCAAATACACCACTCGGCATACATTTGTTAAGTTACGAATTAAGCACAACAAATGTCATCAAATCAGTTTTAACATCCGGCGGCGGAATTATGTCGTCGACGACTGAAACGATTTCGTTCATCGGAACAACCGTGTTTGCTTCTTGTTTGATAATTCCGATTATGGCCGGCTATTATTTTAAAGAAAAAGGAAATGTGCGCAACGGCTTCATTTCTATGATTCCGGACAAATATAAGGACGCTGTCATCACAACCATTCGGGATATTACCAATGACATGGGCGCTTACACACTCATGAAAATATTGGAAGCGTTTGTCATTATGTTCCTTTATTGCGCAGGATTTTATGTTGTCGGAATTCCGCATTGGCTTTTTGCCGGAATTTTGATGGGGTTATTCAACATCGCCCCTTACATTGGTTTTATTCTGCCGGCAATCCCCGTCACCGTTTACGCGTACACGCTCGGAACGGAAGTGATGCTTGCCGTCGTCGGAATTGTTGTTGTCATCCAACTCTTTGACTTCTTCTTCATTTTGCCGGACATGGTGATGAAAACAGTCAAGGTCAGCTCTTTTACCGCCGTGATTCTCACGCTTGCCGGTCTTAAGATTGCCGGTGTTTTCGGATTGGTATTTGCGGTGCCTCTATACATATTCTGTAAAATTATATTGCATGCCTGCTACAAGATGCTGGTTTCAATGTATCCGGACCCGACAGATCCGAATGAAGTTTATTTGGATGAAGGTTAATATTGAAAATTTGCGAGATTGTTTCAGAAAACGCTTTCATGTCATCTCGCCTCATCATTCCGATAATAAGGTTTATATTCTATATCAGCTATTCATGATTCTCGGCGTGTCCTGGTAGGGTAGTGGATATCCTGGAAGCCTGCGGAGCTTTCGACTTGAGTTCGAGTCTCAGCCGGGACGCTTAAATAAATAAAATCAGGCGGTCGTTTTAATAAAAAATGACCGCCTTTTTTGTTTTATTCATCATTCCATTCATCATTTCATTTTAACTGACAGCCCCGATAGGGTAGCGGATATCCTGAGAGCCTCCGGAGCTTTCGACCTGAGTTCGAATCTCAGTCGGGGCGTTTTTTTCAATATTTGAGTTAATTCTCAAACACCGTTTTTGACAAATCATGTGAACTTCGGGTACGACCGCTAATTCCGAATTTCGACCTGAGCAAAGCGAAGAGCGAAATCGGAATTTGCGGCTGCTCAAAGAAGAAGATGCAAACAAAAAACGCATCTTGTCGATGCTTGCATTGTCACTTGCGTTTGCTTTGCTGTGTACATCTGCTCATTTTTATCACACCCGTTCGCTTGCGCGAACGGTAGCGGTGTTACCTTATGGTTTGCGTTACTACTGTTACCTTACGGTTAGCGTTACTGCTGCTACCTTGTCGTTTGCGTTGCCGCTGCTACCTTACCGCTCCCGCTTCCCGGCGCGCGCGAACGGCTCGGGTTTTAAACAAATGAAAAAGGATCCCATATTTTTAATAAAGAAACCAAAATGAAAAATGAACCCAAAAAAAGAAACAAAACGCTGTTCTCTCAGATTAGTTTATAATTTATGAGTTCTTTTAAGTCTCAAATTCAAATCAACAAATTGATCTTATTATGACATATATGACATACAAAATTTACAGAAACGGTTGACAGATTCAAGGCGGCTGAAAGGAAAAAGCTGCCATAGGAAACTGAATCGAATTGAAGCTGTTTATGACTATTATTTAATGATTATCGGAGTGCATTTATTATGGCAGAAACGTCAGCACATGACAAATATGAATTCAAAAAAACGCTTGAGATCCTCCGCGACAAAAAAGGAAGAAGCACGGAATTGGTCTCACTCTATATCCCCGGAGATAAACAAATATCAGACGTGACCGCGGATTTGCGTGAAGAACACAGCCAAGCGTCAAACATCAAATCCAAATTGACGAAAACGAATGTTCAGGGCGCAATTGATTCGCTTTTGGCAAGACTCAGATATTTGGATAAAGTGCCCGAAAACGGCATCGTATATTTTACCGGCGCGGTGGACATCGGCGCGAACAAAACAAGCATGGAAAGTTACGTCATCAATCCGCCGGAACCGATTGTGACTTACAAATATCACTGCAACTCTGAATTTTTCCTTGAGCCGCTGGAATATATGCTCAAAGAAAAAGGAACGTTCGGCCTCCTTGTGATGGACAGAAGAGAAGCTACCATCGGAACGCTTGTCGGCAAAAAAATTGAAGCGCACCGCCGACTGACATCGACTGTCCCCGGAAAGCAGCGCAAAGGCGGTCAGAGTGCCCAGCGTTTCCAGAGTTTAAGATTGATTGCAATTCATGATTTCTACAAGAGAATCGGTGACGCGGCCAGTGAAATTTTCCTGACGGTCGAGCCCAAAGAATTCAAAGGCATTCTCATCGGCGGCCCGTCCCCGACAAAAGAAGAGTTTCAAGATGGCGAATTTTTCCATCACGAACTTTTGAAAAAAGTCATCGGTCTCTTCGACATTGCTTATACCGATGAATCCGGTCTTCATGAACTTGTGAACGCTGCGGCTGACAAGCTCACGGATTTAGAGCTAATGGAGCAGAAAAACATCATGAAGCAGTTCTTCAAAGAATTGATTGCCGAATCCGGACGCGCTTCTTACGGTGAAAAAAGCGTCCGCTCCAATTTGGAAATCAACGCCGTTGAAATGCTGATTCTCTCCGAAGATTTAAGAGCGGAAAGAATGACGGCAACCTGTCAAAGCTGCGGTGAGCTGAACCAGAAAACACGCACCTGGCGTCCGGGAGAACATATTCCCGACATCGGCAACTGTTCCAAATGCGGCGCGGAATTATCAGATATTGAAATCAGAGACGTTGTTGACGAGCTTTCGGAATTGGCTGATAAATCCAATTCAATCGTTCACTTTATTTCAACAGACTTTGATGAAGGCAACCAGCTGATGTCCGCTTTCGGCGGCATTGTCGCTGTTTTAAGATACAACACCGGCCAGTAATCAGGCCGGCTTAATCCCTTTTGATAAAACCTAAGCGGGATGATTGAAATGCCGAAAACAGAAATTTATGCGTTGGAGGATTTTGAAACCGCTGTTCAGGCAGCAGCTGATGCTCTCATTACTGGAAAAATCGCGGCATTCCCGACGGAAACGGTTTACGGACTCGGCGCGTGCATTTCAAATGAAAACGCTGTTTTAAAAATTTATCAAGCCAAAGGGCGGATTCCCGAAAAACCGCTCAGCGTTTTAATATCGTCTGCGGAAGACATGAAATTAATTGCAGAAGAAATCCCAAAAGAAGCGCAAAAACTCGCGGAAGCCTTTTGGCCGGGACCGATGACGATTATATTAAAGAAAAAAGCGAATATTTCGGACAAAATCACGGCGGGAAGAGAAACAGTCGGTCTTCGTGTGCCGGCGCATCCTGCCGCGATTGAGATTGTGCGCCGTGCCGGTCCGCTTGCGTGTCCGAGCGCAAACAAATCCGACGGCAAAGAGCCGAAATCCGCAGCGGATGTTTTAGCGGATTTGGACGGGAAAATTGATTTACTCATTGACGGCGGAGAAACTGAAATTCAAAAACCGTCGACAATTATTGACTTAACGGTAACGCCGCCGAAAATTTTAAGAAAAGGCGGGCTGGATATACCGGAAATTGTAAAATGTATCGGGGAGGTCTTATGAGTGAACGCAGAAAAGAAAGCAAAAATCAGAAGCAAATCGCAGGGAAAACAAATCACTGAAACCGTCAAAACCATCAATATCATCAACTTGGTGATTATTGTCGGCGGTTTTTTCTTAATGATTTTAAACCTCAGCCCGCTGATGACAAGAATCGGCCAGGGATTGATTTTTGCCGGCGCATTTATTATCGTGCTGACAATTATTTTCCAGCTGATGATGGCAAACAAAATAAGAAGCGGAAAACTTTAATTCCGTTTCGGCTCTTTTTAGATTATTGCTTTTTTTAACACATTTTGACAGGCAAAACTATGGAGAAAAAACCGGCGCAAAGCGAAGCCATGCAGAAATATTTCGATTCGTTGGAAGCGAAATTATTCACAGAGATGGAAATAGCGAACGCCGCCCGCTCCAAAGGAGAAGATCCGCATCCTTATGTTGAAATTCCGCTGGCAAAAGACCTCGCCGACCGTGTTGAAAATTTAATCGGCGTCAAAGGTGTCGCGAAACGTCTTCGTGAAATCGAAGAAGAAGGGAAAAACCGTGAAGAATCAGCCCTCTTAATCGCAAAGGAAATTGCGGAAGGAAAAGTCGGCGGATTTACGACAAGAGAACAGTCGGTTGACGCTGCAATTCGCGTGTCGATGGCGGTCATCACAGAAGGCGTCGTCGCCGCGCCGATTGAAGGCATTGCCGAAGTCAAGATTGATAAAAACAGTGACGGCACTGAATTTTTAAGAATTTATTATTCCGGCCCGATTCGCAGTGCCGGCGGAACTGCGCAAGCGCTTTCTGTTTTGGTCGGCGATTATGTGCGCCGCAGTCTCGGTCTGGACCGTTTTAAACCGCGCAAAGAATTGGTGGAACGCTACGCCGAGGAAATTCGAATTTACAAAAGAACGGCGTCGCTTCAATATTCCCCGACAGATGATGAGATTCGCCTCATTGTTGAAAATTGTCCGGTTTGCGTTGACGGCGACGCAACGGAAGAAGCGGAAGTTGAAGGCTATCGAAATATGCCCGAAATCCCCGGAAACCGTCTTCGCGGCGGCATGGCACTTGTGATTGCCGAAGGCATGATTTTAAAAGCGCCGAAAGTGAAGAAGCACGTCGATAATTTGAGCATGGATGGCTGGGAATTTTTAGATAAACTCATCGCCGGAACGAAAACGGAAGATAAAAAAGGCGACGATACGCCTGCAGCATCCGGCAAACCCGGAGCCGTCACGCTGAAAATCAAGCCCAAAACAAAGTATATTCAGGATTTAATCGCCGGCCGCCCTCTTTTTTCGCATCCGTCCCGTGAAGGCGGTTTTCGTTTAAGATACGGTCGCTCCAGAAATACATCGTTTGCCGCGGCCGGAATCAGCCCCGCCGGCATGTTCATTTTAGATGATTTTATTACAAACGGAACGCAGCTGAAAGTGGAGCGTCCCGGAAAAGCGGCCGGAATGGCAGCCGTTGACTCGATTGAAGGCCCGACGGTTCGTCTGAAAAACGGCGACGTTGTTCGCGCCGATGACGGAAAAACGGCTCTTCAAATCAAGCCTGATATTGAATTCATTATTGACATCGGCGAGATTTTATTCAATTACGGGGACTTTTTAGAGAATAATCATCAGCTGATGCCGTCGCCGTATTGTTTTGAGTGGTGGCTTTACGATTATGAAAACGGATATAACCGTTTAAAAGAGGAAAAAAAGGTCGACATTTCCCGTTTCCCGAATCCCGACGATGTTGAAAAATTAAAACACGTTTCGGAAGAAGAAGCTCTTTTATTTGCCGATGCCGGGATTCCGCTTCACCCTGATTATAACTATTTATGGCATGATTTGTACTTGGAAGAATTGGAAAAAATAGCGGATTTCATTGCCGAAAACGGTAAATTGGAGGATTATGAATACGAAACGGAAAGTGTTTCGTGTTTGTCACTCCCCTACGAAAAATCAGTCGATGACGGCATCAAACCGCTTTTGGAAAACATTTTAATTTTACATAAAGTCAGAGAAATCGACGGTGAAAAACGGATTTTGATTGCACCGCCGACACACGTTTTAAGATGTCTCAGCGTGACGGTTGAAAAAGATAAATCGTTTAAAAAAGCATGGACAAGTGAAGAAATCAAATCAGCCGGCATTGAACTAACCATTGACGCCGTCAGCAAAATTTCAAATATGACGGTCAAAGCCCGTGCCCCATCCAGAATCGGCGCGCGTATGGGACGACCGGAAAAATCGGCGCTTCGTAAGATGTCACCGGCAGCGCAGGTTCTTTTCCCGATCGGCGAACACGGCGGGAAAACAAGAAACCTCGTCAACGCTTCCGAATACCGCGAAGATATGAACGCGACGACCGGTAAATTTGAAATTAAGATCGGGATGCGTGTCTGTCCGCGCTGCGGTCGGGAAACACACAAATGGCGATGCGGCTGCGGTGAATTTACAATCGAGCGACTGTTTTGTCCGCGCTGCGGGAT
Organism: Methanimicrococcus blatticola; assembly: GCF_004363215.1. Classification (GTDB taxonomy): domain Archaea; phylum Halobacteriota; class Methanosarcinia; order Methanosarcinales; family Methanosarcinaceae; genus Methanimicrococcus; species Methanimicrococcus blatticola. Next base: position 85,455 of record NZ_SNYS01000011.1, on the reverse strand, counting down.
TGAAACATCGGATTCGAAATGCCCGAAATGCGAAAAGCCGACAATGGGCGGTCGCAAAAAAGCAATTGAATTCCGCCCGATATATAAAGAAGCCATCGAGCGTCTCGGTGTTCGCGATAATTTTGATTTAATCAAAGGTGTCAAGGAATTAATGAGCCGGGCAAAAACCCCGGAACCGCTTGAAAAAGGAATTTTGCGCGCGCTTCATGATGTTTATATTTTCAAAGACGGAACCGCCCGTTATGATATGTCCGACATTCCGTTAACGCACATTCGCGCCGACGAGCTCGGCATTACCGCTGAAGATTTGAAAAAACTCGGATATGAAAAGGACATTTACGGCAAGGATTTGGAATTAGATGACCAAGTTGTCTGCCTTTTTGTTCAGGATTTGATTATTTCCGTTGATTGTGCCGAATATTTATTGAAAACAACGCAGTACATTGATGATTTGCTGAAAAAATACTATGGTGTCGACCCGTATTACAACTGTAAAACCATTAAGGATCTGCTCGGCGTGATGGTCATCGGATTGGCGCCGCACACATCGGCCGGCGTTTTGGGCCGCTTGGCAGGCTTTACAAAAGCATCTGTCGGATTCGCGCACCCGTATTTCCACGCTTCCAAACGCCGGAACTGTGACGGTGACGAAGATTGTGTCATGCTGCTGCTTGACGGTATGCTCAACTTTTCACGCGAATATTTGCCGGACAAACGCGGCGGTCAAATGGATGCCCCGCTGGTTTTAACAATTCGCATTGACCCGAATGAAATTGATAAAGAAGCGCATAATATCGACATGTGCGCTCGGTATCCGCACGCTTTTTATTTAGCAACGGAAGAATACAAAAATCCGGCCGAAATTTCAAAAATAATGGATTTGGTCAGCAGCCGCCTGAAAACGCCGGATCAGTATGAGAATTTCATGTTCACGCACGGCACGACAAACATCGCAAGCGGCCCGGCGTTCTCCGCATACAAAACATTGGAAACGATGACGGATAAAATGGAAGCGCAGCTTCAGCTGGCTGAAAAAATCCGCGCGGTGGATGAATCTAATGTTGCCGAACTTGTTTTAAAATCACATTTCCTCCCGGATATTATGGGAAACCTCCGCGCGTTTTCAAAACAGACTTTCCGCTGCATCAAATGTGAAGCGAAATACCGACGCCCGCCTTTGACGGGAACATGTCCGAAATGCGGCGGCGGAAACATTATTTTAACTGTTCATGAGGGCGCAGTTCGAAAATATGTGGAAGTTTCAAAAGAAGTCGCAATCAAGTACCACGTTTCTGAATACACGCTTGAGCGGATTGAACTCTTAGAACAGGATATCATTCAGACATTTGAAAATCATAAAATAAAGAAGACTTCTTTGACTGATTTTATGTAAAAAAATTTTGTTCGGCTTCGCCTCACAAAATTTCAAGGCGGGGGGAGGGCGGTGTTTGTGAAACGCTGCGCGTTTTAGGGCTACGCCTATGGTTGGAGGAGAGTGTTTGTTGAAAACGCTGCGCGTTTTGCGGCTTCGCCTCACAAAATTTCAAGGTGGGGGGAAGGCGGTGTTTGCAGAAATCGCTTTGCGATTTTTTGGCTTCGCCGTCGATTGGAGGGCGGTGTTTGTGAAAAATCGCTTCGCGATTTTTAGCGGCTCACGCCGCGCGTGACTCGCTCCATTTTCAAAAAAGTTTGCAAAAAAACATGTCCGTTTTTCAAAAATAAATCAATTCACGACGCCTTTTCGTATCCCGATAGATTTACAAAAAAATTGCTCGCTTCACTCACAATTTTTCATAAGCGAGAGTGGGCGGCGTTTGTTGAAAACGCTGCGATTTTTGCGGCTTCGCCATTGGTTTCGGGTGTTTATCGGGAAGCAGGGTGTTTAAAAATTGTTTATTTCATTTACAATTTTGAGAGATGTTTTGCGTTTTTCAAAGTTGCTGCGACGGAATTGAAATTTTTTTTAGAAAACTTTTATAACTTTGAAGGGAAGATAAAAACATATTTTTTAGGCAAATAATTACATTTGAAAAATTATATATAGAATGGTTTTTGTTTTTTTATTTGACGGTGTAGGTCAATAGATTTTAAAGCTTGTTTTTTGATTTGTATTGATTATAAAAATGGCAACCGTTGCAGACATTTTTAAAAAATGGAAATTATATGAATCTGAAAAATATGACAACTTATGTTTCAGATTTATAAGATAACAAAAATATCGCCGGCGAGAATGTATTCGGCGAGATTTAAAAACAAAAACGACAACTTTGCCCATTTCAGGAGTGAAGGACATATGTATTTAAAAACAGAAAAAACGAAAACAATATTAATTTCATGTATAGTTGCTTTAGCAATCGGTTTTTGTCTTTGCGGAACAGCATCCGCCGCATTTGCAGGTGGCGACGGTTCACCGGAAGACCCGTTTCAGATTGAAAATGTAAACCAATTAAAAGAAGTATCAGAAAACTTGGATGCCGGTTTTAGATTAACAAAAGATATTCAAATTACAGACAGCGAATGGCATCCGATCGGCACATCTTGGGAACCGTTTACCGGAACATTTGACGGCCAAGGCCATTCAATCACATTTACAAAAGCAACAACATTTATTGATGCAGAAGATCCCGGGTCTACGGAAAATTACGGATTATTCGGCACAATTAGAAAAGGTGATGACGTAACCGAAATAATTGACGGGGAGGAAGTTGTTACAAAAGAAGCAATTGATCCCTTCGTTCGCGATTTAAAAATTATTATGAACGGTGATTTCTTAGTTATGGGCGGACCGTTCGGTTCACTTGTCGGAAAAACAGAATATGCTTTGATTGAAAACTGTTCCGTTAAAGGAAATTACGTCATTCGCGCTGCCGAAAATGCCGATGAAGATTTCATTAGAAAAGTCGGCGGTCTCGTGGGAGAGGCAAGATATTCGGAAATCAAATATTGTTCCGCAACTCCCGATATCAAAGTCGGTTCCGAGAGAGGAGGTCTCATCTCTTACGCATGGGACTCCACTGTTTCCGTAAGCTTTGCAACCGGCGACATTTACAGCGACTCCTATGATACATATGGTTCCTTACTTGGCGGCTTAATCGGAAGTGTAAACTCCTCTTGTATTATTGAGAATTGTTATTCATCCGGAAACATAAGCGGTGCCGGAGAAGATATCGTCGGCGGTTTAATTGGAAAACCCGACACATCAACAATCAGAAATTGTTATTCCTCAGGATTCATTTCAAAAAGTAAATTTGTCGGCGGCTTAGGTTTCCCGGACAGATATGTCAACAAATCTTTCCCCCAATTATGCACATTCGAAAACTCATATTACGACATTGAGAATTTATTTTTCGGAGAAGACTTATACGAATATTATCACACTGACGTTTTGGTAATTCCGGAACTGGAAGACGAAGAACTTGGCAGAACAACTGAAGAAATGAAATCATTCATGACTTTCGCGGACTCCGGCTGGGATATTTCAGACAATCCTGAAGGAAATACAATCTGGTATATCAATGAAGGCGTTACATACCCGTTATTCGAATATAAAGATAAAGAAGACAGAGATGATGACAAAAACAGCACAGGTGGAAACGGTGGCGGCAGCGGAACGGGAAGCGCAACCGTCGTTGAAAATAACGAACCGCAGAAGGATATAACGGAAATGAAACCGCCCGGAACCTACGTTCCTGCCGCGGCAGGTAATGAAGCCGGCAGTGCAGCAGGCAGTGCGACAGGCGGCGCAACCGTTCAAGGCGGCGCACAGAACACTGAAGCAGACGGGCCCAAAGACGGCAACGCAGGAAACGCATGGGCGATTTTCATCCCGCTGTTTGTGGTCATTTGTATCTGTGTCTTGTATTTCGGATATAAACATTCAAAAAGATGAAAAATTGCCGCTTCAGCAAAATCTCATCCATCCTCAAATATTCAGCACCACCGGTGCCGATCACAACATACAAATTGCGAAGCGGCAGTATTGCATTATTGAGTGCAACATCTGCCGTTTCTTCTATTTTTTCGGGACCGTATATGAGGTCAGCCGATAATTTGTTTGTATCTGTCTTCACCGACTTCTTTGACGGTTTCAACCATGGTTCGAACAGCCATCAAAGAGCCTTCCGGCGGCACTTCACAACCGGTTGACAAGACATATTTGGATTGGCGGCCGTTGTCTTTGAGTGTTGTCAAAACACCATCCATCAAGTTGACTGTGTCGTTTCTGATATTTTGGAAAGTTTGCTCGTCGTTGTTCATGAACTGAATCGGCTCAACTTCACCGAACATACAGCAGATGTCGGAATATTCCGGAATCAAATCGGCATAGTTCTTGGATCCTTTGTCTCTGTTCTTCTCGTAGTAAGCGTAGCTGTACATGGAAGTTCCGAACTTGCGGATCTGGATGTCGAAGTGAACGGCGTCAGCGCAGTTGTGAATGACATACGGCGCGTCATATTTCTTGAAAATGGGCAGCTGTCGGTCATAAACATATTTGCCGTCAAATTCCCAATACTGGTCGGCACTCATGATCACATTGTTGGACCAAAGGTTGTCGACACAAATCGCATCGGCTGCGCCTTGATCGAAGAATTCGGTTGACACTTCGCAAACGAAATCCGTGATTTTATCGAGTGCTTTATGAACGTCTCCCGGATTTGTTTTCATGTCATACAAAACGCGATCTGCGCCCATTGCCTGTGTTAATGTGAGCAACGGACCTTCATGGAAAGCAACAAATGGCGCGCTTGTTTCTTCGCGGTGCATTTTTTCTTTCGCGTCTTTGCCGGCCATAATGTGGTTGTAGATTCTGGTTCCTTTCTTAACTTCAGGGATTTCGATGTCTTCGTAATCCTTGAGGTGGGTTGTAATAGAAGCTGTGTCCTCTTCAGGGATTGTGACACCGGCACCGATATCGTTTGCCATGATGGACAAATCCGTTAAACCGACAAATGTGTCCATATCAAGATATTTGGCAGCGGCATAAGTCACATCACCGAATTTCTCGGGAACCGTTGCGTATTCTTTGTAGGAACACGGCACGAGTTTTCTGACAACACTACACGCCAGCGGCGAAACCGGAAGACGGTCAACTTTCTTGTCATCAAGCGCCGAGAAAACACGATCCATGTGAGTCATCTTAGCTGCTTTGATAGTGCCGACTTTATTGTATTCTTCTAAGACTTTCTTTGCGGATTCGGCACCGATGTTTCCGACAGCACCTGCAGCCGCTTTCTTTTTGAGAACCGCGTCTTTGTATTTTGTCTTTGTAACGCTTAACTTTGAGTCGCTCCAGCGTTCTTCTGCCGGGCCGAGTTTGGAAGTGGCTTCTTTTGCAAACAAAACTGCGCCGGCTGCATCTTTTGCGGTGCCGTCAGCGCCGACGGTTTGGGCGTATTGCGGAGAAACCGGCGCGCCGCCGACCATGAAAACAAGGGAGTCGCGGTAACCGTTTTCAAGAAGCATTTCCGAAATTTTGTCCATGCCGGTCATGGTTGTGGTCATGAGCGCGCTGACAGAAATCAAATCGGCTTTGTTTTCTTTCGCTGCTGCGATAAAGTTTTCCAACGGAACATCGTTGCCGAGATCAATCATTGAAAAACCGGCGGCAGCCATCATTGTTTTAACAAGATTTTTACCGATGTCATGAACATCTCCCTCAATTGTTCCGATGATACCGGTAACGGCGCGATTTGCACTGTTCACTTTAATATGAGGCGTTAAGACATCCATTCCTTCATACAAAGCAGACGAAGCAATCATTAAATGGGGAACGAAAACTTCTCCGCGTTCGTATTTGTCTCCCATGACAGCCATCCCTTTGGCCAATCCGTCAACAATCGCTTCTTGCGGGTCAATTCCTGCATCCAATGCTTTTTGAGCAAATTCAACAGCTGCATCATCGTCGCCGGAAATTACGGCGTCAGCTAATGCTTTTAAAATTTCTTCTTTTGACATTTCTATCACCATATTTGTAAAACTGTGTTCAAAAAACACAAAAACACACACGTTTTTATTTTAAATTTAAAATAAAAACTAAAACGTTTTTCGTCGACACGATTTTGTGTCAAAATAAAGACGAGCCGTAGATATATAATATAAACTTTATGTGAAAATCAATAACAGAATTTAGATTCATCCAAAAAACAGAATTAATGACAGAAATAAAAATAACGATGTTAAAATATATAGAAAGACAGGAATAAAACGTGGTCACAAAAAATCTTGTTAAACAGGATTTTGAAAATTATATAAATAGAGAAATGAGAAAGCATCAGCCAAAAATTAAAAAATTTGAGAAAAAGATTTTACATTTTAACAAAATCTTTTCCTCTCAATTTTGGTCTCTTCTAACGTAAATGAATAGGTAGATAGCGATTGCTGTAAAGAAGAGAAGAGATGCAATCGGATCTGCTGATTCTGTCGGCGGTTCGGGCGGTTCGGGCGGCTCGGGCGGAATCGGCGGTTTCGGGGGAACCGGCATCGGATCAATAACTTCACCGCTGCCTGTGCCGTTACCATTGCCGTTGCCACCAGATTTATACCACTGAGCATAAAGTACCGTATTTTCAGTGATCCTAAAAGTGTCTCCTGTTTTGTAAAGATCGCCTGATCCTGCCTGATCTTTTGCCCACCCTTTGAAGATGTAGCCGCTGTAATCCATTGAATGGGATTGAACGGTAACGTTTTCATTATACTGATAACCGATTCCGTCTATCGGAATACCGGTTCCTGTGTAGCCGTTACCGTTGTAAGTGACAGTAAAGCTGTCAGATGTTCTGTCAGTCCAATTTGCTTTTAGAACGACGTCTGAAGCAGGCATATAGAAGAGCTCGGTGCCGTCACCATTAAAGTGATCAAAATTCGCATTGGGCGGATTGTTTTCAGGAACTTCAACAGGGGGAGTGACGTCCCAGCCATTGAATTCATAGCCAATCCGAATCAAATGTGTTCCGTCTTCAACCGGCACACGGTCATTTTCATTATATCTGACTTCTGCAGGCAGGTTTCCGATGACGTCACCGGATGCATCTGTTGTATATGTGACTTTGTAAACACCTTCAAACCAAACAGCATACAGGTCCGTAAATGTGCCTTCAGCGGTCATATTCTTTGTTTCGTCTTGTATATAATCAATATTTTGTGATTGATCTTCGTTCCAGCCACCCAAGACATGACCTGCTTTTGTAAATCCTGTATCAGTCGCATTTGCAATTTTTACTACTTCTTTGTCATCGTAATAAATTGTGACAGGAGTGTTTGCATTATCAGCACCGTTCGGATGATAATTGATACTGTATGTGTAAACTGTAGAGTCGCCCCAAACGGCATACAGGTTTACATTTTTAGCGGGCATTGTGAAAAGGCTGCCAATGTAGTAGTCGATGTCGGTTGGTGTCGGGTTTGCGGTTTCGGACCAGCCTATGAGAGTGTAACCTGTATTTGCGAAGTTGACTTCGGTTTCGTTATAGAGTTGTACGTTATCGTTTGCTTGTAAATCAGGGATTATGACTTCGGTTGTGTTGATTCCGTCTAATCCTCCGTTCGGGTGATAGGTGAGAGTTCGAAGACCTGTGTCAAGAGTCCATTTAGCGTAGAAGGTTTGAGCGCCGGTACTGCCTTGAGTGATGGCAGGAACGGAAACGGGAGATTGAAGACCGGAATCAGTGTACCAACCTTCGAAAATGTAACCTTCTTTTGTCGGTGCTTTCAGTGTAATGTCGGGACTGCTCACGTTGTAAGTAGACGGGTTATCGGCATGGTTGGTACCGCCGTTTAACTCGTAATTGATTGTGTATTGCGTAAAGTTAACAGTGTCCCAAACAGCTTCAAAGGATCTGTCACCGGTACTGNNNNTGTCGGCATGGTTGGTACCGCCGTTTAACTCGTAATTGATTGTGTATTGCGTAAAGTTAACAGTGTCCCAAACAGCTTCAAAGGATCTGTCACCGGTACTGCCGGAAGAAATCGTGCCGACCGGATCCCAGGAAACGAAAATGTAACCTTCTTTTGTCGGTGCTTTCAGTGTAATGTCGGGACTGCTCACGTTGTAAGTAGACGGGTTATCGGCATGGTTGGTACCGCCGTTTAACTCGTAATTGATTGTGTATTGCGTAAAGTTAACAGTGTCCCAAACAGCTTCAAAGGATCTGTCACCGGTACTGCCGGAAGAAATCGTGCCGACCGGATCCCAGGAAACGAAAATGTAACCTTCTTTTGTCGGTGCTTTCAGTGTAATGTCGGGACTGCTCACGTTGTAAGTAGACGGGTTATCGGCATGGTTGGTACCGCCGTTTAACTCGTAATTGATTCCATACTCAATCACATTCCACTTTGCATAAAGTGTAATATCCCCAACAACTTTCGAAACCTCGAGATCCCACTCATCCCCGCCGTTAGGCTCAGTATACCACCCGCCAAACGCATATCCGACCCTTTCGGGAATATTTTGAACTCCGACTGAACTGTTATAAGGAACACCTGTCACCGGGTTGGGAGAAGGCATATTTGTAACAGTATCTGTCCCCGCGTTCTTATCAAAAGTAACATTATACATCATGGTAGTTTTGTTTTTAATAAGCCAATCATCTTCACCGGATGCATTTAATTCTGCAGCTCCCCAAGCGTATAATTTATTCGGAGTAACTGTTGTATTGAATACGGATGTAGAATTGTTTGTTACTGTTTTAAATTTAGTGAGAGTGCCTGGATTATTAGGATCATCACTCATCGCGATAAACAAATCCCAGTTCCTTGAGCCGGAATAATTGTAAGAGTAATTAAGTTCTTCATGGTCAAGAATGACACTGATATTTCTTTGAGTTCCGATTTTTTCCTTTTGTTCAACTTTAATATCTGTCAGATAAAGCAAATGAGAAGCATCTGCGTTCGGGTCTGCTGTTTGCCAAGCCAAAATAGGAAGTTTATATTTGTCAGGAGTAGAGGAATAATCGGTTTTCCAAACAGTTGTTTCATTTGTGAAAGTGTCGGGCCAAGAACTGTTAGTTGTATTAGAATACTTGTTCCAGAGATTGTAAGATTTAACAAAAGTAACTTTGCCGCCAAGTTTGTTTGAAATTTGACCGGTTCCGTTTTTTATACCATTCCATGCAAAAAAATTTGAGCTGTTGCTGGAAAAAGTACCTGTAGCAAAAACATCTGACGTGTTACTTCCATTAACATACGCGTTAAGAGCAAGAGAATTGGTAACTGGAGCGTAATTGGCACTAAGACCGATCAAACCTGCCGCATCTTTTCCCGTAACATTACCCGTTGCATAACAAGAATGAACCTCAACCCATTGGATTCGACCAACCAACCCGCCTGCATAACCGGAAGTTCCCGTAACATTACCGGTAGCATAAGAATTATAAAGACTACCATTTCCGAAAAAGCCTCCCAATCCGCCAACATTGTTTGTTCCGGTTACATCACCTGTAGAGAAAACTTGCTTATGGACAGCCCTATGATTCAGACCAAGATAACCACCGACATTTTCATTTCCTGAAACGGTTCCGGTTGCAGAATTGTTTTGATTACCGCCCCCTTCTTCAGAAAAACCGACAAATCCTCCGACATTGTTTCCTGTTGCAATTACATTTCCTGTAGCAGAAGAGTCGGTCGTTGATGTTTTAAACATATGACCGGCGAGCCCGCCAACATTATCCTTACCGCTGACAGCCCCTGTTGCTGAAAAATGGTGTGCATTACCTGCAGAAGCAATATATCCAAATAAACCGCCGACATTATCTCCGGTTGCAGTCACAGTTCCGGAAGCAGAAAGATAATTACGGTTACCCGTTGAACTAGATCCGATTCCGCCACCGACAGAATTTCCACCTGAAACAGAACCGGTTGCTTTGGAATTATATAAATTACCGCCTGTATAAAGACCAAAAAGACCGCCGACATTATCTCCGGTACTACTGACGGTTGCGCTGGAATTGGCACGTTCCGCATTCCCGGTCATACTACCGGCAATACCGCCGACATTGTTCCCGGTTGCATGAACAATTCCGGAAGAAGAAGCATTGTCAAACTGAATACCTATCCCTGCCAACCCGCCGACATGGTTCACGCCGGTAACATCTACTGAGACATGTGTGTCATTAATACTGCCGCCAGACATACTTCCGATAAGACCGCCGACATTATCAGCAGTGCCTACGACTGTTATATCACTGGCTGCTGTACCTAAAATCGAAGTGCCCGATGTTGCACCAAAAAAACCCCCGACATTGTTTCTTCCGTCAATAGTTCCGCTAACAGCACAATTAGTAAAGCTGCCGTAACCGAACGAGCCTGCAATACCGCCGATATTATCAGTACCGCTAACAATGCCATTAAAATTACAATTAGAAATAAGTGCACTGTTGGTGGGAATAATATGTGAACCGATGATACCGCCGACATTATTCACTCCATCAATATTACCATTGGTAACAATACATCCTGTCACACTGCCGTAACTGAAAGTTCCGACAATGCCACCGACATTGTTTCCGGTACCGGCAATATTACCGCTGAAATCACAGTTAGAGATTTTACCTCCTAAATTTCCGATAAGACCGCCAACGGATGCACCATTAACAGAGTATGGTTCCTCTACGACAACATGACAATTATCAAGAATCAGCGCATTACTGCTGCTTAAACTGGAACCGACAAGAATACCGAAAGATGAAGATTCAGTAGCAGTAGAACTATTAAGAGAGACATTAGAAGAAACAACAACAGTTAAATTAGAAATAACAGCAATGTCGTTCGAATAATTGGTGTTATGATAAACATCCCCAAAGATACCATAAGAACCAATGCCATCGGCTGAGAAAACAACACCGTCAGGGGATGAAGTTTTTATAGTGATTGTATGACCGGCACCATCAAAAGTACCTGAAAATTTTCCTGCCGACCCGTCGGATTGGTCACCGATGGAGAGCCAACCCCCATTATTACCAATTTCGATATTGTTTCCTAATTTATAATGGAGAAAAGGGGAACCATGCAAAGATATAAAGTCCACATCATTTTGAATTATGAGAGGATTGTCAATTGAACCATACGCGGGACCACCGGGGTTTGGATTTGGAGCAAAAGCAGTAGCAACCCCGGACATTAATAATATAATCAATAAAGCGAAGAATATCAAACGAAACGATTTGACTCTCATAATATAACACCATTAAAACGTTTTATCAAATATCCAATGAAATAAAATTTAAATGACAATGCAAAGATAATTTAATAGAATAATACCATAGAGACATTATAAACCTTTTTATGTTATTTACGCTCACCGAGGCTACGCCATTATATGCCCCGATAAAAAAGTATAATCCCGATTAAACCAAACCAATAACTATCGACTGAGTAGAGATAGAATATAAAAGAAATGATATAAAAAATAACCCCTTAAAATGATATAAAAAAACAACCCTATATAATGATATAAAAATATCGGTAAAAATGAAAACAATATAAAATAATAGAGATTGTTATTTAACAGATTTAATCAAAAAAGAGAAAAGATGAGAGGATTTCCCCGACAAAATACTGAAAAGTCGCTTCACGATTTATAGCGGATGCCGCCACCGACACCCGCCGCACGCGAACAGCACAAATTTTTCAAAAAAAAGAAATCCGTTCTGACATTTATCAAAAAAATAATAAAAAAGTGAGGAGATTTTACCTTTTCAGCAAAATCTCATCCACTCTCAAAATATTCATCGCCGTCTCAGTCGCTGCAACCAATGCGTATTTCTTAACAGTAGCGCAATCATAAACGGCAGGCGAATTGCCGACAACATGACGACACACATCTAATCGGGCGTCAATGCCGTCTTCCTGCTGAGCGGATAAATCAATCATAGCATCCGTGACATCCATTCCGATGTTGGAAGCGAGCGTTTTTGCCAAACTTTCGACCGCGTCTGCAAATGCATTGACGGCCAGTTGCTCTTTGCCGGTCAAAGTGTTGGCATAAATTCGAAGCGAGCGGGAGAGGAAATATTCCGTTCCGCCGGCACCGGTAACGACATACGGGTTTTTAATCAGCAAGGCGGCGTTGTTGAGCGCGTCGTCTGCGGCTTCTTCGATTTTTCCGAGACCGTATTTCATCGGCTCGTGAATTAAAACGGTTGTTACCGGCTGATAATCGACTTTGAGATAAGCGAATGTTTCATAACGCTTTTTAATGACTTTAATTTCATCCGCGTAACCGAGAGAGCGGTTCATGTCTTCAACGCTGTCATGAATTTTCATAAAGTCGGCACCGGTTGCTGCTGAAACGTATTCCATGTCTTTCATTTTCAAGCGTTTGTAAACAAGAATCTTTTTTCGTGCCAATGCTTCCTCGATATGGAAATCGACTTCGCCTTCGCAGAAAATGAGGTTAGCGCCGCTTTCAATGATTTTTTCGGCATATACGTAAGCGGCTGCTTTTCGGGCATCTTTGAATTCAAATGCGGTTTCGGGTTTATCAATGCGAACAAAATGCTGCGGATTGACATAACCGCTTTCCGGCTTAATGTCGTTTCTCAAAAGCAAAATCGCCGGATTTTGAAGATGTTTCGGCATATCATCGCGCGCCGGCGTTTCATCTAAGATTACGCCTGAAAATGAAAGCACATCGGGAGAGCCGACCTTTTTCAAAACTTTGACATTCTTTTCCAAATCCAAAAACGATCCGCCGGTTTGACGATCCAGTTCCCGAACCGTTTGAAGCATGGCTTCCGCCAATCTGTCAGCCTGATCTTCCAAAATTCCTTTGCCGAACGCAGCGGATTTGACGGCAGAAAGCATCATTGCGTCATCCGCATCCTCTGCGACGTATTCCATCATTTCATACGCTTTGCCCATTGCCATTTCATACCCGCGGGCAATCACGGCAGGATGAACGTTTTTGCGAAGCAGCGGCAACGCATTCTTCAACAAACTGCACGCCAGCAAAAGCGCGGTTTTCGTTCCGTCACCGCAGGATTTGTCCATGGACTGACCCAGGCGTTTCAAAGAAACAGCAACCGGATGAAGAACATCAATTTCTTTGATAATGGTTTTGCCGTCGCTTGTCATATAAACATCGCCGGCCGGACCGTAGACGAGTTTATTCATGCCGCAGGGACCGAAAGATGAGGCCAACATCTCACGAATATCCGTGACCATCGTTTCAATATGAAACAGGAGCTGATCATCTTCGACAGGACCGTCGACCGCGACGCGTTCCCTGATTTGGCGGACAAGTTCATCCGTCACCTCAGGCATTTGATTTCTGCCCGACATCGGGCGTGTAATTGCAGACACATTCATAACCTCCATACATCTGTCATTTCAGTAATACAACCCGTTTTTGTTAGGAATTATAAGTTCAATGATTCGGCCGAGGCCGTTAACTCGGGACGTTTTTGGGAGTCGGAATCGATTTTACGGGGTGTTCCGACACCGATTCCGAATAATTTAATTTCAAGCGGATGTTCGGTTGAAAAACCGGCCTGAATATCTTCGCGCTTGATTTCGATTTTAACGGAAGACGCATGCAAACCGTATTTTTCCATATGCGCGTAAATCAATTCGCGGATTTTGTCTTCGCTTTTTGAAACGGCTTCTTCGTCGGATTCGTATTCACGGCGACCGGTTTCATCAAATGCGATATATGTTAAACTGCCCAAAGATTTCGGACGGATGAGAACATTTGTTCTGAAAATCACGTCGCCGACAAGCGCGCCGACAGCGTTTCCAACATCATAGAAATCCGGCAGAATGACTTCGGCATCTAAAAGGTTGCCGAAATCTTCAGAATAAGCGCGAACGGGAGCGCCGATAAGAATAACCGGAGTTGTGATTTTGAATTTGGCGAACGGGGATTTCAAGACCAAATTACTCACATCCTCCGGCTTTAAGTACGGCGCGAAGAAAGAAATGAGGTCCGTTGCCATCTTTTCGGAAACAGATAATTGTACGCGCCGACTGAACTCTTCGGGGGAAAGAGTCAGATAATCAGCAAGAATTTTTGCGCCGAGACGAGCCGCTTCCGTATCCCATTTGACATACTTGTCAAGAACATGAAGCGCGTCTGTCGGGGTAAATCCGATTTGAGAAACACATCTTTTCAAAACCAATGAATCCAAAACTTTTGTAAACATCAGCGGATGATCCCCCAACCGGTTAGAAATTTCATAAACGGTAGATGGGGTTTCGTGAACATCGCTGACGGCATCCAAAACTTTTTGCTCGTACGGCGACAATGAAATATCAGACAAACGGGAGGAGACAGGCAGTTTTGAAAAGAAAGCGGTTCCTTGAATCACTTGATCCAAAACACGCTCGGACGGAAGATCCATTGTCTTCATTTTGTCAACCAAACCGGGATATTCAACGGCTGCCAGCGAGAGCGGAATCACACGGCGCGGCCCGACTTGAAGTCCCTGACAAGCCCAAACGTGACTGTCGCCGCCAAGCGCGGATGTGTTCATTTGAATCGCGCGAACCATCGTCTTCCAGCCACCGACAGTGGCGCCTGTGTCGCTGATATTCGGAATGCCGTCAATAATCATTGAAATGTCTGTACTGGTGCCGCCGACATCAATTGTCACGCATGTTTTGTCGCCGGTCAAGTGTGACGCGCCGACCAAACTGGCAGCGGGGCCGGAGAAAATAGATTCAACCGGACGCAAAAGAGCTTCTTCGATATTCACCAAAGAGCCGTCGCATTTCATAATCATCAAATCGGAATCAATGTTTTTGTCTTCCATCACGGAAAGAACGGAGCGGACAAACTGATTGGTGACCGGAATCAGCTGCGCGTTTAAAACCGCCGTCAGCGTTCGCTCGTAAACCCCGAGCGCGCGGGAAAGTTCGTGACCGCACACAATCGGCAAATCCGTCATCTCGGCGATTTTTTCTTTGATTAAAAATTCGTGTTCCGGATTCCGAACACTGAAAAAGGATGAAACAGCGTAAGAAGCAACCGAATTTTGAGTGCTTTCAATAAATTCCTGAAGCACTTCCAAATCTTTCATCGGGTCGTCCAGCTCATTGCCGTCAGCGTCGTGGCCGCCGCGAATTTCAAGAACATCGGAAACAGGCAAATCGCCCGAAATCGAGTAGCCGACCAAGATCAAACCGCAAGGATACCCTTTTCCTTCAAGCGTCGTGTTGGTTGCAAGCGTTGTTGAAACGGATGTGAATTTAATTTCTTTAAAATAAGCTTCAGATAATCCTTCAATGGATTTTGTAATTCCGACCACCAAGTCAGAATGCGTTGTCAGCGATTTGCTTTTTTCAATAATCGCGCCGGTTTCAAGGTCCATCAAAACCGCGTCTGTGTATGTGCCGCCTGTATCAATGCCTAATCCGAGTTTCATTGCTTTCCCCTTCTGATTTTATTCTGTCTTTGTCTGTTTCTCAATCTGTCTCTCAGCCGGTCTGTTTTCTCAGCCCGTCTGTCTCTCAGCCTGTCTGTCCCTTTGTTTGTCTCTCTGAGATTCCCCGAAAATTTCCCCGAAAATTTCCCCGAAATGAATCATAATTTTTAAAGTTCGGCCGAAAAGTGTCAGACTTAATTCTTTTCGGCACGAAACGGAGGTAAAAAGGAATTAAAGATGATTCGGAAAGCCGGTATCGGAAACGAAAGCTGCTCCCGACAAGATCTCGGGGGATGCAGATAGACAGGATGCTTGAGATCATTGTCGGGCAGCTTATTGTTTGTTGTATTCTACAGATGTTTCCGGTGTGTCCGGCGTTTTTGAGAGTGGTTTAATTCCTCTTTTGTTTTTGATTATACCGGCTTAAATCAGCCGATAATTTTTGCATATCTGTCTTCACCGACTTCTTTGACGGTGTCAACCATTGCCTTCACAGCCAACAAGGAACCTTCCGGCGGCACTTCACAGCCGGTCGACATCACGTAGTTGGAGTTGCGGCCGCTGTCTTTGAGTGTCTGCAGGACGCCGTCCATTAATTTGGAGGTGTCATTGCGGATGTTCTGGAATGTTGCCTCGTCATTGTTCATGAACTGAATCGGGTCAACTTCTCCCATCATACAGCAGATGTCAGAGTATTCCGGAATCAAGTCAGCGTAGTTCTTGGATCCTTTGTCTCTGTTCTTCTCGTAGTAAGCGTAGCTGTACATGGCCGTTCCGAACTTGCGGATCTGGATGTCAAAGTGGACAGCGTCGGCACAGTTGTGGATGACGTACGGTGCGTTGTATTTTTTAAAGACAGGGAGATGTCTGTCATACACGTATTTGCCGTCAAATTCCCAGTACTGGTCAGCGCTCATGATCACGTTGTTGGACCAGAGGTTGTCAACACAAATTGCGTCTGCTGCGCCTTCATCGAAGAACGCTGTGGAGATTTCGTCAACGAAATCCGTGATTGCGTCAAGCGCTTTGTGAACGTCGCCCGGATTTGTGTTCATGTCGTGAAGAACGCGGTCAGCGCCCATAGCTTGTGTCAAAGTTAACAACGGACCTTCGTGGAAAGCAACGAACGGCGCGTTGATTTCGTCTTTGTGGAGTTTTTCCATTGTTAATTTGGCTGCCTGGATGTGGTTGTAGATACGTGTTCCTTTCTTGACTTCGGGGATCTGGATGTCTTCGTAGTCTTTGAGGTGTCCTGTTGCTGAAGGGGTATCTTCTTCAGGCATTGTGACACCGGCACCGACATCGGTAGAAGTGATTGAAAGGTCCGTTAAACCGACAAACGTGTCAACATCTAAATATTTGACAGCGGCTTCAGCGGAAGCGGCGAATTTCTCGGGGACGGTGGCGTATTCCTTGTATGTGCAGGGAACGAACTTTCTGGCAACACCGCAAGCGAGCGGGTAAACCGGGAGTCTGTCTAATTTCTTGTCGCCGAGCGCGCCGAAAATACGTTCAGAGTGAGACATTTTTGAAACGCCTTTTGTACCGACACTGTTGTATTCTTCGATAACTTTCTTGGCGGTTTCTAATGTAATGTTGCCGGATGAAGAGGCTGCTGCCTTCTTTTTAAGAACGGCGTCTTTGTATTTTGTCTTGGTAACGCTCAACTTGGCATCGCTCCAGCGTTCTTCTGCCGGACCGAGTTTCGCTGTGCTTTCTCTGGCGAATGCAACTGCGCCTGCGGCGTCTTTTGCAGTACCGTCAGCACCGACAGTTTGGGCGTATTGCGGGGAAACCGGTGCGCCGCCGACCATGAAAACAAGAGAGTCGCGGTAACCGTTTTCAAGAAGCATTTCTGAGATTTTGTCCATGCCGGTCATGGTTGTTGTCATGAGCGCGCTGACGGATAAAAGATCGGCTTTGTTTTCCTTTGCGGCTGAAATGAATTGTTCGAGCGGAACGTCGTGACCGAGGTCAATCATTGTAAAGCCGGCTGCGGCCATCATTGTTTTGACAAGGTTTTTACCGATGTCGTGAACGTCGCCTTCGATTGTACCGATAACGCCGGTAACCGGGCGGCTGGCTGCATCTGTTTTGATATGCGGCGTTAAAACGTCCATTCCTTCATAAAGTGCGGAAGAGGCAATCATTAAGTGCGGAACGAAAACTTCGCCGCGCTCATATTTGTCGCCCATAATTGCCATACCCTTTGCAAGACCGTCAACAATGGCTTCCTGGGGGTCAATTCCTTCTGCAAGAGCCTTTTGCGCATATTCGACGGCTTCGTCATCATCACCTGCGATAACGGCGTCTGCAAGTGCTTTTAAAATTTCTTCTTTTGCCATAATAATATCACCATACATGTAAAATTACACACGCGGTCTCGGGGGGAAAATAAAAGAGACCGTAATAACCCCCAACCATCAGTTCGTTTGACACGTCATATCGTGTACAAAATTTAGAAGGAGTCGTGAATATATAACATAAACTTGATGACGAAATCAATATCAATAACCTTATTTTTCGACCGAATTTTATCAAATCAATTGATTCAATTCATGGCGTTGATATATACAACGGCGTTGTAATATATAGAAAAAGACAAAAGTCAGAAATCGAGGGCGAGATCAGAAAATGAAAAGAAAAAAGAGAACTGATGACTTAAAAATCATCAGCCTTGATTTGAACGGATTTTTCCAAGTAGTAATTGAAAAGAGATTCTCCCCAAAGAAGAGAAGACGGCTCAAAGCTCATCAAACAATGGTTGTGATAGATGCCGTTATTGTTGAACAGTGAGACAGAGAAGAAATTATTTGTGATGACGGCGGACGCGATTTCAATCGGTTCTTCATACACATAAATTCGGAAATTCGGGCTTGAGATGTATTCCCCGAGCAATTCTTCGTAATCCGTTTTGAATCTTTCAAATGCGGACGGCGGCAAAATTAAATCGATTTCAACGCCGTTTCGAATCAGATCGGTGTAAGTGGATTGGTAAACGGGGCTGAAGAAGGAAGAAATTTCGCGAATCTTTTCGGATTTCAACAGGTTTTCTTCGAATTTCAAGGGCAGCTCATAGAGGCGGCTCAGCTCGGGTTCGACCAAAACACAGTTTTGAAGCTCGCCGATTCGGGAGAGAAGTGCCGGCGGGAAAGCCGGTTTATGCTCCATCCAATATTTTTGATTTGAAGAATACATTTCCAAGGTTGCCAAAAGCGGAATCATTTTTTGAGAAATGGCTTCACCGAGGATGGTTAATGAGTAAACGTTGTTGTCAAAAACCACGAGTCCCTGGTCCATCAAAATTTTAATTTGCGTCATGATTGCGCTGGTTGTGACGTTGAGTTCTGTTTTGATTTCCTCAATTGTCATGGGCCCGGCCAGCAAATAAATCATCAGATTTTTGCGTTTTTCCGAGAGGAAAAGCGTGCCGATTAATTCGGTGGTCATTTTTCCCACTCCTTGGTCTTTTGTTTTTCAGGCTGATTCAGAATCGGCATTTTCACAACAAAAACAGAACCGCCTTCGGGGTTTCTTTCGCCCCAAACATCGCCGCCGTGTTTGTGGATGATGATTTTGGCAACATACAAACCGGACTCGGCACCTTCTAATCTGTTGGCGTGGAAATGACCGGAGCCGACAAAGGTAATGCTTTGGAATAAGTAGGGGAGAGAGGCTTCGTCTAAATCCGGGCCGGAATCAGAAATTCGAACTTCGAAGAAGTCGCCTTTGATTTCGCCGGTTAAACTGATTTTTCCGCCGGCGGGTGAATTCAGGCAGGCATTTTCAATAAGTGTTGTGAAAACGACTTCCAAGCTTTCATATTCTCCTAAAACACTCGGGAATTCATCAGGCATTTCAATATGAGAAACGACATTTTTGTTTCTCAGGAGAAGAATCGTGTTCAATGAAACGTGTTCAATCAGGCTGTTAAAATCGATTTTCGTGAAGTTTTCATATCGAACATTGCCTCCGCCCATGCTTAAAAAGAACATGGAATCGGTCAAATGTTTGATTCGGTTTGCAAGCAGCAGACCTTCTTCAATTGCTGATTGCTGCCGTTCGTAAGACATGAGAAAAACTTCGTCTTCCATGACGCGCAGATAATGATCGGAAGACTTGCCGGCAGAGTCGCCGTCGTTTTCGATATCTTTCAAAAAGTCTTGCGGGATCATGGAAATGGAACGCAGTTTCGCGTAATGATCGGCGAGTTCGGCGGAGCGTTCTTTTAAGGATTCTTCCAATCTCTTTTTCTGAATGACTTCCCAAAGTCCCTGCATTAAAAGCATGAGATTGAAAATGTCGTTGGCATCGTATTCGTCTTCTTTGTTGCCGACGCCGATGACAATTACGATTCGGCCGCCGTCGAAAATCGGAACGTGCATGTAACTGGACAATGTCACGTGGCCTCTCGGGAATCCTTTTTTCAAGGACGACGGGGATTGATAATTGTTGATGATAAGCGGTTTGCGCTGGCGGATGGCTTCACCCCAAAGACCGGTACGGTGGACGGGATAAACAAGCGGTCGGCTTTGTTCGTCGATGGAACATTCGCGAATGGAACTTTTAGACCACGAATGCATGATTAAAGTGGTTTCATCGGGTGTCGGAAAAGCGATATAGCCGACTTTGCTTTTTGTTAAAAGAACAGCTTCTTCGCGTGCGTAGTCGATGATTTCCTGGAAATTGTATCCGCCCATGCGTTTGAGTTTCAGCAAAACTTCCTGGCGCGCGAGGTTCAGCGCGGTTTCTTCTTCGGCTTTTTTGCGGTCGGTAATGTCAAAAAGAAGGCCTTGATAGTGGGAAACATTTCCTTCGTCGTTGCGGATGATGAATGTTCTTTGTTCGACCCAGCGGATGGACCCGAATTTGGTATAAAGCCGGTAAGTCAATGTAAATCCGAACGCATCGGGTTTTGAAGAATAATCTGTATATTCGGCTTGAATTTTTTCCAAATCATCACGATAGATGATATTTTCAAATTCGTAATTGTAATCGCTGAATTCTTCGGGCGGATAACCGAACTGGATAATATTATTAGAAACGTATTCAACCGGAAGACCCGGGCGCGCGCCGAATTTAAAAACGACGACCGGACTCATGTTGACAATAAATTCCAACTCTTTTCGAGTATCTGACCACTTCATTCAACACACCTCACACATATATTTAACACACTCAATGTATAGGGCGATTTACACATTTAAAAATTTATGTGTTCCGATAAAATAAATTCGTTTGAAAAAGAATGAAAACAAGATCGGAAGAAAAATAGAGAAAGGAAACAAAACAAAAATAAAAACAAAACAAAAATAAAAACAAAGCAAAAATAAAAACAAACGAAAAACAAAAAAAAGGAAAAACAAGCGTGAAAATCACGCTCATTTCATTTTAGATTTCAGCCTCAAGCACCGTTTCTCTTATTCAGGAAATAAGCGACGCCGCTGATAACAACAATCAAACCGATTCCGATAATCAAATACAACTTCCAATCCGGACCGGTATTGTCTTCGACGTCATAACCGCTTTTTGAAACATCGTCATCCTCTTCAGAAAGGGACGGAATTTCAGAAGAATCGTGAATCGTATTATCCGTTAAATCCGGAATTTCATCTGTTGAATTAATAACAACCGCTTGACCTGTGCCGGATCCGCCGTTTGAAGGCGCTTTATATTGCCAGCTGAGTTTCGGGTAATCACGACCTTCAAGAATGAACCAGGTTTTTTCGGGATCGTAAGATGAAGAAATTGACCAGCCGTCGCCTTCAATGAACCCGTCATCTTCTTTTTTAACAGTAAATGCGTCAATAGATTTCAGCTGCTCAATGGAAACAGCATTTCCCAAATCATTGAAATCACCCTCTTCGGGTTCTTCTGACAAATAGAAACTGTCATCAATATACCAACCGGATTCAGAAATTTTACCGACAAGACCGCCTTTTTTCAACCCTATGACTGTTCCTGTTGCGTAACAATTTGTCACTTTCATATCAGTACGAACATTATTAACGACCTGACCGATTAAACCGCCGGAAAAACCAATATTTGCAGTAACATTTCCGGTCGCATAACAATTATTTACAGATCCTGCCCAGAGTTCACCGATTAAACCGCCGGAAGTGCCGCCATCGGCTTTGCTTTCTGTTGTAACGGAAGCATAACAATTTTCAATCTTAATTTGATCGGAGTTAATTTGATCAGAGACTACTTTAACAATTCCGATTAAACCGCCGGCACCGTATTTATCGGTTGCCACCGAACCAAATGCAGAACAATTTTGAACCAACACATTACCGTCAGAAAGATTCATAAAACCGATTAAACCGCCGGCAGCACTGTTTGTTGTTTCAATATCACCAACAACAACACAATTCTCAACAGTTCCCCTGTCAAACCTGCCGATAAGACCGCCTACGTTACGATTTCCCTTCATAAAACACTCTTCGTCGAGATTTAATGAACATTTTGAAATGGTAATTTGGCCGGAATTGGCACAATATCCGACTAAAACTCCAAAATTATCATTCCCCTCTTCATCTTCAATTGTCAAATTTCCTTCAACGATCAGTGAAATATTTTCAAGTTTTGCGTTGCCACTGGTTTTTGCAAATAACCCGTAACCTCCCGAATCAGAATTAAACACGACATCTTCTGTAAAAGTAATTGTTTTTCCATTACCATTGAAAGAACCTTTAAAAGGATGACTTTGATTTCCAATCGAATTCCAAATTCCGTCACTGATTGAGATATTTTTCATAAGAATATAATTTGCATCCATTGTCCATTCATCTTTGTAATCTGTGTTACCAATATTTTTGAGATCATTCAAATCATAAATTTTATTAACAGGAGTAGCCGCCGCCGCCCCGGTTAAAAGCAAAAGTAAAGTTAAAATCATTATAAGTAAACAAATCGGCTTGTAATTCATTCTATAAAAACCACCTTTATTCAATCAATATATTAAATCAAAAATTGCATAGTTGAACTGAAAAATAAGCAATTTTATTGATTTCTATATAATAAAATGATAATTATAGAATATAATTGTTTGGTAAAATTGTTTACATTTTTTACATTTTATATCAAGTGAAATAAAAATGAAAAATATCGCTTCACGCAAGCAACAGTATTTTAAAAATTTTCGAGATGGGACTGCGTTTTTAAAAAACAAAAAAGAGACAAAAAAAGAAAAGTAAAAGAAAAAAAGTAAAAGAAAAGAAAAAAGCATTCATCACTGAACGCTTTCTTTACCCAATTCAAAAGCTTTCAAGTTAACATCCAAAAACTTGGGTGGAACAAGAGCCTTAATACAATCAATAAAAGTCTGTTCCTGAAGCGGAATAAAGTGAGAAGCAGCACCGATCATAACGACATTTGCCGCCTGCTTGTTGCCGGCTTCTTTTGCAACAGCACTTGCGTTAAACGCTTTGACGTCAAAAGTTTCGGAAAGGGCTTCAAGCATTTGATTGACATCGGGATATTCGGCTTTGCCGGTTGTCACGGTGAACGGAAAAACGGGTTCGACGTTGACGATAATGACGGCGCCATCTTTCATTAAATGGGCGTAACGAACGGCTTCCGCGGGTTCGAGGGCGATCATTAAATCGGCGCCTCGTTTCGGGATGAGTGAGCCGTAAGCACTGCCGATTCGGACGTGATTTTCAACGGATCCGCCGCGCTGCGCCATGCCGTGTGTTTCTGCGGCTTGAACGGCGCGGTCTTCGGCAACAGCGGCGCGGCCGAGAATGTCAGACGCCAAAATTGCGCCCTGACCGCCGACACCGCAGATGACGACATCGTACTTCACATCGGTTTTGCCTGCGTTTGGGACGCTGCCGAAACATTTGTTTTCGCTCATTTTTTCACCTCTTCAATTGCGTCAAACGGACATATTTGAGCGCAAACCCCGCAGCCGATACATTGAGAATTAATCAGCGCAACGGCGGTTTCTTTATCAAATTCAATCGCCGGGCAACCGAAATTAACGCATTTGCGGCAGCCTTTGCATTTGTCGGGAATGACGGCAAACGGATTCATGCGAACGCCTGCTTTTCTTGCGACAATTGCGCAGGCCTGCTGAACAATGACGACAGACACGCCGTCAAAACTTTTCGCATCGCGGAAAGCCGTTGTTAAAGCATCATAATCGTAAGCGTTCACCGTTCTGATGAACTGCGTTCCGGCAGCGGCGCAAACCGCTTCCAATGAAACCGGGAGAGATTCGACACCGACAGCAGTTGATCCTGTGTTCGGGTTCGGCTGGTGGCCGGTCATTGCCGTAATGCGATTATCCAAAATGGCAACCGTGATATTCGCGTTGTTGTAAACGGCATTCATTAACGAATTCATGCCGGAGTGCAGGAAAGTCGAGTCGCCGATGGTACAGCAGACCGGTTTCTTCTCGCCGGAATGCGCAATGCCGGAAGCCATACTGATACTTGCGCCCATACAAATCGTCGTGTCAACCGCGCCGCTGTGAATACCGAGCGTGTAACAGCCGATATCGCTTGGGAAAATCGCGTTCTTGCCAAACACTTCTTTAATGACTTGGAAAGCGGAGCGGTGAGAACAGCCGACGCAAAGCGCGGGCGGTCTCGGCGGCAAAACGATGTCCGTGATTGCCGACGGCAGCGCGGGAACGTTGCCGGCTTCGGCGAAAGCGGTCGATGAAGAGTCAGCATATTCTTTGAAAACGGCAACCATAACATCGCGGCAGATTTCGAAATTGAGTTCATTGACACGCGGAACCGGATTCTTACCGATGATTTCGGTTGTGATTTGGTTCTGCTGCGCCAAAATACGAACACGGTCTTCGACGATGGGTTCCAATTCTTCGACAATCAAAACTTTATCGCAGTGATTGAGCATTTCAAGAATCATGTTGTCCGGCATCGGATAAGCTGTAATTTTGAGGAAAGACGCGTTAATTCCGAGTGCGTGAAGCGCTTCTTTCGCGTAAACAGAAGCAATGCCTGAAGAAATAACACCGATTTTTGAGCCGTCACACATTTCCAAAACATTCCACGGGGATTTTTCAAGCGCGTCTGCCATCGGCTTTTGACGTTCAATAGAAGCGACATGGCGCGGACGGGCAAAATTCGGCATCATGACCATACGGCTCGGGTCTTTGACGAAATCGACTTTGTTTGTGTTCGGTTTGATTTCGCCGAGCTCGACACTGGATTTGCCGTGACTGAGCCGGGTTGTCGGCCTGAAAATAACCGGCGTTTCAAACTGTTCTGAAAAATCGAACGCGTAAGCAATCATATCTTTCGCGTCTTGAAGCGTTGCCGGATCAAAGCACGGAATTTGCGCGAATTGCGCATAGCGGCGCGTGTCCTGTTCATTTTGAGATGAATGGAAAGACGGGTCGTCAGCTGCCAATATAATAAGACCGCCTTTGGTTCCGGCAAAGCAGACCGTCATCAGCGGGTCAGCCGCGACGTTTAAGCCGACATGTTTCATGGTCACGATAGAGCGGGCACCGGCAAAAGCCGCGCCGATTGCAACCTCAACCGCCACTTTTTCATTCACCGACCATTCCAAATAATAATCGCGGTCCTTTTGAGCGCGTAAAATATCAACGATTTCGGAAGACGGCGTTCCCGGGTAACCTGAAACCACGCCGACCCCGGCTTCTCTGACGCCGCGAGCAATCGCAGCGTTTCCGAGCATATATTCTTTAGTCATAGAAAACTCCGAATGTTTTTGAAAGTGAGTCATGATTAAAAATGAATGATTAAAAAAGGTTTTGATGAAATCCGTTTTAGTTTTCGGAAGAATGACAAATAGATTGAAAAAGTGACCCTTTGTTTTTCAAAAAAATGAAAAAGTGACCATTCGCGCGCGGCCGGCGAAGCCGCCAAAAATGACGAGCGAAGCGAGGCATTTTTCATAAACACCACACTCCCACTGCCATGAAAAATCGTGAGCGAAGCGAGCGATTTTTGTTTTGACGAAATCCGTTTTAGTTTTCGGAAGAATGACAAATAAAATAAAAAATAAACCCCGACCAAGATTTTCAAAAAAAATGAAAACGTGCCCGTTCGCGCACGCAGGCGAAGCCACAAAAATGACGAGCGAAGCGAGGCATTTTTCATAAACACCACCCTCCCACCGTAGGCGAAGCCATAAAAATGCCGAGCGGAGCGAGGCATTTTCTGCAAACACCGCCCCCCCAATGCCCCTGAAAAATTCCGAGCGAAGCGAGGAATTTTTTGTCACAAAATATTTAACCATATATTACATTGAAAAAGAATCAAGATTATGCAACGGAACAGAGAATTATGAAGATTGTGATGAAATTCGGCGGAACCTCCGTCGGTGACGGAAAAAAAATACGCCACGTGGCTGAATTGGCGAAGAGTTACTTTGATCAGGGAAATCAAGTCGTCTTGGTGACATCCGCTCTTGCCGGCGTAACCGACCGGCTTTTGGATGTTGCGACTGCCGGCTGTGAAAACGGAAAGGTAACCGTTGTGACAGAATTCATCACCGCTTTGAAACAGCAGCATTTTACCGCCGTCAATGAAGCGATTGACGACGAAAATCTCAGACCGGAAGTCATTGAATTCTTAACAAACCAAATTGATGAGCTTGAAAAAGCACTTATCGGCATCTGTTATTTGGGCGAGCTGACGGTTCGCTCCCGCGACAACATTTCATCTTACGGCGAACGCTTGGCCGCGCCGATTGTTTCAGGCGCACTTCGTTCGATGGGCATCGCTTCTAAAAATTACACCGGCGGCGAAGCCGGCATCATTACAACCGATGTTTTCGGCGGCGCAAAACCGCTCCCGAAATCTTATGCGTTAATTCACGAGAGATTGACGCCGGGATTGAAAAATTCAATTCAAGTTGTGACAGGCTTTATCGGTGAAAACGAAGAAGGAACCATTACAACACTCGGCCGCAGCGGCTCGGATTATACGGCATCCATTGTCGGCGTCGGCATCAAAGCGGATGAAATCTGGCTTTGGAAAGAAGTTGACGGTATCATGACCGCAAACCCGAAAATCGTTTCAAACGCACGCACAATTCACTTTATTTCATATCAGGAAGCCATGGAGCTCTCTTCCCTCGGCGCAGAAGTCCTGCACCCGCGCGCGATTGAGCCGTCCATGATGCACAACATCCCGGTTCGCGTGAAAAGCACGTTCAAGCCGGACTTTGAAGGAACGCTTGTTGTCACCGAGAACAAAAAGTCCAAAAATGTTGTCAAAGCGGTCAGCATGATTAAAAAGGTGTCTTTGATCAATGTCTCGAGCTCGGAAATGGTCGACTCCGTCGGAAAGCTGGCGGTCATTTTTTCGATTTTAGCGAACAAAAAAGTCGGCGTCCGCTTAATCAGTCAAGGCTCTGAATCCAGCATTTCATTTATTGTCAATGACGCAGACCGCGTTAAGACGGTCAAATCTCTGAAAGCGGAACTCGGAGACGCTTACACTGTGGATTTCCGCTCTGATGTTTCTGTTGTGGCAGTCGTCGGTGCCGGTATGGCCGGAACGCCGGGTGTTGCAAGACGTGTGTTTACCGCGCTCGGCAAGGAAAACATCAGCATTATTATGATCAGCCAGGGTTCTTCCGAATACAACATTTCTTGTGTTGTCAGCAGCGCAGAAGTCAACAAAGCGGTTGCTGCGCTCCACGCTGAATTCGAATTAGACAAACCGGAAAACGGAAAAGAATAAGAACGAGATTCAATTTATTAAATCAAATTTGAGGCTTACTATGACGGGAAAAGAATCTACTTACGCGACTTCCGGCGTTGATATTCATCAGGAAGAAGATACCATTAAATCATTGACAAAAACCATGACCTACAAAAGAGAAGGGTTCGGCGCGCCGTTAACGGATATCGGCCACTACGCCGGTTTGATGGATTTTGGTGAATTCGCAATCGCCATGACAACGGACGGTGTCGGCTCGAAAGTGCTTATTGCCAACGAAATGGGCAAATGGGATACAATCGGCATTGACTGTGTCGCAATGAATGTCAATGACTTGCTCGCAATCGGTGCAGAACCCATCGGTTTTGTCGATTACCTTGCGCTTGAAAAACACAAACCGGGATTTGCCGCTGAAGTCGGCATCGGTTTGGCAAAAGGCGCGGAAATTTCCAAGATGTCAATCGTCGGCGGTGAAACGGCAACGCTTCCCGACATCATTAAAGGATTTGACTTGGCCGGCACCTGTATCGGCGCAGTCAAAAAAGAAGATGTTTTAACCGGGGAAAAAATCAAAGTCGGCGACGTGATTATCGGTCTTAAAAGCAGCGGCATTCACAGCAACGGCTACTCTTTGGTTCGAAAAATCATCAAGGAATCGCCTTATGATTATCAGGATTATTGTCCCTACAACCCCAAAACAACAATCGGCGATGAACTTCTCGTTCCGACGAAAATTTACATGGAAGTTTTAGACGTTCTTAAAAAGCATGAAGTTCACGGTCTTGCTCACATCACCGGCAGCGGTCTCTTAAAACTCAGACGCATCACAAATCTCGGGTTTGATTTCGATGACCCGATTGAACCGCCTGAAATTTTCAAATTCCTTCAAGAACAGGGCAATGTCAGCGACCTTGAAATGTACAAGACATTCAATATGGGAATGGGCTTCATTATCATTGTTCCTGAAGAAGTCGCGCCTTACGTCATGGGAATGACCGGCGGCAAACGTGTCGGAAAAATTGTTGAATCCGGCATTAAGTTGAAAAATTTAGTGATTGAGTAATCTCAATCCTTCTTTTCCTTTTCTTTCTTTTCATCTTTTTAACTTATTTTTCATCAAAATCAATTCGGTGCTTTTTATGGTTTGTATTAAAAATTTGGAAGTTGTCATTATCGGCAGTGAAATGACGCTTTCCGAATGTGAAGAATTGATTTTGGAAAAATCAGACGAAGTCTGGCTTGTTCCGGGCGGTTATGAATTGCTCGGCGTTTTATTAAAAGGAGCGCGACCGTTTCCGGTCGGCATTTCCGGCAATGATTTGTTTTTCCAATATGTAAAACCGTGTTTCGGGATTTTTGCGCTTCAATTGGAAAATTGTGAAGAAATTGAAGCGTTGAAGATGGATTTTCAAAATAAAAATTTCCAAAAAATAAAATAAGTAAAACTTGGAAATAAAAAGATTAAATCCAAAAATGAAAAAAGCGTAAAAATAAAAAAACAAAACCTCAATTTTTAACATAAACGAATTCAACCCAAGATCGTTCAAGAATCAGATTCCGACCGTCAATCATCACGATGCCGGAGTCTTGAGTTGAATTATTGCCGCAGACAGAAAGCCGATAAATGTCATTTGATTTTGTCCATGAACCGGTATAGGAGCCTGTTGTCCAATAATCTGAAATCCAAGTTCCGTCTTCATAAAAAATCATAGTGTCATTTATTTCTTTATTGATCCATGTGCCGACAATTTTATCATTGCCGAAGCAGCCTGAAAACATACAGGCGGCAAAGACAAGGATAAAAGACCATGTCGGGAAATGTTTTTGAACCATTTGAATTCCTCAAGAGTTAATACAGATAAATAATTGAAAATATTTATTTGATTAAAAAAATACAGACTTTTTGAAATAAAAATGTATTTATTGAGTGAGAATAAAAATAGAATTACTCGGTTCAAAAAGAGAGAGATAAGACAGTAAAAGAAAAGAATTGATAAGAAGAAACCGTTCAAAGAAAAAATCAAAAACAATCCCAAAAAGAAAATCAAAAATAATCCAAAAAGAGAAAACAGGTATTCATTTGAAAAATCAAATGAATAACTGATTAAATATTAAAACGACTTACTGTTTGGTAAAGTCGCCTTTCAACGAAAAGATACCGAAGCCGAGGTTGACTTGGAGGTTTTTGCCGTCAATGATGGCTGAACCGATTTTACCGTTGTTGTAGTAAAGAGCATAACTTCCGTCATCTGCTTTTTCCCATGTGCCTTTTGCACCTAAGGAACCGAAGGATGCGGAGTATGTGCCGTCTTTGTTAAATGTGATTGTTGCTTCAGAATCTGTGCTTTTCCATGTTCCGACGATCTTGTCACCAAGGCAGCCGGAGAACATACAAGCCACCAAAACAAGAACTAAAACGGATGCGAGTAAAGTTTTTTTGATAATAGTATCCCCTCAATAAATGAGTTTTAATTAGTATTATTAAAAGCTGAATGATAAAATTCAGCAGATATTAAAAATACTTATGAGTATAAAAACATATATCATCAAATTTTACAATATTTTCAAATACAAGTTATCAGTTTTTGAAATCCTCATTAATTCCGAGCAAGATCATAAAAAACAAAAAACGAAAACAAAAAACGAAAACAAAAAACGAATCAAGCTTTTTTGGAAAATAAAATCCCTTTGAAAAAATAATTGTCAGAACGGTTGACGTTCTGATACAAATATTAGGCATTTGTTTTAACTTATCAAATGAATCAAGCGGCAACGCGTTTGAAATCTTCATTCAAATCAAGCATTCCATACGTTAATTGAAGATGAATCAAATCGTCATTTACAAAAGATGCCGTTCCCGCGCGAATACCGTAACAATACAGTCCGTAATTTTCGCCGTCGGGTTTCCATTCGCCCTGCGCAATCAAATTGCCCGCGTGAATGCCGCATGTCCCGTTTTCATAGAATGTAAAAATGGTATCATCGGTTTCTGTTGCTTCCCAGCTGCCGATAAAATCATTTGCTTGTGCTTTATTCAAACAGCCTGAAAACGCGCAGGCTGCGACTAATAGAACCATTAAACCAATTATTATTATTTTGAAAGAAGCCATTTTTGGCCACCCACCCTCATTTTTGAGATAAATATTAAACCGTTTTTATAATTGATAACAGCAGATTTTGTATTTAAAGATGAGTTTGAAATTTTTTTAGAAAGAGCTGCTGAGCCGAGAAATAATGACCGAGTGAAACTGAAAAGAATAAAAAGAAATGAATCAAATGAAAATAAAAAAGTAGTAAATGAAAAAAGTAGTCCCGAACGGATTCGAACCGCTGTCACCGGCTCCAAAGGCCGGAATGATTGACCACTACACTACGGGACTGCGCGAATGAATGAGAAAGGAAACGCTCACATAAAAAGATTTTGATGTGAAAAGACACTTTTAAAAAAATAAGAAAACGGAGCAAAGAAAAATTTGCCCCGAATTTGATATTCGCCTGACAGTCGGCGAATATCGGTTGGATTGGACAGTTTTTAATTTTTGATGCTTGAATCTGATACGGATATCAGAATTCTGTAACAAAACGGCGGGCCATATAGAGGGCGGCGATACCGATGACGATAATGAAAATCATCCAAGTGATATCGGCGACCGGAACAATACCGGCCCACATTTCATTATAAGCTGCCATAGCTGCTTCTGTTTGTACCATTTATGACGCCTCCTTAGTTTGCGCAAGCACTGTTGGCTTTTTCTTTTCCGAAGTCAGTGATGACATACTTGTGCAGCAAGAAATCCTTCTTGTAAATGCCTTCAGTATCCACTTTCTGTTCAATGTCAGAAAGCATGCCGCCGGAAGCCAATTCAATGATGTCGAAATTAATCAGGTCACGTTCATAATTTCCACTCATTTTGTATTCTTTGAAAATCATTTCAACGATCTCATAATTCCAATAGGATTGGCCGTCTTTGAAGATTTCCAAAATTCTGATTTTAAGCGGTCTTTCACCCATTTTAGTCACCTCTCAAACTTGCCATACCGTCTGTGCTCTCAGTGAACATCAGCAAACTGCCGGCGACACAGAGAATACCGCCGATGATAATCGTCCATCCCGGAGATGTTCCGAAGAAAAGGAAAACGAAAATCACAGCACAAAGACCGTAAAGGTTACCAATGCCCTGACCGCGGCCGACACCGATAAGCGGGAACGATTTGTACCAGGTCACATAACAGAAACCGAATGTGATACCGGCAAACATCAAAACGACAAGAACCAGCGGGTCAAAGATCTGAAGCGCGTATGTAATCATCGGGAAACCGAGAAGTGAAAGAACCGGAATGACGATGATCCACCAGTAGCCTGCTTCTGCAATGAAACGGATGGTCAAAGCGGAGTCGGGTTCAGCCAAGTCAAGACCTTTTCCGGCGACAGCGCCTTCAAGACCCCAGCTGACGGCAGCCATTAAACCGCCGAGGTAACCGAACCACTGAACACTGCCGGTTGCCAATTCAGAGACGAGACCGCCGGCGTAAATGGAAATACCTCCGGCAACAATAACAATAATACCGGCTGCAGCGCGTTTAGAGATTTTCTCGCCGTACCAAAGACGGGCGACAGTTGCGCCGACAACAGGATACAACAAACCGGCAACAGCTGAGAAAGCGGCACCGATGAAACCCATAGCTAAGTATGAACCAAAAACGGCCAACATACCGCAAATACCGGCGAGGAAGAACCATTTAGAACATTTTTTAAAGTCAAGGATTGTGCGCTTTAATTCTTTCAATTTGTGCTTGCCGAGAATGGCGTTCCATGCGAGTAACGCAATCACACAAGTTAAAGCGTTTAATGCCGTAATTAAAACGGCCACAATCACCAATGACATAGACTCGCCGTGCGTTGCTGCAATGGCGACAGACATGTCATCAAACGGATTTAAAACCCAAATTGCTGTACCGGGAAGATACCAGATACCCCAAAAAACAGCACAGAAAAGTGCCCACATATAACCGTATTTAAATTTACGGCTTCTTTCTTTTTCTCTTATTTCTTCTAAAGAGACCACATTTTCAACCATAGATATTTCTCCTGAAATATTGTTCGCCCACACACACTTTTAGCGACACCTCATAAAGAGGCCGAATGGTCACCTTTTGTTTTTTCGTTTTGCTTCGGCAAAAGTGCCGAAATAATTGAATTTGAAAGGATTGCCATGCACCGAACGAAATTCGGTTTGAAATGCAATACCATTCCCTTCAAGATCATTATAACAGGAAAACGATTGTTGCCAAATCGGCAATCAATCGATGATCCTTTAAAATTAAGCTTTCAGTTTTAAGCTGCAGCTTTATTCTTTTGTTCTTTTTGTGCCCACCACCAAAGCGGCGCGAAAACACCGAGAACAACGAAACCGAGAAGTGTCGGTCCCCAGCCGGCGTCAGTTGCATTCAAGTAAATAATACCCACCAAGTACAAGGTGAGGTTAAGTATTGAGAATGCCAATGCGACGTATTTCCAGCCCTTGGGTGCCTTGAACGGGCGTTCCAAGTCCTTGAATTTCGGATCTGTTGCTGCTTTGTAGTATGCCAATAAGCTGATACCGTTTGCAAACACATAGCCCATTGCGGATGCTGACAAAATAGCAGCCGGACCGCTGGATGCTTCCATGAAGGAGAAGATCAAAATCAACAGGACGTTGAAAATCGCAATGATATACATTGCTCTCATCGGTGTTCCTTTCGAGTTCACTTTGGACAAGTAAGACGGCAAGTTACCTTCAACAGCCATTGAGTGCATAGATCTTGCAGATCCGTTAAAGGCGGTCTGAATGATCAAAACCATTGCTGCGATAAGCATAACAATAGCGATTAATGCGCCCCACTCGCCGAAGACCATTGTTGCCATCGGAAGAAGCGGAGAAACACGCTGTTCAATAATGCCGTCAACGCCGAGCGTTCCGGTAACGGATGCCTGGACGAAAACGAAAGAGAACAAACAGATTAAACCGCAGATGAAAAGTGCTTTCGGAACGTCGGATTTCGGATTCTTATATTCCGGACCGTAGATAGCTGCAGTTTCCCAGGCACAGGCACTCCACTGAGCGGTGGCCATGATACCGAGAAGAATTAAAACGTTTGAAAGTCCCCAGTTCCAGTCTGTCGGGAACCAGCTGCCTGTGATATATTCCACATGGAAGTTGCCTGTAAAGAACGGAGCAACCGTAATCACAAGAAGCGGAATTAATGAAAAGACGGCTAAAATATAACCGACCGTTGCACCGCTTGAAACACCTCTTGAGTTAATCAAAATAAGTGCAGCGAAGATAATAATTCCGGCTCCGATGGAGAGAAGAACGGGTGATACATCAGCGAATGCAGGAATAATAGAAGGCATGATACCGCTGAGATAGTCGCCGATTAAAATAGAGTAAATCGCAAGCACAGGGTTCCATGCAAACCAATAACTCCAAGCGGAGAATCCACCGATAAATTTACCTGTTTGTGTTCCTGCGCCGAACACTGTCTGTGCGAAACCGGGCAAACCGGATGCGTTGGCAAATGTTGTTGCCATTTCACCGTATGCCAAGTTCTGGATAAAGCCCTGCAATACTGAGAGACCCCATGCGACAATCGCAAAAGCCCATAAGTAAACCGCAAAGGTACCGATTGACGGTAAAATCAATAAGGGTACACCGAGCGCAATTGCAAGACCTTGTTTCCAATCAATTGATCTTTGTAATGAAGTACTGTCACTGTCCACAAAACCACCTTGGTTTCTAATAATTACAACAATAATCTGACAAACACTCGCAAAACAGAATTTTCAAATCGAAACCCCCATCAAAATTTTTGATATGGAGAATCAATTTTACATTGATTCCATAAAACCGAGAAATATTAGAAACGACAGCGGAAGTCGTAATAAACGTAAACCGAATATCGGCCGTTGTCTACAGCCTCCGCTCATCCAATCATTTTTGTTTGCCTTTAAACCTCCGTATATTTTGCACGCGTGTTTTTCGCACGACATACAAAATGGGAACACGAAACTAAAAAATAAAGTTCAAGAGAAATATCCCTCGAAAATACCCCCATATCCCTGTGATAACAAGTCAACAAAGTTGAAAAATCACAGGCCTTATTTTTTATATTTCCGGACGGACAATAAATTGTCTCTTCGGAAATTATTCGCGGCGTATAAATGGATAAAAACGTATATAGCATAACCGTTTGACATTATCCTGACGGCATTGTAAACTACGAAACAATGAAAAAAAATTGAATTCGACTCGAATTATAAAACTGTTAGAAAAATAGAATGTTAAGACAAAATCTGAACGAAACGGACAAAATTGAATTTTTTTCAAAGAAAATCGACATCTTGAAAATCTGTTTAAATTTTATCAAACAGATTGTTTTGATTTAGATTTTTTGGAATTCATTGCAAATAAATTTTTGATGCGATTTTTCAACGAAATTTTTGATGAAAAAATCAACATTTTACAAGAAATTTTTAAGCTTTTTACCCTGATTTTAATAAAAAATCATAAATTTCTTCAGATTTGCGCTGACCGTTTGATTGGTTTAAAAGAATTCATGCCGCATTCATTTTTGAGAATTCTTCCGGTAAAACAATCCATAACATCTTCCTGTTAATAAAGCTTTAGATTTATATAGGTAGAACTGCATTTAAATATAAGAATCAAAATTTTATATTGCTTGAATGATTCGAAGTTATGCGGCTGAAAATAAAAAACCGGGGATTCGGCCGGCAATGAATTATTAATTAACAGAACAAAATTCAAGCATGATGTTTCAGACTTGGTAATCCGTTACAATTGTAAATGTTGACTCATCAAATCATAACAAATAATTGTGAATAACAGACGTTGTTTAAAAACAATTATCGGTACATTAAACGGTGGATTATACCGGTAAAATTATACAAAATCATTTCGGGACGGCGTTAGCGTTGAATAAATCAACAGTTGCATTAACTTTGAGTGACATTGTTTGTCTTTCAGAAAAGAGAAGAGCAATTCTTTTGCTTCTCGGCAAGAAAGGATATTCAATAGACGAGCTCACTGAAAAAATGAATATGACAGCACATTCATTAGCCCCTCAGCTGAAGACGCTGAGAGATGAAGAGATTGTCGTGTTAAAAGACGGAATGTACGAGCTGACAAATATCGGACAGGTTCTCGTCAAAAATATGTTTCCGCTTTTTGAAACGATTGATATCCTTGAAAAGGATCAACGCTTCTGGTTCAGCCGAAATCTGACTGTCATTCCGCCGGATTTAATGGAACGCATTCGCGACATCGGCAACTACAGGCTTTTAGAATACGACATCAGCGAATACATGTATGATGTCCCCGCCGAATTCAGCGACAATTTCAAGAAATCAAAGCACGCCATGTGCCTCTTATCCGTTTATCATCCGATTTACACGGAAATGTAGTTCGAAATGGCCGAATCAGGCAAAGACATGACAATCATCGTGACGCCGAAAGTTTACGACCGCCTCGTCGAAGATCATGAAAAACGCCTTCAAGACATTATCAAAAGAGAAAACGTCACCTTCATGAAATTAAACGACAAAGGTGATGCCATCGGCCCGTCCATGACAATTACAGATGTTTTCACATACATTTATTTCTTCAACAACGACGGCGTTTACGACTACAAAATCATCGTCAGCTTAGAAGATGCCACCCGTTCATGGGCAAAAGAACTGTACAAACACTACAAAAAGCAGTCAACTGCCATGGAATAAAACAAGGCAGGAAACATGGAGCAAGCGTGGCTCGCGCGAATGCTGCATGTTTCAATTTATTTTTAAAAAACGACCCCGCTATTTTCTAATTTTAAAACAGCCCCGCCGGTTTGAAAATCAAAAAACGGACACTGTTGCTGCCCATTCCGTCTCGGCACTGTCAAAACAGCAGCACAGCTGTTATCCGTTCCATCTCGGCACTGTCAAAACGCAGCACAGCTGTTATCCGTTCCGTCTCGGCACTGTCTAAACAGCGGCGAAGCCGCCAAAAATCGCAACGCGATTTTAAACAAACGCCTGATGAAATCGTAGGCGGAGCCATAAAACGCGAAAGCGTTTCTGCAAACACCGCCCTCCCCTCGCCCCTGAAATTTTGTGAGGCGAAGCCGAACAAAATTTTTTTACAACACATTCCTGGCGAAGCCTTCGAAAACAAAATGCGTCATATACGGCAAAACGCCTTTGGAAATTGAAACATCTTCTTCATGCATTTTGAATTCAACTTTTTCTGCCGGCACCGCTTCACGTTCCATATATTCCATAATCATTTGTTTGCCCAACTCCCGGGCATAATTCAACGCATCATCGCGGTTTGCAAACGCTTGGCGGCCGCCCGGATAATAAACAATGAAACCGTTCGTTTTCAACATATACCTTGATTCGCTTTGAACAGTTCTGACGGAAATGTCAATGCGTTTCGCAATTTTTCCGACAAGCGCGCCGACGGCATTTCCGACATCAAAATATTCGGGCGTCAAAATCTCAGCGTCAATGAATTGGCGAAGATCGTCTGCAAACGCTTTGACGGGACCGCCGATCATCACAACCGGAATATCGAGTTTGTATTTGAGCAACGGCTTCTTGAAAGCTAAAACGGCTTTCACTGAATCCTTAAAAACAGGAGAGTCCGTCAAGTCGGGATTGAACGACGCTTCGAACCGTGACCGCGTATTAAAAACATCCGAGCGGGATGTCTGAACAATATTTTCAGCATTATCCGCCAACCCTTTATCGACAAGGAAATAAACCAATTCCTGCGCCATTTTTAATGAAAACGTCTGTTTCAAATACCGGCAAAGTTCCATGTATTCCGTGTCCAGAAAAGAGGCGGTAATGCGAGCCGCAAGAACAGATGCCTCGGCGTTGAACTCATTATAATCGCCCAAAACATGCAAAACATCCGTCGGCGTAAAACCAATCATATTGATCAATTTTTGAGTGACCAACGACTTCAGAATGTCGGCAGGAACGTAAGTCATGTCCCACATAATATCATTGATTGAAACAGGCGCATCTTCCTTGATTTTGTTATATACTTTTTGTTCTTCAGCGGTTAAGCCGATTGCGAGGTTGCCGCTTCGAATATAGAAGCGAACGGGTTGAACATATTCGCTGAAACGATATTTGTCGGCAAACCATCTTTCTTTCAAACTTTCCAAAATTTCAGGATAGAGCGATGCGGCGCGGCAAATCGGAATAATCCGTCTCGGCCCGAACATGATTCGATCTTGGACAGCAGAATCGGAAAGAGACGGAAGACGAATCCAAATTTGGCTGTCACCGCCGAGCGCAGATGTTTCCATACGGATGGCACGCACTTTGGTCCGCCACCCGCCGACAACAGCACCGTTATCGGAAATATCCGGAAAACCGTTTTCAACCAGAGAAACATCGGTGCTGGTGCCGCCGACATCAATCATTAAACAGGATTCACGGCCGGACAAAAAGGACGCGCCGAGTAAACTGGCAGCAGGCCCCGAAAAAATAGATTCGACCGGCTTTTCCATTGCTTCTTCGATGCCTGAAACCGCGCCGTTACATTTCAAAATTTTAATATCGGCATTTAACCCGCGGCGTTTGACTTCGGAAACGACTGCGTTTACAAAGCGGTTCGTGGTCGGCAAAAGCATTGCATTCAAATAAGCCGTCACACCGCGCTCGTAAGTGCCCAGAGATTGCGCCAATTCATGACCGCAAACAACAGGGTGACCGGATTGACCGTCGGCCACGGTTAATCTCTGAATCAATTCTTTTGTTTGTAATTCATGGTCAGGATTGCGGACGCTGAAATAAGAAGAAACGGCAAAAGCAGAAACTTTGTCTTTGACGGAAAGAACATATTCTTCAATGGCTTCAAAATCGAGCGGTTCGGCTTCATTGCCTTCATTATCATGACCGCCTGAGACAATTGTATAATTTTGAACCGCTTTTTGATCATCGAAATTCAAAAGTTTCGCGCTGCCGATTAAAATGAGCGCGGCGGCTTCGCCCGTATTTTCAAGAACAGTATTTGTTGAAAGAGTTGTCGATACAGAAACAACAGACACTTTTTCGATCAAATCCGCCGGCATTTCATCAAGCGCATTTCGAATGCCATCAATCGGATCAGGATAAGTTGTCAGAGACTTTGCGGATTTTAAAACGGTTTTACTCTCATCGTCAATAATGACAACATCAGTGTATGTTCCGCCTGTATCAATACCTAAACATAATGTCATTTTCTGAGCCCCAATAGATTTCGGCCGGAAGCCGATTTTTAAGATTATGAAAATTTAACAAAATAAAATTTTGAATTGTAAATTTCTTGAATCGTAAATTAAAGATAAATTGTAATTTTGAATTTGATTTTGAATTTAATTTTGAATGAAATTTTGAATGAAATTTGGGATAAATTTCCGAATAAATTTGAATGATAAATTTGAGGAATTAATTGAGTTAATTAATTGAGTTAATTAAATAATAATTTTGAGAAATTAAATTAATTTCGAACAATAATTTTAATGGATTTTTAAATGAATATCATTTCGACAACGAAAAACTGTAATCGTTGTAATAAAGACAGCTTCTCAAATCAAAGCGAAGCCGCAAAAAGGCTCACGGAAAGCCACAAAAAATACAGCTTTTCAAAAAAGCCATAAAATCAAAAAGATTTATATGAATTTGAGCAATTGGTATAAACTTGTTTTTAATACCAATCCTAAAATAAAAAAGGAAAAGGAACAGCAGATTATGACTTTGCTGCCCATTTCCAACACGGGGGTTGTTGTATATATCTTGTCACCTGATGAGTGCTTATCAGAGAACTGACAGGGACAGTGATAATACAGATATTAAAAACGAGCGGGACGGAGTGTGTGTGGAACTTTTTTCATGCCGCCCCTCCCGTCTCTAATTGTGATTTATTTAAGCACCTGTTGCTGCTTTGACTTTTGAAACAGCGTCAGTTGCGCTTTCGCCGTAGATGTCTGCGCCGATCTTGTCAGCCCAGTCCTGTGTGCACGGTGCACCGCCGACCATTGTTTTAACGGTGTCGCGGACGCCTGCTTCTTTAAGCTGTTCTTCAACCTGGATCTGAGTGACCATTGTTGTTGTCATCAAAGCGGAGGTTCCGACGATAGCGGGTTTGTGTTCTTTGACTGCTTCAACAATTGTTTTGACCGGAACGTCACGACCAAGGTCGATAACGTCATAGCCGGCAATGCCGAGCATGGAAACGACGATGTCTTTACCAATAGAGTGGATGTCGCCTTCGATTGTACCGATAACGACTTTACCCTTGCTGACCGTCTGTGCTTTTGTCTTTTCCATTTCAGGTTTTAAGACTTTAATGCCTGCATTCATTGCTTCGGATGCGGCTAACACGTGGGGGAGGAAGAGTGTGCCCTGTTCAAACTGAACACCAACGTCGCCCATTGCAGCGGTGTATGCTTCAATGATTTCAACGGGGTTGATGCCTGCTTTAAGGCCTTCCTGTGCTGCTTCTTCGGCCATTTCGCCGTCGAATTCCATAATTGCTTCTTTTGCCATTGCCATAACTTCGTCTTTACTTGCCATAATTTAAACCTCTGTATTTTTTGTTTAAAGAATTCAGATCTTGAATGCTTTGTCTGCCTTGTCAACAATTGCTTTCATTGCTGCGAGGATGTCTTTGTCAACTGCCGGAACTTCGTGGTTCTTCATGACATCAAGGTAGGTGTCGTGTGCTCTGTCAGCAACATCTTTGGAACCTGCTGCTTCCCAGTCGCCGAACATCTTTCTGTCGAAGAGTTTCGGAGAGGACGGAAGGTTAACGAGTTCTCTTGTTTTCTTGAGTGCAAGGAAGTTGTTACCGATACCGACTTTCTTAATCTGGTCAACACCGAGTGTTTCTTCTGTCACAACAATGCCTTCCATGGCTTTTTTGACCATTGCGATGATGTCGTTGTCGATGATGAGCTGTTCCATGGAGAAGGTCATACCGAGTTCGAGCATACCGGCACCGTAGATTGTGTTGGAGCCTGCAAGTGCTGCAAGGGTTGTTGTGATTGTCTTTTCGTGGCCGGCCTGTGCGTCCGGAACTTTTGCGTCGGTCTATGCGCCTGCAACGAATGCGGGGAGACCGTAGAATTTAGCGAGCTTGGAGACACCTGCACTGATAAGACCGAGTTCGGGTGCGCCGACAGGTGCTGTTCCCATCTTCAAGTCGAATGTTGTGGTGGAGCTGCCGTAGTAGACAGGTGCGCCGGGGTTTGTGATCTGTGCGAGCACGATACCTGCAAGAACTTCTGCGTTGTGTGTCACGAGTGTACCGGCAAGGTAAACAGGTGCGGAGCCGCCGGACATTGCCATAGAGAGGACGTTGACGGGCATGTTGTTCATTGCGCCTTTCATGATAACTTGACAGGCGTTGCTGCTGAGTTCGAGCGGGCTGGTCGGGCAGACCAACATGGACATGATCGGTTTTC
This sequence comes from Methanimicrococcus blatticola, assembly GCF_004363215.1. Lineage (GTDB taxonomy): Archaea > Halobacteriota > Methanosarcinia > Methanosarcinales > Methanosarcinaceae > Methanimicrococcus > Methanimicrococcus blatticola. Next base: position 44,930 of record NZ_SNYS01000011.1, on the reverse strand, counting down.
TTCTGGCTTCTTCTTCGTCGCCGCCGTAGTAGGCTTTGATGATTTCCCAGTAGGTTTCGACGTTTTCGCCGACGGGGTCAATGTCGTGGTAGTGTTTCTCTGTGCTTGTCAAGGGTGTAAAGACTTCGTGGACGTCCTGTGCACCTTTGCCGGCCCAGTCTCTTGCGGAAACAGGGAGGGAGAAGTAGTCGATGTTTTCGGCCCAGTCACAAAGTTTTGCGACATTGGCGATGTCCTGTTCAACAGAGTCGACGGTTTCGTATTTACCGGGTGCGACGTAGTTGGTCATCTTAACGCCGGTACCGAAGCAAGTCCAGTGGACTTTGCCGCCGCATTCCATGACAGTGTTGTATTTCTTGTTTCTGGCCCAGAGAGTGAATCTGGAAGGAGCTGTCTGAAGTGCTCTTCTGACAACAAACTCGGGGATTTTGACAACCTGTGTCTTTTCATCAACAAGACAGCCGGCCTGCTTGAAAGCAGCGATGGCGTTTGCATCGGAAACCTGGATACCGGGTTCCATGAAAACATCCATTGTTGCTTCGTGGATTGCTTTTAATTCGTCTTGAGTGAAGAGTTCAAACTCAACACCATTGAGTGCTTTTGTTGCTGCAAATGCATTACATTTTGACATATTTTTAGCCTCTGTTATTTTTTGTGTAATTTTTTGTAAAACACACACTAACGCGTGCTTTATAAATTTGAAGGGGTTGAAACGAAATATCGGACAGCGAAACGGAAAACAAAATCCTTAGGTTGTGTGTATTTTTGGGTGTGTGTATTGTGTGTGTATAGCAAATTTAGCCGTTTTTTGTTAGACAATTTTTTTGGATTTTAGATCAGATATTTTAAAGAGCATACGCTCATCTGTGAATGGAATATTGCTCCCCGTATCGCTTTTGCGAACTCGCCTGACGGCGTTTTTCAATAAATATAAATTTTTTGAAGCTTTTTCTGCCGGGATTATTTGAAAATAAAATAACCAATAAAAGCGGAATCAGCCACAAACCTACAGTCCGATAAAAATGATTTGCAGAGGATTGTTTTAACACACAAAACAATCCCCGTAAGTTTGCAAATCAAAATCGTTTACATTACTGTTTAATCTGGTTTCTGAAATAGTCACAGCAGTTGATCTTGGTGTCGAGAACTTTCTCGATGTTCATCTTAGCTGCAATGCCTTTCGGAGCGCCCGGAACGGATGTGATGACACCGATACCGAGGTCTTCTCTGACGTCTCTCATTGCGTATTCGTCTGCTAAGTCGAAAACATCGACACCGACTTTCTTTGCGACGTATTCTTTGGCTTCCTTGATCTTCATGCTCTTGGAGAGCTGCATACGTGCGACAAGGTCGCCGCCTGCGCGAAGACCGGTCATACCGGATGCCATGATGTGTGCAATCGGCATACCGAGCGGGTCGCCGACACCGATCTAAATGCCGTCTGCGCCTGCAATTTCAACAATTGCTTTGCTTGCGCGTGTAACAGCGTCAATCGGGGGTGTTTCAAGCATCGGGATACCGCCGACACCCATACCCATGTCTGCATGGATCGGGATTGTGGATGCTTTGCAGCATTCTTTTGTGAATGCAACGGAGCGGGCAAGGTTCCACGGGAAGGTTCTGCTTGTGTTTGTGTTAACAGCGGGGCCGAAGATGCTGGCGCCTGCTTTCTCAACGAGCTTAACCTGCTGGTGCGGCCAGAGACCGGCAAGAACGGTGCCTTCGAATTCGAGCATACCGTGCATACCAATCCAGCTTTCACCGGCACTGCCGACTTCGATGTACATTTCCGGGAATTCTTCGCGGAGTGCTTTCACAGCGGTAAGGGTACCGTATGCGTCTGCATCGCCTGCTGCGCCTGTTGTGTCAAGGTTAACACCGTCTGCGCCGGAGGCCATCAATTTCTGCATGATCCAGACAATGTCACGGGTCAAGTGTTCTGCGGAGTGTTCCATGGAAGCGAATGCTTCTTCGAGTTTGAAGGCTTTAAGCAAGTCTCCGGGGTTCTCGAACGGACCGTCAGGGGTGTAGTAGAGACCCATGTTCGGCATTGCACCGTAGAACAACGGAACAATCATGTTCTGCTGAGCGACTTCCATCATCTGACATTCGTTAGAAACGATGGGTTTGACGGGTTTGAAACTGTAGTCGATGTGACCGAGTTCCATTGTGTCAGCGCCGAATGCACGTTCGTGCATCATCATACCGACAAGACGGCTGGACGGGATACCGACGCCGCTGTTACCCTGGTCACCGTCGAGACGGATGGTACCGATGTCGTGAGAAACCGGGATTTCCATACCGTATTCAACTGAAACGGATTTACCGGGCATTGTACAGATTTCGATGAGCTTGTCGATTTCGTCTGCGGAAAGTTCGGGAACTAAACCGTAGTCAACAGCGTTTCCTGCACCGGCGAGGGTGTCTTCTTTGATCTGTTCTTTGGTCATGGAGACGCGTTTACCGTCACCCATTCTTAAAATGTATTCTGTTGCCATTTGTGTAACCACCATATTGTTTTATATTTACAACAGAAGTGCCTTTGCTCTTTCAACAGCTTCACTTGCATTTTCTGCATAGCAGTCTGCGCCGATTTTCTCAGCCCATGCTGTTGTTGCGGGTGCGCCGCCGACCATGACTTTAATGTTGTCTCTCATGCCGTTGGCTTTGAGGAGTTCAATGATTTCCTTCTGGCCGTTGAGTGTGGTTGTCATTAAAGCGGACAAGCCGACCATGTCAGCGTTGTATTCTTTGATTGCTTCAATGAATTTTGCATTCGGGACATCTCTGCCGAGGTCGTGGACTTCAAATCCTGCGGACTGGAGCATTGTAGAAACGATAGATTTGCCGATGTCGTGAACGTCGCCTTCAACAGTACCGTTGATGATGACTTTCTTAACGGTTGCGCCGGCTGCGCCCATGTCGAGTGTGTCAACAGCGGCTTGCATGCCGTTTGCTGCCATCATAACGTGGGGAAGGAAGACTTTTCCTCTTTCAAACTGGTCGCCGACTTCGGTCATGCCGTCTGCAAGGCCGTCAATGATTTCCACACTGGGCATACCTGCATCAACTGCTTTCTTTGTAGCTGCCATGATTACATCTGCTTTACAGGAAACCATCGCATCGGATAATTCTTTTAAAATAGCTTGTTTATCCATTATATTTACCTCCGTAAATAACTCAATTTGCAAATTCTGATTTTTTGCATCAAAATTTTTCAATTGCGTTTTTGTCTGAATCAGGTTTTTCAAAAGATGCAAAAACAATTGCATCCCCCCGTGTACAATTCGAAAAACCTACAAAAAATGAATTGTACTGGGAGTGAAAAGGGCTGAAAAATATATAGACTAATCCTTGATGAGTTTGCATTTTGGGGAAAAAAACACAGACAGGTAAAAATTTTCATGCCCATTCATACATTACAACATCATTGTAATTTTCTAATATAATTGTTATGAAAATGCAAAACATTCTTTTAAAAAATAATAAAATAAAAAACGAAAAATGATTGAAAATGATTTCGGCCGAACGACATAGAAGTCAAAGAACATACCATTAAAAATTTTCATGGCTTCGATTAACTCACGATACATGAGGGATTTAAGATTTTACACTTCTAAAAAACAGAAAATAATTTTTTAGAGCTAAAATCTAAGAAATGAAAAACAACAAATATCTAAAAATAAAAACAAAAAATAATCAAAAATAATCCAATAATAAAAACAAAAAATAATCAAAAATAATCCAATAATAAAAACAAAAAATAATCAAAAATAATCCAATAATAAAAACAAAAAATAATCAAAATAATCCATAATAAAAACAACAAAAAATGAAACAAACTCTGAAACGTGAACAAAAAGAAAACAAGCTCTGAAACGAGACAAAAATAAACAAAATAAAAGAAAAACGACGAAAATAATCTGAAAAAAACAATAAAAACGATGAAAAGAGAAAAGTTTGCGGAAAAGAGATTTCCGCAGAAATGTCCGAATCAGTCGGATTCGATTCTCGGGGCCAACAAGAATGTCACATGACAGGCGTTGGGCGCCACATCGAATTCAATTAAAATCGGGAAGTCACAGCCGATGGAAAGGGTTACTTCGTTGGCTTTGCCGGCTGATTTGATGATGTCGAGAAGATAGTCCAAGGAGAACAAGGAGTTTGCTTCACCGGATTTCAAATCAATCAACTGGTCTGTGCCCATTTCCAAACGAACCTGGTCTGTGTCGCCTTTGGCTTCCATGAAGAAAATGTCGCCTGCAACACCGAGCGTCATGTGGTCACTGATTTTTTCAGCGGCTTTGACAGCGCGTTTCAAGTCCTGACCGTTTAAAACGACGCGTGCCGGAAGATCCAACTGCGGAACGCGGGGTTCGGATCTGATTGTGGACGGGTCTAATAAGGATAAGGTGTAGGAAAGACCGCCGAAATTCAAATGAAGTTTTTGAGCAGTCATGTCAAGTTCCATATCGACCAAAGTCTTTTTCTCAACAATGCCGAGGATGTCGTTGAGTTTGACAAGGTCAATGCCGACTTCCGTTTCCTCCGCCGTGTAGCTGTCAAAAGCGCCGGCTTTTAAGTCAAAGATAACCATTGCCACATTTGCGGCATCGACGGCTTTGACTGAAATGCCATCCGGCTTAATTTTCAAGCGAACCTCACTGACAATGACGGAAAGCGCCGTAATGGAATCTCTGAGAAGATCAATATCGATTGAAGCTTTGAGCATAGAAATCACTTTTTGTTATAACGTTTAATAAAGTTTAGATAAATGAAATAAATGTAAAAAGATGACGCAAGTCAATTTTTACTGTTATAACCATTTACAAATATAAATATTTAATATTCAAAAATATTTAGGTTTAATCATATTCACGCCATGTGTAAGCGCATTTTGTACATTTGAAGAAACGTGTCTCAGATTCATCTGCGGAACGAAGCTGCCTGAGCCACCAGTAGGCTTTTCTGTTCTTGCATTCAGGACACATAACATCGGTTGTCGGAAGGCCTTCTTCGATATCTCCTTCTAAAACGACGACTTCACGTTCTTGGATTTCAGATTTGAAAGCCAATTCGGAAGAGTCCCCCATTGCGGATGTACAGCCGCATTTCTTGCATTTAAATTCACTGCCTGCCGGCATCATCATGCTTTTACATTTCGGACAAAATTGCATTATAGATCACTTACATTTCATTAAATCTCATGTGTTAAATAGCAACGACCGCCGTGATGAAACAAATACAACAAATACAAAAAAAGCGGTGCGTTAGAATTTTACAAAATCGGTTTAAAATTATTTATTCAAACATGCTGTTTCATGATTTAACCGTTTCGTTTATGTTTTTTTATTAAAATCACCTTAATCCCAGGAAATAAAGCATAACGGGAAAGAGGATGACTCCCATTAAATTTGATTTTCGGACATGAAGAACAACCGGCAAAAATCCGATGAAAACGGAAACGGCAAACAAAATAAGACCATAAGATCCGCTCATTAAAAAGATTAAAAGCGTCAGCAGCAAAAGAACAAAAGCCGATATTTTCCGGTAATCGATTTTTTGAAATATTTCAGGAATAATTTTTCCGACATAAATTGTTGAGAAATAAGAAAAGAAAGCGCTGATCATAATAACGGCATAAAACAAAATAAACAATTCAAGCATTTCACCGGAAAAACCGTTTGAAAGCGGGAACCCGGCCGCCGACAAAATATCCCGAATTGAAACAACTGCGCCGTTTCTGGATTTGCCGATAATAAAAAACGCTAAAAGCCCGAAAACCGCGTTTGCCGTATTGATTGCAGAAACAATAACAATATACTCTTTTGAGTGAGAAATCTCCACGTTGAGAGAATCCGGAGATTCATGAAAGTCGCCGCCTGTTTCATCAAAATCATTCTTTTTAAAAAATCCCGCTAAAATTGCGGCAACCGATGAAGAAACACCGGGAATCCATGAAACAAATGCACCGGCAGCCGTCCCGAGAACCGCATTTTTTAAAAAAAGTTTGTTTGAAAAATTCAATCCGGTTTCATGAACATCATATATTTCGGATTTGGAAAACAAACTGATAATCAGTTGCGGAACACCGAAGAGTCCTCCAAGAAGCGGCATTAGAACAGAAGCGGAAGATGAAAGCAGAACAGGAGTCAAACTGCCGTCCATTTCAAATGCGATCACCCCTAAAACGCCGGCTGTCAAAAAAACAATTGTCGCCGAAATAATTTTAGAGATTTTCTTTTCGGAAAGCAAAACAATTAGAGACAACGCAAGCAGGATGAATCCCATTTTTGTTTCCAGCAACGGATAGAAACGAGATAAAAAGAAAGCGGTCGGAAGAATCATCAAAAATGAAAAGATGACTGCGGCCGCGCTTCCGAGAGCGGATAAACGAACAGCCGGCAAGCCTTCGCCGGCAATCAGCAGTTTGTGTCCGGGCAAAACGGCAAAAACTGTTTCTTCGCCGGGCGCGCCGAGAAAAATAGCCGGAATAATATTATGAAAGGTATGAGAAACCGCGCAGGAAAGAATAACAGCGGACAAGAGAACGGGAGACAATCCGAAGCCGTACAAAAATGCGGCTGCGCTTGCCAAAATAACAGCGATGTTATTGACATGAATTCCCGGAATCATGCCGGTCAATAATCCGAAAATCCAGCCGCAAACGACGCAAAAAATAAAGCCGCAAACGAAGTTTTCAAATAAAATTTCAAACGGCAATGAAACAGCGGCGGTAATCATACACCCCGGATATTTTGAAAAGGATATCAAGATGCCGAAATTTTTGAAAACATAAAGTTTAAATGAGAAAGGTATCGTTTTTCAATTCAGTTTCATTTATCAGGTTGACTTATGACGACAAAATGCCGAAAATGCAGCACGCCTGCAATCATTTACCAGCCGTATTCCGGCCTTCATTTATGCAAAAAACACTTTTTTGAAGACGTGGAGCGCAAAGCGAAGCTGACCATGCGCCAGCGTTATCCGGTAAAAAAGAATGATGTCATCGCCGTCGGATTTTCCGGCGGAAAAGACAGTTCCGTCTCTCTTTTGCTGATGCATAAAATCTTCGGCAACCGACCCGATATTCGAATTGTCGCGATTACAATTGATGAAGGCATCGACGGCTACCGCAATTATTCAATAGAGCGGACGCGTGAGATGACAGAACGCCTCGGCATTGAACATATTGTCAGATCTTTCAAAGACGAATACGGCAAAACCATGGACGAGCTTGTCGTTGAAAAGAAAATGGTTGAAAACCGTTACAGCGATGATAAAAAAGAAGTCGGACCGTGCAGTTACTGCGGCGTTCTCCGAAAAAAAATCCTCAACAAAGTCGCCCGCGAAATCGGCGCGACCAAACTCGTCATCGGACATAATTTAGACGATGAAGCGCAGACAATCATGCTCAACCACTTCCGCGGCGACGTCGAACGAATGGTACGCTTTTCCGCCGCCAACGAACTGGACGGTTTCATCATTCGCGTCAAACCGCTTCGAAAAATTCCGGAAAAAGAAATCGCCCTTTACGCTTATTTGAATGATCTTCCGATGGAATTAACAGCTTGCCCGCACTCATTCGGCGCGCTCCGAAAAGAGGTTCGCAGACTTTTGAATAATTTTGAAGTGAACCACCCCGGCACAAAATATTCTCTTGTACGCGGTTATGATACAATGGTGCCGCTCATTTCCCAGGCGTTGGATGTTTCCGTGATGAAAAACTGTCAAATTTGCGGCGAGCCGTGCAACGATGATGTTTGTCAAGCGTGTAAAATGTTGGAAAAGAAAGCAATTGAATAAATTTATAAAAACTATTTTTTGACATTTTTCGAAAAACGGCAATGAGCTTTAAATCTAGTAATCAATATCCCATCTCTTCAAGGATTGTGATGGCGCTGACTACGAAACCCGTGCATTTTACGGTAAACAAATTTTCCGTGGTCGCTTGGCTCAGGCCTTCCTGAGTGAAAATGTTGCAGCCGAGCAACTCGCGGCATACAACAGACCCGTTCGTTTCTCGAAACCGTCGTAAAAATTCTTCGGTTTCTTTGTCACACAGCTCTTTTGCAGATGAATCTGAATCGAGATCACTCCCGCATCGCAGTCCGATGACCAAAACAGCACCCGAGACGGCTCCGCATACATCCGCGGTCCGAACACCGCTTCCCAGACCGCCGGCGATTCTCAAAGCGGTATTTTGATCCAATCCATAATCGGCACTGAATGTCGAAAATACTGCCTGCGCACAATTAAATCCTGTTTTAAAAAGATTTGAACCAATGTCTGTTTTATTCAAGTTGTACCCTCTCACATCATCTGTTTCATATGATTTATTTCAATGTGCCATAATCCGAAATAATTATGCAGCAATGATGTAAATAAGTGTGGTGGCTCGCGCGCGGGCGTCAGATCAGCATAATGTGACTCACGGAGTACAGCAGTGTCAGCCGCATATTTTTTATTATGATTTATTGAGGCTGATAAAAAAGCCCACCGTTTTAATAAACGGCAAAAAATATGATTTTTTCAGTCGATGACAAACAAATAAAGATAAGCCAAACATAAAACGACGAAGAGTAAAAGAACATTTTTCATTTTAACAATATGAAGCGCATGGTCAAATGCATGTTCTGCCGATTCTTCGATTTGGTGTAAATCCATAAATATCGCCTTTTATTTATCAATGTAAAATATTCACCCTTTTTATTCCATTTAAATTTTTGCTTAAATTAAAATACGATATGGATTATTTCTCAACCGAAATACGCAATTTTTACTTTTTACAATTTAAGTGATCATTATGTCATTAAAAGCACTCAGAACACACTTTACGGGGGAAATTAACCCTGAAGCGGACAACGGTCAAACCGTTACGCTTTCCGGCTGGGCTCACGAAATCCGTGACCTCGGCGGCATCACCTTTTTGGTTCTCCGCGACAGAACGGGACGCGCGCAAGTAACGATTTTAAAGAAAAAAGTCGATCCCGAACTTTTGGAAACCGTTAAAAGAATGAGCCGTGAATCCGTTATTACTGTAACGGGAACCATCAAAGCTGAGCCAAAAGCACCCAACGGCTACGAATTAATGCCCGAATCCATTACAGTTGTGACTGTTGCGGAATCTCCGCTTCCGATGGACACGACCGGCAAAGTGGACGCCGAACTCGACACGCGCCTTGACAATCGCTTTATGGACCTCAGACGCGAAGAGCAGACCGCAGTTTTCGTCATCCGCGACACCGTTCAGGCTGCAATCCGCGACTTCTTCAGAGAAAACAAATTCGTCGAAACCACAACTTCCAAAATTGTGGCCGCGGCAACAGAAGGCGGAACAGATTTGTTCCCGATCAGCTATTTTGACCGCGAAGCTTTCTTAAACCAAAGCCCGCAGCTCTTTAAACAAATGCTTATGTCTGCAGGACTTGACCGCGTTTATGAAATCGGCCCGATTTTCAGAGCGGAAGAACACGACACCAGAAAACACTTGAACGAAGCCACTTCAATCGACATTGAAATGAGCTTTGCCGACCACGAAGATGTCATGGAACTTTTGGAAAACATGATTGTTTACATTTACGAACAAGTGGTTGAAAAATGCCAAAAGAGCCTTGCAGTTCTTGAAAAAGAACTTCAGATTCCGAAACTGCCGTTTAACAAATACACATATGAGCAGGTTTTAGACATCATCAACAATGAAATCCCCGAAATTGAAGATAAAATGCAATTCGGCGATGACATCGGAACCCAAGCCGAACACCTTTTCGGTGAATACGTGTTCAACAAAACCGGCGAATCACACTACTTTATCATCGACTGGCCGACGGAAACAAAGCCGTTCTACGCCATGCCTTACGAAGACCGCCCTGAAATCTCAAAAAGCTTTGACATGATGCACCGCATGATGGAACTCTCCTCCGGCGCACAGCGCATTCACCAGTACGATTTGCTTGTCGAGCGCATCGAGGCAAAAGGTTTGAACCCGGACGGCTTTGACTTCTACTTAAAACCGTTCAGATTCGGCATGCCGCCGCACGCAGGATTCGGTGTCGGCGCAGAGCGTTTGATTATGACAATGCTGGAACTTGACAACATCCGCGAAGCTGTTTTGTTCCCGAGAGACAGAAAAAGACTTTCACCCTGAGGGAAAACAATGGCAGACAGAAACCAAGCAGCAGAGTCGCCTGAAAAGAAGGCGGCCGGCATTTACGCCGCGTCTCTTGTCAAATCAGGCGATGCCGTCGGTCTCGGAACCGGCTCCACCGTCGCATACACGATCAGAGAACTCGGCCGCCGCGTCCGTGAAGAAAATTTAGACATTGTCGGCGTTGTGACTTCTTACCAATCCGAAGCCATCGCCATCGAAGCCGGCGTTCCGTTAACAACACTCGCGCAAACACCGAAATTAACGATTGCAATTGACGGCACCGACCAGTTTGATGAAAATCTTTACGCCATCAAAGGCGGCGGCGCAGCGCATACGCGCGAAAAAATCGTTTCCATGTCTGCCGACCGTTTTGTCGTTGTGTCCGACCCCGCTAAAAAAGCAAAAACCCTTTCCATTTTTGTACCGATTGAAGTCATGCCGTTCGGCAAAGAATTGGTCATGAAATCACTCAAAGAAATCGGCGGTGACCCCGTTCTTCGCGCAGCCGCTAAAAAAGACGGTCCTGTGATTACCGACAACGGCAATTTCATTATTGACTGCACTTTCGGCGAAATTAAAAATCCGCTGGAAATGGCTGCGAAACTCTCACAAATTCCCGGCGTCGTCGAACACGGCATTTTCATGAATGTCGATGAAGTCGTCATCGGAAAAGCTGATGGAACGGTTGAAGTAATCCGAAAATGAGAACAGAATTGTTCTCACTTTTTTTAGCTTTTTTAAAAAAATATTTTTTATTACATAAAATCGTCAAATCGTTTTTGAATTTTGCCGGACACCGTTTTTTCCGAGTCGATTTCCCTGACAATATTCGTTTCATTTTCTTCTTTTGTTCGCCGAGCCGCTTTCTTTTTTTCGGGAACAGCGTAACCGCTTGTATCAATTCCGATTTCATTGAACAATTGAACGGCGATTTTCGGGCCGATTAAATCAACGACGGTTGAGAAATCAGCCGGCTGAAATGCTTCTTTGGATCTGAATCCGGCATTGTAAAGACGGCGCGCTCTGACGCGACCGATACCGCGGATTTTAAGAAGCGGCAGAAGTTGAATGGACGCGCCGTATTGAAGACGGATTTCCAAATCGGAAAACAATCCGGCATAAGGAGATCCGTTCATTTTAAGAAGACGGGCACCGGCATTGGCAATCCATGCCGCGGTTTCGGAGAATTGGCGAATATCGCCTTCGCCGACATCAAACTCTTTTGAAATTTCATTTTCGGGAATTTCCGAAATCCAGCGGTAAAGAAGAACAGAAGTTTTAAGCTCGCCCAAAAACCATTCAAAATCGGCGGGTTTCGTTGTCGGCGGCATGGAAATGATATGCTCGCAATTGTCTGTCGCAAATTCGGTCACCCATTGATAATCGCCGGTTTTCATGTACAAGAGCTTCATATCCGTTGTCATGCAAATAAGATGAAGCAGACTGATTTCCGTTAGAGTCATGCCGTTTTTTTCCGCTTTTTGGATCTGATCCAAAATAACGGAAGCGGAAAGAGGATCCAAATAAAGTTTTGAAACGAGAGAGCCGAGTTTGGTCGGAATCAGCGGACAATCGTCGGCTTCCTTTGTCGAATTGATTTTATCCGCCGTCACGAACGGACTTGTTTTTTCTTCAATCGCATCGGATTTGCCTTTGTCTTCATGGCACATATTCGCGTCAATTAAAAAATCCAAACATGTATCAATAATTGTTTTCAAAGCAATCGTGCTGAGAAGACCCCGCTGATAAGCAAAAAAAGTTCCTTTGAAGAAATCCAAAAGCTGATTGCGCGTGTACGCAAATCCGTTTGAAACGGTCGAGAGAATGTGTGTTCTAAGCGCGTTTTCCGCGCCGAGTTTAGACTCAACCGATTCGGGGTCGGCTTCAATATACATTTCTTTGAGCCTGTCAATATCTTCTTCTTTTGCTGCGATGAGAACAGACTCCCCGAACGGGTCCAAGTGCGGCCGCCCGGCGCGTCCTGCCATCTGTTTGTATTCCATGACAGGAATCATCTGCATGCCTTCATTGGAATCATAGCGTCTCCAAGCGGCGATAATAACGCGTCTTGCCGGCAAATTCAAGCCGGCTGCCAGCGTCGGCGTAGATGCGATCAGTTTGATTTTGCCGGCTGAAAACGAGCGTTCGACCAGCTCGCGCTGGTCGGAAGAAAGACCCGCGTGGTGAAAAGCAACGCCCATTCGAATGCAAAAAGCCAGCGTTTTGGCGGCATCCGTGTCGCTGCGATCGGTGATTTCAGCGGCCAGCATCGAGAGCTCTTCCTGCTCGGCAGCCGTTAAATAAGATTGGATAACAGGTCCCGCTTTTTTAGCGAATCCCGCCGCGTTTTTTCGGCTGTTCGTAAAAACCAAACATTGCCCGCCGTCACGAATCGTATCCGCGGCGAGTGATATGCCGGCTTCTTTTCCTTTGCCGACAAGTTCGATTTCCTTAACAACTTTGTCTTTTGTATGAAGCACTTCCCCTTCAAAAACGCCGTCGAAGTAAACGCCTTCATACAATTTCGTCGGGCGCCAATCACTGACAACGCACTCGGCGTTCATCCAGTCGGCAACCTCTTTTGAATTTTGAATCGTTGCCGAAAGCGCGATAATTTGAATTTTCGGATTTAATTTTCTCAATTTCGTAATCACGATTTCAAGCGTCGGCCCGCGATCTTTGGAATCAAGCAAATGAACTTCGTCCAAAACGACAACGGAAATTTGAGAAAGCCAATGCGTTTCATTGCGAATCAAAGAATCAACTTTTTCGGATGTTGCGACAATGATGTCGTTCGTCCCGATATTTTCATCCCGCTCATCCAGATCCCCTGTTGAAATACCGGATCGGAAACCGAGTTCTTTGAATTCGGAAAAACGGCGGAATTTTTCAGAAGCCAGCGCCCGAAGCGGAACAACATAAAGACATTTTCCGTTTTGCTCCAAACTCTGAAGCATCGCCAATTCGGCAAGAAGCGTTTTCCCCGAAGCCGTCGGAATAGAAATAAGCACGTTTTTGCCTTCTAAAAGTCCGGCGGAAACGGCTTTGGATTGAGGCGGATAAAGCTCCGATATTCCGGAATTTGTGTAAAAAGATTTCACGCGGTCCGAAACCGGCAGATTCTCTATCGGGATTCGAATATCTTCCGTTTTTGCCGGGTCATTCTCTTTGTCCCAAGCCGGAACACCTTTAGATTTCTTTGCCGCCAATACTTCTGCCTCAAAAATCAATTTTGAAAATAAGAACCGTCATATAATTTAAAGACTGCCTGAGCGGAATGAAACTATTTCAAAATATAAAAAATGAAAAAACAAAGAGAAATAAAAAAATCAAAATGAATAAAATCAAAAAATGAAGAACAAAATTAAAAGAAAATGAATGTAAAGGAATTGAAATTCACTTTACATTAAAACGGTAAACGATTGGGGAAAAACAAGAGCCTGATCTTTCCAATGAACGGAATCTTGAACCTTGAAGTTCCGACAATCCATTCTTCTTTAACAGGAGTCTGATAACTGATTGTCGTTTGCTGGTCCAAAATCGGATTGGTTTGCTCGTTATCGCCTTGTGTAATGTATCCCGCATGTGGCGCAATCGGTCCGCCCGGCCACATTTCTTCGCCTGCTTCAACATAATACATGGCACGGTGAATTACAAGCATATAACTTTCGTTACCGTAAGGGCGAAACAGAATCACATCGCCGGGATTTCCGAATTTCATGTAAACTTTAGAAGACATACTTAAAGCATCCTGCTGTGTAATAACTTCACCGCGGTCAATGCTTCTGACAAAAACGATGTCACCGACATTCATATTTGGTTCCATGCTTGTTGAAGAAACAACGTACATCGGCGTCCACAATCCAAAAGCAATATAACAAACCAATAAAAAGGCGAGGACAATACCGACAACTGTGCCGATATCTTTCAGAAGTCCCTTCAGCTGCTCATTTTCTAACATAAATTCACCTGTGTATAAAAATAATAAAGATAAAGATTATTACCACCGAAATAATAAATAAATTACTACAGATATATCAATAGAACTATTCACTTATAAAGATTACAGATGGAAACCCGATGCACCTCGTTTAATGAAATAAGAGATTTTGGTTTCCGGACTTATTTCCTGACTTTAAAGATTTTTAAAATCGTTAAAAGAAAGACTATTTATTTCAGAGAAATCTTTTTCAGAGAAATCTTTTTTCCGCCCGAGAGATCAAAATGGATGAGACAATTATTTTAGAAAAAGCATCAGAAGCAGGCTTCATGATTAATAAAGAAGCAGTTGATTATTTAATCGGCTGCCGCCTTCAAGAAGATTGCCTCCCTCGCATTTTCTCGGAAATTGACGCATCCGTTTTTGTGATTGAAACGGAACACTTAACAGTTCTTGTTCAGACATTGGAAAAAGAAGCGGAAGCAACAAAAACGGCAGAAGAATCAAAAGAGACGGCAGCGCTTCCGTACAAATATTCGTTTGATGAAAATATGGTGGACGTTTTAGAAGACATTTCTGAAAAAACAACCAGCGTCGGCGAATACAATCAGTTTGTTCAATATTTCAGAGACCGGTATACGCGCATCAGCGAAATGATCCGCTCGCGTGTCAGCGCCCGACCGATTGAAAGCCTGCCGAAAGGAAAAAACGTCAAACCGCTTTCCCGCGAAGGAAATTCAGACATTACAATCATCGGAATGATTTCCGAAAAAACAACAACGGGAAATCAACACATTATTTTAACGCTGGAAGATCCGACCGGAACGTTTCCGGTTTTAATCAATCAGCGCGATACGGATTTGGTGGAACAGGCCGACAAATTGCTGTTAGACGAAATCGTCGGCATCACCGGAAATTTGACACCGGAAGGAACGATTTTGATGGCAAGCAAAATCACGCAGCCGGATGTTCCGAACAATTATTCATCCAACCGCCGAAGATCGGAAGGGTATGCGCTTTTCATTTCCGACGTTCATGTCGGCAGCAAAGAATTTATGAAAAACGAATGGGAGACGTTTTTAGATTTTTTAAACGGCAAATCCGAAAACCCGCAACTTCAAAAAATGGCATCAGAAATACGCTACATTATTGTCGCGGGCGACATTGTTGACGGAATCGGCATTTATCCGGGACAGGAATTCGACTTGGAAATTCCCGAAATCATGAGACAATATGAAGTGACGGCGGAATATTTCCACCGCATCCCGAAAAATATTCATGTGGTGATTTCGCCCGGCAACCACGACGCTGTTCGACGTGCTGAGCCGCAAATTACATTTTCAAAAGAGATTCAGAGACTGTTTCCGGAAAACGTCACTTTTGTCGGCAACCCGGCTGTCATTTCGATTGACGGTGTTTGCGTCCATATTTACCACGGCTGTTCAATGGACGATATGGTGGCCGCAATCAAGGGGGTTTCTTACCAAGAACCGACATCAGGAATGGTTGAGATGGTCAAACGCCGTCATCTTGCGCCGACTTACGGCAGCCGCGTTATGATTTCACCGGAAAAAAGAGATTATTTAATTATTGACAAGGTGCCCGATATCATTCATTGCGGACACGTTCATACAATCGGCGTTCAAAATTACAAAAATATTCTTTTGATTAATTCAGGCACTTGGCAGGCGCAAACAGATTTCCAGAAAAAGGTGAATATTATGCCGGATCCGGCAAAGGTTCCGTTTGTGGATTTAAAGACAATGAAGCCCGGAATTTTGGATTTTAATGATGATTATTAAGCGGGAAAAGAGGCAGAGGTGGAAAAATGACAATCGTTGCATTCGCTGAAAAAAACAAAGCGGCTGAAGAAATTGCCAATATTTTAGGTCAAGGCAATTACAAGCGCACGTCCATAGAAGGCATTGCTGTTTACCGATTCAAGCGTGACGGAAATGATTGGGCGATTGCGGGTCTTGCCGGTCACATCATGAATTACGATTTCCCCGCTGAATACAACAGCTGGACAGGCGTTGAGCCCGGTGCGCTTTTGGACATTTCGCCGATAAAAATGGTGACGAAAGAAAATTTCGCGTTTGCGATTGAAAAGTTGGCAAAGGAAGCCGACACAATTATTTTGGCCTGCGACTATGACCGCGAGGGTGAAAACATCGGCTTTGAAGCCAAAGAGCTTGCTGAACGCGTTGCAAAAGTGCCGATTAAACGCGCCCGTTACTCAACGTTTTCTAAAAATGAAATTGAAAATGCGTTTGACAATCCGGGAGAGCCCGATGCCGCTTTGGCGATGGCTGCCGAGACGCGCCAAATTTTGGATTTGAAAATGGGCGCGGCGTTTACGCGTTACGTCACGCTTTCCGTTCGTGAAAAAGCGTTTACGAAAGACATTCTTTCAATCGGCCCGTGTCAGACGCCGACTTGCGGTTTCGTATACGAGCGCGAGAAAGCGATTCGTGAATTCAACCCCAAAGACTTTTGGAAAATCACGGCTGATTTTGATGCCGACGGCAATGTTTTTACGGGAACCCACCGCGCCGGGCACATTCCCGAAAAAGAAAAAGCCGATGAAATCATGGCGCGGATTAAAGGCGAAAAAACAGCCGTCGTTCATAAGAAAACGGTTCGTGAACAAAGCATGGCGCCGCCGTTTCCGTTAAACACGACCGAGTTTTTGAAACGCGCTTCCGCTTTTTTAAATATCAGCCCGGAGAAATCCCTTGAAATTGCGGAACAGCTTTACCTTTCAGGTTTGACCAGTTATCCGAGAACGGAGACAAATAAGTACGCGGATGATTTTGATTTTAAAGTGATTCTTGCCGACATGGCCAAAAATCCGGATTACGCAACCGCCGTTTCTCAAATTGTAACCGCGCCTGCCGGCATTAAATCCAAAAACGGTCCGAAAGATGCGAAAGACCATCCGCCGATTCACCCGATTCGCGGCGCAACGAAGTCAACCGTCGAGAGTATGATAAAACTTCCGGGCGCGTATGCGGTTTATGATTTGATTTGCCGCCATTTCCTTGCGAATTTAATGCCCGCCGCGATTTTTGAAAAGACGAAAATGGAAATGAAAATCAAAGAGGATTTATTTGACGCGGCCGGTTCGATTAAAAAGTTTGCCGGTTGGCTTGACATTTATGATTTTGAAACGAAAAACGACAAGTTTTTGCCGGACATTAATGAAGGCGATGCAACCGCCGTTAAAAAGATTATGAATACGGCATCAAAAACCGCCCCGCCGAAGAAATTAACGGAAGCCGAATTGCTCACGCTGATGGATAAAAACGGCATCGGAACAAAAGCAACCGCGCCGACACACATTGAAACAAATAAAAAACGCGGTTATTTTGAAGCCAAAGGAAAAACACTGTCGATTTTGAATACCGGTTACATGCTTATGGAAAGTTTGGACGCGTCGGTCCCGATTGTGATTCGCCCGAAAATTCGTGCTCAAGTTGAAGAATTGATTCAGCAAGTCGAAGACGGCAAAATCACAATGGATGAAGCCGTTTCCACCGGAACCGAATTGATTAAAAAAATGTATGCCGACTTGACGGAAAACAAAGACCGTTTGGTCACAAAACTCAGCGGCAGCATCAAAACAGAAGCCGCCGAGAGCGACAAAAAGAATTACATCGGCACCTGCCCGATCTGTCAAAACGCGCTTCGAATCGTGACAACAGACAACGGCCGCTTTGTCGGCTGTGTCGGCTACCCCGATTGTTCGCAAACATATCCGCTGCCGAAAACCGGCGCGCTAACTGTTCAGCGAACCAAAAACTGCCCGAAAGAAGGCGTTGCCGTCTTAGATGTCGGCAAAAAATACGAATGGGCTGTCGGTGTCGGCCCGTGTTTCAGCTGCGATCAAAATGTGATTTGCAACCCGCCCGAAGTTGTCGGCACTTGCCCGCGCTGCAAAGAAGGTGAGATGCAGCTCATCGAATACAAAGACGGGCGGTTCCTGAAATGCACACTCCAATGCGGTCACACGCAATCCCTGCCGGATAAAGGAAGATTGACAATTTTAGACAACAAATGCGAAACATGCGGCTGGAATATGTTCCGCGTCAAAGAACAGAATAAAGATGCTGTTGAATTCTGTGCCAATCGAAGATGTAAGGCGATTGGGAAACGAAAAGAAGCAGAGAAGTGATGTTTTATTTTGGAAAAACAAATGTCATTTTTTTCAAACTTTTTTGAAATTTGAACGGATCGCGGAGCGATTTTTCAGTAAACGCCACCCTCCCATCGACGGCGAAGCCATAAAACGCGAAAGCGTTTCTGCAAACACCGCCTCCCCCCGCCATGAAAAATCGTGAGCGAAGCGAGCGATCTTAGTTAAAAAAGCCCGACAATAAACGCTGCCAACGCCAAAAACATTGCGAGTTTAAAATATTTGGATGACTTGGCATAATCTTTGTTGGCAACCAAAGCGTAAATGGCAATGAAGAAACACAAAGCTCCGAAGACGAGAGCGTAAAGATAGTGAACCGTCAAAATGTTCATCAAATACGGAAGCGGGCTGAGAAGAACGGCTAAAAAGCCGAAAAGAGCCGCAAGTCCGATGGCCGGTTTTTCGCCGTATTTAATCGGGAAAGTAACGGCGCCATCTTCTGAATCTCCTTTGATGTCTTCGATATCTTTGACAATTTCACGCGCCGCCGTTGCTAAAAATGCCAGCAGGAAAAGCGGAATCATCACAATCACGCCGTCTGTTCCGAAGAAAGACGCGCCGAAGAGAAAAGTCGAGCCGGTCAAATATGCAATAGACAAATTGCCGAGCAGAACGGTTCTTTTCAATGTCTTCGCATACCAAATCAAAATGAAAACATTGATGAAACCGATGATTCCCGAAACCGGATTGATTAAAAATGCAATCAAAAGCGCAATGGAGAAACAAATAATCGTCAGATAAACAGCTTCTTTTAATCCGATGCGACCGGACGGGAGCGGGCGGTGCGGCTTGTTGACGCGGTCAATGTCAATATCATAATAATCATTGAGCATATTGCCGGCGCCGGTTGCTAAAAAGACCATGAGGAAAATGTAGAAGAGATGTGAAATGTTGTAAAGCAAATCTCCTTCCATCGGATAATCGAGAATAGAAGAAACGATAAAAACGGCAATAACAGATGAAACGCCGGCCATAGCGGCATTTTTGTATCTCATAAATTCCAAATAAGTTAAGATTTTTTGAATCAGATTCATGATTTCATCCGTTTGCGGTCAGTTATTAGAATTATTTTTGAATTATTTCGGAACGGCTTCAAGCATTCGATCCAATGCCTTTTTCGCTTGGATTCGGATTTCGTCGGGAACCGTAATTTTTGTCGTTTCCGTTTCAAGCGCATTCAATATGGAAGGAAGTGTCGCCATTTTCATATTGGCGCAATAAGCATATTTGGAGACGGGATAAAATGATTTATCAGGGCTGTCCTGCCGTAATTTATGCATCATTTCCTGTTCCGTGCCGATGATGAATTCTGTTTCATTTGACGCGGCGGCATATTTAATGATGCCGGCCGTACTGAAAATACCGTCGGCAAGCTCCAAAACCTCGGGGCGGCACTCGGGGTGCGCCAAAAAAACGGCATTCGGATGTTGTGATTTTGCCGCCAGTGCATCAAACGCGGTGATTTGCTGGTGAATCGGACAAAAACCATCCCACAGATGCACTTTTTTATCCGTTAAAGTCGAAATATAATGACCGAGATTTTTGTCGGGAACGAATAAAATTTCATCTTCTTCAATTGCCGAAACCACTTCTTTTGCATTCGCTGATGTGCAGCAAACATCGGATTCGGCTTTGACCGCGGCCGAGCTGTTGACATAACAAACAACGGCAGCATCGGGGTGCTTCTTTTTCGCTTCACGGAGGGGTTCAACCGTTACCATATCCGCCATCGGACAGCCTGCATCAGCATCCGGCAGAAGAATCGTTTTCTCAGGCGAAAGAATGTAAGCACTTTCCGCCATGAAGTGAACGCCTGCAAAAACAATCATATCCGTGTCTAAGTCGACAGCGGCCTGACTGAGTGAAAAAGAATCACCGACCAAATCGGCAATGTCCTGAACTTCGGCGCGGGCATAATTATGCGCTAAAATGACGGCGTTCTTTTCCTCTTTTAACTCGGAAATACGCCGTAAAATCTCATTGTTGTCCATAAAATCCCAATCCTTGAAAACAAATAATCAAATCTATATTCCTATTAAACGGTTTCGGAAAAACGAATTCTAGAGAAATGACTTGAATAAAAATGAAATGAACAGAAAGAATGAGAACAAAAATCCATTACGGATTCAAATAATCATCCAATTCTGACTCAAAGAAAAATTCAGGTTTCCCGAAAGCCGGTTTCAGTTGGTCAATCCATGTGGCATCGGGATCGAATTTCGCAAAAAACGGGCGCGCCACCCAATTCGGATTCCGGCCCTGAATAAAACGAAGAACAAAGACTTTTTCGCCGGGGTCATCGCTGACACCGAGAATCTGAATTTTTCCCGGGTGTGAGCTCATACTCGGACCGCGAACGGTTCGGCAGATACCGCTGACACCCTGATACGCCTGCTGAAAAATGCGGTGACACTCAGCGAGCGGAAGTTCAAAGAAATGTTTGGCACCCGTATCTCGCGCAACAAACATGTAATAAGGAATACAGCCGAGGTCGACTTGACGGCGCCACATTTGAGACCAGGCGGCAGGATCATTATTAATATGATTTAAAACGGGAGATTGCGTTCGAATTTGTGCGCCTGTTTTTAATATGCGCGCAATCGCTTCTTCAACGACCGACGTGGATAATTCTTTGGGATGGTTGAAATGCGCCATCACCGCGACATGTTTTCCGGCATCTTTGATGCGTTCAAACAATTTGATGATGTCATCCGCGTCTTTGTCGGTTGTAAAGCGATACGGCCAGTGCGCCAAAGATTTCGTGCCGAAGCGGATCGTTTTGATTTGCTTCATGTCCTCTTCAAGAAGCCGATCGACATAAGAATTCAAAACGGATGTGCTCATTGTCAGCGGATCGCCGCCCGTAAATAAAATGTCAGTGACATCCGGTTTTGATTTCAAATAATCCATGTAAACTTCATAATCCTGCGTCATGGAAAATTTCGTATCGGACAGATTTATGAATTTTGAAAATTGCGGCCACCGAAAACAAAAAGTGCAATACGCGTGGCAGGTTTGCCCCTGCTTCGGGAAAAAAAGAACGGTTTCCCGATATTTGTGTTGCAGCCCGTCCAGTTTCATGCCACCGATTTCAGGCACATTATGAACTTGGCCGGAGGGGTTTGGATTAAATGACAGACGGACTTCTTCGACTTTTTCATCAATGACAGACTTATCCGCATCCGACTGAATCAGTTTTTTAATGGATTCATACTGATCGGGAAGCAACATTTCCCTGCGCGGGAAATGCAATGTAAAAAGAGGGTCTGCCGGTGCGTTCTCCCAGTCGATAAGCTCTTCCACAACATAATTATTGGTTTTAAAAGGAAAAACGCGCCCGATGATTTCAACGACTTCGCGGTCGGCGTCTGCGACCGCGGAAAATTGCTCAATTTCGTTAAAGTTGTTGAGCGTATACGCGCGATATGTTTTTGAATTCTGCATCACAGATAATATCAAACCCGAATTTTATAAGTGTTTCGAAATTTGTCGGAAAATATGACAAATAGCGAATCGGACAGATATCGGCCGACTGAAAAAATATTTGAAAAAAGAAATATAAAGAAGAAAAGAAGAAGAAAAAGAAGGATTAGAAGAAAATCAATAAAAAGAAAGTAAATTAAGAAGAAAATCAAATGCCGACTTGAATCGGGTCGGTGATTCTTTTTAAAGCAGAAACCGCGGAAAGTGCTGCCAAATAGCTTGTTTTCGGATTCTGCGGAGACGGTTTGTTTTCAATCGTCATTTTCATGTGTCCGAAATCGCCATAAACTTCTAACTCGTGAATATTTTCAGAAATCGTCGGGTCGGCAATAATTCGAACATTCGTTTTTTCAAATCCGAGACCGCATAAACTGATTGTTGCGCAGACATTCACATTTTTAGGAAAGCCGACAACCGCTTCAGCTGCCGCTCCTTCAAAAACAAGTTTCGGCTCTTTAAGCCCCGACAAATCAATGCCGTTTTCAATGAGATAAGGAGAGCCGGCAAGTCCTGAAACTGGTTTTCGAGTTGTTACCGAAACCGATGTTAATCCGGCAATTGCTGCTGATTTTAAACCGTCTGTTCCGGCAATCGCGCCGGACGGGATGTAAACTTTAGATCCGCTTGCGGCTGCGGTTTCCCGGACTTTGCGGTAAAAGTCGGGATCTTGGAACGCGCCGACGCTGAGAACCATGAGGTCGACACCGTTCTCTGCGGCAGGAAGAGCATATTTCAAAACCGCTTCCTGAGAAGCGCATTCAATAATTAAATCGCAAGATTCAATCATTTCTTCAGGCGTGTATTTTTGAGGGGTCCCGTTTAAATTTTTGAAAAGTTTTAAAACAGCATCGGCTTTTTCATCCGAAAAATCAAAAATACCGAATATTTCGGCAGGAATTGCACCCGAATCTACCGCTAAACAGATTTGAGTGCCGATAAAGCCGCATCCGATAACACCGATTTTAATCATGAAATGACATCCTGAATTTGAATGAATAGTGATTCTTCGGTTTATATTTTCGTATTATTATGTCTTTTGCTTTAAACGAAAAAGAAAAGATTATAAAATACGCGCAAAATTTCGATTTTTGACTGAAAAATATTTAATTCAAAATCTGATTTATCTAATAGTTAAATCTGATTTATCTAATAGTTAATATCTGATTTATCTAATAATTAAATCTGTTTTAAAATAAAACGCGAGGAAAAAAATGATACTGCAGAAAGAAATTGAGCACTTCCTTGAAGAAGATTTAAGAGAGGATGACGTTTCCTGCACGCTTGTCAAAAATCAAAATGTCAATGCAATCATTTTTGTAAAAGAAGACTGTGTTGTATCCGGTCTTGAAATCGCGTCCGCTATTTTTGATTATATGAAAATAACATATAAACAGAAAAAATCTCCCGGAGATTTTGCCAAAGCCGGAGATGTTTTGTATGAACTCACCGGCGATTCCGTTTCAATTTTGCGTGCGGAACGCCTTGTCTTAAATTTCATCTCTCATTTATCGGGAATTGCAACCAACACCGCCGGTTATGTCAAAATCGTAAAAGATGCTGCCGGTGAAAATGCGCCCAAAATCGCAGCCACCCGCAAAACAACTCCCGGCATTCGAAAATATGAAAAGAAAGCGGTGTTGGACGGCGGGGGAGATCCGCATCGCCAAAGTCTTTCGGACATGGTGATGATTAAAGACAATCATATTGAAATTATGGGATTGGAACAGGCATTTAACGAAGCGAAACGTCAAACCTCTTTTTCGAAAAAAATAGAAGTGGAAGCCGACACAAAAGAACAAGCGATGAAAGCCGCTGAAATCGGTGCTGACATTATTCTTTTAGATAATATGACACCGGATCAGATTCGTGACATTGTCATTTTGTTGGAACAGAAGAATCTTCGGGCCCGTGTTCTTTTAGAAGCTTCCGGCGGCATTCGCAAAGAGGAGTTAAAAGAGTATGCTGTCACCGGCATAGATGTTATTTCGCTCAGCGCCGTTACAAATGATGCGGAGTGGATTGATATAGGACTTGATATTGTCAAGTAAAACACTGTCGAACTCCGCAACTGTGATTGTTGAAAAATCAATAATATTAAATAAATGAGATGAATGTTAACTTAATTAAAAATACAAAGGTTGTAAATTAAAAACGAAACATAGACTTTATAAAAACATAAACCTTATAAAAACATTTAGAGGGGAATTATTTTGAAACTGATAAAATATGGTGCAGGATTATTATTCTTTACAATTCTGATAATGGCGGTTATATCACCCGCTGCCGCGTGGCAAAAAGACGACTGGCTTGAAGGCGGCGACGGGTACATGATAAACAATGTGATTATTGAAGCCAGTGCAATTGCTGTTACTACTGACGAAGATAACAGTAGCAACACGTCCGGAAACGCTTCAATCAGCATTTATGAATGGAAAAATGATAAATGGGAAAGGATAAACGGAACCAAATTATCATTGAATCAAACAATGAGTTTTACGGCTGC
This sequence comes from Methanimicrococcus blatticola, assembly GCF_004363215.1. Classification (GTDB taxonomy): domain Archaea; phylum Halobacteriota; class Methanosarcinia; order Methanosarcinales; family Methanosarcinaceae; genus Methanimicrococcus; species Methanimicrococcus blatticola. The sequence continues at coordinate 20,659 of NZ_SNYS01000011.1, read as the reverse complement.
TGACGGAAATTACACCGTCAGAGCAATTGATTTCAGAGAATCAGGCCGATTTAACCAGGTTCGATTGGAATTTTGGTCCAACGCGGACATTACAAACTCCGGATACGTTGACGGCGGCCACTCCAACGCGGAAGGCGCAGGCAAACCGAATTTGATTGTTACAAAAGTTCTGAGTCCTGCAACCAATATTTCGGTGGATGATGTTGTCATGGTGACCATTTACGTCGAAAACAAGGGAAATTATGACGCGAAGAACGTTACAATTAACGACCACCTCCCGGAAGGATTCATGCAATCAAATATAACCATAAACAATACCGTGAATCAGACCATTAATAAAAACACAAACAATACATACAAAATTTATCAGATTAAAGCGGTTGAGCCCGGCAACAAAAATATGCCGCCGGTTGAGGTAACCGCTGAAAACGCACTCGGCGTAAAATATGATTACAAGAGTAACGGCGGCAAAAATGTAACAATTGAAGTCAGTGATTTGGCAGCATTGGTATTTACGCCGGCAGGACCGAGCGGAAACACGGTTGATTATTATACGCGTTCAAAAATTGACGGAAATATCACCATCAGAAATATCGGAACAATGCCCGCGCAATACGTCAGCGTTCAATTCCAACTGCCGACCAACGCAACAATCAGCGGAAAAGACATTAATGTCACCGGCGATACCGCAACGATGTACATTGATTTGATCACACCGAACAACCAGAAAGTGATTGAGTATTCTCTTTCGGCAACCTCTGAAGGATATTATGAAGTGCCGATCACTTACAGTTACACATACAACAACAGTGCAAAAACCGGTGGAATTCAAACCGTTACTTATAATGCAATCGGAAGCAACACCATTGAAACGGCTTTAGATTACTGGTTTTTATTACTCATTCCGGTGATTATAATTGGGGTTGCGGCTCTTTTCATCTGGAAACGACATAGAGAATATAAATTTTAATTTTGAGTTAATTCTTAAATTAACTCTCCCCTCTTTTTTATTAAATTCGTCAATTCTTCATATACAGATTTAAAGACATGTCGTCGTTTGCCGATATTACTTGCTGTTCCAAAAAATAGCCACTGATGGCGTTTATCTGGAAAACAGACATAAGAGGAATATAAAGACAGAAGAACAAATATATATACGAAAATTGATAATGAAGAACAAATTAGTTATAAATAATATTAATTCGCTGACATACTAATACATTTTTCAATTCAGATTTAATGATTCGGAGGATTCCACTTGCTTAATGTTTTACTTATCGGGAACGGTCAATGCGGTAACAGAATTTTGGATGCCGTCAACAAACACGCCATGAACCGCGGCTCAAATGTTAAAGAAGCCGGCGGAGGCATTTCCAAATATTTTTCAAAACATAATTATCAAAGCAATGTTCAAACCATTGCGATTAACACGGCAATCAATGACTTGAAAGAAATGAAGTTTACGAAAGCCAAAGACAGAATTCATATCAAAAACCTTCACGGTGTCGGCGCAAACCGCAATATCGGCAAAGAAGTTTTTGAAACGCATAAAGCGCATATTTTAAGAGCTATTGAAGAAAGAGGCAGTTTCGATGTCGCTTTCATCGTGACTTCAGCATCCGGCGGAACAGGATCCTCTTTTACACCGCCGTTGGTTGAAGAAATTAAAAAATCTCACAATTTCCCGGTTTATGCGCTTGTCATTTTACCGTTCAGAGAAGAAGGAACGCTTTATCTTCAAAATGCGGCGTTCATGCTCAAGGAACTCAGAGAAGGACCGTGTGACGGCATTATCTTGGCAGACAACCAGTATTTGAAATCCATCGGCGGCAACGTTCAGGAAGCGTATGACGGCATCAACAGCATGATTGCAAAACGTCTTTTGTTCTTGCTTGACTCGTTAGACAGCGAAATGATGATGGTTACCGACTTGGGTGACTTTAAGACGGTGATGAGCGGCGGTGCCGGTTTGGCAACGGTCGGTTATTTCAAAGCTGAAAATGAAATGCCGATTCGAACCGTTATTCAGAACAGTTTATCCCCGCGCGGATTGCTTTTCTCAACGGACGTCTATAAAGAAGGCGGTCGTGCTATGATTATTTTAAAAGGCGACAAAAAATATTTGAGCATGGAAGAAATCTCCAATGAAGTTGAGAAACTTTCAGGCGCAATCGGCCACGTTTTCAAAGGTGTTATTGTTGAAAACGGCAGTTTGCCCGAAGCCCTTTGTGTTTTGACGCTCAATTCCGCCGAAGAATTAGAATCACTCTATGAAGGCGCGATTCAAGCCATCGGCATGGAAAAAGATAAAAAAGACCGTGTCAAAAAGAAAAAGGAAATGGAATCGTCCTTTATGACGATTGATGGCATGGATCCGGAATACTAATCCGGCTCCTTTTTTTAATCTCTTTTCATTTACTTTTTATTCTCTGATTTTTCGATTTTATTTTCATCATTTACTTAGCAATTTATTCTTTTCTTAATTCATTTAATTTCATCTCGTTTTAGATTTAATTTCAAACCGAAACATCGATTTATTTAAAATTAAGAAACAGGAACGCCCGTTAAAATCCAAAAATAAAAGCCGGTTTTTTATTTTAAGGTTTAATCGGCGTTCGTTTTTTTAAATTGAGAAAAACAGATGTTTCGATTCAAACAAAACATCGAAAAACTAAAATAACCGCCTCCAACGACGCGTTTCACGAACGAAGTGGTGAAAGAAGTCGTTGGAGATTCGCCCCATACGATTAATAAAAACGAATCAATAGCAGTAAAGATAAAAAAATATTCAATCTGTAAAAACGGTTTCATTGACGGCGCGGTATAATCCGCATTTCCAATTTTTGCTTGTTACCGCTCACAAAAACCGAAAATTGAGGTCGTTCGTGGACTTTTTTTATTTAAATAAAACAAAACATCGTTTTGCATTTGCTTAATTAGTTGCCTATTTAAAAAAAGAAAAAAGGAAAAGAACTTGAAGACTGGATCTTGAAATTCTTTTCATATTTATGATGATATCTGTTTTATGATTACATTTTTGTTGAATCGTGCGTATCGATAACGGGTTTGCGATAAAGTTTCATCAGGTTGTGTATGACGTAATTGCCGAAGATGAAACTGATGACCATGACGATGAAGTCACCGGCCAACGCGCCGATAAAGACACCGGGAAGTCCCATTCCCATGTATACGCCTAAGAGGTAAGCAATCGGAACTTCAAAGACGAATGCGCGAATCAGTGTTAAAACCAATGCTGATGGCCCCATTTTCAAACCCTGAAGCATCGAAGATGTCAGGATGTTGGCCGGCAGGAACAGGAAAATCAAACACATGATCTGTAGGAATTCGGCAATATCAGCTTGCAGGTAGGCGGACTCGCCTGTTGCGAAGATACCTGCAATCGGGTCTGCAAAGATGAAAACGCCTGCCGCAATCAGCACTTCTAATACCAAACCGATTTGGATGCCGAAATAGTAAATGGATTTCAATTTCTTGATATCGCGGCCGCCGAAAGAGACGCCCGACATCGTTGTCACACCGGTTGCAAGTCCCATCATCGGCATGATTCCGATGGAAATGATACGCCAGCCAGTGCTGTAAATGGCCGCGCCGTCGGTTCCGCCGACGTTTAAGACAATCGCATTCAACAAAACGGTTGAAATGGACATTGTCAATTGGGAAACCATTGCAGGGATTCCGACAATAATAATATCGCGGATAATCGGCCACTCAAATCTGAATCCTTTGAAGCGGATTGTGACATAAGTCTTTTTCTGAATCAAGAGCCAGTACATAATCATCGCCGTTGAGACGCTGAATGACAAAACACTGGCGTAAGCCGCGCCGTTAACGCCGAGCCCGAGACCCCAGTCAAAGATGAAGATCGGGTCAAGAATCATGTTCAAAACCGCACCGACAATTGTTGCAAACATTGTTTTTCGGCTGTTTCCTTCGCTGTTGAGAAGTGAATTTCCGACATTGAGAAGGAAAATCGAGAAGGAACAGAAAATGAACGGGTTCATGTATCCGGCAGTCACGGCAGCCAATGACGCATCTGCGCCCATCAGCATGAAAATCGGCTCCATGAGCGGAACGGCTAACCAAGAGATAAAGCTCATGATGACGGCAAAAATAATGGCGTGCGTCGCGAATTTATCCGCGCTTTTCTTGTCTTTTGAGCCGATGGCTCTGGAGACGGCAGATCCGGCACCGACACCGATACCGGTTGCGATTGCCATTAAAGCGATAAAGAACGGAAATGCTAAGCCGACAGCGGCCAATGCCTCAGCGCCGAGACCTGCGACCCAAAACGTGTCGACCAAGTTATAAATGGATTCGAAAAAAAGCGCGATCATGACCGGAATGGAAACTTTAATCATGGCTTTTTTCGGATTTCCGAGAAGATCGGCAACTCCTTTTGTCATCCCGCCGGGATTTTCGCCGTCAGAGCCGTCAGTGTCGGCAGCAGTTCCGCCACCGTCTGTGATTGTTTGGCTTCCGGACTCGGAAGTGTTTAAAACCGCCGAATCTGTCAGCGGTTCCGTCGGAGAGGATTGGGGCTCTGTTGACCCCGCAGAAGAGAATGTACTTTTATCAGTGTCATCTGAATCGACAGCCTCCCCCGTTTGAGAATGAATATTTTGAGTTACCATAGAGTAAAACCTCGTAAAATTAATTTAGAAAGAATTCGCTGCGATGCAATATTCAAGCATTGCGGACAGCAAACAGCAAAGAATATCATAGAACTATATATAATTTTGTTCTGAATTAAAATGATGCGTCGGCTTTGCGCTTACAAAATAAATAAGCAGTCGAGAGAATAAATAACTGAAGAAAAATAAAATTGAATTGGTTGGAAATGATTAAAATTGATTGAAAATGATAAAAATTGGTTGGAAATGATTGAAATTGATTAAAATTGATTCGAAATGAATTGCCGAAAATTTATATACCATATCGCTGTTTTGAGTTTGCGAATTTTGATTCATGAATTGATTTTATTTTAAAATCTCTTTTGAGTTATTTTCGACACAATAACACGCGAAGAAGTATCGGGAATCCGTATGGAAATCCGTAACGGTATTTTGAAGTAGCGGTTATTTTGAGGTTGATATTATGGCAAAAATGCACACTAAAAGAAAAGGTAAGTCCGGCTCAAAGAAGCCGCTCAGAACCGAAGTTCCTGAATGGTCAAATGTTTCTGCTGACGAAGCAACAAAGCTTATTCTTGACATGTGGAAACAGGGTATTCCGACAAGCCAGATCGGTATGATTTTAAGAGACCAGCACGGTATCGGCGATGTTAAATTGCTCACCGGCAAAAAGATTACACAAATCTTAAAAGAAAACGAAGTGGCACCCCACATTCCGGAAGACTTGACCAACTTGATTGTCAAAGCGCTCAGACTCAGAAAGCACTTGGCAGCCAACAAACACGACCTTCACAACAAAAGATCTCTTCAGTTAACTGAATCCAAGATCAGAAGACTCGTGAAATACTACCACAACACAAAAGTTCTGCCGATGGACTGGCTCTACAAGCCCGAAACCGCAGAAATGATGTTGAGCAGATAATTTCTGTTCAATTTTCTTTGTTTTGTAAAAAATTTAAAATTATATTTCGGCAGCTTTTCAGCTGTCAATCTTTTTTATTTTATTAAAAAGTGAAGAGACGAAGTCTTAATTAAATAACCGGACTCAAGATTTAATAAAAATTGTAATTAAGAAACAAAATGATCTTATAAGTTGCTAAAAAATATAAAAATAAAGATTGAAAAAGCTCAATCTTTATTTTTGTAATTCTTAATTTTTAAGTTCTTAATTTTTAAGTTCTTAATTTTTAAGTTCTTAATTTTTAAGTTCTTTATTTTTAAATTCATGTTTTTTTAATTCATGTTTTTGCAATTATTTATACAGCCGCGATTGCCGGCGGTGAATCTGTCAGCTTAAATTAATGATTTAATTTGCTGATTTAATCGCTTTCTTTTTGCGTTCTTGTGATCGTCTGTACCGAAGCCAGAGATAAGCTGCCAGCAGTGCCAAATAAACTTTACTGCCTAAAATGCTGTTGGCAAAATTAATACCGTCATTTAAAGAGATTGGATTTCCTCTGCCGTTGATAACAATGTCACTCAGATGCATAAGATCCGGATATGTGGATATTGACGCACCTGCCGTAAAAGCCCAGCCGAACAGAAGCATGCCGATAAACATCGGAACACAAGTGTAAGTTTGAAGCACTTTCCACGTTTTGGGTTTGAGTCTCTTTCGAATAACCGGAAAAGAGGTCAGCCAAGGCAGAATAATCAATAACAATATAATCGGGCCGATAATTGCAAAGGCCAAAATTCTCAAACTGAACTCGCCGTCTAAAAAGCTGCTGAAACTGTTAGAAGCACGACCGATACGCATCATGCCGTGAGCAACAAGAAGCGTTGCGCCGATAATTGAGAGTTCAGCCCTGATTTTATAGAGTTCAATCACAGTTTTGGACTTTGGAAGAACGCCGATAAACATGACAATCGTAATAAGCCCGATTCCGAGTGGAGTCACAACCCCGAGACTGTACGGAAATCGTATCAAAGTGATAATCCACCAATTATTCATCCCGAGTTCGCTGATAATATTGAGATTAAACAAGCCGGTTAATCCGGTAAAAGTGAACCAGATACAAAGAAGAATCGGATAAATGTAAAAAATGAGCGGATACTTTTTGATATACTTTTTGAAAATAACTGCAAAAAGAAAAGCTAACACGATACCTTTAACGACGTCGGGAATTCCCAACCAGACATAGGCATCCAATACCTCATTGATGCCGGAAATGGCATCTAAAATTTGTTTCATATTACATACTCCTTTTTTGCCGCCTCCGATTGTACAACATGCGAAAATCTTATAAGAAGTTTTCGCTTATGCGAATATATTTCACATAGACGAAAGAGAGAATGAAAACACCCGGCTATGAAAAAACAAATGAAAACAAAAACAAAACGAAAAATAAAAATGAAAAAATGGAAAAAGAGTCGGAATTCGACTGCCTTTACCATTGATTACGAAAATTTGGAGATTAATTCTTCCAAACTCAACGAAACCTGTTCGCCGCTTTTCATATCTTTCAACGACAAAAGTCCCGATTCAATTTCTTTTTCACCGACAATCAAAACATAGTCGGCCCCAACTGTGTTGGCATATTCCATTTGTGCTTTGAAATTGCGGCCCATGATGTCGGTCAAAACGGAAACGTACGGTCGAAGTTTTCCGGCAATTTCAATGCCGTTTGTTTGTGTTTCGGGTTTTGTAATCAAAACGATTGTTTCAGCTTTGTTTGCCGGGAGATCACAAATTTCCATGATTCTGTCAAAACCGATTCCGAATCCCGTCGAGACGACATCACCGCCGCCGAAGAGTGAAATGAGCTTGTAAGAACCGCCGCCGCAAATTTGTTTTTGGGCACCGAGACCTTCAGCGTAGACTTCAAAAACAATTCCGGTGTAATAATCCAAACCACGGGCGACGCCGAAATTGACGGTGTAATCGGTGACGCCATAAGAGGCAAGAAGCGTGAGCGTCTTTTCAAAAGAATCCAGCTCGGGCAAGTCGCCGACAACGTCGCGAGCACTTTTGACAGCCGCGAATCCGTCTTTGCCGGAGAGGGAAATAATTTTGTGAATTTTATCAATCAAGTCGGCGGAAACTGAAAGTTCGCCGAGATAAGTGTCTAAATTTTCATACTCTTTTTTATCAATGTAGCGCATGATTTGATCCGAAACGACGGATTCTGTTGTGATTTGAGCCAACAGATAGCGAAGAACGGACAGATTTCCGATGTTGAGGTCGCCTTTAATACCTGCTGCGGAAATCATCGTCATGGCAAGTGCAATGACTTCGGCGTCCGCTTCCGGCTTGTTGCTGCCGATCAGTTCGGCGCCGAACTGCCAGAATTCTCTGTAGCGGCCTTTTTGCGGGCGCTCGTAGCGGAAACAGTTTTCAAAATAGAAAAGTTTGATCGGCCTTGAAAAAGACTGCATTTCATTGACATAAGCGCGCATGACAGGTGCTGTCAGCTCGGGGCGAAGCGTCATTTCACGGTCGCCCTTGTCGGTAAAATTGTAAAGCTCGCCGATAATTCCCTGGCCGGATTTGAGCGTGAAAAGTTCAAGTTCTTCAAAAGTCGGCGTCACGATTTCGCCGTAACCCCATTTTTGAATGACTTCGCGCAATTTGAATTCAACAGCACGTCTTTTAGCCATTTCTTCAGGCAAAAAATCGCGCGTGCCTCTCGGTTTTGAAACTGTCATGATAAAAATCCCATGAATTATGAATGTGAATAAATGTGAATTAATGTGAATTAATGAATAAATTATTTCCACTTAATGCCGTCTTCCCAAATAATCTGCCAAGTGATTCCGAATTTGTCAACAACCATTCCGTAAAGAGCGGCGTAAAAGGTTTCCTGAAGTTCCATTGCAATCGTTCCGTCTTCGCTTAACCCTTTGAAAACGGAGCGGATTTCATCAGCGTCAGGACTTCCGAAAACCAAAGTGATGTTGTTTCCCAAAATCCATTCATATTCCGACGGCATGTCGCAGAACATTAAATTTGTGCCGCCGATTTCCATTTCAGAATACATGACGATCTTTTTCAGCTCTTCCGTCAGCGGGAAATTCGGGTCGGCCGGCATTTCTTCATAGGTTGAAAAATGCGGCACGTCTTTGCCGAAAACTTTTGCATAGAAGGTGACTGCTTCGCGGCAGTTGCCATTGAAATTGATGTAAACGCTGAACGTCATGAGTTTTCCTCGGAATCAGAAGTGAAATAATAATTTAAAAGATAATTGATAAAATAATTGATAAAAATTATTTGAAAAATGAAAGGCAGGATAAATTAAAAAGTTTGTGACAAAACGCCATTCACTTTTGAATTATTTCTGAATAACGATTGAAACAATGTCTTTATCCATCAATTTATGTTCCAACCCGACACGCTGCCCGGGATGTTTGGCAGATTTGCCCCAAACGTATGCGAATCTGAACTTCCGTCTGAAATCTTTGTGCAAACGGTCGCAAATCTGACCGATGTCTGTTCCCCTGAGAACGATCATCGGCTCTTCCAAGTCGGCGGCTTCACCTTGCGGTTTCATATAAACGCGGATAAAACCGAGACGATCGTAAAGAACTTCGCGGAGCATTTCTAAATTCTGGCTGTTGTGAGCGGAAATAAAGACAGCTTCGGGATATTTCTGTTTGTATTCGTCCAGCATATGCGGATAAGCCAAATCGACTTTGTTGACGACAACCATTGATCTGACATAACTGCGGTTGCCGGCGACAACATCAATAAACTGGTCAACGGTTATGTTTTCTCTGATTAAAACCATCGCGTTGTGGATTTTGTATTCATCCATGATGGACTTAATCGTGTCTTCGTCGATGAATTCCAATTCAACCGTCGAGTTGATTCGAATACCGCCGCGGTCAACTTTTTTAATGACAACATCCGGCGGTTCCTGATCAACGCGGATGCCGGCTTCATACAATTCGTCCATGAGAACCGAATGGTGCGTCGGCTGAAAAATATCCAGTAAAAAGATAACGAGATCAGAATTTCGGATAACGGCGATAACTTCTTTACCGCGGCCGCGGCCGGAAGCAGCACCTTTCACGAGACCTGGAACGTCCAAAATCTGAATGATTGCGCCTTTGTATTCCATAACACCCGGAACAACCGTCAGCGTTGTAAACGCGTAAGCGCCGACTTCGGAATTGGCATCGGTCAGTTTATTGAGAAGCGTCGACTTACCGACAGACGGGAAACCGACAAGCGTCACGGTTGCGTCGCCTGATTTTTTGACGCTGTACCCTTCACCGGTTCCTGCCGAGGAGCTTTTCTTTTCAACTTCGTCATGAAGTTTGGCAAGCTTCGCTTTCAAGCGGCCGATGTGAAAAGAAGTGGCCTTGTTGTAAGTCGTCTTTTTAATTTCTTCTTCGACTTCCCGAATCTGTTCCTGTAATGTCGCCATTGTGAATACCGAAATGAATAATGATGAAATGAATATGAATGTAAAAAGCGAGTCAGCCTCGCGGTGAAGAATAACCTTTTTTTCAGTATATATAATTAATGAGGGGCAAGCGTAAATCGAAAAAGAGAAGGAAAAATGAATAAAAGAGATGGGAAAGGAGCAAAAAACTTACCTTTCCAATCATCCGGATTTATAAAATTATTTACGAGCGGCCGGCTTTTTTGCTGCGGGTTTTGCAGCAGGTTTCTTTGCGGGTGCTTTGGCGGCAGTCTTAGCGGCAGGTGCTTTGGCAGCGGGCTTAGCGGCTGTTTTAGCAGCAGGTGCTTTGGCAGCGGGCTTAGCGGCTGTTTTAGCAGCCGGTTTTGCAGCGGCGGTTTTGGCAGCAGGCTTGGCAGATGCAGCTCTTGCCGGTGCTTTCTTTGCCGTATAGATTTCGGTTCCTGTTGTGCTTGTGATTTTCTCAAATTCTTTGAGCATCAGAGCAGTCACAGGCCCTGTTTTGCCGGCACCGATTGTTCTTCCGTCAACCCAAACGACTGCGGCAGCTTCAGCGGCGGTGCCTGTGACGAAGATTTCATCAGCGGTATACACGTCAAACAAACTGATGTTTTCAACGCGGGTCGGAATCTTGTTCTTTTCAAGGAGCTCAATTGCGGTTGCTCTCGTGATTCCTTTTAAATTGTTGATTGTCGGCGGTGTGTAAACGACGCCGTTTTTGATGATGAAAATATTATCGCCGGAACCTTCCGCGACAAAGCCGTTGTGGTCAAGGAAAATGGCTTCCTGGCCGCCTTTGGCGTTGGCTTCGATTTTGGCCAAAATATTGTTCAAATAATTCAAAGATTTGATATTCGGCGACAAAGCGTCCGGAGCATTGCGGCGGACACCGACTGTGATTGCTTTTAATTCCATCGTGTCATACAAAGAAGACATCGTCTTGGCAACGATAAAAACGTTGGCTTTATCGCATTTCAGCGGGTCCAATCCTAAATCGCCGTTGCCGCGGGAAACGATCGGGCGAATGTAGGCGTCTTTAAAATTGTTCTTTCGGAGAGTCTCAAGGATGGCTTCTTCCATTGCTTCTTTTGACATTCCGATATCCAAATCAATGGCTTTTGCGGAGTCGAACAATCGGTCGACGTGTTCTCTTAACTTGAAAACGCGGCCGTTGTAAGCGCGAATTCCTTCAAAAACCCCGTCTCCGTAAAGAAAACCATGATCAAAGACGGATATGACAGGTTGGTTCTCAGGAACGAACTTGCCGTTGACATACATTAAATTCTCGCTCATTTGTAAAATCACCCGATTTTAGGTTAGTGATGTGTGATTCAAGCGCATTTGCGCTTCTTTATGAAGAAAATCCTCAATTGAAACGGAAAATCATCATAAATGTAAATACCAAATTCCCAATGGATTTAAATGTTTTTCCAAAAAAACAGCTTCATGAAGATTTATAATAAAAAGAAAAAAGAACCGTTTACCGAAACGAAAAAAGAAAAGCAAAAAGAAAAACAGATAGAAGACAGAGATAAATCAGAAAAATGAAAGAGATACTGAACAAAAGGTATATATGAGAAAAAAGCTTTCATTGCAATCCAATCTGGGCTCGTGGCTTAGCCAGGATATAGCGTCGGGCTTCTAACCCGAATGCCGGGGGTTCGAATCCTCCCGGGCCCGCTTTATTTTTCAAATGATTTCACATTCATAGAACACTTTCTTTTGATTTGCTTTTTGATTTTTTTATGATTGATTTAATCAGGACAAAACATATTCAATCTCACGGACCGTGACATCAATTTCGAAGAGAGAATCTGAAGAAATAACCAACATTCCTTTTTCAAAATCCGATTCTGTTTTTAATTCGGGAAAATCCCGATTCAACTCGTTTTCAAATTTCAACAACCAATCCTGAAAGGCTTTTTCTTTTTGAGCCGCCGCCGTTTCATTCAAAAACGAATCAGATTCAGGCGGCAAATAAAAGATACAAATTTCTGAAACAAAATCGTGAACATCGGCTGTTTGAATAATTCTGTAATTCAAAGTTGTTAAATTGCTGAAAACGAGAGAGGGCGATAGAGAAGAAGACGAAGAGGAAGAAGACGGGAAATGAAGAACATCACCGCGCATGGAAAACAGAATTTTGCTGTCTTTATTTTGCCAAACCCGAACAGCCGGCGGTTTAAGAAAAGAAGAGCCGCCTTCTTGAATCAAAAGAAGCGAAGAGTCGCCGAAAGAATAGAAGCGATCGGGAATCTGAGAATAGCGGCATGAGAAAAGAAGGGATCCCGAGCTGAGTTTATAGAGAGCAAAATCACCGGCAGATCCGGATGATGGATTTGAAAACGGATTTAGAGAAGAGTCGAAAGAGTAATCGGATTTCAAAAAAGATTCTGTTTCAGGCGGAATGGAAATGTTTGCGGCAAACATAATTTCGCCGCCTTCGGCGATTTGTACGGTCGAATAACCGGAATGGAAAACGGTGTTGCCGGAAAGTGCTTCGCTTTCGGAAAATTGGAGGATTTCAGACAGCAATAAATCATTTCCGGCAGATTCGTCAGACATTATTTTTGCGGGAATTGCCGTGATTAAAAAAGCAGACAGGAAAACGGCAAAAATTGCCAAAAGCAGCAGAGCCCCGAAAATGACGGAAACGCCGGAGTCATCCCGAAGCATTAGAACCGGTTTTTTGAAAAAAATATTGAATTTGCCGAACATGACGAATACAAAAATAAGGCAGAATTAAAGCGTTTTTAAATATTTTCAAAAAGGATAGAAGCAATAATATAAATAAACCATTAACGCATATTAAAAACAAATGATTTAATCGACATTTTTATTAAATGTCAAAATCAGGGTTGTTTCGTTGATTCAGATTTATAAAATTCACACGATCAATAAATTCACACTACCAATTACAAATGAGATACGAGTGCCGCACATGATTAAGAAAATGAAATATTTGAGTTTTTTAGTTTTACTTGGTTTGATTATCGCAGCTTTAGCTGTCCCTGTCTCTGCCGCCGCCATTAAAGGCAGTAACGTATGGGACCAGGAACAAAGCATGTCTTCAACGTACACATGGACCCCCGCCATCTATTCCGGTCTGTGGTACGATTTGGACAGAGGAATTTACACAGAAAACATCACATTAACGATTTCCGCAAGTGACAGGCAGATCAATGCGGATAACGCGGAATATGTGACGGAATACAAAAACATGAGATTCGCTTACGCCGACTGGGGCAGTTACCGCGTCATCGGCTGGCAGGGAGAGCCGTATTTTGCAGGTTACACCCGTTCAAATTCCGGCAACATGTCAACCACTCAATTTACAAACAATAATATCAGCACGTTATCAGATGAGAAAATTTATCCGGTTCTGTTGGACAATGACAATGAAAAGAGCCTCAGCTCCGGCGACACATATACGCTTGAAAACGGCTACAAATTAAAAATCAGCGATGTCAACGAAAGCAGCAAACAATTCAGATTAACGCTTGAAAAAAGCGGCAGCAGCGTGAAAAATGAAACGGTTTCAAACAACACGACTTTCGTTTATGAAAGATCTCTTGACGATGTCGGAACCGTGCCGATTATTGCGGTTCATGTCAAAAACATCAACGGCACAAAAGTTGTCATTGACGGTATTTTCCAGATTTCTGAAAGCGCAACCGATGTGAACGAAGGGAAAAAGGTCGGCGCGATGGAAATTAAAACCGTTAACGAAACGCGCATTACAATGAAAAACCCGGACCGCATCAAATTAAATGCCGACAGCACCGTAACGCTGATGGGACACATTAAAATTGATGTCAAAGACGCTTCAAAATTGAAATTCGAACTTGTTTCCAATCCGAAAACAGACGACGAAAAAACATATTCTGACAGAGGAATGGTGTATGACAGTTCCAACAAAAACAAAAGCTGGAACGGTATGAACTTCCCGGGCTTTACTTACGATTATAACAACAGCACAGAAACGGAAAACTTGTCTTTTGATGTCAGTGGCACGCTTCAACGCTCCGTTTCCGCAAAACAGATTTTGTATTCAACCAACGCATACAATGAATCTTTCAATTATTCAGATTGGGGAAGTTACCAGGCAATCAATCTCGGCGGCGAGAATTATTTTGCAGGTTACCTCCGCTACAATTCATCCAACAAAAATAACACGACGAACTTTACCGATAGCAATGACAGCATTTTGAAAGACGGAGACGTTTCAAAAGTTTTGATTAACAACGGAACAGAGAAACAATACAACAAAGGCGCCAACATCAGTTTGGAAGAAGGCTATTCGCTTCAGATTTCAAACATCACGGATAACGGTTCAAAAGTGAATTTGGTTTTAAAGAAAGACGGAAGCACCGTAAAAGAGGAAAAAATCAAAGCGGGCGAGAATTTTGTTTATGAAACATCTGTCGGTGACACAACCATTCCGGTAATTGCCGTTCGCGTGACAAATGTGTTTGAAGGATCATCAGCGGTTGTAAAAATCGGCGGCATTTTCCAGATTTCAACAAAAACAACAGATGTCGGAAAAGGCACATCTTTGGGTAATATGAACGTCGAATACACAAGCAGCACCGCGCTGATATTCGTCAATAAAGATTCAATCAACCTTTCCCGTGGATCAAACATCACGCTGATGGAGAATTTGTCACTTCATGTCGCTGATTCGGATGACCTCAGACTCTTCCCGTTCAGCAAATCTTCCGGAAACAATTCATCCACCGTTACGAATTTGAGAATTGAAGTTCCCGAAACGATTTACCCCAATGAAGAAATCATCATTAAAGTCGTTTACAATAACAGCAGCAGCTGGAAGGAACTTGCCGGCGCGATCGTTAAAGTTAACAACACCACGATCGGTGAAACAAATTCATCCGGCGCGATTTCATACAAACTCGGAAATGCCGGCTCTTATGAATTCAGAGCTGAAAAAAGCGGCTATTCATCGGTGACATTGACGAAATCAACTTCCGAAGGCGGCGACGAGCTTCAGATTGTGATTCCGGATTACATCTTTTCGGAAGATTCATTCCGTTTGTATGTGAAAGATGAGAATAATACGAATGTGACCGGCGCCGGCGTTTACAAAAACGGCGAGCATATCGGAACGACAAATGACAACGGTATGATTAACGTGACGGCAGATTCCACACCGGGACTTGCCAAATTAACAGCCAATAAAACAGGATACATGACCGGAACCAAAGAGATGGAAGTTTTGCCGTACGGCCCGTATTTTGCCGTGACGAACATCACGCTTCCTGAAGAATCAATGGTCAATAAAACCGTTAAAATTGCAATGACAATTGAAAATGTCGGCAAGGAAAAAGACACACAAGAGGTTGTGATTGTCGCGGAAAACAAGACGGAGACAAAGAAAGTCACATTATCGCCGGGCGAGACGAAAAACCTGACGTTCAGCTTTAAGCCGAAAACAGCGGGCGAGTCTTCAATTGAAGTGACAAATCAAACATTTACATTTACAGCAACTGAAAAACCGAAAGTTGAAATTCCGTGGAAGCTGATTTTACTCGGCGGCGGTTTCTTAATCATTATTATCGGTGCGGTTTTGGCTTTGATGTATTACAAAGAAAGGGAAGAAGAAGAAAAGCAGAACCCGAGGTCCGGAAGAGGAAATGACCCCGAGTCAAGAAGCATTTATGAAAAGATTGAAGGTCTTTTCGGCGGCAACCCTGACCAGAAAGAGAAGACGGGCGGCAAGAAATCAAGCGCGTCCGCTCCGGAAAAATCTGCAGGCAAACCGAAGTCAAGCACGGCAGCACAATCCGCCGCTGCGACAAAATCCAAAGCATCTCAGAAATATTCCAGCAGCAACAAACCGCCTGAATTGAAGAACAGTCAGAAAAGAGCACGTAAAGAACAAGAAAAGAAATAATTAACAGGAAGATACGATGAAAAACGTATGGATAAAAGCAACAGAAGGTTCATGGGATCAAAAAAGAAATGGAATTACGGCAGCGATGGAGTCCGGCGCGGACTTCGTGCTCGCTGATGCCGCCGATTTGCCCGAGATCAAACAGCTCGGAAAAATCAAAACGGCTTGTTTCTTTGACGGAAAAAATTCAGAAGAAGCCGATGTTTTGGTATGGAACATACCGCTTTTATCCGAAAATGATGATGAGAAAAATGAAACGGCTGAATTAAAACAGATGAAAGAGAAAAAGTCAGCCGGAAAATCCGTCGCGGCTTATGTCGATATTCAGAATAAAAAAACAGAATTGTTTGCGGCAGAAGTCGGTAAAACGGCGGATTATTTAATCATTTCAGCCGGTGATTGGCGTATCATTCCGCTTGAAAATCTGATTGCGGCTCTTGAAAAATATGATGTTGAAATCATCGCCGATGTGAAATCGGTGGAAGAAGCGCAAACATCTCTTCAGATTTTGGAAAAAGGCGTTGACGGCGTATTGATTGACTCAAGTGATATGAGCGAAATCAAAGAAATCGCTGCTGCCGTTAAAATGAGCGGCCGAACGGTGGAGCGGTTGGTACCTGCAACGGTTGTGACGGTGAAGCAGCTCGGCATGGGCGACCGTGTTTGCATTGACACTTGCAATCTGATGGCGCCGGGCGAAGGCATGCTGATCGGCTCGCAGTCAGCCGGTTTGTTCCTGATTCATTCGGAAGTGGATGAAAGCCCGTACGTTGCGTCCCGCCCGTTCAGAGTAAATGCGGGCGCAGTTTATTCTTACTTGAAAATTAATGAGATCACGCGTTATCTTTCGGAGTTAAAAGCAGGTGACGACGTCACGATTGTGGGCGCAGACGGAAAAACGCGTCCCGGAATTGTCGGCCGTGTTAAAATTGAATCGCGCCCGATGATGCTTTTAGAAGCAG
This sequence comes from Methanimicrococcus blatticola, assembly GCF_004363215.1. Taxonomy (GTDB): domain Archaea; phylum Halobacteriota; class Methanosarcinia; order Methanosarcinales; family Methanosarcinaceae; genus Methanimicrococcus; species Methanimicrococcus blatticola. The sequence goes on along the minus strand of NZ_SNYS01000011.1, from coordinate 3,768 downwards.
AAGCAGAAGGAAAACGATTGAAAGTGATTTTGCAAAATGCCGAGACGGTAAAGCTTGTCAAACCTGACGGCAAAAGTGTTTCGATTACAAATTTGAAAGTCGGCGACGAAGTTTTTGTTAAAATTGAAGAAGCCGGCCGTCATTTTGGAATGAAAGTGACTGAAAAAATCATTGAAAACTAAGAAGGGATCTGAAAATGACTTACTTCACTCGTCCGGCGGTTGTCGGAACGATCACAAAGAATGTCAAAGAAAATGTAAAAACCGGCAAGGAAAACGGTGCTGACATATTGGAACTCCGCTTTGATTTGCTGCTCACCAACACGATCGGATTTGAAAAATACTTGAAAAAAGATTTTGAAGAAACGGCGTTAATCGACCAAATGAAGGAATGGATAAAGGAAGCAAAAGACAGCGGTCTGCCCGTCATCGGAACTTTGCGGTCAAAAGAAGAAGGCGGCGCTTTTGAAGGAAAAGAATCAGACCGTTTCGATTTGATTAAAAAAATCCTCCCGGATGTTGATTATGTTGATATTGAACGGAAAAGTTCAAAGAAAAATATCTATAAATGCCGGCGTATTGCTGAAAAATCCAATACGAAAATCATTCTTTCCTCTCATTATTTTGATGAAAAGGATATGCCGTCATTGAAAAAGATCGAAAGTGTTTTGGAAAAATCGTTTGAAAAAGGCGCGGATATTGCAAAGGTCGCCGTCATGCCCGAAACAAAAAAAGACGTTTTAAAGCTTTACCAGGCCGGTCTCAGAAGCAAAAAACCCGAGAGAATCTGTTTGATTGCAATGGGCGATTTGGGCAAGCAAACGCGCGTTTTGGCGCCGTTTTACGGGTCAATTTTGTCTTACGGCTATATGGATGAAGAAGCCGCGCCGGGACAGCTCCCGGTCGGCAAAATTAAAGAGGGTTTCAAACTTTTCGGCCTTCTTTAACGATGTTGAGGGATGAAATGAAAAAAGATCAATACGGTGTTTTCGGCTGCCCTATCAATCATTCGTTGTCTCCCGCGATGCATTCTGCCGCTTTCGCCGCACTCGGCATGACGGACTGCGAATACAAAGCTTATGCTGTTGAGCCTGAGAATTTAAAACGGGAAATATTAAAGGCGCAAGCCGACGGTTTTGTCGGATTGAATTTGACAATTCCGCTCAAAGAAAAAATCTTTGAAACCGGATTAATCATCCCGGATGAGTTTTCTAAAAAAGCGGGTGCCGTCAATACGCTTCATTTTAAAGACGGGGAAATTTACGGGTACAACACAGATGCAGAGGGCGCTTTTGAAGCGTTGGAAGACGCAGGATGCGTGACAGACGGAAAAAAGATACTAATTGTCGGTGCGGGCGGCGCAGCCAAATCAATTTCTTTGTTTTTCAGCGAACGCTGCAATTCTGTTAGAATCATAAATCGAACGGTTGAAAAAGCACAAATTTTGGCGAAGGAAATTCGCGAAAAAACAGGAAATCAAAATGTTTTCGGAAGCGGTTTTGAATCCGGGTGGAATGATTTGAAAAATGCGGATGTGATTATTCAAACAACGGAGCTCGGCATGGGAAAATACAAAGATGTCTCCGTTTATGATAAACTGCCTTTGGAAGAAAATAAAACAAAGTCGGAAATGATTCAAGAATGCTTGAACGGTAAAACTGTTTTTGATGTGGTTTATAATCCGGAAGAAACAGTTTTTTTAAAAGAATCGCAGATTGCCGCGAATGTCAAAACGCTTAACGGTGTCATGATGCTTATTTATCAAGGGGCTTTGGCTTTTGAAATATGGACGGGAAAAAAGCCGGATGTAAATGTTATGAAAGAAGCGGTCTTAGAAGCTCTTTCAAAGAAAAGAAATGAATAACGGGCGTGAAGAATGGAAGAGATCAACAAAGAGACGGAAATTGAAATGGAAAAACTCATCGGTTTGATTGAAAAGATTGCCGTTTCCAAACACGCGACAATTGCGATGGGCGTTCGCGACCCGGATCCCGAGACGGTTAAGTGTGCCGCTGTGGCTGTTGAAAAAAAATATGCGAATGTGATTTTGGTAGGCGATAAAGCGGAAATTGAAAAAGCCTCCCGCATTTATTATAAATTGAGAGAGGATGAGGTGTTGTCGCTTCCGTTTCAAATCATTGACACGGCAGTGCCGGAAGATGAACTTGTTTCTTTGCTGGTTTCGGGAGAAGTGGATGCTGCCATTCGCGGAACGGCAAAGGCTTCGGATTCACTTTCAAATTTGAAAAAGGCCTGTCATATTAATAAGATTCATCGAATTGCGATTTTGTTGGCAAAAGATGAGAATCCGCATTTTTTCGCGCCGGTTGGCATTGATGAAGGAACAACAATCGAAGACAAGGTGGAATTTATTTGTCTCGGAACGCATTTGTTAAAGCGTCTCGGCGTTGCGCCGCATGTGGGATTGATTTCAACGCCGGATGAAGCCGGAAGATTGGAAGCAGCTGAGATCGTACGCATTATTACAGAAGAAAAAAAGCTTCATGTGGTTGATTATAAATTAGATTTAGAAGAAGCGTTTGAGCATTCGAATTATATTTTGGCCCCGAACGGAATTACGGGAAATCTGATTTTCAGGGGTTTGACGTTTTTGGGTGGCGGCGACGGCCTTGGCGCGCCGATTTTAATGGACCGGCATGTTTTTGTCGACACCTCGCGGTCGGCGGGTCATTATACGAAAGCTATTATGGTTGCAAGCGCGCTTTCAAAAAAGAAAAAGATTGAAGAAGAATCTTCAAATTAATTGCGGCTCGGCGGAATTCTTGAGAGAATAATATCGACCAAGCTTGCCATTGGCATGGTTTGAATCCAAACTTTTCCGGGGCCGGTCAATGTTCCTAAGAATAAACCTTCGCCGCCGAAAAGAACGTTTTTGGCACCGGAAACGGTTGTAATGTCAAACTGAACGGTGTCTTCCATTGCTGCCAAATGTCCCTGATCAATCAAGAGCCGTTCGCCGGCTTTTAAATCATATTCAACAACATCGCCATCAATTTCCAAAAAGACGAAACCGTTGCCTGAAAATCTTTGCATGACAAACCCTTCGCCGCCGAAGAAACCGGCACCGATTCTTTTCTTGAAATGAACATCCATTTCAACGGTTTTCTCCATCGCGAGAAGCGCGTCTTTTTGAGCAATAATTGTTCTGCCGCCGCTGAGATTAAAATCCAAAATGCGGCCGGGAAAAGAGGAACCGAATGTAATGAATTGGTTATCACCTTCGGCTGTATAAGTATTCAAGAAGAAAGATTCGCCTGAAAACATGCGACCGAGCCCTTTCATGAAACCGCCTCTTGTATTGGTTTCCATTTTCATTCGGTCAGTCATCCAAGACATGGCACCTCTTTCGGTGATCATGGCTTCGCCTCTTTCTAAATAACAAGTAACAACAGGGAACGGAGTTCCTTTGACTTCATATCTCATATTTTAATTCTCCATAATGAAAATACCAAACCTGAAAAATCAAAGGGTATGAACATATTAAAAATTTCTTAAAAAGATGCATAATGTAATAAAGAGATGTAAGCCAACGTCCGGATTTGAACCGAAGTAGATTCGCTCTGCAGGCGAACGCATAGCCGCTCTGCCACGTTGGCTTTTTGAATTACAAAGATCAACAGCAAACATGCCGTAAACTCTTCTTTTAAAAACAACAAAATAAGAATGATAAAGAAAGACTCATGGCAGCGATCCAAGGTTCCCGAAGGCTCGCACACTTCAGTACAACAGGGAACGCCGGCGGGCTTAT
>NZ_SNYS01000010.1 GCF_004363215.1 Methanimicrococcus blatticola | reverse complement strand
TAACGCCGACAGATAACATGACGGTGTACGCGAAGTGGAAACATGATGATACGACGTATTATAACGTGACGTACAAAGCAAACGGCGGAACGGGAGTCGATTATACCGTCGCCGTCATTCCGGGAGATGAACATACAGTTGTGACAAACGATTCCGCTAATATTGAATGGGACGGATATTTGTTCATTGAATGGAATACAGAACCGGAAGGTGACGGAGAGAATCACGCTGCGGGAGATATCATTACACCGACGGATAATGTGACTTTGTATGCAGTTTGGGAATTGAACAATGATGTTTACACAGTAACTTACGATGCAAACGGAGGAGCCGGAACGCCGCCTGCTGACGACACTGAATATTCGTATGATGACATTGTGACGGTTAGATCTGATGAAACAATTTCCAATCCTGGATACAAATTTGTAAGCTGGAACACAGTACAAAACGGATCGGGAACAGCGTATAGACCGGAACAAACATTCAATATCCGGCAAAATGTTGTTCTTTATGCAATATGGGAAAAAGAAGGCGGTCCATCCGGCGGCGGATCAGGAATCGGGTCGGGAGTTGTGATCGAAAATGATTCAAATGACAATGAATCGGACACTCCGTCGATTGAACCGGTAGATAATAAACCAATGATGTTTTTGAAAGATGCGCTTTATCCGGGTGTTTTCTTTGCCTTGATTATGTCAGCCATTTTGACATTCATATTCATATGGAAATACAAAAACAATAAAAATGAATGAAAACAGAATTAATTCTGAATTCATTCCCTTATTTTTTAAATTATTATTGTCAATATCAATCGGATTTATTCAATTGATTATTCTCTTTTTTTGAATTTATTTTTCAAAGGATTTTTCTCACCAGTCCGGATAAAACCGATTTTTATCAGATGACGCGTTCTATAGAGAATATATATTATAAGCTAATAACTTTTATATAATATTTCAGGAGTTTAGGAATCATATGTTTTTATTTTTGAAATAATTTGTTGAGAAATTTTATGATAAAATATTATCTCAATAAATTTGCTGAAAAATGAAAAAGGGAATAATATGACAATAGAAAAGAAGCGAAAGCATATGAGAAAAACGGCGGGTGTGTTATTCACCATCATGATCATACTTATGAGCACTGCACCGGCATTGGTTTCAGCTGCACCGCCAACTGTGACGGTGACATACTATTCAAACGGAGCGCAATATGAAACGGAAACCGTTAATTCCGGTGGTCTTGCGTCTGCGCCGATTGCGCCTGCCGTGCCGACCGGAATGGTTTCATTTGTCGGATGGTCGAAAGAAAAAAACGGCCTCAATAATCTGTATGATTTCTCAGCACCGGTAAAGGAAAATTTGAACTTATTCGCCCAATTCTCCGACAAACATTTGGTTTCGTTTAAGGATGCAGACGGAGACATTTATTACACGCAGCTCGTGGAAGCTGATGATTACGTCATTCCCCCCGAAGCTCCGCCGAGCGGAACAGAGGACGTTTTCGTCTACTGGGTGATTGACAACACATATGACATGTATGATTTCAGTCTTCCCGTCAACAGTAACATTGTTTTGAGACCGGTTTATGATAATTCCTATTACATTTACTTCAATTCAATGAAAGGAACACCTGTTGACAAACAACTCATCGGAGATGGCGAAACAGTTGACGAGCCGGCAGACCCGACACGTCCGGGATATGAATTTGCATTCTGGAGTGAAACAATGAATGCAGACCCGAAGATTCCGGGAAATGCTTATGACTTCTCCGCACCCGTTACTGAATCACTGACATTGTACGCAATCTGGAGATCGGATGAAGTGAACAAGCCCGAAGTCAAGATCATTATTTGGAAAGAAAAAGAAGGACTTCCGATTCAATTTGAGAAAGATAATCCGTCAAATTATGTGTATCATGATTCATTTATAATTGAAGAAAAGGCCGGCACAACAATCACGATTACAGAAGCCGAAATGAATCAGGATTATGATTATTATATTCCTTCAAACAGCGAGTTCTATCGCTCAATCCCGACAGTCGTTGAAGGAGATGGAACAACTGCGGTGAACGTATATTACACAAATACAATTTACACGGTTTATTTTTATCTGAACAGTGTGGCTGCCGAAATGGTTGATGACCGTCAAAATCCTGCACCTTCGACGACATACGTCAATACTGCGAATGAAGATGAACAATATTCTATTGAAATAAAAAAGGATATGGACCTTGAAAATATTTGGCCGCTGAACGGAAGTAACGGTTTCAGAATTTACAGAACAGACGATGCATCTGCTTTTCAGGGTTGGATGATTCCACTCGGATTAAACGTTGAAACAGGAACAATCCTCAATATAATTTGGGTTTCAAAAAGACTGACGGTAACAGCAGAGATGCTGCCGGATTCGACATATGGAACCGGAACAGAAACTGAATTTGTCTTAAGCGGTTACTGGATCAATGACGGTCAAACAACAAATTTGAGATATATGTTTGAAGCTCTCCCGGGAGAAACAAAAACAGGAACTGCAGGAATTGACTATGTGGAATATAATGGAAAATTATACATTAACAGTACCAAATATGCCCAAACCGCAATTTCGGACGGTACTGCTTTCATGCCCAAAAGCATTGAAGGAAAGACAGCATTAACGGAATATGCACTCCAATTCAATGCGGCAACGGAAGAATTAGAAGAAATGGAGTCAACATCAACAAATTTTGATCAATATTTCATTTACGACCGGACACGTTACGATTTGTCCTTTGACACAGTGGGCGGCAGTACAATCTCCGATAAAACAGACTTGTTGGCCGGAGAGGATTTGAGCGGTTATAAACCGGCAAACCCGACACGACCCGATTATCGGTTTGTCGACTGGTATGAAGACCGCGAATATCAGAAGCCGTATACGTTTGAAGATGCGATTATGCCTGACAGAAATTTGGAATTATTCGCCAAATGGGAACATGAAGGCGTCACGGCAACATTCTATGATCAAGCCGGAGGAACAGTGCTCGGCACTCAAAGCGTTGCGTTGCGTGAATCCGTTCAGGTCCCCGGAAACGCTGACCCGTATTTCCGTGAAATAGGCACATCTTATGAAAACTTGGGTGTTTTCAAGGGATGGTATCAAACGCTGAATAACGGATTAGTTGTCCCGTACACGTTCTCAAACAGCATTGAGAAAGATGTTGAAATTTACGGTTTGTATAAAACAACCGGATTCAAAGTGACTTACGATGAAAACGGCGGCACAGGCGATGTTCCGACAGATGATGAAACGTATAAAGTGAATGCTTTGGCGCCGGTCAAAAATGCGGCGCTGACGAAGGGATCGATGATATTGGCCGGCTGGCAGGAAAAGGATAAGTCGGGTATTATTTACTATCCGGGATCCACCATCAAAATGAACGGAAATGTTGATTTTGAAGCGGTTTACGCAAATTCCGACACTTTAGTCAATTTGATTTACAATGCCAACTACGCCGAATCAACGGAGACAAAAACAGACACGGTGATTGAAGGCCGTTCATATGCTTTGAGAGACAATCAGACTTTCAAGAGAAGCGGCTATGTTCTGACCGGCTGGTCGGAAACGCCGGGCGCAACGACGCCTGACTACAACTGTGGTGTTGAATTCCTGATTCCGAGCGGCGGCACAACTTTATACGCCACCTGGGAAGAAGTGCAATACTTTACAGTCACTTTCGCAATTCGCGATGCTGACCAGAATAAAGGTGTAATTACTTCACAAAATGTGTTCAAAGTCGAGAAGGGTGCGCTCAGCGTGCTGGCCATACCGGTTGCGGTTCGCCCCACTGTTGACATAATCCCGGATGCAGACGGCGAATTAAAATACAGATTTGTCGGATGGGAATCGCTTCCTGTTACGATTCAGAAAGATTTGATTGTTTACGCGAACTTTGAAGATATGGAAAAGAACGGCGGTGGCGGCACAGGATCGGCAACCGTTAAAGACGGCGAGAATGGAGATGACACAGGTGAATCAAAACCGGAGGGTCCGACACAGGGTTATGAAAATCCGACGTTACCCGGAAATCCGGTTTCCGGATTTGTAACCGTCAGCTTGATTCCGCTTGCAATCGTCATTTTCGCGTTTGTAAGAAAACAGGATTTGGAAGAGTAAATGAAAATAAATTGAAAAGGAAATGAGAGATTCTCATTCCTTTTTATTTTTCTTTAAATTTTATTTTTTAACTTTCAATTTTTTAACTTTCATTTCTTAAGCTTTCATTTCTTTAATTTTCATATCTTTCGTTTCGTTTTTGTTTTCGTTTTTGTTTTCGTTTTTATTTTCGTTTTTGTTTTCGTTTTTGTTTTCGTTTCAAATTTTTGTTTATTTTGCGTTTGTTTTTTTACTTTTTATTTTTTTGTGAATGACATTTATCACGGCATTCGCGGATAAAGCCAAGCTTTTTTAACTTGAATTAATGTTATTGGTTTAAACTTATTTTTGCAAACAGGTGTCGTTTTTGAAAACACAGATTAAAGGAAATTATGTTGTCGGAGAGGCGGAAGCGGTTACAGCGCTTTACGAAACCGGCGGATTCGGGCGTCCTCGTGACGGCAGTCTTCAATTGCGTTTTGTGGAAGCGGCTTATCTTCTCTCGCGCAATAAAATTGAGATTTTCAAAAGCGGCAAAGAACTTGATTTTGATTCATTTATTCAATTTGCAGCGCAGCAGGAAGATTTTTTTGAACTGAAATTTATCGTTTACAAGGATTTGAAAGAGCGCGGTTATTATGTTCAGTCGTCGGCAACGGATTTCAGAGTTTATCCGCGCGGCGGGAAACCGGGAAAAACGTCGGCGAAAAGTTATGTTTATGTACGATCGGAGAGAATGCCAATTCCGTTTTCGGAGTTAACGGCTTTGATGAATGAAGCGCAGAATGTTCGAAAACAGTTTATCCTCGCCGTTGTCGATGAGGAAAGTGACATTACTTTTTATGATGTCAAACGCGCTGATGCTGTCGGTAATTTCGAAGGCGGCATGGTTTTGCCGTATCCGGAAGACGTGAAGAAGAAAACGCCGGCAAAAGCTGTTTTGTTTAAAGAGCGCGTGATTTTAGCGGATAAAGAAACGGCGGATTTACTTTACAACAGAGCGTTTTTCGGGAAAATGATGGATGAAGAACGTCTTCTTTTATCGCTGCCGGAAGCGCAATATTTGGCGGAAAACGGTGTTTTGGAACTTTACGATATGGACGGCAAAGCGCTGTCATTGGAAGAGTTTTCAAAAAGTGCCTCCCTCATTGATTCTGAATTTTTGAAAAAATATACGATTTACAAAGAGCTCAAAGAAAAGGGATTTGTCCCGAAAACGGGCTTTAAATTCGGAACGCACTTCCGTGTTTATCGGAAAGTAGATTCTTTGGATAAAATTCCGCACTCCGAATTTTTACTTCACGTTGTGTCCCTGGAGTTTGAATTCAAATTGCCGGCAACATCAGGCGCAATCCGCTTGGCCAACAGCGTTCGCAAAAGAATGATTTACGCGGCAGATCTCGGCAGCCGGCGCGAATATATCGAATTCGAAAGAATTAAGATGTGAAGAAGGACAGGGTTGTATGTTTACGGTGATTGCGGTTGATATTTCGGGAAGGCATCGGATTGATGCGGGCTATTATATGGTCTGCGCCGCCGCATCCGTTGAAATTACGCCGACATCCATTGAAAAGATCAATGAGATTAACACCGAAGCTTTTTTGTTCAGCAAACCGCCGGAACTGCTCGATATTGTGAAAATTATTGAAAACACGGCGGCCAAAATTAAAAAGAAAGGGGCGCTGATTGTTGAGCGCGGCGACTTGTTTAATTTGGATGAAAATTTGTCCAAGCCGATGTTTACTCAAGAAATTCGTTATCAGGAATCCATCGGAGAACGAAAAGCGATCGAACTTGCGCATTATGTTTCTCTCAGTACGCGGAATCTTCTCCTCAAAGAAACAGGCCTTGACATTCGGATTCATGAAAATGATGAAGACAATATTGATGCTGGTGACAACGCTGATGACAATAATAAAGATGGAGCGGACGTCGAATGAATCCGTACCAGGAAGCCGGTGAAGACGCACACCGAAATGTCATTCTCGTGATGCGCACCGATCCGGATTCAGATGCCGAAGACAATCAGCGGAAACTTCAGGAGTTTTCGGAACTCACAAAAGCACTCAATGACAAAGTCGTTGACGTGATTACGCAGGAACGCTACCCCGACAGAAAATACAATGTCGGCAGCGGCAAAGCAAAGGAACTTGCAATTGTCGCTCGAGATAAAAAGGCCAACCGGATTATTTTTTATGATCCGCTGTCAACGTCTCAAATTTACAATATTTCAAAACTTTGCAGCGAAGCGGGTGCAAACTGCCGTGTCATGGACCGGTTTCAGTTGATTTTGGATATTTTTGCGCAGCGTGCAACGACGCACAGATCCAAGCTTCAGGTGGAGCTCGCACGCCTGCGTTATGAATTGCCCAACGCGCGGATTCTTGTGTCGCTCTCCAAGAAAGAAGAGCGCGCCGGCTGGGGCGGTCTCGGTGATTATGAAGATTCATATGAACAGGATATCAAAAAGCGGATTGCGCGTATCAATACCGAGTTGAAAAAAGCGGATTTGGAAGAAGAAGCGCGCCGTGTATATCGGCACAAGAACGGATTTTTCATTGTTTCGCTTGCCGGTTACACAAATGCCGGCAAAAGCACGCTTTTTAATGCGCTTGTGGATGAACAAACAGAATCCAAAGATATGTTTTTCACGACATTGATTCCGAAAACGCGGGCGCTTATCATCAATAAGCGCAAAATTCTGCTGACGGATACGGTCGGTTTTATTGAAGATTTGCCGCACTTTTTAGTGGATGCTTTTCGCTCGACGCTGGAAGGAATTTATTTCTCTGACATGATTTTGCTGGTTGTCGATTTCAGCGAGCCGACGGAACATATCCGCAAAAAACTGATGATCAGCCATGAAACGCTGTGGGAGAAAAGCACGTCTAATATCATTACCGTTCTCAACAAATCCGAAACAATGAAGCCCGCAGAGCGGAAGAAAAAACTGGAAGAGCTTTCTCATTTGATTTACAATCCGATTTTTATTTCTGCCAAAACGGGAATGGGAATGCCGGATTTAATGAATGAAATCGGCATGTGTTTGCCGCCGCTGGTAACACAGACAATTTCATTGCCGAACAATGAAAGCGGCGCTGCGGCACTTTCCTGGTTTTACGACAATGGTCTCGTTGAAGAAATATTGTACGGCAAATACATGACGTTTGATTTCAGCGCAACGGAAGACGTGATGGCAAAAGTGAATGATATAATTTCAAAAACGCAAGCAACTTTATGATTTACTTTAAATTTGATTCGATTTGTTCTCAATTTGATCCGTTCCAAATTTGATTCATTCCAAATTTGATTCACCAAATTTGATTCGTTCCAATTTGATTCATTCCCGGTTTTTAAATTCAAACCGAATTATAAAATTAAGCCAAATCATCACAGAAATGATTTGTCTTCGTTCCTTTTATATACATTGATTCATTCTATTTTTACGGCAAGTCGGCAATCTCATTGCCTGCCCCGCATATTTAATTCATAGCGGGCACTTGCAGAAACTCAAAGGAGTTAACAGAAATGGATAAACAAACACAGGACGTTCTTGAAATTCTGGAACAAAACGCGAAAGCGACTCCCGAAGAAATTTCAGAACTCACCAGAATTCCGCCGGCTGATGTTCGAGAAATGATTCGGACGCTTGAAGCGGCGGGTGTGATTCGAAGCTATAAAACAATCATTGATTGGGATTTAGTGGAAAGTCCGTACGTTTACGCGTTTGTCCAGTTGAAAGTGTCACTTGAACGCGGACACGGCTATCAGAAGTTGGCCGACCGCATATGTAAATTCACGGAGGTCAGATCTCTTCGTCTTTTATCGGGCGAGGATTATGACTTGGAATTCATGATTCAAGGAAAATCAATGAAAGATGTTGCATTCTTCGTCGCGGACAAAATAGCGACGCTCGATCAGGTTCAGAATACATCGACGCACTTCATTTTGAAAACATACAAAGAAGACGGCGTCATTATGGAAGAGAAAGAAGAATTCAAAAGATTGCAAGTTTCGCCGTGAGGAACAACATTATGACACAAATACCGAAATCGTCCCCGAGAAAGGTGGATCAGATTGATTATTCAAAATACATTACAGGAAAGATGAAGCATGTACCGCCGTCAGGAATCAGGAAATATTTCGACATTGCGGCAGGCATTGAAGATGTGATTTCACTTGGTGTCGGCGAGCCTGACTTTGTGACGCCCTGGCACATTCGTGAAATGTGCATTCATTCTCTGGAAAAGGGAGAAACATCTTATACCTCCAATTACGGCGTTCCCGAACTTCGTGAGGAAATCTCCAAGCGTTACAGAAGAGATTACGGCTTGGATTATGACCCTGAGACAGAAATTCTTGTGACAACCGGTGTCAGTGAAGCGTTGGACATTGCAATTCGTTGCGTTACGGACCCGGGAGACGAGATTTTGATCGTTCAGCCGACGTATGTTGCTTACATCCCCGAAATCGTTCTGTCGGGCGGCGTTCCTGTTGTCGTCAGAACAGTTGCCGAAAATGAATTCAAGATTTTGCCGGAAGAATTGGAATCTAAGATTACGCCCAAAACAAAAGCGATTATCATCAATTATCCGCATAATCCGACCGGTGCCGTTATGACGCGCGAGGATTATGAAAAGATTGCCCTGGTCATTGAAAAACATGATTTGATTGTGATTTCCGATGAAGTTTATGAATGTATGACTTATGACGGCGTTCACACACCATTTTCCGCCATTGACGGCATGATGGAAAGAACAATTCTTTTGAACGGTTTTTCTAAATCATACGCTATGACAGGTCTTCGCCTCGGCTACATTTTAGCACCGCAACCGCTGATTTCAGCCATGATGATGATTCATCAGTACTGTATGATGTGCGCGCCGATTACATCACAGCTTGGCGGTGTTGAAGCGCTTCGAAACGGTGAAGAAGAAATGAAGACGATGGTCAGAGAATTTAACCGCCGCCGCGTTTTAATCGTTGACGGTTTCAACAAACTCGGCTTAGACTGCTTTGAGCCCAAAGGCGCATTCTACGCATTCCCGTCCATTAAATCAACAGGATTGACGGCGGAAGAATTCGCCGACAAGTTTTTCGCAAGCCAGCATGTCATTACAATCCCGGGAACCGCCTTTGGTGAAAGCGGCGCAGGACATTTGAGATGCGCTTACGCAACGTCCCGTGATGACATTAAAGTCGCATTGGATCGTTTTGAAGATTTCTTAAAAACACTTTAATTTGAAATGATGAAAACGGAACAAAAATTTGTTCCGCCTTCATTCATTTTTATCATTCACGATTTGGTTTTATTTCTTGTTTTCTTTGTTCATTTTTTCTTTGTTCATTTGTTTTCTTTATTCATTTTAATTTGCTGTTTTTCTTTAATTTAGAAAAAAATGAAACATCCCTTTTTCTGAAAATTAAAAAAAACGAACGCCGCTTAAACTCTGAAATACCATCTTGTTTTTGTTTTTGGGTTTAACGGGCGTTCGGGTTTCATAAAAACAATGAAAACGATGTTTGGATTTATTTGAATTGAAGAAAAGTTCGTATACGACCGCAAGACGAAATTTCATGAGCGAGCGAATGAAATTGAGAATTGCGGATTATTCCTCGCCGTTGATAAAACAATTAATCCGACTGAATCTCTATGAGGTTTAATACTACCGTTTGAAGTGTTTTATTTAACGACGGGGAAGAATCTCCAACGCCTCCTTTCACTCACTTCGTTCGTGAAACTCGCGTTGGAGGCGGTTGTTTCATCTTTTGGATTAATTTCAAAACGAACATCCGTTTTTTTGAAATTTGAAAAACGAACATCGGATAAACATGACTCATTCCGGCGTTTTATTTTGAGGTTTAAACGGACGTTCAAGTTTTTTTAAAAATGAAAAATGATGTTCGGATGAATTTAATTTTAGAACTCGGAGTTTTAGAAATTGAAAATTAGAAATCAGATTCTGAAAAAGACCGTAAAATTGAGATTCAGGTTAAAAAGTTTTCTCTGAATTTGTCAGATTTAATCATTGTAAAAAAACGGAGAGAATTAAGTCTCTTAAAAAAATTGAATTTTTGCCAATTGAAACGTAATGTTTAAAACCTGAATTTAGTTTTACGTCTTTGAGAAATTATGGAAATAGGTATTGAAATTATTATCATTGCGATTTATCTCATTGCAATGCTCATTATCGGTTTCTTAACACAGAAAATCGGATCGTCCTCTTCAAAAGGATATCTGGTTGCAAACAGAAATGTCGGCGCTCTTTTGATTGGTGGAACGCTTTTCGCGACATTCTGGGGTGGCGGAACAGTTATGGGTGGCGCAGGTGCAGCTTTAGACTCATATAATTTAGGTACCGTGGCCGATCCTTGGGCTTCGGGTATTACACTTATTATCATGGCCTTGTTCATGGTCCCGCTTTTGTTAAAGATGAAAATCGGAACTCTCGGCGAAATGTACCGCATCCGTTTTGGAAAACGCGGTGCTTACGTTGCTTCTATTCTTTCCGTTCCGACGCTGATCGCCTGGACGGCCGTTCAGATGGTCGCCATCGGTAAAATGCTGAATTTGTTTATCGGCGTTGAACCGTGGATCAGTATGCTTTTGGCAGGCGGCATTGTTATCATTTATACATATATGGGCGGAATGCTTGCGGTTATTTGGACCGACAATATTCAGGCAACAGTTGTTATTTTGGGTTTATTGGTTTTAATTCCCGCCGCGATTTGTTATATTGCAGCCGGCGGCAGTTCGACTTTTGCCATCAACATTGAAAACCTGGCATCAGGAATCGGAATTATTAAAGAGAATACACCGAATGATTTCTGGACACTTCTCCCGTCCGCGGATCCGGATCATCCGAGCGGAATTACACGTACTGTAAAAGGCGTATTGCTTTGGGCGGCTGCCTGGTGCGGCATGGGTCTCGGCAGTTTGGCATCTTTGGACATCACTCAACGTGTCTTGACCGCCAAAAATGAGAAAGCTGCAAAAGGCGGCCTCGTCGCCGGCGCAGGCCTTTACTGGGTTGCCGGTCTCGGCCCGATTTTCATCGGTCTTTTGGGTATTGTGATGATGCAGCTCGGATTCTTTTCACCCGGAGAATTGGCGACACTTGCCAGCGATTCTGAAGTGATTGTTCCGATGCTGGCTCAAAAACTGCTTCATCCGCTGCCGATGGCAATCTTTATCGGATCGCTGATGGCTGCCATTATGTCAACATCCAGTTCGACCATTTTCGCGTCCGCCGCCGTCATTTCAACGGTTCTTGTTCCGGGAACGGTCGGTGACAAAAGAACGGAAGAAGACGACAGGAAAGCAATTCGTTTGACGAAGTTTTTAGTCGTTATCATCGGCATATTCTGTATCGGCATCAGTATGCTTGCCGTCAGTCTTTATGATTTGATGATTTTCGGATTTACGCTTCTCTTCGCCTGTTTATTCTGGGCTGTTGTTTGCGGATTGTTCTGGAAAAAAGCAAATGTTCCGGGCGGTATTGCATCCATGCTTGTCGGAATTACCTTTTCGATGCTCGGCTGCCTTTACCTGTCGATTCAGGCAGGAACATTGGTGATTGTTCCTCCCGAAGCGGAATGGGAAATTTATTTCACGTTCGTTCCGTGGCTTTTCTCAGGCATTGCGATGTTTGTCGTTTCTTTGCTGACGCAAAAGAAACACCCGCCGCTTCCGTTGACAGACACGGACGGTGCCGTTTTGAAATGGCCCGAACTTGCAGGCAATGTTGAAAAACAAGAATAATTATGGAACGGGAAACCCCGTTTCATTTTTTTGATTTATGAACTTTTTTGATTCAGTTTATTTTTTGATTTCAATTTTTTAAGTTCATTTTTTTATATTTTTGGGTTTTTAAGTTTCTCTTTTTTAGATTTTCGGTTTTTTAGTTTATCTTTTTTAGATTTTCGGTTTTTTAGTTTATCTTTTTGTTGAATTCCGAATGTTTTGATTTCTTTGAATTCATAATTGTTTCATTGTTTCATTGTTTCAATTTTGAATTCGCCATCATTTGAATTGTATAAATTCGAATTCTATTTTTCAGTGATATAGTTATCGTTTTTGAAAAAATCAGAACGCCTATTTACGTTTGAAGATTTGGGAGTTTTGAAGCAAACCGTTTTGTCTCACAGTTTGCTGCATCTTAATTTATAAAGAGGATAACTATGAAAAACATAAAAATTTCAAATCAATCAAAAACAATCGGCAAATCGCTGCTGATTATGTTTTTAATTTTATTTGCACTGACCGGAACTGCTGCCGCTAAAGAATGGACGGTTGGCGGCACCGCCGCAGATTTTCAAACATTACCGGAGGCAGTTACTGCAGCCGCCGACGGTGACAAGATTTTGATTTGTGCCGGTACGTATGAAACAGCGGTGAATATCAGCGTCGGAAAAACA
Source organism: Methanimicrococcus blatticola (assembly GCF_004363215.1). Taxonomy (GTDB): domain Archaea; phylum Halobacteriota; class Methanosarcinia; order Methanosarcinales; family Methanosarcinaceae; genus Methanimicrococcus; species Methanimicrococcus blatticola. The sequence continues at coordinate 195,701 of NZ_SNYS01000010.1, read as the reverse complement.
TTGACCATTGAAGGCGATAACCGTGAAACCGTCATTTTGGATTTAGGCGGATTTTCAATCATTCCGAAAAAAGAGAATTTCGTTCTTCGAAACGTGACGATTAAAAACGGATCAAACGGCATCAATCTTCAGACAAGCGCAACGAACGCACTCATTGAAAACTGTATTTTTGACGGATTAACGCATAAAGACGGCATTAAACTTGCAAAAGACGGTGCTGTTTTCAAAAACAATGTTGTTAAAAATATGGACGGTTTTACAAATGCCGTTTATGTGACCGCTTCTGATGTTCAGATTGTCGGAAACACCTTAACCGGACTTACCGGAAGCGGTAACGCCGCCAGAATTTTGAGCGTTGAAAATGCGAACAATGTGCTTATCGAGGGCAACACGATTACAAACAACAAAGGCGAAGCAATCCGTTTATGGAAAGCTGAAACCTCAAACGCCGTCATTACGAAGAACAAAATTTCCGGAAATACGCAAAAAGGAATTTATCTTTACAATGCCGGGGAAAACAACGCGATTTACTTAAACGATATTTTTGACAACACGGGCGGCAATATTGCCGGTTACGGAACACTTCCGTCGGTTGTAACATTCAATACTCCTGAAAGCCTGACGCTTTCCTGCAATGGCAAATCTTGGACGGGAAAAGCCGGCAATTATTGGGGCGATGACTACGACGGCGCTGACACAAACGGCAACGGCATCGGAAACACCCAAAAAACAATTTTGGACAAATATGCCGACCTTCACCCGCTGACAAAAACAATTACGTCATACGCAATCGGTGGCGAACCCGTTGATCCGGTCGACCCCGTTGACCCTGTCGATCCTGTTGACCCCACCCCGAAACCCGGAAAAACCGGAAATTCAATTTCGATGACAACAAACATTTTACCGTCTGTTTCGGTTTCATTCTCGATTGACTCTTTGGACTTCGGCGATTTGGCTGCGGGACAGACAAGCGCGCCCAAAGAAATGGAGATTACAAACAGCGGCGGTTGCGATGTAAAGGTGACTGCTGAAGTGACAGATTCTTCTGCTGATTTGTACAAGAGAGGAATTTGGATTGACAATGCATTCTGGCCGGACTTCGAAAAAGTTGTCGGAAAGGGTGAAACAGAGATTTCCGAAGTTGTCTTGAAAGTCCCCTCGGATTATGAAAGCACCGGAAATGTCGACGGCACTTTGATTATGTGGGTTGAAGCGTGCTGATAATTGAAAACATGTCAATGAAAAACTGATAACTGTTGAAACCAAACCTGATAAACAAAATTAAAAAAACTGAAAAACATAATTCTGAAACCAAAAACTGAAAAACAGAATTCTGAAATCAAAAACGAAGAAACTAAACCTGAGAAATAAAATCCCAAAATAAAACAAACCTCAAAACCCTGAAAAATGTAAAAATGGAGAGAAAACGAAACAACGTTTTCTCTTCATTAATTAATTCCATTCATCATTTTGTTTATTGAATTAAAGAAAAATTCACATACGACCGCAAGGTGAAATTTCATAAGCGGAGCGAATGAAATTGAGAATTGCGGCTTATTCCCCGCCATCAATAAAGAATTCATTCCGCAAGAATTCATTTTAGATTGAATACTCTGCGTCCATTTTAGATTGAATACTCTGCCCATTTTAGATTGAATACTCTGCCCATTTTAGATTGAATACTCTACCATTTTTTTATTCAACGGATGGGAAGAATCTCCAACTCCTTCTTTCACTCACTACGTTCGTGAAACGCGTCGTTGGAGGCGGTTGTTTTGGTTTTTCGATTATTTTAGTATAATCCGAAACATCTTTTTTGATATTTTAATAAAAACGAACGCCGTTTAAATCCTAAATAAAAAACCCTTTTTGTTTTTGAGTTTTATCGGGCGTTCGGGTTTGAAAATAAAAAGAAAATGATGTTTCGAGCTTCCAAAAAACTAGAAAAATAAAAAATAAAAATAAAAGATAAAAATAAAAAATAAAAAAGAATCAGATGAAATGATTTTTTGAATCAAATCGACTTCAATCCGGGATTATCATCAATAAACAGAACTTCCGCTTTATTCCCGAGTTCTTTTTTCAATCTTTCCGCTAAAACGCGCATGCCGGGGTTTTCGGTTGCATAATGGCCGGCATCGATGATTGTCATGTCGCCGCGCTCGCGCAAAACATCGCTGTGTTTCAGCTCGGAAGAGAGAAAGGCGTCAACGCCGTTTTCTTTGGCGATTGACAAAGCGTGACGGTTGAGGCAGCTGCCGCCGCAAATCATGACTTTTTGAATTGTTTTGTCGCCGGCGTAAAGAAGCGGCGCATTCAGTTTTTCGGAAACGGATTTCACGAAATCCGCAGTCGGAGTGGATTCAATTGTTCCGATGATTCCGAAATCCGTCATCACAACATTTCGGAGCCCGAACATGTCGGCAAGAACGGTGTTGATGCCGTCGTCGGCGTTATCGTAATTGGTGTGCATCGCGTAAATGGAAATGTTGTTGTCAAAAGCAATTTTCAGGCGTTTTGCCAAATAATCGGGAATGACCATGATCGGATGGAAAAGAGGCGTGTGGTGGCAAATCAAGATATCCGCTTTGAAGTTTGCCGCCTTTTGAAGAACATCATCCGTCACATCCAAGGTAACGGCGATTTTATTGATTTCACGGTTTTTCGTGAACAGTAAATCTAAAATCATTCCGATACGGCCGTTGTCGAAATCATCGGCGATTTCAGGCGGCGCGATTTGTTCTAAAAGCTGAATCAGTTCCTCTTGTTTCATAATCCAAAAAAGGTCTGCATCCTTTAAATAGAAGACGACATTATTCATGCCAAATACGAAAAAATACGAATTTATATTCGACATATTCGATATAATAATTCGATATAATAATTAATAATTCGATATAATAGAATCTAAAAGAAGAGATTGATAAAAAGAAATCAATCGCCAATCACCGCCAACCACTATCAAATCATTTAAAGAGGTATTAAAAATGTCAGCCCCTCCCGTGTCCCACAAGCCGAAACACGGCATCAAAAGAAAACATAATCTGGCGAAACTCAAAAGCCGCCAAAAAGTAAAAACAATGGAAAAAATCGAGAAAAAGAACAATGCCGTCACGTTTGAAGTCATTTTTGTCGGCCGTTCCAATGTCGGTAAGTCCACGCTTTTAAAAAATCTGACCGGACGAAATGTTCGAACCGGCAAACGTCCGGGAGTGACGCTGAAGCCGACACACCTTTATTTTGATGATTTTTTGATTACAGATATGCCGGGCTTCGGTTTTATGTCGGGCGTTACAAAAGAGAAATCAGAAGACGTGAAAAATAATATTGTTCAATACATCGAAGGACATGCCGACAGAATTATGCTGGCTGTTCAAGTGATTGACGGTCCCGCATTTGTTGAAATTACGGAACGCTGGGATTCGCGCGACGAAATTCCGATTGATTTGGAACTCCATGACTTTTTAGAAGAAATGGAAATCACGACAATCATTGCCGCCAACAAAATGGACCGTGTCAAAGAAACTGAAAAAGACGAGTTACTGACTGAAATCGTTGAAATTTTCGGGTATGGAACGGATGAGAATGGAGAAAGCACCGGAGTCGGCTGGAAAGAAAGCGGCGCGTTGGTTGCCCCCGTCAGCGCCCGCGGCGGAGATATACGCCCGCTTATCTCGCATTTGAAAAATGAATTCCATAAAATGAAACGTGACGATTTGTTTAAGCATTTCAATTGAGGGGAGAAAAAATGACAACGATTCTTGAAATTGCGGAAAAAATTGTAGCGGAAGGACCGATTTGTGATCATTGCCTCGGCCGCCAGTTTGCAAAATTATCAACAGGACTTTCCAATGACGAGCGCGGCAGATCTGTCAAACTCACGCTTGCCATGGATGCCGACCGCCGTCTCAAAGACAACGGTGACGACGCGCTGCTGACCGAAATGGCGCCGTCAAGCATTCACGCTCAAAAAACATTGGCCAAAGAAAATAAAACAGAAATTGACGGCGAACCTGCTGTTGAAAAATGCTGGGTTTGCTTAGACATTTTCAAAAACTTGGATTTTTGGGCTGACATGGCAATTGAAAAATTGCAGGGCATTGAATATGAAACATTTTTAGCCGGCACCAAACTCAGCGGTCTTCTCAGCGAAAACGAAGAGATTTTGTGGGAACAGGCCGGAACCGCTTACGCCGAGCAGTTGAAAAGCGAGCTCAACCGCGAAATCGGCAAAATCATTTCTCAAAAAACCGGAAAAACGGTTGCGTTTTCCAATCCCGATGTCATGGTGACATTCGATATCGCTAAAAAAGAAGCTGACCTGAACATCCGCTCGATTTACATTTACGGCAGATATCAGAAAAAAGTTCGCGGCATTCCGCAAACAAAATGGCCGTGCCGAAACTGTCACGGCAAAGGTTGTGACAGCTGCAACGGCACAGGCAAACAGTATCCCGAGTCTGTCGGCGAGCTGGCAGGTTACCCGCTCTGGAAAGCAGCCAACTCAGAAGATGTCGTCTTCCACGGTGCAGGCAGAGAAGACATTGACGCGCTGATGCTCGGAACAGGCCGCCCGTTTGTTTTAGAAGCCAAAGCGCCTCAGATTCGAACATTGGATTTAACCGCTCTTGAAAAAGAAATCAATGCCTACGCGGCCGGAAAAGTCGAAGTCTCCAAATTAACGCTTTGCGGCAAAGACATGGTTGAAAAACTGAAAACGGAAAAGGCAACAAAGACCTACCGCTTGAAGATTAAATTTGAAGCACCCGTGACAAATGACGCGTTAACAGCGGTTTTAAAAGAGCTGGAAGGCAAAGAAATCAACCAAAACACACCCAACCGCGTCAAACACAGAAGAGCGGATTTGTGCCGGAACAGAACAGTACACACCGCCGAATTGGAACGAACGGAAACGGAAGGATCATTTGACGTCGCGTGGGTAAAAATTCATTGCGACGGCGGCCTTTATGTCAAAGAACTGACATCAAGCGACGAAGGCCGAACCGTCCCGAGCATTTCAGGGTTGCTTGGAATCGGCGCGAAAGTCGATGAATTGGATGTCATTAATGTTGACATTCAAGACATTGAATAAAAAATAAATCGAAATGAAAATCAATCGAAACGAAAATCAATTGAAATGAAAAATGAAGGAATTGAACAGAAATCAAATCTGAAAAAGCATATATTTATTAAGGTTGGATTTGTATTTTGATTTCTTCTATTCGATAAACTTAATATACCAAAATAATTATTCATGGCTTAACTTTGATTAAAAACGAGTTATGGAAAATAATTGTTTTTTCATTATCAAGAGAATAACAACGGTTGAAATTTGAAATAAACCGTTAACAGGAACTGCCCTGCCAAGAGCCGTTTCTGATTCGGCTGAAATAAATTTAATAAAAATAAAAATTATTAAAAAATATTTCATGACCGATGAGCCCCGATTAATAAATCGACAACGGGTTCAATAAATCACATTCATCCCATCATTACATGACAACGTTAACGTCATAAATTTAGGAGGATTTAAAAATGTCATCAAAATCAGCAGGCGAAAGACGCTGCACAAGATATAAACTGAAAAACTCGATTCGCGAGAGAGGAATGTCTGCCCCGAGCAGAGCCATTCAAGAATTTGAAGAAGGACAAATGGTTCACATCGACATTGATGCCAGTGTCCAGCACGGCCACCCGAACCCCAAATTCCAGGGATCCACCGGCAAAGTTGTCGGTCAGCGCGGCCGCGCATACGTTTTAAGTGTCAGAGACGGCAGAGCTCAAAAAGAAGTTATCTCCCTCCCCCAGCACTTAAAACCCCAAAAATACAATTAATTTGTACGTTTGTACAAAATGAATGACGGCTTGGTTTTATTTAAATAAAATTAAGCCCTACTCTTTTTAATTTATCGGATTTTAACTCAGTTGCAAATGAGTGAAGATTAAAATTAACTTAAAGATTAACCGGGAAAGATTTAAGAATCCGTCGGAAGTGTTTTGAAATGATTGTCAAAGAAGTTGTTAACGAAGAGCTCTTAACCCTTGCTGAAGTCAAGGAAATGTTAACTCAAATTATGGAAGAAAGACGTGAAGAAAGCGACGAAGAACAAGTTTACGAGTTCAGAAAAGCTTTGAACCACGCAGAAATTTTCTCAAAATTAAGCGCATCCGACGCAAAAGATTTGGTTACCAAATTGATGGATTTCGAAAAAATGAGACCCGCTGTCGCTGTCAGAATCACAGACATTCTGCCGCAATCCAGAGACGAACTCAGATCCATTTACGCCAAAGAGAAATTTACACTTAAAGATGAAGAGTTGGACGCCATTTTAGATGTCGTCAGACAGTACGCCTGAAGAGGCGGCAAAACACTTCATTCATTTTCACTTATTTTCAAAAATAAATTCATAAAAGGCTTCGGAAACCGTTCGGAACCTTTTATATTATATTATTTCTTAATCAGTTCTGTCTGACGGAAAAGAAGACTGAATGGTTCAAAGATGAATCGAATGAACCGATTTATAATTATAAAGCACTGAAAAGTGCGACAGAGGGACAAAAATGAAAAGTAATGATTGGCCGGAATCCGGCGATTATGTTGTTTGTAACGTCACAAACGTGACGGACTTCGGCGCATATGTCGAACTTGAAGAATTTAAAGAAAAAGAAGGATTTATCCACATTTCCGAAATCAAAGCCGGCTGGGTCAAATATGTCCGCGACTACATTCGTGAAGGACAAAAAGTCGTTTGTAAAGTGCTCAATATTGACAAAACCCGCGGCCACATCGACTTATCACTCAAAGATGTCAATGAACACCAGAAAAGAACAAAAATTCAACTTTGGAAAAACGAGCAGAAAGCTGAAAAGTGGATCCAGATCGCTGCCGAAACAATCGGTTTTGACGACAAAATGGTTGAAGAATTGTACCATGAATTTGTTTCCGAATTCGGAAGCGCCTATTCCGCATTTGAAGAAGCCGCAATTTCCGGATCCGCCGCTTTTGACGGCATGTCTGTTGACAAAAAGATGATTGAAGCCGTTGTCAATGTTGCCCGCGAAAACATCAAAGACGCATTCGTTGAGATTGCCGGCTACGTCGACTTAACGACAAACGCGCCCGACGGCATTGAAGTCATCCGCGAAGCTTTAAAAGCAGCAGCCGAAGAAGTTGACGAAGAAGAAGTTCGTGTAGAAGTGACATATGTCGGATCCCCGCGTTACAGAATTAAAGTTGTGGCGCCGGACTACAAAAAAGCAGAAGCTGTTTTGAAAAAAGCATCCACTGCGTCCATTAAAGTGATTACGGACGCAGGCGGCGAAGGTTTATTCAACCGTCACATTGAATCTGTCAAATCATAAATCAAAACCGAACCGGTTGGGATTGAATGGGAAAGCGAATTAAGAAATGTCAAAGCTGCAGCAGATATACGCTGTCGGAAACTTGTCCCGATTGCGGCGGCGTTTGTGTCAGCCCGAAGCCTGCTTCTTATTCGCCGGAAGACAGATACGGAAAATACCGCAGAATGTACAGGCAGAGTCTGAATGACTCCCGAAAGGAATAAGACCGTAAATTATCATATCGTATAATAACGGCAATTCGCCGGAATGAAAAATTCGTGAATAAAATATCTCATACCCTTTTTTCGGGGGTTTAAAAATGAAAGAAGAAATCATTTATCACATTGATCAAGATGTTATTGAATTAAACAATCCGGTAATGATTGTCGGACTCCCGGGCGTCGGGCATGTCGGGAAATTGGTTGCCGACCACATGGTTGAAGCCTTGGACGCCAAAAAAATCGTAGATATTTATTCCGAACACTTCCCGCCACAGGTTATGGTCAAAGAAGACAGCACTGTCGAGCTTGTCGGGAACAGATTGTATTTGGCCAAAACCGATAAAATGGATTTGCTGATTTTAGCAGGGGATTCACAGAGCACAGACCCTGCCGGCCATTACAGATTATGTGAAATTTACATTGATTTTGCGTCACAGTTTAAAGTCAATCGCATTTTTACGCTCGGCGGATATCCGACAGGCGTTATAAACGCGGAAGATTATGTCATCGGTGCCGTGAATAATATTGATATGATTGACGAATTGAAAGAGAAAAATATTCAATTCAGTCCGTCGGAGCCGCCGGGGGGTATTGTCGGCGCATCCGGTTTAATTTTATCTTTTGCAAAATTCAGAAATATTGATGCGGCCTGTTTGATGGGAACAACAACAGGATACATTGCCGACCCGAAAAGTTCGAAAGTGCTTCTCGGAAGATTATGCGATATTTTAGGCATTGAAGTCAATGCTGACGCGCTTGACGAAAAGATCAAAGATATGGATCAGATTGTTGAGAAAATTAAAGATTCCGTTGTCGGCGAAGACGGGGAAGAATATTACGAACAAGCTCCCGCATCGGAAGAAGACTTGGTTTATTTCGGCTGAGTCTGAATTTTTATTAATTTTATTTTTACTTTTTTGTTTATTTTAAAAAATAAAGGCGGAAAGAGAAATGGCACTTTTCGGAACAAACGGTGTCCGCGGAATTGTAAATGAGGATTTAACCCCTGAAACCGCGCTCAATTTGGCGCGCAGTTTAGCTGCTTTTTTATGGAGTCAGAAAAATGAAACGGACCGGCGAACGGCACCGGTTGTGATTCTCGGAACGGACACGCGTATTTCAGGAATAATGTTAAAATCCGCCGCCGCGGCAGGCTTAATGGCAAGCGGCGTCACAGTCATTGATGTCGGCACAGTCCCGACGCCGTCTCTTCAATATTATGTTAAAAACCGTCCGGAAGCCGACGCAGGAATTGTCATTACGGCCTCCCACAATCCGCGCGAATATAACGGCTTGAAATTAATCGCTTGTGACGGAACCGAATTTTCAAGAGAATCTGAAAAAGTCGTTGAAGAAATTTACAATTCTAAAAAATTTATCGCTGCCGAGTGGTCAAAAACCGGCGAAATTTACGTTGAAAACAATTGCAATGAAGAATATTTAACCGGCATTTTAGCAATCATTGACAGAAAAGCCATTGAAAAGAAAGGCTTTAAAGTTGTTACCGACACCGGAAACGGCGCAGGCTCACTGACAATGCCTCTGCTGATGAGCCGCTTGGGCTGCCGCGTGCTGGCACTCGGTGCGCAGCCGGACGGCACTTTCCCGTGGCGCAATCCGGAACCGCTGCCGGATGCGTTGCAAGAAGCTGCAACCGTGATGCGCGAATCAGACTTTGATCTCGGAATCGCACAGGACGGCGATGCTGACCGTGCGGTTTTCATTGACGAAAACGGGGATTTCATTGATGATGAAATCATGCTCGCGGCGGTTGAAAAATATATCCTTCATAAAGAAAAAGGACCGGTTGTCACAACCGTCAGCACGTCTCAGCGTTTTACGGATATTGCAAAAGACGAAGAAGTTGATATTTATTACACGCCTGTCGGATCCATTGATGTCGGCCGGAAAATGGTGGATGTCGGCGCCGTTTACGGCGGCGAGGGCAACGGCGGCATTATTTACCCGCGCCATCAGGTTTGCCGTGACGGTGCAATGGCGGCGGCGCTTGTCTTGGAAATGCTGGCGCATACCGGCATGAAAGCATCTGAAATTAAGGATGCCGTTCCGACTTATTTTAATGAAAAAATCAAAATCCGTATCCCTGATAAAAATTTAAAGAAAGCGATGGCGGAAATAACGGACAAAATCATTGCTGACCGGAATAAATTGGATTATTCAGAAGCTGAGCGGATTGACGGTTTGAAATTATGGTTTGCCAACGGCTGGCTTTTAATTCGCCCGTCGGGAACCGAGCCGATAATTCGGGTAACGGCCGAAGCAAAAAGCGAAGAAGACGCTTTAAAATATTTGGAAATCGGCAAAAAATATGTTAATGAAATGATTTAAAAGAATCATTTTATGAAATTTTTTGAATATAGAATTCTTCAAGCTGTTCTTTTGTAAAATGACATTTAATTAAACCGTCGAATTGATCATTTTCCAGCTGCAGCTGTTTAATCATAGAAAATAAAACCGGACCGGAATATTCCGTAATTCCGTGGCTGATAAAAGTTTGAGCAATTGATTTCCGGTCTTTGTTTTGCCAAATATAGTATTTATGATGCGTTTTTTTGTAAGCTTTAAATCCTTTTTTTAAGAGAGCCGATTCGATTTCCCTTGTTTTATATGTTTTTGAGAGCATTCAATCTCCTCCAAATATTCTTTTAAAATATTCTTAAGCTGAATGCTTTCAGGCGCCAGATTTCTTTCATCATCTAAAACATATTCTTCCCACAAGAAGAACAAGTGCCGTTCAATATCTTGAATTGCTGTTTTCAAATTATCTGAAAAAGAAAAAATGTTGAAAGTAGAATTTTCAACGAGATATAACCCGTTTTCAAATTTGAGATTCAGTTTAAGAGGATGACGTAATGTCAGGGAGGAGACAGAGTCAATAAATTCCGTCAAGTGATAGACCGCCGTATTTGATTGACCGGTCTCGAGAAATGTACGGCTGATTTCATCAATCATGGCGGAATCGGATAGAAGCGGATACGATTCGGATGTTTCTGTAACCATTGTAAATCACCTTCGGAATTTCAATAAAACTAATTGAATCGGAAGTATTTATAGGAAATTAAATTATTTGACAATAAATTATACGAATTCAAATAAAAATGAAAAAAGAAAACAAAAAAGAAAAAGAAAAAGAAAAGAAAGACGTTTAGAAAGTATCTAATTCGCCTTTTGAAACCATTTCGGTAATTTTCTTTGTGTTGGAAAGCCATTCGTCTGTGATGCCTTCCGCTTCTTTTCTCATGGAATCGAATTTAACGCCGTCTTTGACGCTGATTTGAACGCTTGCGACGAGCGGTTTGTCAATCGGATGACCGATTTGAGACAACAGTTTAACGTAAACATCATCAATGCCGTCAAGTTCGGTTGCGATTTGTCTTGCGATTTGCGTTGACATCAAGTTATAGATTTTTCCGATGTGATTGATCGGGTTTTTGCCGCTTGTCGCTTCCATGCTCATCGGACGGTTCGGCGTAATCAAGCCGTTGCAGCGGTTGCCGCGGCCGACAGATCCGTCGTCGCCCATTTCAGCAGATGTGCCGGTGACGGTTAAGAAAACGGATTCTTTTTCAATTTGGTCGGCCGTGTTGATAAAAACATTAACGTTTCGTGTGGTGTGCTTTGTCACCAAATCTTTGACATAGTCTTCCAATTGTTCTTTATAGCTGAGATAAGCACCGATGTCATCGACGTATTTGTCAACCATACCGCAGCAAATTGTAAGCGAGATATCCTCACCGCTGCGAAGACCCATCACTTTAATGTCTTCGCCGATGGCTTTGAGTCCTTTCTTCTTTTTCAGATCTTCAATCAAAGAACGCTCAGTATTGTAAACAATGGTTTCGAGTTCTGAAAACGGCGCGTGACCGACACCAAAAGATGTATCGTTTGCCATCGGAACATATCCTTCGCGGCCGAAAACATCGGAGAGATCGGAAGAGCCGCGGCCGAATTTACAATCCAAAATGACATCGGAATCCAGGTCCAGATTCGGAATTGTGTTCTTCAGATAATTGCGGGCGGTTTTTAAACCGAGTGTATCGGTTGCGATATCGACATCGCCGAATGATTTTGTGGCGCGGCCGACGAGTAAAATATAAATCGGATGAACAACCTGACCGCCGCCGAATTTCGGGATAGAATGACCGGCTGCGATTTGTGTTTCATCGGTGTTGTGGTGAAGAATAACACCGCATTTGTCAATGTATTCTTTGCAGAAAGCGCGGCTGACAGCCTCGGCAAGTCCGTCGGCGATACTGTCCGGATGACCGATGCCTTTACGCTCGACCAGCTCGATCTGCTGCTTTTCAATAGGCGTTTCCAGATATTGTTCAACGCAAATATTTCTTTGACTCATGTAAACTGTTTCCTTTTTTATTGTTGTAAGCCTAAACCGTTTTTTAATTAATTTAAGCCTCAATCGTTTTTAGATAAAGTCTGCTTTTGCTTCTATTTTCCCAAAAATCAGACGTTTTTAGATAGGATAGATTGTAAAATAAGGAATGAAACTTACGTGAAAGTAGTATATAATTGTTACACCGCGATATAACTGACAGTAATAGAAGCTCATGAGATTCGGTAATAATCAGCCGTTTTTAAACAAAATTATTTGAAATGAAAACAAACGAATTTGACAAAAATTCAAAAGAAACAAAAATCAAACTCAAAATAAAATCTAAAAAACGATTCAAAAAACAATTAAAAAATCAATTTAAACAATTTAAACAAATTAAACAAATCAATTCAAACAATTACCTTAAACAAATCAACTCAAACAAATCAATTCAACCCAATAAAATCGAAAATTATCGGACAGATGATTGTAAACAAAGTTTTTATAAACACAATGTGTTCAATACGGCTATATTAACTTAAAAATTAACTTAAAAATGAATAAAATTTAATCAAATAATAAGGAAAATAAAATGATTCGAATTGCAATTCCGAATAAAGGCCGTCTCCACGAGCCGACATTGGCATTGTTTAAGGATGCCGGTTTGCCCGTTTACGGCGGCGGACACGAAAGCCGCCAACTCATCTCCAAAACAACCGATCCGGAAATTACGTTTATTTTTGCGCGTGCCGCCGACATCCCGCTTTATGTGGAAGAAGGAACGGCAGACATAGGAATTACCGGCCTGGATTTGGTAACGGAAAGAAAAGCGGATGTCGAATGCCTCATTGACCTCAAATACGGTAGTTCACGTTTGATTTTGGCGATTCCCGAAACTTCCGAGATCCAAAAACCGGAAGAGCTCAGCGGAAAACGCGTCGCAACAGAATTTCCGGAAATTACAAAACAGTATTTCGAATTCAATAAAATCAAAGATGTTGAAGTGATTCAAGTCAGCGGCGCCTGCGAAATGACACCGCACATCGGTGTTGCCGAAGCGATTGTTGATATCACGAGTTCCGGAACAACTATGATGATTAACAAACTCAAAGCGATTGATGTTGTTTTTGATTCGAAGGTTTTCTTAATCGCCAACAAAAAAAGTTTGGCCGCCCAGGAAAAAATCAAAGATGTTGAAATGGCATTGGAAAGCGTTCTTTTGGCCAAAACCAAAAGATACATTATGATGAATGTCCCGGCCGCTTCGTTAAAAGATGTCGAAAAAGTCATTCCCGGAATGAACGGACCGACGGTCATGGAAGTTCAGGGTGCTGAGCCGATGTTTGCCGTTCATGCAGTTGTTGATGCCGATACGATTTTTGCAATTGTCCGAAAGTTGAAAATTCTCGGTGCAAGAGACATTTTGGTTTTGCCGGTTGAACGATTGATTCCGTGAGCGGAAAATGATTTTGTGAATGAAAGAGTGTAAATATGTCATTTCAGATTATTCCGGCTGTTGATATGAAAGGCGGCAAATGCGTTCAGCTTGTTCAGGGAATTCCCGGCAGCGAAATGGTTTCTTTGGACGACCCTGCCGCAACAGCACTTAACTGGGTTGCCCGCGGCGCGAAAACGCTTCACTTAATTGATTTGGACGGCGCTTTTGAAGGTAAACGCAAAAACGGCGCAATCATTGAAAACATCATTGAACGCGCAAAACCGCTCGGCATTGAGATTCAAATCGGCGGCGGCATTCGATCCTATGAAGATGCCGAAACGCTGCTTTCCGCCGGTGCCGACCGCGTCATTTTGACGACAGCCGCGATGAAAAATCCGCAAATTGTAAAAGATTTATCTGAAAGTTTCGGAAAACAAGCCGTGATTGTCGGGTTGGACGCTAAAAACGGAAAAATCGCACTTGAGGGCTGGACGAAACTCTCCGACAAAGGTCCGACCGATGTCGCCAAGCAGTTTGAAGATTTGGGCGCGGGCTACATCCTGTTTACAAATATCGACACGGAAGGATTGCTCAAAGGAGTCGATATCAAACCGACCAAAGATTTGATTGATTCCGTGAATATTCCGGTGATTGCGTCAGGCGGCGTGACGGCAACGGATGATTTGCTGAAATTGCGGGATGCCGGCGCATACGGCGCGGTTGTCGGCAGCGCGCTTTATACGGATAAATTCACATTGGAAGAAGCAATTGCGGTTTTGAAAAAATAAATGAAAAATAAAATAATAAATAATAGAAACGGCAATTTGTACATTGTATACGAATTATAAGTTTAAAATAATCAGGAAGAAGAACGATGTCACAATCCAGAAAAGCTTCTGTTTCCAGAAAAACCAAAGAAACGGATATTACGATTGAAATCAATTTAGACGGCAGCGGCAAGTCCGCAATCGACACGGGCATCGGCTTTTTTGACCACATGCTTGACGCGTTTTCGCGCCACTCCGGCTTTGATTTGACTGTTAAAGCTGTCGGCGACCTGCATGTAGACGGCCACCACGTTGTGGAAGACACCGGAATTGTTCTCGGACAAGCGATGGCAGACGCGCTCGGTGACAAACGCGGCATCGCCCGATTTGGTGAAGCGCGCATTCCGATGGACGAAGCACTCGCGGAAGTTGCCGTTGATATCAGCGGCCGCAGCTTTTTGGTGATGAACGCGGACTTTTATTCCCCCGTCATCGGCACATACAGCACCCAGATGACGAAACACTTCTTTGAATCGTTTGTCTCCGCCGCCGGCATCAATATGAACATGAAAGCGGAAGGCGACAACGACCACCACAAAACAGAAGCGTTGTTTAAGGCGTTCGCGTACGCCATGAAAAGAGCAGCCGTTATTGAAGGACAGGAAATTAAGAGCACAAAAGGCGTGCTTTAATTTCTTTTAATTTTATCGTTTTGATGGAACGGATTTCTTTTTTTATTTTGTATTTTATGTTGTTTTTCATTTTCTTTTTAATTTTGTTTGTTCATTTTACAAAAAATGAGCCATAATCATAATAATTCATCAGAATTATTCATTTTTAATTATCATGACTTCGAACACACCTTGTTTTTTAAAATCGTAATGAGGAATCTAAATTATTATGATTGGGAGTTATATCATGATTTAGCGTGATATTTTTCATCAAAAAGATTTATATTCTACTTCAAATCAGTTTAAATTATGTCAAGAGAAAAGCGAATTATCCCCTGTCTTGATCTTCTTCTGGATGAGAAAGGCGGCAGAGTTGTCAAAGGCATTGAGTTTGAAGAACTTGTCGATGCCGGAGATCCGGTCGAATTTGCAAAGAAATACGAAGCGCAAGGCGCGGACGAAATTGTCTTTTTAGATATTACAGCCTCTGTTCAAGGCAGAGAAACGATTTTAGATGTGATCAAAAGAGCGGCAGCGGCCATCACGATTCCGTTCACAATCGGCGGCGGCATTTCAACCCTTGAAATCGCTCAAAAGAATTTAGACGCAGGCGCGACAAAAGTGTCAATCAACACAGCCGGTGTCAAAAATCCAGAATTTATTTCAAAAGCAATTGAAGAATTCGGCGCCGACAGAATTGTTATCGCTGTTGACTGTAAAAGAAATCCGGACATCAGTGTCGAAGGCGTGAATATTTTTGAAGAAAACGGACAAAAATTCTGGTACGAAGTCGTCATTATGGGCGGCAACGAAGGCACCGGAATGGACACCGTTGAATGGGCAAAACAAATCGAAGCGCTCGGCGCATACGAAATCCTTTTGACCAGCAAAGACCGCGACGGAACAAAAGACGGATATGACCTCCCGATCACACGCGCTGTTGCCGAAGCCGTTTCAATCCCCGTCATCGCATCAGGCGGCGTCGGAACAATTGAGCACATGGTCGAGGGTGTCCTTGAAGGCGATGCTGACGCTGTGTTGGCAGCCAGCGTTTTCCACTTTGATGTTTATACCGTCGGCGACGTCAAAGAAGAATTCCGCAAGAGAGGAATTCCGGTTAAATCTTAAATTCACTCTTTTTACTTTGATTCAAATCGGCAGTTAAACGCTGCCGATTAGGTTTTATTTTTCATACAAAATCATCTTTCATGAGATGAGATTCTTTATCTGTTTTACGAAATTCGTTTTTTAATCATCTTTTTAAAGCAGAAAATCATATGTCAAAGACATATGAATGAAAAATCGTCAACTGACACTTTTAAAAAATTAAGCGAACGGGCAGAGTTATGCGCGGCGCATTTAAAAACGGCAAATACTGTTCATCTTGTTTCTCATATTGACGCTGACGGCATTACATCGGCTGCAATCATGTCTCTCGCATTTGAACGCGCAGGAATTAACTATACAGCGGAATATGTCAAAAAACTCGATGAAAGGATTATGGAACGCCTTTTAGAAGAAAAGCATGAACTGATCGTTTTTACCGACCTCGGAAGCGCGATGCCGGATTTTATTGTTGACAATCAAATGAATGTCGTCATTGCTGATCATCATCAACCGAGCGGTCGCCCGGAAAATATCGCAACCGATTCCGAAACATTTCCGTATCACATAAATCCGCATTTGTTCGGCGGAAACGGCGGTTTTGAAATCAGCGGGTCGGGCGTATCTTATATTTTGGCAAACGCGCTCGGCGACAATAAAGATTTGGCCGGCTTGGCGGTTGTCGGCGCCATCGGCGATATGCAAAACCGCAAATACGGAAAATTGGTCACGCTGAATAAAGAAATATTGGAACAAGGCGTTGACGCAGGCGTTTTAATGAATGCGCCGGATTTATCTCTTTTCGGGAAACAGACCCGCCCGATTTATAAAATGCTTCAATATTCCTCCGAGCCGTATCTGCCGGGATTGACAGGCGAAGAAGAAGCATGCATTCGTTTTCTTCAAAACGCAGGCGTCGGCTATGACCAGCGTGACGGCGCAAAGCTGTGGATTGAGCTGTCCCGAGAAGAACGGACAAAAGTGATTTCCGCGCTCATGAAATTCTGTCAGGACCGCGGCTTCCCGACACATCGTGTTGAAGAGCTGATTCGCGAATGCTACACGCTGCTCACGGAAAAAGAAGGAACGGAAATGAGAGACGCATCTGAATTTTCAACGCTTTTAAACGCGACGGGACGATATGATAAAGCGGACATTGGGGTTCGCGTCTGTATGGGAGATCGGGAAGAAGCACTCGCAGAAGCCCGAACACTGCTTTCGGAACACCGGAAAAATCTGGTCAACGGTTTGAATTTTGTTAAGGAAAACGGTGTGACGCAGCTGGAATATATTCAATATTTCTATTCGGGCGAAGAAATCAAAGAAACCATTGTCGGGATTATTGCCGGTATGGCAACGTCACTCGACGGCGTTGACCGCAAAAAACCGATTATCGGCATGGCCGACTCAGAAGACGGCATTAAAATATCCTCGCGCGGCACGCAGGAGTTGATTCGCCGCGGATTGAATTTGTCCCGAGCAATGAGCGATGTCACGGAAATGGTTGGCGGCGCGGGCGGCGGGCATGATATTGCTGCCGGCGGAACGGTCCCTCCCGAAAGAGCGACAGAATTCATAGAATTGTTAGATAAGTATATCGGCGCGCAACTGACCGCTAAAAAATGAAAAAACAGCTGCTGTCAAGCAGCGCATCAGTTGTTTGAGCGGCGGTCGATGACCGACCTTGAAGCAGATCTTGTACCGGATTTTCTTGTACTTGTGTTATCATTCAATTGATAAGCGTCATAAATGTTCCACAACCAGAACAAAAACGCCGCCACGATGAAGAAAAGCGGCATCACAAACGGAACATACAAAACCCAACCAATAGCTACCAACACTGTGATTACAGCAAATATAAGCAAACTGCGCAAGAAATGCCCTGAGTAGAATTGCCCCATTCCCGGAATAATTGAAGAAAGGACAACAGCAATGACTTGGTTTGCCATAATTAATAATTAATCGTTATAGTTTATGTATGTTTCGGAAAATGGCAGCTGCAGATGAAAATATAAAAAGAAAAACGAGAATAAAAAAGATTTAAAGAAATTATTTTAAATTTCTTTAATTTTTCATTGTTTAGGTTTTTTGAGCTAATGTGTAAGCGTCATACATATTCCACAGCCAAAACAGAAGCGGGAACAAAAGGGGAATAATGAATACACTTAAAGCGACAGATATAACGCTGACAATGATTGTTGCAATAAAAACCATCAGTCCTCTTAAAAAACTGCCGCAATAAAACTGACCGAGCCCGGGTATGAAAAACGATAAAATAACCGCAAGTATTGAGTTTGCCATACAGAACCTACAGTTTTTTGTTATATGACTCTTGCTGTCCCCCTTACTTCGAAATAAATTAATAAAGAGTTAATAAAAACACAAACGTTAAAGGTTTTTATACCATTTCTTCATTCATCAGTTAATAAAATCAGACATATAAAAGAGGTGCAAACATCGGAAACTATTTGACGACCGGATGCAAGCCCATTGATGACCTGCTTGGCGGCGGCATTGAATGCGGCATTGTCACGCAAGTATACGGCGAGCCCGGCTCAGGTAAGACAAATTTGTGCCTTCAAGTCGCGATTGAATGTTCGAAATCCGGCAAAAAAGTCATTTATATTGACACGGAAGGTCTTTCTTTTGATCGTTTTTCACAAATTGCCGGCGAAAAATCAAAAGAAACGGCGCAAAATATTTTGATTTACGAGCCGATGAGTTTTGATGAACAATACACTGCCATCTGCGAGGTTGAAAAAATATCGAGCGAAAATATCGGCTTGATTATTGTCGATTCGGCAACTTCTTTTTACCGCTACGAATTGGATGACGAGGATTCAGGAATTCAAAGCCGGCGGGAACTGGCAAATCAAATCGGTTTTCTTCAGGGCATCGCAAGAAAAACGGGGATCGCTGTTTTAATTACAAACCAGATTTTCAGCGATGTCGAAAATAACGGCGGCGTGCGCCCGATCGGCGGCCGCGGGATTGAACATATTTCAAAAACAATTTTAAAACTGGACCGCGTCGGAACAGGCGAGAGAAGCGCGAAAATCATGAAGCACAGATGCCGCCCCGAAGGCGATATGTGCTACTTTACAATCACTTCAGACGGATTGAAGTAACGGTGGGAAATATTAATTTTAAATTATCAAAAAAGGCGAAAATATGAGAACGATTGAATGGAACGATTCGAATTCTACCATAAAAATGATTGATCAAACGCTCCTCCCCGGCGAATTGAAATTCATTGAATGCAAAAATACAGCCGAGGTTTGCGAGGCGATTCAAAATTTAAGAATTCGAGGCGCACCGGCACTCGGCGTTTGCGGCGCATTCGGCGTTGCATTGGCGGCACAGCTGAGCAGCGCGGACACTGTTGAAGGCATCATTAAAGATATGAAAGCGGCCGGCGAAGCAATCAAAAAAACACGTCCGACAGCCATTAATTTAGCATGGGGCGTAGACCGCGTTCTTCAAATCGCCGAAGAAGAAGGAATGGACCCGCACCTGGTGAAAAATATCGCTTTGGAAGAAGCCAAAAATATGGCTGACGAAGATGTCGCAATCAATAAAAAAATCGGCAAAAACGGCGCGAAACTGCTTCGTGACGGCGATGTCGTGCTGACACACTGCAACGCCGGCAGAATGGCATGCGTTGACTGGGGAACAGCACTTGGCGTGATCCGCTCAGCAGTTGCCGACGGCAAGAAGATTACTGTGCTGGCCTGCGAGACGCGCCCGCTCAACCAGGGCAGCCGCATTACCGCGTGGGAGCTGCAGCAGGATAAGATTCCCGTTCAAGTCATTACCGACTCAACAGCCGGGTTTTTGATGAGCGAAGGCGTCATTAACAAAGTTATCGTCGGTGCCGACAGAATCACGCAGGAATTCGTTTACAATAAAATCGGCACGTATACACATTCCGTTTTGGCGAAAGAACACAATATTCCGTTTTACGTGGCGGCGCCGGTTTCAACATTGGACCCCGACAGCTGGGAGGAAAATGTTCAAATCGAAAGGCGTTCGGAAAATGAACTCAGATATATCGGTTCATGCAAAGACCAAAATGTTCCAAACGGCGTCCCGATTCTGAATTTAGCATTTGATAAAACGCCGATGGAAAATGTATCGGCAATTATTACCGAAAACGGCGTGTTTTCTCCGCCGATTTTAATTGATGAAATCATCCTCGGATGAGCAAAACCGATGAAAAAACCAATTGGAAATAATTATTTGAAATAGAAGAAAAAGATAAATGTTTATATAAGAACAGACGCTCTATGTTGTATTCTTGATTTACGACGTAAATTTAAAAATTAATAAGGAAAGATCTTTTTATGGCGAAACAAAAGGGAAACGGACTTCAGTCTTCCGCAGGATTGATGAGATATTTTGATGCGGACAAAAAAGCAATTACATTCAAACCGATTTATGTTTTAATTGCAGGCATCATTATCGGTCTTGCTGTTTTATTGATTTCATACTTCTACGGCACATGGCCGCTTACTCTTTAATTGAAAATGAATCAATTCATTTTCACATTAATTTTTTAATTTTCAAAAAATCTCATTTTTAAAAAATCAAATACAATAAGCATACATGCTTTAAAAATGGAAAAATGAAATGGTAAAACAGGGTGAAGAAGAGTGAGGATGAAATAGATTATAAAAAAGGAATGAAATAAAAAAATAAAATCAAAGTGAAAACAAATAAACAAAGTAAAATCAAAATGAAAATAATAAACAAAGTAAAATCAAAATGAAAATAATAAACGAAGTAAAACCAAAATAAAAACAAAAAAGAGAACTGATTAAAGAAAATCTTTAATCAATTTCACAATTTTCATTGGTGTCCAAAAGCCGGAGAACTTCATTTCGAATGGCGTTTTCTTCCGGGCGCGTTCTGTCTCTCGGGCGCGGAATAGAAACTTCGATGATCTTTTTAATCGTTCCCGGGCGTTTGGATAAAATAACAATTCGATCGGAGAGGAAAACGGCTTCGTCAACGCTGTGAGTCACGAAAATAATTGTTCTTTTCTCTTCCTGCCAAATGCGGAGAAGCTCATTTTGAAGATTGTTTCGGGTTTGAGCGTCAAGCGCGCCGAACGGCTCGTCCATTAATATGATTTCAGGCTCATTGGCAAGCGCTCGGGCGATTGCGACGCGCTGTTTCATGCCGCCGGAAAGTTCATACGGGTAACTGTTCTTGAATTCGGACAAACCGACCAAATTCAAATAAGTCATGGCTTTGGCTTCCGCTTCGTCTTTTGAAAAATTCTGCATGAGCGGCCCGAACATCACATTTCCGAGAACGGTTTTCCACGGGAAAAGTGAATATTCCTGAAAAACCATGCCGCGCTTGGGACCGGGACCGGTAATCAGTTCACCGTCCAAAGTCGCCGTCCCGCTTGAATAGGTTTCAAGTCCTGCGATGATGCGCAAAAGCGTTGTTTTGCCGCAGCCGGACGGACCTAAAATGGTCACGAACTCGCCGTTTTTGACAGACAAATTGATGTCTTTTAATGCCAAAAATTCATTACTGCCTTTTTTGAATTCCTTGGATAAATTCTCAATAATTAAATCGCCCATTTAGACCACCGTTCCTTTTTGCCACTTCAAGACACGATTCTGAATGAAATATCTGAACAGGAAGTCGAGCAGCAAGCCGATAAATCCTAAAATCAGCATGTAAACAACGACATAATCCATTGCCTGGATGCCGTAGTAGAACCAGATTTTATAACCGATGCCGGAGTCGCTGACACCAAACATTTCAGACGCAGCCAAACACATCCAGCCGACACCCATTGCGGTTTTGATACCGGAAAGAATCATCGGAGACGCTGCCGGAATCGCCACATTTTTAATCAGCTTGATGCTGGAAACGCTGCCGAGAACCTTTGCCGCTTCCACATATATTTTCGGGATGTTTTTAAAACCCGAATAGGTATTAATGATAATCGGAAAAACCATTCCCATAAAAATGATAAAACCGGCAGCCTGATGCGTTAGTTTGAGCCAGATAATGGCAAACGGAATCCAAGCGAGCGGCGGAATCGGTCTGAAAATTTCAACAATCGGGTTGAGTGCTTTGTCCAAAACCGGGAACCAACCCATTAACATACCGATCGGGATGCCGATAATAAGCGCAAAAGCAAACCCGATAATAAAGTGGTATAAACTGATTGCCACGTCATTAAAGAAAAAGCTGCTTTGAATGACGCTGAAAAAAGCAGATAAAACGCTTGAAAAGCGGGGCAAATAAAATGAATTATTAACAATAATGGCCAGCAATTCCCATAAAATTGCGAATGCCGCCAGCGATAAAGCCCCTATAACAATTTTTTGTACATTCTGGGATTCCATGCCGATTATAAATGAGTTCATTGTTTATAACCTCATTGTTTTTATAATGATGAAAAAAAGGCATGCGCCCTCAAGTCTTTAAATCTTCGAAAAAAGAAAACAATCTTGATTCATTTTTGGATTCATATTTGGATTTATTTTTTATCTTTTAATCCACGAATCAGGATCCACCCGATAACCGCCGCCGGACCGGAGAATCGACGGATATGTTGAAATTTCCTCAACCGTAAATTTTAAAGAATCGGAAGTAAACCGCTCCCAAATGTCTTTCCAAGGGATGGCATAAGCTTCGCGAGATCGTCCGACACCGAACCGAAGTTCAACCGCTAAAAAACCGCTTCTTCCGGAATGATTTAAAAAATCAGAAATACGTTCGATTTGATGAACGCCTTTTTTATCCGTTGTAAAATGCTGCGTGAAGTAAAGGGCTTTCGTTCCTTTTTCAACGGAAATGCTTTTACACTCGATTCCCAGGTAATAATCAGGATGAAGCGAATCAACCAAAACGTCTAAAAACTGCGGTGTAAACCGGTGTTGTTTTAAACGGTAGGAAATGCCGCGCATATTATTTTCTTTAAAATAATTGTTAAAAGAAGTCACTAAGCCTCTTTCAAATTCAGTCATATTGAAAAATAGACATACAGCTATATGAGAACTTGCCGTGCGGAGAGAAAGTATTCGCAACATGAAAGATAGTTGTTAACATGAAAGAAGTTGTTGACAGGAGTTATTCTGTGATGTAAAATCAAAGCATAAAACCATTGAAAACATAAAAAATAATTAAACATGGAACAATTAAAACATAAAATCATCAAAATATAAAATTTGGAATAATAAGATATAATAGACGTGAATAAAAATAGTGATGTGCCGAAACAGGC
The DNA here is from genome assembly GCF_004363215.1 of Methanimicrococcus blatticola. GTDB lineage: Archaea > Halobacteriota > Methanosarcinia > Methanosarcinales > Methanosarcinaceae > Methanimicrococcus > Methanimicrococcus blatticola. The sequence goes on along the minus strand of NZ_SNYS01000010.1, from coordinate 172,556 downwards.
AACATCAAATTCAACAAGCACCGACTGCAAAAAAAGATAAAGCTGTAACCGGTAAGAGATATTTTTTAAGAAGTTAACACAAAACGAACTAAATCGGCACTTAATTTGGTTTCTCGAAGACGTGAAATAATATCGTCGGTAGAGGCACCTGTTCCTTTCAATTCATGAATCATGTTAACGGTTTCTGCGGGAATTTCAAAATATTCATTGATATCTTTTCTGTGTCCCCAAACATCCCCTTCCAAAAGAACAACATTATGCATTGTTAAAAACATCTGAATTGACTCAGACAACGTTTTTTTGTAAGAGCTTGGAATATGAATCGCTTTTACACTCGGACAAAGTGAAACCAATGTCATAATATCCTTATTTGAAGGTCGAAATGCTAAGTGAACAATTTTATCACCTGTTTTCAATGTTCCTATTTCATCTTTAGAACTAATAATTCTGATTTTCATTGTCCCTCTCTCTGTTTTTTGATAGAAGAATTTATATCGGGGGTCATCATGATTGTTCATTCGAAAAAAATTTCGTATGAAAATAATCATTGATGATAGTTAATAAAAGGTATACTGAAACGGTCATAATTAAAGGTTTTGTTTCAAAATCTTTTTTATATAACCCTATACCTTAACACCTACTTAATTTTTGTAAACAGTAATCGCTTGTAAATATAATCAAATTGAGCAGTTAAAAAATAATGCCAATGATTCATCTAAAACGACGAGTGACAAATTTAAGTATGTGTTAAAGAAGCAAACCCATGCAATTTCCCCAACATTTAAACTGTTTTGTAAAATTGACAAAATATCTGATTTTATTTAAATTTAATCGAAATAATTAGATTGAATTAACTATAATAAAAAAGAAATAGATTTCAAATAAAAAATAAAAACATGAGAAGAAACATATAATAAAAATTATAGTTGAAATATTTGTCATTTTGAACAAATTTCAATTAACCTTTCCTTCAATCAACACTTCTCAGGAAATTGCCTTTTGTAAATTCTGCGCCGTCATTCGAATTATTTTTCGGTACATCATTCGAATTGCTTAAACCGTTTTTATAATGTCGAACCAATGCGCCAATTTCGTCAGGCGTGTGCCCGATTCCGTCAATTCTGAAAAATGTGACATTCGCTTCAAGAAGACGCGGCAGCAAATCGAACGCATTTAATTCGCGGGAATTAAAAACATAATTTCGCCCGACGGCGTCAACTAAAACCGGAAATGTATAATTTTTAGAATCCTTGATCGCATATTCGAAAAACGGCAGCGTTTTATTATCGGAGCCGGCAGACTCGCTTGCCGATTTCATGTCTTTTTGTTTAATGTCTTTTTGTTTCATATCTTTTAAAAGAGATTGCAGAAGCGGATGTTCCGTAACCATCAATCTTTGCCTGCCATGAACAATACATTCAACCGGCGGGAGGATTCCTTCGTGTTCTAAAACAGACGACCGAATCAGCTGCTCAATTTCCGAAATCGAAAGCTCGGGCGATAAAAGAACAGAAGAAACGCCGTCTTTTAAGAAAAGAGAAGCGGCATCTGAATTAAAAAGATTAAAAGCCGAATCGGTTGCAATTCTGAAAAAACCCGAATAAACCGGATTGGAGCGAATAAATTCATAAACACCGATATTAGATGCCGAAATTCCTGAAATTCCGATTTCTTTGAGACGGATTAAATTTTGATTTAAAGATTCGAAATCCGTTTCCTTTGTAATAAAAGGCGTTTTGAAAAATATTTTTTCTTTATCAGATGCCGACAATTTATCGAAAATGTTCGGAATCATGTCAACCGTGATGCCGTATTCAATCTGAGTCAGCGGATCTTTGAAAATGTCGCCGCCAATATAAACTCTGTCAGCACCTGCGTTTAATGCCGCAAACAATTCATCTTCGGAATAAACGCAAACCGACACCTGAGCCGGAAGAACGTCACCTGCAATCACATCTGTCTTTTCAATTCCATTATTTGAAAAAACAGCCCCGACCGGAGATTGTCTTCTTTGGGAGATGATTCTTTCATTTAACAGCGCCTGCAACGCTTTGTTGCGAACGGTTTTAAATTCGCCGACGGGAACAAAACAATCTCCGACGATGGAAATATCAACAGAGTGAACCCGATAAATTGTGCCGCCGAGTTTGAGAAGAAGGTCACGCGCTTGGTTTTCTGAAAACGGATTTTTTTGAGCGGTTTCAATAATGTAATCGGATTGAACAGTCACTTGACAGCCTTCTGAATCGGAAACAGTAATTTGAATGGGTTTTCCGGCTTCAATTTGACAATTGAATGAAACCGTTATTTGAACGGATTCGGCAGGAGACAATTTTTCAATCATTTCAGAAATCGGGAAAACGGTTGAAGAAGAATAAAGAGCAAGCGAGTCTGACAAAGAATTTGATGAAGCGACCGGTGAAGAGTCTGATGGAGAGACGGACGAAGAAACAGACAGAGAAGCGGGCAGGGAAGCAGGCAGAGCCGCTTGACTGTAGGCGTCTGAAACGGTTTGTTCAATGAACACATCCCGCTCTTCTTCGCTGACAGTTGCGGCGGGGAATGTTTTTGAAATCTCTTTTTGGAGTTCAAAGTCAAATGTTTTATAAACGGAATCACCGATTGAGGGGAACAGAAGTTTTTCGCCGGCTCCCAATTGCGGAAGCGGAATTTCAACGGAATCGCCGGAAGCGGCTTTGCTGCAAATGCTGCGTCCGACATACATTTTCTTGACCGTAAATCCGATACGCGGGTCTTCGGTTGAATTCATGTTTTTGCCGATGTCACCGATTGAAATGCCGTCATGCGCCGACAAATCTGAAGTCAGAAGAACGGTAATATTGAATTTTCGGCGGTCAACGCTGACGATTTTGCCGATTAAAATGCCTTTATTGTAGGGCAGTTTTCGGCTCATCAATTCGTTTCCCGGATTTTTCAGGAAATATCCGTCCGTAAAATCACGGTTGAAAAGTTTTTTTAATTTTTCTTTTTCAATGCGTGTCGGAACTTTTTGAGAAGACGAGTCATTTGAAATAATTCTGTCAATCAAATGTCGGTAAACAGAAACAACGCCTGCGACATATTCCGGTTTTTTCATGCGTCCTTCGATTTTAAAAGAATCGACGCCGGCTTGAATTAAAGCACTGATATTTTCCGAAGCGTTCAAGTCTTTCGGGCTGATTAAATATTGACCGTCTGTGGAAACAGGATTACCGCCGACTAAAAAAACATATCTCTTTCGGCACGGCTGCGCACATTTCCCGCGGTTGCCGCTGCGGGAGCCGACGAGACTGCTGAATAAACACTGACCGGAATAACAAATGCAAAGCGCGCCGTGAACGAAAGTTTCGACTTCAACGCCTGTTTTTTTAATTTCGATTAATTCCGGAATGGAATTTTCGCGTGCGGGAACAACGCGTGAAACGCCCTTTTTTTGAAGAAAAGCGGCGTGATAAGAATTGTGAACCGTCATCTGCGTACTCGCGTGGACGGCAAAGCCCGGATATTGATCGGCAACCCTTGCCAGCAACCCTAAATCCTGAACAATAACGCTGTCAACCCCGTGACGGTAAAGCTCGTCAAACAAGAGCATAACATCATCCAATTCATCGTCCCGATAAAGTGTGTTCAGCGTGACATAAACTTTTTTCCCGAATGCGTGCGCGTAATCAATTCCTGCCGCAAGCTCGCAGTCGGAGAAGTTGCCCGCGTAAGCGCGCGCGCTGAAGCGGGAGGCACCCATGTAAACCGCGTCTGCGCCGTTTTGGATAGCTGCAAGCAATGAAATCAGCGTCCCTGCCGGTGCCAAAAGTTCGGAAGAAGAGTCTGATGCGAAATCAGAAGCGGGATTCGAAACTGAATCTGAAACGGAAACAGAATCGGAATATTCAGACGGCTTGGACGCGGACACAAAAATACCTCGAAAAAGAAATCGTAGTAACACAAAACAGGATAAGACTTTAAAATAACTTTCCTTTTTTGGAAAAGCTGATAAATAAAATGAGGAAACGGATTGCCGAATTCAGCAATCCGTTCGTTTTTTAATGAGGGGTGTCAAACAATTAAATTATTTTTTGTTGACATAAGCGTCATAGAATGACATGTCGAAGAGTTCTTCAGAGGTTAATTGTCTGGGAACCAATCCTTGCTCATATTGGGATTTTGCGTAGGCAACGACATACTCTTCAATGAGATGCGGATCAGAAACCCATGCGCCGTCCCATTCGTTGATGGATGAAAGGATAATGTCTTCGGAAACGCCGGTCACGTTCGCATAGTATTTTGCGGCCGTTTCAGGGTTTTCGTTTGTGTATTTGGTTGCATCGACATGAATTTTTACGATTTCCGCAACGACATCGGGGTGTTCATCAATGAACTTCTGGCTGACGGCCAAAACACAGCAGGCGTGGTCAGGTGACATTTCGCCGGAGTCCATAATGACTTTTCCGTCACCGGCTTTCACGATAATGGAAGGTGCGGGGTGCGGCAAGAAGACTGCGTCAACGGACCCTGCTTTTAAAGAGGTTTGCGCTTCGCCGGAGTCCATGCCTTTGATTTCGACTTTTGACAAGTCCACGCCGTTATCGGTGAGCCACTGTTTGAGAAGTGTGTCCTGAATGGAGCCGGGCGGGAAAGTGGCAATCTTTTTGCCCTCAAAGTACGTCGGGTCGGTGTAAGTTGCATTTGTCGGGATAACAAGGCCGGAGCCGTTAATTTGGACGGCAGCGATAATTTTCAAATCAGCGTTGTTCTGCGCGACAGCCGGAATCAGCGGCGCGGCACCGATGTATGCGACCTGAATGGCATTGGATGCAAGAGAAGTTGCCTCAGACGGTCCGCTCGGGAAGGATTTGTCGCTGACCTTTGTGACTTCATCCATTTTCGTTAAGTTGTCGGACCACCAGCCGAGTTCTTTTGCGCTGGTGTAAGCCATTTGGTGTGTGCTCGGCTGGTAGCCGATAACAACATCTGTCGTTTCTTTGTCACCGCTGTTTAAACAGCCGGAAAATGCAACGGCCGCAATCAGCAAAAGTGAGAGACTGATAAACATTATTTTTTTCATAGTAAACCTCCGAAAGTTCAAAAACAATATCAATCGTTTTGTCGTTAAATGAATTTGTATTTCTTGAATTGAATTTCTATTAAAATCCGATAAGTTAAACTTCAATTAAATTGAAGTGTTTCGAAGAAAAATGGAAACGGCGTAATACAGGGGAATGAAAAGTGACACACTTAGAGTTGATTAAGTATGCCCACAAGGTTTTTTGATTTTTCCTCGAAACACTTTTTCCGAATTATTGAGCCGAATTCAGATACGGCAATGTTAATGGGGTACGGCTCAAATGAAACCGTAAATATTAATTTGCCTGAAATTAATATAAAAAACTATCCGAAATCGTCTTGTTTTTATCATTTTTGTGATAATATTTTATACCTGTTTTCCTGTTATGGACAGTAATAATTAAAATAAGAGAAAAATATCAAAAACAAACTAAAATGTAAAAAGGAAAGATGAGGAAATGAATATTTCAGACCGTTTGATTAAAGCGGCTTTTGAGTCAGATGAAAATTTTCAAATCGTGCTTCACCGTGTGATTAAAGAAGATTTAAACATGAGTGCTGTTGACTTTTCAAAAGAAGCCGGCATTCCGCACAGCACGTTATACAAGATTTTATCAGGAACGCGCGCGCCGAACATAAAAACCGTACGCCAGATCGTGAATACGGTTCGAAAACACGAAATGCCGACAGATGAATTTATCGCAGTCATTGCCGCCCGTATGGTTTTAGACACAATTACAGAAACAAAAAGAAAAATCGGCGGCCGTTTAATCACGGTCAAAGAATATTCGGCAAATTCGATTGAAGAAGCCATTATTGTTGCAACGCGTGCCGAACGAGACGGTGCCAAAGCGTTGGTCTGCGCACCGATTGTCAGCCACACCGTTGAAAAAATCGTCTCGATTCCCGTGACCACGATTATGCCTAAAGAAAGTATCACAGAAGCGATTGAAATCGCAATGAGAAAAATCGGGTAAATAAATTTCTTTTTTAATGAATAAAAAAATAGAGCAAAGGTTTGGAAAAACCAAACCTTTCATTTTGTTTCAATCATCGGATTGAAATCTTATTTTCTTTGGAATTTGTATTTGATGTCATCGACAACTTCGCTTGCCACCATCTTATAATTGTCTCTGTTTGCGCCTTTCACACCGAAAAGGTATGCCACAAATCCGATAACTGCAATGACAATGATTGCAAGAAAGGCTAAGATGATGTACAGGATGGTTGATCCGAGTTTAGCGGAACCGACTGAAACTTTAGACATGCTTGAGGGTAAGTCGATTGTTCTGTTGCTGTCTGATTCGACCAATGTCAATGTGTAAGTGCCTTCTTCCGGTGCTTTAACAGACAAGGAAACACTCTTGGATTTGCCCATGTTGGCAGAAACCGTCTTGTTGTCCTGATCAACCACATTTCCGCTGCCGTCTCTCAAGATCAAAGAAACGTCATGTGAGCCGTCTTTGATACCGTTGTTGGTCACATCAAATGAAAGTTTGATGGCCTTTTTGGCAGACGGTTCATCCGGCTTCAATGCGAAATTGGAATACGCGAAAGCAACTTCCTGAGAAACATTGACAGTGGTTGTTCCGTTGTTGTATTTCTCTTTGGCAACATCAATTGTCACGGATCCGGTTTTGTTAAACGTATAATTCAGTTCGCCTGAAGAATTCGTTTTACCGATGCTTTCACCGCTGATGTAAACCGTTGCGTCACTGATGGCAGACCCGTTCAAAGAATCTGTGGCTTTGATTGTGCCGGCCGTTCCGAAGTAAACGGTTTCAGGGGAGACGCGGACAGTCATGTTGATGAGTTTTTCGTTTACGGTCAAACTGGCATTGCCTGCTGTGTAACCGGATTTTTCAGCATTGACTCTGAATGTTCCGACCGCATTGGTTGTGTAGTTAACCTGGCCGGAAGAGTTGGTTGTACCGACAGTTGAGCCGTTGACTGTAACCGTAACGCCTTCAATTGTGACACCGCGATCTTCGACCGTGATTGTAACGACATCGCTTGAAGTCACTGTGGAGTTGGACAATTTAACATTCAACGGATCGGTGGAGCCGATTTCTTTTTCGACGACCGGTGCGAATCTCAAAGTGCTGTCATCGCTGTCACCGACTTTGAAATACATTGTGCTGTTGCCGACTTTCATGAATTCAACATCATCACCGTCAGACAAGGAGAGTGATCCGTCGTTTTCAAGAATGATACCGGTGGAGCTGACACTGGTCACTTCCATTTTACCGTATGTTGTTCCTTCTTCAATCTTTGTTAATTCAGTCGAAGCCTGGAAAATACCGGAAATTGTCACGAGACTGCTTTCAGTACCCATGAAAACGGCATCGACGTGAACTTTAACGAAAGTTGTGTTTTCACTGCCGGAACCGATTTTCTTTGAGTAGTTCAAGTCGTTTCCGGATTGAACGATTTCGGAATAGAGTTCTTTGCCGTCTTTTTCAACGACCAATAAAGCGCGGTTACCGTTTACGTCAATCTGACTGGCTCTGACGGAAACACCTTCTTCAAGAGAGACGGATTGGTTGACATACATGTTTCTCTTTTCATCGGTATCGACTAAGACTTTGGACAAGTTGCCGTTGCTTAAGAGACCGCCGCCGGTTCCTGCATAGTATTTTTCACCCATGAAACCGATAACGGTGTATTGACCCCATGTTTCATATTCATAGTCAGCGATTGTTGTGTTTGCGGTGTATGTTAATTCACCGTTTGCGATTTTGCGTGTTGAGCTTAAATCGGTATCGATTTTAATGCTTTCAGAGTTTTCGATATCGTCATTGATATCATAATAGAATCCTTCGAAGTTCTGCGGTGTCCACAAGTCAACAATATATTCATTGTTGCTGAAGTCAGAAACCGTTCCTCTGATTTCGTAAATACCCGGATCGGTGTATTCGATTGTCGGAGCGAATCTTAAAGTATCACTGTCGGCGACAATGAATTTCAATTTGCCCATTAAAGTGACTTCAGAGTCACTGCTCAAACTGACTTTTTCACTGTTGGACATCGTAATGGTATTACCGCTGACACTGTCGATTTCCATTTTGTCAATTTCTGTTCCGCTTTCGAGTTTAAGCAATTTGTCAGAAATTTGGAAGATACCGTCAATTGTCACGAGACTGCTTTCTGTACCCATGAAAACGCTTTTGACGTGAATCATGATAAACGGAACTTTGGTACCGCTGATGTTTTTCTCATAGGTGAATGTTGCGTTGTTGTTGATATTGACAATACCGCTGTCCACTTCCTTACCGTCTTTTTCGACAACAAGCAAAGCAGCGTTTCCGTTAACGTCAATCTGATCGATTCTGATGGAATACCCTTCTTCGAGAGCAAGGTATTGACCGACACGGTAATTTTCACTGTCATCAACATCAAGTAAAACCTTGGACAAATTGCCGTTCTTCATCAAGCTGTCAGAACCGGAACCGGCATAATATTTGTCGCCCATGAAACCGACAATCTGGTAAGATCCCCAGCCGTCATATTCGAAATCAACATCTGATGTTGTTGTTTCATAATAGATGTCGCCTTTGGAAATAGTACGGCCGATATTAGAAATCGTCATATATTCGCTGCCTTCGCCGGTGTCCAAATCATAATAGAACCCGGAGAAACTGCGGGCGGTCCATGTGTATTTGTCTTTGGGCATACCGAGAGACTCGTCCCAAATACGGTCGCCTGTTGTGCTGGGTGTGACAGTGACAACCCAAGATAATTCCTGCACCGTATCAGGAGTCGTGGAAGTATCAGTCATTGTCAAATTTAATCTGTATTTACCTTTTTCATTCGGCTTCCATGAAAAGTTGCTTGAGTTGTTGGCAGCATCATTTTCAACATTGTATTTTACAGTTGAAGGAACAGGACCCCAAGTAGTTGCATCTTCATCGTAAACTTCAAGTTTCCATGTGAAATCGACTTCTTTGGTTGCAGTCATGTTGATATAGAAAGTGACTCCGGCCTCAGCAGTGAAATCTTTAGTTCCGTTTGAACTGTTATCGTCATTGAAAATTTCTTTACTGGATTCAAAATTATCAACAAAATCAACTGTTGCTGTTCCTGTTGTAGTAGAGTTCGATGTCCACAATCCATATCCATATCCATTAATTCCACGAACATTGATTGTGTAAGAAGTTGCAGCCTCAAGTGTATCAGGTGTAACGATTGTAGCAGAACTGCTTGTAGTGATCGGAACAATTTCAGAACCGTCACCTTTAGTCACATTATATTCAAAAGAATCCCAACCAGAAGTATCCAAAGTCCACGTAATTTTACTTTCGGTGGTTGCATTATCAAAGCCGATTTTTTTAAATTCAAAAGAAGTAGTTGTACTATCAACGGTGGAATCATTTAATTTAAACTCAAATTTTTGGTCAGAAGCAGGACTTCCTGAAACTTCAAAAGGAACAACAGTCACAGTAACCCATGTACCGGAATTGTTATAGAGTAAAATAGTTCCTGCAGGATATGTAACCCAATCCCATGTTAAACTGTAGAGATTAGATCCTGCTGTTGTAGTGGATTCAAAATTGTCCATAACCGGCGGACTCAACGGAGTAGGAGGTATAGGAGCAGCAAAAGTTGTTATTTCAAACGTACTGGCACTATCTGTAACATTAACAGTGTAAGTATTTCCAGGAGTTAATGTAACATCGTTAAAAGTAGCAGAATCCACACCTGTATCATTTGCAGGAATGGCTGTCCCTTCAATAGTAACAGTATAGGGGGCACTGCCTGTACCAGTCCATGATACAGTAACATTATAATTTCCATCATTTGTAGAATGGATTTCGGCGGATGCGGTAACTGTACCTACATCAGCACTCGCCGTCCCGATCATCGCAAACAGGATGAGCAAAACGACCGCGTATTTTAATATATTTTTCATAATATTTTTTCCTTATTTTTATCATATTTTGTGAAATAGTTCCTTAAATTTTTACTCTAAAAGTAAAAACAGATGAATTTGTTTCACAATTTCATATCATATATATTTTGTGAACGAATCATAACCCATTTTCAATAAAGGAAGACGTTGTTCCCCTGAACCTGACTGTGTGATAATGACGTTTTCCTTTTCGGCGATTGCCTTTCCGATAACCGTGAACTTGCAGGGAGATCTGCCGGATTTGCCGGCGGAAGAAAGGGAGCCAAATCGCATTGCTGCAGTCGTGTTGAGTGTCTGAAACAATTCTTCGACAAGAGAAAGCTTGTCTTGAGGAATCGTAAACAACAATTCGTAATCGCCGCCCGTATAAAGCGCTTCATGAACAAGCAAAGATTGTGCTTTTGCACCGATTTGCTCTCCATTGAGCTCGTTTTTTAAAGAAGTTGAAAGAATCGACAAAGCTTCGTCTTCAAGCGGAAGACTGCGCTCATCAATTTCAAAGAAGACGCCCGAAAGCGCCGATAATTCGTAAACGGATGAAGCCAAACCGTCACTTGTGTCAATCATTGAATTGACGGCACCGCTTTGTGCAAGCATCATGCCTTCAAAAATGCGCGGGAACGGCTCGATTATATTTTTCAAAAAACGATTGGATGCCGGCACTCGGATTTTATTGAGCATAACCGAAAGAGCGACCCCGGCCGACCCGGTAAAACCCGTGACACAAAGAAGATCCCCCGGCTGAGCATTTTTTCGAAGAATCAGATTTTTGTTATCGGAAATTCCGATGACGGTTCCCGTGATTGTGAATTCCTCGTTGAATTCGGTGTCGCCGCCAATGACTTCGCCGCCGAAAAATGAAACACAATCCTGAATTCCTTGCGCAAACTCTTCCGCATCTTTAAGCGTAAATCCGCGGGGCAGACCGGCCGAAAAAAGAAAAGCAACCGGTTTAGATCCCATCGCTGCCAAATCGCTGAGATTAACAGCGGCAGTCATCCATCCTCTTTGCCAAAGCGTCATGCCGGCCGGAAAATCGGTTGACTCGCGAACGGTATCTGTACTGAAAGTCAATGAATCGGCAAACAAGTTTTGAGAAAAAGAATCAAGTCTTAAAGCAGCGCAATCGTCAAATTCCGAACCGGAAAGAAGCGGTTTATTTTTCAGCCGAAAAACATTTGAAAAAACGCGGATGAAATCTTTCTCTGTCGGCAGAACGCTCATATAAATGACACCGGAATCCATTTTTAAAAACAATTTGAATACGATTTAGAAAAAATGTTTTGCTTGTAGCGTATTTATCAAAAAACCTCAATCGAGTTGCTTCGAATTAAAGTATATTATCTGATACTTGGTATTTAAAGTTGTTTAAAAACAATCAAACAAAATTGCGAACACCATACCGATTTGAGAACAATTACCGGTGTAAATATCAGTGATTGTCAGTGCGATTATCAGTGATTAGATCAAACCTCGAACGAAAAACAAACACTTTGCGGGAATGGGTTCGGGTTTGGAACGAGGGGTTCATATCCGTGGATTACAGGATAAATCGTTTTTCGGGAAGTGTATAATGTGTTTTTCGTTCAAGGAGCAAGGAATAAAACGGCCGATGTATTAAATCACTTACTTTAACTGCAATTTGAATTGAAGTTAAAAATTTTTTAGAAGTTTGGACTGTTGCATAAAATTGAAAAGAGAGAAAGAAGAGCACACAAATACAGAATAGAAAACAAAAAAACCAAAAGAAAAGAATTGGAAATGAGAAAAACCAAAAAAAGAATCAGAGATGAGAAAAAAGAAAAGAAAAATGAACAAGGAAACCTTGTTCAAAGAGTTAATAAAATTAATTGAAAAAATCAGCTCAATTACAACGGAACTTCAAAGTTGGAGAGTTCGTAGTTGAACGGTGTTCCGTTTGCTTTGCAGAGTTCTCTTGCCAAAAGCCAGTAAACGAGTGAAAGTGCTTTTCTTCCTTTGTTGTTTGTCGGAATGACAAGGTCAACGTTCTTGGTCAGGTTGTTGGAGTCAGCAAGCGCAACAACAGGGATGTTGATGTCATAAGCTTCTTTAATCACCTGAGCGTCACCGGCCGGGTCTGTAACGATAACGATTTCGGGTTCGAAATAGCTGTCCATTTTCGGGTTGGTGAGCATGCCCGGAATAAAGCGTCCGAGTGCGGAGCGGCAGCCTGTTGCTTTTGCGAACATTTTTGCAGGGTACTGACCGTATTGTCTGGAAGAGACAACCAAAACACGAGAAATGTCAAATTTGGAAAGTAATTCTGCTGCTGCGATAATTCTTTCGTCGGTGGACTGAATGTCAAGGACATAAAGACCGTCGGTTCTGACGCGGTAAACAAAGCGCATCATGTCTTTTGTTTTCTGCTGGGTACCGATGTGGACACCGGCTGCCAAGTATTCGTCAATTGAGACGAGGTAATTCTGTTCGTTTGCTGCAGTTTCTTCAACTGCGGGTGTTTCTTGATTTTCCATAGATTATTCACCTGAAAATTGAATTTAAATTTGGTTCCTTAATGTTTAAATTTCCTTAATTCGATGAGTGATGATTGTAATCACAATATTTCTTCGAATCCTGCCGACTCGAATTCGTGACTTGAACCGCCGGATCTGTTTTATCTTTTGACGGTAATCGGAACGACGCCTCTTTCAAACTCTTCGAGAGCGATATAGAGCGGATCAACGCCCGATTTTTCATAATCTTGAATTAAGACGGGGGCACCCATTGAAATTTGAAGGGCGCGGGCACCGACAATTCTGGCTCTTTCGAACCGCGTGTATTCTTGTACTTGAAGTTTCATACCCTTTCACCCGGAACAATGTCCGTTGCTGTTTCTGAATGTGAAACGGACAGAGGAATAAACTGCCTCTGTCGTTTGTGCATCAATTCAATTGATTTTTTTAGTTTTTACTGATACGGCGCAATCACGTCAACCATTTCGATATGACTCAAAAGCATTCGTCTGCAGCAATATCTGGAATAGCCGAGGTCATTTAAGACCTGGCCTTTATCCTCACCTGCTTCAACGCGTGCTTTAAATTCTTCATATCCGGAAGCAATGACTTTCCCGCATGAAAAACAACGGACCGGTAACATGTTTTATCACTTTATCTGTAAGATTTCTGGTATTTTGCTCTGGCGCCCGGACCACCGAAGTATTTCGGTTCTTTCTGTCTGGAGTCGCTGACAAGCAAGCTTCTGTCAAATTCTGCAAATGCATCGCGAACAGCTGTGTCGTTGGTGAATTCAACGATACCTTTTGCGATTGCTGTGCGGGCTGCGTTTGCCTGGCCGACAAAGCCGCCGCCCTGAACGGTGACGATGATGTCGAGCTTGGAAATGACCGCTTCACCGGCGATGTTAACGGGTTCGGAAACTTTTTGGTTCACGAGCCAGTTGCCGTAAATCGGAAGCGGGATTTTGTTAATTCTGACGATGCCTGTTCCGCTCTTAACGGTTGCTCTGGCAACGGCGGTTTTATGTTTACCTGAAGTGTTTACAACTTTTTCTGCCATTTGAATCACTCCACTTTAGCGCCGAGATTCTTGCCGATTTCACCGAGCTTCACATATTTTGCGGAGCTGAGGCGTGTCATACTTGCGGCTTCAATTGTTTCGGCTTTTGCGCTTTTCAGTTCTGCCGGCACACCCATGTGGACTTTGAGATTTGCCATTGCATTGCGGCCGCTCTGTCTTTTGTAAGGGAGCATTCCGCGAACTGTTCTTTTCAAGATTCTCTCCGGTCTCTTCGGGAAGTAGGGACCGTATTCGGGTCTTCCTCTCTCGACAGAGTGGCGGTAGTCTGCAAAAATAGTGTATCTGTTTCCGGAAACAACCGCGTTTTCGGCGTTGATAATATCGATCTTTTCACCGGCAAGGAGACGCTTTGCGACAATACTTGCCAGACGTCCCATAATTAATCCGTTTGCGTCAATAACTGTCATGTCTTTGCACCTCACTGGAAAATTCTGATGCCGGAACCTGTCGGGTTCTCTTCGATGATGTCTTCGATACGGACACATGTGCCGCCTGCTGCGGTGATTTTCTCAAACGCACCGACACTGAAGTTCAAAGCTGCAACGGTCACGGGGAAGGTAACGTCACCGGCACCGAGGACTTTTCCCGGAACCAAAAGGACATCATTTTCCTTTGCGTGTCTGTTGATTTGACTCAAATTGACATCGGCATAGTTTCTGGACGGGTTTTCCAATTTCTTGGCAATTGCGGCCCAGATCGGTGCATCATTTTCTGTACTGGCGCTTTTAAGCGTCAAAATAAGGTTAATCATTCTCGGATTTGTCTTTCTCGAGAGCTTTACAAGTGTTCTCTTACCCATTATTTTCCTCCGCAAGATTTTTTGAATAAAAATCCTACTCACGCAGTTTGCTTAAAAATATGAAAAGCAGGTTGCGTTCGAAAATAAAGTACCCTGAAATTAATATCAAAAAAGATATCTTACAAAATCAGATATACGCTATTTTCCTATAGGTGACCGCTTAGAAAGGAGTAATGGCATATAAAGGTTTCTTAAAACAGCGCACAGCGATTTAAAACAAGGATGCTGCACGATTCTGTTTTAAGCACCAAATATTTTTTGAATTGAATTTAAATGAGAGTCCATTCCAGGAAATAAACGCAGAATGCAAGCAATCCGCCGGCCAACCCAATCAAACAGACAAAAACAATTGCGTTTGCGGTTCCGCCGAACTTGATTAAATCCAAGATTCCCGTAGTTTGGTTGACATATTTTCCGATTCTTTTGAAGATGAATTCCAAAACTTCATCAAAGAACAATCCGCCGCCGATATTAACGGTTGTTGAAAGGACAAGCGGGGAAATGTAAGCTGTAAAAGGTGTCAGCAGACCGCCGTTCATTGACGCTTCAACCGCATCCCCCAAAAACGTATCAATCACACCGATACCGAAAATGAAGAACAGCACCATGTAAGCGGTTCGTGCCGAAAAAATCTGAGACAATCCCGGAGGATTAAATTTCAGACTGGCTTTGCCCTTTGCCAAACCGCGAACCTGACCGGACGTTACATCAAAGAAAAAGTCAATGATACCGGAAATAATTAATAAGACAGATCCTGCTGTCGCGCCGAGAACAACAGATGCAGGCGCGACATATCCTGTCACAACTTCTTCTGTGGAAAGGCCTTCATCTTTCAACTCGGTTAAAATCTGATTCGTACCGCTTCCCGAACCGGCACTATAAGAGCCGGACGGAGGTTCGGCACCCGGACCGGGCGTCTCGGGAGTCGGATCCTCCGGATTAGCCGGAGGTGTTTGAGGCGGCTCAGGTTCAGGCTCAGCAGGAGGTATTACAATCGGAGCGGGACCTTCAGTGCCGCCGCCACCGCCGTTTGAAGGAGGTTTTGTAAGCGAGTAATTATCAGAATAGACACCAACCGATGCAGGAATTAAATAAGGCACATCAGAATATCCCAACGCGGATACGCTCAACAAATCAGAATGCCCTGTAAAATCGGAATTTGTCCAATAATTACCTGCAATATTGGAACCGCCCATAATACTTCTGCCGGAAGTCGGTGCCTTATAAAAAGTTACATTTGCAGAAAAATCACCAGTGGAAAAAATATAATCCATATCACTGCAAAGTTTGTTATTATATATGTCTACACCAACGGGACTTACAAAATTCAAATCTCGAAAATCAAAGACATACCCCGAATTAGAGAATCTATTCCCGGAAATATCATATGCCCCTTTTGAAAAAATCAAAGAAAAAGTTCCAAGGGTTACTGTTGTATTAACAATTTTTCCATCAGTCGCTGTCATGTTATTGAGGATAATGCCCGGAGAATAGGAACCGAGATAGGAAGTATTTGAAAGGTTAGAATTTTGGATTAACAATTTAGAAGAAGTTATTCCGGACAGTTCCAATGACCCGTTTGTTAAAGTTAAATTTGAAACCGTAACGTTACGAGTGGAAACCCCCCCGTAATCTTTATCGATGAGAACTGATCCATTAACATATGAATCTTTAAAAACAATATCAAGGGATGAAATATCAAATTGAAAAGCATTAAAACTACCGTTTGTTAAAGTCAAATTTGAAACATTCAAGTTTCCAAATGCACCTGATGATCCGGACCCGATCTCAATATCTCCTTCCAACATTACACTTACATTATTTAAGACAATGTTCGTTGGAATATTGTCGGAATAAGAAGAAGAAATGAATATGCCTCCGCTTTCAAATGTTGAATTGTTTACAAGCAAATCCGTTGCGCGAATATCTGACAAGTCCAAATGTCCGTTTGTTACCGCTAAATTCGAGAAATTGAATTTTAAACTTGTCGGGTTTGTACCGAATGCTGCATTAGAAATTAAAACAGACCCGTTGATTTTAGAATTATTAA
Source organism: Methanimicrococcus blatticola (assembly GCF_004363215.1). GTDB lineage: Archaea > Halobacteriota > Methanosarcinia > Methanosarcinales > Methanosarcinaceae > Methanimicrococcus > Methanimicrococcus blatticola. Next base: position 156,180 of record NZ_SNYS01000010.1, on the reverse strand, counting down.
TATTCAATTTTTGAGAAGTTGAATTCAAATTTGAGATATCCAAATTACCATTTGACAGATTCAATCCGGAAATTTCAAAATTACCAAACCCATTGGTACCCCCATTCGCAACAAAATTCCCGAATAGGATGTTATGTCCATTGCCGTTGAAAGTGACATTAAGAGAAGAGGAGGGACCCAGTGCAAGATTAAGAAAATCTAAAGAAGTTGATGTGGGACCAACTAAATTCAAAGTAAGATTTTGGACACCTGAATCATTAATAAAAATATGAAAAGAGGGATTATTTGAGATATTATAAGTGAAATCTACCAAACTGCTGCTAGATTTATAATGCCCGACATTAACATACATCGCATCTGTATACACAACATCTTCGGTCCCTTTTATTGGTAGAGAGTTGCCATACAATCCGGGATCAATAGTAATTATGACATTGCCAGAACCGTCACTCGAAACAAGCTCTGCAGCAGAAGCTGCCCCCGTCAAACAAAATAAAATTAAAACAATCAATAGAAATTGAGATAAAACCGAACGTAATCGCATATTTTCCCCTTGTTAAACTTGCTCAAAAATCAAACCCTGATAATAAAATGTTTTGATAGTGTAGAATAAACAGGTGTATAAATATTTTTATGAAAAAAATGAAGGAAGTTTGCCAAGAATCAGCAGACGAAAACTTAATTATAGAGTAAGGCTTAAAATCTTCAAAGCGTGGGGCAAACAGGATGGATACGTTTATTTCAGAGTTTATACTGCCGTATATCAATCAAAATGATATGGTCATAACAGGTCTTTTTTTCATAGCACTCGGATTTTTATTATTTGCTGTAATGAGAAAAGTTCGAAAGGCTTTGCTTTTGAAAGTGCAGGTAACGGAAACAAAATGGGACGATATTCTGTTGGCATCCTTCGGAAAGCCGACAACGATTGTTCTGCTTCTTCTGCCGGCATATTACGGTTTTTCAAAATATATCCTGACGCCGGAAGGATTGGAACTTTACAGAGAGACGGAATTAAATGAAGTCTTTTTCGTCATTGTCGCCGCTTGGTTCTTGTCGGCGTTGGTTCAAAATGTCATGGAATTTTACGGCCGGAAATTCATTCACGGAACGGCACGCGGTTCTAAAAGAGATTTTACCGCCCGATTTTTAGGTCTTTTGGATTTGATCTCCGTTTATGTTATTTGGTTTGTCGCGTTTTTGGTTATTTTAAAACTGTATAGCATCAGCCTGACACCGCTCTTGGCCGGCGCAGGTATTGCCGGTATCGCAATCGCGCTTGCCGCCCAGGATATGCTCGGCAACTTCTTCGGCAGCGCCATGATTTACGTCGACCGTCCCTTTAAAATCGGCGACCGTGTCAAAATCGGCGAACATGTCGGCGACATCATGGATATCGGAAACCGCAGCACACGCATAAAAACATTGGATAACGAATTGATGACGATTCCAAACTCCACCGTCTCAAGCAGCATTATTACAAATTACGCGCTTCCGGATGTCAAAATCAAAGTCCGCCTGACCTTTTATGTCAGCCCGAATTCAGACATTGAAAAAGTGAGAAGAATATTGTTGGAAGTCGCAACACAAGCCGCTGACAACTTCGATTTTATATTAGACGACCCGGTTCCCGAAGTTTTCCTTTTGGATATTGAAGAATACCGCCTGAAATACATGGTCACGTTTTATTCAAACCGTTATGACAGAAAATGGGAATCCAGAGATTACATCAACAGCGAAGTCCTTCACAGATTCCGTGCAGAACGCGTTGAACTTCCCATCCCGCAACGTAAGATTTACGTCAGAAACAAAGTATTGCCCGGCGTTGCCATCGGCACCGGAACATATGACAGCATGGGAATTGAGGATGAAAATGATTATTACGGCGGTCATGACGGGATGAATGACTGAGAAGATCTTTTTAGAAAAATCAGCAAATGATTTATCCGATTCAATTGTGTCACCGGCGGTGACACACTCCCCTCCCTCTGTTTTATCGAAAAACAAAAAGATAAAACCTAACCTTGCGTTTTTGCTAATTTTTGAAAAATGGTGCAGTTCGCGCGCGACAGCAGCTGCAAAAAGAAGGAAAACATAGCAAAACAGACCGAACTCAATTGTGCCCCCGGTGGAGGCACAATCTCCAACCGAGCTTACAATAAACAAAATAGAAAAAAAGCAAGCAGGATAAAACCTGCCGACTCAAATTAAAAAATAAAATCTGTATTAAATTCAAAAATTAAATCGCAACGATCTTCGCGCTCAAAACGCCGTCAACCGTCGTCAATTTACTCAAAACGGCTTCCGGAACATCGCTGTCAACGCTGATGACCATGATGGTCGATTCGCCGACTTTCACATGACCGACTTGCATGCCGGAAATGTTGATGTTGTTTTCACCGAGAATCTGACAGCACGGGCCGATCACATTGGGTTTGTTGACATGGTCGGCAAAAATCATGTGTGCGGACGGATAAACATCGACCCGTGTTTTGTCAATCTGAATGATTTTAATGTCGTTGCCGACAGCTGTGCCGGAAACGCTGACAGATTTACCGCCGCCTGCAACTGTCACGGTAAAGACAGAAGCATATTCGCCGGATGTCTCAGACTTCTTTTCACTCACTTCAACACCGCGGGATTTTGCAAGGCCGGGCGCGTTGACGTAATTGACACCGGAGCCGACAGCGACTGCAAGCGCGCCTTTAAGAGCTGCAAGCGTGACGGTTCGGACATCTTTTGTGGAAATTTCACCGTTGTAAGCAAGTTCGATTTTATCGTAGCCGGTTCCGATCAGCGTTGCCGCGATTTTGCCGGAAACTTCCGCGAGTTTGACGTACGGTGAAATGAATTCCATCACTTCAGGGCGAACGGCCGGAATGTTGACCGCGCTCTTTGCGCCTTCGCCGTTCAAAACGGAAATGATTTCGTGCGCGATGTCGATTGCCACATTCACTTGAGCTTCGACTGTAGAAGCACCGAGGTGAGGTGTGACGATAATTTTATCGGATTTGATGAGACCGGAAGCAAACGGCGGTTCTTCGACGAACACATCGATTGCGGCGCCCGCAATTTTGCCGGAGTTGACGGCTTCAACCAAATCTTCTTCATTAATAATACCGCCGCGGGCGCAATTAACGATGCGTGCCGTCGGTTTCATCACGTTAAACATATCCGCGTTGATGAGATTTTTTGTGTCTTTCGTCAACGGCGTGTGAACGGTAATGAAATCCGCGTTTCTGCAAATGTCTTCAACGGTTGTAAGCGTGATGCCCATTGATTTAGCGCGCTCTTCGGAAACGAACGGGTCGTAGCCGAGAACCGTCATGTTAAAAGATTGGAAGCGTTTGGCGACTTCAGCGCCGATACGGCCGAGACCGATGACACCGAGCACTTTTTTGTTGAATTCAACGCCCATAAACTTGTTGCGCTCCCATTTTTCGGATTTGAGAGAAGCGCAAGCCTGCGGAATGTTTCTGGCAACCGCCATCATCATGGCGCAAGTGTGTTCCGCTGCCGAAAGCGTGTTGCCGTCGGGCGTGTTGGACACGATAATGCCTTTCTTGGTTGCTGCTTCCGTGTCAACATTGTCAACACCGACACCGGCGCGGCCGATGATTTTGAGCTGGTCCGCCGCTTCAATGACGCGTGCGGTCACTTGCGTGCCGCTGCGAATAACAAGCGCGTCAACGCCTTTAATCTTCTCAACAAGCTGATCTTCCGACAAACCGGTATCGACAACAACGTCAAAACCGCTTTCTCTTAAGATCGTCAATCCCTCTTCCGAGAGGGAATCACTGACTAAAATTTTCATATTATTTAACTCCAAAATGAATTATTTGAAAGTATATTTGAAAGTATATTTGAAAGTATGATTGAATAAATTTCAAACCGTATATCCCTTTTCCTTTTTCATCCGATTTGCTTTCTCGGGTCTTTTTGCTTTCTCTTTCGGATTTTTTGCTTTATTTGTTGCTTATTTGTTGCTTATTTGTTGCTTATTTGTGCGCGAAATACGCAACAACATTTTCACCGTCGACTGAATCAATACGGCAGAATCCGAAACGCTCAAACTGAACAACTTTATCAAGCTCGGCCGTGATATTACGCTCGCCGATGCCTTCGAAATTGCCTTCCGGACCGAGAACCGTCACCTTCAAGCCGTCAACCGGTGCCCAGTGGATGATTTTCATCTTTTCTTTCTTGGTCGTTTCCATTGAATTGTCAATGTATTTGCCGGCAAGCGGAGACACGGATGTGATTTCAACGTTGCCCAAATCCTTCAGGCGGACTTTTGAGCCGACAGATAAATTGCCGGCATCTTCGCGCGTTACGACAATGAGATTGCCGGTTTCGATTTTACGCATTTCCGGCTGATTCGGGTAAAGCGGCGCTTCAACGACCCCGCCGGCGTAGCCGTCAATCTTCATTTCAACGGGATCGGCAACGAAGAACATCCTGTGCGCAATCGGGTCGACAAACTTGCGGTTTTCCGCGTAAAGCGAATCCATGCTCATGCTGACATCGGTTTCCCCGACACCCATTTCGATCATGAATTTTTTAAGCGCTTCAGCCTGAATGCCGCGGCGGCGAATCGCCTGAACCGTCGGCAGCCGCGGGTCATCCCAGCCCGTGTAAACGCCGGCCTCGATGTCACGGCGGATACCGCTTGTGCTGAGCTTGCCGAATTCTTCAATTCTGACACGGCCCCAGTGAAGCGTCACCGGATACGTCCAGCCGAGATAATCGTAAATATATTTCTGGCGTTTGCCGCTGTCCTGTAAATCTTTGCCGCGAATGATGTGCGTTGTTCCAAGCAAATGGTCTTCAATCGCGCCCTCAAAGTCCAAAAGCGGCCAAACAATGTATTTATTGCCGATTTCGGGTCTCGGGTGGTCTTTCTTTAAAATTCTGAAAGCCCCCCAGTCGCGAAGCGCGGGATCTTTGTGTTGGATATCGGTTTTAATTCTGAGAACCGCTTCACGCTCTTCATAATCGCCGGCAAGCATCTTTTTCCAATGCGCCAAATTGTCTTCAGGTGCCGCTTCTCTGTGCGGGCAAGCCTGCTTTTTATCCTTCAATCCTTTGAAAGTCTCACCGTCGCAGAAACAGACGTAAGCGTGACCGGCGAGAATCAGCTGCTCGGCAATTTCATAATAAGTATCAAAACGGTCAGACGCTTTCACAATTTCATCGGGCGTGACGCCGAGCCATTTGAAATCATCGACGTACCAATCATACGCTTCAAGCATCGGGCGTTTCTGGTCGGGATCAGTGTCATCAAAACGAAGAATGAATTTGCCGTCATACATTTTGACGTATTCGGAATTGACAACCATGCCGCGGGAACTGCCGATTGTCGGCGGACCGTTGGGGTTGGGGGCAAAACGCATCACGACTTTGCCTTTCTCGGCGTTCGGAAGCGCTTTGAGTCCTTTCTCCGGCTCTTTCTTAACGGAAAGTTCTTCAAGCAATTCGGGCGCGATGGATTCCAATCTTTGGCGCCAGTCTTCCGGCTTTGTTTTGTTCAGATTCGCGGCAATTTCTTTGATTGCCTCCGTCACTTCCGGAACGCGGCTGCGCAACTGCGGGAGGATGCCCATAATTTTTCCGAGAACCGCTTTCTCCTGCGGCACCGCTTCATATTTAACAGCGTTTTGAAGCGTAAATTTTTCAATCGTGAGTAAATCTTCGGGGTCTAATGCCATAATTTTCCCTTATTTCAATGATATAAAAATAACAATTAGATGAAAGAACAGAATTTCCTTTTTAGATATTTAAAGATGCTCATATGAGCCAAACCGAAAACGAAAATTAGTGATAAAATCAAAAATGATTTGCAAATATTTTAAAAACAAACCCGTTTGCACACGGCACCGCGGCATAAAAACAAAAATCAGCGGATGATTTCATCGCCGTGCTTTTCAATCATTTCCAAAAGGTCTTTAAGTTCGCGGAATTTTTCATTGGCGGTTCTCAAGAATTCATCAACAGAATCGCCTGCAACCGCGCCTTGCGGTGACGCTTTAATCAATCCGTTCTGCTCCAGAATACGAAGCGAATAACGCACTTTGTGCGCCTGCATGCCTGTAATTTCGGACAATTTTAAGATACCGATCGGTCCGTTTTCAATGACGATTTTCAGCACCTGCGTGTGCCTGTCGATTAATTCCAATTCATTACGGGCCTGATCAAATAACATAACAAAACCTGAATCCATTCAATGCTCATTCTTAACGTCTTTACATTCATATAAGTTCTTCTTGATTTTAAAAAATTCCGGGATTTATCATTCCGAAACGGTCATTCCGAAACAACCGTGTTTCTTAAAATTCCGACCCCTTCGATTTCAACTTCAACGACATCGCCGACAAGCAATTCCCCGACACCGGGCGGCGTTCCCGTCGCGATAATATCTCCTTTTTCAAGCGTCATCACGGAAGAAATAAACGCAATCAGTTTCGGAATATCAAAAATAAATTCAGCCGTTGATGAGTTTTGCCGAATTTCTTCATTTTCATTGCGAATGACACGGCACACGATTGAAAGATTGCCCGGCGCCAAATTCTGCTGTGCAAGCTCCTCCGGCGTGATAATAAAAGGTCCGAACGGCGCAAACGTGTCAAAACTTTTGGCGCGCGTCCACTGCCCGTCCGCCCGCTGTAAATCGCGCGCCGTCACATCATTAAAACAAGTGTAGCCGAGAACATAATCAAATGCGTCAGCTTCCGAAACATTTCGGCACGTTTTTCCGATGACGATGCCGAGTTCCGCTTCGTAATCCACTTGTTCGCTTTCCGGCGGATACTGAATCAAACCCTCATGTGCCAACGCGGCAGATGGCGGTTTTAAAAACAAAATCGGGTTGTTCGGCAATTCCATGTTTAATTCTTTAGCGTGGTCGGTGTAATTGAGACCGACACAGACGATTTTGGACGGGTTGACCGGCGGCAAAATCACAAGAGAAGACAGCGGATATTCATCATCAAGCTGCTGATAAATCGGATCGGGATAAACAATATCTTCAAAGACTTCGCCCGAAAAAACAATATCATTATACTGAAAACGTCCCAGCATTCGATCACCGCGTTTATTTCAAAAGCTCGTCCAACTCTTCTTTCTTGAATCCCGAGCGAATCATGCGCGTCCGCCCTTTAGATCCTTTGCCTGAGAAATCAGCCGTCAAGTAGCCGGCAGAAACCATTTTATTGACAATTTCATAAAAACGCGTATAGCCGATGCCGGTATGGTCACGGAACTTTTCATACAAATCACCGGCAGAAATTTCACCGGCTTCCGCGGCTTGAATTGCCAAATATTTTTCATGATCCGTTAAAACCGAAAACATTCGGGAAAGGTAAAGAGAGCGGGAAGCAGCATACGCTTTGTTGACGTCTTCCACATCAATTTTGCGTGACGAACGCTTTTCTGCGTTCAACCCGGAGCGTTTCATCAGGTCAATACCGACACGAAGGTCACCGTTTTCGGCGACATAATCTGTCATCGCTTCGCGAACTGAATCGGAAACAACGCCCTGGAAAAAGCCGCGCTGAATTCTGTCAGCTAAAATGTCATCAATTTCCGACCACTCGTAACGCGGAAATTCGATTTCTTCCGGCAGGAAAACGGAGGTGACGCGTTTGTCAAAACCGTAAATCACTTCAGGGTCGTTCACGATTGCCATGACGCCGATTTTGGAGCCGGGATACTGTTCGTGGGCGCGGAGAAGCGAATACATCACTTCGTCGGCGTGGCCTTCATAAAAAAGATAATTGATATCATCCAAAACAACAATAAGCACCTTATCCGTGTCAATCAGTTTTTTAGCGAGTTTGTCAAAAATGCGGTTGAACGACACGCCGGAAGCCGGCGGCGCGATGTTGAGAACGCTTTTGTAAATGCGTGAGATGACAGCAAACCGGGTGGAGTCGATCTGACAGTTCACTTTGACGGTGATGACTTTATCCGTGTACTCTTTCAGCTCGTCAAAGATTTTCAGCGCGGCGCTTGTTTTTCCGGTACCGGGCGGACCGTACAAAAGACAGTTCAGCGGACGGCCGCCGCGAACAGTGGGCTTCAGCGCATAGCGGATGGAATTGAGCTGATTATCGCGGTGCGGAAAGTAGTCCGGCAGATAATCCAGTTCAAAAATATCGGATTCCCGAAAAAGAGTTTCATCCCACATCAGCATATCTTTTTCTGTTGTCAACGTATCCACGTCTCCGGTTTTTAAAAATAATTTCAAAAAATGAATGAGTTCAAATGATAAAATGACTACTGCCGCACATTATATAATCGTTTTCAAAAAATTGAAGATTTAAGGGAAGAGAGGAGAGAAAGGGAAGAGGAAAATTAGTCAAATCAGCAACCATATTATATATTAGCGGCATATAAATTCGAAGAAAGAATTAGAAATACAAAAACAGACGGTTGATTCAAAAATGTCCGGCATCAATAAAATGGAAATCGAATATAAATTCGGCATCAAAGATGCTGAAACGTTTGACTTTTTAACGACCTTGGCGGTTGCGGGAGACTATCTAATCAAAGACAAATCTCACCCGCTGTTCACGGATATTTTTTATGACACGCCCGATTTGCTGCTTTTTTCGCTCGGCATTTACTTGAGAAAAAGATTGGAAACCGGAAGAGAAGATGCCGTTTGGACGCTGAAACAAGCAGATGCGTCAGAAGATGACGCTTGCCGGCGCAAAGAAATGATTCAATCTCTGCCGCTTGAGTCGACTGTTAAAGACATATCCGATCCTGCTTTTGAAAAGATGTTAACAGACATTCTCGGCGACGCCGTTCTTACCGAAATTTTAACGATGGAACAGGATCGTGTTTTTAAAACCGTTTATAAAAAAGGAACGGGAGAAGAAGACATTACTCTGAATCCTTCGGAAAACAGATTGGGCGATTTGTCGGTGGATTTGGTCAGTTTGAAGTTTTCGGAGCAGAAACACACTTTTACGGAACTTGAAATTGAATTGGCAAACGGAACGGAAAGTGAATTGCAGGAATTTATTGACACGATAAAAGCCCTCCCCGCCCTTCAAGAAAATATTGAAATCAGCCGTTTTTCGAAATTTGAACGCGGCTTGATATTATATTTCAATCGCGACAAAATTGAAGGAAATGTGATTTCCGGCATTGAAAAGAAATCTTATTTCACAAATGTTGACGAAGCTGAAGAAGAGGACAGCGTTTTGGAATATGACTCGACAAGCTCCGGCTTTTTGCTGCCGCGGGAAAAAGCAGCATTGTTTCAGATTTCGGAAAAAGAATTTACAGCCGACCCGACAGATTATTTCGGAAGCACCGGATTTTTAAATCAAAATGAAAAAACCGGCGATTTATTTTCACGCAGCGCGGCGATATTGTTGTCGCTTGACAGCGGCATGACGACAGCTTTCGCGGCACGGGCATTCAGTTTAACCGCGGTCGAAATCGAAGACATTCGAGCCGAATTCGATCAAAACCGCCTCGATATGTTTCCGTTCGTTTTTGAAACGGAGGAAAAAGAACTTTATTATTATCAAAAACCGATTGAAGACGGCAAAATTTGGTCTGCCGGCGAATTGGCAAGATATTACGGTTTAGATCCTGCACACGCGCAATTACGGGAAAAATGCGCCGGCAAATTGTTTGATGATGTTGCCCCCGCCCACGGTCTTTTTGAAAGTGACAAAATAATATTGAACGCGGCAGCGCAGCTTTCGGAAATCGGAAAAGGAATATCGGTTGAAAGAAATGTAAATATTGCTGCCGATATTATTTTGACGCATCCGATTGAAAAACTCGCGCTGAATGAAATCAAAACATTAGCGCTCACCTTAATTATAAAAGAAATTAAAAACCCGACGCCGGAAAAAATCAAAAAGGCGATTCGGGAAAAAGGATTCTTCGTGCCGCCCGTTTATCAAAAGAAAGCAATTATTTTGGCAGCCGTTTTAGAAATCCCGAAGAAAAAACTCGCGGAGATTGTATTTAATTATCCGATTAACGATGCTCCGAAAACGGATGAGCCCTGCGAACCGTTGAAATCGGAGTTAAAAATAGAAGCGACTGACATGATGGCCGTTGCCGCCGAGAAAATACTTTCCGCCCGCCTTTCGGAAGTCAAAAAGGCGGAGCCGGGCGTTCTGGCGGCAAAAGACATTGAAGATGTTCACGAAATGCGTGTCGCGCTTCGAAAAATGCGCTCGTCAAACTTGATTTTTAAAGATTTCTTAGACCCGGAATGGTTAACCGAAACGGAAGCGGGCATTAAGAAGACGCTTTCGGGACTCGGCGAATTGAGAGATTTGGATGTTCTTTTAGAAAAGACGGATGAGTGGCGGGAATCAGAAAAGATTGAACGAGAAAAAATGTCAGTCTTTTATGATTTTGTGACGGCGGACAGAAAAAAAGCGCATGTTGTCGCTGTTGAGTATTTGACGTCAAAAGAATATACGAAATTCATGGACGATTTGAAAGAAACATTTGATGACAGCACTTACCTCGGTATGCCGCGCATCAATAAGAAAGGAGATGTTGCGCCGGTTCGCATTTGCGACATTTTGCCGTCTATTTTGTACGAAAAGGCGGCGGACATAACCGCTTATCATGAATGGATGGACGGCGCGTACATTTATGTGGATAAATTACACCGTCTTCGCATTGCGGCAAAAAACTTCCGCTACACATTGGATTTCTTTAAAGAATGTTTGGGAGATGCTGCCGGTCAACTGATTAAAGAATTCAAAGAGCTGCAAGACATTCTCGGCGATTTCCATGACGCAGTGGTTGCCGCGGAAGTCATCGGCACTTATATTGAGCGAATTGAAAAAGAAAGCGAAAGCAAGAGAAACACTGACGAAACGAGAGTTGCAGAAATTGAAACAACGCTTGAGATGCTTGAAAAATATAAGAATTATCGGGAAGAAGAAATGGATATATTGCTTTCAGAGTTCCATTTGAAATGGGAAAAGATGGATCGTCGCTTCTTTAATGAAAGAATTTCAAAAATAATAGCGGACGCGAACTTTTAAAATGGATTTATCAAACGGATTTTTAAAATAAATATAGAATGGATTTTAAAATGAATATAGAATGTCTTAAATAGATGAAAATGCGGTGAAAAGAAATGGCCGGAAAATCAAAGAAATCGGAAAATAAATTGGTTGACAAAAAGAAAATCAAAGCAGTTAAAGCCGGAAAGAAGGATTTCAGAAAAATGATTCCTGCGCTGCCGAAAAATATTCAGGAGAAGATGAATTCGGAAAAGAACCCGGAAGCGGTCATGGCAAAAGCTTTGGAAAATTATTATAACGGATCAGGCCGCCGTCAAGAAAATGCGCTTCAAAAAGAAATTGACAATAATATTATTGAAATTCAGCGCCGCCACATTTCGGATTTAAAAGACCAGCTGGAAACGTCTAATAAAAATTACGGAGAATTAATGAAAACATATCAGGCGTATATGCTCCAAGTACAGCCGATGGTTGAAGCGGCGCAGCTTCAAAAAGCGTCGGAGTTAAAGCTGTCGAACGAAAGTGAAAAACAAACTGAAATGAAAACAGAAAACGAGATAAAACAGGAAGAGAAAGCAGGAGACGAGATAAAACAAAAAGAAAAAACAGAAACGGAAAAAGAAATAGAATCAAAATCCAAAAAATGGTATAAATTTTGGAAATAATTCTCCTTACCTTTTGCCTTTTTATTTCTTTTTTATTTTTTGTTTTTATTTTTCGTTTTTTCATTTCATTTTTTCATTCCATTTTTCATTCCATTTTTTCATTCCATTTTTCATTCCATTTTTTCATTCCATTTTTTCATTCCATTTTTTCATTCCGTTTTTTCGTTTCGTTTTTTCGTTTCATTTTTATTTTTCTTCCTAATTTTGCGGCTCCGGTTTTGAAATTTGCTGAATTATTTTGGAGCCGATTTGGTTAACGAACCAGACAAAAATCATAAAGAAGAATGAGACGACACAGCCGACGACCATGTAATAAACATATTCGGAGAGGACAAAGCTGCGCGACAGCATTTCCGGATAGCCCGGCGCGATTTGAAAACTGAAACTGTAAACCAAAAAAACAGCGAGCGGCATATAAGCGATGCTGCGATTGGTAACGGATTTTTGAAACAGGAATTTATACATAACCAATAAGACGATTGTCCCGGGAACAAGAAGAAGGAATGTTAAATTGAATTCTCTGACAAATTCCGGATCTTCCAAATGGCCGACAGAAATTGCCAATATCAGATAAATCAGAAGAAGGAGAGCTTCTGAAGTAATTCTGAGCTGAAAATTTTCACTTTTTTCCGCGGCGGAAAATTCTTTCAATAACAGAATAGAATTCAGAATGAGCGGATAGAAGAAAACAATTAAAAGCCAATATATGTGACCGACTTCCGGCCGGAAAGCTAACGGATTGGCAACCAAAATGGCACTGTTGTAAAAAAGGAAAGTATACATGCTGGAGACGGAAAACATGATCCCGTAGAACCAAACTTTCAATTTATAATCAAAAACAATTCGAAAATTGATGAAAAGAACAGTTCCGACTAAAATAATCAATATGAACGGCAGAATCATGCTGACAAACTGCCAAAATGTATAGATGAGAACCTCTTTGCCGTTTGGTATGGAAGAATAATTTACCAAAACGGGAAGGAAATAGAGAAGAGGAGTTGTAAATGCCACCAGACAAAAAATCAGGCATTCGATTGCCGCGTATTTTGTCTTTTTCGACTGTTTTTGAAAAGCCGAAATGGTTTTATGAAATATTTTTGGCATTTAAACCTCCTCCGTTGTAACTAATTCCGGAAAAAACAAGTGATATCAACCGGTAACACCCGGAAAATAAGGAAAAATATATCGCTCGCGGAACAGATGTTTTCAGTTTTTTTGTGTGTGTTTTTAATTTATGTCCGACTTTAAAATGGTGTGACAGATGGAGATCATATCGGAGAATATTTCGTACTGATTTCTTCATGTTGAGTTCTTTTTTCGTTTTTTATCGAAAGAAACAGATGAAAATCACCTGCTTCTTTCGTTTTAGGATTTTTGGCGTTCGTTTTTATTTTAGGGGTATGCCTTCTGAGCGTTTAAGAGGCTTACTTTTTGGTTTAATGGGCTTTAGTTTTTACACGTTTGTTTTTCGCTATTTCAATCAAATTCGAAAACCGATTGTGATTTGCGAATGTGAGAAAACTGCAGACCGTTTTTCAATCGGGATATACCCAATCGATGCAGCTTTCTCAATAGTAAAGTATAAATTGAGTATATTTAAAGTTATCTAAATAATTTGACTAATAATATATAGAACGTCAAGAAATAATATACCAAGCGATTTAAGAAAACGGAGTGAGAAGACGCTACCCCTTATATATAATACACAGAAAATAAATTTAATAAAATAATTACAAATAGAATAAATGAGATGACAAATAAAGGAAAAAGGAAAAACACAAGCATGAGACACATAGAATAGACGATATTGGATAGAATAGAATGAAAATAAAAACAGAAGGTAACTAAAGAAAGTAACAAAAAATGAAAGAGAACAAAAACGGAAGGTAATAAAAATGAGAGAGAACAAAAACGAAAGGTAACAAATAAAACAAAAAATAAAAAAGCAGATTAAATTCAGAGAATTTAATCCCATTGTTCCTGATTTTCTGTCATCCAAATTTGAGAGTCCAGCGGTGATTCCTTTTTCGGTCGAATGACTTTTTTGAATGAGCCGTCAGGGAGACCGACTCTGAGTTTGACATTGTCTTTTAAGTGTGTTTCTAAGATGACATCTTTGATTTTTCTTAAATAATCGGCATTGACGGGGAATAAAATTTCAACGCGCCTGTCTAAATTGCGCTGCATTAAATCGGCGCTGCCGAGATATAATTCTTCATCGCCGTTGTTGTAGAAATAATAGGCGCGAACGTGTTCCAGAAAACGGCCGACAATTGAAGTGACATGAATGTTGTCGCTGTATCCCGGAATTTGCGGACGGAGGCAGCAGATGCCGCGGACTTGAAGATCCACCTTAACACCTGCAACCGATGCTTTATACAATTCTGCAATGCATTCGGGATCGACAAGCGAATTCAGTTTGAAAAGAATGTACCCGTTGCCGTTTGTTTTATGATTTTCAACTTCGCGGCGGATTTTGGAAATCAATTCGGCCCGCATCGTGTTCGGCGCGACGAGAAGCTTTCTGTAGTTTAATTTGCGCGAGTAAGCGGTCAGCGAATTGAACAAATCGACCGCATCTTGACCGATATCGGGGTCGGCGGTGAAGTATTCAAAATCCGTGTAGATTCTGGCTGTTGTTGCGTTGTAATTGCCGGTACTCATATGAACATACGGAGTGATGCCGTCTTCTTCTTTGCGCAGAACCATGCAGACTTTCGCATGCGTTTTCAGATTCGGGACCCCGTAGACAACGTGAATATTCGCGTGCTCCAGCTCTTTGGCTTTGGCGACGTTGTTTTCTTCGTCAAAGCGGGCCTTGAGTTCGATTAAAACGGCAACTTGTTTTCCGTTATCAGCTGCGTCTTTTAAGTATTGGATAATTCTGGATTTCTTATCAACGCGGTAAAGCGTGATTTTGATGGCGATAACATCCGGATCAACGGACGCGGCCTGAACAAAATCGACAACGGTTTCAAAGCTGTCGTAAGGGCGATAAATCAAAACGTCTTTCGCTTTGATTTTTGAAAAGATATTGTTTTTCTTTGTGATTTTCAGATACTCTTTTTTCTTCGGCGAAAACGGTTCATATTTTAAATCCGCGCGATTGATGTCGCAAAGCTCTGAAATGGAAGACAACCCGACAGGAGATGCCAGTGCCTCAACTTGTGTGGAACGCAATTTTAAATTTTCCATTAAGATTTTCAAAACGTAATCAGACATGCCGTCATTGATTTCCATACGAAGCGGATTTCCGAAATATTTGGCACCTGATTTCTTTTCAATGGATTTCATTAAATTGAAGTCACCGTCGTCGTCCAGTCCCAAATCGCCGTCACGCGTAATTCTAAAAGCGTGTGCTTCTTGAATCACCTGACCCGGAAAAACCAGATCCAAATTAGCAATAATGACATCATCGACCCAAACAAAATTGAATTTACCGGATTTTCCGGCTGCCATATTGTCTTCGACTTTGCCTGATTTTAAGTCTTCTTTGGAGGGCACCTGAACCAAACGTCTCACGTTGGACGGGATTTTGATGCGGACAAAAATTCTTCCGTAAGCGGTATCGGAAAGGATGACTGCTAAATTAACGCTCTGATTTGCGATATACGGGAACGGATGACTGGAATCATAGGCCAGCGGCGTCAATTGCGGGAAGATATTTTTCTTGAAATATTTGCTGACGTATTCGATTTGAAAATCTTCCAATTCGGAATATTCTAAAATGTGAATGTTTTGAGCTTTCAGCTCCGGCATCAGAATATTACTCCAGCAATTTTCCATTCCCCCGAGCATGACCGGAAGTTCGGCGTAAATTTTCTGCATTTCCTGATAAATGTGATTTTCAGTTCCCGGGCTCATGCTGTCTTCTAAGATGCTTTTGTTGACAGTCGGAATGCGCACCATGTAGTATTCGTCTAAATTGCTTGCAAAAATCGAAAGGAATCGGACGCGTTCAAGGAGCGGATTGTTCCCATCCAACGCTTCTTCCATGACGCGGTCATTAAAATAAAGCCAGCTGAAATCGCGATCGATATAAAGGTCGGGATCAGAAGATGTTACAATATCTTCATATTCCGGAATATCAACAACATCTGTCGTTTTTTTTGCAGCGGGAGGAAGCGAATCCGAATTCATAATAAAACCATTTTTAACCATTAGATTTAACTATTAAACTATAACCATTAAATTAAATCACAGTTATTTTTATAAGCCCATTGTTATATAAAACGGTTGGCTTTTTCGAGCAGGAGCGTTCACAAAAAATGAATAATGTTGATCAACATTGTTGTTCAACCCTACTGTTCAACCCTGATGTTCAACCCTATTGTTCAACCCTATTGTTCAATATTATTTGGATACTGCTTGGATTACTTATTTATCATTGATTTCAAATTTATTTTTATGATCGGGATTTCAACGCTTGCTTATTCAAACAAATCTTTGACGTTTGCTTTATCCGAAATTGAAAAATCAGCGAAGCACGCGGAGATTTTTTCGGAAGGGATTCATAATGTCATTCATCCCGATGTCATCCATCCCGGTACTATTCGCCCCGATTCGGAAAACTCTTCAGAAATATTATCTTCATTTTCTCTTTCTTACTCGATTCATGCGCCGACGTTGGACATTAATTTGGCCGCCGTTCGTGAGAAAATTCGAAAAGCCGGCGTTGAGATCATCAATGAAAGCGCCGTTTTTTGCATGAACAACAATATTGAGATTTTGGTTGTTCATCCGGGCTATGCCGCTGATGTTCAAACGTTGCCTGCCGCATACAAATCATTTGAAAAATCAACGGCCGAGCTGGAAAAAATCAAAGAAGAAACAGGCGTTCGAATTTGCATTGAAAACATGCCGAATGCCGAAATTTATCTTTTCAAAACCCCGGAAGATGAGAAAAAAATCAATTTAAAATCAAAAAACCTTGAATTCATTTTAGACATCGGTCACGCGAACACCGCCGGCAATTTAAACGAATTTTTAGAAAAAGAAATCGCTCATTATCATATTCATGACAACGCCGGCGATGTTGACAATCATCTCGGTTTCGGAAACGGAACAATCGGATTTAACATCTTGGAACAGATTGTCAAAAAAGCGAAAAAAGACAAAGCCGTTTTAATCGCCGAAAATAAAACAGTCGAAGAAGCGTTGAAAACAGTAGAAATGCTGAAAAAAGCCGGCGCGGAATAAATCAAAATAAAGATTGAACCGAATTTATTGAATGATAACTTCAAATTTCGATTGAAATATACAATAAACCCAAAACAACCGCCCGCTAATTTTCGATTCTGAACGAAGCGAAGCTGAGTGAAGAATCGGAAATTAGCGGATTCGTACTCAGTCGATACAGCAAAAACGAATAACTGTTTTTCAAATCAATTCTATTTTCTCCGATATCTGGTTTTCTGTGCGTGTCCGCTTTGCCGTATGCATCTGCTTTGTTGTGTGCATCTGCTCATTCTTATCACACCCGTTCGCTTGCGCGAACGGTGGCACTGTTACCTTGCCGATTCCGTTTTGCATCGCTACCTTGCCGTTCGCGTTCGCTGCTGGCACCTACCGTTCATGTTCGCTGCTCATTACTGCCGTTGCCGCCCGCCGCGCGCAAACCCCACCACTTAAAAATAAAACAAACCCCTGCTGCCACTTAAAAAATAAACAAAAAAATACCACCGCTTAAAAAATAAACAAAAAAACACCACCACTTAAAAATAAACAAAACAGAAAAACGCCATCGTCTGAAAACAAACAAAAAAAAGACCGGCAATAAGAGAACTGAAAAAAGAATTAAAAAACTGCGATTTCATGAATTTTCAGAGCCATAGCTTTCGCTCAATGAAATAAACAAGCGGATTGAAATCGTTAAAAAAAAGGATGTTTGAAAAAGAGACAGCGGAATAATTCCGCTGCCGCCTTTTCAGGGGACCGATTTTTTAAAGCCGCGGGAGAAAAACAGTAATGAGTTCTCCTTAAGCTGATTCAATAATTATAATCTCAACTTGCGACACGACGCTTAATATTTGGAACGCTGGAGGGCCATAAGGTCTTCCATTGTGAGTTTTCCGCCGTCTTTGAACTTGTCGAAGATGTCTTGCGCATCTTTTTCCTGTTCTTCTTTGTCGACTTTGGTTTTTGCGTCTTTGTCCTTCTTCTTAGCCTTTCCGTTCTCTTTGTCGATGTCACGGATTTCTTTTTGGGCTTCGATGAAGACTTTGTGCTGTTCATCAGCAGCTTCCTGCGCGCGGATGAAGTTTTTATGCGCGACATCAGATTCCGCACGGATTTTGTCAGCTTCCTTGAAGGTGCCGATCATCTGTTCGTGGAATTCCTGTGCCTGAGAAGCGTAAACAGCCAATTGTGCATGATATTCGGATGCTTCGTCGCGGATAACCTGCGCTTCGTCCAAAACAGCTTTCAAGTCGCTGTTTTCTTCCAACTGCTTCTTCTTTTCATTGTATTCAAGCGTCAAATCTTTGATTTTGGTGACGAGTTCCTTTTCCTTTTTCGGGTTCATCGCAACGGTTTGCTGCTTGAATTCAAGTTCGTCAATTTGCTTGCGGATTTCTTTAATGGACGGACCGGCGAGGCCGCCTTCCTTTCTGAGTTCATCCGCCTTTGCGAAAAGATCGTTGGCTTTTGCGTTGGTTTCATCGCGGAGGGTCTTGTATTTGCTGACGTTGACGTTCACTTCGTCACGTTTCACTTTCAAGTCCTGTGCGACTGTAATCAATTCTTTTGTCTTGTTGTTTAATTCATTTCTTTCAGCAGCAAATTTGCTTGCTTCGGCATTTAACTGATTTCTCTTTTCTTTTGCCTCTTCAGAGATGTCTTTCAATTCTGCTTTTCGGATTTGCAGTTCATTCGTCATATTTTGGTCCCCCTTCCCGGAAAAACGTTCCCGGGCCGGTTTCTGTACGTTAAGCCAAGCGGCTTAAATTATGATTGTCCGAAATTCGGATTTCATAAATGTGAAATTATTTTGCAATTCGTTTTTAGTTTTCGGCGTTTGAGTTTGATTCAGACGGCGCGGACATTCCGGTCGGCGCGGTCACGGATTCCAAGATCGGAATCACGCTGCGTAAATCTTTTTTGGAAACAACCGCATGCGCTTTTTCCTGAACGCGCGGTTTTGCGTTAAACGCAATCGAAAACCCTGCTTTTTCAAACAGGCATATGTCATTGGCACCGTCGCCGACAACCAAACATTCCTCAAACGGAATGCCTGTTTTTTTAACCAGTTCGCCCAAAACGACTTCTTTCGCATTCGTGACCATTAAAGGTCCGGTTGCTTCACCGGTTAAATAACCGTCTTTGACAACCAAGTCGTTTGAATAAACGTAATCCAAACCCAACTGCTCTTTGACTTTGTCGGCCATGATACTGAAACCGCAGGTCAGCATCGCTGTTTTCCCGCCGTTTTCATGAATGTATTGAATCAGTTCGGCCGCGCCCGGCATCAATTGGATCTTGCCGG
This sequence comes from Methanimicrococcus blatticola, assembly GCF_004363215.1. Classification (GTDB taxonomy): domain Archaea; phylum Halobacteriota; class Methanosarcinia; order Methanosarcinales; family Methanosarcinaceae; genus Methanimicrococcus; species Methanimicrococcus blatticola. The sequence continues at coordinate 137,017 of NZ_SNYS01000010.1, read as the reverse complement.
TTTCCGCAAGCGCTTTGTCGTAAGAAAGTCCTTTTAAAGAACTGACACGCATTTGAAAGGATTCCGTATAATCCATTTCACCGCTCATTGCCGCTTCCGTGATGCGTGAAACTTTTTCCTCAACGCCGGCCGCCTTTGCAAGTTCGTCAATCACTTCTGCATCAATCAGAGTGCTGTCCATGTCGAACACAAAGAGTTTAAATGTATTATTTTCCGGTTTTTTGTTGTAATGAGAAAAGTTCACAGAATCATAACCTGTCTGCTTTGTGGGATAGTATTGCCGCGCCAGAGAAATTGATTCATAATACAAAGTATCTCCGCGCTGTGCGGCGAACGGTTTGACCTGTTCGGACACTGTGCCGTCGCTTTTTGAAATATTAACAAAAACCGAAATTAATTGACACATCGAATCGCAATAGTTTTGATGAATGACAGGCATTGCTTTTAAACCTTGTGGATAAAACAAGAAATCATTTACAATGAGGAAAGAACGAAAAGAATAATATCATTCAAACGCTAAGATTGACTGATGACCGAAAAGTTGGGAAAATCAGGAAAGTTGGTAACCTTTGAAGGAATCGACGGATCGGGAAAAAGCACAATGCTCTCCCGCCTCCAAAAAGTCGATGAATCCGAGCCGCTCTCTTGCAGCGGATCTGTTTTTACGCGCGAGCCGACAAAAGAGACGCTCACGGGAAAAGCCGTATATGCGGCAATTGAAAATAATGTCGACCCCTTAGCCGAACTCTTTCTTTTCCTGGCAGACCATGCCGCACATTTGTCCGACACGGTTCTTCCGGCACTGGAGAACGGTAAGCTTGTCGTTTCCGACCGCTACTCTGACAGCCGATGCGCTTACCAAGGCGCGACGCTGAACGGAACCATCTCCGACGCCTTTAACTTTGTCTGCCGCCTGCACGAGCCGTGGACGAGAAAGCCTGACCTGACATTTCTTTTTGACATTCGCCCGGAAGTTTCCTGTGAACGCTGCAAAGACCGCGGCGCACAAACCAAATTCGAACGCGTCGATTTCTTAAAAGAAGTGACGGCAAATTTCAAGAAACTGGCAGAACGCGAGCCGGACCGATTTGTGATTTTGAACGCCGAAGCGGCACCGGAAGAGAATGAGAAAATCATTTTGGAAAAAATACGTGCGATTTTGAAATAATATTTCTTTACTTAACCTTTTTTTATAATTTCGTGTGTTGAAACGCAGTTTTGGAAAAATAATCGAAAAAAAGACATAACCGCCTCCAACGACGCGTTTCACGAACGAAGTGAGTGAAAGAAGGCGTTGGAGATTCGTACTCATTCGTTAAATAAAACCCTTAGATAGAACCTGATTTTACAAATTCAGACTTAAAGTATTATGTAGTTTCAATAACGGCGGAGAAGAATCCGCAAGTCTCAATTTTGCTCATTTCATTCGCAAAATCTCGTCTTGCGGTCGTTTGTGAACTTTTATTCAATTCAATAAACGAAACATCATTTTTTCTTTTTTTCAAACCCGAACGCCCGATAAAATCCAAAAATAAAAGAGATTTTTTATTTAAGGTTTAGACGGCGTTCGGTTTTACGAATATGACAAAAAAGATGTTTCGGATTATCCCAAAAATATTGAAAAACCAAAACAACCACCTCCAACGACGCGTTTCACGAGCGAAGCGAGTGAAAGAAGGAGTTGGAGATTCGTCCCATTCGTTGAATAAAACACATTAAACAGCAGTATTTATTCCAGACATATTCAGTCGGGATATTTGTTTTTGGCAGCGCAGTCGTATAATCCGCATTTTTCAATTTTTGCTCCCTTCGCTCACAAAAACCGAAAATTGCGGTCGTTCGCGAACTTTTCTTCAATTTAAAAAGATATAGAAATGAGAAAACGAAAATGAAGAAAAAAATTGAAAACAAAAAAAATGAAAACGAAAAATGAAGAATCAAAAAGGTGTGTTCTTCATTTTTTTGCTTTGGTTCATATAATAAAGCCAGCCGGCTGTAAAAACCAAAATGCAGATGATGCCGACAAGAGCGTACATGCTGTTGTTTAAAACGATCCCGGCAAAAAGAGTTGCTGTCATCAGAACTGCCAGAACGATTGTAAAAATTCCCATCGCGCGTGTCAGCTCTTTCAGATTATATTTCTCCTGCTCTTCTTTCGGAAGCGTATTGTATCCTGAAATTAAGAAAGCACCGCGGCCGCTGAAAAAATACAGCGCCATCGCAGCCAAAAAAACCGGAAAAAGAAAAGCGAGATAAGAAGTTTCAAACGCCATTGTGATCGCCGCGCTTATTCGTCATCTTCTTTACTGCTGCTTTTGCTGACAAAATTATCCAAATCATTTTCGTCGGCGAATCTGATGAGCGCTTCGCCCAAAACGCGGGTGTGTTTGGGGCTTAAGTTGAAGCGGGCTCTTTTTTTACCGGCGCGCTCTTTTGAAATTTCAACATATTCCTTGTCAAAGCGTTCGCTTCTTTCCAAAGAAATCGCCATATACCAGCCGCCGCCCATTTTAATTTCCGTATATGCGGTCGGTGTGTCATCATCGTCAATATCAGCGATGATTTCTTCCATATCGTCTTTTTTTGCCATATGAATAGTCTCCTGTCATGAATTAAAATAACACAAATAAATTTGAAATTACGAATGAAGTAATGAATAGGTTTACAGCCGTTTTTATTCTTTCGGTGTTCTGAAATCCCACCCGTTGGCTTCCCGAACCTTTTGAAGATAAATCGGGTCATAAAGCACATGCATCCCGCGTTTTTCCCGAAGCGCAGATTCTTTGCGCATCCGCTTCCATGCGGTTTTCATTGACACCTCATCCAGATTGCCGTAAGAAAACGGAATATACGGGTCGGGCTGCATTTCCCCTTCCGTCGTTACATGCAACCAACGGCGTCCTGCCATTGCGCCAAACATTTCTCCTTCGAAAATCGTGTTAGAGAAAATACGCGGCGTACCGTCATCAACCGCATTGACTTTGCGGTAAAAATCATTAATGACTTTGCGTTCGGCATCACTCATCCTGCGTTCGCCTTCAAGCGTTGGAACAGATTCCCAAATCGAAAACTCATGAACGCCGAGATCGCCTGCTAATTTCCATAAGCCTTCCATCTCACCGACTTTCGCGCCATCCAAATGCGTTGCCATCGTCACCATGAGTCCGGCTTCCAGGCCGAATTGAATGGCAGCAACCGCTTTATCATACGCGCCTGAAATACCGCGTTTTTGATCATGAACAGACGGATCGGTTGAATAAATGCTGACCAAAAGCGTCTGAAGACCGGCTTCTTTGAGTTGCTTCGCTTTTTCCAAATCAAAATCCAGCCCCCATGTATAAGCCATGACAACTGCTTTTGATTTATCAACATAACGAACATAATCAACAATATTTTCATTCAGCAGCGGGTCACCTTCCGTGAACGTAATGACAACGGCACCCATACCCAAAGCCTCATCAATCGCTTTTTCAATGAGCGGTGCGGACGGGTCGACTGAAAAATGCGGATTATCAAAATTAACATTTGCCGTGCGATTTTTTTTGGCATACCTTTCAGCGTTTGCATTGAATTTACGCGTCACTTCGATTGAAACCGTTTCAGGAACATATTTTCCAAAGCCGATACCGATTTCATCTTTCACGAGACGTTTGAAAACAGGGCTCGGAATCGGCGGAAGCCAGGAGGACGGATAGACGGCAGATTCTGTGACAAGGGCCGGCTTTTCATCTTTCAGATGCTTGTTGGCAACCGATAAAAAAGGACGCGCCGCGAATTTTAAAAAACCGCCGGCAGAAAGATTGATTTTGCCTTCATCGGTCCGAACCGCATTCACGGAAAGGCCGGGCATTTTAAAAACATTGACAGGCTGCTGCATTTCATCACACCCGCATAATAAATATAAAAAAATGAAGCCGTTTATAATAAACGGCTATAGGAAATCAGACTTTTTCGGCAAAAGCCAAATAACCGGAAATTTTCTTAATTTTAACGTTCAAAGTTTGGCCTTTAACGCCGCCCGGAACGAAAATCGTGAATTTATCAAACTTGGCAATGCCGTCGCCTTTTGAGCCGACCGCTTCGATGTTGATTTCATAAGTGTTGCCTTCTTCGAGTGTGGCAACGGCTTTGGTTGTCGTTGTCTGTCTTTTCTTGACAGGGCGGTGCGCACCGCAGGCAGCACACTGTAAAATCAAAACACGTTCGCGCTTGCCGAGCGTTGTATCCGGACGGTTGCATTCGGAACACATGACGTATTCGTCAACATAATTCTGAATGTTGGCATCCATTTGATCTCTTGTAAAGCGTCCCTGAAAAACAGCGCGACCGCCTTCAATTTTGCCGGCGGTACCCAGTTCGCGCGTGAGATATTTCATAACGTGGTCAGGGTCTCTTCTGAGAACACCGACAATATTTGAGAAATTATCTAAAACGGTTGTTTTACCTTCCGAGAAGAGTTTTGCTTCGGGAACAGTGAAACGCTCATCCGTCGTCTCTTCTTCAGGGAGCTGTTCAATCGCCCTGTTTAAAAGTTTTTCATAATCGTCCATAATTTTCCCTCTTTGTTTTTGATAATATGATAATATATGCTTTTTCAGAAGACCCAGATATTATAAAAGGTTTTACAACGCGCATATTTTAAACGCTTTTAAAAAAAAGCTGCCCGCTTTTTGAAATAAGAATAACAAATGCTGCAAATGAAAATAAAAATGAAAAAAGAAATCCGAAAGATTCGGATTTTAAAAAGGATTTATTTTAAAAACAACGCGCTTACAAAACCAAATCGGCACCCTGGTCAATGATAATTCTGGTGGGTGTCGGAAGTTTCTGTCCTGCGTTTTGGAGTGCTTTCTTTGCTGCGAGGAAATATTCCTTGTCGCAGGAAATGGTAAAGATTTTCTGGAGCGGCACAACACGTGCTGCGGTTCCGACGTTCTTACCGAAAGCTGCTCTCATACCACTGGAAACACGGTCAGCACCGGCGCCGGTGGCCTGCTTGTTTTCTCTGAGAACTTCGTGGGGATAGACGCGCAACTTGATGTGGAAGTTGCCTCTGCCTGCCTTGTTGACCATGTGTCTGTTGGCGGTAATACGGGCAGCTTCAAGAGCTGTGTGTCTGATCGCACATTTTTCTTCAACGAGCAATGATAATTTGACAGGGTAGTCTTGTCTTGTTAAGTTACCCATGTCGTAGTGGATAATCTGAACACCCGGAACACCGCCCATATATTTTCTTCTGGTGAAGGAGCGCTGTCTGATGTTTCTGTACATACTTGCCGGCTTTCTAACCATAATAATTCTCCGATAATGAATAAATTGTAAATTAATTGTATTAATTAAATTGAAATTTGAATGCGATGAAACAAAACGATAAATCCAACCGTTTGTTAAACATCAAAAAACAATCCGCTTGTGCATCATTGCTTCTTCAGCCATTCTAAAGAAACATCCTATGTATGACGGTTAGCCTAAACGTTTGGCGCGGATTAAACAACAGACTTTAAGCCCGATTTGTAACCCCTTAATACATTCAGGGTTTATAAAGTTTATTCTTCGGCCGCGATAAGAAAGATTGAACCGTCGTGACCGAAAATCAGGCAAAAAAATACGGCTTCAAATATATATAGAATATTGAGATAAAATATATAATCTGGCAGGAGTATTTTAAAGGTTATCCTAAAAACAATATTAATTTAGATTTTTGGTTTAAAAAGGTGAGTTAATGAGCGCAACGGAAAAAAAACTGGATCAGTTGAACGAATATCAAAAGCAAATGATTGATATTGAAAATTACAAATATTACCAGCATGCGATTGATGTTTTTTTCTATCCCGCCGAAAGATTAAATTTGAGATTAAAAGCAGATTTGCAGGCATTAAGGGCTGAATTGGTTGAAGACGGCAAAACAACTCCGCCGTTTGTAAAAATTCCGATTTCAAAATACAGCGACAAATTAACGGAAATATTGGATTATTACATCAATGAAGGCAAATTTTTAGGAAGACCGTACCCGCATCTTGGAAAAAGACAGGTTAAGAATTCGACAACAATTATCGTCACATTAGAATCTATTAAAAATATGATGACGGATGCAATTTTAGAAGAGAACCGTGTCGAAGATACCTTGAAACAATTGGATTCAGTTGATAAATTACTTGCCGAAAACATCACTTTATCAAAAGCGATTATTGAAGACATTTCAAAGAAAATGACGGCAATCAACATCCAATTGGGACGTGATTACTCCAAATATTCGCTTCAAAAATAAAACATAAATAAAAAAATTACAGCCATTCGTAGCCGTAAAAAGATTCAATATTGTAATTGTTCATCAGCGTTAATTCGGCGTATCCGAAAAAACGGCAGCCTTCACAATTTTGAATCATTTCTTTTCTTTCTTTTTTCGTTTGATTCCAAACTTTTGTGATTCCGTTTTGTACAATTTTTTCGTCATTTTCATTATCAAAGACAGACTCTTCAATCACGTTTCCGAGCGGTTTGTTGTGAATGCGGCAATTGTACATGTTGCTGTGATGATCCACCGCTAAAATACCGCGATCAACCCGGCAATTTTTAATATTTTTACCGTCACGGATTTGTTTTAAATAAGTTTTGGAATTAATCAGCGGATACCCTTTCTTTTTCATATCGATGAGCGTGTTCATCAAAGAAACAAATTTTTCCTGCTGTGCTTCGCCGATTGATAAATCATCCCAATCCGTATCGCCCATTCGCTGAAAAACATAAAGCGGCTCAACCGCCATTTTAACATTCCCGAGATCTTTAGCAAACCGGAGCAAATCTTCGACTTCGTCTAAATTTTTGCGGCTGATGACACAGTTCATTAAGAGAGGTTCATTCAGCAAACCGCTTTGTGACGCATACCGGATGCCGTCTAAAATCATTTCATAATCGGCACCGCGAATTTCACGCGTTGCTGTCGGCCCGTCAACAGAAACAGAAATATAATCCACATCTTTGAGCTCATGCATTCTTTTTTTGAGCAGCAGACCGTTTGTAATCGTAAATGTCTTCATCCCTTTCGATTTGGCATATTTCATAATATCCGGCAAATCTTTTCTCAAAAAAGGCTCGGTCGACCAAGCATTATAAGAGCCGATACCGAAGTCAACGGCCAAATCAATAATTTTACAAACTTCTTCAAAAGAAGGCTCTCTTCGGGAAACAGATTCATCATCCGTTTTCAAACTCTTTTTCCATTCATCGCAAAAAACACATCTTAAATTACAACCGGAGTTGACGGTATGAGAAATTGTCACAGGACGGCGGCGAATTTTCATTTGCCAAGCGCTTTTCGCCATAAAAACGGGATCGAATTTTGACACGAAAAGAAAAAGAAATCAAAGAGACTTATAGTTAACCCGAAAGATTCCTCGCGTTGCTCGAAATTTTTCATTTAAAACAAGAATGATTTTTTCAAAATAAAACAGAAAAACCAAAAATCCATATATTAAAAAAAAAGCCCGAGGGAAAAATCCCCCGGGCTTGAGTGGTACAAATTTCGGAAACCGAAATTAACCGAAGAGTGCACCGAGACCGGCCATACCTTCTTCTTCGGAGTGGTCTTCTTCTTCGGGTGCTGCTTCTGCTGCTGCGGGTGCTGCTTCTGCTGCTGCGGCGGGTGCTGCTGCGGCGGGTGCTGCGAATGCTGCTTTTGCGATTGCTTCTTCGATGTCAACGCCGTCGAGTGCTGAGATGAGTGCTTTGACACGTGCATCGTCAACGTCTGCGCCTGCTGCTGCAAGGACTGCTTTGACTGAGTCTTCTGTGATTTCTTTTCCGCTCTTGTAGATTAAAAGTGCTGCGTAGATGTACTGCATATTATTTCACCTTTTGATTTATGTTTAAATTTTATTTATGATTCGTTAATTTATAATTCGTATTTGCTTGCTTTTGCAACGGATGTTGCTTGTGCGTTGGCTTTGCCGATTAATTTGTCCATCACTTCAGGTTCAAAGACAACGGCTTCAACACCCAAATTGACGGCTTCTGTGTGTGCCTTCTGGATGAGAACTTCGATGTTATCCTTGTTCACGATGGCTGCGTTTACGGACAAGTTGAATGCTTCCTGTGCCGCGGTGACGAATTTGTTGAACATTTCAGTTTCGTCAACGTGAAGGACTTCCGGAAGATAAACAGTTCCGTCTTCGTAAACAGCTCTTAAAATTAAACCGACTTCCATCGGGAAAATTTCCAACTTGCTTAATGCGTTTGCTAATTTCTGGGAAACTTTTTCGCCGGCTTTACAGACGACTTTTGTTTCTTTGATAGCGATTTTACCGCCTTCAACAGCTGTCGGAATGCCTGCGCCCTGGAATTCACTGAGCATCGGACCCGGCGGGAAGCTGGTCGGACCTTTGTTGACAGTGATGTCAAAAGGAGCAACTGCGCCTGCTTTAATGGGGGCCGGTGTCTTTGTCTGGGCCAACATTTTGTATAATTTGAACGGGTTGTCGTTTGTGAAAATCAAAGCGGTTTGCCCTTCAATGTATTGAACCATGTCAGGAACGCTGCCGTCACTTTCTTTGAGCGCTTTTTCGTTCAAAGTGTTACGTGTGACTTTCAAAACGGCTGATTCTCTTAAGTTGCGTCTCATCTTCTGGAGCTGGTCGGCACTGATACTTTCAAAGCTGACAACACCGAAAATGTTGTAATTTTTGACGAGATCTTTGAGTTCTGCAACTTCATCCATTTTCCACTGCGGGATTGCTTCTGCGCCTCGAGTTTCTGCCATATCACATCACCCTCTCGGATTTTCCCATTGTCGTTGTGACATAAATGGATTTAATGTTGTGTCTTCCTTTGACGAGTGCGCGCTCAACACGTGAGACGACGGCTTCAATGTTCTGAGCCAATTTGTCAGCGGGCATGTCGCGGCGTCCGACGGAAACGTGGAACGTCATCTTGTCTTTGGATCTGACGCGAACAGCGCTCTGTTTTGACTGAATCATTTCACCGATGCTTTTTCCCGGAAGGAGCGGAACCGGCATTTTACCTCTCGGACCGAGAACGGTACCGATTGTTTTACCGATTGTTGCCATGAACTGGGTTTCCGCAATGAAGAAGTCACATTCATCGGCAACGGCTTTTGCGCGTGCCTTGTCGTCCTTCATTTCCTGGATATCCGCATCGTCAAAAACGTATGCTGCCCCGGCCTGTTTGGCCTGCAATGCAACTTCGCCTTTTGCAAAAACGCCGACCTTCAATTCTTTGCCGAGACCGTTCGGGAGAACGATTTCTTCATCAACCCTGTTTTTGGGTTGGTTGAGGTCAAGGTTTTTGAGGTTAATCGCAATGTCAACGCTTTCTGAGAATTTGCGTTGAGGGGACTCCTCTAATAATTTTTTTACGATTTCTTCGATAGATACATCTGCCATTTTAAGGCCTCCCCGTAGTCCCGCCAATTAAAACACCGAAAAAGTGAAGCAGCCGAATGTTTTCGGTTGCACGGCATTTTAACGTGCGTCAGTCATTTCGACTTTCTACGGTTAATTTGATGTTTTAAATGAAAAAGCTGTTTTCAGAATAATGTCAACGCAATCGGCATTACATAATAATGTTCATGTCGACCAAAGCCGGCTTTATTCGAAAGGTGCTTTAAATAAATATGAAAAAAGAACGGTAAAAGATTACCATTCTTCGTTGCTGAGAACGTCGTCGTACTGACCGGCGTCAATTGCTTTTTGGAAGTCTCTGACGTCCATGCCTTCGACGGTAATGCCCATTGAAACACCGACACCGGTGACTTCTTTGATGGCTGCTTTCAAGTCGTATGAAAGGATGTCGTCCTTCTTCATGCGTGCGATTTTTGCAGCCTGCTGGACGGTAATGTTTCCGACTTTTTCAACGTTGGGTTTGCCGGAGCCTTTTTGGACACCTGCTTCCTGAAGAAGCAAAGAGGATGTCGGGGGCGTACCGACTGTAATTGTGACACTCTTGTCGTCGGCCACAACCACCGTCACCGGAACTTGCATGCCGTTAAAGTCTTTTGTTTTTTCATTGATTTGATCAATAACGTCTTTAATGTTGACACCGAGAGGACCCAATGCCGGACCGAGCGGCGGACCGGGAGTGGCTTTTCCTCCGGGGACCAATGCTTCTACTGAACTTGCCATTAAAATCACCGTGGATATAATAAATTTAATTTGAATTGATAATTCAGATAAATGTAAATGAGTTTATTCTGAAAGAGATTCTAATAAATCGAATTCTTTGATTTAAAGCTTTCTCATGAAATTTCGGGAATACGAAGTTGTTCAAGAACAACGACGAAACGCTGCATAAGGAATAATGAAAAAAGTAAATCGGCAAACAGTCTTTTGAACTGTCTGCGTTTGTATTTAGTCTTCTTCCTTTTTCAAGACACGAACTGTGTCTCCCCGAATGGTAATCGGGATGGGAACCACGGCGTCGAATAATTCCACCGTAATTTCATCATGCTGTCCTGCACCGATACGCTTGACTTTGGCTTTTTCGCCCTTGAACGGGCCGGATGTGATTTCGATAATCGAGCCTTCGGTAATGCCGACAGAGATGGGTTTGGGCTTTAAGAAGTGTTCAATTTCGCTGAGTTTTGTCGGGCTTTTCAACATGGATTTTGCATGCGGAACAGCCTGAATCAAACTGTCAACGACTGCGGAACGGGGCGTTTCAACAAAAACATACCCTTTCAGCTCCTCAGGAGCGAGAACGGCTCTGACGTCCAAATGCTCTTTTTTTGCCACCAGCGCCATCGACTTGGCAACGGATTTTTCCTGGTTGACGGTCGTCTTTACAATGAAAATGTTAACGTCGTCATTATTTTCTTCTTCAAACATTTTATGACCTGACCGGGATGAAGTATTCCGGAACAATATCCATCAAGACATAGAAGAGAAAGCCCATGACACCGATTGCGAGAATACCGAGTGCTGCAACTTTTGCAATGGTAAAGAATTCTTTGCGGGTCGGCTTGCGGGCCAATTTTAAAATTCTGAGATAAGAGCGAAGTGTCGGACCGATGTTTGAAATGCCGTCCTTAACTTTATCTGCCGTATTGTTTTCTGCCAAATTATTCACATCCGAATAAGCTTCAAGAGAAGCGATTAAATTAAAATTTGAATTGAAAATTTTTCGAATCTAACAGATATCCGAAAAACTAAAAACTCAAAAAAGATAGCGATTCTAATACATTCATACTTAATATACTTTGTCCTTTTTTCGAAATGAGAAACGATAAGAAGAACAAAGATGAAAAAACAGAAAATAAAACACAATAAAAACTAAAGAAAAACAAGAATAAAACAATCAAAAGAACGTGAGAGAAAATAAAAAGAAAAGATTGATTTGTCGAGATTACTCGACAAAGTCAATGCCGTATTTTGCGGTGATGAATGTACCGCTGCCCTGACCGTAAATCTGTGAAGATTTAACGCCGGTCACGATAATCATTGTACGAATCTTGTTTTCAAGTTTCGGATCGATTCTGGCACCCCAAATGAGACGAGCGCCGGAGTCAATGCGGTTGTGGACTTCCTGAACAACGGATTGTGCTTCTTCAATCGTCATGTCCGGACCGCCGATAACGTTAACGAGCGCAGAAGTTGCGTCGGAAATGTCAACATCCAAAAGCGGGCTTCGGAGTGCTTTCTGGATGGATTCGACAGCTTTGTTTTCACCGGAAGCTTCACCAAGACCGATCATTGCAACACCGCCGTTCTGCATAATGGTGCGGATATCGGCAAAGTCGACGTTCACGAGACCGTCTTCAGTGATAGATTCTGTGATACCTTTGACGGCGCGCATCAAAACTTCGTCACAAACTTTGAAAGCAGCTTGGAGCGGGAGTTTCGGAACCATTTCAATGAGTTTGTCGTTCGGGATAACGATAACAGTGTCAGCGACATCGCGGAGTCTTTCAAGACCTGCTTCTGCGTTTGTTCTTCTGACAATACCTTCCACGCCGAACGGCAAGGTCACAACAGCGATTGTGAGTGCGCCTGCTGCGCGGGCAGCTTCAGCGACAACGGGTGCGGAGCCGGTACCTGTACCGCCGCCGAGACCGGTTGTAATGAAAACCATGTCAGCGCCTTCAACAGCGCGGCGAATGTCATCGACATTTTCGATGGCTGCGTCTTCACCGACTTGCGGAAGACTGCCTGCGCCGAGACCGCGTGTCTTCTTTTTGCCGATGAGGATTTTCTTGTTGGTACCGATCTTTAAAAGATGCTGGGCGTCAGTATTGACGGCATAGAGCTCAGCGCCGGAGATGCCTTCTTCAAGCATTCTCTGGATACTGTTAGAACCGCCGCCGCCGCAGCCGATAACTTTGATGTTTGTCTTTAAGCCTTCTAAAAATGCGCGTAATTCTTCATCCACTTCTTCGCCTTGAAGGTTGATGTTAGGAGAATAACGGGGTGCTTCAGTGCGGTCCTCGCGGGCGCTTCTGGCTAATGCTTCTTCTACGATGGATTTCATGTGTGAACCTCTGTGTTTATAAAAAACGATGCCGGCTCGTGTGACGTTACCGAACAGCGTATGTAAAAGATGAAATGATAGTTGATAAATATCAAATCATTAAATCATAAATGGAATCAATAAGTTTCTGAAATATTTAATAATTCCTATGGTGAACTATTTTATAAACGCTCAAATTTAAAAAAGTTACTATCGCTTTCAAATTCTTAAAAAGAAAAAACTCCGAAATAAAAATTAAAAATTTTTTAAAAAAATTAAAAAAGAAATTGATGAATTCTTCGATTCAGAAGAATTCAACAAAGAAAAACCCATTCAATAGAACATATTTTCAGGAACAGGCAATTCTTCCTTTTTCTTAGATTCCATAATTTTGTGAATGGCGTCAATGAAATCCGCTTTTTCAACCGACATTTTTTCGCCGCGGACGGCAAACATACCGGCTTCCGTGACAACAGCTTTGATATCGGCACCGCTTGCGCCTTCCGTCATCTTTGCAAGTTCGGCAAAGTCAATTTCATCGGACAGTGTCATTTTAGCGGAGTGAATCTTAAAGATTGATTCACGCCCGTCCGCTTCGGGGAGCGGCACGAAAACCATACGGTCAAAGCGGCCCGGTCTCAAAATGGCAGGATCCAAAATATCCAACCGGTTGGTTGCGGCAATGATTTTGACATTGGAACGGCGGTTGAACCCGTCCATTTCCGCCAAAAGCTGCATGAGCGTCCTGTGGATTTCACGGTCAGCACTCGTGGTATCATCCGTTCTGCGGGAAGCAATAGAATCCACTTCATCAATGAAAATGATGGAAGGGGCTTTCTTTTGAGCCATCTCGAAAAGCTCGTGAACCATTTTAGCGCCGTCACCGATGTATTTTTGAACGAGTTCGGAGCCGACGACTCTGATGAAAGTTGCGTTTGTCTTGTTGGCAACCGCCTTGGCAATCATGGTTTTGCCGGTACCGGGCGGGCCGTAAAGAAGCGCGCCTTTGGGCGGCTCAATACCGATGCGTTCAAAGATTTCGGGTTTGACGAGCGGCAGCTCAACCACTTCACGAATTTCGCGAAGCTGATCTCCGAGACCGCCGATTTGGTCATAAGTGATATCGGTTGATTCAATCAATTCAAGCGCAGACACTTCAGGCTCTTCCAATACCGGAAGAACTTCAGCGATGGAGAAGGTCTGCTGATTGAGCGCGACATTTGCGCCGGGCGCAAGTTCCGCTTCCGTTAAGTCCATGGGCGCGCTGACGACCAGCTGCGGGCCGGCAGAGCTGCGAATGACAACATGGTCATTGTCAATCATTTTGACAACAGTTCCCATTAAAAGCGGCGTTGTTTTCATGCGATCCAGTTCAACGCGAAGACGTTTGGTTTCGCGCTCAAAGTGGATTTTATCATATTCAATGGATTTCTTTTGAGATTCGAGTTGTTGAATAATGCCTTGAGAGAGGATAACCTCTTCACGCGTGACAGACAAATCCTTATGGCTTTTAACAAGCTCGCTGCGTGTGTTGTTTAAGCTCTCTTTAGCGGTGGCTAACTCACCTTTTGACTTTTCGAGCGCGGTTTGAATTTCAACCTTTTCTTCAATTAAAGTGTTATAATCAGCTTGAAGCGCATCATAAACCGCCTGGCTGCGTTCAACATCTCCCAAAAGTCTTTCTTTTTCAGCGGCAGCCGATTCCTTTAAAGACTTAATTTCTTCAAGTCTCTGCGCCGAAATTGTTTTCGTCCTCTTCAAAAGCGTCTCCGCCTTCTTCAATTCGGCTGAAAGACGCTCAATTTCCAAATCCAACTCGGATTCAGATCTCCTAATGTCATCCGAATCAGGGGCGCGCTTACTTGTCGTATAAACGGGCTTGTCCTTCGGTTTGACCATTTTTTCCATTTTTGAATACTCCTCTGTAATTGCCGTACAATGAAAATGCCGACATCAGCGAAAGCGAATGCTGTCGCCGTTTTGTTTAACAGACTGTTCTGTTTTTCAGTATGACATCTGTATATTTTAATTCGTTTGGTGAAAATATATACTTTTCTGAAATTACGAACGTATTAGAACTTAACGGAATAATTAAAATGATTAAAACAAATAACCAATTGTTCATTTATTTTTGAAAACACCAAAAATTTAAAATGAATTGAATCTCACAATTCTATTGAATAGTTTTATTTTAATACATAAGTGATTAAAAAGAAAAAACAAGGATGGAAGATCCGATGGAAACTTATGAATGTGAAATTTGCGGCAAAAAAACGAAATTTCCGACGACAGCCGTAAAAGTAGAAGGCGCGGAATTTAAAGCCTGCTCCGAGTGTTCAAAACTCGGAACAGTAATCGAGAGAAGACCCGCAACCCAGACCGGCAAAGCTTACGGAACGCCCGCACCGATCAAATACGCCCCCCAAAGCGTCAGCGGCTACAGCGGCACCCAAAAATCCAGACCGAAAAATTATTTTGCCGGCCTTGAGAATGAACTTGTCGAAGACTACGACATGGTTATTAAAAAAGCGCGTGAAGCAAAAGGTCTCAGCCAAGAAGATTTGGCTTTAAAAATTAAAGAAAAAGCGACCTTGATTAAAAAAATCGAACGCAAAGAAATCCACCCCGAAGAATCCGTGATGAAAAAGCTCGAGAAGGAGCTCAGCATCAAATTAACGGAATCATTCGATTCAAGCGAAACATTCCAAAGCCGCAGTTCCGGCGGCGCAACCTTGGGAGACATCGCTTTTGTCAAAAAGAAATAAGACTTTTGTCTTATTTTTCCTTTTTTATTTAAAAAAATGATCTTTGAGTTTTTCTAATTTTAAAAATCCGTTCGTTCGCGCGCGGCGACCGCCATGCAAACGGCCATAGACACACGGTTTCAGCAGCGAAGCCGAAAAATCGCACAGCGATTTTTCCACAAACAGCGCCCTCCCTCCACCATAAAAATTTGTGAGCGAAGCGAGCAAATTTTGCGAACAAAAATTACAACCTTCGCTCCGCTCAGGTCACAATTTTTCAAGGCAGGGGGACAACAGGATGCGTTTAGAGAAGCATCTTCGATGCCTCAATTCTTTATGAAAAAACGGAAAGAAAAGTACTTACTTCTTCTTCCCAAGCTGCTCTGATTTATCCGTTGCGGCAATCACGGCATCCATGAACGCGGCGCGAACGGCTTTTTCTTCCAAAACGGCGACGCCTTCAATCGTCGTGCCGCCCGGAGAGCAAACCATGTCTTTGAGTGCGCCCGGGTGCATACCGCTTTCAACGACCATCGTTGCCGCGCCGAGGACGGTTTGCGCTGCAAGCGTCTGCGCTGTTGCGCGGTCAAGACCTGCATAAACGCCGCCGTCTGCCATCGCTTCAATTACTTGGAAAATAAAAGCGGGACCACTGCCGGAAAGACCGGTCACGGCATCCAATAAATTCTCGTTAATTTCCATGGCAACGCCGATTGCGGAAAAGATTTCCATCGCAATTGCCGCATCTTCTGCGGTCGCGTTTGTTCCGCGGCTGATACCGGTTGCGCTTTGAAGAACGGTCGCGCAGATGTTGGGCATCACGCGAATTACGCGGGCACCGTCACCGACAAGCTTTTCCAAACTGTTGATGGTCACGCCGGCGGCAATTGAAATGAAAAGTTTGTCTTTTGTGTCGCCTGCGGTTGACAAGGCTTCTTCGATGTCTTTGGGCTTGACCGCGATAATCAAAATGTCGGAGCGTTTGACGATATCAGCATTGTCTTCCGTGACGAAAATGCCGAACTCTTTGCGCGCGGCTTCCGCAGCAGGCGCCCAGCGTTCGCCGGCAGTGATATTTGCCGGAGAAACACCGTATTTCAAAAGTCCTTTAATAATAGCGGATGCCATTTTGCCGGCACCCAAAAATCCGATTTTTTGTTCTTTTAATGTCATATGAATTTCCTTTAAAATGATGAATAAGAATAAAAATAATTAATCCAGCAGCGCCAGATTTTCCTTTCGGATGACGTTATCATAATCCTTGTGACCGAGAATTTTTTCGATATCATCTGTATGAACGCCCTTAATTTTTTGAATTTCCTCGGCGTCATAATCCGTTATGCCTTTCGCAAAAGCCGCGCCGCCGCATTCAATATCAACAATGTCGCCGCGTTCGAAATCGCCGGAAACGGCAACAATTCCTTTCGGAAGCAAACCGCTTGTTGTCATCAGCGCGTTCATTGCACCGCGGTCCACCGTGATTGTTCCCGAGGATTTGGAAAGCAAAACCCACCGGATTTTGTTATTGGAAGCCTCTTCCGCTTCAGCATAAAACAGCGTACCGATTTCTTCACCCGCAACCAAACGCGTAATCACATTTTCGATTTGGCTGTTGGCAATAATCATGTGGCAGCCGGATTTTTCCGCAATTTTCGCCGCGATGATTTTTGTGCGCATGCCGCCGACTCCTTTTGTACTTGTCGGGTCGCCGCCGTATTTTTCAATTTCAGGCGTAATTTTTTCAACAAACGGAATCAATTCGGCATCGTCATGAAGCTTCGGATTTTTATCATAAAGCCCGTCGATGTCGGAAAGAATAATCAGCAAATCCGCTTCAATTTTACTGGCAACCATTGCCGAAAGACGATCATTGTCACCGAAAACCGTATCAATTTCATTAGTGCATGTGCTGTCGTTTTCATTAATAATCGGAACAACGCCGTAACCGAGGAGTGCCCCGATGCTGTTTCGCAAATTCAAATATTTGACGCGGTCGGAATAAAAGTCATAAGAGAGCAGAATCTGAGCGGTTTTAATGTCGTGCTTTTGAAAAGCTTCACTCCAATAACGCATCAGTTCGCCTTGACCGACAGCTGCCGCCGCTTGGCGGATCGGAATTTCGCGCGGCTTGGTCGGAATACCGAGCAGATTCAAACCGACACCGATTGCCCCGGACGTTACAAGAATGACCTCTTTGCCGTCTTTTAAAAGTGCTGCCGTTTGTGCTGCAACGCGGTCCAGGAAAGCCGTATCAACCGAAGATTCTTCTTTCATGATAGAAGTCGTCCCGATTTTAATCACGACTCGGGAGACATTTTGAAATAAATCTTCTCTGGATTGACCCTTTGATTTCTGCATATGAATTCCTTTAAATTATTGCAACCGGCAGTACTTTTCCTGCGTCTTTTCATGTTTGTACGGCTTTGCGCTGTCACCGACATAATCCTTTACCAAATGCCCGCTGCCGGAAAGAATATATTTGTAAATCATCAGCCCTTCCATGCCGACAGGACCGCGGGAGTGAATTTTGTTGGTACTGATACCGACTTCCGCTCCTTTACCGTAACGGAAACCATCAGCGAATCGGGAAGACGCGTTAATCATTACGCTTGAAGAGTCAACCAACCCGGTAAATTTATCGATTTCTTTTTGATCGGTTGACAAAATAACATCGGTGTGATGTGAGCCGTGTTTGTTAATGTGAACAATGGCTTCATCAACCGATTTGACAATTTTAACGGAAAGAATAAGATCGTTGTATTCCGTGTCCCAGTCTTTATCGGTTGCTTTTTTCAAATCGGTGAAGCCGGCCTTTTCGGCAATTTTGTAAGAAGCGTCATCGAAACGAAGTTCAACGCCGTTCTTTTGATAAATTTCAGACATTTTGGGGAGGAACTTTTCCGCGATTTTTTCATTGACGAGAAGCGTTTCAATTGCGTTGCACGCGGCAGGATATTGGATTTTTGAATCCAAACATACGGCGTATGTTGTTTCCAAGTCAGCCGACTCGGCGACATACGCGTGGCAAATGCCGCTGGTGTGACCGAGAACGGAAATGCGCGTGTTGTTCTGAATGTATTTGACGAAATCGTTGGAACCGCGGGGAATGAGAAGATCGATATATTGATCCAATTTCAGCATTTCAGCGACATCTTCACGGCTTTCGGCCAGTTGGAAAGCATCGGCAGGGATTCCGTCAACGGTTGCCATGGCTTCAACAAGAACATCAAAAAGCGCGCGGTTGGAATTTTTCGCTTCGCTGCCGCCTTTAAAAATAGTTGCGTTGCCGCTCTTTAAACAAAGAGACATGACTTGAGGAACAACATCGGGACGCGCTTCAAAAATAACGCCGATGACACCAATCGGGCAACTGATTTGATAAAGTGTCAGACCGTCATCTAAAACGAGTGTTGAAAGTGTTTTGCCGACAGGATCTTCCAGCTTGGCGACATCGCGAATGCCGGAAACCATGTCTTTGAATTTCGCGTCGCTTAATTTCAAGCGGTCATAAAGCGCGGTTGACATTTCACTCTTTTCAATCATTGCTTTGGCAGCGTCCAAATCTTTCTGATTGGCCTCAAAAATAAACGTTTTGTTCTTTTCAAGTGCCAAAGCCATTGCTTCTAACGCTTTATCTTTTGCCTCCGTTGAAACGTTGGCCAACAAAACAGAAGCCGCCTTTGCTTTGGATGCTTTTTCCTGCATTTGATTTCCCATAATAATCCTCAATTTACCAAAATTCGGTTATTAAATATGCGTAAAGAAAAACAACGACGATAAATATACCTTTTGTTTTCAATTCTGAAAAAGGTTTTAAAAATTTTTATTAAGCGATACATTTAAATTTTTGATAATAAATATATTTTAGAGTAATCTTTACAAATTAACGGTCATTCAAGAAGTGAACACGGATTTGTAATGATAAATTCAAAAAAATGATGACAAATTATAGAAAGGAAAAACAGAAAAGGTTTAAATTTCTGTGTGTCATTCACTCATATGAACGTTTTATACTATTATAGAATGGGCATTTTAAAAACTTTCAAAACCACCATTTGAAAAATGGGGATAGGAAAAAACAGTAAAACGAAAATCAAAGAACGTACATCGTTCAAAGGGATATAAAACAATATTAAGCAGATGTACCACAAAAATTGGGTTAGGGTAAAAAACGGCTCTATCCGGAAAAACAAAAACAATATCGTGGTGATTCGTACAATAACAGTACAAAATATGGTGGAAAAATGAAATCTTTCGCTTTAATTCGGGCAGACGACCCCGACAAAGTCAAAATAGCTTTACACGATTTAGAAACATACGGTCACATGCAATTCAGTGAAAATCCGAAAAATATCGCAACAAAATATGCTGACCAAATCTTGACAAGTGTCATGAGCGTAACGCTTAAAACAGAATGCTGTTCAGCATCCTTGGTTCGGTTAGAAACTCCACCGGGTGCGGCAATCAGCAACTTGAAAAAGATTCACCCGCCGGCACACATTATCATCATCAGCCCGCGCCATGAAGTCATTTATGAAGAGCTGGCTTCAAACTATGATAACTTCCCGGGCTTTGACCGGAAATTCACAAACGCGCCTAAAGAGAGAAAGGCAGAATAAATTTACTCTCAACATTCCTTTTTTGAATTAACGCGAATAGCAGTTGCTTTTCAAATGCTTAATATTACAGTTATAATAGAAAAACGCATTTCTGAAACCATATTTGTCCAATAAACGATGAATGGAAATTTTCGGATTCGTACTCAGTCGATACAGCTAAATTGAAAAAACATTTCCCAAAGAGAATATACATTTCGCCTGCGCTTGCATTGCTGTGGCATTTGTGTTGTCGTGGCAATCGCATTGCTGTGTGTACGCTGCTGCGTTACTGCGTTCATCAGCTTCTTTTTATCACATCCGTTCGCTTTCGCGAACGTGCCGCCGCTACCTTCCGTTCGAATTGCTGCTGCTACCTTCCGTTCGAGTTGCTGCTGCTACCTTCCGTTCGAATTGCCGCTGCCACCTTCCGTTCAAGTTGCCGTTGCTACCTTCCGTTCGAATTGCCGTTGCTACCTTCCGTTCGAATTGCCGGCTGCTGCCGGCACCGGCATCGCGCGCGCAAGCTGCTGCATTTTTAATAATTGCAAACAGAAGGACAGTTTTAAAAGATAATGAAAAAGAGATACGGGAATTATACATTTAAACCGATGGAGGGTGAAAATAAAAAAAGGAAAAATAAAGAATAAGAATTAAAAATTAAAGAATTCGTTTTATTCGCCTTTAAGGCGCCAAACAAAGTCTCCGTCCTGAAGATATTTTTCAACCATTTTCTTTTCTTCAAAAGATTTCAGGCGCGGCAAGATTAATGACGGGGCGTGGCCGGTTGCGTGACACAAATCGGCGGTGTTCATGTCCTGTTTCAGCAAACGGAACAAAATATCCAAATCGACTTTGTTTTCAGAAAGCTGCGTCGCGTAATGAACAAAAGAACGCATTAAATTGTTTTGGCGAATGGAAATCTCTTCCTGCATTCGGGAAAGCTCTTCCTGTTCGTCCCATAAATCCGCCAAATCATTGCGAACCTTAAAGATTTGAGATAAGAAATAGCCTTCGCGGCTTTTCAACCGACCTTCTGTTTGATCTTTATTTCCGCCGGCATTATCAGAAGAATCCTTGTCAGAATCCGGAAAAATAAATTCAGGCGTCTTTTTATCCGCTTTGGAATCATCGTAAACCGTATTCAATTCTTCTTCGAAATACCGTTTAGACTCTGCGTCAAAATTAGTTTCTCCTGACCCGGAAGAGAGATAGAATTTATTTTCAATTCCGGCAATCAATCCGAGATGAACATAACTCGGATGATTCGGCCCGATCAATTCGATTTTAAATTCGCTGCCCGTCGAATCAGCATAAGAAGAAGCCAAATGAATGACAGGGCCGGTCGGAAGGGTTCGGTCTTTTTTCCGCCTTCTGCGGCGCCCCGATTTCTTTTCATTCGCATTGAAAGAAACAGAAAGCGAATAAACGGGCTCTTCCGGAATTTCCAATTTGAAATTATTCACATGAACAGAATAAGAATAAGGAGACACGGAAACTTCAAGCAGCAAACTCTTTGAGATGCTGTAATATTTGCGGCGCTGGTCATCAACGCTGCTTTCGATTAAACCGGAACTTTCAAGCAAAGAAAGGTGACCGATGACGGCTTTTGGAGCAACGTCAATACGGTTTGAAATTTCGCTGACAAAATAGGGCCGGTCGGCAAGAAGCGCAAGAATCTTGCGGCGATTCTCATTTCCCAAAATGTCTAAAAATTCCGACGGCTCCATGCCCATTCTCCTGGTAATAAATTAAATGTCCCGATATTTAACGGTTATCGGAACTGTTCACCGTATTCTTCCCGAAATTCAGGGTTTCGCATCAAACAATCTGCGCCTCTGCTGTAAGCCGGATCAGCCCGAATTTTTTTCCACGCCTTTTTGACGGCGTTTTTGCCCGTTTTGACGTTGCCGTACGGAATCGGAACACAGGAACACGGCAAAATATCCCCTTCGGGCGTGATGTGCATCCACTGCCGCCCGGCCATACAGCCGAATTCATTAACAACAAGCGGTCCCGAAAACAGTTTCGGACCGGTTTTATCTTTGCCGCATTCTTCAACAAATTGTTTGAAAATTTCATGCTGCTCCGGCGTTAAAATATCAGATGTATTGTCAATCCAGCGTCCCGTCGGGACGATTTCATAAAAAGAAAGTTCATGAACGCCGAGCGATTTCGCAAAATCGTAAACGGCATCCAAATCATTGACATTATGCGGTGCCAACACGACATAAATATTCACCAATAAACCGGCGGCAAGCGCATTTTTAATTCCGGCCGCCGCGTTTTTAAAAACGCCTGAAACGCCGCGCATATGATCATGCTGTTCTTCAAACGGGCTGTCAATGCTGACACTGATGGAATAAAGACCGGCATCTTTAAGCGATTTCGCTTTATCTTCGGTCAGACCGACACCGGATGTAAACATGCACGCAATCGCTTTTTTCGGGTCAACGTAAGAGATCAATTCTTCCAAACCGGCATAACCGAGCGGCTCACCGCCGTCAAAGATAATATTTGTCGCGCCGGCATCAATTGCCTGGTCAATCGCGTCTTTCGTTTCATCAACAGTTAACTTGGAATGATTGTTTTTATTCGGAAGCGCGCAATGCAAACACCTGTTCGGGCATTCCTCCGTAATGGAAATGGTGACCTGTTCGGGGCGGTATTTTCCGAGCGCGGATTTCATGCGGCCGTTAACCATTCTCTTAAACGCGGGAGACGGAATCGGCGGCATCCATGTCGAATAAATGAGCGCGCTTTTGTACCGGCGGTAATAACTCGCAAAAGTCGGGTCAGCAGTTTCTTCGCGCAGCTCGGCAATGTATTTTTGATTATCAAAAAAAGCCATTTCCTGCGTGACCGCCTTTTGAAGAACGGGAGACAGAATTCCGCCGGCAGTTACTTTTGTTTGACCGGCCGACGGTTCGATATCCACCCGAAAAACGGGATTTTTGTAAATCGAATATTTCATTTCTGCGCCCCGAAAAAGAAATTATTTGTTTCTGAAATAAGCACTTGCTTTCAAGAGAGACGCAGGTTTCTTCTGAAGCATCAAGGAAAGAACAGAAAGACCCTGATTGAATGTGTTTCCTTTAATGAGAGAGGAAACGTCTTCGTCTTCAAAGACTTCAAAGAGTTCGTCGATTTCGTTGTCTTCCATTTTGCGAAGCGTTTCAAGACCGATGCGGCCGAAAACGTGTTCCGTGTAAAGTGAACTGCGCCAGTTGGATCTGTATTTGGAAAGCATTCTTGCAGAATAATCGCCTTTGGCAATGGCCATCGCACCGACTTTTCCGGCGATTTGACCGGCATGCATCGCGTACCCGATACCGGATTGACCGGCAGCGCCGCCCGCAACCATAATGTTGTCGGTGTACGTTTGATCGGGAATTGTGACAATCGGATCGCCGGAACTCTTTCTTTCAATGATTTCAAACTCGTCATCGGCGATGTTTTTGAGATCTTTGAATCGGGCGATCCAGGAATCCAGGAAAGAGGAAACATCTTGACCGTAATGGCGGACATAAACGCCGATGGCCGCTTCATCAGCACCGCGCGGAAGATAAGTGGATTTCCAGCCGGGCGCATGGCTTCCGACGAAATATTCGGCAAAATCGGATTCGCCGATTCCGGGCGCGCGAATGGTTAATTCAGTCCCCCAGGCAATGTCTTCGGGATGTTTCATCGTATGAAGACCGGCTGCCTGCGCGTTTTTAGACAAAATGCCGTCAGCGATAATAACGACTTTCGCTTTCACGCGTTCAGTCGTCTCGGAATTTCCGGAAGCGGTTTTTAAAACAACGCCCGACTCTTTATGGCGTAAATTAACAACTTCTGTTCCCGTTTTAATTTCAACGCCTTCAGAAAGCGCTTTCTTTTCATAGAACCGGTCAAAAGCCCCTTTGTCTAAAGCGTATCCTTCTGTTTTCACTTTAATTTTATGACCGTCCGGAGAAATCAATTTCATGCCTTTGAGTGTGTGAACAACGTAGGAGGAGTCGACTTTTTCGCCCGTGATGGTCATCATGCCTTTATAAACGGAATTGGCCGGGTGCGGGTCTTTGCCGATTTCTTCTTTTTGTTCAAACAGCGTCACTTTTGCGCCGCCGAGCGCTGCGTAGCGGGCTGCCATTAAGCCGGCAGGAGATGCGCCGATGACTGCAATGTCTGTTTTAGTTGCCATATGTATCGCCTCTTTAATCGCAAAAAAATGAATTTTTTATGTTTTTATTCTGTTTTTATAATCGTTTTTGCTGTTATTTAAGTTTTTAATATTCAACCAAAAATCAAACTTGTCAAACTCATGTAGCCGTTTGCGTAAATCAGCAAAACGACATCAATAATCATTGCCGAAAACATAACGCCGCGGTAATTGGAACCGTCGACGAATAATTTGCCGCCGAGCTCAGGCTCGGGATTTTTAATAAAGCGGATGCAGCGTCGAAGCATCCAAATGCCGGAAGCCAACGCGAGAATATAATAAACAGGACCGAGCCCGACTGTATAACCGATTGCCAATGAAAGCAAAATACCGATAATCCAAATAATCAAAATGAATTTGGAAGTCATCGGAATGCCGTAAGTGACAGGCAGCGTCGGCGCGCCTTTTGCGCGGTCGCCTTCCACATCGCGGCAGACGCCGGCAAGCGTAAAGCCCCAATCCGTCATACAAATCATCAAACCGAACAGCAATCCGGGAAGCGGAAGCAAGTACGGGCTGACAGACGGCATTAAAATACCGGCAGGATCAATCGCGAGCCAAATGCCGACAGGCACCAAACCGTAAGCAATGCCGACAGGGATAAAACTGAAAGGTGTCGACCGTTTGAAAAGAACCGTATAAAGCGTAATAACGGTTGTCGCAACGATTAAAACAGCGAATGCTTCAAGATTCAAATAAATCGCGCACGCGGCTGAAATCACGCCGAGAAGCAACCCGAAGAGAAATGCAGATCTCTGTGTAATTGCGTTTGCCGGAAGCGGGCGGTTCGGCAGATTAATTGCGTCAATATCAATATCAACAACATCATTAAATGTATACGCGCTTGTAATGGCGCAAAAACCGCCGATGGTTGCCAAAACGAAAGGCAGGAATTCGGGAAGCGCTCCGGTTGCGAAATAAGCCGCAAGAATCGCCGCTGCCGCAGGAAGCGTAATATCCATAAACATGATGGGCGGCCGAAGCAGCGAAATATAAGCTTTCATTTTACTCGTTATTGACAAAGTATCACCTGAACCGGCATCCTTCAAACCGCAACGGCAAAATTTGCCTGAAAAGAAAGGATTTCCAAAACCGATTTTATGTTTTTTTAGAGAATGAAAAGAAAAATCTTTTCAAACCATTTTGTATGAAATAAGCATAATATATAGCTGTAATAACCAAAGTAACAACCTGAATTATTTAAAACTATTTGCATCAACGCTTTTTTACAAATAATTTTTTAGCCGATTGTCGTTATTTTCAACTTTTCCCCTCGATATTTTCGACTCAATTCCTTTAATTCATCCCAATTAATTCATCCCAATTCAGTCAACCGATTCATCCGACTCTTCTATTTTATTTGAAGCCGGATTCTCAATCACCTGACAGATTTCTTTCAACGCTTCAAAATACGAATCATCAAAATCGCTCAACCGCTTTCCTTTAACAAATGTAAATTCCGCGTTCGGATTAGCGCGAATCAAAGCGGCGGTATTTTCAAGCGCGGCTTTCAAAGAGGATTCTGCCGGCCGGTTCTGAACTTCCGCGTTGAACGGATAATTTTCTTCAAGCTCCGACGGAAAAGCACCGAAAGGCGGCTTGAAATAAAGAACATGATCGAAATCGGCATCCTTTAAACCGCTTTTATTGTATTTGGCGGGGCGGATGAGAACTTTGCCCGACAATGTAAATCGATTCAAGCGTTTGGAATAACGGAAAACTTCGGGTCTTTTGGATGACTCGGCGCTGCATTCAAAGAATGTTGATTTGACGGCCGGGTCGCATTGCTCCAGCCACTCGGCGTGATTGTAAAGTGCCGCAAGCGCACTGACCATTTGCGGGTGAGAGTGGCAACGCAGCTCAACCAATTCCATGAGCTTCCCTTCGTGAATCGCCTGTTTAATCAAGCGGATTTCTTCAAACGTGACGTAAAGATTGTGGCGCGCAAGCAACTCTTCTTTGTTTGCCGCTTTTTGAATGCTTTCTGCCGTGTTCTTTGAACAAACCGGACAGGAGCAAGGCAAATATTTGAGGCGTTCCAGCGGGTAGGTGCCGTTGACCGTAATGTAGCGGCCGCCTTTGGCGTACAGCGCGTACGCGGCAGAGTCGAACAGATCGCAGCCGAGTGCGACGGCGAGCGCAAACATCATCGGATGTCCTGCGCCGAACAGATGAACGGGAACGGTCGGGTCAAGCGTCGACTTGGCGGCGGCAACGACATTGACCAAATCTTCGTAGCGGTAACTTTCCATGAGCGGCACGACTGCGCCGATGGGATAAACATCAAAATCCAAATCGGAAACAAAAGCGGCGCTTTCAGCGCGCAAATCCAAATATGTCGAGCCCTGAATCGGACCGGCCAAAAGCATGTCATCGCCGCGCTTTTTTTCAAGACCTGCGGCGGCGTTTTCAGCAGCCGACGTGCGGCGTTCTTCGACCAACCGGCGGGCTTCAGAGAGCCGTTCGTTTGTTATTTGTAATTCTTCTTTCGCCTGATCATAACGAACGTCGGGCGCGGTCGGAATATCCAAAGGAACCCCGATGTCGGTTCCGATCGCCTGTTCAAAAGCGATAATTTCATGATTTTCGACGTTGACATCGCCGTAAACCGATAATTGGAAAGAACCGGAATCCGTCATGATCGGGCCGTTAAAACCGATTAATTCATGAAGACCGTCTTTGAGCGCTTTTTCCCGAAGTTCGGGTTTGCTGTAAATAATATAAGAATTCGTAATCAAGATCTCCGCGCCGAATTCACGCATTTCGGCAGGATCGACAATCCGCAGATTCGGGTTAATCACCGGCATGACTGTCGGTGTTTCAACGACCCCGTGCGGCGTTTTTAAGCGGCCGATTCGTCCGGCGGCGTCTTTTTCAATAATTTCAAAAATTTTTGACATTTTATTCCTCTGAAATGAAATCAATCAATTGAATAATAAATGAACCGTAAATGAACCGCCGCCTGATTAAAACCATTGATCCAAAGTCGGCTGTTTTGTTTTCGTTTCAAACGCGGCATTGATTTTCTGCCAGGCGGAAGTGACACGCTCTTCTGAGAAATCGCGTTTGGAACACAAGAATTC
Organism: Methanimicrococcus blatticola; assembly: GCF_004363215.1. Classification (GTDB taxonomy): domain Archaea; phylum Halobacteriota; class Methanosarcinia; order Methanosarcinales; family Methanosarcinaceae; genus Methanimicrococcus; species Methanimicrococcus blatticola. The sequence goes on along the minus strand of NZ_SNYS01000010.1, from coordinate 109,935 downwards.
GATCATTTTTTCTTTATCGGGCTTTGTCCACTGAATTGTATAATCATCCGTTACCGGCGGGTTTTTGAAAAACTCCTTTGCCGCCGCGTACCGCTCGATTTGTTCATCCAGCCCTTTGGATTTTAAAATCTCGGCGTAGCCGCCGTATTCCTTAATTAATTTGAGCGCGGTTTTCGCGCCGACGCGGTCAATCCCTTTGTTGAAATCAGTACCGACACAAAGCGCGAGATCAATAAACTGATCTTTGGAAATTTCCATGCGCGCCAAATTTTTGTTCAAATCCACTTTCTCGGGCAAAACGTCGACATAAACGCTTTTTCCGGGAAGCTTGCGTTTGCCGGACACCGTTAAATTGCGAATGACGCTTTTTGCGCCGAAAATGAAAGCATCGTAATCTTGAGACGAAACGAAATCGACATCGCCTTTGTCTGCCATGTAAGACGCCTGGGCTTCTCCTTCCGACGGCGCTTCGATGACGGGAATGCCCATCAGAGAAAGCAGCATTTTGGATTCTTCGACCACTTGCGGATCGATTTTAACGGCGGCTTGAGAATATTTTAAAATTTCAGCCGTGTCGCCGCGTTCCATTGCAAGCGCCCACTTTTCATGTGCCGCCTCGCGAATTTCACGGCGCTTGTCAAGCGTTTCGGCTTTGAGTTCGGGCGGAACGCCGTCAAAAACGAAAACGGGTTTGATGCCGTCTTCAACAAAACTGGAGGTACGATACAAAACGCCTGAGAGGTGCGATGTCGGGTTGCCGTTTGAGTCCGTGAGCGGTTTGCCGTCGCGGCCGCGAACGGTTGTTAAAAACTGATAAATCACATTATACGCGTCAAACGCGACGATTTTACCTTTCAGATCCGAGCGGGAAATTTCATCCCTTTCCAATAAATCGCCGATGGCTACACCCATAAATCCGCCTCCTTTCTTTTGACCGCATTTGATTTTATAAACAATGAATTTTTTCGAATAAATGTGCCCCGTTCTATAAAAACGTTCACCTCTCGGTTTTCCGATGTGAGTCAGGTGTTTGAGAAAAACGCTTCGCGATTTTAGCGGCTTCCTGCGGTGCCGGGTTCTCCCGCTGCCTGCTGCCCGCCGCCATTCGCCCGCCGCCGACCGCATGCGAGCTGCACAGATTTTTAAAATTAACAAAAAAACAAAATCTGTTTTTTCAAAAAATGAAAATAGAATCGGAAAAAATAAAAAAAGAGTTTTAAATGAAAAATAAAATGAAAATAAAAAAATGAAAATAAAAAAATGAAAATAAAAAAATGAAAAGAAAGATAAGAATCAAATTTTCGGCTGATACTGCTCAATCGTCACGCCCGCTTCTTCAAAGAAACCCATGGAGTCGGGATCGGGATACGGATTGACATAAATGACGTGTTTGATGCCTGCATTGATAATCATTTTCGTACAGAGAATACAGGGCTGATGGGTGCAGTAAAGCGTTGCGCCGGAGGTTTGAACGCCGTGAACGGCGGCTTGGATGATCGCGTTTTGTTCGGCGTGAACGGCGCGGCATTTCTCATGCATTGTTCCGGACGGAATGTTTTGTTGTTTGCGGATGCAGCCGATGTCTAAACAATGTGCCAGCCCGCGCGGCGCGCCGTTGTAACCGGTTGTTAAAATGCGATTGTCACGGACAATGACGGCACCGACTTTGTTTCGAAGACAAGTTGCGCGCTTGGCAACGGTTGTCGCAATCTCGACGAAATATTCATCCGCTGTTAATCTCTCATCATTCAAACTCTCATCAGACATGCAAACAAAAAAGACAGACAAAGATATATAAATTACTTGAAAACTAATTGAAATATTCTTTTTGTTAATTTTCGCGTTTTATAAAAACGCAAAAAAGATTGGGATTGACTATGAAATTTGAACTTTATCATTATATACAACCTTTTGTCCAAAAAACGGACAATAAAAAATTGATTGCAATCCCGTTGGCGGTTTTAGCCGTTGCGCTCTTAATTATCGCTTTTACGACAATACAAACCGGAAGCCCGATTGCTCTTGGCATGGACTTTGTCGGCGGAACGCAATTTTCGGTAACGACAACCCTGACGGAGGAGCAGCTTCAAGAAATGTTTTCGGATTATCCGCTCAACGACATTCGCATATCGGGAAACCGCGCCATATTACAATTCAGTCAAGTAAGCAGTGAAGAATATCAGGAACTCTCGAATATAATTCACAGCAATTCAGCATTCAGAGATATTGAAGAACAGCAAGTTTCACCCATATTCAGTGAACAGCTTCAAAAAACAGCTTTAATCGCGGTCGTTTTATCATTTATCGGGATGGCCGTTGTCGTCTTCATTTTGTTCCGGCAAGTCGTTCCGTCATTGGCAGTCATTTTATCAGCAGCGTCTGACATCATCATTCCGATTGCGTTTATGGACATATTCGGCATTGAATTGACACTTGGAACAGTCGCCGCCCTCTTAATGCTCATCGGTTATTCTGTTGACAGTGATATTTTACTGACAAACAAATTGCTGAAACGAAGCGGCAACATGGATGATAAAATCGCAGGCGCCATGCGCACCGGCCTTTTGATGACAACAACAACAGCAGCCGCGTTTTTGGTGATGTTTATTGTTTCAACTTTTGCACATTATATAATTCCCGGAATCCCGCCGATTCCGCTTTTGTCCCAAATTTCGCTCATCGTTCTCATCGGCCTTTTGGCTGACATTTTAAACACGTGGTTCTTAAATGTCGGAATTTTAAGAGCGTATTTGACAAGACCGAAATCCAAATCAAAGAAAGGAGGCAGACGCGCATGATGGAAGAGAAGAAAGAGAAGCCTCTTTACAAGGATTATAAAGTTGTTGTTTTAATGCTCGCCCTCCTGATTGCTGCCGCGGCGATTTTCAGCCCGATCGGATATTTTTCAGAAGAGGAAGGAATCACAAACATTCACTACGGCCTTGACATCAAAGGCGGATCTACGATTTACCTCAAATTAAACGGTGCTGTCGCGCAAGTCGATGCCGCGCCGCGTGATATTGTCAAAAGTATGACAACCGCTGAATATCCAAGCGGCATTGAAATCGTCAGTTCATCCGTATTGGATAACGGTTCCGCCTACGTGACATTCCGAACCACGGACCCCGTTAACCAAACCCGATTAGAATATATGTTTGATACAAGTGACGTTTATGTGAGAACATCCGGAAATGTCTCTGAAATCAATGTCAGCACATCAAAAATCGGATTTATCAAATCATATTTGACTCATGTGTACAACGCCGAAGTTGTTCCGTACGCCATTGCAAACGGCGTGGAATATGAGATTCGGACGGCAACCACAGAAGAACAGCTTTCCGGTTATATGCAGGCTGCAAACGGCAGCGTTTTAAAGAATTCTTCAGGAGACTTGCTTTACCGTGACGGAACGACAAAAGAAACAATGCAGACGACGATTGAAGTTCTCAACAGCAAACTCGGAAACGGATTAGGCGTTAAAGACCTCCCGATTCGCGCAATCGGTGACGAATATATTCAAATAGACTTTGCCGGCGTGGATTTGGCAGATGCGAGAAAATTGGTGGAAACGCCGGGTAAATTCGAGATCAGAATCCAAACAACCGGCAACGAAACAGTCCATGTTTTATACGGCAATTCAATTGAAAGTGTCGGCGTTGTCGGACAAGATCCTTCAACCGGCTCGTATTATGTCCCGTTCAAATTAAATGAAGAAGGTGCAAGAGCGCTTCAGCAAGCCGCAATCAGCACAGGCGCGACAACGAATCCGATGGCTCATAATTTAATGATGATGTTGGACGATGAAGTTGTTTACAGTGCGCCGCTCAGCCAGAGTGCCGCCAATCAGCTGAACACCTATCCGATTTATTCATGGCAAGCCGGAACAAGTTCGCAGGAAGAAGCGAAAGAACTTCAGATTCACTTGCGTGCAGGTGCACTCCCGGTCAATGTTGAAATTGTCAACGCGGGTCAAGTGGATGCAACGCTCGGACAAGGATTTTTAAGAGGCGCCATTTTAGCCGGAATTATTGCGCTGATCGCTGTTGCTTTAGTAATTTACAACCGTTACAAAAAGCCTGAAATCGTGATTCCGATGATTGCGACATCTTTGAGTGAAGTCGTTATGCTGATTGGATTTTCGGTTCTGATTATGCAGGATTTGGATTTGGCCGCCATCGCCGGTATTATTGCCGTTATTGGTACAGGCATTGATCACTTGGTGATTATTACCGAAGAAGTGGTCCATGAAGGAAAATCGCCGTCGGATAAAGTTTATTCAGCGCGTATCGGAAAAGCCTTTATGATCATTTTCGGTGCTGCTGCAACAACAATTATTGCAATGACGCCGCTGTTCTTCCTCGGATTCAGCACATTGAAAGGCTTTGCGATTGTAACGATTGCCGGCGTTTTCATCGGTGTCCTCATTGCGCGCCCGGCTTACGCTGCGGTTCTGAGATATATTTTGACCCGACGCGGAATGATTGATGAAAAAATAACCGAGTAATTCGAAATCATCAGCCATTGCTTGGACAGAAATATGAAACAAATGAAAATAAAACGAATGAAAAGATTCAAAATGAATCAAATCATTCGTTTATCTGATTTTTATTAATTATCATTTAATGATTATCTGATGATTGAATTTCGATTATCATTTAAGACATTATGGCGATTATTATTTACGAAATTATGACAATTATTATTACAATTATTATTACGATTATTTTGAATTTCAAACCGGAAGAAAGAATATGAAAGATGTTTGGACACTCAAATACCGCCCCGACTCATTTGACGGCATTCTCGGAAACCGTCAAACTGTTGAGACTTTAAAGAGTCTGACCGCTTCCGGAACACTCCCGCATATGATTTTATTCGGCCCCGACAATTCCGGAAAAATTACGGCGGCGCTGGCGCTTGCAAACCGGATTTACGGCAATGAAAGGGAATTGAATTTTACTTACTTCAATGCGTCCGACTTTTTTGAGCAGGGCAAGAATTATTTGGTCAGAGACCCGCGCTTTTATCGGATTCTCGGAACGGATGATCCGAAAAAGATTCAAAAAAGTGTCATTAATGTTTTCAAAGATATTATTAATGAATACGCCGCGATTGCGCCGATGAATGCGGATTACAAAATTATTTGCATTGATTCGGCCGAAGCGCTCACGATGGAAGCGCAGCAAGCTCTTCGCCGGATTATGGAAAAATATTCCAAAACCTGCCGCTTCATTTTATCTTCCAAAAGCATTTCAAAAATTATTCCGCCGTTGCGCTCAAGAGGCGTAACGCTTTTCTTCAGCCCTGTCGCGTCCGAGGAACTCGTTCCGTTCATGCAGGAGATTGTTGAAAAAGAGGGATTCAGTGTCAAAGAAGACGTTCTTTTTGAAATCGCATACCAAACCCACGGCAATGTCGGCGATTCTTTAGAAGTTCTGCAAACCGCGCTTTTGGAAGCTCAGGAAATCAATACGGAACTAACCGTTTCTATGATTCAAATGCAATTTCAATTGGAAGGCGAAGACGGTACGATGGATCTTTTCAATTCAACCGTTTACGATAAAAACTTCATGGAAGCGCGCAATAAACTGGATACGCTTTTAATTGATGACGGCCTGACCGGCAGCGAAATTTTGGAAGGATTTGAAAACGCGGTTTGGGTCGAGGAGAAAAAAAGCGGCGATGAAATGAAAACCGCAAAACGCCTGATTCAAATCGCCGACTGTGACAGCCGATTGGCGCAAGCGTCAAATGAGAGAATTCAACTTGAGAATCTGATTGCGAATTTCGATAATGAGTAAAAATTTCAAAAAAAATTTACCATTTCTTTTTTCAAAATAGAACTATCTCTTTTTTCAAAGTAGAAGCCATTTCGTTTTTAAAATATAAACCCGATTCAACCTCCCGCTAATTTTCAATTCCGAACGGAACGAAGTGGAGAGAGGAATTGGAAATTTGCGGATTCGTACTCAGCCGATACAGCAAAAACAAAAAAGATTTTTATTATATTTTGTGTTGTGTGCCGGCGTTACTGTGTGCTGACATTGCTATGTGTCAGTGTTGTGTGTGTCAGTGTTGTTGTTTGTCTGTGTTACTGTGTGTGTCAATGTTGTGTGTGTCAGTGTTGTTATGTGTCTATATTACTGCGTGCCGATGTTGCGATGTGCTGACATTGTTATGTGTCAGTGTTGTTGTGTATCTGTGTTGCTGCTGTCAGCGTTGCTGCGTGCATCTGCTCTTTTTTATCACATCCGTTCGCTTGCGCGAACGTGCCGCTGCTACCTTGCCGATTCCGTTTTCTGCGGCCACCTTGCCGATTCCGTTTTCCGTTGTTACCTTGCCGATTCCGTTTTCCGTTGTTACCTTGCCGATTCCGTTTTCCGTTGTTACCTTGCCGATTCCGTTTTCCGCTGCTACCTTGCCGATTCCGTTTTCCGTTGTTACCTTGCCGATTCCGTTTTCCGCTGCTACCTTGACGATTCCGCCTGTTGCTACTTTGCCGCCTCCGCTTGCTGCCGCGCGCGAGCCGCACCACTTTAAAAATTATGAAAAAACGGCATTCGGTTTGACAACTAAATAAAACGGACTCGGTTTTTGAACAAAATAAAACCGAATGAGAGGGAATAAAATAAAAAAGCGGGATAAAAAGTGATAAAAATTAAATCTTTTTTTCCATCATGACCATATCGGCGGAGACGTCGTATCCTAATTTTTGGTAAACGCCGACGGTTCCTTCTCCTTGAATCGTGGCTAAAAAGATTTTGTCAACGCCGCGTTCTTTGAGGCGGGTTTCAAGTTCGTTTATCATTTTCCGACCGATTCCTTGGCCGCGGCAGTCAACGCTTGTACAGAATTCTTTGATGGTAAAATGAAGTTCATTGTCATACTGCTCTTCATTTCCGACAATCATGCCGGCAATTTTTCCGTCAATTTCGCCGATGATACCGTAATCATAGGGAGAGCTGATTTGCTGCGTTAAACGTTTTGCAACGGTTTCTTCCGTCCAATTATCACTCCACGGCGGCGTGTTGAATGCTTTGATAAACATTTCCGTGACATCCGGAATTCGGTCTTGCGTAAATTCAGAAAATTTCATTTTTTCGACCTTTTTGTTTTTTATTTATTAAATAAAATATGAATTAAATCTAAATAAAAATTAGTATGCCAAAAAAAAGACGGATTTACCAAAAAAGGCAAACCCGTCAAATTTTGTTTTGTATGTAAATTCAGTCGCTTAGTAGTCATAGTTCTTCACAGAGTGATACAAAATCACACCAAAGAAGATCAAGATGACTGCAAGTGTTCCGAAGTATCCGGGAGCGTTCCAAACAATTTGGTCGCCGACACCGGAACCGCCTTCACCGACAATGGTAGCGCCTTTTAAAAAGACGGGAATAACGACACAAGCGAAAGCCAATGCGAAAATGAAGATAATATCAAAAATCTTCATTGCCAAGCCTTGCTTTTTCTCTGTAACTTTTTCTGTCATTTCTTCTCACCTCAGTCGTAGTATTTGAATTCATACATGTGCGCCTTAATGGATTTCCACACATTCAAACAGGCCATGCCGTTGATGAAGAACATCAAAAGCAAGACGAGGACGAACAGTGCCAGCAAAACCATCGGGATTTCCAAGCCGCGGGAAACAGCCGCATTCAGAATCGTGTACGTCACGAATGTTTCTGAAAGAACGAGGAAGCCCCACATGCCGATAATCAAGAGAGAATCCAAAAGGAACCACTTCTTGTATTTTGCTTCATCAATACCGGTCATATCAGTCATTGCTGTTGCCTCCTGTTTGTGCTGTAAAGTTCTTTGTGCCTTGCGGGACTTCAGGGTCGGGCCAGCCGAGCTTGTCCTGCCAGCTGAATTCTTTTGCCCGTTCCTGCTTAATCTTCTTATAGCGCCAGCTGAAGTAGAAGTAGGCGATGACATAGAAGACCAGAGCGAAGAGCAGGTTCAACAGATATGCCCAGAAGAAAGTGGACATAATGACGATTGCAATACCCATTGCAAGCAACGAAACGTAGGGTTGAAGCGGACCGATATACGGACGGATCAAGGAGTTGCTTGTCGGATACATCTTTCTGAAACGGATCAAGGAGAACGGAATCAACACGTAGCAGACAAGACCGGACATAATGGAGAACGTAATGACCTGATCAAGGTAACCGCTGAATGCGAAACCGGCTGAAACCGGGATCGTAAAGATAACTGCTTTGTACGGACTCTTGTACTTGGGGTGGACATCCGAGAACCATTCGGAAATGAAACCGTCACGGGAAAGTGCCAACCAAGATCTGGAAGAGTCGTTGATACATCCGTTTGAACTTGCAAGGCACGTAAAGAGCGTACCGATTGCGAGCAACAGAATCAGAATGCTGACGCCACTGTTCTGCGCTGCTTCAAAGAGCGGGTAAACGGAAGCGCCGAGGTTTTCGACACCGATCAAACCGGAACAGATAAAGAGTGTCATTCCGGCCATCAACAGAAGTGTAATCATACCGGCCTGCTGACCCAAGGGAACAGCACGTGTCGGTCTCTTACATTCTTCAGCACACATGGCGGCACCTTCAATTCCGAGATAGAACCATGGACCAAACTGCATCGCCGCGAAAACGCCGACCAAACCGTAAGGCATAGCGCCCTGGAACATATTTTCATAATTGAAATTCGGAACACCGATTCCGGTTGCCGAAGACAAGAAGAAAATCACAACCGCTGCCGCTGCAACGAATGTCAAGAAGAAATTCAGCGTTAAAGCTGTCACTGCACCGCGATAATTGATGAAAGTCAAAATCGCGAGAATCAATAATGTTACTGCTCGAACATCAATCCAGCCGACGTAAGCAGCCAACAGCTGACCGACGACAATAGCGTCACCGGCAGAAAGCGCGACATATTCCATATATACCGCAAGACCGACAATTGCAGCCGCTCCCGGACCGACGAAAAGTCTGACCCAGTCATACGGACCGCCGGCCAATTTTGTTGAAGAGCCGAGTTCACTGGCACACAACGACACGACGATATACATCAAACCGGCGACGAGCATAGCGAAAAGGGCACCGATGATACCGCCTTTTGCGACTGTAAAGTTCCAGCCCATATATTCGCCGACCAAAACGATACCGACACCAAGAGCCCATACGTGATATGGACGAAGTTTCTTTTCAAGTTCTGTCATAGGACTTCACTCTCCTGATTTTTTCAGTTTCGAAACTCTGTAGGCATCGTAGCACATGTAGCCTATAATGGCGAATGCTAACAAATAAATTAACAAATTGATGATAGTTCCTGTATCCATCATTACACCTCATTTCGAAGTGGGGTTGCAGGTAAACATTGAAGTCGTATCAACAAAAAGGGAAAGAGATGAAAAGTAAACGGCTTCATCAAAATATAAAATTGCAACACGAAATCACAGACGAAAATATTTTGCGAAATTCGAAAACTTGAGGGTTTCGAAAGTCACTGATTTATGAAAACCTTGAGATTCACGAAAATCATTGATTCATGAAAACCTTGAGATTTCCCCGGATAAATCCGATAAAATCACATGACCTACGGTTCACAATATTTCAATCTTAAACTTGAATTCGATAAAAGTGCAAGACTTTTGATGATTAAACCACACTAACCTGTCCCATATATTCAAAATAATTGACACACACATCGTCAATAATCTGACAACAAACCCCCGATTTAAGAATCTATTTAAATTCTATACCATTGAGATTTCCGTTTCCGGAAAAGAAATGCTGCTCGCTTCAACCTGTACCGGACCACAAACAAACAAACCGGCGGAAGCAACAAACCACAATAATGCTTCCAAACGTTGATTGAATCAACACTTCATAAATTCAAGTGATGTAAACATCCTGATTTTGTTTTAAAGTTGTAAACCGAATCCGATTTTAAAAACCGGATTCGGCTTTGATTTAAAACTGTTATGTCAGGATATTTCACCTACGGCAATAATTGCCGAAAGCTTATTTTTAAGAAATAAGCAAACTGACAGTTAAATCATTTAAAGACAAGACCGAAGCCTTCGAGCTTCTTTCTTGCGCCTTCATAGACTTTAACGTGTTCGTCAGTGGGTGTAATGGTCTTGATGTCGTAACATTCCTGGAAGGTCTTGCCTGCAGGTGCGTTTCCGTAGTCTTTCTCGTAGCTTGCGACGAGTTTGTCCAAAATCTTGTTGATTTCAGCGATGTCGACGCCTGCTGCGGATCTTGCGACTTCTCCCATCATACGGGCTTCCATACCGGTTGTTTTGTCTGTAACGACACCTTTTGCGGCTGCAACACCGGAGAGGATTTCTCTGCCGGATGCGGAGTCAGTGATTGCCTGTGCGGCGAGTTCGAGGAAGCACATTTCTGTACACGGACCTGCGCACGGGTAGTACTGGTTACCCTGCATGAATTCGGTGTGGTTGGTGATTGCTGCACTTGCCCATCCTGCAACAGCGAGGGTTTCTCTGGTGTTGGTGGAACCCCATCTGATGTGGACCGGACCGTCAAGGTGCCAGCTTGCACCGGACATAACGAATGCGTTGATGGATGATGCAACGTCAATGATTGCTGTCTCTTCGAGACCGCCTGCGTAACCGCCGTAAATGGGCATCTGTTCATCCATGATGATGTCACTGTTGCCGTGGTAGTGGGCGATAACTGAAATTGCTTCAAGGTCAATCTTCAATTCGTTGAGCTGTGAAACTTCGTGGCTGTCGGAGGGGAGCATACCGCCTGCACAGTCTGCACTGATGTTACCCTGTGCGGAAAGTGAGGTTTCGGGGCCCTAAACGGCCATTCCCGGGCGACCTGCAACAGCAGCTGCCTGTTTGATAAGTCTTGTTTCTGTCTTTGCTGCGAGGATTTCGAAGGGTGTCTTCGGAACCGGCGGGTAGCCGCGGACAGTCATCATAACACCGTTAACGATGGTGTCGACTTCCTTCTCAAGTGCATAGGACATGTGAAGTTCGTAGAAAATGTCTTCGGAAACAGGTGAACCGGTCGGACCGCCCTGGATCAAGGGTCCTCTCTTGTCGCCGATTGTTCTTCTTCTCATTGTAACGGCGTCTCTGCCGGTACCGAGTTGGAATTCGGGCATGGGGTTGCGGATTGCGTCCCAGATTTCGTCTTCTGTGTATCTGACGATTCTGTTGGTGTCTGTCACGAAGATACCTGCTTCAAGAAGCATGTCGAAACCTGCTTTGAAGAGTTTCTCAATCATGTCGGAATCGGTCGGAACAAATTCGCCCTTGAAGTCAAGGCCGTATTTTTGTTTCAATTCCATTGCTTTCATCGGGATGTGCATTAAGTCCCAGTCATCCTGGGTGCATTTCTCACCGGTTTTTGCGCGGTTGTAGAATTCGAATGCATCAATTGATCTTTTGTATGCCATTTATAACCACCTCAGGCCATAATCTTCTTTGCAACAACAACTGCGTCTGCTGCGTTTTCGGCTGTACCGTCTGCGCCGATTTCGTCAATCCAGGACTGGGAAACGGGTGCGCCGCCGAACATACATTTAACTTTTGCGCGGATGCCTTCTTCGTTGATCATGACCATCAAGTCTTTCTGGCCGAGCATTGAGGTTGTCATGAGTGCGGAACCGACAAGAAGAACTTTGTCAGCGCCTGCTTTCTTAACTTCGTCAACGACAACTTCGTTTTCGATGTCAACACCGAGAACTTTAACGGTAAAACCGTTTGCACCGAGCATTGTGGAAACCAATCTGTTACCGATGTCGTGGATGTCGCCTGCCTGAACGAATGAAATGCAGTATCCTGCGCTTTCGGAACCGTCTCCTTTTGCGAGTTCGGGTTCAAGAATTTCCATTGCGCCGCTCATTGCTTTTGCGGACATCATGATCTGCGGTAAGAAAAGTTCTCCGGTTTCGAATCTCTCGCCGACAACTTTCATACCTTCGGAAAGGCCTTTCTGAATGATGTCAAGAGCGGGTGTTCCGTTTGCAAGAGCTTCTTTTGTTTTCTCAACGGTGCCGTTGATGTTTTGAGTCATAACGGCGTCTGCTAATTCCTTAAAGATATCTGACATATTTTTTACCTCCGTACAAAACATGTACGTCTAAAATCGTACACTCATTTCACATTGCGCGCGTATAACGGAATATACGAATGAGTTATCCTGTTATATCGTTACGATGCGAAATGACACAAAACGTTTAGACAGATTAAAATCCCCATTTCAATCTGCTATGAATGAATTACGAGTGTAATTCACTCTTTACATTGGGCGAATTTCCTATATAACTTAAATCTAAGTGAACTTTTCAATTCCCCTATACAATTAACAAGGCTTTTGTAAAATAATAAAGCGTTACAAAAGATATAAGTTGATAAAAAATAGAGAGGGGTTTTTAAAAAAATAGAATGAAAAATGGACGAAAACAAGACCAATAGAGAGACTGATTGAAAATGAAAAACAAAAAAAATACAGAATTTTTCAAAAACAACTTTAATTTTTTTATTTTTATGAAAAAACAAAACTGAAATTTCCGAAAAAAGAATAAAAAATAAATTTTAAAATTTTCAAAAACGAGATTTCAACCGCAAGTTTTAAAAGAGAACGCCCTCCCGCCACCAAAAAAGACCATAATCAGCCGGAAGACAGGGAGATAAGACAAGTTAAAACAAATCAACCAAAGACAAAAACAAAGGAATGTAATAATAGAAAACAAAAAATGCGAAAACATGAAAAAAACGGATAAGAATAAAAGAAAAAGGATCAGAATGAATAAATCATTCTGATAATTTAAATTAGTATTTTGATTCTTTTGCGAATTCGACAAGTGCTTTTAAGTTTGCTGTCGGGGTTGCGGAAACAGTACCGCAGCCAACGGTAACAATTCTTGCACCGTCTGCATAGACTTTTGCGCATTCTGCTTTAACGTCTTCGGGTGTGCCTTTCCAGAGGAGCTGGACCGGGTCAAGGTTACCGACAATAACTGCTTCTTTTGCTGCTTCGGAAGCGGCTTTGACATTCACTTTCTGGTCAACGCTGATACCTTCAACGCCTGCACGGTCCATTAAGTAGATGCCTTTTGTTGTGTCACCGCAGATGTGGAGAACTGTCGGAACATCCAATGCTTTCATTGCATCGGCAATCTTCTTGTGGTACGGAATTGCGAATTTCTCATAGAACTGGTCGCCGAGGAGTTCGTAGCTGGCTGTCGGGTCGATGATGACCATACAGCAGGCACCTGCTTTAACCATTTCTTGTGCATAGCGGACACAGAAGTCTGTGGTCATGTCAATCAACGGCTGAACGACAGGGTCGTCGGTCATGAGGCCCATGAACCAGTTGTCGCCGTTAAGGTGCTGTGCAAGTGAGAACGGACCGAGCATAGAGCCGATAATCGGGATTTCGTCACCGTATTTTTCTTTCAAAATGGCGATGGATTTGATAACTCTGTCAACACGTGCGTCGCCGCCGAATTTGAAGTCTTTTAATTTGTCGACATCTTCGGGTGTTGCTGCAACGTGACCGACAACGGAGGGCTGCTGCTCGCGGGTTCCTGCTTTCAGTTTGCAGCCGAAGAATTCTGCTTCAGCGGTAATGTCGAAAGGAACACGGATTGCTTCATAACCGACAACTGTGTGACCGGCTTCTCCGAGTTTTGCGATTAATTCGGGTTCTTCGTTAGCTTCGGGCCAGAAGGCGCCACAGGCTTCCATTTGTTCGACAGTTGCGGTCTGTGTGAAACAGACAGCGGGCATTCTGTCAACATCCATTTTCTTTAACGCGCGGTATAATCTTTCCTTAGGTGTGTATTCTGTCATAACTTGTCTCCCCCAAATAGGATTTAGTCAAAGTTGAAAATTACATAATTCACATGTTATCGTTTTGTACACGATTGCCGGCTCGAAATAATCGGCGTAAACCGAAAAAGACGAGCAGTAAACCGTTTCGACGATTTAACCGTCAAAATGTCGTGTAAAATGGTTTATCTTTTACGATTAAATCTGACGGGTCTTCAAATAACAATGATTTTGCGCAAATGCAAAAACAAAATGTTCAAAAACCCAATCGAACGGATAAACTTAATCGTAATATTCATTAAAGATTCTTATAATTTATCCTAAATAGAGAGGTAGAGGAAAGGAAAAGAGAAAAGGGAGAATAAAATCCATTGAAGGCAAGAAAATAACAAACCTGTTGTAAAAATACAATTAGATTGATTTTTGTAAATACACGACCCTTAAACAAACATATAATCCTTAGAATATCCGATAGATTTAAACGGCTTCGGGGAAATTCATAACCATTAATTATTTTCAAAAACTGCATTAGGTGGATTATAAAATGTATGTGATTGCACTAGACCTTGGAACAAGCGGCTTTCGGGCGCAACTGATTGATCAAAAAACGAATGAGACACTTAAAACCGTCATTACAATGGGGCACCCGCTCCCCGGCGGTAACGTGATTGACCATTTGGAATTTGCAATCGTGACCGGTGAAGACGTTGCCAATGAGGTTATGCTTCAGACAGTTAAGAGAATCTTGGACGCTTTTAATGTCGATTTAAAAGACATCAATTACATCTCGATTTGCGGAAACCCGATTCAGCTTTCTTTGTTCCAGAACATTGAAATCCGTGATTTGGCTTATGCCGGCGAAACAAAGCAGAAGAGACTGGGCGTTGAAAACGTTCAGCGTGATGCGCGCATTTTCCCGGCAAATGAATTGTTTAAAGGCGTTATGGATTTGCCGAATTGTCAAATCATCGTCCCTCCCGCAATTAAACACGAAATCGGTGCCGACGCATTGGCAATGATGACAGAAACCGATTTCATCAATCAAACAAAACCGTGTTTGGTCACCGACTACGGCACCAATGCGGAAATGGCAATCAAAGTCGGCGATAAAATTATTACCGCCAGTGCCGCTGCCGGTCCGTCCATTGAAGGACAGGGCATTCCGTGCGGCATGCTGGCAGCACCAGGCGCCATCAGCGATGTCAACATCGAAGGTGACTACTGGCGCTTAACCGTGCTGGATGAGATGATGCAGTCCGGCAAAGGCGACTTGGTCAATCCTGTCACCGGCGAAATTATCGAGAAAGGTGAGATTGAAGCCGTCGGCATCACCGGAACCGGTGTCATTTCCTGTATGTCCATCATGCTGAAAAGCAAATTGATGACAAAAATTCCGAACCTCCCGAACGGCAAAGTTATCCTCGGCGACGGCATCGAAATTACCGAAAAAGATGTTGTTGAAATCGGAAAAGCCATCGGTGCCATTCGCGCGGCTCAATTGACATTAATGGAAGCAGCCGGATTAGATTACGATCAGCTCGAATACGCTTATATTTCAGGTGCGACCGGCACATATGTTGACGGCAAAAAAGCGGCTTACCTCGGATCAGTTCCGAGTTATGCCAAAAACATCATCCAGTTCGGCAACACGTCCATCGGATTGGCCCGTAAATTGGCGGTTCATCCCGAGCAATTGGAAGAAGTCAACAAAATGGCTAAAAAAATTCAGGCCGACCACTTGATGATGGCAACTTCCCAAACATTTAAAGACATCTATGTCTGCGAACTGTCTTACTGGGAACAGGGTATGCCGATGGAAATGTACGATGAAATGCTGGGAATGTTTAAGCTCAGGCCGTTCCCGCACGACACGCCGGAACCGAACGTCGAACGCCGCGTTGTCCGCGACATTGATGATGTCGGTGAAGAAGGCGTCAAAATGGTCGAACACATCGGCGTTTTCTTAGAAGCACCTGCCAGAGGATGCATTTTCTGCCACAAATGCGAGAAATCATGCCCGGAAAATGCGATTACGGTTCGCAAAGAAGAGCCCGACAATTACATTGTGATTGACAGTCAAAAATGTCTCGGTTCCAGCTGCAAACGCTGCATTACGAACTGCCCGAAAAATGCGGTCAATCATTCCATTTTAAAAGTGGTTCATAAAGAAAATGTTTAAATTTTAAAAACAAAGATTGGAAAAACAATCCAGGAAACCGGAATTCACTTTCGGTTTCACATTTTTATTTTCTTTACATTTACTTTCTGTTTTTATTTTCTTTATTTTTTTAGAACAAATCATTCAAATTTTAAAAAACGAATTTTTAAATACTGATATTTTATTTTACTTGATTGTTAGTACCCGCAATCGTGCTTTGAGAAACAAGTAAATGATGCGGTTTTTTAATATTAAGAGGAAATAGGTAAATGTTTGTACCGACCACTTTCTTTGACGCAATCTATGATTATGAAGACGCCGAATACGTTATTTTCGGCGCGCCGTTTGACAACACCTCATCTTTTAGAACCGGAAGCCGCTGGGCACCGGATAAAATGAGGGAAATGGCCATTAATTTTGAAACGTACAGCCCGAAATATGATTTGGACATGACCGACATTTTGGTTCATGACGCCGGCAATGCATTCGTTTCCGTCAACATTGATGAAACATTGGAATGGATTTATGAAGACGCCAAACAAATCGTTGATGACGGTAAATTCCCGATTATGCTCGGCGGCGAACACTCTCTGACGTACGCGCCTGTTAAAGCGTGCTATGACGCGTGTGACGAAAAAGACGATTTCGCCGTTTTGGTTTTAGACGCGCATTTCGACTTGAGAACAGACTTCCGCGGCCTGAAAAACAATCACGCCTGCGTTTCCCGCCACATTCTGGAAGACATTACCAAAAAATACGTCTCCATCGGCATCCGCAGCGGCCCGCGCGAAGAATGGGAATATGCCGCCGAAGAAGGCATTAAATTTTATTCCAACGAAGACGTTTTCGAGATGGGAATTAAAGAAATCATCAAGGAAACCATGGAATACTTAAACAGCGACCACATCTATTTGTCCTTAGACATGGATGCGCTTGATCCCGCTTTCTGCCCCGGCCTCGGCACGCCCGAGCCGTTCGGCATGACCGACCGCGAAGTGCGTGAAGTGCTGCGCGCGTTTGCGCCGAAAACGATTGGGTTTGATATTGTGGAAATTGCACCGGAATATGATAACGGGCAATCCGCAATATTGGCGACAAAATTAATGAGAGAGTTTATCTTTGCGCGCGAAGCTTCGAAGAAGCTGAGCTGAGTGAAGCTTCGAAGAAGCTGAGCTAAGCGAGGCGTCGAAAAGCTGAGCGCAGCGAAGCTTTGAGAGGCCGAGCATAAGCTAAACTTCGCAGAAGTTTAGCGGCGCAAGGCAATTAAAAACGGAGCGGGATTTTTTTACATCAATAAAAAAATCTCAGCAAACTTTTTTCAAAATAAAACCCGAGCAACTCATTTTAAAAATCATTTTAAAAATAAAAGCAAAGCTCTTTAAAAATAATTCAATTAAAAAAAGACTTCATGGAAAATGAAAATCATTTTCCTTCGTTTTTTGTCAAATCTGTCTCTGTTTTACATAAAATGAATTTGGTGAACCGGGTTTACCAAATGTGCTTTTTTTTGCCTGCTTTCTTGTCCTTTTTGCATTTAGATCCGCAGCATCCGCCTTCACGGTGGTGCATTAAAAGGGCAATCAAAGCAATCGGAATTGTAATAATAAGCAAAAGCTCAATTAATTTTTTCATTTTTAATTCACCTTTTTTGATTTGTGTTTTTATGTTGATAAATCAACATTAGAGATATTTTCAGAACTTCTATAAATAGTATTATTTGTGAATTTTTTGAAAAATTAAATGAACTTGGCCGATTTAATCATATCCAAAAGCAAATCCAAATTCTGATCATTTTCGGGACCGACCATAATCGTAATGGCCTGATCATTGCGCTCGTTATAAATGTCCGCTTCATATCCGGCTTTCCCCGGACGCATACGAATAACAGTTCGAGGACGGAGTTTTTTAACCGGTTGAATCGGATATTCTTTTTTTGTTTCATTGTCGACGGCTTCAAAATCCTGATACGGATCTTTCCGGCATGTAATTTCCACATAAACAGCCGTGTTCGTTGAAATAAAAGTTTCGTTAACCAATTCAAATTCTGTATTCTCGGGAATACCGACAACCGCATTACCGCCATTGGTTCCCGTGAACTGCTTCGTTTTCAGATTTGTTCGATGAAGTATACTCTTTAAACTCATTTTTGACCACCCGTTTTAAACGACAGAATATTAAAACCAAATAATATATGCCGCGAATAAAAATATGCCTAATTAGTATATAATTATTTTTAATTATTTGAAATGATTTTCGAATACAGGATGATGTAAAACTGAAAAACAAAATAAAGCAGAAATAAAAAACAGAATGTAAAACAAAAACCTGGTTAAACAGAATGAAAAACAATAAACCGGGTTAAACAGAATGAAAAATAAAAAAGAAATGTTTCGGCCATGGTACGAACACAGCCGACCGAACTCAAGAGATGCTTGAGATAGAAATTGCATAGCAATAATACAATAAAAAGAATAAACCGGATTAAACTTCCGGCGGAATTGTTTCGAGCTTTCCGAGAATGCTCCAAATGTAAGTTCCGGTGTGCATCGGGAGGTTCGGATCATAACTGACATCGGAAAGAGTTTTGAGTGCGGACGCGGCGCGCAGGAAAAGTTCTTGATTTTCATCTTTAAGAACATCAATAATTTCCGTCACGGAACGTCTGATATTTCTCGGAACGGATGTGTCGTTTGCGATCATATCCAATTCCGCAATACATTGATCAATAGTTTTTTGGTATTCATCGGATGCCATAATATCACCTGAGGAGAGTCGAATCAATCATCTGCCGTTATCCCGTTGACAGATTCTAAAAACACGCAAGATAAACCGTAAAAGGCAAAACAAATTCACCGTCGGCCTTTTCAAATCAAAGCATGATTGTTTTTGAAATTCCGATTCGGACTCTTTGATAAATAAATTTGATTAATAATTAAATTAAAGTTATAGATTATTACTTTTATGTATATGTCGTCTTTTTGGACTTAATTGAGTAGAGAGAACTCTCATTTAAATTTAACCTTTGAACAAATCCGCTCGGACAAAAAAACAACAGCGGAAAAAATAAACAGATAAAACCCGAAAACGTGAGAAAGATTAATTACGGGAAAAATCCAATTCTATTCAAATTCAATATATTATTCAGGTGAAAAAATGGATTCAGACGATAACGTAAAAAAGATAGCGCGATTCCTTGAAAACGGCGGCACGATGCTTGCCAATCATTGCGATACATGCGGCGCGCCTTTGTTCAGATTTAAAGGCGAAATCATTTGTCCGCTTTGCAGCGGCGTTGAAACAAACGAAACCCCTGCGCCGATTTCAAAAAGTGCCGCAACTCAAAAACCTAAAAAAGAAAGCAGAAAACAAACCGCATCCGGAACGCCGATGGATGAAATCAAAGCCCGTACAATTGAACCGACGGCTTGTTCCGCGGAAGAAGATCAACTTCGTGAATTAATCCTTCTCAAAATCACCGCGATTGCCGAAGATATGCAAAATGAAAATGATCCGCGCCGCGTCTTTGAATATTTGGAAATCATCGAAAAGGGTTTGGATTTAATTGAACGGCTCTACTGAGTCGTTTGATTCATTTTAAATTCATTTTATTTTTCAATTATTCATTTTTTAACTTGATTCAGTTTTTTAACAATTTTAAAATTTATTTTCGTTTTAATGTTCGTTAATTTAGGAAATTTTGAACTTCCGGTACATGATTGGCGGTGAACTGAAAACATGATTGAATTGCCCGAATGTTATGTCATTTCAAATCAAATGAAAGAAATCCTTCCCGGAAAAACCGTATCCTTGATTGTTGCCGGTAAATCACCTCACAAATTCGCTTTTTTCTACGGCGATCCTCAAAATTATCCGTCTCTTTTGAACGGTAAAACAATCACAGAAATTAATCCGATTGCAGGATACATTGAAATCTCTTTGGAAAATGAAATTCTGCTCCTTGGCGAAGGCGTTAATATCCGATATTTAAAAAAAGAGGAGAAGAGACCGGAAAAACATCAGCTTCTTGTTGAATTTGAAGACAAAACCGCTTTGGTTTGTTCGATTCAAATGTACGGCGGCATGTGGGCTTATCCGAAAGGTGAAAATGATAATCCGTATTACACAATTGCTGTTGAAAAACCGTCACCGCTTTCGAATGAATTCGATGAAACTTATTTTAATCAATTAATAATTGATTCCAAACCGACACTGAACTTAAAATCATTTTTAGCAACAGAACAACGAATTCCCGGACTCGGAAACGGTGTTCTTCAGGATATTTTATACAATTCTAAACTGCACCCGAAACGAAAATTGAATTCGCTTTCGAATGAAGAAAAGAAGGTGCTCTTTAAAAGCATCAAGGAAACACTTCAAAAAATGGCGGATGACGGCGGCCGAGATGTTGAAAAAGATATTTACGGCAACTTCGGCGGCTACAAAACGCTTCTGTCCAACAAAACAGTTGGAACGCCGTGTAAAATCTGCGGCGCAGAGATTCAAAAAGAAACAATGATGGGCGGTACGGTTTATATTTGTCCGGGCTGCCAAAAACTCTGAATCGGAAATATTTATTCTTTGAAAGAATTATTTGATTTTATTTTTTATATTCCGCTTTCATGACTTCATGAATGCGTTTGGCCGTCACTTTTCCGATTCCTTTGACGCGGCATAAATCTTCTTCGCTTGCATTAAAAATATTATTGAGCGACCCGAATTCGTGAAGGAGAAGCTGAGCGGCATTCGGACCGACGCCGGAAATGGAAGACAGGATGTATTCCTGCTGCTCATGTGTTGTTTTGGCAGGCTTTTTGCCGTGCGGATTCACCGTTTTTTTCTCATTGATCTGCTCTTTTTTGGCCATCATTTTCAGCAACAAAGCGGTTTCTTCTTCGTTTTTTGTGTAAAAAATCGAAACGTTCAAATCAATTTCAATTGAAAGCAGCGCGCCGCGAACGGAATTTTCATGCATTTGGCCGGCCGCCAAATCAGCATCGCCTTCAATGATTAAAACAGGTTTTTTATAAGTTCTGGAAAGGTCAACCAGCTGAGAAAACAAATTGCGCTTGCCGTCAATCAACGAGGCGTTAAAGTCGGCAATTGTTTTGCGCTCCACCGCCATGTCGTCGCTGACAACGTAATCGGCGACATCTAATTTCATCGTTTTGAGTTCGATACCGTAAGCGTCCAAGCATTTCAAAACACCGCTTTTTATTTCACGCGTGTCCGCTAATATTTTCAACCGCTGCTCTTGAAGGGGCTCTTGAGGAATTTCAATGTCGGATTCGGAAATGAAATTTTCAGAAAATGCATGAGAGCGAACAAAAGGTTTGGAAAAATCCGAGAGGGTGTCATTAAAAGACGAAACGGATTCTAAACCGGATTCTGAAACAGATTTTAAACCGGATTCGACCTCTGTTGAGTTATTTGAAACCTGCTCCGATTTTCTATTTTCGTATTTGCTTTTGAAGTCTTTTTCAAAATCCAAAAATGTCTTCTGATTTTGATGATCATTTTCAGCGACTTTCGACAGTCGGTTGGCACCGCTTCCGGAATATTCTTTTTGAAGGCTTTTCATTTCGGAAAGCATACGTTTTTCTTTGTTCTGGCTGCTCCACCGATACGCTTCGTCGCGCGTTCCTTTTGTGATGAGCATAATGACACGGCCGGTTTGGAAACGACCGGTTCGTCCTTTTCTTTGAATGCTTCGAATTTCAGACGGCACGGGCTCGTAAAACAAAACCATGTCTGTTGACGGAATGTCCAATCCTTCTTCAGCAACGGATGTCGCGATTAAAACATTATAATCGCCCGCGCGGAACTGTTCAATGATTTCAGTTTGCTGTTTTTGCGTCAGCCCTTTGTCTTTGTTGCGCGATCCCTGACCGACAAAGCGAACGGGGCGAATGTCCGGAATTTCAGAAAGCGCTTCTTTGACAATGTTTGCGGTTTCTCTGAAATTCGTAAAAACGATAATTTTGGAATCGGGCGATTTTGAAAGCTGTTCGCTGACAATATTTTGAACGGCATAAAATTTCGGATGCTCGGTGCCGCATTTTTCAGTCAGATGAAGTGCCTGGCGGAAATAGAGATCGGCTGCCAATCGCTTAACGGCTTTGCTCGCGCCGGAAGTTCCGGCTTCTTCATCCATTTTCTTCAAATAAGCCAAAAGCGCTTTTGTGCCCTGCGTTTCAATCAGCTCGACCGCATGCTCAATTTTCATAATTTCCGCCATGACGGAGACGGCTTGATAAATGCTTGAATCGGCGGTCTCATTTCTCAGTTCCGCCATTAATTGAGATTGAAGCGCCAATAAATCACGCTTGGCTAAGAATTTTTTATCCAGCGGATACCCGAACTCAGCCAGCTTGTCCAATCTTTCATTTAAGATTTTTTTCAAAGCTTCACGAATCTCGGCCAATTCTTTCGGAAGCTCAAGCGTCATCCATTCAATTTCTTTTTTGTGGACATACGGTTTAATATCGGCGTCGCCCTCCGTTTTCACAACAACATTTTCAATCGAAAGCGCGCTACAGACTTCATCGATTTTTTCTTTTTCGCTGCCGGGACTTGCCGTAATTCCCAAGATCAGAGGAGAATCAGCCATCGCAACATATTTTTCAGCGATATAAGTATAAGCGTAATTGCCGACAGACCGGTGCGCCTCATCAAAAACAATACAAGAAACATCATTAAGAGAAATTCGTGAATTGAGCAGATCATTTTCAATGACTTGCGGCGTTGCAATAATCATATCCGCTTCCTGCCACATTTCCCGGCGTTTTTCGGGCGAAATGCTGCCCGTGAATGCTTTGACTTTTCCTTCCGGCAACTTCATGACACGCGAAAAGAAATCAAAATGCTGTTCAACCAGCGGTTTTGTCGGGGACAGAAGCAAAACCTTGCCGCCGACTTTTTCAAGCCGCATCACCATGACAAGAAGTGCGACAACCGTTTTTCCGAGAGACGTCGGCAGAACAACAAGCGAATTTTTCGTTGTGCATCCGGCAACAATGTTGAGCTGATACAGACGCTGCTCAACAGCGTTCTCCAAAATCAGCGGATGCTTGATGTATTGCTTGTTTACTGCTTCTTCCGACACAGGTATCTCCAACCGGTTCATTTATTGTATAGCTCTATGACGCTTTTTCTTATAAATAATCAGCCTGCGAAGTGAAACTATTGAATAATATTAAATTGAAAAAGAGAAAAGGAAGAAAATAAAAATACAATCGGCAGCGTTTTTATTAAAATTGCCGAAATGGAGAGGGAGAGAGACGCGTGCAGCGGTCGCCTGTGATAAAGAGAAAAAGAAAAGGGGAAAGATAAAAAATTAATCTTCGACTTCGATCGTATCGATTTTTTTCGGAAGGAAAACGGTTAAAACACCGTTTGCCAATTTCGCCGTTGCTTTTTCTTCATCAATTTGAACGGGAATGTTAACAGAGCCTTCATATTTTCGATAAAATCTTTCGCGGCGGACGTAAATGCCTTCTTCGATGTCTGTCAGACATTCCGCGCGCACCGTTAAAAGTCTGTCTTGAATTTCAAGAGTCACATCATCTTTGGTGACGCCGGGAAGATCCGCTTTTAAAACAATATCGTTCTTGCGCTCAATTAAATCCATCAGCGGCGTTTGCCTGAACTCACCGAAAGCGTTTTCTTTTGTCTGCTTTCCGAATGATGTAATTTTGCTGAAAATTGATGATTTGTTTTCAGCTTCAGATTCATGCTCATCCTTTTCTTTTGATGGTTTTTTCTGGAACGGATTCATTTCCCCTCATCCCTCCTAACGGACGTTTTTGATTTTGAGATAAATAGTAAATATATTATTTTTCCATATTATTTGAGTTAAGAAGAGTTAGAAATATATTAATCTATTTCAAAATATGCTTCAAATTACCCAATTTTATTCATTTTCAGAATCAATCATCAAAGAGACCAAATCGGGCGCATATATTTCCCCGAGACTGCCGTTTCGGGCGGAATATTCATCATAAACCAATACGCCATCCGCATTTATTTCACGCGTATCATACAAGACAAAAGGAATCGGATCGCTTGTGTGTGTCTTTAAAGCAACCGGCGTCGGATGATCCGGCATGACCAAAATTCGGCACGGTTCGTTCAGCGATTTTGCATATTCCAAAAGCGGTGCCACAATTTTAGAATCAAGGTCAACAACGGCCTGCATTTTCTTTTGATAATCCCCGATGTGACCGCATTCATCCGGTGCTTCAATGTGAACAAAAACAAAATCCTTCGTTTTCAGCGCATCAATTGCCGCATCTGCTTTTCCCATATAATTTGTATCCAAAAAGCCGGTTGCGCCTTCCACTTCAATGACATCCAATCCGGCGCAGATGCCGATTCCTTTGAGCAAATCAACAGCGGAAATGACCGCGCCCGTTTTATGATGAATTTTTTCAAACAATTCAAATTTGGGCGCGTTGCCCTGACCCCAAAACCAAATGCAATTGGCAGGGAGTTTTCCTTCTGCAACACGTTTCCGATTAACGGGATGATCTTTAAGAACAGCGTAAGATGCCGCCATCATATCCAAATAAACTTGAGCCGCGTCGCCGTCCCCTTTAGGGAAATAGTCAGACGCTTTTTTCCCCGTAATATCATGCGGCGGCGTGAACATTAATTCTTTACCGTAATTGTCCTGCGCGACAAGCAAATGACGGTAACTGATTCCCGGATAAAATTTGAACCTGCTGTTTCCGAGCTCTTTGTCGACAGCTTTGATCAATTCTTCGGCTTCTTCGGAAGTGATGTGCCCGCCGCTGTAATCAATAATATATGCATCATTCAAAACAGGACCGTCAGCACCGACCGTTCCGTCAGCGTTGCCGATTGTAATTAAATTAGTACGAAAAGCCAAATCATTGCCCTGAAGAGAAACGCCCATGCTGAGCGCCTCAAGCGGAGAGCGTCCCGTGTAATAAACAGCGGGATCGTAGCCGAAAATAGACATATTCGCGACATCGCTGCCCGGAGAAAAACCTTCAGGAACAGTGACGGCGAGTCCGGACCTGCCATGTTCAGCCATATAATCCATGTTCGGTTTGTTTGCAGCTTGCAAAATTGTTTTTCCGCCCAACTCGGTAATGGGGAGATCAGCCATGCCGTCTCCGATAATAACGATATATTTCATGAAAATGAGTGATGCCTTATTGTTATTTGAATTCTCTGATTCTGAAATGATTTAAAATAATTCAATAAAATTGTTAAAATTGTTAAAATTGCTAAAATTGTTAAAATTGTTAAAATTGCTAAAATTGTTAAAATTGTTAAAATTGCTAAAAATTGTTGAATATTTGAGATTTGAAAAACAGTCCGGCAGCAACTGCACCATTTCGGAAAATGCAGTGCTGCCGTATTACTGATACCGCTTCCGTTGCATTTATACCGGGGGGAATGAAATGCTTTCGCGGGGTCGATATGAAAGCGGTTTTTGTTGTGTGTGTATGTTTTATGGTTCGTACGGATTTTGATGAATGTAAATCCGGCACAATTTTTGAAAAAGAAAGAAAGCCGAGAGAGGGCTTTTTACCCGATGCTTTATCGGAGGGATTTAAGATATTCAGGATTGGAGGTCTTGAGAATAATCTCAAATCAAGTAAAATTGTGCAATTCTGAATAGATTTTAATTGTATATAAATTTTATTTAGGACCTAAAAACGGAAATGACACATCTTCAAAAAACTGAAATCGACGAGATATTAAAAAATAAAACAAGTTATTTGGATAAAATTGAAGAAATCAGAATTGAAGAGATAAGAATTAAAAAAATGAAAATAAACAAAAAAAGAAAATAAACAAAAAAAGAAAAACAGCCTTTATAGAGAGAGTTTGGTGATAAATTAAGAGAGTGATTATAAAGGCTGAAAAGGCAGCCGAAAACCGTAAGATTTCCTGCAATGCCTTGATAAGCATCGAAATAAGAATGGAAGGACTTGAAAGGAACAGCGAAGCCATAAAACACGAAGCGTTTCACAAACATCACCCTCCAATCAAAGGCGGAGCCATAAAATCGCGAAGCGATTTTCGAAAACACCGCCCTAACCTGCCCTTGAAAAATTCCGAGCGAAGCGAGGAATTTTTGTTTACATCATACCGGGAGGCATTCCGCCCATTCCCGGCATGCCGCCCTGGGGCATCGGCATGGTTTTTGCGGATGCGATCACATCATCAATTCTGAGAATCATGATTGTGGATTCGGTTGCGGCGTTGATGGCCTGTGTTTTAATTCTCAAAGGTTCAAGGACGCTGTTTTCGTACATGTCCTCGACTTTTCCTTCATAAACATTGAGACCGGCGTTCTTGTTGCCTTTCTCGTGCTGTGCTTTCATTTCAGCAAGCATGTTGATCGGGTCAAGACCTGCGTTTTCTGCAAGGGTCTGCGGAATGATTTCAAGCGCAGATGCGAACTTGGCGACAGCGAGCTGTTCTCTGCCGGAAAGTGTTGCTGCGTATTCCTGAAGGCGAAGAGAGATTTCAATCTCAGGAGAACCGCCGCCGACAACGACCTTTTGGTCTTCAATGGCAACGCCGACGACACGAATAGCGTCTTCAATGGCGCGGTCCAATGCGTCAACAACGTGTTCTGTTCCGCCGCGGAGGAAGAGTGAAACGGTTTTTGTGCCCGGGCAGCCTGTGACGTAAATCATCTTGGAGCCGGTTGTTTCTTTTTCTTCGACAAGGTCAGCAGATCCGAGGTCTTCAGCTTTGATTTCGTCAATGTTTGTCAAAATCTTGGCGTTGGTGGCTTCGGAAAGTCTGGTCATGTCGCTCTGCTTAATGCGGCGTGCGGCCAAAATGCCTGCTTTAGCCAAATAATATTGAGCAAGATCATCGATGCCTTTCTGACAGAAAATCACATTTGCACCGGAGGCAAGGACCTTGTTAATCATTTCCTTAAGCATGGCTTCTTCTTGTTCGATGAAGCTGAGCATTTGGTCCGGAGAAGTAATTTTGATTTCGGATTTGGTTTCCGTCTTTTTGTATTCAATTGCTGCGCCGAGGAGAAGGACTTTAGCGTCTTTGATGCTGGTCGGCATGTTCGGGTGGACGCGTTCTTTGTCAATGATAACACCGTCAATCAAAACAGAGTCTTCAATGCTTCCGCCTGCGCGCTTTTCGACTTTAATTCTGTCGGTGTCGGCAACGACTTTGCCGTGCGCGTCGGTCTTTGTGATGGAGCGGACAGCTTCGACGGTTAATTCGGAAAGTTTGTCTTTGTGCGCTTCTGCGCCTTTGCCGGTAATTGCGGTTGCGGCAATCTTTTTCAAAGTTTCGACATCGTCAACGGATGCGTTTAATGCGATGGAGTTGACAATTTCCTGAGCTTTTTCGGATGCCATGCGGTAACCGGCAGAAATGAGTGTCGGGTGAATACCATCTTCTAAAAGTTCTTCGGCGTTTGCCAAAAGTTCGCCTGCCAAAACAGCGGCGGTGGTTGTTCCGTCACCGACTTCAGCGTCCTGTGTTTTGGAAATTTCGACAATCATTTTTGCCGCCGGGTGTTCAATATCCATTTCTCTTAAAATGGCTGCGCCGTCGTTTGTAATGATGACATCACCCATGGAATCGACAAGCATTTTGTCCATTCCTTTGGGGCCGAGCGTTGTTCTGACTGCTTCGGCAACAGCTTTGGCTGCCATAATGTTATTGTTTTGGGCATCGGAACCTCTTGTTCTTCTGCTGCCTTCACTTAAAATAAAGATAGGTTGTCCGGACATAATTACTAAATCCTCCTTTGATAAATTGTAAGATCGCTGCCGGTTGACAAAAGCCGCCGGCAAATAAATATTAAACAAATTTAAACAAGCTTAAACAAGCATTAAACGCCGGATTTCGAACAAGCCGAAAATCCGATTTTAAATTTTTCACGAAACAGCCGATATAAAATCATCATTTAGAGGGACTGTTTCATGCATCTGTAACTCAGATTTGGAATTAAACTAATGTAAACGCTTCTATATAAGAATTACCCTTGACCATTTTGCAAAAAGAAGAGCAGAGGACAGAAATAGAAGCAATAAAAGGAAGATTCAAAATCCGCGTTTTTTGAGGAAATATTGAAAATATTGAAAACGCCAAGACATTAATTAAGTAATTAAAATTGAAACCGCGCCCATAATAATTGAACCCGTTCCCGTGTCCTTTATTGATTTGTTTGAAACCCGATTCAACCACCCGCTAACTTACGATTTCGAACGAAGCAAAGCGGAGTGAGAAATCGAAAGTTTGCGGATTCGTACCCATCCGATACAGCAAAATTAAAACACCTTTTCATTTGATTATTTCTACGCATGTTGTTTATGACATGTATCTGTTTGACTGCGTGTGTTCAGTTGACTGCATGCATTCAGTTGGCTGCGTGCATCTGCTCCTTTTTAGGACACCCGTTCGCTTGCGCGAACGGAATTGCTGTTATCTACCGTTTGCGTTTGCCACTGTCACCTGCCGTTTGCATTTGCCACTGTCACCTGCCGTTTGCGTTTGCGCTGTCATCTACCGTTTGCGTTCGCGATGTCACCTAGAGTTTGCGTTTGCCACTGCTACCTGCCGTTTGCGTTCGTGCTATCACCTGCCATACGCTCGCCGCGATTTGTCACTACAGGCAACCGCGCTCCGGCACAGCCACTCCGCGGTTTACAAAAAATCAAAAAAGAACAATCCGTTTTTTGAAAAGATTAAAAAAATCAAAAAGAAAATGAAAAAGAAAAACAGATACAACCGATTCGATTATTCTGTTTTGGAATCGGGGTCTTCTGCTTTTTCTTCGATGCCGCATTTCGTTTCTTCATCAGAAATCGGCTCGTCCATTATTTCGACTTTGAGTTTTGTCACGCGCTGTTCGTCTGCTCCCAAGACCGTTACTCTCAGGTTTTTGTAAGAGAAAACGTCCCCTGCTTTGGGGATGCGCTCAAACACATCCAATGCCCAACCGCCGGCCGTATTGTAATTGCATTCGAAATCGCGGTTGTCAACTTCAAGATAGTCAAACAAATCATCGATGTTCATGTTGCCGCTGACTTCGTAAGTATCGTCATCCACTTCAACGATTTCTTCAACGATTTCATCGTATTCGTCCCAGATTTCACCGACGAGCTCCTCTAAAATGTCTTCCATCGTGACAATGCCTTTCGTGCTGCCGTAATCATCGACAACAACCGCGAGATGAGACTTGGCCGCGCGCATTTCATTGAGAAGCGGTGAAATATTCATTGTCACGTAAGCAAACGTGACCGGCTTCATCAGCGCACGGATGTTAACACGCTTGTGCGTCGCGATGCGGATTAAAACATCCTTGACATTAATAATGCCGCGGATATCATCTAAATTATCTTTGTAAACAGGAACGCGCGTGTAGCCTTCATCAATAATAATTTTTAAAATCGCATCAATATCATCATTAATATTAATCGCCACGATATTTGAGCGCGGCGTCATGATTTCCTGAACCGTCGTCTCGTCAAAATCCAACGCCGACTGAACAAGATCACTTTCATCTTCTTCTAAAATGCCCTCTTCCTCAATGGATTCGATAATATATTTCAATTCATCTTCCGTAACAGAGGGAGCTTCAGATTCTTTTTTCCGGCTGAATACGTTAATCAGTTTAACCAAAATGAACGCAAGCGGCGAAAAAACAACCATAATAATACCGACCACTCTTGATGTGATCAAAGCGTATTTTTCGGCATTCGCCTTTGCGATGCTTTTTGGAAGCGTTTCCCCGAAAATCAAAACAACGACCGTCACAACAACCGTTGAAACTGCCGCCGCCAATTCTTCCGGAAATAAACGCGCAAAAAGAATTGTTGCGATTGAAGACGCACCGATATTGACAATATTATTGCCGATCAAAACGGTTGAAATGAACTTATCGTAATCTTCCGTTATTTTTAAAACGCGTGTCGCGGCTGTGTTTCCGTTTTCAGCCATTGCTTTTAAACGAAGTTTATTCGCTGTTGAATAAGCCGTTTCCGTTGCCGAGAAAAAAGCGGACAAAGCCAGCAAAATAAATAACAGGACATACCAAAAAGTCAAAGGAATTTCCATAATTCATGCACTCTTAAAAGAATAATTCTCTGTCGAAGAATTTCTGTTTTGAAAATAGAAGTAAATTGAAGATTAATGATTAGACGTAGATTGATTAGATGTAGATAAGATTAGATGTAGATTGATTGTAAATTAATGATTAAATGTAAAGCGTAAGATAAATTCCATTCAATATAAACGTATTTAAAATTGAATCAAACCTGCACCATGTTTTAATAGAATCAAAACGGTTTTAATTTAACTTTTACAGAACGGTTTAACAAACAACAGAGGGAAAATATGGTATTGGAAAACATTGATACATTGACGCTTATTTACATCGGAATCGGCGTCTTCGCCTACTTTACGATTTTATTCCTGACATTTAGAGACATGCGTATCTTCAGAAGAACCGGCTACGTTTCTTACAGAAAAGGCGCGTTAAAAGGAATCCTGGCTTCATCCGTCGTGCTGCTCGGCATTTTCTTAATCCAATCAATGCAACTTCTCGGATTGGGTCTTGTTTTCCTCGGTCTGATGATTAACCAGAAAGGCGCACGTGAAAAAGTTTTTACCACCGCCGGCACGCTTCAGCGGTTCATCGGTCAAACAGATGTTGTTTTAACAAACGAAGAAAAAAGAGAACTTTACGAACAGCAGTTGGCTGACAAAAAACGTATGGAAAAAGAAAAGGAAAAAGCTGAAAGACGCGAAAAAATGAAAGAACAGCGAGAAAACGACGAATCAGATGGAACTGAAGAGGATGAGGAATAAGACCTTCGACTCACTTTTGTTTTTACTTTTTGTTTAATTTTTTTTGATTTTATTTTTCTTTGTTTTTATTTTTTCTTTGTTTTCACGTTTTTTAATTTTTGACCTTATTTTTTCTTTATATCAAGATTCGACGCCTTTTTCAAATTTTGAATTTTGATCTGAAATGGCATTTATTCATCTGAAACCGAAACAGAATCAGATGGAGGCGTACAGTCTTCCGGACAGAACCTGCCGACAATGCTGTGCAGACGCGGAACAATAAAACAGACCAGCGGCAGTGCCACTAAGAAACTGATTGCCCAGCCGCGCGCCCATGCGTACGGGAGATGCGGACCGAGTCCGAGATTGACAACTGCCATTGTAAGCGACATGCAGCCGGACATAAAAACAGACATGACAACATTGGAAAGAAACTGTTTTCGGTTCATGCCATTTTCTTTGAGGAAGCCGTATATAAATATTTCTTTTTAGAGTCAACCATATTGTATTTTAAAATGTTGAAAATCGCATTGACAATTAAACAGTAATGTATAAGCGGTGTTTGAAAACAAGATATAAAGACGTTAAAAAAAGTGAACAATAGAATAAAATTAAAAAATAAATAAAATTAAAAAATAAATAAAATCAAAAAATGTGAAAAAATCAAAAAAATGAAATGTTGAATTTTAATAACCTTAAAATTAACATTTTCGATATTACTTTTTTAATTGAACATTTAGCTTTCAGCCGGAACGGCTGTCATATTTTCTGCAGCTGCCTGACGATTATCGCCCATAATAAACGGAACGATTTTAGTCAGCACAATCGGAGAAATGATATTCGTCAGCAAAAATGCAAAGACGAATGCGATTGCCCATGCTTTAAACCAAGTTGTTAAGAACGGATCGGGTAAACCGGCGTTCATCAAAAGCATAATTAAAGACATACCGCAGGACATGAAAAATGTCATGCAGAAAGCGGTAATAAGTTTTCTTTTAACCATAAATATACCTCATGTAAAGTTTAAATAATCCTTTTCAGGCAAAGAGGCATATTAGAAAATTCGTTTTCAAATATTCAATATGCAGCTTCAACCTTTTTGAAAAAGTATTTAAGCATTTTGCATATGAATTTCATAGTAAGAGATGAGTTATAGCAAAAAACAGAAGCAGAGGGTGGAGTTCGCAAAAGTATATTTGTCATGAATATTGAATGACATTTTTTATAAATCCAAAAATAAAAAAAGATTAAGCCGTTTCCTTACCAAGTCCGGTACTGCCTCTGCCGACAGCCCGCACGCGCGAGCCGTACAAATTTTTAAAAAATAGAAAACGAAATATGTTTTTTTGAGAAAAAGGGAAAAACGGAAATGATGTTTTAAAAAATAAAAAAGAGAAAAAAAGAGAAAGAAAAACGGCAAGATCAGGAAGCATCTGCCGTCTTTTTAATAATATCGTCAATATCTTCTTTTAAAATTTCAGGAATGCCTTCAATGCCTGCACTCAGGAAACCACGAACGATCAAACTTGTCGCTTCGTTTTCATCCAAACCGCGCGTCATGAGATATTCCACTTGGTCACGAGCGATTCTGCCGATGGCGGCCTCGTGTGTCATTTCAACATCCATTGCGTGTGCTTCAAGCGCAGGAATAGCTTTTTGAGAGCCGTTTTCATTGAGAACAAGACCATTACATTCCAAATGTCCGTAAACTTCGGGCGCGTTTCCGATGATGTCGCCGCGGGAAATCACTTCGCCGCCGATTGTAATCGTTCGGGAAATAATTTCGGTTTTGGTGTGCGACGCATTCAAAAAGACACGGCTGCCCATATCCAAAACAGAGTCCGGATGGGCGACAGCGATTGTGTTGAAATAAGCTGTTGCGCCTTCGCCTTCCAAATAAGCGGACGGATTTGTTTGAATGGATTTAGCCGGCTTGAGACAGACATAATTGTTGGTCATAAGACCGCCTTCCTCGATGCGAATGCCTGTTCTCGGACGGACTTCAACTGATTCGTCCCAATCATGAATCATGGAAAACGTCAGCTTGCCGTTCTTTTTAACATACATTTCTGAAACACCGATATGAAGCGCGCGTTGAACACCGTCATGCGTCAGACAGCCTGTCACAACTTCAAGCTCGGCACCTTCTTCTACGATAATAATATTGTGAACCGTCTGAAGCGCTTCTTCTGATCCGATCATTAAACAGGACTGAACAGGCGATGTGATTTTAGTGCCGGGCAGCACGCGAATGAAATAGCCGTCAGAATCTTCCATGTAACTGCGGGCTGTGTATTTGTCAGCCTCCGGACTCACCAGCTTCCACCAATAATCTTCCAGCCAGTCATATTTTTCACGCGCTTCCTTGACGGACATGATTTCCAACCCTTCTTGAGCGGAAGAGCGGTGAGAAACTTTATTGTTGTACATCAGGAAATTGCCGCCTGCGTTACCGTCTGCGGAAATGCCGACATTCGTTAAGGACGATTTGATTATGGAATCCAAATCAGTCATCTTTTTGACTTCAATAGATTCATCGGGAATATGATAAAGTTTTAAATCGACGTGCCCGCCGTACATGGCTTCTTTGTCCAAAGATTTTGAAATGCGCTCTGCCGTTTCTTTATCTTTTGCATTGCTTTTATTTTCTGCCATTTTTGTCACCTCTTACTGAATTTGTGTTAAATTCATCTTACAGCGAATGCATTCGTCATAGCCTTGCGTTTTAATTTCTTTGAGCAAACGGTTCGGATTGCCGGAACACATAACGGTTCCGTTGCATAAAATATACGCTTTGTCAGCATCCAAATAATCTAAAATTTCACCGGTGTGCGTAATCACGAGTGATGCCTTTCTTTCAGGGTCGTGTGATGTACACGCCTTTTTGTTGCAGATCAGTTTCCGAATCATGTTGCCGACTTGCGCCATGTTGACAGGATCGACACCGGATTCCGGTTCATCCAAGAGATAGAAATCGGGACGCTGAACGCTGAGCTGGAGGAGTTCGGAGCGTTTGATTTCGCCGCCGGAAAAGCCGACGTTGATATCACGTTCCAAGAAACGTTCCATGTCAATGCTGCGCGCCATTTCTTCTAAATTTAAAAGATTTTTATGCGTTTCGATTTCCAATAAATCGCGCAGTTTAACGCCTGCGATGTTGGGCGGACGCTGTGACATGATGCCGATTCCCATTTTCGCGCGTTCATTGATCGGCGCTTCTGTGATGTCCTTTCCTTTGAAATAGATTTTACCGGAAGTGATTTTATAATTGGAAAAGCCCATAATCGTGCTTAAAAGCGCGGATTTACCGGCACCGTTGGGACCGAATAAAATCGTCGTTTCCCCTTTCTCCACTGTCAGTGACACATTTTTAAGAAGCGGACGCCCGGCCACTTCGACATATAAGTCTTCAATTTGAAGCATCGTTTTGACTCCGTTTAATAATTATAATTCCAAATACGATTTGAGAAATAAAAAGATTCTCAACCTTTTTTATCATTCTTTTGCTGTGTTTCTATAAAACACCGTAGTATCAAAAAGATACTTGAATAGTGATGCATTTCTATAAAAGAGTTGCGAAAAGAGAAATTATGTTTGTTTTTTCAAACACCGACGCCGAGAGAAAGCTGGAGCCAGCCGACAAACATGATAATGGAAAGCATCAAAAGAATAAACGAGCAGAAGAAAACGCCGTCTCTTTGCTTGAATTTCAATTCATTCATGGAAGTTTTGCCGACACCTGTGTACCCTCTGTTCAGCATCGCTCTTGAAACGTCATCTGCGAAATTGATTATCGAATTAATTAAAGAAGTGGAAATAATTTTAATGGCGCGGAGCGGACTCTTGGACGGCTTGAAAGCGCGTGACTGCGAAGAGACTTTGATCTGATACGCCGTAGATGTCAAAAGCGGAATGAACCGAATCGTCAAGAAAACCATAAGCGCCAAGTCATGAGAAGTCATGTTTGCCCACTTCAGCGGAATCGGCCGGATGAGACGTTCAATTCCCTGAATCAATGCCGATTGCTTAGTTGTTGCCGCCATCAACGACGCGAACAAAATCAATAAGATAAACTTCAAAGCGACGCCGAGTCCGGTCATGAAACTGTACGTGCTCGGGTAAATTGAAAAGCTTTTTTCGGGCGTGACCTTTATTTGATAAACGGCCGGCTCCCCGAAATAAACACGCTTTGAGGGATCCGGTTCGGCCGGAACAGATTCAATTGAGAACTCATGAAGCTTTTCCTCCGGAATCTGATCAAACGGAATTTTTTCGATTCTGAAATGACCGGCCTCAAAATATACATTCTGCATTTCAGTCGTTGAAAGATTCGATGGCATTGGTCGAGTTATAATAACATAACAGGATTCACCTGCATTTTCCGGCTCTTCCAAATAAGGGTAATTTTCGAAATATTGAAGACGGACAGGGGTGTAAGGCGCATATTCTTTTGCGGGATTAAAGCGATCGTCCCATTGATTGAGTTGGTCATCCATCAATTTGACGGACATTGTAACATCCGAAAAAACGGGAGCAGGCGCAAAAAGGAAATGCAGCAAAAAGACGATTCCGATGAAAAAAAGCATCGGTTTGACGGATAAAAGAAGTTTTTTGACTGAAATGCGGGCGACCATTGAGACGGCAATAAACAGAAGGAGAAGAGAGATTAAACTCCACATACGATTTGTGTTGAAGATGATAATACTCAATATCATCAACGTAATGATCTTTGTCCGCGGATCCAATTTGTGCAAAAAGGATTTGCCGTCGACATAAGCCAAAAACTGTTTATGCATCTTTACCTTCCGTTTTTATTTTGAAATGAAAATTGTTGATTTGTTTGTTGATTGTTTGTTGATTTGCTAATTGCCGGTCTTTTATTTTGAACGAATTTGTTTTAAGATTTCATCGGCGGCTTCTTTGGGATCTGAAATCGTTTCTGAGATATTCATACCGTTTTCACGAAGATGTTTGAGCAATTCAACCATATCCGGCAACCGGTATTTTCCGGACGCGATGTAGTCGAGAAGATCGCCGTCAAATGAGATTTCGCCTTTATCGAAAACGATAATTCTGTCCGCTTTCAGCAAATCTTTGGGATTGTGACTGATATAAACAAGCGTTTTGCCGCGCTCGCGAAGACCGTCGATGAGATTTAAAATGCGGTCTTCGGCCGCAATGTCCAGCATAGAGGTGACTTCGTCTAAAACGATACATTCGGGATCCATTGCAAGTACACCTGCAATGGCTGCTGCCTGCGCTTCGCCGCCGCTGAGCGTGGACGGATCCTGATAAGCAAGGTCTTTCAAATGAACCGCTTCCAAGACCGTTGAAACGCGCTTTTTGATTTCTTCGCGGTCCAAGCCTAAGTTTTCGGGTCCGAACGCGATGTCTTCTTCAACCGTATTTCCGACAAACTGTGTGTAAGGGTTTTGGAAAACAATACCGACTTTGCGGTGAATCGCAGAGACATTTTTTCGGAATTTTGTATCCAAGCCGAAAACAGTCATTCGTCCGGAAGTCGGCCGATAGAGCCCGTTTAGATGATAAGCGAAAGTCGATTTGCCCGACCCGTTCAGGCCGACAATGATTGTAAAATCGCCTTTGTAAATTTTCAAATTAATGTTTTTCAGAATAGGGGAACTGCCGGGATAAGCAAAAGACAAATTGATTGCTTCAAAAACAACTTCACGTTCGTTTGAAGAGCGACTGCTGTCGGACTTTGATTCGGCGTTTAAAGTTAAATTTGATTCCGAATCGGTTTCAGAAAAATCTGTGACCGGATCGGAAATTCCCGTTTCGTTTTCCATATATATCCCCTCGTTCGCACCAACAGAGTGCAAATTCGTTTTTGAAATGTTTTTTAATATAATTGAATGCTGCGCCCGAATTTACGATGCGCTGAAATTTACTTTTTTGATTAAGGCCGGAGCAACCAATCCGATTGCAATGGATTTAATCATATCTCCGACAAAGAACGGCACAAAACCGCCTGTGAATGCGACACCCATCGGAATATCCGTTGAGAGTCCCAAATGAACGGAACCGACAGCCAATATCAGAATACTGCCGAACGCAGCGATTCCAAACATGGTTACAGGGTTCTTATTTTTAGCAAGATCACTCATCCAGCCGGCCAAGAAAGCGACGAAGATGAATGAATAGAGGTAACCGCCGGTCGGACCGAAAAGGATGCCGAGTCCGCTGTTACCGCCGGCAAAGACCGGAAAGCCGATGAATCCGACAATCAGGTAAACAATAATGCTGACGGTTCCCCAATTTCTGCCGAGTGTGACAGCCGCGAGCAGAACGAAGAATGTCTGAAGCGTAATCGGAACGCCAAGAGGCGTAATCGGAATTTTGATGTATGCGCCGACAGCAATCAAAGCTGCAAAAAGAGCAGCCAATACCATTTTTTTAATTCTGACGGAATCGTCTTTGTAATCGAGATCTTCACCCATAAATATCACAAGTCATAAAAATATAAAACATATAAAAATAACATCAATCGAGTTAATTGTAAACCTGATTCTGATCAAAAGTAAACAATTACTTTCTGCTATATATATTTTCTCAAGAGTTCAATTTGAAAAAAAGTCATCACCATATATCGAAAATAGAAGAGATACAGGAAGAATACGAATAGAGAGGAAGTAAAGAAGAGAGAAAAAAATAGGGTAACAATGGAAGAGAAAAATAAAAAGTAAAAATGGAAAATAAAAATGGAAAATAAAAGTGGAAAATAAAAATGGAAAATAAAAAGTAAAAAAAGAAAAGAAGAAAAGAAATTTAGTTTTATTACTGTTTTGAACTGTTCTTTTCAACCGTTTCTAAAACATTTTGGAAACTTTGAGTCCAAGCGGATTCTTTCATCATCCATTCCACCATTTTTCCGTTTTCCTGTGCTTTTGAAAATTCAGGATCCATCGGCAGGCGGGCAAGAATTGACGCGCCGAAATCTGCGGCTGCTTTATCAATTCCGCCGGAGCTGTAAAGCTCAATTTTTTCATCGCAGTGCGGGCAGATGAGACCGTCCATATTGCTGACAATTCCTGTCAGCGGAACATCTAATTTTTGGAGGAAAGTTAATGATTTGCGGACGCTTGTCAGTGCGATGTCCTGCGGGATAGTGACAATGATTGCGCCGTTGTTTTTCGGGAGCAACTGCATAATGCCGAGCGGCTCGTCACCTGTTCCGGGCGGCAGATCAATGATCAAATAATCCAAATCTCCCCATTCGACATCGGTGAAAAATTG
Organism: Methanimicrococcus blatticola; assembly: GCF_004363215.1. Lineage (GTDB taxonomy): Archaea > Halobacteriota > Methanosarcinia > Methanosarcinales > Methanosarcinaceae > Methanimicrococcus > Methanimicrococcus blatticola. The sequence goes on along the minus strand of NZ_SNYS01000010.1, from coordinate 71,926 downwards.
TTGGATGGCACCGGCTTTTGCGGGACCGCGCCAAATAACGGGCGTATCGTCATCGGGCAAAAGCAAGCCGATTGAAATGACGCCGAGATTCAGATTCGGTTCGGGTTTTGCAGGAATCATTTTTTCATCAACAACCTGCAAATCTCCGGATGTGATGCCGAAAATTGCCGGAACGCTCGGCCCGTGCATGTCGCAATCCATGAGTCCGACATGGTTGCCGCGAATCGCAAGACCTGCTGCAAGCGCGCAAGCGACCGTACTTTTGCCGACGCCGCCTTTGCCGCTCATCACAACAAAAACATTTTTGATGCGGCTCATGTCTATTGCCGGTGCTGCTTTTGACGGTTGATTTGGTTTTTGAGGCGTTTTATTCACAACGTTTAATTCTGTCATTTAAAATCTCCTGAATTTGAAAAAGAATGAAAGTATGAATAATACAAATGATTTAAAAATTCGACTCTTTGATTTGTTTAAGATTTGTTTAAATTTCATTTTTTCAAATAATCGAATCAAAATACAAAATAAAAAACGTTAATCAACTTCAAAATATAAAAAGTCAAAATTTCAAAATATTAAAAAAGAAAAAAATTAAAGGCTCAAATTAAAAATGAGCCTTTAACGAATGAATATCATTCAGCGTTTAACCGAATTTGTATTGGTTCTTTTGTCTGTATTTCAAGAATGCGACAATACCAATCACGACAACAATCAAAAGAATGACAATGATTGCACCGTACACCAGCCATTTTAAGCCGGATTCCGGCGGTACACCATCGGGCTCGGGAGGTGTTTGATTGGTTTCATTCTCTTCCGGCGGCTCCGGTGTCGGCGTTTGGTTTGCGCCGCCGAGGATGCTTGCTGCCGGGTTGTCTGCACTGCTGTTCAATGCGATTGTGTAAACAGGAACCTTGTCATATCCTGCCGTGTGTCCGGTGGATTTTGTGACAGCGGGGAGGTCGTTTTCGATTACGAAAACATCAGCCAATTGGATGCCTGAAACATCTGTTGAGTCAATCGGGAATCTGCCGTTACCGTGGTAAGTGCCGACAAGGTTGTTGCCGCCACTTTTAACGGTTGAGTTGAGTTCACCGAAGTCGACTTTTCTCGGGTCGGTGTTTCCGACAATCACGTTGTTTGACAATGTTGCCTGACTGTTAGAAACATTCAAACCGCCGCCACCGACATCTTTTGCAGTGTTGTTGGATTTTGCAATGTTTCCTGCGATTGCGGATTTTGTTAACGTTGAATTGGCGTCATTCCAGAAAGCGATTGCGCCGCCGTAGAATTTAGCTGTGTTGTTGACTGCCGTAATTGCGTTTGCATTAACGGTGCCGCGGTTAAAGAAAGCGCCGCCGTAGTTTGCAAGGTTGTTGAGGAAAGTACATGTGTCAATCGTTGCGGATGCATTGGATGCAATGTGAATGCCGCCGCCGTCATCTGCAACAGTTGCGTTGGAGAAAATGGAGTATCTGATGTTTCCGCTTGAACCGTTTTCAAGAAGAATACCGCCACCACTTCCGGATGTTTTACCTTCGTTAAAAACACAATTTTCAACGAGCAACGCGCCGTAAGATGTTATGCCGGCACCTTCTGTTGCCGTGTTGTTTGAGAAAGTACTGTTTCTGAATTCAACGGTTGTTCCGGCAGAAGCGTTCAACGGACTGCCTTTGGAAGTCACGGCATTGTTGATGATGCGGGATTGAGAACCGATAATTTTACCCTGTTCCACTTTGATGACATTGTATTTGTCGGAGTGACCGTCAATTACGGAGTTTTGGAGTTCGACCGACCCGCCTTTCAAATAAATTGCACTGCCGTCAGTCGTCGCGTTATTTTTGAAAACGGATGTTGAGACAAATTTAACATTGCTGCTGTTTGCCGCATAAACACCGCCGCCCAAATCGGCTTTGTTTCTTTGAATCGTACAGGACTCAAAAGTAACATTTGCGCGGTCAATTGTAACAGCACCGCCGGTACCGTTCATAAGGTAACCGTTTTCAATGGATAATTGTTTGAAAACAACATCGCCGCCGGAGACGGTAAAGACGGAGAATTCTTGAGTGACTGGACCGGAATCACGCGCGACCGTCACTTTAGTATTGCCGCCGATTGTCAAATCTTTGGAAACGTTCAATGTATTATATGTAACTGTAACTGCTGAAATGTTTTCCGAGAAAACAATCGTGTCACCGGAGCCGGCTTTAGCGATTGCTTCACGTAAAGTCATTTTATCAAGATTGACCATACTGAGATTGACTTTGTCAACATCTCCGGGAGCCGTCACAACCCACTCTTGGGCAGCGGCAACACCGGTGAGAAGGAACAAAATCAAAACAGATAAAACGAGTGTTTTTACAATTTTGGATTGCATTATTTATCCCCTAATTTCGTTGTAAATAACCTACTTGTAAAGAATTTGTAAGAATAACAGATTATACATCGGGAAAAATTCCGATATAGCTGATAATATGAATTGAGCAGAAGATATATAAAAATATTTGATGCCAAAAAGAATATGGATAGGCATGGAAAAAAACAACGAAGAATGAAAGCAGGATTAAACTCGGTGAAACAAAAAAAACATAATATTAATATGTAAGACAAAACATTAGGAATCTGCTCACATCGGGCGCGTGGCCTAGCGGATATGGCAGCAGCCTCCTAAGCTGCAGGTCGGGGGTTCGAATCCTCCCGCGCTCGCTTATTTTTACAAAAACGGAAGTATAAGCAACCTTATGAGCAAATTCATGAATGAAATTATCATGAAAAATGAAACTTTACCGATTGTTTTTTATTCTCACAGATGATTTGAAATCAAACCAATTCAATCGGGGTGGCACCGTGATTCGAAAAGCAAAGATGAGTGATGTTTTTGAAATGAAGGAATTAATTAATTCCTATGCAACGGAAGGCTGTATGCTTCCGCGTTCCTTGGACAGTCTTTTTACGAATATTCGTGATTTTGTCGTGATGGAAGATGAAGGAAAAGTTGTCGGCTGTTGCGGCGTTCATCCGGATTGGGAAGATTTGGGAGAAGTTGTTTCTTTTGCGGTTGCCAAACCGTACACGCGCCAAGGAAACGGATCACGGCTTTTGGAAGCATGTGTCGAAGATGCCAAAACCATCGGCCTCGCCCAATTATTTGTATTAACCAGCAGTCCCGACTTTTTTGAAAAGAAAGGTTTTACAGAAATCAAACGTGAAGAACTCCCGTGGAAAATATGGGCGGATTGCGTTAATTGTTCCAAATATCCGGACTGCAACTCGACCTCATTAATTAAAAAGATTTAAACATTTTTTACTCACCTTTTATTCACTTTTTTTATTTTTACTCACTTTCATTTTTTACTCACTTTTCATTCCTGATTCTTTTTTATTTCGATTTATTTTTATTTCGATTCGTTTTTATTTCGATTCATTTTGAAACCGAACATCATTTTTTAAAAAATAACAAAAACCGAACGCCTGTTAAATCCTAAAAAACTGATATTTGGATTTGAATCGGCGTTCGGGTTTTCACAAAATAAGAGAAACGGATGTTCGGATTTTGACGAAAATAAATTAAACCCAAAACAACCGCCCGCTAATTTACGTTCCGAACTGAGCAAAGCGAAGAGAGGAACGGAAATTTGCGGATTCGTACCCGGCCGATACAGCAAAAACGAATGAACATTTTTTCAAATTAAAGAGATTCATCTGTCCTGTATTACCGTGCGCAGTTGCGTTGCTGTGTACACGATCTGCATTGTCGTGTGCATTTGCGTCTGCGTTGCTATGTGCATTTGCGTCTGCATTGCTGTGTGCATTTGCGTCTGCATTGCTGTGTGCATCAGCGTCTTTTTATCACATCCGTTCGCTTGCGCGAACGTGGCACTGCTACCTTACGGTTTGCATTGCCACTGCTATCTTATTGTTTGCGTTGCCGCTGCTACCTTACTGTTTGCATTGCCGCTGCTACCTTACTGTTTGCATTGCTACTGCTACCTTACGGTTTGCGTTGCTGCCGCCACTTGCCGTTTCTGCCGCTGTCATCCGCAACAGCACCGCTATCGGCCCTGTATTTTGCTGAAATTAAAAATTCTGCCCGTGATTCTAATTTTTCGAAAAAACAGCCTGGTTTTTAAAAAATACTGGGAAAGTGCAGCACTCGCGCGAGCGCCGCCGGTATTTTCCCCCTCTATTAAGGTTCGATTTGAGCCGTTAATTTTTCGTTCATAAATTTCCAAAAGCTTTCGCTTTTGATTTCCATGATTTCTTTTTCCCGAAGAACATCGTAACCGGTTTTCATGGAATCGCGAATGTGTCTTCCTAATGCTGCTTCTTTGAAAATCAAATCTTCAATTAAATATTCGGCGGTTTTGTATTTCCGCGGCACTTCAGCGACATATCTTTCGTTTTCAATGGCGAAAGAGAAGGTGTTCGGATTGTTTTTGTATTTTTTACAAAATGTTTCCGCGTTGCTTTCATTCCAAACGGGCGGGCCGGCTCTTTTTTGAAGCGGCGGAAGCTCGGCATCCAAAAGCTCTATGAATACAATGCTTTTTTCACCCTCTTCCGACCATGAAAACGTGTTCACAATCGTAAACTCGTTTCGTTCCAAAAGCTCTTCCAATGATTTTTCCATTCTGAAAAGCTGCGGGTAAAGCGTATCTTCCGCTTTGGGCGGCGTTTGAAATGAAATGCCGATCATTTCCGTTCCGCGCTTTGCCATCATTTTTTCAAATTCTTCAGAAGACATCGGCGGGTATTCTTTGGGCGTGAAATAATCCGGGCTCGGATTTTTCATGAATGAGCGGGCACGGTCAATAAAAAGAGCGAATTTTGTCAGCGATAAAGCAGCTGACACGTTTCTTTTCGGATCCGTCGGATCAACAACGACAAGCGGGTGGTCATGTTCCAGTGTTTGATGATTTGCCAAATCAATGACAACGCCGCATTTCCAATCGGCGGCGCGGGTTAAAACATTTTCAAAACCGCCGTAATGAATGGTTAAAATTTCCGTCAAATATCCGGAAAATCCGCCGGTTCTGACTTCCGAGCCGTAAACGCCGACGCCTTTCATAAATTGTTTCAAAATCAAAACATCTTCTTCCAGTCCGCGGATATTTTCTTTGATGTAAGCGCAATGAAACGGCGTTCTGTCAACGGCGGATTTAATCTCGGCGCCGCTTTTTACGCGAAAACACGGAACCAAATCGACTTCAAACCCTTCTTTTGTGATATGAATGTAAGGATGTTCAGAATGGCGGTCTTCCCATGTGTCACCGGTTTTTGCCATTTCCATTAAAATTTTATGACTCCGGCCATGGAATTCATCAAACGGAATGTCTTCCGGGTATGAAATAAAAACATCGATGTCGTGATTGCCGTGAAGCCACGTGCTTCTCTCGGCCGAGCCGACGGACAGCGGAATGATATCGCATTGGCCTTGTTCCTGAGCGATTCTGACGATGTCGTCAATAATGCCTTTTCGAACCGATTCAAGCTTTGTTTTTTCTTCGGCTGTCGGACGAACGCGTTTTAAAATTTCGTCTTTAATTTCAGCGATTTTTTCTTTTTTTGAGTCGGCAGTCATGTTTTATCTATTCCGATTTTTCTTTACATTTTCTTACAATCACTTCATGGGTTTAAAAAATATTTATAATTAGTTGTCAACGCTGATTTTATTTTTTAGTCTCTGTTTTTATTTCCTCATTTTTATTTTCAGTCTTGAATTATTTGAAATGCTTTTTATAGGATTGAACGTTTTAGTCAACCGAGGTTTCATGAATGAATTATGATCTTTTGTTTATTCTTATTTTTTGGATGATTGCAATGACAATTGTGACAATTTCTTCTGTCAAAATTGTTAAAAAATACCCGGCTTACGGATTTGCCGCGTTAACTGCTTTTTACGTCGCTTACCTGCTCAGCTCTCAAGTCATTGCGACAAAACTCGCGACATTCGATTTCGGAACATGGTTCGGATACAGCATTATTTTATCAACCCCTGCCGCCGCGATTCTTTATCCGTTCATCGCGCAAGTGCTGGACATGATCAATGAAGTTTACGGCAAAAAAAAGGCAGTTGCCGCCGTTATGATCGCGCTTGCGACACAAGTTCTTTATGTGATGTTTATCGCAATGGCCGTTAAAATTCCGGCCGCCGCTTTCTATGAATTGGACACGGAATGGACAACGATTTTCGCGCTCAGCGTCGGTGTGACTTTTGCCAGCTGGATCTCCTTTTTGGTCTGCTCGTTGCTGGACACATACATGTTTTCTTACATCAAACGCAAGCTCCGCCCGAGAGAACTCTCTTTCAAAGGCGACGCTTTCTTAAACCCGTACATTTGGATTCGCTCACTCGTCACAGACGCGTTCAGTTTGGCGGTCGACTCTATCATTTTCGTGGTCATCGCTTTCTATCTCATCGGCGGCATGCCCTGGGAAGTTGTTACCGGCTTGATTGTCGACCAGCTGGTCGTTAAAGTGGTTATCGGCGTTGCTGATACACCCTGGTTCGTTCTTTACAAGCGTATGCTCGGTAAAACGGATTTAGAAAACGTTAAATTTGTTGAAGAAAAAGTTTGATTCTTTTTCTTATTTTTTCTTTTTTAAAAACCGTGGGTTAGTTTTGTGTTATTTGTTAAAAATTGATGTTGTTCGCGCGTGACGGCGCTTTGCTTAATGAGTCTGTTTTGTGTACTGTTTTACTGCCGGCGGAGCCGCTAAAAATCGCGAAGCGATTTTTAAGTAAACACCCTAACCCATATGGAAACAGAAACCTGACTCCAAGCAGCAAACTTAAACCTGATTCCAAACGTTGTGTCTGACGCCTGCCTTCGGCGGCGCAGCCATTAAAAATTCGTGCAGCGAATTTTCTACAAACACCGCCCTCCCGCCGCCTGTAAAAAACATGAGCCTCCCGAAGAGCGGCGGAACGATTTTTAATTTATACTTTCACCCCGCTTGCTTGAGTCTTATATGTCTTTTCACCGATTATTCTTTTATGATTTCGGATGGAGAAAGCACGGCGATTAAAACAAACATGCGCCTCAGAGATATTTCGGGAATCGGGTCCATTTTAGAGAAGCGTTTAGTCACTTGTTTCGGCAGCGAAGAAAAGGCTCTTGAAACGCTTTTGAAAGGCGATGTTCATGAATTGTGTCGCGTTGAAGGAATGACCCGAAAGTCAGCTCAATCATTAATTTTGAATGTTTCAAAAGAGCAGAACGGCGTTTCATTGGAGGATTTCTTAAAAACAAAAGAAGCGGAAGCGCTTTATGCCGGCATTTTAAAAATTATAAAAAAACATTGCTGCACTGAATTTTCAGCGGATTTTATTGAGCGGCTGGTTCCTTATCCGAAAAGAAGATTGGATTTGGCGTTGGATGTTCGTGAAAAAATCGAAACCCATTTGACGATTTTACAATCGTTTTCTCCCGACGAGCGCGAAATGATTCAATCGTTGCTTTCTCAAATCACTCCCACCAAAGACGGAACGGTTCAAAAGATTCGTGACCGCGCTGTTTTGGCGTTTTCCGAAGTTGTTTATATTGAAGCCCATGAAAAATTCGGCAGCATTCTGCCTGTTCATCTTGTCACGGATCCGCAGGAATGCGCAGATTTCTTTTTCTCCTACCGCTCCGTTATTTTATTTGATTTCCCTGAATTCGATCTTCCTGAATCCGGGTATGAATATTTCCGCGACATTGACGCGGTTGAAATCGAGCAGCTCATTCCCGAAATGGCGCTTTCATATTTTGTTAAAAATCTGAAAAGCTTTGACGCTTCTCTCCGTTTGGCGGAAATATTGGCCGCCGGCTCTATGAGCGGATTATTTTCACAATTTACCGCGGAAGAGTCTCTTGAACTTCGAACGCTTCTTAAAAGATTGAATGCAGACGGCAGTATGAATCCGGGGATTGATCCTGAAGCTGATCGATTGAGGAATATTTCAGTCATGTGCGATGAAATCCTTCTCCGGAAAGCGGCTGAACTTTCCGATAAATTGAAAAATGTTTTGACGGGAAACACGCTGACGCTGGACGGCGATCAGCTTATGCATATTTTATCCGGGGCTGATTTGAAACAAATCGTGACGGCGAATGTGTCAAAACCCTACCGTGAACTTTTAAAGGAAACGCTTACCGAAATCACCGAAACGCTTTCATTGAAGCGCGATGAAGAAATGATTTTATCCGATATTTACGGTGACGAAATCGAGTGTCCCGTTAAGCTTAATTTGGAATCGCTGACACGGTTTAAAAAAGAAATCTCCGGTAAATCAGCCGAGCTTGAGCAGAAACAGAAAAAACAGCTTTCCAAAGAGCTGGCCGGCCGAAAAGAAGCGATGTCGCTTTTGATTAATGATTGTCTCGAATTTGATTGTTGGTATTCGGCGGCGTCTTTTGCAAATGCTTATCAAATGACGTTTCCGGTTTTTGCCAAAACATCGCAAAACACTGAATTGAATTTGAATTTGCCGGCAAATCCCGAAAATCAATCAGGGAACGTCTTTTTCAATCTGGAAGGCGGCCGCAATCTTTTCCTCTCTTCCAAATACGGATTTGACGCGATTACGCCTGTTTCTTATGATGTTGAAAATACCGTTCTTTTGAGCGGCGTGAATTCCGGCGGCAAAACAACTGTTTTGGAACTTGTCGGGCAATGTTTGATTTTAGCACACATGGGATTTCCGGTGCCGGCTGAATTATTTGAATTCTCGCCGATTGAAGAATTTTATTATTTCGGGAAATCCAAAGGCACGCTCGATGCCGGCGCGTTTGAAACGACGCTTCGGAACTTCTCAATCGTTTCCGAAAGCAACGGCACCGAACGCGCGGTTTTCGCCGATGAATTGGAATCCATCACCGAGCCCGGCGCATCCGCTAAAATCATTGCCGGCCTCTTAGAAACATTTTGTGAAAACGGCAAAACGCTTTCACTTTTCGTTTCCCACTTGGCTGAATCCATCATGGAAAATTGCGACATTCCGATTCGTGTTGACGGCATCGAAGCCGGCGGCTTAGATGACGATTTAAATTTGATCGTTAACAGAAACCCGATTAAAAATCATATCGCGAAAAGCACGCCCGAATTGATTGTTGAAAAATTGTTTTTGACGTCAACGGGTGTTGAGAATGCATTTTATGAAAAGCTGAAGAAAAAGTTTGAAGCAAAAAATTAAAAACAAAAATCGAATCAAATCGTATTTTGTTTTTTTTGTTTTCGTTTTGTTTTTTTATTTTTATTTTTTTGAAAAATGAAACATCGTTTTTTCTTCATTTTACGAAAAAACGAACTCCCTCTTTTCTTTTTTTAATTTTATTGAAAAGGGAGTTCGGATTTAATGATTTATTAAAAACCGATGTTTAATTTTTGTATAATTAAAGAAAAGTCCAAATACGACCGCAACCCGGAGATTTTGCAAGCGAAGCGCGCAAAATCGAGGATTGCGGATTCTACCACGACGAGACAAAAATTTAAAATCAGATTTTTTTCATGTAAAATTAAAATCAGATTTTTTTCATGTAAAATTAAAATCAGAGTTTTCTTCGTGTGAAATTAAATCTGATAAACTTGTTTATTCAACGAGGGGGAAGAATCTCCAACTCCTTCTTTCACTCACTTCGTTCGTGAAACGCGTCGTTGGAGGTGGTTGGTGTGGTTTTTAATCATTTTTTACAAAAATGGAAACATTAATTTTTTAATTTAATAAAACCGAACGCCAACTAAACTTCTGATAATAAATCGGTTCTTTATTTTCAGATTTTAACGGGCGTTCGGGTTTTTCAAAAAAATAAAATGATGTTTCGGTTTAAATCGATAAACCGATTGAACCGAAATCAATCAAACCAAAGCCGATTGAATTGAAATCAATCAAACCAAAACCGATTGCAATTGTTAAGATTAAAATGGCTGAAACAATCGCAATCATCATCAAATCCAATGCTTTGTATTTGATTTTTCTTTTATTTTCCGCGGCTTTTCTGTATCCGCGCATATCAATCGTCAAACCGAGCGTGTCGGCTTTTGCAAGCGAATTGAGCATCAGCGGGAGCATGACGGGACCTGTTTGCTTTAATTTCCCGATAAAACCGCCTCCCGGATTGTATCCTCTCGAAAGCTGAGCTTCGTTGATTCGAACGCCCTCGCGCTGCAATGTCGGAATGAAGCGAATCGCAATCAAAAACATCAGCGCGTAATCGCTCGGAACATGGAGAACATAAAGCGCATTGACAAGCTCACTCGGCTTTGTTGAAATGACAAGCAGCTGGAATGATGAAATCAGAACCGTGAATCTGAGGATCATTGTAACGGCAAACGTGATTGCCCCCATCGTTACGGGAATATATCCCGCGCCGATTGGAATCAAATTAAACAAAACATCTCCGCTTTTCATTGTCAAAATCGTCAGCAATACCAATAAAATGCCGAGAATAATCAGAATCGGGAGCTGCTTCAGCAAAGCCTTGCCGAGGCCGGAAACAATCGCAAGAATTGCGATAAATACAATCATTCCCGCTAAAATAGATTGATTTTCGGTCATTACCGCGGCAATCAGCATACCGACGGCAAAAACAATCTTTGTCATCGCATTCAATTTATGGAACAATCCGTTGCCGGGCGTGTACTGCATAATGTCATCCATTTCAGACACCTCCCGCAATTTCAATATCCGTGCTTTCAAGAATTTCTCCGGAACCGTGATCATCAACGCTTGTGACGGTCATTTTTGTAATCTTGCCGTGTTCCATTTCAATAATTCTGTCCGCCGCAATTTCCGCGATTTTCGGACTGTGCGTGACCATTAAAACGGTTTTTCCTTCATTTCGGATTTTCATCAAAAGTTCCATAATTTCAAAAGATTCTTTCAAATCCAATCCCGTCGTCGGCTCATCCAAAATCAACACAGGCTGTCCCATCGCAAGAACACAGGCAAGTGCCAGACGCTGTCGTTCCCCGCGGCTGAGGTGGCGAGGATTCACATCTTTCTTTTCCAAAAGGCCGACTTCATCAAGCGCTTTTAAAACAGCGTCATCATCTGCTTTTCCGATATTTTTCAAACCGAACGAAATTTCCTTAAAACACGTATTTTCAAAGAGCATCGTATCCGGATTTTGAAATACCAATCCGACATATTCCGATATTTTCGGAACACTGCATTTCTCAATATCTTCGCCGTAAATTTCAACGGTTCCCGATGTCGGTCTCAAAAGACCGTTCAAGTGCTTAATCAGTGTCGTTTTTCCGGATCCGTTTTCGCCGACAACAGCGACGATTTCGCCCGAAAAGAGTTCCAATGAAACATCATCCAAAGCTTTCAAATGGTTGCTGCCGTAAACATGAACCAGATTTTTCGCAGAAATGATGCATTTTTTACTTTCATCAGACCCGCGTTTAAATTCCGGAATCACGGCCGTATCTTTGACCGGAACGCCGTCATAAATGATTTTTCCGTTTTCCAAGCGAATCTGACGCGTCGCGTAATCAACGGTTTCATCAACCATGTGTTCTACCAAAATGACTGTCTTTCCTGCTTCCGTCAATGATTTCAAAACAGAATAAACTTGTTTTCGCGCTTCTTTATCCAATTCGGATGTCGCTTCATCTAAAACCAAAATCGGCGTTTCTTTAGAAAGCGCGGCGGCAAAGGCGACACGTTGCTTTTGTCCGCCCGAAAGCGCATGAGGAGCTTGATCTTTAATTATTTCCGTGTTTGTCATTTTGTATAATTCATTTAGCCTGTCATCAATTTCAGACGCCGTCAATTTCCGGGTCTCGAGACCCGTTTTAATTTCTTCTTCGACGGTCGTGAAAATCAATTGCGCGTCGGCATCATCAAAGACCATGCCGACATATGAGCTGAGTTCTTCCATGTCTTTGTATTCGTCGGCATATTTCCCCATCACAGTGATCTCACCGTTGACGGTTCCGCCGTATGAATGAAGAATGACGCCTGTAACGGTTCGGCAGAAGGTTGTTTTCCCGGATCCCGACGGACCGGTGACGACAACAAATTCGCCTTTTCCGATCTCCAGCGTAAGATCTTCCAGTGCCGGTTTTTCCAATTTCTCGGCGGCATTGTAAGTGAAACGAACCTTTTCCAATTTAATGACCGCGTTTTCATCGGCAGGTTTTGTATGTGTTCCGATTTGAATCGGATGTGTTTTCTGCATGACGGTTGTTGCCGGCATCGCAATCAATTGTACAATAATAACGTTAACGACGACGGCTCCCGCGACAATCGGGATCATTGAAATTGCAAATGACAGCATCATGGCGGTCGTTGCTCCCGTTGTTGCAATGTTGACCAAGCAAGTGATTGCAATGAATGTAAACCCGCTTGCAGGTGTTGCAATTGCTGTCGTAATCGCGGGCGCTAATTTTGTTTTGTCTTTAATCATTTTGTAAACAAGCAGACAAACAAAAGCACCAATCGGCTCTGATATCAAATTTCCGAGGGGGAATATGGAATGACTGAAGACGGCGCAAATAATGCCCGCCACTAATCCGATGCCGAGTGTTTCCTTGTATTTCGGAACGACTAAAATAATCGCCAGGCAGTAGAATGCGATTGTCAAATTCGCGACAATTGCGCCCGGTATAAATAGTGAAATATATCTGGCAATGGCGCCCGCGGCAAGTAATATGCCGACAAGCGCGATATCTCTTGATTTCATTTGTGATCAATAATTTTTAAATCTTCTTAACTCGTTTTTAAGTTCTTCTTGTATAACATAATCCTGATATTTTTTTGGATCATTAAGTATTATTGTTATATCATAGATCTCTTCATCTATTGGAATTGCATTATTTTCCCAAAAAGTTTCATATAGTTTTTTTAAACTCTTTCTTGACAATTTCCACCCATTTATTCGAGGGATATTTCTAACAACCCAAATCTCTCTTGGAACTTTATAACCTGCCAAATGTTTTTTTGCATATTCTTTTAATTCTTTGTGTGTAGCACAGTCTGAGATTACAAATCCAATTGGTTTTTCTCCTTTATGAATATCCGGAACTCCGATTATAGCAACATCCTACACGAGTCCACTTTTTAAAAATACATCTTCCACTTCCGTCGGATAAATTTTCCAGCCGGACATGACAATCATATCTTTTTTACGGTCTGTTAAACAAAGGCGCAAATCTTGATCCAGATACCCGATGTCGCCGGTCAAAAACCATCCGTCCGCCAAAAAGACTTGTTTTGTCTCTTCCGGCATGCCGTAATATCCTTTGGCAACAGCCGGTCCGCGAAGCGCGATTTCGCCGATCTCTCCTTGCGCAAGCTCGCGGTTGGCATCATTTTCATCCACGATTTTGACTTCCGAGAAGCAAACCGGGTGCCCGACACTTTGGAATTTATCGGCGGTCGCGTAATCGACGGGACGAATGACGGTTCCCGTTCCGATAACAATCGTTTCGGAAAGGCCGTAGGCGTTGACAATCGGAATATTGTATCGGTGGTGGAACGTTTTCCAAATTTCATTGTGAAGCGGACCGCCGCCTGAAATGATTTCCCGAACGGTTTTGACGCGTTCTTCCGTTCCCGCTGGGCAATTGACAAACGAATGAATCACGGGCGGCATTCCGGAAAGGGCGGTCACGCCGTGCTTTTCAATCAAATGAAGATAATTTTCCAATTCGTAGCGTTCCACCATGATGTAAAGCGCGCCGGATTGAAGCGCAGCAATGCCCCAGCTGAGCCCGACATGCCCCATCGGATAAATCCCCAAATAAACATCGGATTCCACAAATTCCATGACATCCGTTTCGTTGGAAATGGCGGCCAGCCAGTTGCCGTGTGTCAGCATCGCGCCTTTGGGCTTTCCGGTCGTTCCTGATGTGTATTGGATTTGGCACAAATCTTCGGGTTCTGTTTGCGTCGGCGGCAAAATCGGATAATTCCGCATCTCTTCAATTCCCGTCGGAATAAAAATCGAAAAATCCGAACTTTCTTCAAACGAATCCACGCCGTCTTCATCTGTAATCACCAAACGGATGCCGGCATTTTGGATCATGTAATCCAATTCAAATTTTGTGTAAACGCGGTTTGTCGGAACGGCAACGGCGCCAATTCTCCAAATCGCGAAATATGAAAATAAATATTCCGGAGAATTATTCAAATAAATCAAAACACGGTCGCCTTTTCCGATTCCTTTCTCTTTCAATTTCCCGGCAAGTCCCGACGCGATTGAAAGAATCTCAGCGGATGTATAGTATGTCTCCCGTTCGGGGCAATGGAAGACATTTTTAGAAAGACGGCGCATATTGGCATCTAAAAATGTGGTAATGTTTAACATAATCAATGTCCTTTCAAGTTCTATAATGAACAGATATGTGCATTATATATAAGCATTACTCTTTACAAGTTTTCAATTAAAGATAAAAACTGGTTCCGTTTTTTCAAATCTTAAAAAATATGCGGGTAATGTCGACGGTGGCGTAGTGTGACGGCGTGGCGACGGCACAGTAGCACAGCGGCGCGACGCAGCAAGATGGTGACAGCAACGCAAACAGTAAGGTAACAGCAGTAACGCAAACAGTAAGGTAGCAGTGGCACGTTCGCGTAAGCGAACGGATGTGATAAAAAAAGCAGATGCATACGGCAACGCAGACGCAGATGAACACAGCAACGCAGACCATGCACACAGCAACGCAACTGCGCACGATAACACAGAGCAGATGAATTGATTTAATTCGAAAAGCCAAACATTGATTTTGCTGTATCGGCCGGGTACGAATCCGCAAATTTCCGTCCCTCTCTTCGCTTCGCTCAGTTCGGAACGTAAATTAGCGGGCGGTTGATTCGGATTTAATTTATTTTTGTCAAAATTCGAACATCTGTCTCTTATTTTACGAAAATCCGAACGTCGATTAAACCGAAAAATATTGAAAGAATAAACAAAAACACCATTCGGTTGTCATTAATGAAATAAAAAAGAAAAGAGAGAAACGGAAAAATTCCGTTTCATTTTATTATTTTCGAATATAGCATTCTGATTTTGCTTAGACTGTAACGGTTTTGCCGTTTAAAACATCGTCTTCGCTGACATCAATTCTTTCTTCGACGGAACCGTATTTGACGGTGTAGTTGCCGATCGGCTTAACCGCGAAGTTGGTTTCGCCGTTAACAGAGCCGGTTGTGGAATACGGAACTCTGAAAGAGAAGTTGCCGTTTTCGTCTGCTTTAACTGTCTGGTTGTAGTTGAAGATACGGTTTTGGTTGGTCTGAATCGTCAAAGTCAATTCAACCGTTTCGTTTGCCGAAGCGGTTCCTTTAATGACGGCGCCTTCCACGTATTCAAAGACTTTAACGTAACCGGTATTTGATTCGGCAACGCTTTGTGAATAGATCTGGTTGAATAACTGCTTGTAGAAGATTTCCTGTCTTGACATGGTGTCATTAGAATTGTAAATCAAAGATTCGTAAACCATACGATATTGTTCCAAACCGACAGCGTCCTGCATGTGCAAGCGGTAAACCATTGAATTGAAGTAACGGTCACTGCCGATGAAAGTGCTGTTGTTGCCGTTGATGTTGTACGTCACATAATAGTCTTCCGTGTCAAGCGTCCATGCAGTCATTGCATAGAATTTGCTCATACCGGATGCCATTTCAATGTCTGTGACGACATAACGGGCACCGACTTTGTCTTCGCGCGGGTCGATGTCAATCAAATATCCGGTTGCGTCTTTTTCAGTTTCGGCAACGAAGAACGGAGCTGCGCCCGGAATCATTTCATCCGTGGCATTTCCGCGGCGGCCGCCGACACCAAACTGGAACGGGTTGGCGTTTACAGTGCGTTCGCCGATGACTTCTAACCAGTGACCATAGTCCCACCAGGACAGAACACCGTAAGAGAGTCCCGGATAATCAAACGGAACAATACTCGCCTGATTCTCGAAATGCTCAATACCGATACCGGAAACAGTATCTGCGACACCGTCACCGTCAATGTCCTGAAGCGGTTCTTCGTAGTAGCCGGCCCAGTCCAATCCGATTTCAGGCGTATTATCACGAATCCAAAGAGACGTTTCAATCCAAGCCTCGTTCGGACCGCCGGTGCCTGCAACATACTGAGAGGTCATGGTGTAAGTCGGAACCAAAAGAACAAGGAGCGCGACGACCAAAACAACGGATGCGAGGACAATTTTTTCATTGCCGTTGTCGACCTGTTTGGCTTTAACTTTAGAAGAGTCGCGTTTGGATTTGGCTCTTTCCTGGTGGGAAGAGTAAACCGGAGCAGATTCTTCTTTTTTGGAGCGTCCTTCTTTGGAGAGATAATTCTTCTTAAAGAGAGTCCAGGCTTCGTCTGCTTTAACAGCGCGGGCGAGTTCCATGAAGGCCCAGGATGTCAAAATGATAACCGGAACGACGAAGTAATAACTGAATCTGTTCTGCTGGACCAAAGCCCAAAGCAAAAGGAGTGACCAAACAACCAACAGCGTTTTTTCCATGCTGTTGTTTTTGACAGCAATGTAAGCCATGATCGGAAGCACGATAATCCAAATGTAGCCCATGACAGAGAAAGTCGTGAATAAATTGAATGCGCTTCCGGATGCCAGAATCAACAAAAAGAACAAAATTGCCCAGCCGGCCAATAATCCTTTCTTAATACTGTTTTTCTTGATGTAAGGCGTTGCCATAAACGGTAAAATGATCAGGAACGCGGCAATTAAAACAGTAAATAACAACGGATTTACGCTGCTTCCGAAATACGGAGAAGCTTCACCGATTGTTGTTGCACCGCCTGTTCTTGTAAAGAAGCTGACAATACCCAACAACGCGTCTCTGACAGTTGATGAGACAATGCTTCCGACAGCAGCGGCGACGACCACAAGGCCTGCCAAAATGCCCGGATAGTAAAGTTTGTTCAAGTCCTTCTTTTCAAGCGCGTAAGACAAAACGGCCATGAGAATCATTGCAATGATACCTGCGCCAAGCGCCATCATGTGAAGCGATTTGTATTCACCGATCTGCGGCGTAATGAAAACGATCAGGAAATCAATGGCGAAAATGATGATACCGGTTGCGGCGATGAAAGCCGTCCCTTCTCCTTTGAGATGGTTAATCATCATTTGAACGGTAATGAAAACACCGATGATAAACGCGAAAAGAAGAGCGCCTTCCCAAACAAGCGTATAAGCCGCCATTGCGATACCTGTTAAAACAGCGTAAGGCAGAATGGGTTTAAACGCGGAAAGATTTCCTTTGGAAATTTCTTCAAAGGTGATGTTTTTATCACGGGCTTTTAAGAGCGTGAAAATCAAGAATAAGATAACGAGTGAACTGAAAAGAACTTCAGCAACGTGGTGGTCATTGAAGCCGATGATACTTCTTGAGAGGAACTGACCCGGCGCGACCGCCAAAAGGAAAGCGGACATGAGACCGACGTTTCTGCTGTCAAAAAGTTTCTTTGCGACAAAGTAAACGACAACAACACAACAGGCTGCTAAAACACAGGGCCAGTAAGCGGCAATGGTCATTGCGTAGGCTTCGGTTGTATTTCCTGTAAGGAATTGCAGAATTTTAATAGCGGCTGCCAAGATGTAGTCATATAAAGGCGCAAACGCCTGCGGTGTACCGTAGGGATAGGTTGTTGCCGGATCAAACCATAAAAAGTCCGGGAAATTTTGAAGCAGGTAATCCACGTTTCTCCAGTGGTACCACGGGTCGTTTTCACCGAAGCGGATGAAACCGTTTTCCATGAAAACGCCGTCGCGCGGAATAATACGGATATAAAAGGCAAGCAATGCGGAAAGCAGAACGCCGATACCGTAAAGAGCACATTTAATCAGATTGTTTTTGTCTTTATACTCGTCCAGGAAGCCTTTCTTTTCCGGCTTCTTTTTCACGTCTTCCGGCGACGCTGCCGCTTCATCAGCGCGGACTTCATATGATTCGGTCACTGTGACGGTATCCGCATCTGCGGATTTTTCAACAGTGAGTTCTTCCGAAACCGTTACGACGGTATCCGAATCATCAGAAGCGCGGCGTTCAGAAGTTTGTTTACGGATAGTTCTTTTCGCCAAGATAATAACCTCAATGATACAATACTCAATAAAAAATACTCAAATAAAAAGTTTTGATTCAAACCGTCGAAACGTCTTGAAAAACGCAATGCGGCAAAAATGAATCAAACACCCATAATGAATACAACAATAATTCTATACAAGCTATTTAATTTTAACCTGTCTCGCCGCCTCTTTAAGCTTTTCGTATTTGAAAAAAGAGTAAAGTTTATGAAAGTTCAGGCGATTGTTTCAATTATGATTTTTAAAAAATTATCCGAGCTTTCCGACTCGGATTTAAATAAATTGCATTCCCGCGGCAAGGGGCTTGCGGATGTCGGCGCATCCGTTGACGCTATTTTGGAAAATGTTCAAAAAAACGGAGACGCGGCGATTTTAGAATACGCAAAGCAATTCGATAAAGCGGACTTAAAATCATTGCAAGTAACCTCCGCCGAAATTGAAGAAGCAGTCGCGTCTTTAGATTCAAATTTGTTAAAACACCTGCGTCAAGCAGCTGAAAATATTCGCCGTTTCCACGCCGCGCAGCTCCCCAAAGAAATCTGGTACATTGAAGAAACTCCCGGAATCGTTTTGGGTCAAAAAACAATTCCGCTCTCCAAAGTCGGCTGCTACGTCCCGGGCGGCCGCGCAAGTTACCCGTCAACGGTGCTGATGACTGCGCTGCCTGCCAAGGTTGCCGGCGTCACCGAAGTGATTGTGTGCACACCGCCGCTTGCAGACGGAACAGTTCACCCTCTGACACTTGCCGCCTGTAAGATTGCAGGCGTTGACAAGATTTTCAAGACGGGCGGCGCACAGGCGATTGCCGGAATGGCATACGGAACACAAAGTATTCCGCAAGTTGACAAGATCGTGGGCCCCGGAAATGTGTATGTCACTTATGCGAAAATGAAAATCCGTGATTACGCTGAAATTGATTTCCCGGCCGGCCCGAGCGAAGTTTTAATTATCGCCGATGATTTTGCCGACCCGAAGATGGCAGCAGCCGACATACTGGCTCAGGCGGAACACGACCCGAATTCGGTTTCTGTTTTGGTGACGCCATCGGAAAAGCTTGCAAAATCTGTTTTTGACGAAGTGGAAAAACAATCAAGAACGGCGAAACGCAAAGAAATTATTGAAACATCATTGAAGAATTCCGCCATTTTGATGACCGGAAACATGGATGAATGCATTTCATTTTCAAACGATTTCGGACCCGAGCACCTTCAGATTATGGTCAGCCCCGACATGGAAGACGTTGTTTTGAATCAAATTCAAAACGCCGGGTCTGTTTTTGTCGGAAATTACGCTCCGGTTCCGGCCGGTGATTACGCGTCAGGAACAAATCACGTTCTGCCGACATCGGGTTATGTTCGAATGTATTCAGGATTGAACACGGCACATTTCTTGAAATCGTTTACAATTCAAAGAATCAGTAAAGAAGGGCTCGGCGAAATTAAAGATGCTGTAATTGATTTGGCTGAGACGGAAGGCCTTTTTGAACATGCTGAAGCGATTCGGAAACGCTTTGAAGAGTAAATATTTATAAAAATCAGAGCATATAGGAATACAATCGATTAAAAACGAGATTGGAGAAACACTCATGGTGACACATCCGGACTATTCAAAAGTTTCAACCGCGCACAGCACAAGAAAAATCAGGGACATGACTGATGTTTTAATGGATCAGACATGGATTTCATACCCTGATAAAATTCTCTATGATATGTATCGAGAGGTGCACTTATCAAAAGAGGAGCTTCAAAAAATGAAAGAAGCGCAGCTCCGTTATGATATAACGGTGATTCCGCCAGCGATGCTCGGTCCGGAATATGTGAAAACCGCCGGCCACTATCATCCCTGTCCAAATTCTTGCGGCGCGGAAATGCTTTCTTATCCCGAAGTCTACCAAGTGATTCGCGGAACAGCGACCTATTTGCTTCAAAAGAAAGATTTGTCCGACTTTATCATTGTTGAAGCCCATGAAGGTGATGTCGTTTTGATTCCGCCGAATTACGGGCATGTGACCGTGAATGCCGACAGTGAAGAGCTTGTCATGGCAAACTGGGTGTCTGACGCTTTTGGTTCGGAATATGAGCCCGTCCGCTGCAAAGCGGGTTTGGCTTACTACATCACGGAAGACGGAATTGCTCAAAACGGCAATTACGATAAAATGCCGCCGATTTCTTACGCCAAACCGAAAAGCTATCCGGAAATTGATTTGTATTCCGGCGTTGACATGTACGGTTTGGTCAATGATTTGAAAAAACTGGACTTTTTGGTAAATCCTCAAAACTATCCGGATTTATTTAAAAAACCATTTTATGAAGTTTGATAATAAATCGGCTTCATTCCACTCATATTTTTATTCAGTCAACTTTTAATACAGCCGACGCTTTTTAGATGGTATGGCTCAAACGGCGGATATTTTTTCAAATATCGGAAAAAAGAAAGGAGACGGGAATGGCGGTAATGAGAATGCAGGCAACCGAAATGCGGTTCATTCTCAAACGCTTGTTTCCCTTTTATCTCAGTTCGGATTAACCGCCATCGGTTTTTTGAGCACGATTTATTTTACGCGCGTCGTTAATCCTGCGATTGTCGGCGTTTACTTTTTGTTTTTTTCATACAGCGCGCTCTTCTACCTGTTTTCAGAAAGCGGCATCGGAGAGTCAAGCGTTAAACTCATCAGTGAAGGAAAAGCGCGAAACGAATATTATACCGCCTCGATGGCACTTCGAGCTGTTTACTTGATATTGTGCGTTGCAGGACTTTTGATTTCCGCTGTCATTTTCCCGACATCAACGATTATGGAAACCGGAATATTTTGGTGGATTATCGCGGCGCTTTTCATTGATTATTTTTACAACAGCCGAATTTATGCCGCTTACGCTGACGGAAAAATCAATGCTTTTCAAGTGTCTTTGTTTTTAAACACCGCTGTTCGATCACTTTTCCAAATCGGAATCGTTTACCTCGGCTATCATTCATTCGGATTGATGGGAGGCTTTTTAGTCGGCATGATTTTTGCGGCAATATTTGCGCACCGTTACAACCAATTGAAACTGGTGAAGTTTTCAAAAGAAAATTTCAAGCGCATTTTAACTTACGCCGTTCTGATTTTTTTGGTGATGAGTTGCTATTTGATTTACCAAAATATTGATGTTGTTTTTATCGGCCGATACATGACGGAAACCGATGCCGGAATTTACAGAATCGTTTATCAATTTTCAATGCTGGCAGGACTTGCCGCAACCTCTGTCAAAGCGGTTTTGTATCCGAAATTCAGCGCGTGGAATGAAACAAAACAATATGAAAACATCACAGAAGGCCTTCGCAGCGGAACATCGCTTTCATTGATGCTGGCGATTCCAATCTTTTTCAGTTTCCTGATATTAGGATACGATTTCATTTCCCTCTTTTACGGTGAAGCATACATTCCGGGCGTCCCGGCATTATTTTTGCTTTCATTCATTCAAATCATCACCGTTTTCATGTATCTTCAAAGCATTTGCTTAAACGCAATCAGCCACCCAAAATACGCTTTTCTTTCAATTGCCGCCGGCATTACCGCAAATGTAATTCTAAACATTGTTCTGATTCCGGTTTACGGCATGGAAGGCGCCGCTTTGGCAACCGTCATTGCCATGCTTTTGAATTCGGCGTTGGCCTATTTGCTGCTCAGGAAAGTAATTCCCATCCGCTACAACTGGATATCCATTTTAAAAATGGTGATCGCATCGCTTCTGATGTGCGTTTTCCTTTTGGGATTCAAATATGTGCTGCCGATTACAAATGTGATTTACTTACTGACAGCTTTTGTCGTCGGCGGTTTGCTTTACGGTTTGATTATGCTCAAAGCCGACAGAGCGATTCATGACGAAGTTGCGGAAATGGTGACATCATTCGGCGTGAAGTGGCCGAAATGGCTGTGATTAAACTTCCTTTTATCAATTTTTGAGCTAAAGTTCGGTTGAAAAAAGAAATCAAACCCTAAACAACCACCGCTAATTTACGTTCCGAATGGAATGAGGAACGGAAATTTGCGGATTCATACCACGATTCAATAAAAAACAATTACAGTTTCTTTTGCCGAGATTGTGCTGCTACCGTCAGGTTTGTGTTGCCGGTCAGGTTTGCATTGTCGGAGGTTTACGTTGCCGTATGTATCACCTCTTTCGTATCACATCCGTTTGCTATGCAAACGGGGCACTGTCACCTTATCGCATTCGTTTTATTACAGCCGGGGGCATAAATTCCAATCGCATCTGCTATGACCAAACCGCCGCCGCGCGCGAACATCTCGTCCTTTAAGACATTAAGAAATCCGACACTCGGCTTTTTAAAAAATGATTATTCTGGTTTCACCGTTTTTGACGAAATTATTTAATCTCAAAAAAGAATTGAGAGTTCAAACCAAATTAACGGAAATCTCCCATGACCGTATTCAATCCTTCCTGCCGAGTCTCGGATATTTTTTCGAGATATGAACAAATTGTGTTTATTGATGTTGAAACGACCGGCTTGTCGGTTGAAAAGAATCAAATCATTGAACTCGCTGCCGTGCGCTGTTATGAGTACGGCGTGGAATCGGATGAGAAAGAAATTGATTTGTTAATCAAACTGCCCGCGGGCGAAAGGATTCCCGAGGAAATCGTTGAGCTGACGCATATTACGGATGAAATGCTGACAGCGGAAGGTATTGAAGAGAATGCGGCAGTTGACGCGTTTTTGGATCTGTTTTATCCGGCAGAAAAAACGCTGATTATCGCCCATAATGCGCAATTTGATCTTTCTTTTGTTTTGAAAATGTTGGAAAAATACGGCAAAGAAATTCCGGTTTCGTTTGATATTTTGGATACGTTTACGATTTTGAAGGATCGAAAAGCGTATCCGCATTCTTTGAAAGACGCAATTGACTATTATCAGATTGAGGGTGTTGAGAATTCGCACCGCGCCGTTGATGATGTCAAAGCACTTTGTGAAGTTGTCAAACACATGAAAGACGAGCGGGATGATTTGGAGGATTATATTAATTTAATCGGTGTACACCGCGTTCATGGATTGCAAGGCGAAAAGATTGAAGGCATCGTTTACTGCATTCAGCTTCTCGGATCAAAAAACAAACGGCTGCCGGACTTTTTCAAAGAGGGAAAGCGGATTTATGAGCCGGAAAAAGTGAAAGAAACGCGCCCGCTCATTTTTAAAGAATGAAAATCTTAAAGAATGGAAATCAAATTAAAAAAACAGTTAAAAATCAGAATAAAAATCGTTTTTAGAAAAATGAACCGGAAACTTGAGGATGAGTTTCCGGTTTCGTTTTGAATCGTTTTGTTAAGATTAATCAGTTCAGATGAGGCCTTGCTTCATCATCGCGTCGGAAACTTTCAGGAAACCGGCGATGTTTGCGCCTGCCAAAAGGTTGTCTTCGTCACCGATTTCTTTGGCAGCTGCCTTGGATGCGGCGAAGATGTTTTGCATGATTCCTTTGAGTTTGTCGTCGACTTCTTCAAAGGTCCAGGAAAGGCGCATTGAATTTTGTGTCATTTCAAGACCGGAAGTGGCAACGCCGCCTGCATTACAGGCTTTGGCGGGGCCGAAGTAGATGCCTGCATTTTGGAATGCTGCAATCGCGTCAAGCGTTGTCGGCATGTTGGCGCCTTCTGCAACGAATTGAACGCCGTTTTTAATCAAGAGATCGGCGGACGCTTTGTCGATTTCGTTCTGCGTGGCGCAGGGGAGCGCGACATCACATTTGACTTCCCAAACGTTTGTGCTGCCTTCGACGTATTTGGCTTTGGGTCTGAATTCGAGATAATCTTTAATTCTGCGGGCTTCGACTTCTTTGAGTTGTTTGACAACGGCGAGGTCGATGCCTTCTTCGTCGTAAATATATCCGCCGGAATCGCTGCAAGTCACGACTTTTGCGCCGAACTGCTGCGCTTTTTCAATGGCGTAGATGGCGACGTTGCCGGATCCGGAAACGACGACGGTTTTGCCTTCAAAAGTTGTGCCTTTGTCTTTGAGCATTTCGTTGGCGAAATAGAGAAGACCGTATCCTGTTGCAGGTGTTCTGCCGAGACTGCCGCCGAATGTGAGCGGTTTGCCGGTCAAAACGCCTTGGCTGCTGGAGTTGGAAAGTTTTCTGTACATGCCATACATGAAACCGATTTCTCTGCCGCCGACACCGATATCGCCTGCGGGGACGTCAACGTCAGGACCAATGTGCTTGTATAATTCGGACATAAAGGCTTGGCAGAAACGCATGATTTCCGCATCGGATTTGCCCTTCGGGTCAAAATCGGAACCGCCTTTGCCGCCGCCCATGGGAAGACCTGTTAAGGAGTTTTTGAAAATTTGTTCAAAACCGAGGAATTTCACAATGCTTTGGCTGACTGTCGGGTGGAATCGAATGCCGCCTTTGTAAGGGCCGAGCGCGCCGTTGAATTGAACACGGAATCCGCGGTTGATTTGGATATTTCCGGCATCATCCATCCACGGGACGCGGAAAGAAATCAGTCTTTCGGGCTCGACAATTCTGTCTAAAATCGCTGCTTCAATGAGTTCAGGCCTCTTTTCAAGAACCGGAATCAATGTGTGAAGAACTTCATTCACCGCATTATAAAACTCAACTTCTCCCGGGTTTCGTCTTTTGACATCTTCCAAAACCTTTTCAACGTAATTTTTAGCGTCCATAATTATAACCTCAATTAATTGAATTTAGGTTATTGTTAATAAATTTAATCGTTTACAATGAACGGAAGATATGAATCTGTCAAGGGTTTGTAAACCTGAAAGGGTTGAGATTTTGATTTTTGGCGAATTTTGGATGATTGATGGTTAACAATTGAGAAGAAATAAAAACAAAAAAATATTAGGTCTTTAATCCGAATTTATTTTTTTAATTTCTCAACAATTTCATCCGTGTGATAACTGCCGATTACAATCATAATTCCAGCAATAAACCAAACAAGAGCTTGCACCCAAACAACGATAAACGCGGCTTCGCCCGTTGTAACAGAAGTGAATGACGGCAAACCGACATACCAGCGATAAATTGTCACAATAATCCAAATAGCCGGAACAATCGCCATGATTAGAAGCTGAATACCGAGATGTTTTTGACGTTTTTCAACTTTTCCTTTCCCGAAATAATAGAGAATCATAAAAGAGATTGCAAAAGTAGTAAAAGCAGCTGCAAAATAAGTTTCATTCGGATTTGAATAAGCGTAAATGCTTGCCGCACAAATCAGCAAAAAGAAGAAAACGATACCGATTATTGCAATTAATTTTTTTGTTTTAAATTCCATGAATGACTCACCATATTAATAATATAAATCAAATTTGATAAATAAAACGAATCCCCAAAAGTCGAAGATGAAAAAATAAAAAGAAGAGAGAAAATCTCTTCATTTAATTTTCAAATTTGACATCATACTTAGAAACCGTTCTTTCGCGTTCGCGAATAATTTGGTTTTCATATGCGTTGACCATCTTCAGATATTCAGAAGAATCTTTAACAGAAAGGTTTGAATCCGCTTTTAAAGAACCGGACGAAACGATTTCAATGTTTGAATTCGGGCCGGAAATTTGAAGCGTTCCGTCCGGTTGGGTGTAAGCAAGGAAAATGTAAACTTTACCGACTTCGGGAAGAGAATCATTCTCGTGAAGCGTTATCGTTTTGCCGTCTTTGCTGAGACCACCTGCTTTTTCAACAGGAATGGATTCACCGACAACGAGTTCGCCTTTGATGTTATCAAGAACGGTAATCATATAATTCGTGTGCGAATTGGTCACTTCAATCGTTTCTTTTCCGAATTCGTCTTCAATCATTACCGGATCTTTATAGGTGTTGCCGGTCATTTTATCGACTCTGGCGGCAAAAACATAATCGACATCGCCGACTAATGCTGCAGGGTTGTAAACATCGACAATATAAGATGCTTGGACCCGATTAATTTGCGGTTCGCCGCCGTTAAGAGCATTGTTGTCTGCCGGTTCGTAGAAAACTGCTACAGCTGCCGCCCCGACTAAAAGAGCAATGAGTGCAAATGAGAAGAATGTGTTTCTTTTTGTAAATAATGTTTTCATTTTATCACCTTAATATCTTGCGTAAGAAGCATTGTAAGAAGCTTTGTCGTTTGCCGTTAAACTGACCGCGTTGGATGAAAATGCATACATGACATCACCGTTTTGGTTGTGGTCCAATCCTAATGCATGACCCAATTCATGAAGACAGGCATTCTTTCGGCGGGTTGAATTCATGGGATCCATAAGGCGTGTATTGAATTGCATTGTTTTATTATCACCGTTAACGAGACCAACTGTTCCGTTTGACCAATAAACATCTGAAATCGTGACATCACGGATGTAAACGAGACTGTCTTTTCTGATAACTCCGGATTTGTGAGAATTCCACGTTGAAACGGAAGAATTGAAATCGCTTTGATATTTCGTACTGCCGCCCCAATCCAAATGTTTGCCTGAATCAACCATGTGCCACCATTGGATACTTGATGTTGCGCCCAAAGCAGGCGTTGCAAACGCAGTCAGCAACAACAGAATTAAAAGTAAAGCTGCTGACCGGTTAAAAATTTTAAATTTATTTTTTCCCGACAAGAATATCACCTTAAACATTTTTTCAAAGTATATCAAACAATCGTCTGACAGTTGTTATAATTAAGATGACCAGGTTTTTCAGAAAAGGATCACAAAAAAAGAAACGACTGACTCAAATATATGTGTTTTTAAATTTTTAAAAAAGAGATAGAATTAAAAAAATAAATGAAAAAGAAATAACAAAAATTAAATGAAAAAATTAAAAACTTGTCCAAGCCGGGAAAGTCCAAATAATGAAAAACACAATAGAGAGAGCAAGGAAACTATACAAGACGGTTGAACTGACAGGAATTTGTTTGGAAAAAATACGAATCGTGCCGCTGTCTTCATGCCAAACTGCCCCCGCAATTGCTGAAAAATATCCGAGAATCAAAAAAGTGACAAAAGCAAACAAATGCGTGCCGACCATTGTATGGAATTTGAAATAAAATTGACTATATACGGCCATAACGTGGAATCCTGAAAAAACCATCCACAAAAAGGAGAAAGAGGTCAAAATACCGAACAGTTTCGATTTATTCAAATTTTGAGAAAACAAACCGTAAAGAAACGGGCCGAAAATGACGAATGCTGCGAAGTATCCGATTCCCAATATTTTAACAAAACTCGGGAAGGGTGTTGCCAGAAAATAAATTTTAGAATATATGTAAGCGGAAAGCGCATAAAGAAGGAAAGTGCCGATAAAAACGATATTATTGACTTTTTCGCTTTGATTGAAATAACCTGCCATTTTCATTTCTCCATTATATCTCCATCACAAATAGATATACAAATAAAGCGCAATCATCGCCAAAACAAACAAAACGCCGATTCCCAAATTCAAAATTTTCTTATCACCGTTTGTTCGGGCCGCGAAATATCCGCCGATTCCGAGAAGAAGCGCGCCCGGAAACATCGTAATAAGTTCTTCCACAACATGATCGGGAAAAACAAAAGCCATGGGAATACGATATAAAACCATCAAAATGAGCGGCAGAAATCCCACGATGAAAGACATAATCTGTCTTTTTGAGACATAACCGAACAGAAGCGGATTTACGACAAGCAAAATTAAAAAGATGAACTGCCCCGGCCAAAAATACGGATGATATACATAACCTAAGAAGCACGCTAAAACCAAAACGGTTGCTAAAACGAAATCTTTGAAGTCTTTGTTTTGAAAATTAAATGCCATATTTTGTCCTCATGTGATTGATTTATAAGATTTTTTATCTGTAAAACCCTGAAAAGATAAGGAAAAGTCCGTAGATGACTAAAAAGAAAAGCAATAGCAAATTAAACGGAATTTTAGTTTTCCAAGTAATTTCATCTTTGTCCGGCTGATAGGAATAAGCTAAAACTGAACTCAACATGCCGCCTACTGCAAACGCAGAATATTGAAGCAAAATTTGTTTATAATATAATAAATCCATATCCGACGGATTAAAAATAACAACTGAATAAAATGGCCGGATGGATTCCAAAAATTCCAAATAAGGATGCGTCGGAAGGAATAGAATAACGGGGACAAGTAATGAAAATAATAAACTTTTTTTCAGATTTTGAGAAATCAGCGTATAAACAGCGGGACCGAAAATCAGAATCAGCAATGTGATGACTTGAAAATAATAAACCGTCAAATTAGAGGTATAAAAAACAAAACTGATAAACAGCCCGTAAGAAATAATCTGACCGAGAAGCAGCACAACAAACAAAATATTGTTTGTTTTTTCGCTTTGATTGAATAATCCTGCCATTTTCCTTCCCCGTTAATTGATTCCCGCAAAAAAAAACATTGCTGACGCGAAAAGTAAAGCTAAAGCAATGACGCGATACAATAACTGTCTCCTTTTATCGGAATGTGTTGCCGCGATAAAGTACCCGATACCGCCGTTCAAAGAACCGAGGGCTGCAAAATAAAGCATACCCCCTAAAAATGACAATGGGTTTTCGAATATTGAACCGTATCCCGACTCTAAAATATTGGGAAAAGTAGAGATAAAAACCCAAGAAAGCCAAATTGAAAGCCCTAAAATAAAAGATTTAACCGGATTCTTGGAAATAAAACCGTAAATAATGCTGCCGGCCAGCAATAAAAAAATAAATATCAATTCTGCTGTGTGAACAGAATACCCGTAAAATATTCCGATTACGGATAAAATAAACACTATCCAAATGAACGCAAATAAAAGAGTATTTACATTTTCACTTTGGTTGAATAAACCTGTCATTTTGGATTCCTCAAATGATTAAATACTCGCTCTAAGTTTTTCCGGATAGTAAGTCAGACTCAGTAGCATAAAAGCAATCAAACAACTTACAGCAACGGTTCCGAAGACATAAATAAATCGGCCGAAGGAGTAAGGATCATTTGAAGTCAATAAACCCGACCATTTTAAGTAAAATAAAATAATCGCCCACGAACCGGCAATAAAAACATTGAATATAATTTTCCAAATCACAGGCTTTTCTTCAGAAGAAATAAACTGATACATTCTTTCAAAAAAGAAAGACGATATGAAAATAAAAGACCATAGACCTAAATGAAGTAAATAATGCGTGGAAGATTCATCACTCAACCCGATGTAAATAATAAAACCGAGAGCCAAAAACAAAACGGCTGTTAAAATTCGAAATAAATTCATTGTAAAATTCATCCCTTTTTTATTGAGCTGCCTTTTTGACAATATTATAAAATATGTAAAACGGAACGGCTATCAAAAGCACCAACACGATTAATATTAAAATTTCAGCAACGGCAATCATTTTATTCACCAAATAGAGTCAAAATCCCAATCAAGATTCGGTTTTAAGAATATAACAGTTAAAACATTTTTAAAATATTATATAAGTGTGTTGGGATGGGACACACAAATGATACAAAAGTAGAATAGAACAAAAAATGAAGCGTAAACTTGCCCGACAAGGAAAGTTAAATAAAAACGATATAATGAACAAAATAATAATCAAAAATAGAAAAGAAACAGAAAAGTCAAAAAGACTCTTCTGCTGAATTAAGCCTGAGCGGCTTTCTTCTTCTTAATTTTC
Organism: Methanimicrococcus blatticola; assembly: GCF_004363215.1. Lineage (GTDB taxonomy): Archaea > Halobacteriota > Methanosarcinia > Methanosarcinales > Methanosarcinaceae > Methanimicrococcus > Methanimicrococcus blatticola. The sequence continues at coordinate 42,268 of NZ_SNYS01000010.1, read as the reverse complement.
TTTAAACTTGACATGCTTTCTCTTTCCATTTCCTCAAGGCGGAGACGGATGAACTTGACTTGTTCCTGAAACTCGGGGATGACTTTGAATTCCAACGCGTTGACACGGCGTTTGGTTTTCTCGATGTCGTCGAGGAGTCTTTTCATGGTTGTTTCAAGTTCAGCGGCGACGATGATTTTCTCAACGAGAATTTCATAAGCGTCTGCCACGTCATCAATATAGGCGTCTGTACCGACAAGACCGTAACCGCGTTGGTGGAGGGCCTTGTGGACATCGGATCCTTCAATTTTCGGAACCACGACACCCATAATGTTGGTGCTTTTGAGTTCAATGGTCGGAACGGCGTCGACAGCGAAAGAGGCCGATTTGAGGGTAAAGGACCCGTCTACGGCTGAGGCCAAGTTGACTTTTTCAACAGCGTTTGCATACGCTGCATCCAACTCTTCTCTAACCCCTCGTGCTTGATTCAGGATTTTGAAGAATTCCAAAATCAAACCGTCTCTCTTCATTTTCAACAGCTTGTAACCGTTTTGAGAGAGCTTGATTCTCTTTTGGAGATCCTGAAGTTCGGAACGAGTCGGCTTTACATCTTGAACTGCCATTACCATCACTCAGCTTTGTTTTCCGGATAATACTTGTCAATGTACTTGTTATCAATTCTTCCGAGGTATGCCTTGGGCAAACTGGAAAGAATATTCCAACCGACTTGCAAAGTGTCTTCAATAGTTCTGTTTTCGGAACGACCCTGACGAACGAATTGATCTTCGAACAAGTCAGCGAATTCCAAAATCTTCTTATCACGTTCAGACAAAGCTTCTTTACCGACGATCGCGACGAGACCTCTGAGGTCACGGCCTTCGGCGTAACCGGCATAAAGCTGGTCAGAAACCGCTTTGTGGTCTTCTCTGGTCTTACCGTTACCGATACCCGAGTTCATTAAACGGGAAAGGGACGGTAAAACGTTGATCGGCGGATAAATGCCTTTTCTGTGCAATTCCTGAGAAACCACAATCTGGCCTTCAGTAATGTAACCGGACAAGTCAGGGATCGGGTGCGTGATGTCATCGCCGGGCATTGTTAAAATCGGGATCTGAGTAACGGATCCTTTGTTGCCCTTAATAACACCGGCGCGCTCATAGATACCGGCCAAGTCAGTGTACATGTAACCCGGGTAACCGCGTCTTGCAGGAACTTCTTCACGAGCAGCACCCATCTGACGGAGAGCTTCACAATAGTTTGTAACGTCTGTTAAAATAACGAGAACGTGCATATCGTGCTCATAAGCCAAATATTCGGCTGTCGTCAATGCCATCTTCGGCGTAATCAAACGCTCGACGGCCGGGTCGTCTGCAAGGTTGAGGAAAACGACTGCGCGTTCAAGAGCGCCTGTTTTCTCAAAGTCTGCCATGGCGTGCTGTGCTTCTTCATTGGTGATACCCATTGCGGCGAAAACCACGGCGAACTTTTCGGTTGAGCCGGGAACCTGTGCCTGACGGGCAATCTGAAGAGCAATTTCCATGTGCGGAAGACCGGAGCCTGAGAAAATCGGGAGTTTCTGACCACGGACCAACGTGTTGGTACCGTCAATGGTAGAAATACCGGTTTGAATGAACTCTTCCGGCTGTGCGCGGGAGTACGGGTTCATTGCAGCGCCGTAGATGTCCATCATTTTTTCAGGAACAATCTGCGGACCGCCGTCTCTGGGCAGACCGGAACCGGACAAAATTCTTCCGAGAAGGTCGATTGATGCCGGGAGTTTCAAACTGTCGCCTGTGAATGTCACAGCGCAGTCTTTGTTGAGACCGCCGGTACCTTCGTAAACCTGAACAACGACGACATCTTCAGAGGTATCCAAAACTTCTCCTCTTTTGATGGTGCCGTCGGCCAAGCGGATGTTCACGAATTCACCGTAACCGACAGGTTCTGTTTTCTCAACGAAAATCAACGGACCTGCGACTTGTGTAATCGTCTTGTATTCTTTGACCATTTTAATAACCTCCGCTGCCGATTTCTGCGAATTCCGCTTCCATCTTGTTCATGACATCCGTAAGCATCGCGTCGAAGTTTTCTTCGTACTTGATTTTACCCAATTCTGCTTTGGAATCCATAGCAACCAATGCTTTAACGGGTGCGCCGTCAGCCAAATACTTCGCAGCGAGTTCGTCCCATCTCATGATGCTCTTAAGGAGCTTGTACTGTTTGTCAAATGAACAGTATGTGTCAACGGGGTGGAAAGAGTTCTGCTGAAGGAAGATTTCACGAATCATACGGGCAGATTCCATTGAAACCTGCTGAGATTCCGGCAATGCGTCAGATCCGACCAACTGAACGATTTCGTTCAATTCAGCTTCAAGCTGGAGGATTTCCATTGCTTTTCCGCGAAGGTCGTTCCAGTCAGGAGCCACGTTTTCCGTGAACCACGGTGCCAAAGTTTCCTGATAAAGCGTGTAACTGTTTAACCAGTTAATCGCAGGGAAGTGTCTCTTCTGTGACAGCTTTGCATCCAAAGCCCAGAACACTTTCACGATACGGAGTGTGTTCTGCGTCACAGGTTCGGAGAAGTCACCGCCGGCCGGAGAAACCGCACCGATAACAGTGATAGAACCTGTTGCGTCATTGAGAGATTGAGCCACACCGGCACGTTCGTAGAATTCTGCCAAACGTGCGGACAAGTAAGCCGGATAACCTTCTTCACCGGGCATTTCTTCCAAACGGGATGAAATTTCTCTCATAGCTTCGGCCCAACGGGAAGTTGAGTCGGCCATCAAAGCAATGTCGTAACCCATGTCACGGAAATACTCGGCAATTGTGATACCGGTGTAAACGGATGCTTCACGAGCAGCCACAGGCATGTTGGACGTGTTGGCGATCAAAACAGTACGTTCCATGAGCGGGCGTCCTGTCTGCGGGTCTTCGAGTTCCGGGAACTCGTTCAAAACTTCCGCCATTTCGTTGCCGCGTTCACCACAGCCGATGTAGACCACGATGTTTGCGTCAGACCATTTTGCAAGCTGCTGCTGCGTCACAGTTTTACCGGAACCGAACGGTCCGGGGATAGCTGCGGTTCCGCCTTTTGCGACCGGGAACATTGCGTCAAGGACACGCTGACCGGTAATCAAGGGGATTTTCGGAGCTAATTTTTTGGTAACGGGTCTGGGTGCTCTGACCGGCCATCTGTGGGCCATTTTCAGTTCCGTTCCGTCTTTCAATTTACAAACGACATCGTCAACCGTATATTTGCCGCTCTTAATTTCAGCGACTTCGCCGCCTTCCATGTTCGGGGGCACCATGATACGGTGTTCAATGTTTTCGGTTTCCTGAACGGTACCGATGACATCTCCGGGCTTCACAGTGTCGCCTTTTTTGACACATGCGTTAAATTCCCAGAATTTGTCGTGGTCCAGACCGTCAGCAGACACTCCTCTTTTAATGAAGTTGCCCATTTCGTCTTTCAAGACGCTGAGGGGTCTTTGAATACCGTCATAGATACTTTCAAGCAAACCCGGTCCGAGTTCAACTGAGAGAGGAAGACCTGTATTTTCGACAGGTTCGCCGGGTTTAATACCGGAGGTTTCCTCGTAAACCTGGATGATGGATTTGTTTCCAACAATTTTAATGACTTCGCCCATGAGTCCTTCATGACCGACTTTAACCACATCGTACATCTTTGTGTCTAAGTCGACCACGGTAACCACAGGTCCCGCCACTCGATAAACTTTACCTTTTACTTCCAAAGATCAACACCTACCGCCTGTTTTATTTTATCCCTTAAATTCGTCGAGCCTTCGCCTGAACCGCCAAGCGTAACAACGGTCGGCTGAACGGAAGCGTTCAATGACGCTTTGAGTGACTCCGGCAGTTTTGAAACATCATCATTGTGCATAACAAGGATGCCGACATCTTTATCTTCCAAAACGGCGCGAACAACAGGTTCAACGCCTTCGATGTCTGTTTCATAAACTTTACGGATACCGGCAAGCCGGAAACCCGTTACGAAATCACTGCTTCCAACTACTGATATTTCCATTAAAGAATCACCAACCGGTCTTTGATTAATTCATTGTCCATGCCAACCGATTTTCCGCGAATGATAATTCTTAAATTACGGACTTCGTTGGATTTGTAAATGATGAATTCCAAAATCGGAATAATTGAAATCAAGAAACGACGAGAATTTTCGGTTACTTTCGTCAAGTTGAACCTCGTGAGGCGTGCTTCAACATCTGTCAAAGAAACGGATTTGAGATCCGCGTTTTCGAGAACAGCGCTGATAACATCCCAGTAAGGCGTTAAACGAAGTGCTTCAATGAAATCATCATAGCATAAACTCTTCAACTTGTCCGTATCCAATGCGAGGCCGTGCGGAATCATCATAGAAGAAACATCTTCAATAATACATTGTGTTCCTTCACTTTCTGCATTTTCAAGGGCTTCATACTTTTTGACACGGAGAAGCAAACTTAAATTTTTGATATCGATTTCTCTGCGAACAAACTGATCAAACTGTTTACGGTCTGCAGAACTCGGCAAGCCGATTGCTTCAAAAAGATTCTCATAATAGAATTTGTCCAATTCGTTTTCGATTTCAGGGAAGTTTGTTCCGTCAAATCTCTTCAAAATCGGACCGTAAGGAGAGTCGCTGAATGATGCAATAATCTCATCAACGTTCTTGGTGACCAAGCCGGATAAGAATGTGTAGCGAAGTGCGCCGCCCGTCACCAAAGCTTGTAAGATTTGGTCTTCGGGAATGTTGTGCAGCTTGCCTCTGAGAATAGTCTTAATGTCATCAATATCGAAAACACGAAGATATTCGCGGACAAGTTCATGGGGTTCGCCTTCCGTAATTCGTAAGACTTTTTGGGAAGATTCCGCCATGTTTCTGTTTAACGCATGTTCAATCAAGTTGACACCGGTGTACTCTCTGGAGAGTTCGTCGATATCTTGCTTGTACTCGGATTCCCCGATTTTGCGTGTAATTTCATCCAAACTCATGTTTAAGAATCTGGGATACGCATCGCGGGGGAAAAGTTTGACTCTCATTGCACGAATACGGGTGACCGCATACGGATAGTTGGATGACCCTTTTCCAAATGCCGGCAGACGGGAAGGAATGTGTTTGGAGACGGAGTCCGGCAGCTGATCCTGCACGTATTCCGAAATTTCCCTAATCTTTTGCGTATTCAGCATTTGTAATCACCCGTTGAGAATATCAGAGATAGATTTCAATGAACGGTCATAAGCACTCTTGATAATCAAATCATATGTAAAATCCAAGCGAACTGTTCCTTCCTTGTTTTCGATAACAATACCGCCGATACAGTCGATATTTCCGCCGTATTCCAAGGATGAGAGTTTCTTGACGATTTTTTCTGATTTTTTATTAGAGTAAATCCGGTGACCGTCTTTTTCATTCGCTTCAATCAACGCTTTGAGGTATTCCTCATTTTTGTCGGCAGGCAAATCTTCAATTCGCTCAAGGGCTTGACCATAGACTTGATCCAATAAGGTTTTACGTTTGTTTAAAGCAATACGCTTGACCTCTAAATTGGCGCTTGATAATACCTGCTGGCGCTGTTGTTCGAGTTTTTCTTCAACCTCGGCAAGACGGGACCCCAGTGCTTCTTTGGAAGCCTGGCGTGCCTCTTCGATAATCAAGTCAGAAGTCGATTTCGCTTCATCGTTGATACGTCGGACATCTGCTTTGGCGCCCTCAGTAATATCATTTAATACGATTTCCAGTCCCATGCTAACACCTTTAAATTAAGGGCGGAGACACATGATCCCCGCTCTTAAGTTTTCGAATTTAGATAAGAATTGCAACGACGAGACCGAAGATAACGATGGTTTCCGGAAGAACGGTCAAAACGAGTGCCTTACCGAAAAGGGATTCGTTCTCGACCATTGCGCCGACTGCTGCTGCACCGATGACTTTTTCAGCCCATGCGGATGCGAAACCTGTACCGACGATTGCGATTGCTTTTGATAATGCTGCGAGACCTTCTGTTGTAAATTCCATAGATTTATTCCTCCAAAATATACTTCTTTAAGTGACCAAACGGTTTGTAAATTTTGCCCCCGCTGGCATAGAATTTGCCGAAGAATTCGACATACTGTAATCTGAGCGCGTGTAAACCGGGAGCGATAATACTCAGAACAGTGTTTAATGAGTGTCCGAGAATAAAGATCAAAATTGATATAAACATCATGACACTGAAACCGTCCGCCGGGGTCCAAATGAGACCGCCGAAGGCGATGTCGTTGACAGTTGATGCGATGTAGATAGAAGAAAGACCAACCGCGATAATACGCGTATAGGACAAAATGTTTCCGAGAAGACCCGGAATTTCAATCGGTCCTTTGATACCTTCGCCCTTAGCGAGCATAACGACACCGATAACTGCAATAATAGCACCGACGGCGATGCCGACTGTGCCAAGTCCCAGGTACCATGCAACGATTGCTGCGATGACACCGATTTCAAGAACGATCCAGCTGAGTTTTTCCAAAACTGCATGCTTAACACCATGTTGGCCTTTCACGTCGAAGAAACCGACGATATAACCGACGTTAAGATGCAAGAATCCGAATCCGGCTGTAGCGATCAAAAATGTCATAATCATGTGTGTTCTGTGGATCGGGAACATTAAAGGTTCGCCGGCAATGATACCGAAATCAAAAACAATTGTTTCCAGCCCCGGAATCAACCCCGGTGTATAGACACCGTGTGACATTAAACCCGCAAGCGGGAATCCCATAAACTCACCATAAATGATACCGAAGAACAAAGCAGATATTTGACAATAAATAAGTACATACATCAATTTTTTAACAGCGTCCGATTTCATGAATTTCATCACGAGGAAAGCCAAGGTCATCAAAACGAGGGCATAACCGATATCACCGAGAATCATACCATAGACTAACGGGAAGGAAATGGCCAGAATAGATGACGGGTCAATTTCGTTGTACTTCGGTCTTGAATATAAGTCAACAACCGCTTCCATCGGACTGGCAATCTTTGAGTTTTCATACTCCACCGGAATCTTTGCAATCTCTTTTTCGTCATGCATATCGACTTCGAGTGTTGTAATGTAAACACCATCGTTGGTTTTACTGGAAACCGCTGCGGTGAATTCATCAAAGTTGTTCGTCGGGACCCACCCCTCAATGATAAACGTGTGTTCGGACGTGGCAATTCTTAAAGGCAGTTCGGCTTTCTCACTCAAAATACTGAGGAATTCATCGCTTGCAAGGATGAAGTTTCCGTATTTTTCGTTAAGGGCCGCACGCTCTGCAATTAAAGACTCAATCTGTGCTTGTATTTCTGATTTTTCAGCTTCAAGCGCTGCGTAAATGTCGGACGGATATCCGGATTTATCAGGCGCTTTCATTTCTCTGTAACCCATGTCGGCAAGGACGGATTGGATGTCCTTTTCAAATTTCTTTGCAACAAAAAGAACAAAGAATTTGGAGCCGGAGTCAGTGAAAAGCTGGTAGGCATCAGTAATTTCAAGAAGGCGTGATTCGTTAAGAGAAGAAACAGTACCTGAAAAAACAGCTAAATTATCGTAGCCGCTGTAATACTTTAAGTCAATATCGTAACCGAGGAAAGGAAGAACTTCTTTTTCTGCGGATTCGAGATCTTTGACGCGAGCATCTAAGCGGGATAATTCCTCTGCATTGCGGTCAATTTCTTTGTCCATTTCTGCCAACTTCACATCAAGCTGCTTGGAAACATCGGATTCCGTTAACGGAACGGTTTCACTTGTCGGCTTGACGTTTAAAGCATTGGCAATTGAACGGACTTTAACGAGCTTTCTTGAGACTTCTTCGCCGTATTCAATCGGCATACCGATTTCAAAATCAGAGTCGTCACCTTCGACAAAGTCCTCTACGTGAAGCAAATCTGCTTCATATAAGGCATCGACCGTCGTCTCAAGATGTCTCTTGTGACCGGCGATCAAAACTTTGGTCATTCGTTTCGGGTAACTCATACGCGTATCTCCCTTTCAAATTCCTCGAGTAAAAAATCAACAGCCTTTGGAATATTTGATTGGGATTTCATAGCTACAGATTCGGCTTCGCGAACACCTTTCTCAACAATCTCATTGCGTTTGGCATCGATTTCAGCTTCGCCGGATCGAAGAGCGTTTTGAGCGGTTTTCACCGCGTCTTCTTCGCCATCTTCAACGATTTGGCGGGCTTCAGCGCGTGCTTTTGCAATTGTCTGATTCTTGGCTTCGGTGGCCTCGCTTACCGCTTTTTTTGCATCTTCTTCTGCCTTTTTAATTTCAGATAAGATTTCATTATTAGCCATGCGAATACCGTCTCTATATTTTATAACGGATAATCACTGCGAATGCAAGGATTATGCCGTCAGATAAAGGGTAAAGTAGTCAATTCATTACCCCATATATAAGCAAATTGGTTAAAACAATTCATTTTCAATGACTTATTGAACCACTTTCGGCTTCAACCATGAACAATCATGACAGAATCTTACAGCGAGAACAAAGCCTCCAACACATGTTTTAAACCAAAAGCTCCAAAATGCAAAACGAATAAAGAGAGACTATATTAAAAAGGTTTTGCCGAATTTTCAAAAAAGTGAACAACCGACTGAAATGTAAACGTTCGGCTTAATCATGCAAAATCATGACAAATATATTAGAAAAGAAGGGGTTGTTTTTGAAAAGAGAAAATGTTGTTAACCCCACCACCCGTTTTTGTACCATGACAAAAAGAGAGCATATCCAAGAACTATAAAAGAAACAATGGATGAAAACCATTTATTTTCCCAGACTCCTAAGAAATAAGAAACATAAAGAATCAAAGAACAAAATGCAATCAAAATTCCGACAACGCTGATAATTTTAGAATAATCAGACGTTCGCGACATTTTGGGAGCGAGAATTGCATAAAGAAGAAGAAGACCGCCCCAACCGCCGATAAGAAATAAAGAAAGCGGTAAACGCATATCAAGATAAATGTCATAATAGAAGAAATGAGCACAGACAATCAATAAGGAATTTAAAAAATGAGTTTAATTTTTGTATCTTTATTCATAAGTGATCTCCTTAATTGTTCGTACGTGCTCACTTCATAAATTTATTCCGCAGATTTAATTTTTCCAAATATTTACTAAAGTTTCCGTCGCGTTAAAAGGATCGTCGGAGGAAGCGATTGCGCTTACAACAAAAAATCCGTCGATGCCTGTTGCTTTAAGGCGCGGTAAATCTTCTGCTTTGACACCGCCGCCGACAACAATCGGCAAAGGACTTAATGTTTTTAATTTTTGAATCTCATCAAAAGTACGCTCAATAACGACGCCGTTGACCAAACCGCAATCAGGCTTTGTTTGCGTTTCATGCAGCGGGCCGGCTCCGAGATAGTCGACGATTCCGGGTTTAAAATTTTTGACATAATCAAAAAGTTCTTCAGAACGGGCGGAAAGACCGACAATTGCGTTTTCGCCGAGCATTTCTCTTGCGAACTCAACAGGAATATCACTTTGACCGAGGTGAACGCCGTCAATTTTAACGCCTTCCGCTCTCAAAGCCAAAGCAATGTCTAACCGGTCATCAATAACAAGCGCGATTTGTTCGCTTTTGCCGGCTTTTTTGATTTCTTCAGCGGCAATACGCCCCAACTCCATGATTTCCCGCGCAGATGCTGTTTTAGACCGCAGTTGGAAAAAAGTAATTCCGCCCGCGATTGCTTTTGAAAGAAGATTTTGAAAAGTATCGTCGGGTTTAAGATTTTCAGGACCGGCGATGAAATAAACAGATAAATCAAAACTTGTCCGAAGATGATTATGATGATTAAGAGGAACAAGAGAGTTAAGAGGATTAGCTTCAATTTCCACAAACTCAGCTCCTCAATCGCATTCCTGCAAAGTTAAATGTTTTTCCGAATATTCTGCGATGTCTGACGGCGTTAACAGACTTAAGTAATCCACAAAAGCGGTTTGAAATGAAAATGTTCCAATCTTTCCGCCGGACACGGCTTTATCAGACGCGGCTTTATAGAAAACAGAAGCTGTAAGAGCCGCCGTTAACGCATCGGTCACCGCCGCAAACACCGCCATCACACCGCCGAGAGAACAGCCGGCACCCGTTATGCATTCCAGCATTTCCGAGCCGCCTGTTAAATAATAAGCTTTTTCAGAATTTAAAATAAGATCAATTTCACCGGAAACCGCCACCGCTCCGCCTGTATATTCGGCAAGTTTTAACGCGGAACTTGCGGCTTCTCTGACAGTATCAGTGGAATCAACGCCTTCGACTTTTCCTTTAATTTCAGTTTCCAGCCCCCAAAGATTTGCCAAAGTAATGATTTCGGATGCATTTCCGCGAATAATGGTTGGCTTATACTGTTTTAAATCTTTCAGAACAGAAGTGCGCGTATCACCAAGACCGGCCGCAACCGGATCAAGAACCCACGGCTTATTTGCCTCCGCTGCCGCTTTTGCCGCTGCCGGAAGAGATTGGCAGGCAATCGGCTGGAGTGTCCCGACATTAACATAAATTGATTTTGAAACGAAAGCCAAAGGCTCGGCTTCATCGGGCAAGAAGCACATTGCGGCTCTGCCGCCGACTGCAAGTTGCGCATTGGCAACAAGATTAATGGTTACAAAATTCGTCCAAGAGCCGACAAGAGGATTTTGTTTCCTGACTTCTTCAACGGCCGTAGAAATGTTGCGGACAACTGCGTCCGCTGTGTTTATTGTGTTCATATTTTTCCTTCCGCCGGAATTACCCGGATCAAGTTAAACGGTATGATCTCAGCCCCATCCTTAAAGGATGATATCAGCAGGTTTCCCACCCGCAGGCACCCGTATTTAAAAGTATGTGATTTTTAAAAATGTATTAAATATATTAATGCGGACCGTAAGACCGATATTTGGAATAATTCCCCGGCATATTTATTACTTTCGGATTTGTCAGCCTGCTTTTTGGAGGATTGGTTGACAAATCAAAATAATAAAACAATCCAAAAAAAGCAATTCAAAACAGCAAAGCTGTTCAAATAAAAAGTAAAAAAAATTAAGAAAAGAAGAAAATGAATATTCAAAAATTATTCACTGACCGGCCCGAATTCTTTTTCAGCCTTTGATTTCAAATAAGCCATTCCGATTAAGTAGAAGCAAGAGCAAGCGAGAACTGCCATTTGAGTCCAAATCGGCCATTCCGCGCCGATGAGATACATAATGTATAAAATCACAGAAAATACAATCGCGCCAATCATCCATTTATTGGAATATTTCAGACCGGAATAAGCGAACGAAATGAGAATGGGCGCTACGATGATGATACCGATTGAGAAATAGCTGAATTCGCCGGCGACAATTTCAAAATAATAATTCACAGCGAACCCGACGGCGACCAATACTAAAAAAATAAGAATTGAAGAGATTGTTTCTTTCTTTTTATCCATAAAAACACCACATCCGATAATAAGTCAATGGCTTTCATGATAAAAGGTCTTTTGCTGCCGAGATAAGCAGACAGCGTGAAAAAAGAAAAGAGAAAAGATGAAGGGCGAGAGATTATTTTCTCGGCCCGACATAATAAGGCAATTGTTCGCCTTCGGGAATTGTATGAATATATTTTTGGCGGAATTCGGGGTCGCGCATCATACAAACCATGGATTGTTTTTTGTAGGCGGGGTGTTTGCCCATTGCCGACCAGATTTCTGTGAGCGGCTTGTCGCGAATGTTGCCGAATGTGAGCGGCGTGTACGGGCATGGCAGCGCATCTCCTGTTGACGCGATATGCATCCAGCGGTTGCCGGCAAAGCAGCCGAACATATCGGGCCCCATCAGGTACGGCAACGCCGTCACGCGCGGTCCTTCGGGAGTTGAATTTTTACTCTTGTGGAACGCTTCCAACCGCTTGGCGTCAGCGCGAGTGAGCACTTCATCTTCGTGTTCTTTCCAGTTGCCGACGGCGATAATTCCGGTCATGGACATTTCATCCATGTCGAGATCGATTGCCATTTGATACAAATCGTCAATGTTGTCGATGTTGTAGGGTGAAATTGTCAGATATAAGTCTGTCATGATTCCCGCGCGTTTGGCGGCTTTTGCGGCTTCGACGGCACCTTCAAACGCGCCTTTTCTTCCGCGGAATTTGTCATGAACTTCGGGGTCGGTACTGTCAAAACTGATTTTCGCGGAATAAAGACCGGCGTCTTTGAGCGCTTTAGCGCGCTCGTCGTTGAGACGGAAGCCGGAAGTGAACATGGAAACCGTTGTTTTGGTTTTATCGATGTTGCCGATAATTTCGGGGAGGTCGTTTCGAACCATCGGTTCGCCGCCGTCAATCGTAACGAGATAAGTGCCCATATCCAATGCCTGATCAATTGTGTTTTTAATTTCTTCAACCGTCATTTCATTGTTCGGCGCCATCATATCGGCCGCGCCGCAGTGAATGCATTTGTTCGGGCAGCGCGGAGTCACGCCGACAGAAACCTGATCGGGAATTCTTTTATTCAAAAGTGAAAAACCGATTTGAGAATTGATCAAACGGTTGAAAACGGGCCCGGGAATTTCCGGAATCCAAGTTGAGAAAATAATTTTATCATCTGTTGCGGAAATCGGCTTTTCTTCCTGAAAAACCGCGTTGATTTTATTGATCATCGGTTTTGCCGCAATTGAAAGCGGCCCCGTTGCTTCCAGAACAACTTTGCCGTCAACGACATCGGCATTGATTTTAACGACTTTATAATCATAAATTTGCATTGGATAAACCTCTTTTTGAAATATGAAAGTTAATTAGAAAAGGCTGCATATAAAAATTTGCAATCTCACTTTTAAAAAAAATAAGCGTTGATTCAGCGAAAATAAAAAAAAGGAAAAGAGTTGACGAAATCAACTCTGAGCCGGCGCGAATCTGACGCTGTCCATCAAATCATTCACGTAATCAACGAGCGCGAGTAATTTTTCTTTGGACGGAGAGTCGGCAACGCCGGATAATTCGTCTTTGGCGCGAAGCAAATAAGCTTCGGCGACGCCGACCGTTTCTTTAGCAGCGGCATCGGCATCCATTGAGCGTATATAAATTGAGAAAAGGCTGTCGGAAAGAACACCGGATTCTTTGTCTTCGTAAACCCCGAAATCTTCGAGCAAGTCGTCAACGATTTGATAAGCCATGCCGAATTCATAACCGAAGCGGCCGAATTTTTCAATCATTTCTTCATTGCCCGGAACAGCGACACGGGAACCGATTTTTGCACTGATTTCAAAGAGCGCGGCCGTCTTTTTGTAAATGCATTCGGTGTATTCATCCATTGTCATTTCGCCGCGCTTGATGCCGGCATCCAGAACTTCGCCTTCGGAAAGCAAAGCACCGGAATGACCGAAGTCCCAAACGATTTGTTTTTCATAAACGGAAATCCATTCGATTGCTTTGGCAATCAAAAAATCGCCGCACAAAATTGCCGCGGCCGGACCGTACAGTGTGTGAAGTGTTTGCTGATTGCGGCGCATCATACCTTCATCCAAAATGTCATCGTGAATCAAAGAGGCCGTGTGAATGCCCTCGATTGCGAGACAGGCGTTGATTGCATCTTTATAATTACCGCCGCAAGCACCGCAGGAAAGTGTAATAACAAGCGGGCGAAGTTTTTTACCGCTCGCGTTAAACACATGACTCGTTATTTTTGTTAAAGACGGCAGTTCGGAAATATTCGAAACCGCCTCAGTAATAGCATTTATAAATGTTTTATATTCGTCCCATTCTTCAATTTTCATATCAGAGTCGACCTCATGTAACCAAATTTAAAGTGAAAATATAAATTTAAACTGACCTATAATCCGCTCCGATATTATATATTGCTTTTGAATCAGATATAATAAATAGTGTCAGAGGGAAATGATGCCGTTTGACCAAAAAAAGAGACAGCTCATTTTCATATAATTAAAAAACCGAGGGCTTGCGCACGGCGACGCCCATTAAACAAAGATTTTCAGTACCGCCTTAACCGTGGCAAAGCCGCTTAAAAATCGAGAAGCGATTTTTAAATAAGCACCTGATGAGATCGGAGGCGGAGACGTAAAACGCGTAAGCGTTTCACAAACGCCGCCCAAAATTGTTTTTTGAAAAATTCCGAGCGGAGCGAAGGATTTTTACTCAAACCTTCTTTCGGCTTCGTTCCAGTCAATAATATTCCAAACAAGTTTCAGATAATCGGCGCGCCTGTTTTGGTAATCCAAATAATAAGCGTGTTCCCAGACGTCAATGACTAAAACTGTTTCCATGCCTTTTGTAATCGGATTTTCGGCATTCTGTCCTTTAACAATTGAAAGTTTGCCGTTTTTGTCTTTTGCCAAAAAAACCCAACCGGAGCCGAAAAGGCCGATGCCGGCGGCTTCAAATTCTTTTGTGAAATTTTCAAATGAGCCGAATGTGTCGTCAATCGCTTTTGCGAGTTTGCCGATCGGTTTGCCGCTGCCTTGCGAAACGAATTGCATGAAGTAAAGATTGTGATTCAAAACTTGCCCGGCGTTGTTGAAGAGCGGACCTTCCGCTTTCTTGACGATGTCTTCCAAAGACAGATTTTCAAACTCGGTTCCTTTGATGAGCTCATTTGTTTTGTCAACATATGTTTTGAGGTGTTTTCCGTAATGGAATCCGATTGTACTTCTTGTGATGACAGGTTCTAAAGCGTCCTGTTCATAAGGCAATTTAATGTATTCGACAGCCATAATTAATCCTCCGAATGATTGAATAAAACAGATAGGCATTATTTTTATAAATATGATTGTATGAATATTATTTACATCTTCCAATATACCGGGATATATCAATCAACAACCGCCCACTTTCACCGCGCTTGAAGAACTTTTATATTTTAACAACGTTTGTCATCCTTATGACTCTTGAACCTGTTCACATGAAAGAAATTTCCGACATCGCGTCAGAAATTGAATACTCATACACCGAAAAAGAGTCACAGGACATTTTTGAAATTTTTAAATTATTATCAGAACTTCGACAGGATGACAAAATCATTTTAAAAGCCGTCGGCAAACTTTTCCGCGCGTCAGCCGATGTGCGGCGCATGAGCCTGACGGAAGACGAATATAAAGTGACTTATTCTTCCGACAGTGGCAGCACGAATCCGATTCTTTTTGAACGCGGTTTGTTTTTAGACATCTGCCACGCTGCCATGGCGTCAACCCCGACAGACTTGAATCTGCATCGCAAAAGAACCATTGTTTGCACCGGGTTTCCATCGGGAAAGAAAACAAAACTGCCGGAAAATGAATCCTGGAAAACGTTTGATGACGGGTTCGGGCGAAGCAAAGTGATTCAAATTGATCCGTCGGTTTTAAAAATTCGCGCGGGACGGATGGTTCATGATTATTCGATTTACGCGTCCGAGTCGGAACACATTTTATGGACGCAGCCGGACATGGATACGACCGGATTTTTCATCATGGACGGACCGGTTTATCCGAAACAGCTGATGTTTTGGATGGGAACGAATTCAGACAAAGTTCTGATTCGGCATGACAGAAACGCGAAAAAGATTCTTCAGAACTATATTGACATCATGGATTTCCATTTGGAAAACAAAATGCCGGTGATTGGTTTTGTGAAAAATCCGGCAGAAACTCAAATTTTGAATTTGCTTCGGGAAAAAGCAAAAGAAGAGAAGATATTTACGGAACTGCCGTGGGCAACCGACACGCAGCTTTTCAAATCGTTTTTGAAACCGGAAAACGAGAGTGAAGCCGCCGAAAAAAAGAAAGAAAACGCGGACAGCGGAAACCGATTTAAAATCACATATTCGAATTGGTTTATTCAGCCGAACCAGTTTTATGACAAAGAAATCAAACCCAATTCACCGCTTGTTGATGAAACGCTTCGCCGTAAATTTGATGACGAAGATTATCTGCCGGTTTTCTTTATGGTTCGCGTACCGTTTGACGGAACTCAAATTGTCTTTAAAATTGAAAGCATATACGGGCTCATCAAAGATGATGAAATGAGACGAAAAATGACGAAAAAGGTATTGTATGAATTATCAATCGGAAAAGTTCCGGAGACGCTTTTGAAAGCGGATTCCATTGCGAAAATCAGCTCCAATGAGAAGAGTGAAATCAGAGAATTATTTACAAAAGACCCGGCGGAAAAATCTTATAATGAAATAAGGTGGGGAGATTTAGATGAGTTTTGAACAAAATGAGAACAAATCAAATGCATTTGATTTTGATAAATTTGAACAGGATTTGGAAAAACAGGCCTTTCAGGAATTTGACGACTATGATGATGATAAATCAACGCCTGTTGAGACGATCGAATCACAAAAAGATTTGGAAGAAGCATACGGCATCGTGACAACCGGTGTCGAGCCGATTGAAATTGCCGGAACCGCTTCAAAAATCATCGGATACATTGCCGCGGCGCAGCGTGAAAAAGCGCGCCTCGGAACTTATGTAATTGTTCCGTATGAAAATGAGAATCTGTTCGGCAAATTCACAAAACTCCAATACCGCCAGGAATTTACAGTGGATGACGCGACTGAAATTCACTCAAACCGCATGCTTGCAAACAAACGTGATATTTCCGCTGGCCGCCGCATCAATGAAGAAGATTACAAGCTGCTCGCTTTGATTGAGCCGATTTGCATTTTGTATGAGAAGAACAAAAAAGAAGGCCTCCAAAGACGAATGGCGGACAGAATTCCCAAACCGAATACACCGATTCTCCCCGTTTTTGATAAGGAAATGGTTCAAACCGGCTTAAATATCCCCAAAGAAGGCATCTTTTTAGGTCATTTAAGCGTCGGCGGCGAACTTGTCAAAACCCATTCCGTTCCGCCGACGGTTGCTTATTACATGAGAAATGATTATTCATCGGGCGATCCGCTCATTTTCCGTCATATGCTCGTTTGCGGCAGCACCGGTACTGGAAAAACATTCCTGACAAAAAACATCCTGCGCCAGTTTGAAACAGAAAACAGCCGTTACCGCCAGCGAAGCGATCACAGCATTCAAAATATGCCGTGTCTCGTCGTCATGGATCCGCAGGATGAATATTCCCAACTTTATGAAGACAATCAGCTTTCAGAAGCCGATAAATTCAATTTCGATTCTGAAAAAGTCGCGTATGGCGGCATTAAAACAACAAAAACATTTACCGCCAAAGTTGACGGCGAACGCTACGCCGGAAAATCCAGAGCGGAACAAGTTGAATTCACGATTCCGTTTTCGTTTGTTCAATACAATCCGTGGATATTGGAAACCGCCGAACTGACAGAAAATCAGCGCAACGGCCTTGAAATTTTGATTGCCGATTATTTCAAAGACACAAAAACCAAAGGCAAAACGCCGACATACATCGGTTTCAAGGAATTTGTCGAGGACCCGTTCAACAAGGAATATTATACGGAACAAACCGACAAAATTCATGAATCCTCTTACGGCGGCATTGTCAGAAAAGCCCTCAACAAAACGTACGAGCGCATTTTCGATAAAGACGCGAAACCGATTACGGAATTGTTCAAAACCGTTTTCAAACCAGGGCAAGTTTCCGTTTTCCCGACGGAATACATCAACAATTCCCGCATCCGCGATTTGATTGTATTAACAATGATGACAGTCATCGTTGACAATAAACTCAACACCTCCGGCGACGAAGATGTGAAAAACACGCCGATCATTTTGGTTTTAGACGAAGCGCACCGCTACCTTTCAAGCTCAGCCGGAACGCTCTCCGGAAAAATCATTTCCAAATTCGCCGAAGCCGCCAAACAAGGCCGAAAAGAAGGTTTAGGCTTGTTCTTAATCACACAAGACCCGCAGGACATTGAAACTGAAATTTTAAAACAAATCAACACAAAAATCGTTTTGAATCTCAACAACGACGCGGCGATTAATGCTGTCAAAGTTCCCTTGGAATATGAAAAGCGCGTCCCTTATTTGAAGAAAGGGCAAATGATCATTCACAGTCCCGATAACGGCGATATTGTGGAAATTACAGGGCTTTCGAATTGTGTTGTGAAGCATGAATGATCTTGGCGAAGCCGAGAATCGCGCAGCGATTTCTGTAAATACCGCCCTCCCTCGCCCATGAAAAATTCCGAGCGAAGCGAGGAATTTTTGGGCACACGATCATTCACAGCCCGGATAACGGCGATATTGTTGAGATTACGGGACTTTCAAATTGTGTTGTGAAGCATGAATGAAATCGTTTGTGTTTACAATATTTTAAAAGAATGGTGCAGCTCGCGCGCGGCGGCAGCCGCTAAAAATCGCGAAGCGATTTTTCAATAAACACCGACATTTAAAAACCAAAAATAAAGAATAAAAAGAGAAAAAATATGATGATAGGACTTGGAGTAACGGAATTAATAATAATTTTACTTGTGCTTTTGTTATTATTGGCCCCGATTGTAATAATTATGGCACTGATTTACATAATTTATAAAATAGCAACAAAAGATAAAACCCCGCATCAGGATGAAAAATGACAACTGATGTTTTTGATGTTACAATAGGACTATTGATACTCGGCTGTGTAATTATTTTATTTTTGGCAGCCGTTTACGCAATCATTTGGGATGCCAAAACAAGCGGCATTAGAGCTGCAAGAGGCGAAGCCGTCACATTGAAAAAACTTTTGAAAAACCCGGGTGCTTTGATTCTCGCAGTATTTTTTGCAATCGTTGTCGGTGTTATGTTAATCCCTGCAATGGGTTTTGTTTTATTCTTCATTCTTTGGATTATTTACGCCGTAATGAGAGAATATTTCAAACAAAAAGAATTGAAGAAAATCAGAAAAAACGAATCTACTGTATTATAACAGATTGAAATGATGCCGACACGCGCTCAAACACACCTGTGCCGGTAATCAATTACTGTTTTGAGCCCCGTCTTTTATAACAAAGACCTAAAGAATAGATATATACTTTCACCCTGCTTCGCTTTTTTCTTTATATTCCGCGGTTCTAAAGAGTTCTGCCTCCCGATAAATATCAAAAATAACCGGAGGTCTAAAGGAATGAAAGACATGAATGAAACAGAACTCGCTGATTCGCAGGAATCGATTCATTTTAAAAACACAGGCGCAAGCGATCTTTTTGATCGCGCCGCAACAATACAGAAACTTCTTTCCGAAAACGGAGCGGAAATTTCCGTTGAAGAAATTGAAGCGAAATTAAAAGAAATGACGGAAATTTTTAAAGTTCCGGCAGCAGAAGCGCAAAGAAGCGTGACGAATGCTTTTTTGAAAAAATACGGCATTTCAAAGACGAAAGTTTTCGCAGGAAAAGGATCTGCCGTCACAAAAAAAATTGCCGAGATTAATGCAATGGCCGGAATGCCTGATGCATGGGTGAATTTCACCGGAAAAGTCATTCAGATTTGGGACAGCACCCATGAAAGCATCGCGCAGGCAGGGTTGGTCGGCGATGAAACCGGCATTATCAAATTTACCATATGGAGCAGCACGGAAATCAATCCGCTTGAGCTCAATAAAACATATGATTTCAAAAATGTGGTTGTCAAGTCCTGGAACGATAAGGCAAGCATCACATTGAACAAAGCCGCGACGATTGCGCCGGCAGCGGAAGAGATTGTAACGGTCAAAGCCGGTGAAACGATTTTGAGCGACTCAAAAGACAGAACAAACGAACTCCGAACAGTTGCCGAGCTTCAGCAAGGCGGAATTTGGACGGATTTGAAAGCGAATATTGTTCAGCTTTTTGAAAAAACGCATGAAAGCATTGCATTCGCGGGCGTTCTCGGTGATGAAACCGGAACAATGCGATTCACGGTTTGGAAAACATCTGAAATTGAGAACATCGAAGCCGGCAAATCTTATTTGTTAAAAAATGCGATTACCAAAGAATGGAACGGCAACATTGCTGTTGAAATCAACCGCGCCGGAAAAGTCGAGGAAATTGATGAAGAAATCGTTGCCAAAGCTTCCGTTTTTGAACTCTGCGGCTGTGCCGTTGACATTCAAGCCGGATCAGGATTAATCAGAAGATGTCCCGAATGCAACAAAGTCATGACAAAGGGAATGTGCACCGAACACGGCAAAGTGAAAGGAAAATATGATTTGCGCATCAAAGCGGTGTTTGACGACGGTTCTGAAGCGCATGAAACAATCATCAACTGCGAATTGACGCAGAAACTGCTCAATATAGAACTTGCCGATGCCGTTATGATGGCAACGGAAACATTGGATCCCGAATGTATTAACGACATTATAAAAAAGGAATTCATCGGTAAATATTACGTTGTCAGAGGCGCGAAAACAGACCGCTACATCATTGTTGAAAATGTCGAGCGTGCAGAACCGATTGACGCAAACAGAATCAGTCAATTGAAAGATTGTCTTATGGAAGAATTAGACCGGAAAAATGATGCCGAAAAGATTGAAAACGGCGAGATCAGAAACGACGAGATAAGAGTTGGCGAGAATAGAGATATCGAAAAAGACATAGAAGAAATGGAAGAATTGAAAAGTTCCGATTTTGAAGAATTTGAAAAAATATTGAATTCGATTGAAGCGGAAGACGAAGGAATTGAGGAAGACGAAGAAATTGAAATTGAAGAAATCAAGGTGATCTGAATGCCCGGATATTTCAGAGAAATTGCGGTTCGCATGTTTGCGAAAGAAATGAAAGATTCTGATTTAATTTATCGAGAAGAGGAAGAACAGTACGCGCCTCAATATGTGTTAACGCCGACGGGTGCCAAAGCAAACCGCATACTTATTTCAGGCGTTTTGACGGAAGTTGAAAACATCGGCTCCGGCACGGAATATTACAGAGCAAGAATTTCAGACCCGACAGGAACGTTTACGGTTTATGCCGGCCAGTACCAGGCAGAAGCCGCCCGCTTTTTGGCAGAGGCTGAGACCCCCGCGTTTGTAACCGTCATCGGAAAAGTGACGGCGTTTAAGACCGATGACGGAAACACGATTCTTTCGATTCGTCCCGAATATATTCAAAACGCCGATGAAAAAGACCGCGATTTGTGGGTTGCGGAAACGGCTGAAAAAACGCACGAGAGAATCATTGCCGCCGAGACCGAGACAAATGAAAATATTAAAAATGCTCTTGAGCATTATTCGCCCGAATTTTCAGAATATCGAAAAATGATTATTCAGGCATTGGAAGCGATTTCTTCAAACTGAAAAAATAAAACAAGTTTAATAAAACAAAAAATAATCAAAAAAAATAATCAAAAAAAATAATCAAAAACAAAATAAAAAATAAGCAAAATAAGAAATATTCAGCCGATCTTCCTGCCGAATCAGGAAGTTTCGGCTCTTTTTTTGGATTCGGGATAAAATAATAAATAAAGACGATTAAATAGGAGACCATGAAGACTTATCTGCAAATTTGGTACAACAGTGACGGCTCTTGCTCCCCTCCGTCTGAAGTGAACAGCCGCCTGATGTCTCTCGGATTTCAACTCGTTCGAGGCCCTTATGACTACGTTTATGAATGGGACTCGAGTGCGTCACTTGACGATGTTTTAAGACTCGGCGACAAAACGCATTTGACATTGGCCGGAACCGGCGTGCTGTTTAAAATCGAAACGGATTAATCGGCAACCACGCAAATAACGGAGTATATCAATGACAAGATGTCAATCCTGCGGAAAAGAAGAGCCGGCGCAAGCGATTTGTGGCGTTTGCGGAAAAACGTATTGTTCCGACCATATTTCAAGACAAAATCATAATTGCTTTGTCGACCCCAAAGGCGTGAATATGGGACAGACACGCGTTTATACCAAAACATACGGCACCGGCGCGGCTAAAGAAACAAATCCGCCGAAAGCCGATTATTACGACAGGGATAATTTTGAACAGCGTCACGGTTACACATCAACGCGTTCACCGCCGTTTTGGAAAAAGATATTGAGCAGCCCGACCTATGTGATTATTTTAATCTGCGCGATTATGCAGATTATCGCATTCCTTGGAATTTTCAATAACACATTTGAATTCATATATCAATCTTTGATTTTAAGAGCGGATTGGGGATACATCATTTCTCATCCCTGGACACTCATTACACATATGTTCCTGCACAGTCAAACCGATGTGTTCCACATTTTATTCAATATGATTGTCTTGTATTCATTCGGTACATATTTGGAGAGATTAATCGGAAAGAAATCATTCGTCTTCATGTATTTGATATCGGGAATTGTTGCCGCCATCGGTTTCATATTGATTGAAGGAAATACAGGCATCGGATTGGTCGGCGCGAGCGGCGCAGTTTACGGCGTTCTCGGCGCGGTTGCCGTCCTTGATCCGAATTTAAAAGTCTTCGTTTATTTCATTCCGATGAAAATCAAATACATGATTGTGATTTTTGCGCTCATCAGCCTCTTGTTCATCGGCGGCCGCGACGGAACCATGATTGCTCACGCAGCTCACCTCAGCGGACTGATTGTCGGACTGGGTTTTGGTTACTACTACCGCAACCGTTTAAGAGACAGAATTCAGAAACAAAAATATTACTGAACCGGAAATTGAATTGAAATGACCGAATCACCGTTTATCGGAAGAAATTACCTGAAACCGCCGGAAAATGAACGTGTTCCGATTGTGGTTTTAGATTTTAACAAAATGTATGCCTGCTGGCTTCCGGGCCTGCGGTATACGCTTTATTTTGACGAAGAGCCGCAAACGGAAGAGTTGAAACGAATTCGGGAAATAATTCTGCTGGAAGTTTTCAGCACGGACGGAAAATATTTGATTGAACTGACAGCAGAAGATTTTGAAGGCTTTGAAACCGCTTATTCTTTATTTTCAACATATGGCGGCGAAATGTTTTTTTATCGAAGAAAAGAAGGCCGCCGGATGAAGAAATATTTTGACTTTAAGCCGAAGAAAAATACAAGCGGGCCGATTCGAAAATACAATGCTGCCGACAATATTTTTTAAATGAAATTGAACCTGACCCGTTTTTGATCCGCTGATTAATCGTTGCGGCTCGCGCGTGATGCGGTGCAGGGTCAGATTCATAAAAATTCGGGTTGAGAAAGGAAAATTCTTTGAACGGAAGGATAAAATAAGAAAAATAACAATTATCTTTTTATCAATAATTCAAGCAAACGGTTTTTGAACTATTTGCGCGTATTGAGATTATTAATGTCATCATGTTGCGTTTCGCAGCTGTTATTATCGTTGTTTGTGTGAATGAACGGCCTGTGCCGATGTCGGGCAAGACCGTCAGGTAATCATTATACGGGTCTTGAAATTATGTCAAATCCAAAATCCGGATTCGGATCAATTACAAAATATTTATCTTCCAAAAAGGAAAACGAGCGGAAGAGAATCGGTTTGCTTGTTGACGGACCGAATGTCATTCGCAAGGAGTTTAACGTTGACCTTTATGAAATCAAAAATGCTCTGAAAGAATACGGAAACGTGAAGATCGGGAAGGTTTTCATTAATCAGTATGCTTCCAACAAATTGATTGAAGCGATTGAAAATCACGGATTGGAACCGATTATTTGTTCCAGCGACGTGGATGTTCGTCTTGCTGTCGAAGGAATGGAATTGGTTTACAACGACAACATTGACACAATTGCAATCGTCACGCGTGACGCTGATTTTAAGCCACTCCTCAACAAGGCGAATGAGAAAGGCAAAGAAACCATTATTTTCGGCATTCAGCCGGGCTTTTCAATTGCCTTGAAGAATTCCGCCGATTATGTGATTTTGCTCAAAGACGCAAAAATGGCTTACGAAGACGACGACGGCGAAGTTCATTTGCTGGCGGTTGAAGACGAAGAAGAGCCTGAAGAAATCGAAATCAGTAAAAAGGACCACGAAGATTACAAAGTTGAACAATCTCAAAGACGATTTGAAGTCATCAAAAGCAAAGACGACAATATCGGCTTGGAAGATGCCTGATTTTTCATCAGATTCATTTACTTTACAATTTTTAATTTTTTACAATTTTTGATTTTTTATAATATTTGTTACAAACATCGGTTTTCCCGATTTAGAAAAACCGAACTCCCTTTTTCTTTTCTAAAAATAAATCGAACAGGAGTTCGGGTTTGAATATTTCAATAAAAACGATGTTTGTTTTTCAGTTTTTTTTCGGTTTTTTTGGTTTTTTTCAGTTGTTTTCAATTATTTTCGTTTTTATTTTTTGATTATTGTTCCAACCCGTATCCTGATCTGATTTGCCAATCTTTAAAATCAAAATGAACCGGAATGCCGAAGATTTCTTTCTCCTGAGAGAAAAACGGAAAAGCAGAAACAATTTCCCAAGCCATTTCAGCGCAGCCGAGCGCAGCCGACCATTTCCCGAGAGACTCAACCGGTTTTTGAAGCAAGCGGCTGATTTCGCGGCGAACTTCTTTGTCTTCGCCGCCGCTGCCGGCAACCAAAACAACATAATCTTCCGCGCCGTAATCTTTCATTAAAACATCAAGCGCCGCGATTTCCATCGCCGCGAAAAACGCAAGTTTCATTTTGTCATCGCCGACACCGGCCGACGAAAACGCGTCATTTCCGGTTATATTTCCGGCATCAATTTCACGAATCGCATTGACATCCAACGGCCCGTGACGCGTTCCCGGCGCAAAAATCGCGGCATCAATCGCGCCCAAAATCTTGCCGTCAGAGACTGCCATCGTCACCGTATTTGAGCCGATGTCCGATAAAATGAAACGGCGGTGACCGAGTGTTTGCGCATGAAAAGCAATGCCGATTTTTTCAGGGCTGGCCTGATGGGAAAAATGCTGCATTCGGGAATCTGTCACCTCATTTTTTTGATGAAGACCAGGCAGAAGAACAGCGGGACAAATGTCTTTTGCAAAAAGATCAAAAATCTTTGTGCCGGCGTTTGTGATTTTGCCGACGCCCGAAGTTGCCGAAACGCCGCGGTTTTGAACAAAACGAATATCTTCAATTTGTGAAATGCCGTCACCCATAGAATAAGTCAGACACGCCAAGTCAATATCAGAAAGCGGCATCCCCATATTTTCTTCAATGCGTTTTTGAAGTTCTTCAAGAGAAAGAGAACCGGCTGTTTCTCTCGGAATTTCAAAAAAGCGAACCAATTTAAATTCCGAATGATCCAAAACAGCGAAGCGAATGGCACTTGTTCCGTGATCAACACCCATAAAAATCATATCAATGCCCTCACTCATTTAATTCTTTATCAATCAAAGCGTTTAATTCATCAGAAACCGCTTCGCCTTCCGCTAAATCCGAAGCGGTCGTCACGAGAATGATTTCCTGATAACTTGTCCCTTGGGTAAACAAAAGCCGGAGATTGCCCCTGGAATCCGGGCGAAGAACTTTGGCGCGAAAAGAACCGCCGGACGGACCTTTGCTTTGAATGATTCCCGGAATTATTTTTTTAACGGCTTCATGAGAAGCAACGAGAGAAGCAATTTTGCGGCCTTTACGCTCACCGATAAGTGTTGTATGAATACCGCCGCGTTTGCTTTTCCAGGAATCAGGCTGAGGAGACATGAAAACCGAAAACGAATAAAATAGAAAGGAGCTGAAGTCAGAGACTTACAGCAAATCGTTGATTTCCAACAAAGAAACGCCTTTTGTTTTAAGGAAAGAAAGCGCGCTTTCCAAGTCGCTGACACGGACAATCAAAACGGCTTTTTGGTTTCGGCCGATGAATGCGTAAGCGTAATCAATGTTGATATTGCCTTCCGCGAAAAGCTCGGCAACGTCTTTCATGCTTCCGGGCTCGTCATTGATTTCAATGCCGACAACATCTGTTTCGGAGACTGTAAAGCCTTCCCGTTTTAAAACGTCATGCGCCTGATCCGGATGATCCACGACAAGGCGGACAATACCGAAGTCACCGGACTCCGCAATCGTGAATGCGCGGATATTAATATTCTCCTTTCCCAAAACGTCGGCAATTTTTGCCAAACGGCCGGGCTTGTTTTCCGAAAACAGGGAAATTTGTTTGATTGTTTTTGTCATGGAATCACTCCTTGATTTGAAATTTAATTTTATAAATTATTTTAATTCATATAATCCGTAATTCAATAAATATTCAATCTTTTCACTTTTTTCACTTTAAAATCAAACCGGATCAAAAATGATCAATATTGACGTTTATCGATAACTCTTTTCGCTTTTCCTTCCGATCTCGGGATGGTGCCGGGCGCGACAAATTCAACATCGGCATGAAGATTCAAAATGGATTTTAATTCGTGCTGAATGCCGGATTTGAGTTTGTAATAATCATCCAGCTTGTCGGATGCCATATCCGCCAGCTCAACTTGAACGGCCATGTTGTCCAACTCGCCTTCGCGGTCGATCACAATCATGAAGTGAGGCGAAACTTCGGGGAATTTAACCAAAACATATTCTACCTGTCCCGGGAAAACGTTGATACCGCGGACAATAACCATGTCATCGGATCGTCCTTTCAGGCGCATCAGACGCGGATGCGTTCGGCCGCATTTACAGACAGCGGTTTCAAGAGACGCTAAGTCGCCGACACGGTAGCGGACGAGAGGCAGTGCTTCTTTCATAAGCGTTGTGACAACCAATTCGCCGACTGTCCCGTCAGGAACAGGCTCATTCGTCTCAGGGTCTAAAATTTCAAACAAAAACATATCGCTCCAAATGTGCATGCCTTCCTGCATTTCACATTCGATGAAAAGCGGCCCGCTGAGTTCAGACGTTCCGAAAACGTCGTACGCTTTAATTCCAGAACGCTCTTCAATGCGTTTTCTGAGAGATTCCGACCACGGCTCGGCACCGAAAATGCCGACGCGGAGTTTTGTTTTATTTTTGATGCTGCAATCCATTTGTTCGGCAGCTTCAATCAGATAAGAGAAATAAGAAGGCGTACAGCAAATGGCGGTGACGTCCAAATCTTTCATTAATGTGATTTGGCGTTCGGTGTTTCCGGAACTGGCCGGCAATGTGGTTGCGCCGATTTTTTCGGATCCATAATGGACACCGAGACCGCCGGTGAATAAACCGTAGCCGTAGCTGACTTGGATAATATCATCTTCAGAAAGACCAACAGCAGTCATGCCGCGGGCAAGAGATTCCGCCCACAAATCCAAATCATTTTGCGTGTATCCGACAACGGTCGGCTTTCCGGTTGTTCCGGAAGATGCGTGATAACGAACAACATCTGTATTTTTAACGCAGAACATGCCGTTTGGATAAGTGTCTCTTAAGTCCTGTTTCATTGTAAACGGGAGCTTGCCGAGATCATCAATGGATTTTATGTCTTCGGGTTTGACACCGAATTCGTCAAAGCGCTTTTTGTAAAAAGGGGAACGGTCATAAACGTACTTCACAAGCTTGACCAACTTTTCGCTTTGCATTTGACGCAGATCTTTAGGATCCATCGTCTCAATTTCGGGATTCCGGTAAGGCATTATAAAACTCCATTATTTATCGGCAAAATGAATTTCATATTTTTCAACTGAAATTCGATTGCAAAAAAAGAATGAAAGAACAGATATAAAAACCAAATGATTATGGAACAAAAAGAAAAGAAGTAGAAAGAAATAGAAAAGAAGTAGAAAAGAGTAGAAAAGAAATAGAAAAGAAGTGTAGAATAAATACACTTCAAATTCTCAAACGATTTCATAATTGTGTTTCTGAATTTCCCGCTTCTTTTTTCACTTCAAAAACGCCCTGCTGATAGAATTTCTTGTTGAATAGAACGACGACTGCCAAGATAACAATCAGTATTCCGCAGTAGACAACGATTTGCTGAACGGGAATAATGTCTGCGAGCGGGCCGAAGAACAGCATTGCAAGCGGCATAAGCGCGGTCATAATCATCTGAAGCACGGAAAATACGCGGCCTTGCTTGTCCGAATCTGCTTTTTCTTGAATCAAACTCATTGTCGGGGAGTTAACAAACGGCATCATCAATCCGACAAGAGACATCAGAATCAGATAAACCCATAGCGTTTGCGTCAAACCGAATCCGCAAGTGAGAACACCAAAAGCTGCCAATCCGACCAGAATCGTTTTGACGCGGTTTTTAAAGCCGCCCCATGTACCGATAACTAATCCGCCGATAAGCATTCCGATGAAGAATGACATTTCATTGAGCGTCAGATACAGATAATTTTCACCAAAGACCTGCGTCACCATCAGAATATTCAAAAAGGACGCGGGAACGCACAAAATCGTAAAGAACGCGTAAACGATGAAAAGCGGTTTGAAGAACGGATGATTAAAACTGTATTTGAATCCTTCTTTCAGATCTGCGAAATAACTCGTCTGAACATTTTCCTGAGCTCTTTTATGCTTCGCAATCGGGATGAGCAGTAGAATACCGATACCGATTGCCGCCGTTACGACATCAATCATCATAATGTTGTAAATTTCACCGGCGATCAGAATCGCTCCGGCAACTGCGGGCGTCGCCAAATTAACAATGGATTGAAGCGACCCGTTGATGCCGTTGACTTTGATCAGTTTTTCCGGCGGAACGATTTGCGGAATAATGGCATTGACGGCAGGTGTTTGAATGCCTGCGCCGACCGAGCGGACCGCTGCAATGAATAAAAGCGCGGGAATGGAATCGTTGCCGGCCAGCATGTAAACAATGAGTGCCAATGTCGCCAGCGCAATACCGCCGTCCGCTAAAATAATCAGCATTTTTCGGTTGTATTTATCTGCCCAAACGCCTGAAAAAAATGAAATCGCGAATTGCGGGACAAAGGAACAGATAATAATCATCGTCGTCATGACGCCTGACCCTGTTGTCAGCGTAATGTACCAAATAATTGCATACAGCACGAGAGACGATCCGAAAAGCGTAATCGCCTGGCTCCCGAAGAAAAGAGCCGTTTTTTGTTTCCAGTTTGCAAACGGGTTTTGATTTTCGATTATTGTTGAGTTTTCGATAAATTATTCCTCCTGTTTGCCGCCGACGGGAAATCGAGAAAAGAACTCTAAACTAAAAATACCTTATTCCGTGAGAGAAAGTATCACAGATTCAAGAAAAAGGATTTGTGCGAATCCTGTGAACAACGGCTGAATATGTACCGCCGCCACGAATGCAGCGATTTTCAAAAAATATCAATTAACCTAACGCAACGTTTTAAAAATATCAACAAAAAAAGCAACATTTTGAAGGATAACAAAACCGGATAAACCAAATATTGAATAATAAAAAAAAGAAGAAATGTGTCCAAATGACACATTTCCAAACTTTAAATCTTAAAGGTTTCAATCCTCACTTTCTGCGGTTCAAGAAGAAAGCAAGACTGCCGATTAAAGCAGATAATACGATACCGGAGAAGAAGTAAAACCATTTGGAATTACCTATATCTGATCCGAATCCGGAACTTTCTCCATTGTCGGACTTTTGACTATCTCCCTGTTTTTGTGTATCGTCTTGCTTTTGAGTATTGTTCTGCTGTTGAATCACATCGTCTTTCGAGCCGGAACTTTTTTTATCGGTTGAATCGACAATTTTTGCTTGACCGGTACCGCTGCCACCGCCGGCATGGCTGTCGATTTTCCCGGGTTCTTCAGGGATTCCCGACTCGACCGCAGTCATCAAAAACAACGGATAAGTGACACCTTCTATGGTATACCAAGTGTGATCAACATTGTTAGCCGAACCAATGTCCCAGCCGGCGTCTTTAAACGTGGCAATTTTCTTCATATCAGCATCTGAGACAGATGTTCCTTGAACATCATTTCCGTCATTCAAATAGAAACAGTTAGAAAACGTAGAATAACCAGAAGGCACATCATCTTTTCCGATTAAACTTCCGATATTGGCGGTTCCGGCTCCGGTTAAAAGAACTGTGCCTGAGAAATAAGAGTTTTTAAGAAAACGCTGAGTATCTGTAGCAGCAGCATAAGAACTATGTCCGACCAATCCGCCTGCATAATCATTTGCCATCACAACAGTCTCAGCATAACTGTTTTCAATCTTAGTAATATCTGAATATCCGACAAGACCACCGGCGTAGTTTTCGGAAGCTGTTACCAATCCTGACGCATAACTTTGAGAGATTGTACCAAAATAAAAGCCGGCGAGACCGCCCGCTTTGTTTTTAGCAGAAACGGTACATTTAGAGAAGCTGTTTTGAATAGAAGAAGCGCGATTGCTGGAATCTCCGATAAGACCACCGGCAAAATCACCCTTGGAAGTTACCGTACCGAAAGCGGAACTATTAATGATATGACCTTGCATTAGACCTGCAAGACCGCCTGCCCCAAAGGTGCCACCCTCTTTAGCGGCGGTATACACATTACAGTTAGCAGAACTGTTAGTGATATTAGACATATCCTTCACCTCACCGACAAGACCGCCTACACACATATTACCGTTCAAATTACCGGAAGCGGAACTGTTAGTGATATTACTACTCGCAAATATATAACCGACAAGACCACCTGCACTGCCGGACTCGGACACAGTACATGAAGCAGAACTGTTAGTGATATTACTCTTCCCTTCTATTGAACCGACAAGACCACCTACACTGCCAACCGAGGAGAGCTTGGCAGATGAAACAGAGCAGCCGGTAATATTACCGTACATAGAACCGACAAGACCGCCGACAGGATCCAGATTTGTCGTAAGTTTTAGATCACAGGAAACGACAGAACTGTTATTGATATTACTTTTCTCTTTTATTAAACCGACAAGACCACCGATGGCCCCAAATTTGCATTCAATGGTTATATCTGAACCCGAGCAGTTTTCAATTTCAGCATTGCCGCTGATATGACCGGCTAAAGCACCGACATACGTTTGCTTTGCAGTTCCGCCGGTAAATGAAAATGAAAAATTTTTAAATGAAATATTGGAAAATTCAGCGTTATTAACATAACCGAAAAGACCGAAAGAACCCTCGTCGGCGGTATTAATAGTTAAATTTGAGATTGTGAAACCTTTACCCTCAAAAGTTCCGTTAAATTTGTTTAAGTTGGTGCCGATCGGCTTCCAATTATAACCATCAAGATCGACATTCCCCGTTAAAATATAATCGGCTTCCATATCAGCGAATTTACCAGTGTCGCCTGCCGCATATGCATTAAAATACGCCTGATTAACAGAAATCTGAGCAGGAGCAGCAGCAGCCATTCCGCAAAGAATCAGAAGAACTGCACAAACGCAAAAAAGATATTTAGAAAACTGACAAAAAGAAGAAACCGAAGTTCCCCTCCCACCATTTGAAATCGACGACGATTGGCGCAATCGATTGGCAGAGGCAATTGATGATTTTGAAAACATTTATAATACCCCAAAATTGATTTTATTTAATTTAAAACCCTAAAACAAACTTTAATCCTATTCTATAAGTATATAGGAAATAATTAGCATAAGCCAATAGCTAATAAATGATTGATATAATATAAAGATTTTGAGAAAGTTCAGAAATTCATGATGGAGAGAAATCCTTTTTTAAAAAAAGATTTAATTTCAAGCATCGAGTATGCACAATTGTGTAACAATCGTGTTGCTACAGGCTGTCTGCTTACTGTTTGCATTTACTCTGCCGCAGTTGCCGACAACGTCTGACACCCACGAATGCGGCAATTTTCAAAAAAGATAAAATGAAGATGCAGATTTTGGGAAAAAGAAAAGAAGATGGGAAAAAGAAAAGAAGAGCATTTTGGATGCTCTTTGATTTTATTTTTTTGATTTTTTTAAATTTTATTCCTCGTTCCTTTGACTTCGTTTATAGAAGTAATAAGCAATGATTAAGAGAAGTAAGAGAAGCAACAAAAGCCAGAAAAGACACGGTATTTTGCTCGTCTCTTCTTCAATCTCATATCCTTCCTCTTCAATCACTTTTCCGCCGTCGATTCCTCCCGATCCCGTCGCATTTCCGGTAACGTTTCCTGCATCATTTTCTTCAACATCCGGTTTCACAGGAATCGGATCAACAACAACAGCTTCGCCGGTACCGTCGCCACCACCGTTGGAAGGTGGAACATAAAATATTGAAAGCAGCGGGAAAGTTTTTCCTTCTAGAATATACCAGATATGTCCGGGATCATAAGCGGAAACGATATCCCAGCCAGTGCTTCCAATATCCAAATAAACGCTGTCTTCCAGATAAGTGGTAATTTTCTTCATATTTCGAGATGTTGCGGACAGACCGAAAGCATTTGTGTAGTAGCTGTCATCAACATCCAGATAGATACAGTCTGTCACTTTCGGATCAGGATAGGTGTGGAGAGCGTCATCTTCTTCAACTCCGCCAACAATTCCACCGATTTCTCCGTTGATCGTGTTTACGTAAACAGCTCCTGCAAAATAACAGTTGGAAATAGAATTAATGTATTCTCCTGTATTCAACCCAACCAATCCGCCGGCATAAGTTTCCTCGGCACTAACGTCACATACCGAATAACAGTTGGAAATAGTTGTCAGATTAACAGCGTACAAAGAACTTGTCAACCCGAATAAACCGCCTGCTTTATCAGAAGCGGACTGAACATTTCCTGCGGTATAACAAGTTGAAACCGCGCTGTTTGTTATGCTGCCTGCAAGACCACCGGCACTTCCATATATCAATTGATTAGGCCCAAGGTCAGCCGGAATATAAGTTGCATTAACAGTACAATTTGCATAACTGTTTTGAATACTGCTGTAAAGTATAGTTCCTGCTAAACCACCGACTTGACCGCCGGCAGTAACTTTACCGGTTGCAGAACAATTGTCAATCATACCATTGTAATTGCTTTGAAAAGAACCGACAAGACCGCCGGCATACAGATCTGAACCGGTAATGTTGCAGTCGATAACAGTGACATTGTCAATACGATTTTCATACTCCCATATAGAAACCAGACCGATAAGACTTCCCAAATAAGATTGCCCGGTGATATTGAAATTTTTTAAAGTGACATTCGAAAAAGAAGCATCTGCTGCAACTCCGAAAAGGCCGAGATTAACAGAAGCGGGATCATTAATCGTAAGTCCCGAAATTGTATAACCGCCGCCATCAAAGGTTCCGTTGAAATAGAAATTATGACTGGGACCAATCGGCTTCCAATTTGTAACGCCTGAAAGATCAATATTTTCCGTTAAAATATAATCTGCGTCCATATCCGAAAACTTAGTATTGTCGTCGGTTGCGTATGCGTTGAAATAAGCTTGGTCAACATAAATCGTGTTGGCTGCCAAAGCCGTTCCGCTCATTAACACCAATGCAGTTAAAATGACTGCAGCCAAAAATATTGTTTTTAGTTTCATGATATTGTCCACCCATATCGTAAATGAAGAGAGATAACATGAATAGAATATTAGTAGCATCTGAATATTCTATTAAAGCTATCTTTGAATAGAGAATAATTATAATAGTTGTTTCAAAGATAAATATTTTTGGGAATTTTCATCAAATGAGAATTTTTAGGGACAGAAGGAAAAGAAGAACAAAAAGCAAAAAAAGAAAGCAAAAAAAGAAAGCAAAAGCTTAGTGAATAAAAGCAAAAACTTAACAAATAAAAAAACGGAAAAAAGAGCCTCAGTAAGTAAAAAACAAAATAAAAAAGAAAGCATAAGCTTAACAACTAAAATAAACAAAAATCAGGATTGAATCAAATTCAATCACTGACACTGTTTAAATATTCCAGCTCTTCATCGGGGTTATCGGCTGAAATTTCTTTACAGGGCAACGGACCGGCCGCTTCACCTGCGAGAAGTTTCTTTGTATACTCTGTACAATCACTCATGAGCGACTCGAGCGGACAATCGGCGTCAATGCCTGCGGCACCGCTGTGACCGCCGCCTGTTCCGTTGTACTTGTCGCCGACATCTTCCATCAGCTTTCCGAGATTTACGCCGGAGAGAATCATATCTCTTTTTGCACGACCGCTGACACGAACGCTGTTGTCGTTCTTGGCGGAGCCGACAAAGGCGATATCTGCGCCGATGTTGGTCAGCATGGACGCTGCTGCGCCGCCATAGGAGCTGACATTGGTTGTCGCAATCAAACAGTCGCCGACACGCTCAACTTTGCAGCGCATGGCTGCTTTGAGCATCGCAATGCGGATTGAAATATCCTGTGGCGTTGCCGCCATCAATTCCAACGCGTCGAAATAATCGACACCGCTGACTTCCATGATGCCTGAAAGCGTCTTGAAAGTACTTGCGTTGGCGTGTTTCAGATGACCCGTGTCCGTGATAATTCCCGTAATCATGGCGAGACCCATTTTCGGGGAAATATGAATGCCTGCAGCGTTGAGAATTCTGAAAATAATCTCAACGGTTGAGGTGGTTTCTTCGTGAATATAAAATTCAGCGTCATCTAAAAGCGCCGTTGTCGCGTGATGATCAATCAGACAAAACCGGCCGAGCTTTAAATCATTCAGCTGACCGCGTGTCGATGTATCAACGACGACTGTCATGTCATAGTCGTCCGGATTCGGGCAAAGAACAGTCGGAATATCCAATTTGTCGATGAGATTTGCAGCCACCCGGTTGCAGTCATCCACGACTCCGACGGTTCCGCCGATCGCCTCCGCCAGCGTATAAGCGCTGCCGATGGCATCAGGATCCGCGTTTCTGTGGCAAATGTAGAGTATGTTCCGGTAATCCAGGAGGCGATTGAAGAATTCTAAATCGTTGACCCTCATAGATGTCACGGCTGAGATTAATCTTCGTCCTCGCCGCCGCCGGATGTTCCGATCATGCTTTGAAGCTGTTCTTGGAGCTGTTTAAACCTTGAATTTAAACGCTCTTCCTGACGTTCAATCGACTGGACCCTTAAAGAAAAAGATTCCTGGCGTTCTTTTAAAGAAGTTAAAAGAGAAGCCTTATCGGATTTAATCATCAATTCGCCGACTGATTTATAGACAACGGCGTCATCGGCTGATTTTTCTAATTCTTCAACCGCCATTTCCGTTTCTTTAATCATCACGTCGATTTGAGATTTCTGCATTGCAAGCGTTTGCGCCTGCTGCTGAACTTGTTGAATTTGTGCAATTTGATTTTGAACTTGAGGGGAAAATTCCGAACTCATAAGTATTCACCTTGTTCACTCATGAGGAGATAAAAACATTAAAATGTTTCTGCCAAGAACTAACCGACAGTGAAGATAACAGAAAAAAAGATGACAAATAAACTGCAGAAAGTAGCCCCGATATAAAAGTTTTGTTTTTAAAAAAATCAATCAGCTTATGGTTTTCTTTTTTAAATCCTTTGTATGTTTGAATCATATGACATAAATCCAAAGAGAGAAAGATTTTCAAATCATGTCGCTGAAACGCCTGAAAAATATACCGCGCTGACACCGTATTACAAAAGATCAGATTTAACAGCGACTGAGATTGTTGAAATTGGAAATTATCAAGATATTCACCCATGGAATTTACAAAAACAGGATTGGAGTTTTCCGATTCCAAAAAATTGGAAAAATAAAACGCATTGTTATGTCAACAACTCCTGCTGCCGCTCAAATCGTTTTTAGGAAATACTGACACATGAAGAATTGAAGTTAATAACAAACAGTGTTCATTTGATTGACAGCGCAATTGAAAAAAGTCATGTAAATGTTGAACAAAATATCTATCGGGCGGTTCAAGATGATGACTGGTTGTTGGAAAAATATGTAGGCGGCATTTTTTGTGAAAAAGCATTTGGAAGTTACAGTTTAAAAATTGAAAATGCAATGAGTTACATAAATCCTGAGAATCCGATCATATTTCGTCGACTTTTAAACAAAAATACGAAAGCTTTATACCTTGATAAAAGTGAATATGAAATATTGTTGCCCAGAAATATCGAAAATGAGATTATTACAATCGAAACTGTGAAAATATTAGATTATAAAACAAAAATGTATACAATAGAAGATAAAAGGGTGAAAAAATGAATGCAGAATCGTTTTCGGATATATTCACTTATGTCGGTAAAGCGCCCGAGCGTACACCCGAAGAGCAAAAAAGAATTGATTTGCTTATAAAACAAGCAAATATTGAATTGGAAGAACAGATCAAAGAAATGGAAGAATCAATTAAAAGAAGAGAAGCAGGGAATTCTTCGAATAAATATGATTGAATCCGGAAATAATTTCAAAAATAATATTTTAAAAAAACGAAAAGCAGGAAAATTATTCCTGCGTTAATTTATCAATATCAAAGTCCAAATATTTGGCATTGCTTTTTTGAACCAACGCGGCACACACTTCGTCGGGGTTGCCGTCCATGGCGATTGCGCCGTTGTCAATCCAAATCGCTCTGTGTGACGCTTCTTTAACGAAATCCATGTGGTGGCTGACCATCACGATTGTGGTTCCGAATTCTTTGTTGATGCGTTTGAGCGCGTTTGTCACATCTCGAAGCGTGACCGGATCCAAGTCGCCGAACGGCTCGTCGAGGAACAGATAATCGGGAGACGTGACCAGGCTGAGCGCAATGAAGGCGCGAACATGCTCGCCGCCGCTGATCTGATCGGGTTTTTGATCGAGAATTTCAAGCGGCAAATCAAGCGCTTTAAAAATCGGTTCGGCGTATTTGTCGACATCAGAAGACGGAAAAACCGGGAAAAGCCGGGAAAAAATATCTTCGGGAAGACCGAGTTCGCTCATAACAGTGTCTTTTTCTTCTGTTGTCATGTCCGGCAGGCGGTAAATGATATCCAAAACCTGTGACGGAATGCCGAATTCTGCGGCACGCTCTTTGGCGACATCGACCGCGTACCGCGTTTTCATGCTTAAGCGGAAGCGGATTTGGTCGCGAACGGTTGAGTTAACGGACATCGAAAACTCCTGATTCATAATGCTTATGACACTGCGCAAATAGATGCGGTTTTCATTGTAAGCGCCGATGTCAATCCATTTGCCTTCATCGGCGGGTTGACCGTCACCGCTGTTTTCATGTGCGCGATATAAAATTTCAATTGCGCCCGATGTCGGCGGAACCATGCCTTCGAGCAATTTCATCACGGTTGTTTTGCCGGCGCCGGAGCTGCCGACAAAGGTTGTGATTTGTTTTTCGTAAATGTCAAAATTTAAATCCTGAATGTTGAGAACTTCGCCGACACGGATGAGGCTGTAGCGTTTGGAAACGTCTTTGGCGCGAACGCAGGGTTTGAATTCCGAAACTTCCTGAAGAGATTCTTTGGGTTTCATTTCTTTGAGGAAAGATTTTAAAACGGAAACAGGTTCGCCTTCCATTGCGATTTTACCGTTTTCAAGGAAAAGAACACGGTCTGCGATATACGCATGAACTTCCGGGAGGTGAGAAACAACTAAAATCGGAATTTGGAGTTTTTCTTTGAGCTCTAAAATGACATCCAAAATTTCCTGTTTGGTGTCGGGACCGGTCATCGTGACAGGTTCGTCCAGCAGCAAAAACTTCGGACGTGCTGCGATTTGGCGGGCCAGAACAAGGCGCTGCTTCTCGCCGCCGCTGAGTTGATCGGTTGAGTGAAGTGCTTTATTGTCTAAGCCGACCATTTTTAAAATGGAGTGGGCTTCATCATAAAGGTCTTGATAAGTGTGATGATCAGAAAGCGGCAACGCTTCCGTTCCGACGAGATGGAAATTCAAGCGGCGAATGATATTTTCAATTGCAGGGCCGCTCCAAAGACCGAAATTGCGCTGAAGATGAATGGCGGTTGACTGGCGAAGGATTTTTTCGCCCTCTTTTCCGGAGTCGGGCAGAATTTTGATGCCGTCAATTTCAATTTCGCCGGAATCAAAGGATTCAACGCCGCGCAAAATTTTCAAAAGCGTTGTTTTTCCGGCACCGCTTTTTCCGGTGATTCCGACAATCTCCGCTTTCGAAACTTCAAAGGACAAATCATCAAGAACACGTTTTTGACCGTGAGCCGTCGGGTATTCTTTAACAAGATGAGAGACTTTCAGCACACTAAAACCTCCGCAAGGAAAAATAATTCAGAAAATAAAATGAAAAAGAAAGAAAGCCGCGTCGCGGCGTAAATGAAAGAGTTGAGCAAAAATTATGCTTTTTTGCCCATTTTTGCGCCCATGACGATTTCAGCCGTTAAGGCTTTGACATCATCGGCTTTTTCGATTGCCGTTCCGGTCACGATAATATCGGCACCGGCTTTGGCGCAAATTGCTGCCGCTTTACCGTCGCGGATACCGCCGCCGACGATTAAAACGCTGTCTTTTAAGACATGCTTCACGGTTCCGATCATTTCGGGCGGAAGCGGTGAGTCTGCGCCGGAACCTGCTTCAAGATAGGTGTAGCGCATACCGTAATATTTGCCTGTTAAAGCATATGCTGCGGCAAGTTCGGGCTTGGCGCGCGGGAGAAGCTTAGCGTCTCCGACCCAGCCGACTGTTCCTCCGGGCTCGCAAACAAGGTAAGCCATCGGAATAGATTCCATGCCGGTTTTGTAAAGCGTTAAAGCACCGAGCATTTGATTGCCGACAATATAATGCGGGTCGCGGGAGTTCAAAAGACTCATGAACAAAACGCAGTCCGCTTGTGTTGTAAATCCGGACGTGCTGCCCGGAAAAAGAATGATGGGGACTGAGACGTTCTCTTTGATCATCTTTGCGGTGAGATCCAAAATCTGTCCGCCGGCATCGGTTGAGCCGCCGAGCATAATGGCATTTGTTCCGCCGGCAACAGCTTCGGTTGCCAAGCGCACCGCCTCTTCGGGTTTCTGAGAGGCCGGGTCGATCAAAGTAACGTGAGCGACACCTTCCTTTTGGATGATTTCCGAGAGGTACTCTTCCACCGTCATGACGGAATCACGCTCCGTTCTTGTCCTTTGCCTTCAATCTGAGGTTCGGATAGTTGCATTTTCTGCAGCGTGTTGCACGGATAGAGTTGCGTGCGTTACATTTCATACAAATCTTCTTCTTTAATAAGCGTTCGTCTGCTTCCGGAAATTTTCCCATAATAATTCACCTGAGATAATTAAATAAATGTAAAATTTATGAATTTTAAGTTAAGTCGCCGAACCTCGGGGGGTTCTAAAATATCAATTAACTTGTTTCAAAGGAATGATAACTATAACTTAATAGATATAAGAGTTTTGGATATTTCCCGGGCAACTGTCGGAACTCCGTTCCGACTGTTGGCCGGGAATCGGAATCAACCCCTCATACCCCAACAAAAACAATGACAACAGGCAACTGAGAATCAAAATTAAAAGTGATCAGCCATTTTGAAAGCATTTGAAAAAATTGATGCGACTCGCGCGACGGCGGCGGCAAAGCAGAATGTAATTGACATGAGAAGAGGTTTTGTGTTTTTACTGTATAAGCGGAGTACGAATCCGCAAATTTCCATTTCATTTTTCGCTTTGCTCCGAGCGAAATGAAAATTAGAGGGCGGTTGTTTGGGGTTTCTGATTGTTTTAGATAAAGTAAACATCCATTTTCTTAATTTTTGAAAACACATTAAATTTATATCTGTTTTTGACATCAAACCTATTTTCACAAACCGATTCAAATCTGTTCAAGGATCAGGATAATAAGTTAATAAGTCCGACAGATTTAATTAAAAATTATTCAAATCACAATTTACATTCATTTACATTATGTAATTATTTACGGAGCAAAAGAAATGCCTATCCACCCGATTGAATTCCGTTACGGAACCAAGGAAATGAAAGAAGTTTGGTCTCAGGAGACCCGGCTTCGAACTCTTGTTCAAACCGAAATTGCCCTTTCCAAAGCCGAAGCCGACCTTGGAATGATTCCCAAAGAGGCCGCCGTTGAGATTGAAAAATCTTTGCCGCTTGTCAAATGGGAACGTGTCGATGAAATAGAAAATGAAATTAACCATGACATGATGGCGGTCGTCAAAGCAATCTCGGAACAATGCAGCGGCGATGCCGGCAAATGGGTGCACTTTGGCGCAACGTCCAATGATATATTAGATACTGCAACCGCGCTTCAGTTCAAAGATGCCGTTGCCATTATGGAAGAAAAACTTTACCGCTTGCTTTCAATTTTAGTCAAACAATCTGAAAATCAGAAAAATACAGTTTGCTGCGGCCGAACGCACGGACAAATCGGCGTCCCGACAACATACGGCCTTCGCTTTGCGATCTGGGCCTCGGAAGTCGACCGTCACATTGACCGCTTAAACGAAATCAAGCCCCGCCTTTTGGTCGGACAGATGACCGGCGCTGTCGGCACACAAGCCGCTTTCGGCAAAAACGGCATTGAGATTCAGAAGAAAACAATGGAATATTTAGGAATCGGCTCCGTTGATGTTTCCAATCAGTTGATCCAGCGTGACCGCCACGCAGAATTCGTGATGTGGATGGGCGGTGTTGTGACGACGCTTGACAAAATCGGAACTGAAATCCGCTCCATGCAGCGCAGTGAAATCGGCGAACTCGAAGAAGGATTCGGCAAAAAGCAGGTCGGCTCTTCAACGATGCCGCACAAAAGAAATCCGATTAAGTCTGAACAAATCTGCGGTTTGGCGCGTATTGTTCGCGGTTTTATCGAAACCGAACTGTTAAACAACACACTTTGGGACGAACGCGACCTGACAAATTCGTCTGCTGAAAGAATTGTTTTCCCGGAAGGATGCATTTTAGCGGATCACATTATCAATCTCGGAATCACGGTTTTGGAAAATTTGAGATTCAATCCGGCCAACATTGAGAGAAATTTAAACCTGCTTAACGGCTTGAATATGGGTGAAGCCATCATGATTGAACTCACGCTTCGCGGAATCGGCCGGCAGGAAGCACACGAAATTGTCCGCTCGGCTGCGATGAGATCTGTTGAAGAAAATGTTCACTTCAAAGACGCGCTTTTGGCCGATAAAGATCTCACGGCTGTTTTAACCGGCGATGATATTGAAAGCTTGGTCAATCCGTACAAATATATCGGAACGGCTGTTGAACAGGTCGACAATTTAAATCAAAAATTAAAATCAAAATACGGAAATAAAATTTAATTTCCGTTTTTCTCATTTTATTTTCATTGTTCTTTCTTTCATTTTATTTTCATTTATATTTGATTTTTTGTTTTTCGTTTTATTTGTTCTCGTTTTATTTTTATAGAAACATATTTATTCTTATGCAGAGTTATTAATTATAACGGGTAAGCAATGCGATAAATAAAACGAAATTTATTCATAGCAAGCCTTATTAATAATAACTTCTAA
Source organism: Methanimicrococcus blatticola (assembly GCF_004363215.1). Taxonomy (GTDB): domain Archaea; phylum Halobacteriota; class Methanosarcinia; order Methanosarcinales; family Methanosarcinaceae; genus Methanimicrococcus; species Methanimicrococcus blatticola. Next base: position 1,235 of record NZ_SNYS01000010.1, on the reverse strand, counting down.
TAAGATGTTGTTATTACTCAATTGCCGGATTTTTGTATCTCATTATTAAAAGATTCAAACATCTGCCAACGAGACTTAAAAACCAAAAAACTAAAAATGTGATAAATATGACAGAAGAATACTGTGATTGTTGGGAATATGAAGAACCTGTCTCCCTTCCTTTAATCGGCGATGATGCGCCCGAATTTGAAGCACAAACAACCACCGGACATATGAAATTTCCGGCGGACTACAAAGGAAAGTGGGTCATTTTGTTCAGCCACCCGGCCGACTTCACACCCGTCTGTACAACCGAATTCATTACATTCGCAACCATGCAGGATGAATTCAAAAAATTAAACGCAGAACTTATCGGCTTGTCTATTGACAGCATTACCTCTCACATTGCCTGGCTGAAAGACATTAAAGATCATGTCGAATACAAAGGCCTCAAAAACGTTGAGATTAAGTTCCCGGTCATTGCTGACATTAAAATGGAAGTTGCCAAGAAATACGGCATGCTTCAGCCCGGCGCATCTGACACGAAAGCTGTTCGCGCAGTCTTTATTATCAACCCGACCGGCAAAGTGAAAGCCATTCTCTACTACCCGCTTTCTGCCGGCAGAAACATGGAAGAAATCAAAAGATTGCTTCAAGCACTTCAGGTCAATGAAAAGGACGGCGTTTCCACGCCTGCCAACTGGATGCCCGGAGACGATGTCGTCATGGGCGCGCCCGAAACCTTCATCGGCGCACAAGAAAGAGATTCATGGGGCAGCGACGGCGAAAAGACCGTTCACTCCTGGTTCCTTGTCACTAAAAAACACAAGTGAATTAAGGATTAAAAATCACATTTATGCAAACTTTTAATGCATGAAAATATCTCCAATACACACACAAACCAAAATCTAAACACAAAAACAACCCAACCCCGCCGGATTAATCAGAATGATTGATCCGGCTTTTTTTATTGATTTTATATTGGTTTCGCTGTTTTATTGAATTGAAAAAAGAAAATCATTTTTCTTAAAAAAATAAACCCGAACCAGCCACTCGCTAATTTTCATCCTCGATCGTTCGAAATACGAGCGGATTTGGAATTAAACAAAACGAAGAGAGGAACTTAAAAAAAAAAAAAAAAAAAAAAAAAAAAAAAAAAAAAAAAAATAAAACAAATAAAAAAAAAAAAAAAATAAAAAAAAAAAATAATCAAAAAAAATAATCAAAAACAAAATAAAAAATAAGCAAAATAAGAA
>NZ_SNYS01000009.1 GCF_004363215.1 Methanimicrococcus blatticola | reverse complement strand
TTTGATGACGGTGACACTTTGAAAGTTTATCTTGTCAGCGATACCACTCAAACCGTTGAAATCACTGTTGAATACTATTTCGACAACGTGCTTAATACAAGCGAAACATTGACCAATTACGAGATTTGGGCAGGACCTTTGACTGCAACAGCTATTCCGACAACGTTTGCCGATTATATATTGAATTTAACAAAACCGTTTGACCCGACACTTCCGGCTCAAATGAATGATGGTGAGACTTTGAAAGTGTATCTTGTTTCTAAAGATACGCAAACTTCTCCCAAAGGATCCGGCAGCGGCGAAGCTAAAGTCGTTGACTCTGAAGAACCGCAACAAGACCCTCAAGAGCCTGTTCAGGAGAAGGAAACACCCAGTTATGAAATTCCATCTTCAAATGACACATTAATTGCAGGTGTCATCTTTTTGTTCTTGGTTGCAACAGGAATTTTCATTTTCCTTTGGAGACGGCAAGAAGACGAAGATGAAGAAAATAAATAAAATTCGTAAAAGTAAACCGCTTCTCAGCGGTTTATTTATCTTTTTTAAAAAAGGTTCATTCAATTTATCAAAATCATAAAAATAAAATCTTCCGGGTTTTTACAAGTCTGAATAAACTGAATAAGAAAAAAGTATTTTATAATTCTAATATGAAATTTTAAAATTAAGGTCAGTTGTCTTTATTTTTAATTTCTTTAATTTCCCAGCCGTCGATTTTTTTGAGTTCATTGAACAGCTGAATAATGTTGTGATCTTTTCCGCTCCAGTAAAAATCTTTTTTCAGTGTTTTTTCTTTTTGAAGTTCTTCAAAGAAAGCGACTGTCAGACTGTAAACGGCTTTTGCGGAAGAGAAGGGAACATTAAAAGTAACGCGATATTTTCCGTCGTGACGGCTGTAAGAAACAAGCGTATAGCCCATACGCTGATAATTTTGAATGTCATCAAAATCGCATAAGATCTCAGTTTCATGTGTTGCCGCGTTGTCAACGCCGGAAATTGTTTTTAAAATCAGACCGAGGGTATAATCCGAAATTTCGTAACGGCATTGGAGAGTAATTTTTCCGTATGTGCAAATCAAATCAATGTCGGAATTGCCCATTGCAAAAGAAGTGAGTGTCTGCGGGTCAATGCCTGACAGTTTAATTTTAACTCTCTCTGCTGATTGCAATTCCCGATCCAACACAATAAACACCGTACAAACCCATATTTTAAATTAAAAAGAGGCGCACAAATTGAATTTCTCGAATTTGTTTGCCAAAAGTGTGACCTCTATTTAGAATATAGACTATATATTATTTTCCGCTACAAATAAGCCTTTTTTTATATATGTATTTTAATTTTAGAAACCGCCTTTTAATGCTTTATTTTTGAAGATATTAAACTTGTAAAAATTGAACGAATATCATTAAAAACATAAAAAAATGCGAAAGAAAATACAAGAAGAAAAAGAAAATGCAAAGAAAATTATGAAAATAAACGAAAAATGAGATAAATAAAAAAGAATAAAAAAAGAAAAGGGTTGTGTCATTATTTAGTTGACACAAGCGTACTGATAAGGGAATTATCTTTTCGGAGCGTTTTCAGCTGGTTTGCCGGGCCGATGACGGTTAATTTTTGCTGGCCGGCATCTTTTTTGAACAATTTGCCGAAGAATGTACCGCCGCTGTCATCGCGCGGGTAACTTTCAATTTCAAGACCGAAGAAATCTTCTTCGATTTCGGTCATTGTCATTTCAATCAGCTTTGCTTCTTCCATCGGGTCAAGGCCTTTTTCTAAAACCATAATTTTTCCTTTGCGAACTTCATCAATGATGTAGCGCACTTTTTCGGTAGAACCCATTCTGGAGAGTTTTGCGTCGGAAACTAAGTCAAGTTGAATATCACTCATTTTAATCACCCGAACTGTTTTGCAATGGCTTCATAGAACGTTTCCATATTTGTGCCGTCCAATGCAGAAATTCCGATGAACGGGTGCTGCGGGAACGCTTCTTTGATTGCTTCCGGATCTGATTCGGGAAGGTCAATTTTGTTGGCGACAATCAAAAGGGGCAATTTACGTGCTTCCATGTTGCCGATAACCGTTACATTCACTTGAGTGTACGGGTTTTCGGTTGCGTCCATAACTAAGATAACGCCGTCTAAATCGTCTAACCATTTCACGGATTCGATGACGCCTTCCGTTGCTTCTTTGGAACGCTGCTTGGATTCTTTTTCGCCCATGCCTTCTTTCATGAAGTCGTGGAAGTCGATTTTTGTTGCCAAACCGGGTGTGTCAACAATATCTAAACAGATTTTGCTGCCTTTAGATTCGATTTCCAATTTGTGGTGGCGCTGCGCTTTTCTGGTTTCGTGCGCAATGTGGGAAACAGAACCGACGGGCTCAGACTCATCGTCTTTCCAATCTTTAACGATACGGTTTGCAAGTGTTGTTTTGCCGGCATTCGGAGGTCCGTAAATGCCGATGCATGCATTTTTCTTTTTAAACAATTTGCCGAAAAAATTTCTGAATTGAGAAATAACGCCCATATTTTTCCTCCAAAGGAAAATTAAAAATTTTGATCTTGAAATTTTATGATTTTGTTTGAATAAAAATTTTAATGAAAACATTACCGCTGCCACGTTTATTCCATTTCAGCGGTGAAATGTAATTATAGAAAAAAGTCACAGCTAGTATTTATAATTCATGCCGACAGAACAAAAAAGGAGTGAAAGATAATTATTTGCATCGTGTTCACGTAAGATTCGTGTCTAATTCATGTATAAATTGTAAAAATTATACAAATTCGTACAAATTCATACTAATTCATACAAATTCATGTACAATTTCTAAAACACAAACATCATTTTTTCGAAAATTTATGAAAAACCGAACGCCGTTTAAACTTTGAAATAACAATTGTTTTTAATTTTTAGTTTTTATCGGGCGTTCGGGTTTGAAAATAATTAAAAACGATGTTTGGGTTTTTTAAAAACAAAAAAGTTCAGATACGACCGCAAGGCGAAATTTCATGAGCGGAGCGAATGAAATTGAGAATTGCGGCTTATTCCCCGCTGATGATAAAATAATTTAACCGATTGATTAAAAACAGCACCCTTAAACACGGTTTATATTGTTTATTGAATGGCGGGAACGAATCTCCAACGCCTTCCTTCACTCGCTTTACTCGTGAAATGCGTCGTTGGAGGCGGTTGTTTTTGTTTTCCAATCCTTTAAAAAAACGAATGAAGCGTTTTAAATTCGATTTTTGATTTTCAACTCTCTGCGCTTTTTTTCTTTTCAACTCTCTGCGCTTTTTTTCTTTTCAACTCTCTGTGCTTCTTTTTTTCTTTTCATTTTTCTTTTCGTTTTCTGTCATCCTTTTTTTACTTTCTAATTCTTCAGCCAACTCTTCCTCTTCAGCCTGTTCAAATATTTTCGGGAACGGAATGAAACAGCAAATGACGGTCGCAATTGTCAGTGGAATCAGGTATTCAATCGGACAAATGATCAAATAAACCAAAACGGTTGCAATGGGTTTTCGCAGAATCATGCCGGTCATGGCGACAGAACAAATCAGCGCGCAAAAGGTCGGATCAACCGGAATGAATTTTGAAAACGCATATCCGAGAACAATGCCTGAAAAAATGATCGGGAAAATATGTCCGCCGCGCCAACCTGTCAAGAAACAAAGGCGGGAGACAAAAATTTTGAAAATAACCGTTAAAAATAAAACGGCTGCAGAAAGCGTCGTCCATTCAACCGCGATTTCCGCAATCTGCGTTTCTCCGGAAAATAATGTGTAAGGCAAGAAAACAGCAACCAATCCGAGAATGAAACCGCCGATAGTTGCCAGCAATACTTTTTGTTCTTTTATCGGGCGAATTCCTTTGCGAATGATGATTCCGAAAATATAGTACAAATAGCCGAATAAACCGCTGATAATCGCCAGCGGAACAATTGCAAGCCATTCATTTACTCCGAACGGGACATATTCGTATCGGTAAATGCCGGATTCCGGGAAAATGTGGGAAAGAAGCGCAAAAACACCGAACGCAACAATTGCTGCCGCAAAATAAATGAGACTTTTTGTTCTCTTGGGAAGAATTTCGTCAATATCATTTGCATCTGTGCCTACTGTATCTGAAGTGCCTGCATTTGAGGTATTTGCAATATTTGTGATTGGTTTTGTATTACAAATCTCATCGAATGAATCCGGTTTATTTTGTGCGTCGTTGAGTGAAAAAAATGAATTTTTCTTGGATTCAAATGTTTCGGCAAACCCGAAAAACGGTGACCCGAACATTGCGCTGAGAGTTGCTGCGGCACCGATTTCTGTATAAGCTCTCACATTTTTTGCAGTTGTTTTGATGTGGTCGGCAATCCAAGTGCTTAAACCGCCGAGGATGGAAACCAAAGCCGCTTCCGGGCCGATGCTGCCGCCGAAAATCAACGGGAGAAATGAAGAGAGCGCAACGGCCGGCAAATTTTTGTAATCTACGCGTTTTGTTTTTTGAATTTCTTCTAATTCAATTGATAAAACACCAGGAACGTTGCCGAAATATTTTTTGCAAAGACCGACAAGGACGCCGCCGATTGTACAAACGACAACCGGAAGATAAAGGAAGTCAATTTTTTCAGGCAAATCTGTCCAAATCAATTCAATACAAAATTCCATCGCCCACAAAAAAAGCCATGTAACGGCACCGACAAGAGCACCCAAAATCAAAGCGTAAACCAAAAATGAAAGCCTGTTCTTTGTTTTAATATCCATTTTAACCCTCAAAACCCATCCATTCAGTATAATTCGAAACATATTGATTTGACGGTATTTATTTTTGTGGGAAACAAATTGAAAATACGGAAACAGTTTAAAATTATAAAAATAAAAAGCAGTAATAAAAATTATGATAAAAACGATGAAATGATGAAGAAACGATGAAATGGTGAAAAAAAGATGTGAATAAGATGAAAAAAATTGAGAATATAAAACATTTAAAAATAAAACATTAAAAAATAAATAAATTACAAAAAGGAAAATTCAAAGAGTAAAAATGTTAAAAATGTTAAAAAAGTAAAAAAATGCAAAGGGTTGGTTACCACTTTGCATCCGGTGAATCAATTGCTGCATCAATTGCAACTTCGCCGATGTTGCCGGCGTAATCTACAATTCTGCCGATGCTGTCAATCACCGTACGAACACCGATCATTGTGCCAAAAGACAAATCAGTGGATTTGTCAAAGTAATTACGGTTGAAATGCGTAATGAATGTGTCCATATTCGCTTGGTTTTCAATGACTTGGTTGGCCAGTTTCGGGTTTAATGTAACCAATGATTCGACAGCTTTTTTGAATGTGTCCGCGGCAAAATCGGCCATTTTCTTAATTTCGTTAATTCTTTTTTCATCCAATTCAGGGTGGAAAAGAATCACAATTTGAGCAATTCTGTGGGAGTGGTCAGCAATGCGTTCAATGGGCGTTGCTGCCATTCTGTAATTGTGATATTCTTCAATCGACGCTTCGTTTGTGTCAACAAAGCCGGTGCCGCATAAAATTGATTTGAATTGTTTTGAAATGACCATAAATAAACGGTCGACTTCGTCGTCTCTTTCCATAACGTCTGTTGCTAAATCAGCATCGTTGTTGACGACTGCTAAAATGCTGTCATTAAACATGGATGTTGTGATCAAAGACATTCTCTGAACGGCTTTTTTGATTGAAAGTTCATTCGGGCTTAATAAGTCCTGAACCAAAACAAGATTTGAACTTTCTTCAACAATTTCAGGGCCGATTAATTTGTGGCAGACTGCACGAAGTATTTTTTTCTGATCTGCGGAAATTTTTGAAGAGGTAAATTCAATAATATCGTAACCGGCTAAATATGTTGCAATAAAAGCTCTTTCTAAACTGTGACCGTTTACGTTTGTAATGTCAATTGCTTTTTTGCGGAGCGGTTTAGAATCAATTTCGGGGCTGATCAACAATTTACCATTCGGCTGCGGTTGAACGCCGACGCGCGCGCCCGGTGTAATACCAACTTTTTCAGCCCATTGCTTCGGTAAAGATATGATATATGTCGATCCGCCTGTTTGTTGTACTTTTCGCGTTTCCATCTTAATGAACACCTGTTTTATCCTATATTTAAACAAAAAAATAATGAAAAACTTTATTTTCTGTCAACTCAATATTCCTATACAATCTTTTCATTTATATATATATATTCCATATGTTTCATATAGTCCTTGTCCGAATTCAAATAATTATATATGGATTCAAAACCGCCTTTTCAAAATGTTTAAAATCAAAGTCGGTATTCGTTTAATCATCAAAATCGGAAAATCAAAATGACATTCAAAAAAGGATACGGTTGCGCATTCGGCGGCGGCACGATTATTAACGCCATCGCTGCTTGGAAAGGCTGCGCTTACGCGACACAGCTCAAAACTTACGCTGAAGTTTGCTTATCCGACGCGCCGACTTGTTCCGTCAGCGGCTCAATCTATGAAAACCCAACTGCTGATACGCGATTAATTGAATTGTGTGTTCAATCTGTTTTAGATTTATTTGATTGTCCGGCAGAAGCAACTGTCTTAACGAAAAGTGAAATTCCGATTGCCGGCGGTTTAAAAAGCAGCAGTGCGGCCGCCAATGCAACTCTTATTGCAACTTTAGATGCGCTCGGTGAAAAGCTTTCTGCCGATGAAATTGTTCAGCTCGGCGTCAAAGCGGCCAAAGAAGCGGGCGTGACAATCACGGGCGCGTATGATGATGCCTGCGCTTCTTTTTACGGCGGCGTTGCGGTTACCGACAACAAAACAATGGAATTGCTTCAAAGAGATGAATTTCATTACAATGTTTTGATTTTAAATCCCGAAACAAAAGCGTTCAGCGCGGAAACAAATGTTTCGCGCTCGGTTTTGATGAAAGATTTGGTTGAAACGGCTTTTGAAATTGCGCTTACGGGAGATTATAAAAAAGCGATGAAATTGAACGGTCTGATTTATTGCGGCGCGCTCGGGTTTGATCCGGCTCCGGCTGTTGCGTGTATGGAAATCGGCGAAAAATTCGATGTCGCGGCAGGTCTGTCAGGGACAGGTCCGTCTTTTACGGCGCTTTTGCCGTGTTCGGATTTGTTGTCAAAAGATGAGCAAAAAGAACTTCAAACTGCCGTTTTGAAAATTAAACAAATATGGGCGGCTCAATTTCCCGGCGGCAAAATTTATGAAACGAAAACGTGTAATCTCAATGCGCTTGATGAAAGCCGCCGTTTTTCTAAATATATGAAAAACGGAAACAGGGATTTGAAAGAATTTAATTTTGCATTTAACGATTGATATTTATTTTTGTCGATTGATACTTATTTGTCGATCGATATTTATTACATTTATCGATTGATATTTTTATTACATTTATTGATTGGTATATCTGAAGATATATCTGAACATTTATATTGAATGGGTGTCCAATATTACCGCTGAGAATGATTTCATTTTCAAAAGAAAGGACGGAGATATGATGCCGACAGGTATGTTAGAAACAACACGCGAAAAAATGAGATTAATCGACCGTGAAATTATTGATTTAATTGAGGTCAGAACGAATTTGGCCGGTGAAATCCTTTCTTCTAAAAAAGAAATGGGCAAGCCGATTGTCGACGAAGAGCAGATTCAAAATGTTTTGGACCGCGCGTCAAGTTTGGCGGTTGAAAAAGGATTGGACGTGGATTCCGTTCACCAAATTTTTGATATTCTCATTCAAATGAGCATTGACAAACAAAACGAATACAGCGGCAAGTCCAAGTATATTTAATTTTTTTAATTTTCTTTTTAATCTTTTTATTTTCTTTTTAATCTTTTTAAATTCTATTGTTAAATAAACAACATAAGCCGTTTTCACTATTTGATTTAAATCAGCTGAGATTGTTTTATAAACGCAGGGGAATAATCCGCATTTTTCAATTTTTGTTCGCTGCCGCTCACAAAAATCGAAAATTGCGGTCGTACTTGGACTTTTCTTCAATTCAAATGAATCGAAACATCGTTTTTATTAATTTTTGAAACCCGAACGACCGATAAAATCCAAAAAATGTCTGTTTTTATTTTAGGGTTTAGATGTCGTTCATTTCTTCTTAAATTTGAAAAACGGATGTTTCTGTTTTTGTAAAAATAAATGGAAAACCAAAACAACCACCTCCAACGACGCGTTTCACGAGCGAAGTGAGTGAAAGAAGGCGTTGGAGATTCATTCCAATACGTTTAATAAACTGCAAATGCCAAAATATTTTACTTTTAAGATTAAGCTGAATCGGGTTTAGCGATGGTGGGAAATAATCCGCAATTTCAATTTTTATTCGCAACCGCTCACAAAAATCGAAAAATGCGGTCGTACTTGGATTTTTCTTCAATTCAAATGAATCGAAACATCGTTTTGAAAAATAAATGAAAGATGAAGTAACCTTTTCATTTTGTTCCGTAATTATGCTTTAAGCAAATCTAAAATGCGGATTGCCAAGTGCGCACCGTTAGCACCGTTATCAACACCGACCGCGGCAACCGGAACGCCGGGCGGCATTTGTGTCACGGATAAAAGCGCGTCCAATCCGCCCAATTTTGCACTGACGGGAACACCGATGACGGGTTTTTTGGTCTTGGAAGCGACAACGCCCGGCAAAGCGGCGGAAAGACCTGCAATTGTAATAAAAACGAGCGCGTCGGAATTTTTGATATATTCATCCAAATCATCAGGGTTTCTGTGCGCGGAAATCACAACAACTTCGTAAGAATAATCTGTTTTTTCGAGAACCGAAACGGCTCTGTCGGAAATTGCTCTGTCCGATTCAGAACCCATAATAATTGAAATTTGGACCATTGTTTTCGCCACCTGTTTTCAGCAAAATAACCGTTTTAATAATAAAAAATAATAAAATTAAATTTGTTATAAATTAAATAAAACTTTAGTTCGTGAGGCTTAAAAATACATATTTCAATTAAAAAGTAACGGTATAATCCGCTGATTTTGAATTATTCTTTTAATTTGTCATTAATCTGATTATTGAATTCATAATAATTAGTTAAAATTGATTAATCGAGTAATAATTAGTCAATAGTTGTTAATTAATGAATTGTGACACCTTTAACCCCTTTAACGGTTCTGATTTGATCTACCAGATTTCCGGGTATTTTTTTGTCTGTAATAATTGTCAGCCGCGGTGCTTCATTGAAAAACGGATCGTCTGAAACGGCTTGCCGGATACTGAAACCGGCATCGGAAATGACGCTTGTCACGCCTGAAATAATACCGACATTGGCGCCGTCATCAGGAATAATAATCACAACGCCTAAATTCAAATGTGGCGCGACTTCTGCTAAAAAGGGAATGGAACGGACATGTTTGAAAAAATCAAAAAGCGTTTCATCTTCAATAATGTGTTTGGTCGTTGCATCAACAACGCGGCGGTCAACGTTGATTTCTTTGCCGATTTGTACATGGGGAATTTCAATACTGCCTGAAACAACTTTTCCGGCGGCATTGACCTGAAAACCGCGCTCTAAAAGCAATTTGACAACCTTTTCTTGTGCCGGATATTTTTCAAATTTTTGATGAATCGGTTCCCACATATTTTCGCTCCGCTGAATAATAATTGAATTATTAATATAATTAAATCAGTAATATAATTGAGTCATTAATTGAATTGAGTCATTAATTGAATTAATGTACATTTATATCTATTCTTGTTTCATTTTAAACGTTTGGTTTTAATTGTTTTGTTCGGGCACAAGTCTTATTACAATTTCGGAAAATTAAAAACACGCAATGGCAAAAATATCAAAAATTTCAAAGCTCGAATCAATCCCGACAGATACTTCCGGATCAACGCGCATTGAAAAAGAACTTCTAAAAATGAAACAGCTGCTTGCCGGAAAGCAGAAATCAATGCTGAAAACGGTTGAATCTGCCGGCTTTTCATGTTTAATGTGTGGGAAATGCTGCGAAAGAGCGGAAGATGATAATTCCGTTTATCTTTTGCCTGATGAAATTGAAAAAATAGAAGCGTCCGGATTTTTACGTGAAAATTTTATTTTACCGCTTTTGCCTGATTTTTATGAAACGGAAAATGAAACGGCAATTTTTAAAGAATCGACTTTTATTGATATGCTTCATTCTTTATCGGAACAAACGGATGAAGAAGGCCGAATTCATACTTTCGGATGGATGCTTCAAAGAAATGATGACGGCAGCTGTATTTTTTTAAATTCTGATTCTAAAAAATGTATGATTTATGAAGCGCGCCCGGCATTATGCCGAACTTATCCGTTTTTCACGGATGAAAGCGGCGTTTTGAAATGTGAATGTGAAGGGCTTGGCTCAATCGAAAAAACAGAGCCAATTTTAGCAAATGAATTGACAAAAGCACTTCAGGAACGCGTGCTTTCAGATCATACAGATTATATTCAAACCTCAGTTGCCATTAAAAATATTTATGACAAATTTGAATTTAATAATGAAACCGCTCGAATCCGTTTTAATGAAAATTTAATCAAAAATATCGTTTCTTTTGTTGTTTATGACAGCACCGGCGTTTATGAGGTTGAATTTAACATTGATCAATAAACTATAATTTTTTCATTTTTTAAAAACGATTATTCATTTATTCATTTTTATTTATTTATTCATATTATTGATTTATTCATTTTTGTTTTTAAAACGGTGCTGTTCGAACCTGTTGGCGGCGGCATTAACTTACTGACACTCTTAAAAAATTGAGAGCAAAAGAGGTCATTTATAATGACACAAAAAATTAAAATTTGAAAAATTTAATAAACTATTTAAAGAAAAGGAAAGTAGAACCCGATAATTGATAATATTTGCATTTCAAGTTTAGGTGATATATTATGGGAAATAAACCAATGACACTCGCAGAAAAAATCTTTTCAAAGGCTGCAGGTAAACCTGTTTCCGCCGGTGAATTTGTTGTTGCGGACATTGACCGCGCAATGACGCATGACATTACAGGCCCGCTTGCCGTCAAAGGTTTTAATGAGATTATGGAAGGGAAAGAAGAAAAGAAAGTTTGGGACCCTGAGAAAATTGTCATTGTTTTTGATCACCAATCACCGGCTGATTCTGTGAATGCGGCTCAAAATCACATTTATTTGAGAAATTTTGCCAAGGAACAGGGTATTTTGAATTATGATATTTATGAAGGCGTCTGTCACCAGGTTTTGCCCGAGAAAGGACATGTTCGCCCGGGAGACTTGATTGTCGGATCGGACTCGCACACTTGCGCTTACGGCGCGCTCGGTGCATTTTCAACCGGTCTCGGCTCAACCGACATGGCGGCTGTTTTGGCAACCGGAAAACTTTGGTTCAAAGTTCCCGAAACCATTCGATTTAACATTGAAGGTAAATTGGCGGATCATGTTTATTCCAAAGATTTAATTCTTCATTTAATCGGTGATGTCGGCGTTGAAGGCGCGCGTTACATGGCCGCCGAATTTGCCGGCGAAACGGTTCAGCATTTATCTGTTTCAGAAAGAATGACAATGTCAAATATGGCCATTGAAATGGGCGGCAAAGCCGGTTTGATTGAGCCGGATAAAGTGACGGAAGCTTATTTGAAAGAACGCATTCCCGATTTTAAACTGGATTCAAATTGGAAATCCGACAGCGGCGCAAAATTTAAAGAAGTTCGCGGTTACGATATTTCCGAACTGGAACCGCAGGTCGCTTGTCCGCACAATGTTGACAATGTCAAACCCGTTACAGAAGTTGCCGGCACAAAAATTGATCAGATTTTTGTCGGCTCATGCACAAACGGCCGCTTTGAAGACATTAAAATTATGATGGACGCAATGGGCAATGATCCGATTGCAAAAGGCGTTCGTTTAATTGTTGTTCCGGCATCCCGTACTGAATATATGAAAGTTTATCGCGCCGGTTATGTCGAAACTTTAATGGAAAAAGGCGCGATTGTTGAATCACCGTGCTGCGGTCCGTGTATGGGCGGCTCTTTCGGTCGCTTGGGTGATGGCGAAGTCGGTTTGTCAACATCTAACCGCAACTTCCAAGGCCGCCAGGGAAGCCCGAAATCTTTCGTCTACCTTTCCTCTCCCGCAACCGCAGGCGCATCAGCTATTACGGGCGAAATTACAGATCCGAGAGAAATTTAAAAGGAATGAAAGCTTTTCAATGAACAGGAGAAATAAATGTGTCAAATGTGTCTGAAATTCCTGATTTATCCGTTTTGAATACGATTTACAAAATTATTGAAGAACGCAGTCAAACACAGCCGGAAGGATCTTACGTTTCGGCTTTGTTGAATGACCCGAAAGGCATCAATAAAATATTGGAAAAAGTCGGTGAGGAAACCACTGAGACAATTATCGCCGTTAAAGACGGCAATAAAGAAGAAATTGTTTATGAAACCTCAGATCTTCTTTTCCATTTATTAGTGATGCTTTTTGAATGCGGTGTCACGCCGGATGACATTTCGGCGGAACTTGCCCGCCGCTTCAAATAATTTTTTCTTTTTTAGAATTATGCCGCCTGTCAGACCTGCCGTAGGTGAAAAAACAATGTCAGTTGTTATTCCGTTCGGTTCGGTTCAATTGGATTCTGTTATCATTTTTTCAAAAAAGCGAAAGAAAACGCTCAGTTATACCGTTCGATATGAAATGCTTGATTCCGGGAAGCTTGATTCAAAATCAATTCAGTCCGAGGCAACTAATTCCGAAACAGCAAATTCCAAACCGGTTTTGTTTGTTCGCGCGCCGGCATCTCTTTCTGTAAACGAGATTCAATCGGTTTTGCTTGAAAATGAGGAAAATATCATTGAACTTTTGAATAAAGCTGCCAAAAAGGAAGAGGCGGTTTTGAAAAATTCAAAACAGTCATACAAGAACGGCAGCACTTTTCATTATATGGGGCGGACTTATACGCTTCGGCTGATTTATGATGTCAATGAAAACAATGAAAAAAAGATTCAAATCAGATTGATTGACGGGCAGCTTCAGGTTTATTTGCCGCGAAATATGATTGATTTGCCGGAAACTGAAAAAGAAAAGAAAATTAAGAAAGCGGTTGAATCTTTTTATATTGAACAGGCAGATGTTTTTTTCAATTCCCGCGTTGATTATTTTGCCGATAAATATCTGGATTTAATCGGGAAAAAACCGATATCTGTTAAAGCAGCTTCTTACAAAAGCAAATGGGGGTGCTGCACTTATCAAAACGAAATTAAATTGAATTGGGTTTTAATTCAAGCCGAAACGCCTGTTATTGATTATGTGATTGTGCATGAATTGTGTCATATTCGGCATAAAGACCATTCTAAGGCTTTTTGGAATCTGGTTGGTATCATTGACCCGAAATACAAAGAAAAAAGGCAGGAACTCAAAGAAAACGGGTGGATTTTAGGTATAAAATGACAGTTCATCTGTCTTTTAATTTCTCAATTATGATTTATTACTTCTTTAAAAATTATGCATGTCAATTATTTTTTATCATCATATTTATACATTATAATTTAGGAGGTCGTTTTAATGATACTGTTTGCGATTCGCGTTTTTTAAAATTCGGTGTTGTTTTTCATTTATGACAAGTTTAATTTACTTTGTAGATGAACCAAATCCTTTATAAATCATGTTTTTGTAAAGAAATGGGGAGCTATTTTTTTATAAAGATTAGTTGATTTATCAGAAGTGGAAATTATGAGTTCGAAACGTCTGCTTATTCTCGGAACTTCTTCGGATGCCGGAAAAAGTTCTATTGTTACGGCAATTTGTAAAATAATGTCTCGGGATTACAAAACCGCGCCGTTTAAAGCGCAAAATATGAGTTTAAATTCGTGGGTGAATCCCGAAGGTAAAGAAATCAGCTACGCACAAGTCATTCAGGCATGGGCTGCGGGCGCAGATCCGATTCCGGAAATGAATCCTGTTGTTTTAAAACCCAAAGGCGACAGCTTTTCTCAGGTGATCGTTCTCGGGGAACATTATGCTGACAGAAGCGCCGGCAATTATTATGAATCCATTGACGAAATGTCTGAAATTCTCAGCCGCGCTCTTTCGAAATTGGACGAAGAGTACGAAATTATTATTATGGAAGGTGCCGGCGGCGCTGCTGAAATTAATCTCTATGACCGCGATATTGTGAATGTCGGAACCGCGCGCATTACAAACGCGCCGATTATTATTGTCGGCGATATTGAACGCGGCGGCGTTTTTGCAAGTCTTTACGGCACATTCATGCTGCTGCCTGAGGATATTAAAAAGAATATCAAAGGCTTCATTATTAACAAATTCCGCGGTGATCCTGAAATTTTAAAACCGGGATTAAAACAGCTTGAAGAAATGACAGGCGTTCCTGTTCTCGGTATTATGCCTTATTTCCGTCTCAGAATTCCGGCAGAAGATTCAATGTCTTTCCGTGAAAAAGAAGGCGCAGGATCGGTCCCGGATGAGAAGAAAACCGGCAACAACGCGGTTGAAATCGCCGTTATTCAATTCCCGAAAATTTCCCACTTCAACGATTATGAAATTTTAGAATCACAAGCGCTTGTCAAATATATTGATATTTACAGCTCTCTCGGCACACCCGATTTAATTATTCTTCCCGGATCCGGAACGCCGTTAAAAGATTTGGAAGCTTTGCGTGAAAGCGGTATGGCTGCTCAAATCTTAAGTAAAGCCGGAACTGTTCCAATCATCGGAATCGGTGAAGGATATCAGATGCTTGGGAAAACGTTGACTGCCCCCGATGGCAAAATTGTAGACGGGCTCAGCTTATTGGATATTGAAACCGTTTATGAAAAGGAAGAAGGGTACAGCGAAAAACCGGTTCGCGTTTCTTCAAAAGTTAAAGGCTGTAATCCTTACTTAAAAGTCATTGAAGGCGAAATGGTTGAAGGATTTAATGCTTACAGCGGCCGGGTATCAACCCACTCTCCGGTTTTTGATCATGATGGCGCCTGCAGCGCAGACGGTTTGATTGTCGGCACGTCAATGCACGGTTTTTTTGACAATAAAAATCTCCGTGTCGCTTTATTGAAATACTTGTCTGAAAAGAAAGGCGTTCCGTATGCCGAAGAAGACGGATTTACAATGCAGGATGGTTTTGAAGAACTGGCGCAAGTGTTTGAGAAAAACATTGACGTTGAAACCATTTACAAAATAATGGGCTTGAAATAAGAACAATGTTCTTTTTCATTCTCATTTTTTCATTTTTCGTTTTCTAATTTTTTAAAAATCTTTTTCTTTTCTTTTCTTTTTTGTTTTTTCATTTTTTTTGTTTTTCTTTTTCGTTTTTCTTTTTCGTTTTTCTTTTTCGTTTTCATTTTTTCTAATTTTTCTTTTTTCTCAATATTATTTATTCAGCCTCTTTTGACTCTTTTTAAACATCTGTATTTTGTATCTATTATCGTATTATTCATTATAAATTTACGAAAACTTTATATTACAAAAGATAGAGTGTATATTTATCGTATAACTTTTATGTTGATTGAACAATTTTTGTCATAATTGTCAACTTCTGAGAAGTCTGTTGTGTATAATATACGGGTGATACAAATGAAAGGAAAAGGTCTCTTAAGCCTGATTACATATTCTGAAAAAAGAAAAGATTTACTCTTTTTAATTGATGAAAAACCGCGCACACTTTTCGAAATCAAAGAATTCTTCAACGTTAAGACGCCGGAAATTTATCCGCGTATTAAAGAATTGCTTGAAGCTGATTTGATTCAAAAGACAAACAATGAATACTACTTAACGCCGATCGGCAAAGTTATTTTGAAATATTACACGCCGCTTGTGGAAATTTTAAATGTCTTTGAAGAAACCAGTGACTTCTGGACAGACCACGACACAAACGCAATCCCGCATCATCTTCTTGAACGTTTCAATGAGTTGGAAAACAGTATTTTGTTCCAGGATCCGTCCAAAAACGTTTTTGAACAAAATAAAATCATCGTTGAAAAGTTGGACTCTGCACAGAAAGTTTCCGGAATTATTTCCGTTTTCATGCCGTCCAGTCTTGAAATGTTCGAGGAGATGGTAAAGAACAAAACGCCGTCCAAAATCATCATGACACAGGACGTTTTTGACAAATACAGATTAGATTACAAAGATCTCTTGCAGCAATTTATGGCTTTAAAGGACAACGAGCTTTATTTAATCGACAATGTCAATTTGTTCATTATCACAACCGAAGGCTTCCTTTACTTCTCTTTATTCTACAAGAACGGCCTTTACGACGCACAAAAATACCTTGTTGCAACCGACAACCGCTCCTTGAACTGGGGTAACGACTGCTTCAAGTATTTCGTCGAACACGCCAAGAAAATCGACAAATTAGAATAATTCAGCCGCCGGCTGATTTATTCATTTTTCTATTTTCTTTTTAATTTTCTATTTTCTTTTTAATTTTCTATTTTCTTTTTAATTTTTGTTTTTCTTCATATCTGTCCTCTACTTTTTGTTTTTCATTTTGTTTTTCATTTTGTTTTTCATTTTGTTTTTCATTTTTTTCTTGTTTTTTAATCAACAAACATCCTTTTTCAAAATAAACGAAAAGAGGAACGCCGATTAAACCTTAAAAACATCTTTCTCTCCTGATTTTATATTTTAAAAGGGGCGTTCGGATTTGAAAATTAAATAAAACCGGATGTTTGATGTTTGTTAATGAAATTAAAAGTTCAAGTACGACCGCAATTGAAAATTTCGAGCGGCTCGAAGAGACGAACGAAATTTGAAAATTGCGGATTCTTACCCCGCCGTCGCTAAAACCCGAAAAGGGTTGAGTGCGATACTGAAAATTCATAGTTAATTTCTGAACTTTATTTAATTTTTGAACTCTATTTAATTTCTGAATTTCTGTTTAGAGGTTTATTTAACGAATGGGTAGAATCTCCAACGCCTTCTTTCACTCGCTTCGCTCGTGAAACGCGTCGTTGGAGGCGGTTGCTTTGATTTTTCAATTATTTTTGTTTGAATCGAAACATTTTTTCTTTGATTAAATAAAAGCGAACGCCGTTAAATTTTGAAATTTTTTATGATTTTTATATTTGGATTTTAAATGGCGTTCGGATTTGAATATTTTGAAAATGATGTTTCGGATTTTTCATTTGGTTTGTTGAATCCGTTTTCAGTCTTTATTTACTGATTTCGATTAATAAATTCTTCATTTTAGAATTTTAGTTAATAAATTTTAAATTTTGAATTTATAGTTAATAATATCAAAATTTGTTAATTTTCATTAATTTTCATAAATTAATTAAAAAGGGATAATTCAATTAAATGTCTACAAAAATGATTAATTGAATTATAATTATTCATTTTTCATTAATCGAATTGAAAAAACGAAAAAGTAAAAATGAAAAAGTAAAAATGAAAAAGTAAAAATGAAAAAGTAAAATAATAAAAAAGTAATAAATGAGAATAATAAAGAAAAAATAAAATAAAATAAAAAAGAATCGGTTAAACCGATTTATTTAATTTATAATTAAAAGGAACCAAATTAATCCACGCATTTTACTTTATTAAACCCGAGGAAAAATGTGCCTTTCTCATTTGATTTTTCAAAGTTGTAAGCTTCACGGATGTATTCGTCGCTCGGGGTTGACGGTGATCCTAAAACAGCGTCCTCGACTTCAATTTCTCCCAAATCACAGGGTTTGGGAGGAAGAACAACAATCGGTTTTCCGGTGTTGCCGACGGTTTTTGCTTTGTTCATAATGAAGGTGCCCATCACCAAGTAATCCGGATGATTTTCGTATTTGCAGGCCTCTTCTTCCGTGCAGTCAAAACCGATCATTTCGCCGCCCTGCATCATAATCACATTCGGCGGCTCGGGCCATACGTATTCTTTATTTGTTGTAAAACACAAAATATGTTCTCTTTTGAACACTTCGGCAATACCTTGATTATCGCCTTCACCCATGCCCATTAAAACATTTCCTTTTGCTTCTTCTTCAAGCTGCTCAATGCTTTTTTTGTCAACTTCAGTCAAAATAAATACTTCTTCAACGCCTTTTACCTGAAGCATATATTCTTTGACCAATTCAACCAATTCATCTTGCGTACCGCAATCACACACTGACATTTGATGCCTCCGTTTCAATATCAATAAACTCAAAATAGATGTATGAAATATAAAAATAAAATGTAAAAACTAACTCTAATATTGCTGAACTTCTATTTAAAAAAAGCCGTTTTCAGCTTATTTTTAGCTTATTTTCAGCTTAAAATAATGATCAAAACGAATTCCGGTTAAATCTTCATTTCAATAATTTCAGCGTTCATAACTGTTTTTTGAATCATTTCATCAATATCAAAAACCATCTTTTCTTCTTCCATAACGGCTGCCGTTAAAACTGCTTTCACTTCAGGCTTATCCGGAACAGCTAAACACTCTTTTTCACCGTTTGAACGAATTGAAATATCAAATGTGCCGATTCTCTGCGCAATATCAATGATTTCCTGCTTGTCAAACGCCAACAGCGGATGATAAAGCGGCAAACTTAAACCATACGTTTCTGAAAGCATATTTTCAGCGGTCTGCGATGCAACCTGCCCGAGAGAAGAGCCTGTAATAATGCCGCTCGCATGTTCCTTTTCCATAACGGCACCGGCAATTCTGAACATGAATCGTTTGCACATCAAACAGATATTTTTTGGACCTGTCGTCTGCATCATTTTTTTCATATATTCACCGTTTTTAATGCGGTAAATTTTTTGTTTCCGGCCAGGCATCCATGAAAATAAAACTTTGGCATTTTCGATTGCTTTTTCGGCAACAATTGACCCGGCATATTCTTCATTGTCAAAGAAAACCGGAATAATTTCAATACCGCGTTTCATCATCAGCCAAGCCGCAACCGGAGAATCGATGCCGCCGGAGAGCAAAACAACCATTTTGCCTTGCGTTCCCGTCGGAAAGCCGCCGGGTCCTTTTATTGTTTCAGAATAAACATAAGAGTTGGTTTGACGAACCTCGACAAAAACTTCCTTATCGGGATTTGTTAAATCAACGGCGGGCGTTTTGCCGGTTTCAACCAATTTGTTCCAAATCGCATCACCGCATTGGCGCGCGATTTCATTGGACGTAAATGTGTGGTTCCCTGAACGACGTGCGCGCACAGCATATTTTTCACCGTCAGCAATCATTTCCGAGCCGATTTCAGCGCAAAGAGCGGTAATTGCAGCCGGGTCGGACGGGCAAGTGTATGCCGATGACACGCTGACAACACCGAAAACAAGTGCCGCTTTCTCGGCAGCAGCCGGATCTGATGAATGAATAAAAATACGGCCGAAATCCCTTTGGATTTTAGAAAAAGCAACATTGTGATATTCAAGCATTTGCTGAATGTTGTTTTTTAAAATTTGCTCGTATCGATCGCGAACACCTTTGCTTTTCAGCGACAGCTCACCGTAGCGGACAATAACAATTGTTTTTTTTGCCGGTAAATCGGTCGACTGAATTGACATACTTATTCCTGATTATTCCTGAGGCGTCATTGATTGATAAATGTAATTAACGAACATAAAAACAACAGAAAAGAAAAATAATAGTAGCCCGGCACGGATTCGAACCGAGGTTACAGGATCCAGAGTCCCGTATGATTGACCACTACACTACCGGGCTTCGTTGTTATGAGAATTAACGAAACCTACTAATTGTAGAATCCTATAAATAGTTTTCCGCCCGATTGTTATTTTAACGAATTTGATTAATCTAAGGATTCTTCACTGTTTTCTAAAATCGCTGTCCACCACCAGCGAGCCATGTCCATCAAATCTTTGGAAAATTGGCCCGAAAGATGATATTTTTGATTTTTAATGCTGATTAATCCGGCACCGGTCAATTTATTTCTCATTGAATAAAAAGATGCGCGGCTGACACCTAAATATTCAATAATCATTTGCCAATCTTCTGTTCGAAGCGGATTGCCTTCTTTTTGGCGGGATTCAACCAAATTCAAAAATTTCTGGCCGCGGATTGCGGTTGCATCTTCTTGAAACAAGCGGCGCATTAAACTGTAATACGGATCTCGAGAACTGCTGACTCGGGCACTTGATTCCGAACGGATGACAATGGTGGTTGCCGTTTTCGGAGCATTTTTTACAATAGACATAACAGCTTATTGTCTCCTCTTGTTTTTATTTCTTTTTAATGAAACAAATAATAAACTAAAGTAAAATAAAGTAAATTATGAAACAAATAATAAAGTAAATTATAAAATAAAACCGTATCCCGTAACCGAAATAAAAAAGTATTTGTTATTCTGAAAAATATTCAGAAAAGCGTTCTCAGTCAAAGTGGCGTTTTGAATTCAGACAACGCGGACAGCTTTCAGACAACTGTCAATTAACGCGACATATTCGTCTTTAACGGTGTAGACCGTCGGTGTTTTGTAGGATTCTTTGTGGGATTTTAAAATTCCTACTTTTGATTGAATATATCCGATCATTGAAGCAACTTCGTTGCGTGTGACCTGATAATCTTCAGACAATAAGTCATGTATTTGACTGACTGTAAATTCCTTGACTTTAATGAAAAGGTCTAAGCATTTTTTGCGATAACCGGTAGAGTCTGCCGCTATGAATTGTTCAAGGCGGGACATGATACTTTCTTTCAAAGACATGAGTGTATACCTCTGAAAATTTAAAATTACTTGAATGGAAGTTTATAGAAACTGATAGAAATATATAGAGCCTCTCATATTTTACTCAAAATATTCCTATAATAAATCACAATAGACTGCATCATATAAAAACTTATCACAAAAAAATACATGATTTGGCATTCTTGTTAACTAAAAAACAGACTTTTATTAAAAAACAGGCTTTTATTAATTATGAGGCATTATTATAATTGAGGTTTTAAAAAATGATCTGTCATTATGATTTCAAAACCGGAATCCTGCTTCTTGAAGAGGATATATTGATGCCGACAGATCATGATATCGATGAAATCGGCATTTGTCCCAAATGCTCCGGCCAATTAAAGTCTTTAAGCGGTCATTTCAGAAAAGGAAAAACACAGGATTCAGATGAACAAATTATTGTTTCCGCATGCACGATTTGTTCAACCGTTTTTGTAAATATATATGATTCCAATTGGTCTTGGATAAATGATGCAGAGCCGGAATTGGTCGATTTAATTCTTCCCCCGGATTACAAAAATGAAACACAGGTTGATGGGGCACAAAATCATAAAAAACAAAATAATGATAATGAAATAAATGATGGCGGGATACAAAAAAATCAAAAACGAAAAGATCAAAAAGACGAAAAAAAGGATCCGTTTTTTATTCCTGTCTATTCTGATATTATTAATACGGTCGAAGAATTGAATAAAATTCCAAGAGAACAACTTTTGACAATATTTTCAAAGACAGAAATTGACGCTTTGATCAAAAGAGCCGGGAATGAAAAATATATTCGCCAATATTATCATCGCGCCAAAAAAAAGTATCAAAAATTTGAAGAAATTTTTGGAATTAAAATTAATATTTAATTTCAAATTAATTTTAACTTAAATCGATACGAGTCGGAACTTGTCACACATTTTTGTTACGCACAATCATTTAAATAAATTTAAATGAATTTAAATAAATTTAATAAATTTGAATAATCTGGATTTGAATTAAAATTAAAAAATTGAAATTGTTATTTTTTGCCGGAATAATTGATTTGAAAAAATGTAAAAATTATTATGTTATCATGTATTGAATAATATGTATTTGTTTTAAATATTATTCTGGAAATTTATGTCAGATAAAATTCAAATTTATTCCTAAAATAATTTCAAAAATTAAATATTTGACTATATTTATATAAATGTTTTATGATTGTAGCATATAGACTCATAATAAGAGATTCCTCGTTGAACATATAGGGAATTTTTGAAATTTTATCATATTTGTGATCAAATATTTATCCAAAAATCAAAAGCATTTTAAAAATTTTATTGAATTATCCTGCATTCTATACACTATATGAACAGAGGATTTGTTCAAAGACGTTCTTTCAAAAAACCGGCATTTTCTAAACTCAATCATTCCAAAGACATTATGAACTTAGAGTTTCTGAACGATTTAATGCCTATTTACTGCAAAAAAGATTATTCGAAGACATTTTGCTTTTTTCAAATATTTGATGCCTATACTCTATTGAATAAATCATTAAACTCAAAATAATTTTTTTCGAAAAAACCGGTCAAATGAAAAATTCAAAAAAACTGTAATTTTAAAACAAAATTTATGAAAAAAAATGAATTTAATAGATGTTTAAAAATATGTATTTTTATTGTTACTTTTGAAATTGAAGTTACTAGATTAAAAGATTCATATTAAATATCTAAAATATATGTTTTTAAAAATCTGCTTTTTGAATCATTTTCAAAAAATGAAATGAATTTTAAAATTTGTTTCACATTTTTATTCGCAATATATTATAATAAATATTTGAGAAAAATATCTATTTTTCAGTGAATATAATTTGAATGAATTAATCATTTCTAATGTTCTATCCGATTTGGTTATAAAATCGTTTTTAAAAAATAAATCTTTAAAGATAGATATTTGAATAACTTCAACTAAAAAACAAGAAAAAAGCAATTTAAAAAATTATAATTCAGATTTTAGTTTAATTTCAATTTAATTACAATTTAATTTTAATTTAATCATTTACTTTATTTACTTTTAAAAACATTATTATATATTTAAATTGGCGATATAATTGTTGAGAAAACGGGTGATAGAATGATTTCTGAAATAAAGTCGGAGTTTCCGGAAAACACAGATTTTTCAAAATTAATTAAAGAATACGGTGATGAGCTCGGGATTTTGCAAAGAGAAGCAAGAGACCTTGAAATTCCTTTGGTAATTGTTTTTGAAGGCTGGTATGATGTTTTCATTGGTGAAATCATTAATCGGCAGCTGTTGCCGCTCGATTCACGCGGATTTGATTTTCATTTTACAAATGCGCCGACATCTGAAGAAAACAAAATTCCTTTTATTTTCAGGTTCAGCCGCAAGATTCCGCCGAAAGGAAAAATTGCCGTATTTGACCGCAGCTGGTACATGCGCGGTCTGATTGAACATCTTTTAAATGAATCTGAAAAATTCGGCTGTGCCAATCTGACTTACAAAACAAATCTGGAAGCCATTTTAACGGAACCGGCAAATGAAGAAGTTATCCATACGCCTAAATTTGCCCGTTTAATAAAAACAATAAATGATTTCGAGAGCACGCTTTACAATAATGGCACTCGCTTTGTTAAAATCTATTTGGGGGCACGCAAAGAAAAACGGATTGAAAGTCACAAGCTTTGGAAAAAAATCATTCCGTATGATATTGATAAGAGATCAACGGAAAAAATTTACAAAAAAGATGTCCGCGTCTTAAAAGAAGTTTTGGAACAAACGAATACGGAATATGCGCCTTGGAATCTTTATTTTGTAAATCAGGATATTGATGAAGCCACCGCAACCACGATGAAAATTATAATTGATCAAATCAAACAAATCATTTTTGATGTCAAATCATCCCGTTTTCTGGAACAGGAAAAAACAGATTATTGTGAAATCAGTGAAAATACCTGTCCCGAAGTTCCGCTTATGAAAGGCCCTCTTGATGAGGTTGATTTAACAAAATGCTATTCAAAAGAAGAGTATAAGAAAAAGTTAAAGAAAAATCAAAAGAAATTGGCTTTTTCACACTATTCCTTATATTTAAACAAAAAGCCGATGGTTTTGGTTTTTGAAGGGTGGGACGCTGCCGGCAAAGGCGGAAGCATCAAACGCATTGTTCAATCCATGAATCCGCGGTACTACCGTGTGATTCCGATCGGGTCGCCGACAGACGTAGACAAAAAGTACCATTACCTATGGCGGTTTTTAGACGGCATCCCACCGTGCGGCAAAACGTCGCTTTTTGACAGAAGCTGGTACGGCCGAGTCATGGTGGAACGCATCGAACATTTCTGTACGGAAGAAGAATGGCAGCGCGCTTATGATGAAATTAAGCATTTCGAAAAAGCGATGACGGACAATGGTGTTATTGTTATAAAATTCTGGATGCACATCAGCAAAGAAAAACAATATGAAAGATTCACAGCCCGCTCATTAAACCCGCTGAAGCAATGGAAATTAACGGAAGAAGACTGGCGCAACCGTGAAAAATGGAATGAATATTATAACGCCGTCAATGAAATGATTGAAAAAACAAGCACTGAAAAAGCGCCATGGGTGATTGTTGAAGCCGATGACAAATATTATGCCCGGATTAAAGTCTTAAAAACAATCGTCAAAAGAATTGAAGAAGAATTAAATGATGAAATGGAAGAACTGGATTTCCCAATCAGCAGTGATTAAATTTTGAAAAAAAGATGTTTGGGTTTTAGAAATTCTTGAAAATCTAAAACAACCGCCTCCAACGACGCATTTTACGAGCAGAGCGAGTAAAAGAAGGAGTTGGAGATTCTTACCCATTTGTTAAATAAACCATATGAAAAAGTATTATTCCAATCAAATTTAAGTCGAGTAATCGTTTTTGGCAGCGAAGGGGAATAATCCGCAATTCTGCAATTTTGTTCGCTGTCGCTCACTAAATCTTGAATTGCGGTCGTATTTGAACTTTCATTTAATTTATTCAAATAAGTTAAACAGAACTTCATACGAAAATGAGTCGCAGGCGGCTCAAACAACTTTCACCTGCATGCCTTCCAGGATATCAAGCGTTTTTTGATGAAGTACGGGATCAAATGAAGCGCAAAGCGATCCGTCAACAATGATTTGAGCATTCGGCCAAGCCGCCTGGAAAACACAAACATTTGAAAGAACACACATGTTTGTAACAAGACCGACCATTTCAATCGTTTCAATATCAGCACCGACTTTTTGAAGAAGATCAAGCATTTTATCAGGAGAGACGCCAAAAGTCGTTTTACAAAGCTCATAAACCGGCACATTTTTCTTTGTATTTGTTTCTGCTTTCGATTTGGCTTTTTGAATCGCGTCGCCTGTTTTTCCGTACAAATCCCAACCGGGCGTTTCAATAATTGTATGTGGAACCGGCAACGCTTTTCCCTCTCTTGTATTGAGATAATCCGGTGTGTGTGTATCCATCGTATAAACAATAACGGAATCGCTTGATTCAGCTGCCGATTTTACTTTATTTGCAATGCCCTCATCCAAAAGTTCCGCGCCGGGAAAACCGATTGAACCGTCAACGAAATCCTTTTGATAATCAATAACAACTAACATTTTTTTCATAATCAATCTTCAGAGTTAAATTATAAATTCATTCTGTTTCATTATTCTGTTTTGTTTCATTCTGTTTTAATTCATTCTGTTTTAATTCATTGCATTTCTTAATTTATTCTGTCTTCATCTTCTTAATAACAGGAATCCATATTTCGCTTTTATAATCTTCTTTGGATGTGTCAGGACTTTCATTCCATAATATTTCCGGCCCGTCACACAATTCATAATCGGAAAGGGAAAGCCATTCAGAATAAATGCGCGCCCAAGTAGCCTGCAAAGCATCCGGAAATTTTCCGCTGACAGAAAAAACAGCCCATGTATACGGTTTAACGTATAAACTGTCATACTCTGCATTTCCGGCATTTTCAGCAGTTTTCTCAGAAAGCGATTTGGATGAAGCAACACCAATAAACTGATCAAGCTCGCTTCCTTCCTGCGTTCGATCCGAAAAATTGACAGACACATTCAGCATTCCTTTTGGTTCCGTATCGGATAAACTTTTCAGCTCGGCAATTATTTCCGGCGTTAATTTTTCGTAAACGGACTCCATTTGCGTATTAATACCGTTAAAAAGAAGCGTAATCCTCTTTTTAAAGCCGATAATGTAAAACGCCTCTTTCTCAACAATTCTGTAATTCATTTTTGTTCCTCCTTTTATTGTTAATTGAAATGTCATCGGTGTAAAGATCTTTATCAAAGAGTCAGCCTCCCGCGCTTTAGACGGCGTGATTCCGTGAAACGAATGAAACGCTTTTGTAAATGCATCGGGAGACTCATAACCCAATTCAAGCGCCAAATCTGCAATTTTAATCTCTTCCGCCCTCAGCCTTTCAGCAGCGTTGCTTAATTTTCTTGAACGAATGTATTCCCCAAGCGGCATTCCCGCCAAAAATGAAAACACTCGAAGAAAATGATATTCAGAGCAGCCGGCAATTTCAGCGGCTTTTGAAAAATCAACGCCGGAAAGCAGATTGTTTTCAATATATTCCATCGCTTGGTTCATTTGTTCTAAAGAATTCATGTTTTCACCAAAAATGAAGCAGTTCTTAAAACAATAAAAAGGTTCGCCCGTTATTTTTATTTCAAATATTGACGGGTCTTTTTTACTTAAATTTTTTACTTATTTGAAAAAACAAAAAAGAAAATAAAAAACAAAAAAGAAAATAAAAAGAGTAAAAATAAGAATAGAAAATAAGAATAGAAAATAAGAAAGTAATAAGAAAAGAAGATACGAAGATGAAATAATCAATTTTAAAAATTAATCTAAAAGAATTAAACAAAATATAATTAATCTAAAATCATTAATTAAGGATAAATTGACGAAAAACAATTAATAATTTTAAAATCATAAATTCATTACGCTTCATTTTCAATTTTATCTAATTTTCCGGTATGAGGATCCATTAAAAATCCGTAAACATTAATGTCGGCCGAAATCAGCGGATGTTCTTTAATCAAAGTCACCGTTTCAGCAACAGAAACAACCGGGTTTTCAAATCCGCTCAGCCATTTATGAATATCAATGCCGTCGGATTCTACAATCTCGATTTTATCTTCTGTAATACCTTTTTCTTTCATTTTTTCAATTAATTTTAATGAATCTAAATTTTTCATACCGCAGCCGTAATGGCCGATAACCATGATTTCCTGAACGCCGAGTTCATAAATCGCCACCAATAAACTTCGCATCACACTGCCGTAAGGATGTGTAATCATGGCACCGGCATTTGTAATAATTTTGATGTCGCCGTTTTTAAAATTGAGTGCCGCCGGCAGCAATTTTGTCAGCCTTGTATCCATACAGGAAAGAACAGCAATTCTTTTATTCGGAAAACGGGTTGTGTCGAATGTTTCGTATTGCTTGCCGTCAACAAAACTTTGATTATATTCGAGTATTTCATTAATAAGCGACATACTTTTCTCTCCATTTTAAAAAACAGACGCAAGAAAAAAATAAACCTGCGAATTTTCAAAATAGACGGCTCGTCTTTCCTTTTTGGCTTAAAACGATAGCGTCTGTAATAATTTAATAATTAAACGAGTTGGAAGGAAAGAATAAGAACATAATCAATTATAAATTTTCGTATAAATGTATTAAAAAGATTAAAATTCAAAAAAGAACGGTGAAACGACAGATAATTAGAACAAATGTCGTTGCACCCGTTTTTATTAAATTTTTATTAAATAATATTTTAATCATATCTGCCGTATTTTTCAGCAGCGTCCACCATTGCCATTAATTTAATGGGATCCGCGTCAACCGGAAACTCACAGCCCGGCGCAAGAACAAATCCGGAAGGAGAATTCTTGCCTTCTTCAATTGTTTTTTTGCAGATTTCCATGATTTCTTCATAAGAATGATTCAGGAAAAGCGGCGGATTGATATTTCCGCAAACAACATCGTGATCTCCGAATGCTTTGATTTGGTCTTTGATAGGCGTTTCAGGTCCGAAAATCCAGAAATATTTTCCCGACCAATTCAATTCTTCTCTCAATTTCGCATAATATGGAAGATTCAGATTTTGATTGGCGCACGGATGCATTAGCACAGTTTGAATCCCGAGAGATTTGACATGGCTGTGAACTTTTTTCATGTACGGATAAGCAAAATCTTCAAACATCTGAGGCGGAATCATATTGTTTGATTCGGTCGGGCCGCCGTCAAAAGGCATCAGGCTTTCAGCGCCGTATTTCTCCGCGAAATAATCCAAAGCGTTGATGTACATATCGCTGACTTTATCCAAAAGAAGATGAACCGCTTTCGGTTCTTCAATCAGCCAAATTAAAAATTCGGACGTATCCGCAATGACCGACGATGCGGTGAAATTGCTGCCCATCTGAATCGTAACAGGCATCCCAAGCTCAAAACAACGCGATGCGACGCGGTCGGCAATGCCGTATGCGCCCGGCAATTCTTTATCAAAACTCGGCACTTCAAGCTTTTCAATATCTTCAACAGTAACGACCGGATGCTTTTTCACATAAGGAGCGCCTTCACCTTTTTTATAAGGGAAGCCAATTTCTCCGCCAAATTCCCATGCGCCGCAGGAAGCGTAACCATACATCGGCGTCTGCTCATAACCGTGAAGTCTCATAGCTGCGAATTGCGCTTCAAAACACTTGTCTCCGTCAGCATAGAAATCACCAAGTGAAATTCCGGTAATTTTAGTACTATATCCCGAAATAAAAGGAACAACGGGTACACGATCAGGCTTTTGTCCTGAAATCAAAGCGCCCATGCGCTCTGCTGATGTCATTTTATTTGTCATAAAATTTTACCTCCGTTTAATTCCGTTTTTTCGTTTTCCAATATAACTATATAGATAACGATATAAATAATTACTTAAATTTAAAAATATAAAATCGAAGAAGAAAAAAAGAACGGTCAGTAAAAAATGCCGAAAAACCCGTCTGTGACAGATGAAAATAGAAGCCGATGTAAAATCCGTTTTATTACTTTGTTAATTCAAAATCAAGCGTTCCTTTCTCCGCACCGTTGACAATAAGCGTCACGGAATGCATCCCAGGATGATGTTTCCTTGTGCTTGCATCTGCGAAGGAGTGCTTTTTTGAATAAACTTTTTTTTGGTTTTCTTTGAGTGAAATTTCAGAAATTTGAAATATTTTTCTGTTTCGTTTCCCGTTGGATTTGACATAATCAATTCCGTATTCCAGTCTGACCTTTATCGGTTCTTTGACCGAAACGGCAAATGAAAAAACAATGTCGTCTCCGATTGAAACAGACGACGCATTTAATGTAAAATTTTCTACATTTACGGAAGCGGCATTTTGGAACCCGAAAATAGCCAGCACATCCCGATTGCCTTTTTTAAGCAGCGTTCGGCATCCGTGTTTGACAATCCAATCGGTATATTCGTTTTTCCCGTACCACTCTTTTGCAAGTTTCGCAACCAAGTCCGGATGTGTTTTAGAAATATCATTTAAATTGTTGGCCACACTTTTACGGACATACAGTGATGGATCAGCTTTCAGTTTTTCCAAAATCTTAAGAACCGGCGTTGGATCTTTTTTAAAGCAGGGCAATGCTTGTCCCCATGGAAGAGCGGGACGGCAACCTTCAGAGGCAAGCCGTCTGACATGCTCATTATCATTTTCAGCCCAAACCGCCATCTGTGCCATCATACGCTTTTTGTTGT
The DNA here is from genome assembly GCF_004363215.1 of Methanimicrococcus blatticola. GTDB lineage: Archaea > Halobacteriota > Methanosarcinia > Methanosarcinales > Methanosarcinaceae > Methanimicrococcus > Methanimicrococcus blatticola. The sequence continues at coordinate 207,883 of NZ_SNYS01000009.1, read as the reverse complement.
GTATGATAAACGGCCTTACAGCAAATTCGGAAGAAGAGAAAGGAGTATACTTCTCAAGCGCAGCGATTGATAACTCCAAATGGCATTCATCCTGCCCAAAAACTTCAACAAAATCCGGAAAATACATTAAAGAAAAGTCGTTATGTCCCTCTGGATAACCTGCCAGGACTTGATCAATAATGACAAGCGCCTGTTCATAGTCGGCCGGCAAATATTTTCCTAAATTTTCAGAAATTCGACGCATGCGGGCTTTTAATTCCAACTCATTCCATGTTTCATCCATTATGCCGCTGACAAAATCATCTGTTTGAAACAAAGGATAAACAGCTTGAATGCGCAAAGCAAGTTCGTGAACAGACTTGTCATTATAAAATTTGTCTTTCATTAATTCCGGCATATAATCCTCTATCAGATATGTTTATCAGAGATGTGATGCAGGGGACGGGATTCGAACCCGCGAATCTCTACAGAACAGGGTCCTAAGCCCTGCGCCTTTGACCAAGCTCGGCAACCCCTGCAAATGAAATAAAAGAAATTGGTCAAATAAAAATAGAAGAAAAAGGAAAATAAAAAGAAAACGGAATCAATTTCCGCTTTCAGGTTTTTTTGTAATTTCTTCTTCCGTGAAATAACAGGCCGGATCATCACCCCAAACGTTGCCGGTCACGGCTTCGGCGCGAACGCGGAAGTTGCCGTTGCAGACTGCCAGCCACTGGCAGCGGGCGCATTTGGGTGCGTTGGCGCGCAGCAAATCTTTCCTGTCTTTCAAGCCGGCCATGAGCGGATCGCTTGTGTCGGTCCAGATTTCAGAAAACGGTCTTTCACGGATGTTGCCGAATGTGTGATGGCGCCAGAATTGATCGGCGTGAACATCGCCGTTCCAGGAAACACAGCCGATTCCGATGCCGGTTGAATTGCCCTGATTCATTTCCAAAAGTTCATAAACTTCGGCGGCGCGTGCGGGATTTTCTTTTAACAGGCGCATGTAAATGTAAGGCGCATCGCAATGGTTATCCACCGTCAAAACTTCGGCGGGGAATCCTTTTGCGTGAAGCTCGGCGGTTTTGTCCATGATTAAATCAACGACTTTTCGCGTTTCTTCGTGCGTTAAATCTTCTTCTACCATTTTACTGCCGCGGCCGGCGTAAACTAAGTGATAGAAACAAATTCTCGGAATCTTTTCGCGTTCCAGGAAGTCAAAAATCGCCGGAATTTCATCAACATTGTGTTTGTTAATTGTAAAGCGGAGACCGACTTTTATGCCTTCGTCCTGACAATTTTTAAGACCTTGAATCGCTTCATCAAAAGCACCGTCGTAGCAGCGGAAACGGTCGTTCACTTCCGGCATACCGTCAAGTGAGATGCCGACGTAAGACAAACCGACTTCTTTGAGCTGTTTCGCTTTTTCTTTTGTAATGAGCGTTCCGTTGGTTGAAATAACGGCGCGCATGCCTTTGTCTTTCGCGTATTGAGCCAATTCCACCAAATCTTCTCGAAGAAGCGGTTCGCCGCCCGAAAATAAAATGACGGGTGATCCGAATTCCGCTAAATCGTCAATAAGTGCTTTTCCCTCTTCCGTTGTAAGTTCCGTTTTATCCTCAACATTCGGATTGACCGCATGCGCATAGCAGTGGACGCATCCGAGGTTGCATCTTTTTGTCATATTCCATACGACAACAGGTTTTTTGTCTTTAGAAAACTGAAGCAGATGTGACGGTAACTTTTTTGAATCGCGATTGTAACGAAGAGCGTCAGACGGCTCGACGGTACCGCAATATAATTTAGAAATACCAATCATAGACCCTAACTTATACAATAATCATTAAATACCTTTCTGAAAAAAAATGTTCGGCATAAGCAGAATTTTTTATAATAATAATCATTCCGATTAATGAAATTGTTTTAAAAAGAGAACAAGAGACTGAATTTTAAAAGAAGAATTTAGAACAAAAAAGAAATTCAGAATAAAAAAAGAAATTTAAAATAAAAAAGAAAAGGAGATTTTGAATAAAAATCCAAAATCATCAGTAAACGGCAAGTTCGTTCATGACATCTGTCTTGGACAAAATGCCTTTCGGAATGCCGTCAACGGTCACAACAAGCTGACCGATGTTATATTTGTGGAACAGGCGGACAACGTCGTAAAGCTGCATTTCACCGTCGACTGTGATGAGTTCTTTGGTCATGATGTCTTTGGCTTTGACATCAAGCTTGTTCATCGCAACGGCTTTTGTCACATCGGTTGTCGTGATGACGCCGACAATCTTGCCGTTGTCTTCAACCGCTGCGCCGTGTAAGTTTTTGGCAATGAAGTGGCGGGAAACTTCCTGAAGGTCAAGACCGCTGTTCACGGCAAGCGTGAGCGGTTTCATGTAGAATTTGACATTCTTCTTCGGAAGTGAAACCATTTCGGTGATGTTAATTAAAATTAAATTATTGCTGTCATCGCGGCCGTACACTTCACCGCGGACGGTGAGGCGGTTAACAGGTGTCGGGCCGACTTGAATTTGGTCGCCGGCATTGAAATCTTTAATGTTGCCGATGATTTTGACAACGCCTTTGCATTTCTCGGGATTGCGGACGGTTGTGAATGAAATTTCGGCGGTCGTTGTGTTGTTAACAGCCGAGCCGTTGCGGTAAACCGGGACAACCATTTCTTCATCCATAACTTCAATATCAAGCGCTTGATAAGCTTCGCCGGTCGGGCGGTAACCGCCTTTGGGTCCCGGAACACCTTCAACAAGGCCGAGCGCTTTTAAAAGCTGCATTTGATTTCGAATCGTACCGGGATTTCGGTGAATGAGATCTGCAATCTCTTCGCCTTTGACGGCAGATTCTTTCTGTCGCTGAAGGTTAACTAAAGCCGTTAAAATATCTTTTTGAATCGCTGTTAAATCCATGATATCACTTTATTAATCCGCCAAAAAAACAATTTTATGTCTCTCGGATTGATTTTAAAGAATAAATCTAAAATACATAATCAAATATGTAAATTACATTTAGGACATTTATCTATATAAATCCATTTTCGAAGGTTTACGTTTTTTGTATTGTTTGACAATGAATCGCCGACAATTTTTATACAATAATAGATATAAATAAAGAATTTGTTTACAATACATTTTTATCGTTTTTATCATTTTTATTTATGGCTTGCTATTATAATAAATATGCTCATAAAGATATAATTTTTGATAGAAATTATTACATCCGTTTAAAAAAATTCGAACCGCTCCTAAAAAAGAGTTATAAAAGAGTAATATAAGAAAGCTTATCTACTTCGTTTATCTATGTAGCGCTTCTAACAAAGATTTCAGGTTTTATTATGATTTTTGAAAAAATTAAAACAATTCCGACGTCGGAGGAGCTTTTAGACAAAGCGTACAGCCGATCTGTCAGGACAATGGCCGGCAAAACAATTGACGGACCGACATCCCGCTGTGAAGCCAATGAAGCGATGCTTTTGACCGCAGCCAACATTTTAACGGATAATTTAGCGTCCATCACCAAAATGTTTCCGAGTTTTGATAATATTTCTCCTTTTTATTACGATTTAGCCGACATTTTAATCGGTGTCGATGACTTAAAAAAATCTTTAAACAACGTGAAATGGGCGTCTGAAAAAATCCATTCGATGTCACGCGAATACATCGGCAAAATCCGCGGCAATAAAACGCCCGATGTTCCCCGAAAAGAAGCGTTCGGCCGCATGAGCTCAATTATCGGATCTATCAGCAAAGATTTGCTGCTGCTCGGCGAAGCCCGAAATGTGCTTCGAAAATTGCCTGATGTTCGTGAAGAGCCGACCGTCATCGTTGCCGGATATCCGAATGTCGGAAAATCCAGTTTTGTCAAATCTGTAACAAACGCAACGCCCGAAGTTGCTTCTTATCCGTTTACAACCAAAGGCATTCACATCGGCCACATGGAAAGAGAAGGGCTCCGCTATCAAATTATTGATACGCCCGGACTTTTAGACCGCCCGATGTCTGAAAGAAATGAAATTGAACTTCAGGCCATCACCGCATTGCGACGTCTTGACGCAATTGTTCTTATTTTGATTGACCCGAGCGAAAGCTGCGGTTATGACATTGAAGCCCAGTTAAAGCTGGCGCATGAAATTCAGGACCAGTTTGTCATTCCATCCATTATTGTCGCCAATAAAGCCGACAGAGACGAATTTAAAAAGCCAGATGAAATCGAATATATTATTTCAACAATGACCGGCGAAGGCATTGAAAATTTAGTTGAAAAATTAATCGGGATGCTTCCGAAAGTGGAGCCGAAATTTGAAGAAATGCCGCCGCTTCGCGATGATTTTTAAGTAAGAAAATAAAAAAAGTAAAAATAAAAAGTAAAAAAATGAAAAAATAAAAAGAAGAGTTAGAGAACTCTTCCCATGATTTCCAATGCTTTTTCAATATTTTCCATTGAAGAAGCGTATGAAATACGAATGTGATCTTTGCCGTTTTCACCGAAAGCGGTTCCCGGGGTTACAACGACATCATTTTTCAAAAGATTGGCGGCGGCTTCGTCGCAATTCTTAACTTCAGGGAACGCGTAAAAAGCGCCCTGCGGCGTTACGCAATTGATGCCGATGTCATGAAGCCCTTTGACTAAAAAGTCACGTCTCTTTTTGAATTCATTTCTCATGATTGTGACAGATTCCTGAGGTCCGGTAATCGCTTCAAGAGCGGCTTTCTGACCGATTGAACTGGCACAGGCCTGTAAATATTGGTGAACCTTTAAAATCTGGCCGACATAATCGCTGTTCGCGGCGAGATAGCCGACGCGCCAACCGGTCATGGAATAGCTTTTTGAGAAAGCGTTGATGGTTACAACATTGTCGGTGAACTGCGCGGGGCTTGTGTGCGTTCCTTCGTAAATGAAATATTCATAGACTTCGTCGGAAATGATTGTGATATTTTTGTCCGTTGCAATATCGGCAATGGCTTTGATGTCTTCTTTGGAAGAAACGGCACCGGTTGGATTTCCGGGAGAATTTAAAATTAAGGCTTTGGTTTTGGGTGTGATTTTTTCCAAAACATCATTCGGGTCAACGGTCAAGTCTTCTTTCATTTTAACGCTGACATCTTTGCCGTTGAGCATGTTGACGATGGATTTGTAAGCGAGAAATCCGGGGTTTGGGATGAGAACTTCATCGCCCGGGCTGGCTAAGGCGGCGGTTGTGATGTAAAGCGCTTCTGACGCGCCGGAGGTGACCATGATTTGGTCGGGGCTGACTTCAAAATTGTTTTCACGCTTGAATTTGTCGCTGATTGCGTTTCGAAGTTCGGGAATGCCGAGACCTGCGGTGTAACCTGTAAAACCGTCTTCAATGGCTTGGATGGCCGCAAGTTTGATATTTTGAGGGGTATCAAAATCCGGCTGGCCGATGCCTAAGTTAATCGCATTCGGACCGGCGGCTTCAAACAATTTGCGGATGCCGGAGATATTAATGCTTGAGACGCCTTTTGAAAATTGGATGTCAGACATAATTTTCCTCATGATGATTGATTGAAATTAATTTATATTCATTTAATGAACTTTGATTAATGATAAATGATTAAAATAAATTGAATTTATCAAAAATAATTAATTTGTGGAATATTATTAATTTTTGAAGTAAATGTTAATTTTTAAATTATTAATTAATTTTTGAATGATTAATTTTAAATTGTTGGTTTTTAAAATTTTTAAATTTTTAAATTTTTAAATTTTTAAATTTTTAAATTTTTAAATTTTGATTTTTTGATTTATTGAAATTTAATTACTCGGTATTTGCGTGACGGGCTTTCATTTCATCTTCTGTTACGCCGGTCAAATCAATAAGTTGCATAATAACCGAGTCTAAAAAGACAAGTGCTAAGATTTCAAATGATGTTCCCATCGGTGTTTTGACAGGGCCGCCTGAATTGTCATCTTTGGATTTGGCGGGCAAAATCACATTGATTGCCGGTAATTTTTTGAGATCGGATCCGTCTTTGGATGTGATTGCAATGACGGTTGCGCCGATTGTTTTGCATTTGCTGCCGATTTCAACGATTGATTTTGTGTTTCCGGATCCGGAAATTGCCACCAAAACATCGCCTTTTTGAACAGCGGGCGTAACGGTGTCGCCGACAACATATGTTTTAAATCCCATATGCATGAGGCGCATTGCAAAAGCGCGTCCCATAAGACCTGAGCGTCCGGCACCGGCAACGAAAACGGTGTTTCCGGATTCTTTGGCGGTTAAAAGTGTTGTCAGCATATCATAGATTTCATTTTGCGACACAGCTTCTGTTGTTGCTTTAATTTGTTCGGCTAAAATTTCCATTGTTTCAATGACAATATCTGTTGATTCTTTCATTGATTCATTCACTGATTCTTTCGCTGTATCTTTTTGACAACCGCAAGACATACTTTTTCCTTCCTAAAGTTAAAATAAATTAATATCGTCTTAATTTCAATCTCATATAAAAGAACCGCTTTAAAGTAATGAAAAGTGATGAAAATGAATTATATAAAAACAATTAAAAAAATCCGAAAATACGGAAAAAAACTCAATAAATCCATGAAACAAAACGGAAAATATGAGAAATATGTAAAAAATAAGAAAAAGGACAAAAATAAGAAAAACGGCAAAACGAAAAATAAAGCAGTCGAAGTGCTTCGAAATGAAACGCCTTTTTACTCCGTTTTCGCGTCGGTTCAAATCCAAAAAGAAAAAAATTCGGCGTTTTTAATGCTCGGCAATGATGTTTCAAACAAACTCATTCCAGAAGAAATAAAAGACGAAGCGGATGAATGGACAATTAACACAAATGTTGTCGTTAAAATTAAAAATTGAAAAGGAAAAGCAAGATTTAATTTTTACTTTTTTTATTTTTTATTTTCTACTTTTTTGGTTTTTCATTTTTTTGATTTTTTACTTTTTTTGACTTTTACTTTTTGATTTTCTATGTTTTGATTTTCTATGTTTTAATGTCCTATGCCTTTGGTTTTTTATTAATCGCATGAGACGAATCTCCAACTCCTTTTTTCACTCGCTTCGCTCATGATACGCGTCGTTGGAGGTGGTTGTTTTGACTTTTCAATCATTTCAAAACTCAAACATCCTTTTTCAAAAATTAAAGAAAAAACGAACGCCGTTTAAACTTTGAAAAACAACCCTTTTTGTTTTTGGATTTTATCGGGCGTTCAGGGTATCGAAAATCATAAAAACTGATGTTTGGCTTTTGTTAATAAACTAAAAGTCCAAGTACGACCGCAATTCAAGATTTTGTGAGCGACAGCGAGCAAAATTGAAGAATTGCGGATTATACCGCGCCGTTAATAAAATCAATAATCGGCTTGAGTTTGATTATTATACCTCGTTCATTGTTTATTTAACAAATGGGTAAGAATCTCCAACTCCTTCTTTCACTCACTTCGCTCGTGAAACGCGTCGTTGGAGGCGGTTGTTTTGACTTTTCAATCATTTCAAAACTCAAACATCCTTTTTCAAAAATTAAAGAAAAAACGAACGCCGTTTAAACTTTGAAAAATAACCGTTTTTTGTTTTTGGGCTTTATCGGGCGTTCCGGGTATCGAAAAACATAAAAACTGATGTTTGGCTCTTGTTAATAAACTAAAAGTCCAAGTACGACCGCAATTCAAAATTTTGTGAGCGGCAGCGAACAAAATTGCAGAATTGCGGATTATTCCCCTTCGCTGCCAAAACCAATTAATCGGCTTAGATTTGATTGTAGCATATACTTCATATGGTTATTAACAAATTAGCAGAAATTCCGATTTCAAAGTATACATTAACAATACAAAAAGTGTAAATTTTATGGAATATTCTTATTGGATAATTAAGTTATTAATTTGAAAACAGTGGGAGAAATTAAAATATGCATATAACGAAAGTAAAACAATTATCAATAATACGCTTTAATAGAGTAAATCATCATGCATCTGTAATGAACAATAGCCATGTAAGAGACTATGTAGAGCAAAATATACTGAAATATGGAAATATCAAAGATCAGTCTGGTTGTGTATATGGAGTCCATTGTGATGAAAGAGAAACACAAATTAAGGCACAATATATTTTTGACAAATATGCAACGAAAGAATTGGAAGGATGGCATAATACAAAAGAACGAGACGAAAAGAAATACAAAAAAGAACACAGCATAAAAATATCATGTAGAGAATTAGATGAATTCTACAAAGCTCATGAATGAAATAATTCTCATGTGGAAAAGCCCAAAAACGGCACGTTTCACGCGCGCCGCCCTCCAAACCATCTTTTTATGGGATAATCTCGCAGCTGTTGTATTCAATGCCTTGCGAAAAGTCATCCAAACTGATTATTCCGTCTTCGATTAATTTTTCAATTTCCGGCTGCTTTGCTTTCAGCGCATTCACTAAGAATCTGACTGTGCCACAAACTTCTTTGAATCCTTGAACGCCCCATTTCATCGTCGCGTTCGCGTAAAGGCAGCGCCCGCCGCAAATGTCTAAAATATCGCACTTCAAACATTCGCCGGAAACGTGGATGACACGCAACTGGTCCGGGCGGCCATTGTAGATGTCACCGGCATAATAATCACTCATGCCGCTCATCACGGGGCAGGGGGAGAGTTTGCCGTCTGTTTGCACATTGTATTCCGTCCAAGCGGCACCGCAGCGCAAATGCGTTTTTTCGCCGCGAAGCAGTGAATTCATGATGTTGACAAACGGATACATATGAAGAACTTGTCCGTTTTCTTTCATTCTGTGAACCCACTCATCCGCCAACTTTTGAATTCCGGGGTTGTAATTGTTGTCCGCCCATTCCAAAAATCCTTCGCGGCGTCTTTCGTAATCATTTCTCCAAAAAAGAGCATTGAGTTGCCAGTGGACGCTGTCAAAACAAAAATCAGGATTTTCAAAAAGATGCATGACGCTTTCATAAATATCGGTTTCTTCCTGAACCGTCATGCGGGCAATAATTTCGCCGGTAAAACCTTTTTCGCGCGCGATATTCGCGTTTTTCGCGATGAGATCATAAACGCCGTCGCCGCGGTAATAATCCGTTAACGCGCGGTTGCCGTCAATGGAAATAGAAATAGTATGCAAGCGTTGCAAATACTCAGCCGGCACCTGATCCAACATTGTCGCGTTTGTATGCAGCAAAAATGTTTTGGCCGGCAGCGTGTCCATCATTTCTTTCATTTTATCAAGTTCAAGAAGCGGTTCGCCGCCGTAAAAAATGACGACCGCGTCTTTGTCTTTTGCAATGAAATCTCTGAGTGCCGATGTTTCGTAACTGATTGTTTCGGGAACGTCATAATCAACAGCAATGCCGTCATCGAAGTCATCAAAACAATCACAAACTTCGCCGTAACAGTAGCGGCATTCCAAATCACAGGCCATCGTCAGCGTGACAAAAAAGTTTACCATAGTCTCTGCTCGAAAATAAGAGGATTCATATTTAAAAGTTGCTTAAAAGTTGAAAATTGCTTAAAAGTTGCTTAAAATTGCTTAAAAGTTGATTTAAAAGTTGCTTAAAAATTACCGACTAAAAAATCGGATAAATCAAGCAACTGATACAAATCAAGCAACTGAAACATTTTTTAAAGATTCCGTCTGTCGCCTTTCTTTTCGCCGTGACCGTTTGTATAAAACGACTGACAGCAAACAATTGCACATTTCCCCGCAGAAAAACGCGGCGTAAAGCCCATATATGCCGAAAATTTGAGGCAGAATCAGCAAAAACAGCTGAACAAACCCGACACATCGAAGCGCTGAAATGAGAATGGACCTGCCTTCTTTTTCTGTTACTTGGAAATACAAAATGTTCATTAACGAAATGCCGATCGGGAAGAATCCGAGCATGTAAATTTTCATCATTTCAGAAGACATTTGAATCAATTCAGTATTTCCCGGAAGAAAAATGCCGGCCAGCTGACTGCCGAAGAAAAAGACGAAAAAATAAAACAAGGACGTGGAAATTAAATTCGATCCTAATCCGAGTTTGTATATTTTTTGAACATTTTCTTTATTCCGGCTGCCGTAGTTAAAACTGAGCAACGGCTGCGCTCCTTGAATAATTCCGATGAGAAACATGTTGAAAATGGAGCAGACGTACATCACGACACTGTACGCTGAAATGCCGATTGTTCCGACAAACAGAAGAATCGCCCAATTGAAACTGAATGCAACGGCGGATTGACTGAATTCCATTAAAAAGGAAGGTATTCCGCTGAGTGTTATTTTCTTCAAATTACCGATTTTAAAAACGGGTTTTCTGATGCGAAGCATTCTGTCTTTTTTCAGGAAATGAATCAAAAAGATGAACCCGGCAATGGTTTCGCCGATTCCCGTCGCAATCGCCGCTCCGGAGATTCCCCATCCGAATTCCATGATAAAAACATAATCCAAAATAATGTTGAGGATGGCTCCGGCGAGTGTTCCGATCATTGCAAGCTTCGGCGCGCCATCGTTTCTGACAAAAATACTTAAGCCTAAGCCAGGCATGTAAATGATGCCGAATAAAGCAATCCATTTCAAATATGGAAGAACAAGCGGCATAAGCGTTTCATCCGCGCCGAGCAGAGACGCAACTTGCTCCGGAAAAATCAGAACAAAAACGTTTATCAGAATACTGATTAAGATGAGGCCGATAATGCTCTGAAGAAAGAAGTTATTGGCTTCTTTGTGTTTTCTCTCACCGATGTATCGTGAAAAATAATTTGCGCCGCCGATTGCAATCAACATGGTCATCGCGATTTGGAGCATGTTAAACGGATAAATAATGTTAACAGCGGCCAATGCTGATTCTCCGACGCCGCGGCCGACAAAAACACCGTCGACAATAACATACAGTGAGGAGACAACCATCGAAATAACGGACGGGATAACGTATAAGAGAAATTCTTTTTGAATACTTTTTTGCTTTTGGTTTTGTGCGTAAATTGCGCTTGACATAAGGAACTCCTGTCCTTACAATAATCATTCATCATTCAAGCGCAGAGAAAAGCCGAACAGGCGAAATCCGATGTTTTGCGATGAATGACCATCGTAAAAGACAAATTCGCTTATCCGGTATTGTAACAATACCTCCGCGTACACCCTGACTAATCATTTTGTTTTACTTAAAGGTTCGCTTTTTCAGATTTATATGATTGAGGGAGGCATTTTTAAAAATTTTAAAACCCGAGATGGTTTTTGTATAAATTATAAAATTGAGCAGACTCGCGCGGACACAGCGGCGGCAGATTGGAGTGAAAACGGAAGGTAGCCGCGACAACTCAGACGGCAGGTAACAGCACAATGCAAACGGCAGGTAGCAGAACGATGTGAACGGCAGGTAACAATGCCCACGTTCGCGAAGCGAACGGCTGCGATAAGAAGAAGAAGAGCGCAGCAAAGCAAATGAATGTAGCGAAGCAGGTAAATGAAGTAAATAGATTGTAAAACAGTTTTTCATTTTTGCTGTATCGGTTGAGTACGAATCCGCAAATTTCCATTCCTCTCTTCGCTTTGCTCAGGTCGGAACGTAAATTAGCGGGTGGTTGTATTGGGTTTCATGAAAATTGATAAACCATGGTTGTTTTTGAAATATTTTTTGAAAAAAGAATTCTCATTTCAAATAAAATTCAAAAACGGTGTGTCTCGCATGCAGCGACTGTCGCGGAAGTAAAAAATTGAAAAATAAATAATAAAAATAAACAATAAAAATAAGCAATAAAAAAAGAAAATAAAACAAAAAATGAAGGGATCTTCATTTTATTTTGTCGGAATTTTTGAAACAGCGTATGTAAAGAAAATGCTGAGCGCCATTTGAATTATAATGAAGAGGCCGATTCCGGACAACATGTTTTCACTGAGAAATGCCGGCAGGAAATCATAGGCGACGCTGATATACAAAACGACAATAGAGAGCAGGAACAAGATTTCATAGATAATTAACACGGTCTTGCTGTTTTTTTCTTTGTTGATGTTGAAATACCGTACCAATATGATCCAGGTGATGGCATGAATCGCCAAAACGGCAATGATTGTCGTAATCGCAAGAGGAACAATTTCCACCGTTCCGTCAGCTGCGGTCGGCAGCCATGGGATGTACATTGACAAATATTTGATTAAAATAATTGCAACAATTGTTAAAATAAAATTCACAATACCGAGCTTTTCTTGTTTTGACAGACTCATTTAATCCCCCGCTTTTAAAATTAATTTCATTCAAGATTATAAAAATAAATTATAAAAAATGACAGGAAAAAACCAAAAAAAAAGACCGGCAATGCCGATCTTTTATTTATTACTTACATTAAATGATTTTTTGATATTAAACTGCTTTGATAGGCATCAAACGAAGAGCCTTGGATAAAATGAATTCAGCCAATATCAGGAAGATGAACATAAACGGCAAAACCGCGTTCAAAAGTGTCGGGAAGTTAAGATTACCGTATCCGTTTTCGGGAATCCACTGCATGTACATGATGAGGTAGCTCAAAATCATAATGATAACAAAAATGATTTCATAAACAGCAACAAACTTTAAGCCGTCTCTGTTCGGAACCAAAAACTTGTACATTGCAATTAACATGCCGATGTTGCCGACGATGGCAAGAGCGATGTATCCCAAAATCCAGGGCATAGCATCTTCATATGTTTCAAAAACGTTTCCGATTAATAAAAAATACGCAATCATCGCGATAAACACAACGAAGAGCCAAAGTGAATATGCGGATGTAATCTTTCTTTGAATTGTTTTAACCATACTATAAACCTCAATATTTGGAATCAGGTTTGTAAATTTAATTGCAGTTATATATTTCCAACTACGTTTATATACATATTTTCATTCAATTAATCAAAAATATGAATTATAATTCTAATATTTAATATGTTATATTATAAATATATTTATCCAATTAGGAATACATCTAGCATATTGCTTAACAGTTTAAATATGTTTTCACTATTTTATATTTAATAATCTATTTTTATATTTTTTCATACATCATTTTTATCATATTTTATCCTACAATCTCGTAAAATCATCACTCATTTTGAGTACTTTCACCGCACAATAAGTAAGTTTTTATTCTTTACTGCCGGTCAAAACAATAATATTGAAAAAAATAAAACTAAACTTCTATATATACTATTTATAAATTAATTCTTAAAAAACAATTTCAGGATCTATTATGAACAAACTTATTATCAAAGGTGCTCGGGAACACAACCTTAAAAACATCTCCGTCACCATTCCTAAAAACCAATTGACCGTCATCACCGGCGTTTCCGGATCCGGCAAATCAACATTGGCATTTGATACGATTTATGCTGAAGGTCAGCGCCGCTACGTGGAATCTTTGTCTTCTTACGCCCGTCAATTTTTGGGCATTATGGATAAACCCGACGTTGACAGCATTGAAGGCCTGTCACCGGCCATTTCAATCGAGCAGAAAACAACTTCCAAAAATCCGAGAAGTACCGTCGGCACCGTAACTGAAATTTACGATTATTTCCGTTTGCTTTTTGCACGCGTCGGAACACCTTATTGTCCCGACCATAATCTCAAAATTGAATCCCAGTCTCCCGAAAAAATCGCGGATTTGGTTTTCGCTGAATTTGAAGGCATGGTCACGATTTTTGCGCCGATTGTCCGGAAAAAGAAAGGAACGTATCAGCAGCTGATTCGCGATTTGAATGCCGAAGGCTTTGCGCGTGTCCGCGTTAATGAAGAAATTTACAGAACCGATGAAGAAATCGATTTGGAACGCTATAAAATGCATGACATTGACATCGTCATTGACCGCATTGATGTTGATGATGAAAACGAGCGTTCCCGTTTGGTGGAAGCTTGCGAGCGGGCAACAGAGAGATCCGGCGGTCTTGTTTATGTTGTCGGAAAACCGAATTCTTACAGAAAAGAAAAAGGAACGCGCGGACTTTATCAAAAAGTTCTCAAAAAGAGAACAATTGATGAAAATTCATTTGATGACAACGGTGAAGACGACGAAGAAATCATTGAAGTGACATATTCTTCAAAAATGGCTTGCCCCGAGTGCGGTTTGGCATTTGAAGAATTGCAGCCGCGTATGTTTTCATTCAACAGTCCGTTCGGTGCTTGCCCGGAATGTAACGGTCTCGGGTTTAAAATGGAATTTGATGAAAACCTCATCATTCCCGATCGCAGTCTTTCCATTGCAGATGGCGCGTTTGCCATTTATAAAAATTATATTGACGGATACCGCCAACAGCATTTAGCTTCCGTTGCCAAACATTACGGTTTTTCAGCGCTGACGCCGATTCAGGATTTAACGGAAGAGCAATACAACGCTTTGATGTACGGTTCCGATGATAAAATTAAATTCAATATGAAAATGAACAACGGTGAATTTAATTACACGTCATCAAATAAGTGGGAAGGCGTTATGCCGCAGTGTCTCCGGCTTTATTCTCAAACGGAATCCGATTACCGCCGCCAGGAATTTGAAAAATTTATGCGTGTTTCGAAATGCCCGACTTGTGAGGGCGACCGGCTGAATAAAAAAGCGATGTCGGTTAAAATCGACGGTTACAATATCATTGACATTACCAAATTATCCGTTTCAGATGCCATTGATTTCTTTGAAAACATGCCGCTGACAGAAAAGCAGCAAGAAATCGCTTCTTTGATTCTGAAAGAAATTAAAACGCGTCTTCACTTCTTGGATCAGGTCGGCATCGGCTATTTAACGATGTTCAGAAATTCCGGAACGCTTTCAGGCGGCGAAGCGCAGCGCATTCGTTTGGCAACGCAAATCGGCTCAAATTTAACAGGCGTTCTTTATGTTTTGGACGAGCCTTCCATCGGATTGCATCAGCGGGACAATAACCGTTTGATTGAAACGCTTCGCCATTTGCGTGATTTGGGAAATACGCTGGTCGTTGTCGAACACGACGAGGATACGATTTTAAACGCCGATTATGTGATTGACATGGGACCGGGCGCGGGTGTTACCGGCGGTCATGTGGTTTCGGCCGGGACGCCGGATGAAATTTTGAAGGATCCGGTTTCTTTGACAGGCCGTTATTTGTCGGGCACGGATTATATTCCGATTCCGGCAGCGCGCAGAACTTCTGATACATTTATTCGTCTGAAAGGCGCAAAAGCGCACAATCTTAAGAATTTGTCCGTTGATATTCCGACAGGCGTCTTGACGGTTGTGACGGGCGTTTCCGGCTCGGGAAAATCAACTTTGATTTATGATACGCTGTACCCGGCACTGATGCATGTTCTTTATCATTCAAAAATGGAATGCGGCGAGTATTCGTCTCTTCAGTTTGACACGAAAGTGGATAAAGTGATTGTAATTGACCAGGATCCGATCGGCAAAACGCCGCGCTCAAACCCGGCGACGTATACGAAAATTTTTGATAAAATCCGTGAAATTTATGCCGCGACGAAGGAAGCGAAGGTGCGCGGTTATGCTGCCGGCCGGTTTTCGTTTAACGTGAAAGGCGGACGCTGCGAGGCTTGTCAGGGCGACGGTTTGATTAAAATTGAAATGAACTTCCTTCCGGACGTTTATGTCGAGTGTGAGGAGTGTAAAGGAACGCGCTACAATAAGGAAACGCTGGAAGTCAAATACAACGGCAAATCCATTGCGGAAGTTTTGGACATGACAGTGGCCGAGGCTTTGGAACATTTCAAAAAGGTGCCGTACATTCACGATAAATTGGATACGCTGGCACGAGTCGGTTTGGATTACATTAAACTCGGCCAGAGTTCAACAACGCTTTCGGGCGGTGAAGCACAGCGCATTAAATTGACGCGCGAACTTTCCAAGAAAGCGACCGGCAAAACGGTTTATTTGTTGGATGAGCCGACAACCGGCTTGCATTTCCATGATGTCAAAAAATTGATTTCCGTTTTGAATGATTTAACGGACATGGGCAACACGGTGATTGTGATTGAGCACAATTTGGATGTCATCAAATGCGCCGACTACATCTTTGACATGGGACCGGAAGGCGGAAATGATGGCGGTCAGATTATCGCAAAAGGAACGCCCGAAGAATTGATTAAGAGCAAAAAAAGTTATACAGCTCAATACTTGAAGCCGATGATGGAAAAAGCCAAAACGGAATCCGGTGCCAAAACGGAAGCCGCAAAGAAAAAGACAAAAAAAGCGGCGGTTTCGAAGGATTAATTTAAAATCCCAACAACCGTCTTTTAGTTTACTGAAACTCAATACAACCACCCGCTAATTTTCGTTTTTGAACGAAGTGAGAAAACGGAAATTTGCGGATTCGTACTCAGCCGATACAGCAAAAACGAAAAGCAGCTTTCGATATTTTGCACTGAATCAGCAGCGGCGCGCGCGAACCCGGCAGATCTAAAAAATAGATCAAAAACGGTGCTCGAGCTGAATTTTAAAAAGTATTCTCTCAATTAAGTTTTATTAAAGAAGGGGTGAAATCCGCAAATTTCCGTTCCTCCCTTCACTTTGCTCAGGTCGGAACGTAAATTAGCGGGTGGTTGTTCCGGTTTTTATTGTTAATGAAAACGGTTGTTTCATCTGTTAATTTATTGTTTTCTTTTTTTCGATTTTTTGATCTTTTCATTTTTTTGATATTTTTATTTTTTGATCTTTTTTAAATCAGTTTTAATTTATTTTCTTTGACTTAATTACGGGTTTGAATAATTATGTAACTGATTTTGTTACACCATATTCTCTTCACTATTTTTTGAGAAAAATGGGTTCTTTTTTCAAAACATTTATTTACATTTAAAGAGGATATATTTGTTTACGAATTATAATCAATTTTATTTGATTCAGCGATCTCGGAGGCGAAATGTATGACTGTGCTGGGAATTTTAAATTGTAAGATGCTTCAGGATGAAATTGTTTATTTGATTCTGAATGATCCTGAAATTAAAGATGTAACTGTTGTTGAAAACGGTGAGCATCATGAGTTTATTCGAAAGTTGGATGAGGTCGGCAAAACTTATTCTTTGGCGCCGATGATTCACTCGATTCCGGATTTATCGGACAGGGAGAAACAAAATGACGCTGATGCCGGCGCGGGAATTTCTTTAATTGTCTGGAATTTGGAGCTCGGGCTTCATGAAAAGCCGAAAATTTTGAAGGACGAAGTTTATCGGGATTTAGAAATTTTCGCGAAAAAAGCGGACGGCATTTATTTGCTTTACGGGCTTTGCGGAAATGTTTTGGGTCACGTTGAGGATGATTTCAAAGATATTTGTCCGATCGTCATTCTTCGCGATCCGGAGGGCGAAATCGTTGATGATTGCATCGCCGCGACAATCGGCGGCCGTAAACCGTATTTGAATCTTTTAAAGAGTTTTCACGGCGTCGGCACTTTTATTTTCACGCCGATGTATGAAGATACCATTGATGAATTTTTCAATTACGCGAAAGACCGTCGCGGTTTAACGGAAGAACAAATTGTTGAAATGAACAAGTTCATGTTTGAAGCGTCCAATTACAAACGCGTCGCGAGACTTGAAACCGGTTTGCATTACACCAAAGATACGGAAACGAAGCTGAAACGTTTCGCCGACACCTACGGCTTTGAAATTTTCGATTTAGACGGCGGCCATCAACAGATTTTCGATGACTGTTATCAGAAATTAAAAGACAAAATTATTCAAAAAGAGACGACAGCCGCTTGATTTTAGAATTTATTATTCTTTTTTATATTTTGTTTTTTAATTTATATTATTTTTTTTATTTTCTAACATTTATTCTATGAATTCATTCATTTTTATTATTGTATCAATTTATTCTATTTTCAATCTTCATTCATACCCCTTACAAAATATTATATAATATTAATAATTTCTTTGTTTATTTATTTTTACAGTTAATTATTTGTTTTTGATTCAACCGATAACAAAATTGAAATTAAATTTTTGAAATTAAATTTAAAAAACATTTAAAAAAAGGGTTTTTTATGAGCGAAAAAAGAAGATATGGTATTTTACCGTTATTGGGAATTGTTTTGTTAATTTTTTTATTAATGACGGGAACGGCCTCGGCCGCAGAAATTGAAATTGAAACCGGAAATATTACCATTGTAAAAAATGGCACTTTTGATTCTTTAGACATTAAAGTCGATGGCACTTCAGCATTCGAAAACATTTCATTTGCTGAAATGATTATAATCAAGCAGTCAACACCGGCTGTTGAAACAAAAAATATTGTTGTTGTTGACGGAAACGGCATTAACGAACAAATCCAAATCACAATCGAAAATGTAAATATCAGCGGTGTGACACATGGTACATCGGCTTTCTCTTTACAAAACGGTGCAAACGTCAAATTGATTTTATCAGGTGACAATATTTTGACCGGTGGAACACGTAAAGCCGGATTAGAAGTTCCCGACGGTTGTGAAATTACAATTTCTTCTTTAGATTATAATGCTGAAAATGGAAAATTGAATGCAACCGGTGGAAACGATGGTGGCAGCGGCATCGGCAGCAATTTTCTTGAAGAATGCGGTATAATCACAATCAAAGATTGTCGGATAATATCGACGGGAGGACCAGGAAATAATGATGGTGGCGGCAGTGGAATCGGCAGCGGCGGCGGGAAATTTAAAGCAGAGGACGGTTCTACCGGTTTAATTTCGATTCAAAATAGTATTGTAACAGCCACAGGAGGTAAAAGTGGCTTCGGTGGTGGCGGCAGTGGAATCGGAAGTGGCGGTGGCAGAAGTAGCAGTAATATTGACAGCGGCGCAGGCGGTTCTGTTTCTACAATTACTATTGAAGATAATTGTGTTATTTACGCGACCGGCGGCAAAGGCGGCGGCGGCGGCGGCAGTGGAATTGGAAGCGGCGGCGGAGGGACCAACACAGGAGGTACCGGTTGCAATGGCGGCAACGGTGGTTCTGTTGATACAATTATGATTAAAGAAAATTGTGAAATTTACGCAACAGGCGGCAACCCCGGCGGTGTCGGCGGCAACGGTGCCGGCGGCAGTGGAATCGGCACAGGCGGTGGCGGTGGCGGCGGCGGCGGCTCCGGCGGAGGTAACGGCGGCTCTGTTTCTACAATTATTATCGAGGATAATTGTGTTATTACTACAACAGGCGGCGACGGAATGGGCATCGACGAAATTAATGGCGGCGGCAGTGGAATCGGTAGCGGTGGTGCAGGCGTCGGCGGTAACGGTGGTCTTGTTACTTCCATTAAAATTTCCGGCACAGGAACAGATATTATTGTTGTTTCGGGCGGAATCGGACGAGGTGCCCGGGAATCAGGCAAAAGCAATGACGGAGCTGCTGCTAATGTCATCATCGAAAGCGGCAACGTTTTGATTTTGGATCAGCCGGAAACAGCAAAGGCTGATTTCAAAAATTCAAATGCTGACCCCGTTTATCCGATTTCATTTACGGTAAAAGCTTCGGCCGGTCCAAACCTTCCGAATTCAGAGATTCAATCGGGAACATATTCGGCAATGACGCGCGCAAATGCTTTTGACCGATTGGGGTCAGTTACGCTCCCTGATACGAAATATTATGAAGACGGATCTGTGACAATGTGGCTTCCTGAAAGTATTGGCAGAGATTTTATTTTTTCATCCGGCGGATATAAGCATTCAACTAAGTCGGTTGATGTGGCAGTAACAACTTTACCGTTTGACAAGCATGAAAATGTTGAGTTAGACTCATTTATTTTTGGTGAAGATCTTGAACTTGACAACAATTCAATAATTCAAGATGAACTGATAATTACTGTTGTTAATAAAACTCATGTCAATATAAAATTAAAAGAAGGTACCCTTCAACAATTAGTCACTGATCCGATTTCCATTAATCAGAAAACACCGGAAACAGTAACATCAAATACAGTCATTGTTAACGGTAACGGCGTTGTTCTCGACAATCCGCTTGAAATTCAAATAGATGAAATCAACGTTTATAATTCTTCAAAATCTGCTTTCTCTTTACAAAACAAAGCAAATGTCAAATTAATTTTGTCAGGTGACAATTATTTGACCGGCGGAACTAATTCAACAACCAAAGCAGGACAAGCCGGATTGGAAGTTCCTGATAAGTGTAAAATTACAATTTCCTCTTTAGATGATAATCCCGAAAAAGGAAGTTTGACGGCAACAGGGGGCATTGGTGATGACGGCCAAAGCAACAGCGGTGGTGGCAGTGGAATTGGCAGTAACGGCCATGAATCCTGTGGTATTATTATGATTCAAAATAGTTTTATAATATCGAAAGGAGGAGCTGGAAATGATGGTGGTGGTAGTGGTATTGGTAGCGGCGGTGGAGATACAAGTACTAATGCAGGTGCTGCTGATAAAATTATAATTCAAAATAGTTTTGTTACAGCAATAGGTGGTTCTGGCTCCTATGGAGGTGGCGGCAGTGGTATCGGAAGCGGCGGCGGCGGTTTCGGCGACAGCGGCCGCGGCGGCTCTGTTACTACAATTATTGTTAATGATAGTAGTGTTATTACTGCGACCGGCGGCAGGGGTCGCGGCAGCGGTGGTAGCGGCAGTGGTATTGGTAGCGGCGGCGGCGGTTTCGGCGGCAGCGGCACCAGCGGCGGTTCAATTACAGATTCCATTAATATTTCCGGCACAGGAACCGATGTTATTGTTATTTCGGGAGGTGTCGGCAGAGGTGCTCCCGGTTTTGGTAAAAGTAACGATGACGAAAAAGCAAATGTTATCATCGAAAGCGGCAACGTTTTAATTTTGAATCAGCCGTCAACAGCAAAGGCTATTTTCAAAAATTCAAATGATGATCCTGTTTCTCCGATTTCATTTACAGTAACAGATTCCGATGGAAACGGTCTTTCAGGTGCTTTGATTAAATCAGGCGATTATTCAGCAACGACAAGAGAAGATGCGACTGACAGAATTAATGCAGCAGGACTTGCTTCCGACTTTGATGGAACTTTGTTTGCTGACGGAACGGCAACGCTTTGGCTTCCTGTTGGGGAGCCGGAATTCAACTTTTCGTTGGAGGATTATTCGTCGGTTACAAATTCGTTCGAAATTGAGGAAAGTACTGACAGTCCGCGTGTCGGAGAAATGAATTCTGTTAAACTTGCACTTTCCGGAAATCAAAACGGTGGCAAAGGTTTCGGCAATGGTAAAGTTGTTGAGAATGAAACGCCGTCTCAACCCGGTCAAACTGATTCAAACCAAAGCAATCAAGGATTCGATAATGAAAAAGATGTGACCGATAATTCTCAAACACAAGAACCGCCGGAAAAAACATCATTTTTCATTTGGGCTGTAATCGGCGGCATTTTGATAATTTGTATTGTTGCCGGCGTTTATTTTTACAGGAAAAATAAGTAAGTGAAACATAAGTAAGTGAAACTCATTTTTTGAGTTTCATTTTTCTTTTTTTTGTTTTTGTTCTTTTTTTGTTCTTTTTTTGTTCTTGTTTTTTTTATTAAAATAACTTCAAGTACCATAAGCACTTATTTTCATTGTTTGTTGTAAAAAACGGAAAAGAAAAACAGAACCGAAAAACGAAAGAGTGGCTGAACCCGAAAAAAATGCCGAAAATTGTCGGCAACGGATGTGTGTGATATGACCGTGATGGGTATTTTAGCCTGCAAAATGCTTCAGGACGAAATCGTTTATTTGATTCAGAAAGATTCGGATATTTCCGAAGTGATTGTGATTGAAAACGGTGAACATGAGGAGTTTGTTCAAAAACTGGAAAGTTTTAACATTTCTTACCGAACGGTTCAGGATGTCAAAGATTTGCCGGATTCCGATCACAATTGTTCCGGCTGCTTAACGCTTGTTGTCTGGCAATTGGATCTCGGGCTTCACGAAGTTCCGAAAATGCTGAAAAAACGCGTTTACGAAGAGATTCCTGTTTTTATGCCGAAAGCGGATGCGATTTTCTTATTTTACGGCCTTTGCGGCAACGTTTTAGCGGACGTCGAGTCTGATTTCAAAAACGACGCGTGTCCCGTCATTATTCTCAGAGACAAAGACGGCATTATTATTGACGATTGCATCGGCGGCGTTCTCGGCGGCCGTGAGGAATACGCCAAAGTTCTCAAAAGCTTTCACGGCGTCGGCACATTCATTTTAACCCCGATGTACGCGTCTTACGCCGTCAAAGATTTCTTCGGTTTCGGACAAGCCTCCGCCGGATTCACCGATCAGCAAATGTTTGAACTGAACAAATTCATGTTCGAATCCTCCGGCTACAAGCAAGTCGCCAACCTCGAAACCGGTCTCCATTACACGCCCGGCGTTGAAGAAAATATTCAATCATTCGCCGACAAATACCAATTGGACGTCATACAAATGAGCGGCGGTCATCAGCGTTTATTTGAAGATTGTTATAAAAAAGTCAAAAACCGATTGATGCCGAAAGAATAAAATTATTTTATTTTTCGCTCTATTTTTCATTTTTAATAAGAAGGAGTTGGAGTTTCTTACCCATCCGTTGAATAAACAGAAAGCAGCAGATTATTAATTGAAATTAAATTCAAGCTGATTAGTTGGTTTTAGCAACGGCGTGGAATAAGCCGCAATTCTGCAATTTTGCTCGCTACGCTCACAAAATCTTGAATTGCGGTCGTACTTGGACTTTTAATTTATTACAAAAGCCAAACATCAGTTTTTATGATTTTTGATATCCGGAACGCCCGATAAAACCTAAAAACAAAAAACGGTTGTTTTTCAAAGTTTTAGCGGCGTTCGTTTTTTCTTTAATTTTGAAAAAAAGATGTTTGGGCTCGATAATAATAATTGAAAAACCAAAACAACCACCTCCAACGACGCGTTTCACGAGCGAAGCGAGTGAAAGAAGGAGTTGGAGATTCCATCAATCCGTTCAATAAACGACAAAATCAGTCGACTTATACTTATAAAAAATCATTAGATTTAGTTTTATTAACGGCGCGGTATAATCCGCAATTCTTCAATTTTGTTCGCTGCGCTCACAAAATCTTGAATTGCGGTCGTACTTGGACTTTTATTTTAAACTAAAGCGACAAACATCGCTTTTATTATTTTTTGAAACCCGAACGCCTGATAAAACCCAAAAACAAAAAACGGTTGTTTTTCAAAGTTTTAACGGCGTTCGTTTTTTCTTTAATTTTTTAAAAAAAGATGTTTGGGCTCTATAATAATTGAAAAACCAAAACAACCGCCTCCAACGACGCGTTTCATGAGCGAAGCGAGTGAAAGAAGGCGTTGGAGATTCATCCCATGCAATTAATAAAAAATACAACGAAAGTAAAATTATAATCAATATAAGCCGTTTACAATTGAATTTAAATCAATCTGAAAAAATATCCCTCAAAACAGATTTGATCTCAAACAAAACAAAAACAGCGGCGGAATAACTCACCACAATATTTAAATAAAATCAATATCTCTAATGATTGCTGTTCTGACAGCGATTACAATTTGCATTGATGGTCTAGTGGCTATGACTGCGGCCTTCCAAGCCGCAAACCCGGGTTCGAATCCCGGTCGATGCACTTTTCTTCTTTAATTTTACGATTTTCTTTTATATAAATTATATATTACTTTTTTTATTACTTTTAATAGTTTTGAAATTCATTGGATTTCAACGTCAATAACAACATGATAAACGCCCGGCGAATATTTTTTTATTTTTCGCGACTCTAAAATCACAGCGTTTCTGCCGCATTTTTCAGCCGCTTCCGTAATTCTTTGAACCGGCCTTTCCGGGAAATCTTTTTCATGAACAGTTTCATGATAATGCAAAAGACCGCCTTCTTTTTTAATTGCTTTAATTCCGGTTTCCAAAAATTCATGCGTTGTCCCGACATACCCCATCAAAACGCGATCCGCGATATTTTCAGGTGTCAACGTTTGACAATCCCCGCAAATCGGCTCAATAACTTCTTCTAAGCCGTTTAAACGAATATTTTCACACAAATACCTGTAAGAAATCGGATTTAACTCTATGGCGATAATTTTCGGAGGATTTGACGGATTTGAATGAACGCCGATCGGGATTGAAAAATAACCGATGCCGGCAAACATATCAACAATAACCTCCCCCATGCATTCGTTTGTTAGAATTCTCTTTTCCGCCAAATTGCCTTTGGAAAACATAATTCGGGCAACATCCAGCTTAAATTTGCAGCCGTTTTCTTTATGGATCGTTTCTGTCGAATCCGATTCACCGCTTCTGCAACAAATAATTTCACGACTCGGGATACGGAATTGACCGGAAATACCGCCGTCGTTTAGAACCAAACGGGCTTTTTCATCCATCAGCAAAAGAAGCTTGCCGATTTCCTGTTTTTTATGAGAAAGAGAATCGGGTATTGAAACAACTAAAATGTCACCGATTTTTTGTTTGTTTGCCGGCAGCCGGTTTATTTCATCATTCGTCAATGAAATGCCCGCCGATTCAGCTTCATCGGGAAATTCGGACAGATAATAAGCTGCAAATTCTCTCAACTTCTGCGGCTTCACCACGTCGATCACCCTTTAAAAATTAAATTTACACAACTTAAAAGATTCAAATAAATGATTCAATAAACGATTCAATTAAACGATTCAATTAAACGATTCAATTAAACGATTCAAATAATTCAATAAATAATTCAAACAATTCTTTTCAATCTCGGATTCGGTTTGTACGCTCTTCCGACTTTTGCCATCGGCACCATTGTTTCAATCGTTTCGCCGACTGCGACAATATCCATGGTTGAATCACGGGAATCATAAATCCCGCCGACACCGAGACTGTCAAATAATTTCATCCCGATAATTTTTTCGGCTTTCACAAACGCTTCGACCTTTTTAACATCACCGAAGCCGCTCGAAAGCATAATTTGAATCTTTTCAAACCCGTTTTCATTCAATGCTTTTCGAACGGCATAAACGCCTGTGACGGAAACGCCGTTTCCGAACCAATATTTTTCATCGCCTTTTGGAACCGAAACGGCTTTCCCGAAGAAATCAGCCAATAAAGCGTCAATTTCCGCCAAGCTCTTGCCGTCAAGATCATTCATTGAAAGAGCACCCTGCCCGATATTTTCACCGCATGTGTCAATTCGAATCGCCGCCAAAGACGGAACAGCCGCTGCCGTTTGAAGAGTATCATCAATCTCTTGATTATTGTAATCAATTAAAGCCACGCGGGCAACATCCGCCGGCATATGTTTGTCAAAAGCGATTGTTGCGTTTTTGACGGCGTTTTCTTTTCCGTCTTTCCACGCGTAAATGTTTTCAAGCGCGTGCGGAATTGTGCCGCTGCCTTCTTTGTGAGCGTAAACCGCGCCGATGTCGGTTGACGCGCCGACTGCGCCGGCATCAATCGCCGCTTTAGAAATGGCAGCATCATCACGATAATGCCAGTGACGCGCGCCGAAATAAGTCACGGGACGGTTTTCGGAAGCGTCAACAATTGTTTTCATTCGCTTCTCGACATTTTGAAGATCAAGCTGTTGTTTGTCATTAAAAACAGCCAAAGAAGAACTGATAATGCCGAGATAAACGGTTTCTAAACGGACAATATCTAAAATCGGCGCTTCCAGCATCAAAATTGTTTCAAGCGGTTCATACGGTTCGCCGTCGGAAAGCGCGTAAATGCGGCCGCCGTTTTTTTCCAAATTTGAATGATTGCGGATGAATGAAACGGCTTCTTCCATGCCGGCCATGATTCCGGGACCTTTTCGGACAAAAACCTGAGCGCGGACAAAAGGATTTAAATTTTCTTTTTGAAGGATTTCATAAGCTCTTAAAAAATATTTGTCAGTGTATTTTTCAAAATCAAATTGTTGCTCTGCCTCAAAATGTTGCTCCGCCGCCATAATATGTAAATCCCGAATTTTGTAATAAAAGCGCTCTCAAATTATTAAAAAGAATACTCAGAGTAACTCTAAAGGGACGAAAGACATAAATATTTATACCCTTTTTTTTCTGTTTTACTAATGAATTAACCGATTTTTAAAAAATCAATAAACAAATACATTTTAACAGCTTATCGAACTCGTTTTTTAAATTTTCAAATTTAATATCTATCTTATCAAAGTGTTTGTAAATTGATTTTAAAAGATTTTAAAAATATCATAATTATCCGTTTCATTCAGGGAAATAATGAAAATAAAACATAAAATGAAGCTGAAACGATAAAACGAAACGTAAAACGAAAATAAAAACAGAAATCACAAAGGAATTTTAAAATGAAAAATCAAGCACATAATGAGGAACAATATCCCGATTATTGCCGCAACAGCTTAATGGATTTTGTCAAAATCAAAGACATTGACATTGAAATTTGCGATGTGACACTCAGAGACGGTGAACAAACACCGGGCGTCGCTTTTTCTAAGGAACAAAAAATGTCCATTGCGCAGCATTTGGATGATATCGGCGTTGATGTCATCGAAGCCGGTTTTCCGGTCGTCTCAGACGCTGAAAAAGATGTCGTCAAATCCATCGCCAACATGGGCTTGGATGCCAGAATCTGTTGCCTCTGCCGCTCAACGCAAAAGGATGTTGAAACCGCCGTCGACTGTGATGTTGATTTTGTCAGCATTTTCTTGGCAATGTCGGATTTACATTTGAAATACAAATATCACAAAAGTTTGGATGAAATGCTTGACGTAGCTATGAACGCCATTGAATATGCCAAAGATCACGGCATCGGCGTCAGATTCGCCGCTGAAGACGCAACCCGAACACCGATTCCGCGCTTAATTGACGCTTTTAAGATGGCGGAAGAGAGAAATGCCGATTACATCAGCGTTGCCGACACCGTCGGTATCTTAAACCCGATTACCGCCACTTATTTGGTGGATCAGATTTACAATGCGATTGACACGAAGAAGACGAAAATTTGTATGCATTGTCATGACGATTTGGGTCTTGCCGTTGCCAACACGCTGGCTGCCGCTGAAGCCGGCGCATTCCAGCTTCATACCACCGTCAACGGTATCGGCGAGCGCGCCGGAAATGCCGCCTTAGAAGAAGTTCTCATGAACCTGCGCGTCCAATACGGCATTGACCGCTACGATCTTCACACGCTTGTTGACCTTTCCCATGAAGTCAGAGACGCGTCCAAACTCGATGTCGCCATCAACAAAGCCGTTGTCGGCCAAAACGCGTTCTCGCACGAATCCGGAATCCACGTCGCCGCCATTCTCGAAAATCCGAGAACATACGAACTTTTCCTCCCCGAAATGGTTGGCGGCAAAAGAAACCTCATCGTCGGCAAACACACCGGCACAAAAGCCCTTGCCGGCATCATCAAAGACATCGGTTACGAACTGGATGAAGACAATTTCACAACCCTTTTCGACCAAATCAAAATCATCACCGAAACCGAACAGCGAAGCGTTGAACGTGACGAATTGGAAAAACTAATAAAAAATATTTTGAAAAACAATTAACGGTTTGATTGAAAGGGTTTGATTGAAAAACGATTTAATAAAGAATTAAACCCGGATCAACCGCCCGCTAATTTTCATTCCAAACTGAGCAAAGCGAAGTGAGGAATGGAAATTTGCGGATTCGTACTCAGCCGATACAGCAAAAATAATGAACCGATTTTTGTTTGCAAATTATCTTTTTGTTGTTACAGTTTGCGTTTCTGCGTGCATCTGCTCTTTTTTATCACATCCGTTCGCTTCGCGAACGTGGGCACTGTTACCTACCGTTTGCGTTGTGCTGTTACCTGCCGTTTGCGTTGTTGCCGTTGCCGGCCACGCCGCCGCGCGCGAACAACACCGTTTTTAAGAATAAAACAAAACGGATGATCCAATTTTAAAATTAAATAAAAACGAATTTTTCAATCAAAATTATTCATTTGAAAAAAAGCGGCAATTTTTCAAGATAAATTAAATCTTCACGGTCGGCAGCATCGCCTTCCGCCAAAATCACGGCTTTCCCGGCAACCGTGCCGCCTGCTTTTTGACATAATTCTTCCATTGCCGCCATGGATTCACCCGTACTGACAACATCATCGACCAAAAGCACGCGTTTGCCTTTCAAATATTCCATATCGCCGACATCCAAATAAAGCGTCTGCATTTTTTCAGTCGTAATGGATTTCACGTCAATCGCCACAGGATCGCGCATGTAAAGTTTCTTGCTTTTGCGCGCCAAAATATATTTTTTACCGGACCCGCGGGACATTTCATATGCCAGTGGAATGCCTTTGGATTCAGCCGTGAGCAAAACATCATAGTCCGACACTTTTTTAAGAAGTTCTTCAGCACAGGCGATTGTCAGTTCGACATCGGAAAAAATGACGAAACCGGCAATATCTAAATGTTCGTTGACAGGACAAATCGGAAGATGACGAGTGAGACCGGCAACTTCGAGTTCATAGGTTGAGTAAGGCTGTGTCATTTTTAATCTCAGCTAATTTGGAACTAATTAATTTAATTGTAATATCTTCTAAATCTGTACTACTGTTTATTAAAAATGCTGCAATATTCTCTTTTAGATCAGAATCAAATTTATTAAAATCGGGAGTTAAGACAAATTTTGAAATACGGGTATATGCTTCATCGTGAGGATAATATTCATCAATGTAATCTAAATACACTTTCCAGACCTCATAAGTGGATGTTCCAGAAATAGTTCCTTTAGATACGCATGATGAGATTAATCTTGCTAAATTAAAATCAGTATACTCATAATTTTGTTTCCACTTAAGATATGACTCTAAATTTGTTCTCTTCCAGTATCCTAAAATTTTCAATATACCTTTATCATTTGGAAAAAAGCCATCATTGGCTTCTTTTTGAATACGTTTTAAAACACACTCTTCAAGGTTTTTAAAACTTTGAATATCACTATATTGTGTTTTATTTTTTTCATAGATTAACATTATTGAAATTATAACTGACAAAGTTACTTCAGGATTATTAACTTCAGACATTATTAATTTAAATTTAGAATTATCATCTATCGGATCTAACATGTCTCGGATTGATAATTTTAACCGTTCGTGGATAGAAATACCAAATAGTTTCACATCATCATTTTTAAATTTAGACCAATTTTTCAACAATATATTAAAAATTAATGGAATTCGCGTAAAAGAATCAATATTAGATGTTGGAATGATTGCTTGCAAATGTTTTAAAAACAGATCCATTTGTCCTAAATCATTGATTTCTAATATTCTCTTTTCTAATTCTGATTCATCAGATTCAAAAACCAAATTAAGTAATTCACCTGAAGAAAAATCTTTACCAATAAATAAACGGAAATATTTATCAAAATGGTCAGGATTACAAATTTCATTTTCTAATAATGATCTTTTCGAATCATATGTGTTATAAAAATTCAAATTTGCTTGAACATCTTTGATTTTAGGGAACATGACTGATAAAATATCAATTATTTTTTGTTTATTGTCTTTTTCTCTCAAATTAGAAGTTAATTTATCACAACAGACATCAATTAACCTCTTATCATTCTCAAGAGACATTCCATTTGAACCACCGCATAACAAATTTTTATAAGAGGGTAATTTTGAATAAACATTAGGTTCTGAAATTTCAATAACCGTAATTGAAAACAAATCAACAATGTCAACTTTATTTTTTAATAATGAATATTTAATTCCAAAAGAATTTGAGAGTCTCGAAATATCTCTAAATGAAACAATTAAATCTTGCAATCCATTACGATACAGTCGATCAAATTTGCTTTGGTTTATTTTAGTATCATCATCAACTATTGACCTTAAGTTCTCAATTAATAAATCAAACAATATTGATTGATTCATGATTGGTAATTCCACTGGCAACTGCACAATTTTTTCAAGATATTTGTGACCAGAATCTTTAAGTTGGGTATCTCTAAGCGCATTGCATACAATTTCTGGATCAAAAGCTAGCAAATAAATCGTATGTGGAAAATTAGCTATTGATTTCACAAGTGAAAAAATAATACAAATTTCTTTGTTTGTTAAACGATCAATGTCGTCAATTATAATTATTAATTTAATATTTGCATTATTTAATTTTTCAATTAAATCTTGTTTAATAATTTTCACGTTTTCATTTTTAAATTCAGAGTAATTTTTTAGCTCAACCCCAAGTTTTTTAAAAACACTACCGATTTTAATATTTGAAGTCACAGGGACGTGATTTAATATATCAGAATATTTAATTACAGCATTAGCAACATTTGTAATTTTAGAATAAGGGCTTTTTAAAATTTCACTTGAAAGTTGCTTAAAAAACTCTGTAACTAATTGATTTTCATCAGAAAATATCCAAGGGTTAAAACGAAAAATAATTGGTTTCAAATATTCTCGCTCATCAGACATTTTATTTAAGTTAAGATGATTTAACCGATTTATTTCAGATTCAATCATATTTATAACAGATGTTTTACCTGTCCCCCATTTCCCATTTAAACTAATTGTAAAACTATTTTGAGATGTATAACACAATATTGTTTCAGCTAATTCTGTTGCAAAAGTTGACCTTTCCAGCAAGTCATCCTCTACTGAATCTATCGGTAAATCTGAATTTAACTCAGTCATAGTCAACACCATTTAAATTAATACAAACCGCCTTGTCGACTTTTCTCGCATTCTTCCGTGCTTCTTTCACACTCTTCCCTTTCGCCAAAGCAACTCCAAGCCTTCTCTCACCTTTAATTTCAGGTTTCCCGAACAAACGAATCTGCGTCTCTTTTTCTTCTAAAGCTTTTTCCAATCCGGAATATGAGATTTTATTTGATGTTCCCGTTCTGAATATTGCTTTTGATGCCGCCGGCCCATTTAATTTCACAACTTTGAAACCGGATTTTTTGCCTTTCTTTCCTTTCACGGTTTCTGCCGGAATCGGCAATTCTAAGAAAGCGCGTGTATGAAGCGCAAATTCAGACAAATCTTGGGAAATCATTGTCACCATTCCCGTATCATGCGGGCGCGGGGAAACTTCATTGAAATAAACGGTTTTGCCTTTCACAAAAAGCTCGACGCCGAAAATGCCGTAACCGCCGAGTGCTTTTGTGATTTTTCCGGCAATATTTCGCGCGCGTTTAAGCGCAACAGGATCCATTTTTTGAGGCTGCCAGGATTCGCGGTAATCACCGTTGATTTGAACGTGGCCGATCGGCTCGCAGAAAATCGTTCCCGACACGCTTTGAACCGTGAGAAGCGTAATTTCGTAATCGAATTCAATGAATTCTTCAACAATCACTTTCATTGGTTTGCTGTTACCGTTACTGTTACCGCTGCCGTCACCGCTGCCGTCACCGCTGCTGCTACCACGCGCTTCACGCTGAGATTTATCAAACGCGTCCTTGATTTGAGAAGCGCTTCGAATCACGCTTTGTCCTTTGCCGGAAGAGCTCATAATCGGTTTAATCAGACACGGGAATCCGAGTTTTTTGGCAGCATTTTGAACTTCTTCTTCGGATTCGGCGAAATAATAAGCGGATGTTTTCAGCTTTAATTTTTCAGCGGCCAGGCGGCGGATTCCTTCACGATTCATTGTTAATTGAACCGCTTTTGCCGACGGCACGACTTTGATTTTTTTGCCGCGAATGCCGGTTTTTTCAATTTCAGCCAGCGTATCGGTTGCAATCGCTTCAATTTCGGGAACAATAAAATCCGGCATTTCCTTTTCAATAATTTCGCGAAGTGCTGCACCGTCCGTCATTTGAAGAACATAAGAGCGGTGCGCAACCTGCATGGCCGGCGCGTTTTCATAGCGGTCAAGCGCGACAACCTCCACGCCGAGACGCTGAAGCTCAATCGCAACTTCTTTGCCAAGCTCGCCCGAGCCGCAAAGAAGAACTTTTGTTGCATTTTCCGAAAGAGGAGTACCGATTGTTACCAAAGAATCACCAATTCAATAACCGATTTAATAACCAATTCAATAATAATGAAACAATAAATGAAATAATAAATAATTAAACAATAAAAATAATAAATGAAATCAGAATTTAAAGACAACCGTCTTCGTTTCTAAATAATCATTCAGCGATTCATAGCCGTTTTCCCGTCCGAAACCGCTGTCTTTGACACCGCCGAAAGGCAACTCGGGAAGCACTTTTGTATGCTGGTTTACCCAAACAATCCCTGCTTCCAATTCTTCAAATCCTCTTTTCGCGCGGCGAATGTCATTTGTCCAAATCGAAGCACCGAGACCGAAATCGGAATGATTGGCTTCAAAAATCGCTTCATCCAAATCCGAAACCGGATTGATGACCATAATCGGGCCGAACACTTCTTCCTTTAAAAGCCCGGAAGACGGCGGTACATTTGTAATCACGGTCGGTTCAAAGAAATATCCGTTTTTAAACTCGTCACCTTCGGGAATCTTGCCGCCGGCTAAAATTTTTGCGCCTTCCGCTTTTGCGGACGCGACGAATTCAATCATTTGTTTTTGCCCGCCGGCGGAGCTGAGCGGTCCCATTGTCGTCTTTTCAGACAACCCGTTTCCGAGACGAATCTTGGAAACCGATTCCAAAACCGCTTGAACAAACTGATCAAAAACGGATTCAAAAACATAAATGCGCTTTGGCGAAATGCACGCCTGACCGCCGTTAAAGAATTTTGTTTGAACCGCTTTTGAAGCGCAGTCACGGATGTCAACATCGTCGCAGACAATCATCGCGTCGCTGCCGCCGAGTTCAAGCGTAACGCGCTTATTGTATTTCGCCGCTTCAACGCCGATGCTTCTGCCGGCATCAACGCTTCCTGTAAATGAAATTTTTCGGACCGCAGGCGATGCCGCTAATTGGCTGCCGATTTTTTCACCCGACCCCGTCACGACATTAAAAACGCCTGCAGGAAGTCCGGCTTGATGGAAAAGAGCGGCAAGTTCTAAAATTGTCAGCGGACAAACGGAAGACGGTTTGACAAGACAGGTATTGCCGGTCAAAAGTGCGGGAATCATTTGCCATGACAAAATCAATGTCGGCATATTCCACGGCAAAATTGAAACGCAAACGCCGAGCGGTTTTTTCAATGTGAAAGAATAGCTTTGATTGTTTTTGTTTTCAAAAAAATCAGTATGTAATGAAGAAGATAGTCCTGTAAAATAATCGATGACGCCGATGACGCCTTCAATTTCGCGCCGGGACTCTGTGAGCGGTTTGCCTTGTTCCTTTGTCAGCGTGACCGCCAGCTTTTCCAAATATTCTTTTTCTTTCAAAACGGTGGAAATTTCGGACAAAACGGCAGCTCTTTCGGCATAAGATTTTTGAGACCAAGGATTAAAAGCGTCGGCGCACGATTGAATTGCTTTTTCAACATCATCGGAAGAAGCGGATGAAACGGTTTCAATCAATTCGCCGGTTGCGGGATTGATGACATCAAAAGTTTCTGCCTGAATTGGGTTGTATTTTTCACCGCCGATAAACATAACATTTCGTCCTTGCTTGATTTAATAAATGAATATCAGGAATTGCCGCCCTTTTTATTTCAATCTTGTTATGTTTTGTTATGTTTTTCTGTTTATATTTTGTTTTATTTTGGTTCATTTTCAAACATGTTTAAAAAATTAATTAAATTAGTTTAAAAAATATCGAATTAAAAGATATAATTTAATTTTTAAACAATAAGTCATTTAAAACTAAACCGAATGATATTATTCAAACACACTTAATTGCAAAAAAGTTAAATGAAAAAAATTAAAATCTAATAAATGAATTTTAATTCATTAATTTATACAATTATTACATCAATTCACGATTTCACAATAATTCACAACATTTTTACAACAATTTTACAAAATTCATATTCATTAAATTTTCAAGAAGCAGGTCGGTTCAAACATGTATTTTGCAGTCATCGGAAACATCATTTCCGCCGAAAAAATGGTTAATAAAGAACGGTATGAAATGCAGAACAAGGTTGATGAAATTTTAACAAAAATCAACAAAGAATACAAAAACGATATTGCTTTTGATTTCAGATTAACGCTGGGCGACGAGTTCCAGGGTTTAATCAAAACAGCGTCAGCGGTTCTTGAAATTTTAGACAAGATCGAATATCTGGCAGACCCGCTCGAACTTCGTTTCGGAATCGGAATCGGCCCGATTTATTCGGGAATTAACAAAAAAAGCAGTCACCGCCCTGACGGCCCCGCTTTTTGGAATGCCGGATTTGCGATACAGCAGATGAAGAAAAACAAGAGCTACATCCGCCCGAAAATACTTTTTGAAACCGAAGACAACGAACGAAACAAAGACGTTTGGATCGAAGTCATCAACGAAAGCCTCAGCCTTTGTGATTTTATCGAACGCGGATGGACGGACAAACAAAAAAATATCATCCGAGAAAGCATATTCCGCTACGGCTACGACACGAAAGTGCCGCAAAAGGAACTCGCCGAACTTTTTGAAATTTCAATTCCGGCCGTCAACGTTCATATGAAAAGAAGCGGTTATTACAATTTTATGAATCTCAGAAAAGCAGTCAGCGACGCGCTTCAAAAAGAATGGGGCGAGATTGACACAGATTAAACGATTGAGATTCATTTTATTTGTAAAAACGGGTTTTCCTTTTTCTTATTTTTGAAAAACGGTGCGGCTCGCGCGCGGCGGCGAGGCGCAGCAATGGCAGTAATGCAAATGGGAGGTAGCATTGCCCACGTTCGCGAAGCGAACGGATGTGATAAGAAAGAGCAGATGCATGTAGCAACGCAGAACAGAGCAGATAAAGCGAATGTGCAAACAAATCTGTTAATTAAATCGGTTTTTCAATTTTGCTGTATCGAATGGGTACGAATCCGCAAATTTCCGTTCCTCATTTCATTCGGAACGTAAATTAGCGGGTGGTTGAATCGGGTTATAATAAAATAAATAAAAAAATCAATCGTTGGAAATCAATTATTAAAAAATGGAACGATTACCCTTTCGTAATAATATCGTAATCAACATTTGCTTTAACCAACTGAGGCACTTTCCCGACAAAACCGATATTTTCGCCTTGGATTAAAACAGCGCCGTCAATACCGTCGACATTTGAAACAACCGACAGCGCGTTTTCGATATTTTCCGCGCCTTGTTCTTTGAGCGCGTTGCCGAGTGCTGTCGCCGCGGAATCGGCAAGCGGCAGATTTTTTGAAAAGATGATGGCAGCATCGGCTTTCCCGAAACTGATAGAAGGGCCGACAGTTCCCGAAGACGTGCAAATGCCGATGATTTCATCGGACGGATCAACGGAAAAGCCGAGATTTTGAACGCTGCCGCTGCCGGCGTAAATTCCGACGACAGTCGGTTTATCGGTTTGATTGAAAATCGCCATATCGCCGCCGTTGTCAACCAGCGCAAAAGACGCGCCGCATTTTTTCATTTTTTCAACGGCAGCCCCGGCAATCGTTCCGGCAACCGCGCTCATCGGGCCGATATCAAACGTATTGCCGGCTTCAATCATTTTCAAAATCAACGGCGGCGCGTTTTTATCAATATCGTAAGCTTCAAGCGTCACTTCAAAAAAAGGATTCTGCGCAATATAATTTTCAATAATCAAGCGGCTTTTGAGAATTTCCTCTTTGGCAATGTCAATAAATTCGGTTTTGTCCGCCAAAATTGTGACAATCGTTTGCTTAAACTGAAAATGCGCTTTCTGATACATGATTAACGGTTGAAATGATTCTAAATTAAAAATTAAATTAAATTAAATTAGAAATTAAATTAGAAATTAATAAAAATAAAGTTCAAAATTAAATGAAAAATCAAAGGAAGGAATCGAAAACCCGACTCCCTGCCATTTCGTTTAATTTTAAAAATTTTAAATTTTAGAGCGAATTTTGTCCATACGGCCGACCGCTTCATTGATGCGGTCAACTTCTTTGGTCAGCGCGAAGCGGACATAGCCCTCGCCGGCGCTGCCGAAGCCGACACCGGGCGTTGCGACAATTCCGGCTTCTTCCAAAAGAAGCTTGGCAAAGCTCATAGAGTCAGTGTGTTCCGGAACCGGGCACCAGAGATAGAATGTGGCTTTGTTGGGCTTCACTTCCAAACCGATTGAGGCGAGACCTTTGACCAAAACGTCGCGTCTTTCCTGATAGACTTTGTTCATGTCAGAAACACACTGCTGAGAAGATGTCAGCGCCGTGATTCCTGCGCGCTGAACAGCGTCAAAAACACCCGAGTCAATGTTGGCTTTCACTTTTCCGAAGCCGGCAATCATTTCTTTGTTGCCGACCGCAAAGGCGAGACGCCAGCCGGTCATGTTATACGTTTTAGACATGGAATACATTTCAATACCGACATCCATCGCGCCGTCAACTTCCAAAAAGCTCGGCGATTTGTAACCGTCATAAACCATTTCGGAATAAGCGTTGTCGTGAACGACCAAAATGTCATTTTCCTTCGCGAATTCAACGGTTTCTTCAAAGAATTTTTTATCGGCAACAGCGCCGGTCGGATTGTTCGGATAATTGATAAACATCATTTTTGATTTTTTGAGAACATCCTTGGGAATGGCTTCATAGTCGGGCAGGAAATCGTTTTCGCCGAGAAGAGGCATGTCATAAGGAACGCCGCCCGCGAATTTTGTGCCGATCGAATAAACCGGATAACCGGGGTTCGGGCAAAGAACAACGTCTCCCGGATTGACGAACGCGAACGGAACGTGCGCGACACCTTCTTTGGAGCCGATGAGAGACAAAACTTGCGTTTTCGGATCAAAATCAAGACCGCGGGTGTCTTTACACCATTTTGCGGCGGCTTCGCGGAAAGACATGAGACCTGTATAAGACGGATACTGATGGTTTTTCGGATCCGCGACTGCCTGAATCATGGAGTCGACAATGTGTTTAGGTGTCGGTCTGTCAGGGTCGCCGACGCCCAAGTCAATGACATCAACGCCTTTGTCAATCAAGGCTTGTTTAGATTCGTCAATCGAAGCAAAAAGATAAGGCGGGAGCGTTTTAATCCGGTCTGCGTATTCCATAGGCAATCACTTAAAATGGTTTAATAATTTTTTAATTAATTTTATTTTTGAATTATTTTAGTTATTTTCATTAATTTTATTCAATATGTTGAATAATTAATACAATTTATGTTTTCGTCTTGTGGGGTATGAGATTCACTATTTAATATTTTGCGCCTTGCTTTTTTCATTCAGATAAACGTATTCGGCACGAAAACGAAAAAACAATTGGCGACGAAACCTTTTTAAAATGACAAATTGTTTATTGGGTCAGAGATTATCTGTTTGAATATCACGAATTTTAATTTATGTTTAAATTTAGGATTACATTTGAGAGGTGAAATGATGCGTCATGTCATGGAAATGGTCGGAAACGCAAGAGTTGTTGTCGAAAACGGCAAAGTGATTGAAGTCAGCGAACCCGAAATTACATGGTGCTCTCTTTTTGAAAAAGCGCGCGGGATTCAAAAAATAACGCCCGAAGAAATCAAAAAGAACATGGAATTCCGCATTGAAAAATTCGGTTTGTTCACGCCGAATCGTCTGCTGGACGATTTTGAAGATTTTGTCGGCTTCGGCGCGTCTGAAACAATGATGTCAGGCCTTCAGCACGGCATTATTGATACGTCTGTCAGCGTCTGTGACGGCGCGGGAACGGTCATCACAAACAATCCGTCTCTCGTTCAAGGAATGGGTGCCCGGATGTCAGGTCTCGTTGAAACGTCCCCGATTCCAGAAACGATTCAAAAAATCAAAGACCGAAACGGTATTGTTTTAGATGAAACAACGGCTGTCATTGACCCGTTTGCCGGCGCAAAAAAAGCAGTCGACCTCGGTTATAGAAAAATCGCAGTCACAACAGCAAACGCTCAAACCGCCGCAGAAATCCGTGAAATTGAAAAAGAATATAATGAAAATTCCGGCGGTTACGGCGGCGTTTCTTTTACAATTATCGGCGTTCACACAACCGGTCTCTCAAGAGAAGAATCAAAAACAATGGCGGAAAATGCCGACATCATTACGCTTTGCGCTTCCAAATGTCTTCGGGAAATCAAGCCGATGCTTCAGGTCGGCACATCCGTTCCGCTGATTGCGCTCACGCAAAACGGCAAAGAATTGCTTTTGGAACGCGCCAAATACGTCAACAATTCCCTTTTAGTCAACACAATGCCGCTCCCGTATCTGCCGGAGCAGAAACAGCCGAAATAAAGAGAATAAAAATAGAAGAGAAAAACAGGAAAGAGAATAAAAGAGGAAAATCTTTGATTCCCGAAAATGAAATTTATGATTTGATTGTTGTCGGCGGCGGCCCGACCGGATCTGTTGCCGCGCGATACGCGAAATTAAACGGCATTGAACGCGTTTTGGTCGTTGAAGAGAATTCAAGCATCGGCTCACCTGTTCAATGTGCCGGTCTTCTCAGCGTTGCCGCTCTTCGGGAAACAGATATGGATCCGGATTCCGAATCGGATTCTTCTTTTATATTCAACGCCGTGAAAGGCGCAAAAGTCTATCCGCCGTCCGGAAAACAACTTAAAATTGTCGGAAAAGAAACGAAAGCGTATGTCGTTTCCCGAAAAATGTTTGACAGGAAACTGGCCGAAAAGGCGGCAAACGAAGGCGCGGAATATTTAATGAAAGCGCAGGCAGTCGGATTAAACGATGTTGTTTTTACAAATGATTCGGGAGAAATCAAATGCAAAGCTTTGGAAATTCTTCATGACGGCGTGAAAAAAACATTTTACGCCAAAATTATCATTGCCGCTGACGGTGTTCGAAGTCGGATTTCAAAACTTGCCGGTCTTTCACCTTGTGAAAAAGTTTTATCGGGAATTCAAATTGAAGCGAATTATCAATCGGAAAATCCGGAATTTGTTGAAATGTTTGTCGGGTCAGAAGCCCCCGGATTTTTTGCATGGTCGATTCCGGCATCTGAAACAGTTTCAAGAATCGGGCTTGCGGTTGATCCGAAACTTCAAAAAAGGGAAAAAAATCAAAAAGATGAAAAAAACGGAAATACGATTCAAATATGTTCAGTTGATAATGATTCTGCTGTCAGTTATCTTGACCGCCTTCTTTTAAATCCCGTCATTGAAGAAAAAAGAAATTCGGGATATTCAGATTTCGTTGTCGGCGGCATTCCGATCGGCCCGATGAAAAAAACATACGCTTTAGGATTGATGGTTGTCGGCGACGCGGCGGGACAATGCAAACCGATTTCAGGCGGCGGCGTTTACACGGGTGCGGTGGCTGCTAAAATTGCGGCAAAAGTTGCGGCGGAAGCGATTAATGAAAATGATTTTTCGGAAAAGAAAATGGCTGAATATGAAAAACGGTGGAAAAAGGAACTCGGGCGGGAATTGGATATCGGGATGCGCGTTCATGATTACAGAATGAAACTGACCGATGAAGAAATGAATCGGATTTTTGACGAACTTAATGATCCCGAGATTTTAAATTTGATTACCGAATACGGAGACATGGATCATCCGTCTGTTTTGATTCAAAAACTGATGCTTTCCAAACATTCATTGAAAATGATGAAGTTATTCGGAACTTTTATTAAAACGCTATTTTAATTCAGAAAGCTATTTTTATAACAAAGGCATACATTACTTCGTGAGCGTAAAGGATAAATTTGCAATGTTGGTGCTGTTACTCCTTTTAACGGCAGTTTTGAGTTGTGTCGGCTGTATAGAGTCTTCTTCCGAAAAAGAAGAAGATACAGTGATGAAATGTTCAAAACCCTTTGTTAACGCCAGTATTTCTTGCAGTCAGAATGAAGACGGAGAAATCATTTGCAACGTCGTTTATTGGATTTATGATAATTACGAAATCGACGAAGAAAACGCCACGTTTAATATATCCGGAAATACGGTTCAAATTCATCTTCCGACGGTCAAATATGAGAATTATGATGACTCATGTTACCGTTATTTTGAAGCAACGGAAATTAATCTCGGAAAGAAAGAGCTTTTTGAAGAACAAGGGATGTATTTTGTTTCATTGGAAGGAAATCCCAACCAAATCGGAAAATTCATTTTTGAAAACGGAAGTTTGTACAACTTCGCGCCCGCACGCGTTGAAGCCATTCAAATCGTACAAGACAAAAATATGATTAAAACTGTTGTCAAAACATTAACCGGCGATGAACAAATTTTCACAATTGATGTTGAAAACGCAACATATTCAGATAATTTTGATGAAAATAAAACGTTCACGATTCAGGTTTCCGAGAAAAAACTGGATTACAAAGAGTTGATGACATTCATCGGCGTTTTTTCAACGCAGGAATTTGAAATCATGCCGCTTGATGACTTGGAAAACGGAAATTATACAATAAAAGTGAATGATCAGGAAGCAACGTTTGTGGTCAGAAATCACAATATCGTCAGAATTTATAATTTTGAGAAGTGAACGGATACATAATTCACGTATCCCTTTCTTTTTTTGAACGCTTTCGTTTGTGATATTTTTGAAAATATCACGTCGGGTTTTGATATTTTTTAAAAACGGTGCATTTTGCGCGCGATGACCGGCAGGAACTGAACAGGACCTGCAAGGCAGTAGCGTGAAACGGCATCGGCAAGGTAGCAGCGTGAAACGGTATCGGCAAGGTAGCAGCGGTACGTTCGCGTAAGCGAACGGATGTGATAAAAAAGAGCAGATGCACGCAGAAATGCCTCACATGCGACAAAATTTGATTGTAAAACAGTTTTTTGTTTTTGCTGTATCGACTGAGTACGAATCCGCAAATTTCCGTTCCTCTCTTCGCTTTGCTCAGATCGGAACGTAAATTAGCGGGTGGTTGTTTTGGGTTTCAGCGAAGCTGATAAAAATCACGAAGCGATTTTCTGCAAACACTGCCCTCCCTCTGCTCATGAAAAATTGTGAGCGAAGCGATCAATTTTTGCAAACTTCCGTTCCTCACTTCGCTTCGCTCCATTCAAAATCGAAAATTAGCGGGCGGTTGTATCAGGTTTTATTCTTTTCAAAAAAAGCACTTTTCTTAATTAATAAATGACTCTTGAGATTTATTTCAATCTCAAGAGTCTCATTGAATTCAAAACCGCAATCAATGTCACGCCGACATCGGCGAAAACGGCCTCCCACATTGTGGCGATGCCGAAAACGCCGAGCACCATGAAAATTGTCTTGATGCCGAGCGCGAAGATGATGTTTTGATAAACAATCTTTTTTGTCTTTTTCGCAACATCAAAAGCATCTGCCAACTGCGTCGGGTCGCCGGTCATAAGAACGATGTCTGCCGCTTCGACCGCGGCGTCTGATCCGACACCGCCGACAGCAATGCCGACATCCGCGCGCGTGAGGGCAGGCGCGTCGTTGATGCCGTCGCCGACAAAAGCGACTTTCGCTTTCGGATTTACGGATTTTGTTTGCGTCTCGATTTCTTCAAGCGCGTCAACTTTCTGATGCGGCAGTCGTTCCGTGTAAACGGTGTCCAATCCGAGATCGGCGGCAAAAGCGTGGCCGACTTTATCGGTGTCGCCCGTCACCATAATCGTTTTTTCAACGCCGAGCCGTTTCAGGCGGGAAAGCGCGTCTTTGCTGTCGGGTTTGACAACATCAGAAATCGCGATTCGGCCGGCGAAGGTGCCGTCAACGGCGACATAGATATGCGTTTCCGTCTCTGCCGTCAATCCGACAGACAGCAAATCGGGAACAGCGATATTTTCCTGCGCCATCAGCTTCATGTTGCCGACAAGAATTGTTTTTCCGCTGCAAACGGCTTTGATGCCGAGACCGGCATATTCCGTGTGATCGGAAACTTGAGATGTTCCGGCAAAGCCGACACTTTCATCTTCTTTTGCAGCGCTGACGATTGAAAGCGCAATCGGGTGGTTAGAGAAGGATTCCGCGGCGGCGCTGAATTTCAAAATTTCCTTTTCGGAATAAACCGCGCCGGCCGGAAGATCAATTCGAACGACATCAAAAACGCCTTTTGAAAGCGTTCCGGTTTTGTCAAAAATAACCGTTTTGACTTGCGTTAATCCTTCCAAATAATTGCCGCCTTTGATTAAAACGCCTTTTTTGGACGCGGCGCCGATGCCGCCGAAATAACTGAGCGGTACTGAAATCACAAGC
This sequence comes from Methanimicrococcus blatticola, assembly GCF_004363215.1. Taxonomy (GTDB): domain Archaea; phylum Halobacteriota; class Methanosarcinia; order Methanosarcinales; family Methanosarcinaceae; genus Methanimicrococcus; species Methanimicrococcus blatticola. The sequence goes on along the minus strand of NZ_SNYS01000009.1, from coordinate 165,948 downwards.
GCGCAGGGGCAGGATATGACAAGAAAAACCAAGCCGCGATAAATCCATTCATCAAAAGTCGCGCCGGGAAGAATAAGAGGCGGAATCACGGCAATCAAAACGGCTGCCAATGTCACAAGCGGCGTGTAATATTTTGAAAAGCGCGTGATGAATTTCTCTGTCGGCGCTTTTTTGGAAGCTGCGTTTTCAACCAAATCCAAAATTTTGGATGCCGTTGACTGGTCAAATGATTTTTCAACGCGAACCGTCAAGGTTCCGCTTTTATTGATGCTTCCCGACAAAACCATGTCCCCTTCACGAACCGTTCTCGGGACAGATTCGCCCGTCAACGCTGATGTGTCCATGAATGAATTGCCGGACAAAACGATTCCGTCAAGCGGCACTTTTTCACCGGGCTTGATGAGAATATTGTCGCCGATTTCAATGTCATACGGGGAAACGATTTCATAATCGCCGTCGGCATTGATTTTATGCGCGTAGTCGGGGCGTATGTCCATCATATCATAGATGGATTTGCGTGAACGGCTGACGGCAGCTTCTTGGAAGAGTTCGCCGATTTGGTAAAAGAGCATCACGGCAACCGCTTCGGTAAACTCGCCGAGCGCGAACGCGCCAAGCGTTGCAATCGTCATGAGGAAATTTTCATCGAAAAACTCGCGGCGAACGATTCCCCGAATCGCTTTGTAAATCACATCGCCGCCGATAATCAGGTAAGCGATGATGAAAACAACGTATTCGACCGGTGCCAAATGAACGATCCCAAAGGTCGAGAAAAACGGAATTTCCGTGCCGTGAGAGATGTGAATCAAAATGCCGATCAAATAAATGAGAACACCGGCTAAAATTCGTACCGCTCTTTTTCGATCGATATGTTGAAAGAAGGAAAAACGGCTTTTCTTTGCGCCGGATTCGTCGGGTCGAATTGCATCGTTTCCGCCATGTGAATCACAGCACCCATCATCGCAGGAAGAAGCGGATTTTAAAACAAACGCTGACCGTTTGTCTTTTTCCAATACTTCAACATGTGATTCAATCGAATGAACGATTTTTTCAATTTCGGGTTTAATGTCACCGCTGTAACCGTCTTTCAGTCGAATCGTCAGCGTCGCGGTTGCAAAATTAACCGATGCTTCTTCAACATCATTTAATTTACCGACACCGGTTTCAATTTTTCCGGCACAATTGGCACAACCCAACCCTTTTAACAAATATTCCCGAGGAACAGAAACATTTGAAGGTTTAGCCGTTTGTTTGGTTTTTTCAGAACCAATTGTTTGGTTGGTTTTTTTAGAAACAACCGTTTGTTTGATTTTTTCAGAAACGATGACATCTGATTCAATCGAATGAACGATTTTCTCGATTTTCGGCTGAATATCGCCGCTGTAATCATCCTGAAGCTCAACAATGAGGGTTGCGGTTGCGAAGCTGACGATTGCTTCTGAAACGCCGTCCAATTTACCGACGGCGGTTTCTATTTTTGCAGCGCAGTTGGCACAGCCCAGCCCTTTCAAATTGTATTCTTTTTTTATCATAAAGCACACCAAAAAATAATGCGTGTGAAAAATTGTACCTATTTTTCATAAATTTCATAACTTTTTAATTAAAAGTGTTACGAATTATTAAACAAAAACCGACTTATATAAAAGTAACCCAAGATGTTATGAAAAATATGTATTAAAAATAACACTTTGGTGATACAAAAAGAACCAAAAAATAATAAAACGTGGAAAAATCGAAAAATGTTTGAAGGAAAATGAAAAATGTTGGGGAGAAATTATCTGCCCAACTGCGCATGTGCGCGCGCCAGATGACCGGCAGCCTGCGCCGCAACGAGAGAGACTTCCCCCGCTAAAACGGCAGCTGTAACAATCTCTGAGAGCGCAAGGGCATTCGCACCCGGCACTTCTCCTGCGCCGGCAACACCGAGCAGCTTCAAACATTCCTGCTGCGTTGCGATAGATGTGCCGCCGCCAACCGTGCCGACTTCAACCGCAGGCATTGTCACGGAGCAGATAAGGTCGCCGTTGTCAGCCAAGTCCATTTCTGTGACACAAAGACTGCCTTCAACGACGTGCGCCGGATCCTGACCGCAAGCCAGGAAAACAGCTGCGACAATGTTTGCGGCGTGCGCGTTAAATCCAAGCGCGCCGGCACGCATTGAGCCGATAAAGTTTTTGCGGTAATTCACATCAAACATGGATTCTGCTGTGCATTTGAGCGTTTCTTCGATGAATGAAGCGGATAAACGGGCTTCGGCGATGACGGTTTTGCCGCGGCCGAGAATCGCGTTAATTGCGGTCGGTTTCTTGTCGGTGCACATATTTCCGGAGAGAGAAACGCACGGCACGCCTTTTTCATCGGCGATGAGTTTTGTAATCGCTTCAGACGCGATTGTAATCATATTCATGCCCATGGCGTCTTTGGTGTCAAAACCGAGGCGGAGGTGAACGTTGTTTCCGCTGACAAACGGCTGAGCTTCCAAGAGCGCGCCGAAACGGGTTGTCGCGTCCGCTGCTTTTTTCATTTTATCAAAGGTTTCGGGCAACATCAGCCAGTCGTAAAAGTCTTTTGTTTCTCCCAGGCTGCCGAATTTGAAAACAGGCGCGCGTGTCATCATATTTTTAAACACGCGAACGGTTGCGCCGCCGGATTTTGTAATGATGGAACAGCCGCGGTTAACGCTGGCAACGAGTGCGCCTTCGGTTGTTGCAAGCGGCAAATAATAATTTCCTTTGGCGTAATCGCCGTCGATTTTAATTTCACCGGCAACGCCGAGCGGGATTTGAACGGCACCGATAAAGTTTTCGATGTTCTTTTTGGCAACCGCTTCGGTGTCAAAAGTATAAGTTGAAACATGGTCCAAAGAAACATTTTCCTTTGCTTCCAAATAGGCACGGCGCAATTTGGCCGAGCCGTCTTTGTCTAAATGATCTTCGATTTTGCGAAGCGAGATCTCGCCGGAAAGCATCTTTTCAAGAAGCGCTTTCTCGTCAGCCGTCAATTTTTCTGTTGTGGACATGAATACCAATCTCCTGAAAACGATTAAGAATAGAATGAATAAATAAAGAATGAATAAATGATGATAAAATATGATTCTTTTTGATTGTTGCGGTCTTGCAAATCGTTTTAAAAACAAAATAATTTAATAAATTTAAAAATAAATTGTGAAAATGACAAAACGGCAAATATTGTTTGAAAAATCAAACATAGATAACCAATTGACCTTCTTCGGTGTATTCAATCAGCGTGTTTGTCAGTTCTTTGGTTGTGATGATTTCCGTTCCGGGAATCATTTCATCCGGCGTCATGCCGATGATTGAAGCTGCCAATTCGCAGCATTTGATTTTTACCCCGAGATCTAAACATTCCTGAATCTTATCATCATAATTTTGTGTGCCGACTTTATTCTTTTTTGTCAGAATTGCCCCCATCGGACCCCAAATCATAATCGTCGCATCGATTCCGCGTTTTCGATAACAGCGCGCAAAACGTAAAGCATGCTGAGGCGCTGTGCTTTCATACACCATATCGTTGAGTAATATCAAAACTTTTGTAACTTTGGACATGACGGACCTCTCGTCAATGAATAATCATGAAAAACGAATCCAACTTTATCAGACTTATATTTATAGATAACCCAAAAAACCAACCGAAAATGTGTAAAATGAATGACAAATTAAACAAAAAAATGACAGATTAATCCGGCAAAATCCGCGGCATCGTGAGCGTGCGCGAAGGCGACACGTTTTGATATTTTTTTAAAAACGTGATTCGTTTTTCATAATATGCAAAACGAAAACACTAAGGTGACAGCAAAAATGGAAACAGGGAGGTGACAACGCAAAACGGAAACGGGAAGGTAGCAGCGCAAAACGGAAACGGGAAGGTAGCAGCGCAAAACGGAAATGGGAAGGTAGCAGCGCAAAACAGAAGCAGGAAGGTAGCAACGCAAAACAGAAGCAGGAAGGTAGCAACGCAAAACAGAAGCGGAAGGTAGCCGTGCCCACGTTCGCGCAAGCGAACGGCTGTCATAAAAAAGAGCAGATGCACGCAGCAGCGCAGAGATCGGAACATAAATGTAAATTGATTTGAGAAAGGGATTATTCATTTTTGCTGTATCGGATGGGTACGAATCCGCAAATTTCCATTCCTCACTTCGCTTCACTCCGTTCGGAATGAAAATTAGCGGGTGGTTGCTTCGGGTTTAATTATTTTGTCAAAACCCGAACATCCGTTTTTCAATATTATTAAACCCGAACGCCGGTTAAAATCAAAAAAAGAAAGATTCGAATTAAAAAAGGCGTTCGATTTTTTGTTAGTAAAATGAAAAATAATGTTCGATTGATTTCGAAAATTAAATGAAATAATGAAAGATGAAATAAAAGATGAAATAAAACAAAACAAAAATTAATGGAAAATAATTGAAAAAAGATAATTAAAAAAAGAGAATTGAAAAAGAGAATTGAAAAAATGAAAAAGTGATTGTGTTATTTCACAATCACGATAACGGCTTCATCGACATGGAGTATTTCAATTTCACGACCGGCTGAAACCATTTCTTTTTTAATTTCAATTGAATCGGCACCGAGTTCAATCTGTTCACCGCCGGCGGTCACAACGACTTTCCCGGCAGCCTTCATTTCTTCAGCTTCCTTCGGGGGCAACGCTTTGAGCGCGCCGATGACGGCGCCTGCTTTGTCCCTGAACATCGGACCGAGCATACCCATGTTGGGTTTCACCTCAACCGGAACAGATTCAAATTCGGGCGCGCCTTCAATGAGATCTGTCGGAGACGTCACGGTGTTTGAAATGTCAGCCGCGTCAACGACTGCGTTGTAGATTTCAATCTTTTTAAGCGGCGCGTTAAGTGCCATCTTGTTGTCGGATTTGTAGCAGCGGATTGCGCTTGTGATGCCTTTGATGAGTTCGCCTTTTTCTTCCGCGTCGGCGGGAAGACCGTCAATTTTTGCCGGCCAGCCCTGCTGATGAACACTTCCTTCACCGATTCTGGAATACATTTCTTCAGCCAAAAACGGCGTAAACGGTGCCAGAATCTTGGTCAATGTTGAAACAGCGGTAAAGAGCGTAAAACGGGCGGCCGCTTTTCCGTCAGCGTCAGCGCCATACAAACGGCCTTTGACAAGTTCAATGTAGTTGTCAGCCAAAACATCCCAAGCAAAAACGCGAATGGCTTTAAACGCGTCGTCAAACTTGTAAACTTCCATCGCGCCGGTGACATCGTCAATCAAGCCGTTGAGCTTGGAGAGAAGCCAGTAATCAATTTGCTTCAATTTAGAAACGTCAAAGGAAGCTGCGTCTTTTGTGCCGAATCCATCCATGTTAGAGAGAGAGAAGCGGTAAATGTTCCATAATTTTTGAATCAATCTGGAAGCGGAAACAACATCATTCCAGCGGAACATAACATCGGATCCCACACTGCCGCCGAGCGCGCCCCATTGACGGAAAGCGTCAGCGCTGTGTTCAATCAAAACATCTTCGGGGGAAATGATATTTCCGAGAGATTTGCTCATTTTGTGACCGTCGGGACCGAGAACCATTCCGTTAATCATGATGGTGTCCCACGGAATTTTGTTTTCAATCGCTTTGGCGCGAAGAATCGTGTAGAACGCCCATGTCCTGATAATATCGTGACCCTGCGGTCGAAGCTGTGTCGGCAAACGGAGTTCGTGATCGCTGTCCCAACCGCTCACGTGAAGCGCAGTCAGAGACGAATCCATCCATGTGTCAAAAACATCGGTTTCGCCGTGGAAGTCGTTCGCGCCGCATTTCGGACAGGCGACCGGCGGTTTTTCCTGCGTCGGGTCAATCGGAAGCCAAGAATCGTCTGCAATCAATACTTCATTACATTTATTGCAGTACCAAACCGGAATCGGCGTTGCGAAAATGCGCTGTCTGGAAATGCACCAATCCCATTCCATCGTACTGGTCCAGTTTTCGAGACGGACTTTCATGTATTCCGGAATCCATTCGATTTGATCAGCACCGGAGAGAATTTCTTCAGGATTGACTTTAACGAACCACTGCATCTCGGAAAGGATTTCAATGGGTGTTTTGCAGCGCCAGCAGAGACCGACATTCTGATCCAAATCCTGCTGTTCGTAAAGGAAGCCATTGCAGCGCAAGTCTTCAATAATGTTGGCCTTGCATTCGGGAATGCTCATACCTTCATATTTGCCGGCAGCGGCGGTCATCTTACCGTTTCTGTCAATGGCTTTTGTAATCTTGAGATTATGTGTTTTTGTCCAGCGAATGTCCTGCTTGTCACCGAATGTACAAATCATAACAGCACCGGTACCGAATTCGGCGTCAACATCGACATCGGGAATCACCGGCACTTTTTGTCCGAAAATCGGAACAACAAGCTCTTTGCCGACAAATTTGCCGTATCGTGCGTCATCGGGATTCACGGCAACAGCCGCGCAGGCGCAAAGAAGTTCGGGTCGGCTGGTCGCGATATGAACTTTTTCATTTTCGTCTTCAGCCAATGAGAAATAAAGGAAATTGAGTTTAGTGACGTTTTCGCGGTACTCGACTTCGGCAAGCGCAATCGCGGTTTCACAGCGCGGGCACCAATTGACCGGATGTTCTTCGTGGTACACGTAATTCTTTTCATGCATTTTCAAAAAAGAGCGCTGGGTTTTGACATAATAAGACGGTTCCATCGTGATGAATTCGTTGCTCCAGTCATTGGAAAAACCGAGACGCTTCATCGTGTTTCTCATCTTAATGATGTTTCCTTCCGTCATCTCCTCGCACATTTTTCTGAATTCAGCGCGTGGCACTTGATTCTTTGTGATGTGATGCGTTTCTTCAACTTTCACTTCCGTCGGCAAGCCGTGGCAGTCCCATCCCTGCGGGAACATGACATTGAATCCGCGCATACGCTTGTAACGGGCAACGAAGTCGATGTAGCACCAGTTAAGCGAGTTGCCGATATGGAAATTGCCCGTCGGGTACGGCGGCGGCGTATCGATAATATACTGCGGTCTTGTTTTGTCAGCCCAGTCAAAATGATACATGGATAAATCCCATTCATTCATCCATTTAATTTCGATTTCGGCGGCATTGTATTCTTTCGGAATTTCAGAGCCGGTCATAAAAATAAATCTCCTGTTTCTAACTTGTTATTGATTTAAAAAATGTAATTTAATTTTAAGAAATAGGAGTGTAAACATTACTTAGGTTATAAAAAGGTTTTATTTGAACAACACACAAGATGAGAATATGTTCCGGTCTGTCTGACTGCCAAAGCTCTTTATTATTACTCTCTTACTCTCTATTACTCTCTATTAAGTTCCCCACTTTAATTAATTTTGAAACAGAAATGAGTTACTAAAATAAAATACAAAAAATCATAATTGGAAGAATTAAAAAAGATATTTATATGCAGGGAACTATTTTGAATTTGACAAGATTTATTGTCAAATCCTCTGCATACTTTTTTGTATACAGAGCCGAAACAACTTTGTTTCGGATGCGAAATGTTAACTCCGCTTGCCGGTATGCGGAGGTAAAATAAATTACCGGTTTTATTCTCCTTAAAAACAGCAGACATGTTTTAAATTTATATGATGTGATTAAATGAAATTATCGGAAGGTTGTTTCTGCTTCATAGAAAATCAGTTTTTTATAGATTTTCCGGATGAGAAATTAATGAAAAATAAAACAGAAACAAATGAGTTTCTAAACGGAAGACCTTTCTTCTTCAGTTTTCGAGATGAGAAGAATACCGATATCATTTGGTTCATTCCGATTTCTTCAAAAGTCAATAAATATGAGAGAATTTTTCAAAAAAAGATGAACAAATACAATCAATGTTTTACAATTCAATTTGCTGATGTTTTGGAAACAAAAAAAGTATTTTTAATTCAAAATATGTTTCCGAGTATCGAAAAATACATACAAGAGATATATACTGACAGTAAAACGTTTTCAGTCATTTCAATTGATTCTGAAATTGAAGATCAAATTATTAAATTATCAAAAAAAGTACTCAGAATGCATAAACATAATGTACATATCATTTTTCCGAATGTTTTAGAGATCGAAAGAAAATTGATAGAAGAACTTCAAAGAAATAAACACGAAAATCTGAATTGAAAATCAGAATTAATAGAATTAGAAATATCAAAAATCAAATACGCGTCAAAACAATTTTCTCTGACAACGTTTTTGATAAATGATGATCTTCCCCACAACGCCCGCATTTAATTAAATCACCAACCTCTTTGTCGATAATGTAAATCCAATTTCCGCATTTTCGGCATTTTCGGACAAGATTCATAAAGACCATACATTCCGCGGCGATATTTATCTTTTTTTGTAGTTTTTAAAGGGGGCAAACTCAGTAAAATCGATCTGTCAGCGTCAACAAAATCAATCTGTCAAAATAAACAAAATTAATCTGTCAGCGTTAACAAAATCAATCTGTCAGCGCTTTTTCTCTCAGCTGACGGTTGAAAGTAATCGCGAACCGATGCGCCTCATCTCGAATTTCTTGAAGGTAAAGGGAAGCCTTTTCATTCTTTTTAATCGGAAGCGGATCGGACAAACCGGGAACAAAGATTTCTTCTTCGCGCTCGGCAAGAGAGATTACCGGCGTTTTCACGCCGAGTTTTTTGAGAACGGCAACGGCGGATGACAGCTGACCTTTGCCGCCGTCAATGACAATCAAATCCGGCAGCGGTTTTTCTTCCTCCAATAAACGCGTGTAACGGCGGTTCACGACCTCGGCGATGGAGGCGAAATCGTCAATGCCTTCAACGGTTTTGATTTTGAAGCGGCGGTAATTGGATTTGTCGGCTTTGCCGTCGCGGAACTGAACCATGGAAGCAACTGTGTGCGTTCCCGAGAGATGAGAAATATCAAAACATTCGATCACGCGCGGCGGTTCGGGAAGCATCAGGCGTTTGCCGAGCTCTTCCACTTTCGACGTTGCGCTGAAGAAAGCGATTTCAATGTTCTTTTCGGCAAGCAGAAGAAGGTCTTTTTTGTCACCGCGTTTCGGAACCGTAATCTTGACGGCTTTGCCGTGCCGCTGTGACAGAAAATCAATCAAAGATTGACTGATTATTTCACTTCCATTTTCGCCTTTAGACGGTTTTTCACGAACAACATCATCGGCGGAAGTGTAGGCTTCTTCTTCCTGAATTTCGGAAGCGTCGGGAAGAATGATTTCCGACGGCGTTTCGTGTCCCGAATAATAGCGGACTAAGAATTCTTCCAGGAAATTCTGGTGATAGCGGAAAGAAAATTCTTCCTTGCCGACCAGCGACCCTTTGACCACGTTGAAAACCATAATGTAAATTTTATCGTCGCGGATAATGTAATTCACAACATCTTCATCATGATTGATTTGACGGGCAACATGCTGGCGGTTATTCAAATATTCCAATGAATAAATCTGATCACGCAAGTCTTTGGCGATTTCAAATTCCTGTTTTTTCGCGTATTCTTCCATTTCCTTTCGAAGTTTTTCGGCAAGCTCGGCCGAGTTGCCGCGCAGAACAAAATCAGCTTTATCAATCGCTTTTTTATATTCTTCTTTCGGCACGTTTCCCGTACACGGTGCCATGCAGTTGCCGATGTGGTAGCGCAGACAGGGGCGCTTGGGCATGTTCCGACAGGAGCGAAGTTTAAACGTGCGTTTCACGACATCTAAAATTTCATCGCGGTCGTGCGCGGAAACGAACGGGCCGTAGAGTTTTCCCTGCGTCGTCGCGCGTCTGAGAATACCGATGCGTGGGAATTCGTCGCCGCTGATGTGAATAAACGCGTAGCTCTTGGAATCCTTGAGATCAATATTGTATTTCGGGTTGTGCTTTTTAATCAGCGTGTTTTCCAGAATCAGTGCTTCAACTTCGTTTGCGGTGACAATAAAATCAACGGAATCGATATGCTTGACCAAAAGGCGTGTTTTCGGATCAAGGTCCCGTTTTTGAAAATAACTGGAAACACGTTTTTTAAGATTTTTCGCCTTGCCGATGTAAATAATTTCATCCTCTTTGTCGCGGTAAATGTAACAGCCGCTGGATGTCGGAATCACGGATAAATCAATCATTTCTGCTCAATCTTTAGATGAATAATCGTTTTTATTTTACCATTCACAACGGATTTTATATATTCTTTTCCAAACCATCAATCGTCTTCAGAATCAAAATCAGAATCAAAATCAGAATCAAAAAAATCTGCGTCATCAATATTGTCGTCAAATATATTGTCGTCAAATATATTGTCGTCAAATTCATAATCAACAACATCAAGCATGATTAAATTGCCGTTTTTATCAAACGCCTTCCAAGATTCACGCGTGTACGGCTCGCCGACAATAATATTCACTTCATTCGCTCTGAAAAAAATTAAATCCTGTTCGGACGGGCGGACAGCACCGCTCGGGTGGCTGTGAACGGAACCGGCATGCGGCATATTCGGCATCATCCATGTTTTGAAGCTGACGCTCCTGCTCGTTGAATCCGTCCCCGGCAGATAAATAATATTGATGATGGTATCTCCTTCCGCTTCCAAAAGCGCGCCGAATTCGTGCGGATGAGAAGCTTTGCAGGATTCCAATATAAAATCAAGTGTGTCGGATGCGATGTTTCGAACAGCCATATTTTTCGCCTCGTTTTTACTTCAATTCATTTTATCGGATAAAACATTATTCAAAATTCAAAGAAAACAAATAAAGAAAACAAATTGAAAACAATAAGAAAACAAATTCAAAGAAAATGATTTGACATTAAACCAAAAAAAAGCGGACAGCTTTAAAACTGTCCGCCGGGTTTTAATTTTAAATTTTGTTTAAAATTTAGTTTTAAATTTTGTTTAAAATTTTAAAATATTATTCTTTATCATCCAAATCCAATTCAATATACTGCATACCGGATTTCTTTTTGGGTGCTCCGGATTCGGAAGGAGACGACGCAGATGCGGGCGCAGATCTTTCTTGCGGCGGCTGCCATTGTTCCTGTGATTTTTCTTTTTCCATAACGGAATCAAAATATGCATATTTAGAATTGTTCACTTTGGGTTCTTCTTTTGCAATCGGTTTTACCGGAACGGGTTCGGGCTTTTCGTCTTTTGTTTCAAAAACCTGAACGCCTTCATCTTCTGACGGATCGCGGGACGGTTCTTTCTTTTCACGGAAAGCATAAACTGTTTCAGCCGGCGCTTCGATTGGTTTTTCATCAACTTTATCGGGTGTTTTTTCGGAAACATAACCGGATTGTGTTTCTTCATCGAAAGAGTAAGCGCGTGCTTCAAAGAGTTCCAAATCTTCATCATTCCAGTCGCTTTCGGACGGTTCATCTAAAGGCGCAACAACAACAGGCGCAGGAACAGGCTCATTCACATCAGGCGCAGCCTCAATAACTTTTTTATCTTCCGTCGGCGGTTTCCACTCAATGACTTCTTCCGGATTGACTTTATTTTCGTCAACAACAATGACCGGACCGTCAACAACTTTTTGAGACGGTTTTGAAATCGGTGCCGCTCTTAAAGATTCGACAGCGTTGTCATAATCTTCATCTGAATCGAATTCGTCGGTGAAGCTTGCAGGTGCGGTTTCTTCAGCACGTTTGAGTTTTTTGCCGGTTTTTTCTCTCGACTTCTTCGGCTCTTTAGGTGCTTTAACTTTCTTTTCCTTAACGATACCGTTATCCTGATTGTATTTGCGCTTGCCGATGAACAACGAAACAGCGGCAACAATGATGACAAGTAAAATAAACAGAATCGGATAGACATAAATTGGTAATTCTGCGAGTGTATCTAAGAGTGCCATGACAAAAAAAGAGGTTTTGCTGGTATAAAAGCAATTCTAAAGTTTAATCAGAATTCGATTTTTAATTTAAAATTTAAAACTAATACATCAATTTGAGGAAAAGAGATGTTATTCTCTTGAAAAAATTAAAACCCGATTCAACCGTCCGCTAATTTACGTTTTCGACCTGAACGGAGTGAAGAGAGAAAACGGAAATTTGCGGATTCGTACTCAGCCGATACAGCAAAAACAATACACTCTTTCTTCTTTTCTTCTACTTTGCTGCATGTCCAAACTTTTCCACATGCGTTGACTTTGCCGTGTGCATTTGCTCTTTATTATCACATCCGTTCGCTTGCGCGAACGGGGCTGTTGCTACCCACCATCTGCATTGCTGCTGCTATCCGCCGGCTGCGTTAACACTGCCGCTACCGACAACCACACCGCCGCGCGCGAACCGCACCGTTTTTCAAAAATAACACAAACCGGACGAATGGTTTTCAAAATATCAAAAAAAGAGCGATCAGATCAGAAATCAAAATAAAAAGTATGAAAAAAAGAGTGAAAGAATGAAAAAGAATGGGCCCGCTGAGATTCGAACTCAGGACCTCCGCCATGTGAGGGCGACGTCATAACCGTCTAGACCACGAGCCCACGGAAGTAATAACAATAAATTAAAAGTAAGCTGAACATAAATCGGCGTTTTTGTTTTTATACATTTCCCGCCGTTCAAATGCAATATGTTCTGCAGTTTCTGTAATATGTTTCATGGGCCCGCTGAGATTCGAACTCAGGACCTCCGCCGTGTAAAGGCGGTGTCATGACCATCTAGACCACGAGCCCAACTTCGAAAAAAACGGAAACTTCCTATAAATAGGTTTCTTCTAAAATCGAATCCGATATAACAGCATTTATATGTTTTTGCTCTCTTAATACGTATTTATGCCTCACCGTGAACGCGAAGACGCGGAAGCCGAATACGTTGAGCAATACTTGGGAGAATATGCCAGCGTTACCTCAATTGTCAAAGAGGCGTTGCCTTTTGAATTGGTTGCAGTTGTCGGCGGCATTATTTCAGGCGTTATTTTATCAGGCATGACAAATGAACTGGAGCTGATTCCCGGCCTCATCGTGATTATTCCCGGCGTCATGGGACTGCGCGGCAATATTTCATCCACCCTCGGCTCCCGATTGGGAAGCGCGATTCACATGGGTCTGATTACAAAAATCGACTACAAAAACCGCGAACTCACCAACAACATTCTCGGCTCCATGGTTCTGACGGTTATTATTTCTATTTTCTTAGGATTTCTCGGGCACTTCGTTTCCGTATTCTTAGGATTCGGAAGCGCGGGACTTTTCAACTTGGTTCTGATTTCACTCATGTCCGGATTTTTTTCCGGCTTAATTCTTTCATTCATTTCTGTTTATCTTTCAATCGGCGCGTTCCGCTTCGGGTTTGATCCCGACAATGTCGTCACGCCTTCCATTGCGACAATCGGCGATATCATCTCAGTCGCGATGATTTTCGTATTCGCCAGGCTGGTGTTGATGATATGAGTTATTATACCGTCAAAGGACTCGTCAAAGGCGGCCTCCCGATTCTGATCGCGACATGTTTTATGGCAATTATCGTCGGCTTGCTCCTCGGTTACCAAGAAGATATTTTGATTGAATATCCGACGCTTCTGATTCTGATGCCTGTTTTGCTTAAAATCGGCGGCGACACGGGAAGCATGCTCGGCTCCCGCCTCTCTTCAGCTTTCCACCTCGGTTTAAGTCAGAGAATTCTCAACAATCCGGTTGTCAGAAACAGTGTGATTGCCGCAATTATCGTGGCTGTCATCTCATCTCTCTTTGTCAGCATTATTGTTTATTTAATCAACATTATTCTCGGATACGGCACATCGGCGGCATTGATTTTCGGTGTCAGCTTCATTGTCGTTCTGTTGGACATTATCATTGTTTACACGGTTGCCGTCGCCTTTTCGGCTTTGTCTCATAAAATCGGAATTGATCCCGATGATGTCGTGATTCCGATTGTTGCCAGCATGGGTGACTTGGTCGGTGTTATCGGTATCATGATTGCAATCGTTGTTTTCGGCTTGATTGTTATCTAATCAAAAAATAATTCAAAATTATCAATAAATTTACATTCAAATTAAAATCGAATACATTAAAAAGACATTAAGCGCCGTCTTGAAACGGCAACTTTACGGAAATCAAAAAAAGGATGTTTAGGACTGTATGGCAAAAAATCGATATCAATATAAACCGCGCAATTTGAAGGAATTGCTCGTTGAAATGAAAGATACATCGGAACTGATGGTTGATTTGGCTTACTCGGCGATGATTTACGACGACGAAGACATCGCCGAAGAAGTGATGCATTTGGAAGAAAACATGGATATGCTTGATTACCAAATCAAAATGGGCGCAATTTTAAGCACACGCCGCATTGAAGAAGCGGAACAGCTTCTCGGCGTATTAGAAGTTGCCGCCGCATCCGAATACATTGCCAACGCCGCCATGGAAATTTCAAAATGCGTTTTAATGGACATTTCCATCCCGGACAGACTGAAAGTCGCGCTCAGAAACGCGAATGAAACAATTGTCAAAGTTCGCTTGAATGAAGAATCCGAAATGGTCGGCCAAACGCTCGGCGATTTGGAACTTGACATTGAAAGCGGTATGTGGATCATTGCCATGCGCCGCAATTCCGAATGGATTTACGCGCCCAACAGCGAAACCCGCCTCCGTCAAGGCGATGTTTTAATCGCTCGCGGTCATGATGAAGGCGTTCCGATTTTCTTCAAGAAAGCAACGAACAAAATTTATACGCCGAGAAAAGTCATCGACTACAGCGACCCGGCAGAATTCGACCAGTCTATTGACATCATTGTTGAAATGAAAAACATGTGCGAACTCTCAGTCGGCTTAGCGTATTCCGCGCTTTTGCTCAACAACAAAGACATTGCGCACGAAGTTCAGGCAATTGAACAGCATTTGGATGAAATGAAATACGCGGTCCAAGATTTGGTTTTGGAAGCCGCCGCTTCTGCCGCCGAAGGTGAAGATTTGACGGATTACAAAAGCCTTTTGATCTTTTCAAGCGCGTCGGAGAAAATTTCAAACGCCGCTTCCGACATTGCAGATCCTGTCGTTCGTGAAATCGAGCTTCACCCGATTATCGCAATGGCCGTTCGCGAATCCGATGAAGTCATCATTAAAGTTGAAGTCGCCGACTGCTCCCCGATTATTGGAAAAACGCTGAAAGAACTGCGTTTGGAAACCGAAACCGGCATTCACGTTTTGGCAATTAAAAGAGAAAATCGCTGGATTTATTCCGTCAGCGGAAAAATTACGATTCAGGAAAATGATGTACTCATCGCCCGCGGCTCTCGTTCCGGCGAAGAAGCGCTTCTTGAAATGTGCTCATGTCCGGTGAATATGTAATTGTAATAAAAATAATAAAAATGTAATTTACTAAAAAATGTAATGAGACTAACTGACAGAAAGGCTCATTACATTTTTCGAAATTGCAGACGTTTAAATAATTTTGTCAATGCTCATAATTGAGAAATGACCGTTTAAATCTTCATGCAAAACAACTTTGACATAGCCCAAATGGGGCGGATTAGTCATCAGTTTTTGTTCACAAATGAGCATGTAGTTCGTTCCCGCAACAAGTTGCGATGCAATATACAATGTGGGTTTGTATGATGCTCCGACAAGTCCTTCAAACGCCTGAGTAAATCCTGTAGCTAATTTTTGGGGTAAATTGCATGCCGGATTATCTTCAATTTTCCATTCACCAGTCATATAGTATCCTCCTAAAATTTATGCGTTGTATATCTATGTATAGCATATTGAATATAAAACAGGATATATATTTCCCATTTTATAGAGTTTGCTTTATTCAAGCCATTATTTAACCCTTTCTAATTATTTTGATAGTCGGTGCGCATAAAATAATCTTATTGAAGTAATTTAAATCAGCAGCACCTTACTTTTATATATTACCAAATGGTTCAGTTAAAGAGAAATGTTAAATATGAAAAATTGGTGACGAAAAATGGAACACATCATTACAACTTTTATTGTTGCTTTTACTGCTGTTTTCGTAATCGTTAACCCGCTCAGCGGTTTATTTACTTTTATGTCGATGACCAGCGGTTATCAGCAGAAGTCCAAGAACCAATACGCTAAAAAATCAATTTTGCTGGCAATGGGAATGGCACTTTTCTTTGCGATCGCCGGATCCTTGGTTCTGAATCTGTTTAATATCAGCATTGACGCGCTTCGAATTGCAGGCGGCATTATTCTGCTTTCCGTCGGCTTCAATATGATGACGGCAAAGGTCAATCCGATTGTTTCGTCCACGGAAATCGCCGAATCGAATGACAAGGATTTTTGGGTATTCCCGATTGCGATTCCGCTTTTATCCGGCCCGGGTACAATTTCAACCGTGATTGTTTTAACCGGCGGTCAGGACATTTGGGGCATTCTCCTCGTCTTGGTTGCAATCGTTTTGGTCTATTCGATTGCTTACCTTATGTTCCGCTCCTCAGAAGCCATTAGCAAGCGCCTCAGTTACACAGGAATGCTTGTGTTTACACGTCTTCTCGGACTGCTGCTTTCGGCAATCGCAGTCGGCATGATTATGACAGGCCTTGAAAATTATATCATGAAGATGCTGAGAAACTTGTTTTCGGAATTTTTGGAACCGCTGAACGCAACCGTCGCTGTTGTAAAGACATTAATTAGATGATATTGATTAGATGAGAATTATGAAAAAAGAAACGCTTTCCATATTGGTTTGCCCGGGATGCCGCGGAAAATTAACGGCAAAGCCGGAAATTGAAACAGAAGATGAAATCATTTCCGGGAATTTGTATTGCGAAAAATGCGGCATTTACTACCCGATTGAAAATAAAATTGCAAATATGCTGCCGCCTGAATTGAGAGAGACATTTTCATAAAAACCTGTCATCCAAAGTCTGTCATTCAAATTTGTCACCCAAAAGTCTGTCATTCAAATTTGTCGCCCAAAAGTCCTGTCACTCAAATTTGTCACCCAAAAGTCTGTCACTCGAGTTTGTCACTCAAAAATCTGTCATTCATAACTTTCACCAAACAGTTCAAATAAATTTTGAAAAGGCAACTGTATCAAAAAACAAAATGATGAATAATTTTATTAACTCATAAAAGTATAATAGGAAACATCAACCATTCAAATTATGCACACATTTATCCGATTCGGAGAGAATTAAATGAAAGAAGTACTTCAAGATATCTACATCGGGCGCCAAAATTTAGACTCGATCGAGTTCAAATACAATGAGATTGAAGTTCCGCTTTACAAAGGTGAAGATCGCGAGTTTCAAATATTTATTAAAAACTTTGCTTCACCGACGCACATTACGTTTTTACCTGACGATTCAATTCGCGATTATCTGATTTTGGTGCCGAGCAAACACCATATTCAAAACAATGAATATGTCCGCATCGTCATCCGCATTCCTTACAACGCCAAGCAGGCGGCAGAAGGTATGTTTTATGTTATAACAGGTTACGGCGCTCAAAAGAAAGGATTTAAACTGTCCGTCGGTTCCGATAAAGTCCGCGCTTCGATTCTTTCCGAATCCGGCGATTTATCAGGCGAACGCGTCACAAACAATCCGGCCGGCGACATTTATCGCGCGGAAGGTCCGATGATTCCGTCTGTTCCCGAACGCGCGCAACTTATCATTGATGACGATGATGAAGACGAAACAAAGCCGAAAAAGCAAAAACCGTCTTTTTCCGTGAAAAAGGACTGGAATGAAAACAAGGCCAAAAAAGAAGGCTGGTCTACCCGATCATCATCCAATTCCGAGAAATACAAACCCAGCAAACCGATTGCGCCGCTTTCAACCGCCGAAAAAGTCTCATTCTTTGTATCGGTCATATTGATTGCGATTTTGGTTGCAATGTTTGTTTACATTCAAATTACAGATATTAATTCCATTTTCAACTTCGATCAAACCGTCATTTTAGCGTTGATTACAGGCGGTTTCATCGTTTTCATCGTTCTTCTCTTATCCATGTTTTTGAAAAGAACGAATGCCAACTGATTGAGGAATGAGGCATAAACCTTTCCGGTTTGTCCTCTCCTTTTATTGTTTTTTATGATTTAATTTTTTTATTTTAAATTTTTATTTTAAATTTATTTCAGGTGACAATTCCAAATGTCAGCGACAGCTTCAGCCTCACAGGATTCCGGAAACACGCCGTCATTAACGCCCGAACAGAGACGTCTGGTGCTCATCGGCATTTCTTTAGCGTCTTTCATGACACCGTTTGGCGCGTCCATGCTGAATTTGTCCCTGCCTGAGATCGGCGCAACGTTCGGCGTCAGCACACACGCGCTCGGGTGGGTGTCAACCGCTTACCTCTTCTCGTCTGTTCTGTTCCTGGTGCCGATGGCGCGAATCTCCGATTTGGTCGGGCGGAAAAAAATATTTTTAATCGGAATGTGCATCGCCACCTTCTCAGCCGTTTGTCAACTCTTCTCGCCGAGTTTTGAAATTTTAATTCTCCTTCGAGCCGTAGATGGCATTGCAATGGCCTGCGTTTTCGGAACGTCTCTTCCAATTCTCAGCTCCATTTACCCCGCCTCCAAACGCGGTTCCGTTTTCGGGATTAACGTCGCTGTTGTTTACATCGGCTCCTCGCTCGGTCCGGTTATCGGCGGCATCATGACACAAACATTCGGATGGCGCAGTCTCTTTTTGCTGTTGATTCCGTTGGCTGCCGTTGCTACCGTCTTGGTTTACCGCGCGCTGAAAATCGAATTCATAGAAGGCAAAGGCGAACCCTTTGACAAAATCGGCGCGTTGCTTTATATGATCACAATTTTCTTTGTTCTTTTCGGGCTCAGCAATTTACCGGAAACATGGGCGTTTATTTCTCTCGCGGTCGGACTTGCCGCGCTCCCTGTTTTCATTTACTACACCAAAAAACAAACGTATCCGATTATGCAAATTCGGCTTTTCTTTACGAATAAGCACTTCTCCCGCTCCAATTTCGCCGCCTTTTTAAATTATGCCGGCACATACGCAATCGTATTCTTCCTCAGTTTGTATTTGCAGCGCATCCTTCATTTGCCGGCCGGAACAGCGGGTTTGATTCTTTTGGCGCAGCCGCTGCTTCAAGCCGTATTTTCCCCCTTCGTCGGCAAACTTTCCGACAGAATGGACAGCCGCTACCTCTCCACATTCGGCATGGTCCTGCTTGCAGTCGGCCTTCTTCTTTTGTCAACATTGACCGCCGACTCTGAAATTTGGCAGATAATTGTTTACCAAATTATCATCGGCATCGGTTTCGCGTTCTTCGCGTCTCCGAACACATCCGCGATTATGGGATGCGTCAGCCGCAAAGATTACAGCAGCGCAAGTGCTTCCTTATCTGTCATGCGCCAATCCGGAATGGTTTTATCAATGGCCATTGCCATGTGCGTTATTTCAATATTCCTCGGCAGCACCGAAATGATTCGGGAAGATACGATACCGCTTTTCCTTACCGCCATGCAGATTACTTTTTACATCGGCATTGTTTTGTGTTTGGCCGGCGCAGTTTTGTCTTATTTGAGAGGGGCGACGGTGCGGGAAGAAGAAATTTGCGACGCCCTTTAATTCTTTTTATTTTATGAAAAGGAGAATCTGATTCCAAATTTTTAAAATTCGGGTTGGTCCACACACGCGGCGGCGTCATAGAAAACAGCAACATCAAAAATTATGAAGCAATAGCCGAACATTTATATATACCAAAAAACCGTTCTGTCAGAACATGATTAAACACATTGTTTTATGGATTTTGAAACCCGAAGCGGAAGGAAAATCTGCCGCAGAAAATGCTGTGATTATTAAAGAGCGTCTGGAAGGACTTTACAGTCAGATTCCCGAAATTAAAAGCATTGAGGTTCACTCAAACACATTGGATATTGCCGGCAATTATAACCTGTCTCTGATTGCCGAATTTGAATCAGAAAACGCATTATACGCATATCAGAAAAATCCGCTTCACGAAGATGTCGCAATTTACGTCAAAAAAGTCGTAGAAAGCAGGGCGTCAATTGATTTTGAGTTCTGATTCTTCATTTAAATTTTATTTTTATTCAATTTTATTTCAAATTTCATTTTCAATAATCAGGTGAATTTATGGCAGAAAACAAAAAAGAAACCGGTAAAAACGATGCCGGCAAAGAGGCGGTTTTGCCTCCCAAATCAGAATTCAGTGAATGGTTTAATTCAATCATTGACATCGGACAGATTATGGATGTCCGTTATCCCGTTAAGGGTCTTTATGTTTGGTACCCGTTCGGATTCGGCATTCGAAAACGCGTTTACAACATTATCCGCGACGTGATGGATAATTCCGGACACGAAGAAACATTGTTCCCGCTTTTAATTCCGGAAACAGAATTCATGAAAGAAGCCGACCACATCAAAGGCTTTGAAGATGAAGTTTTTTGGGTGACGCACGGCGGCGTAACGCCTTTAGATGTTCGTTTGGCACTTCGCCCGACCAGTGAAACCGCGATTTATCCGATGTATCAGCTTTGGATCCGCTCTCACGCCGACCTCCCGCTGAAACTCTATCAAGTGGTGAACACATTCCGTCATGAAACAAAACACACCCGCCCGCTGATTCGTCTGCGTGAAATCACGTCATTTAAAGAAGCGCACACTGTTCACGCGACTTGGGATGATGCGAAAAATCAAGTGGATGAAGCTGTCGGCTTATACACTGACATTTACAGACAGCTTTCAGTTCCTGTTTTGATTTCAAAACGCCCCGACTGGGACAAATTCCCGGGCGGCGATTACACAATCGCGCTTGATACGATTATGCCGGACGGCAAAACCCTTCAGATCGGAACGGTTCACCATCTCGGAACCAACTTCGCCAAAACATATGACATTACATATGAAAACGCAGAAGGTGAACAGGAATACGCCAACCAGACCTGCTACGGCATTTCCGAGCGTTCGATTGCGGCGTTGATTTCCGTTCACGGTGATGACAAAGGATTGGTGTTACCGCCGGCTGTCGCGCCGATTCAGGTTGTCGTCATTCCCGTCTTGTTCAAAGACACGACAGAAGCCGTCATGAAAGCGTGCAATGATGTTGTCGAATCCCTCAGAAAAACCGGACTTCGCGTTGAAATGGATGCCAGCGACATGCGCCCCGGTGCTAAATATTACAAATGGGAACTCAAAGGCAGCTGTCTCAGAATTGAAATCGGTCCTCGTGATTTGGAAAAGAATTCAGCCGTTTTGGTCAGAAGAGACAAAGGCGAAAAACAATTCGTTTCTTTAGACGGCATTGCCGAAACGGTTGGTGCTGAATTGAAACAGATGGCAGACGATTTGTACACAACCGCTGAAGAAAAGATGAACGCGATGATTGTGCCGTGCGAAACGGTGGAAGAAGTCGTTGCTCAAATCGGCAAAGGCGTTGCCACGCTTCCGTGGTGCGGCTGTGAAGAATGCGGCATGAAAATCGAAGAAGAAACGAACGGCAGCATTCTCGGAACACCGAATTTGGAAACAGAAATCAAGAAAGGCAAATGTCCCGGATGCGGAAAAGAGGCCGATCAAACGGTTTACATTGCTAAAATGTACTGATTTCTTATTCTGTATACTGTCTTGTGCACTGTCCTGTGCACTGATTTCTTACTTTGAAAGAGAATGTGAATATCGTTTGCATTCTCCATTTCTTTTTTAAAACGTTTATTTGAATTAATTGAGTATTCATAAACTTTTTTAATTAAAATATATTTTTATAATTGAATAAAATATTTATTCTATAGGTTCTAATGTGTTACTGTTTACAGGAGTGGTTTACATGAAAAAAATAGTTCAGGCATTCATTTTTGTATGTTTGATCTTAGCTGTTGCCGCCACCGGATGTTTAACATCCGATGACGGTACCAACACAACAAACAAAACAATTAATGACACAAATAATACGTCAAACCTCACGGATCAGTTCAGTACACCTGCGAATCCGATCAATAACACGTCTTATGTGCCGGATAATGCATCCGCTTATTTAACAAAACAGGTTAGAGTTTCGGATGATAAAAAATCGGTTGTTTTCGTTTTTGATGAAAGCTCAACGGGTGACAAATGGGAATTAATAATGGAGCCGAGAACGGTTTTATCGATTGAAACCGATGAACACGTCACTCCGGAAAATGCTCCCGAAACATATCCGGGCATTCATGTCTGGGTTTTTGAATCAATCGGGCCCGGAAAAACAATTATGAATTTTAATTATATCGTTGAAGAAACCGGAAAATCAATTAATAATCTGATTTACATTATTGAAGTCAATAATGCCGGCGAAATCAGTATCATCAGCGTTTTACATGAACGCCTTTAAGAAAAAAAGCGGATTTCAAATCTGCTTTTTGCTTTTTTAATCTTTTTTCGTTTTTATTTTATTTTTATTTCCATTTTTAGTTCATTTTTATTTTCATTTTTAGTTCGTTTTTATTTTCATTTTTAGTTCGTTTTTTTCCATTTTTTTCATTTTATTTCAATTTTTTATTTTCGTTGGCTTTGTGTAAAAAGTCGATTTTTTTCACGACTTTATACACAAATTAATTACTTTTTACACAACACCCTTTTTCATGTAAAATATAATTTCAAAACATTTATCTCAAAAGCATATTTTATGTAAAATATGACGAAATACAATATTCATGCACTCTGCGGACATATAGTCACAGTAGAAATTCCTGGAAATAAAGAAGAGGTTCAAAAGAAGAAAAAAGAAATTGAAAATTCAGAATGTTCAAAATGCAAGAACAGAACAGTTCTTGAAGAAGAAAATACCATAAAAACGGTCAGTTATTCAGAATATAAGGACATATATATCGGTTGTGAAACAGTTGAGGGAAGTTATAACGACGAAGATAAAACGATTGATGTCTGTGTTCCAAAAAATAAAAGATGGAGATAAATTTCTTAATCACATCCAATTACAATTAAATCTTATATTTTATGTCTTCCACTTATTGGATTATATGTTGTCATGCTTGGACTTTTACGAGTATAATCAATTTTGGTCACTTTGATTTCATCAGGTTTAATTTTTTCGGGTTCGATTTTAGAGATTTTACTATCATCGTACTTATAAATGACACCTTTAGTTTTCATAAATCTCATATTATCCCTCCTAATGCATTTTTTATGCTTTCCCAAAACAAATCCTATAATACATAAATTACACCTAATATTAATGGGATGCATATTGATATGATAAGGAATATGTAAGCTTTGAATATATACTTATTTCTTATATCGTTTATTTCTCTTCGATATATATGAATTCGATTTGAGTCTGCAAGATATAATTCTTCAAGAGGGATTCCTTCCCCCAAAGCTTTCATGTATTCCTCATCCATTTCTTCTATAGTTCCCATATCAACTCGCTGATTATCAAGTTGTGTCTTGGCAGCATAGATAAGGCATAATATTATGCATATATATACCAAAACCAAGAGTAAAATTAAACGACATCCATCCAAATTAAAAATTTTAAATGAAATTACATACAAAACTACCAATGAATAAATTGATATAATTGTTAAAATTGCATTAGATTGCTGTACTATATTCTTTTCTCTATTGTCTTCTGTTTGAAATCCTATGTCGCCAACCTATTTTAATTGGCAATAAAATTTTGTATCTCTTTCGATTCTATTGCTATGATTATTTTCTTCATCGCCCAATCCCATGAATTTTAGAATATGGTTGTTAAATAATAAATCTATCTTTATTTTTGGAGAGTTTTCTACATTATCAAATTAGAAAACTGTTATTCTTATGGACTTTTTACACAGATTGGACTTTTTACACAAAACCATTTTCGTTTTATTTCAATTTTTATTTTACCATTTATATTTTAATATTTCATATCAATCATTTAAATTCTTAAATCTCTTTTTATCTTTTTTTAAAATCTTAATCTGTCAAGATAATATTACGATTTGATTTATATAGGGGAAATGCGATAATTATATTCTGATTTTTATTCAAATCTTCTTGAATAGATTTCAATTTATTAAATGAATCAGAGGGGATATCTTTGAAAAACTTAACAAAATTATTGATTTTGGTCGGTCTCGTTTTAGCGGTTGCTTTTTCAGGCTGCCTCGGCAGTAATGACGGTAACGAAACAGAAAACAACACCACTGTCGACCCGACTCACTTTTACAAAAATGTGACGTTAACTGAAAATGACACGACCGTTAAATTCGAATTTACGGCAAATCCGTCTACAGGCTACATCTGGGATGTAACACCCGATAAAGCAGGCATTTTGAACGAAACAATCAACAACACCGCAACGCCTGACAGACCCGGCGCATCCGGCGTTCAGACATTCGCATACAAAGCAGAAGCACCCGGAACA
This sequence comes from Methanimicrococcus blatticola, assembly GCF_004363215.1. GTDB lineage: Archaea > Halobacteriota > Methanosarcinia > Methanosarcinales > Methanosarcinaceae > Methanimicrococcus > Methanimicrococcus blatticola. The sequence continues at coordinate 141,701 of NZ_SNYS01000009.1, read as the reverse complement.
GTTTCTTTAAACTTCAAGTATGAAAGATCTTTTGAAGACGGTTCAACCGTTGAAGATTTGACCTACGTGATTCAGGTTCACCAGAACAACACTGTTGAGATTTTATCTGTTTCAACCCCGACCGGCAACCTTTTGCCGATTGCCAAAAACGCAACGCTTGAAAAGAATGACACCGTCATTAAAATGATGTTCACGGAAAACCCGACAACCGGTTACAGCTGGAACATTACAATGAAGCCGTCTGACGTTTTGAACATGACAGCTGACCATTTTGACGCACCCGCCACTGACGCAGCAGGCACACCCGGCGTTCACACCTGGGAATTCGCAAGCTTAAAAGCAGGCACAGTTTCTTTGGTTTTCGACCACAACAGATCTTTTGAAAACAGCAGCACAACAGAAACAGCAACCTTTGATCTGAAAACAAATTCAGACAACACTGTTGAAATCCGTGCCATCAGCTTTGACACTGTCAACTGATCAATAAAATAACAAAAAGAGGATGCGATTTTTTCGCATTTTCTTTTTATTTTCTTTTCTATTTCCTTTTTCAGATTTAATAAATTAAGAATACATTCTATTTAGTAATAAATTTTTAACATAAGTTTATATTCAAAAATAAATATTATGTTACAAAATAAAACAGTTTATCGGTTTGTCGGTTCATGCCGATAAATATGCCGACAAATACCGGGTTAAAAATAGGATGGGTTCTATTATGAAAAGAAGCGCAGGGGTATTTATTTTACTTATTTTGATTTTATGTCTATGTCTTCTTGTTCCTTTGTCGGGTTGTCTTTCAAATATCAAAGATACTATTGCAGGAGATAAAGGAGATCCGTACAATTCCGCGCCGATGCAAAAAATGTTCAACCGCGAACATACAAATGTTCAGATTCGTCTTCGTGAAATCCCCGAACAACGCTGGTCTGTCGGCATTGAACCTGCAGGCGTTTTAAGAATGACAGAAAACGCTTATGTTCCCGACGATTACATTTTCAACGATTTGGGATATCACAAATGGGTATTGCAAAGCGTCAGCCCGGGCGTTGCGACCGTGACATTTTCATACGATCATAACGGCAAAACCATTACAAAACACACATTGACCGTTTATGTAGACGAAGAAGACATGTCGCTTCGGATTTATGAAAAATAAAGAAAGGAATGAGAATCAGCAGTGTACGCACAAATGATTCAAATTTCATAATATTTTCAAACCCGAGTACACTTTTTTTATTTTTATTTTGAGATAAGCGAGTTGTTAGAGCGGCGGCGCAGTAGCGTGTCAGCGGTGGCGCAGTGGTATCGGCGGTGGTGCAGTAGTGGTATCGGCGACAGCAGCGCGACCATGGACAGCGGCAAAGCAAACTGTAAGGTAACAGTGCCCACGTTCGCGAAGCGAACGGCTGTCATAAAAAGAAGTAGATGCAGACAGCAAAGCAGACACAGGCAGTAAAGCAAACAGTAAAGCAAACAGTAAAGCAAACAGCAAAGCAAACAGTAAAGCAAACAGTAAAGCAAACAGCAAAGCAAACAGTAAAGCAAACAGCAAAGCAAACAGCAAAGCAGACAGCAAAGCAGACAGCACAACAAAGCAAACGTCGTGACAAAGCAGACCGATGCAGAGAATAAATAAATTTGAAAAACGCTTTTCGATTTTTGCTGTATCGGCTGGGTACGAATCCGCAAATTTCCGATTTTTCATTCCGCTTCGCTCCATTCAAAATCGAAAATTAGCGGGCGGTTGTTTGGGGTTTTATTTATTTTTTTAAAAAAAGGATGTTCATTTCTTTAAAATTCAAAAAAGAAAAAGAAAATAAAACAAAAAAGAAAATAAAACAAAAAATAAAACAAAAAATAAAACAAAAAATAAAACAAAAAATCAAAAAAAGAAAAACAATCAGCTCATTTTGAGCGGATTTGTTTTCATATATTCTCTTAAAACCGTTGTCGCGTAACTTCCTTTAGGCAATTTGAATTCAAGCGTCATTTTTGTTTTGCCGTCAATCAACTCATCCGTTGCGATTTCGACGCGCGGCTCGACTTCTAATAAGATCTCTTTTCGAAGACCGCGGGAGGCAACTTCAGGGAAAGCCGGCACTTTAAAGTCTTCAGGTTTAAAGCCCGTTTCTTCAATCAATTTTCGCTCGATTTCACCTGGAATGCCGTCGGCAAGCGGGGTTTCGGAGCCGAAAAGAGGTGCCGTAATAAAAGCGCGCTTGCGTTTTAAAAGACCATTGATACCGTCAATGTTGTCTTCGTCGACCTTTTCCAATCGGGCGGGATCGGGTGTTTTGTCTTTGGCGCGATAGCAGACAATATCGCCGACAACGGCCTGATTGAGCGTGAGTCCGCTTTTCAAACGTTCGCAAATAATACGATTGAAAAGCCACGACTGGTAAGCATGAATAAACATCGTGTACAGATTTTTTGGAAGAATCATGAACGCGCCTTTGAAATCGCCGGGACGGGCAATCAAATGATTGAGAAGCGCTTTTTCATGTCCCAAATAATCGGGAAACTTCAAAACGCCGCCTTTCAGATCCCCGGTTTCCGCGATGTAGCGGCGAACCTCTTTGGTTTCTTCAGGCTCATCCGGATAAACTTCAGAAATGTAGCGCATAATTGCTTTTTCCAAATCGCCGGCCAAAAGATCAGCACCGACATGATGCGTCACCGGTCTTCGGGAACCGAATCTTTGAATGCCGAAGAAATTCGGGACGCCGCCTGCTTTTAAAATTTCAGCGGTTGTTTTTTCGGCGGCGTCTTTTGCTTCCGTTTCAGCCAAATCAATATCCCGAATCACAATTTGAAATTCGTTGCCTTCCAAATCGCCGAGGCCGATGGGCTGCTGAGAACGGCCGAGAACACGGACAGAAATATCTTTGAGATGAACATTTTCAATCTGCTCTTTCGTAACGTCATAAAGGCTCATTTTCTGAACCGTGACCGCTTTTTTGTCTTTTGTTCCCGCATAAGTGATGCGTTTATGACTGATTCCGAGAGCGCTTGAATACGCTTTTAAAAAGTGATTGGTGTCCCAATTCTCTTTTGTGACTTCAACCATCAAATATTTACGGTTTTTGTCAATCACGTCATTTTCTTCATAAGGATAATTGGAAATTTCTTTGACAACAAAATCTGCCGGGCGATATCTGAGAATACCGTTGACTCCCGGAGTCGTTGTCGAATAAAGATTAATCCCGATTTCCTTTTCCAAATCGGGCACTTGAATATTTGTCATAATAATCGAATCACTGCTATGTTTGCTATGTTTGCTATGTTTGCTGTATTTGCTGTTTACGCTGTTTACGCTGTTTACGCTGTATTTATTGTGATCGCTATGCCTTTTTCAGCGTCAGAGCATTTTTAAATGTCCCGTAATTCTGTCAATTTTCTCTTCTTGAGCGGGACCGATGCCGAGCACCGTAATTGTTCCGGGTGCAATCTCTGTTCGTCCGGCATCCGTAATAAGAGCCGTCGGCAATCCTTCCCGGCGCGCTTTTTCTTTCAGCTCAAACAATTCCTGAAGATTCGCCGCCTTGAGAACAACTTTTTTCTGCCCGCCGGCTTTCCAGGCGTCTAAATCTCTTTTGTCGGTCCAGTCTGCTGCCGATACCGCACCGTGCGCAACCTGAACCGCCAGCTTCCCCGGTGACAGCTTTAAATCCGTCCGCATGACAATGACTTGTTTATATTCACCCATGATTCTTCCTCTGATACGGTAACACAGACCATTTCATTTAACCGTTTGCATTTGCGCTTGGAAACGATTTTAAAATCTCTTTCAAATAAATCCAAACCTTTTCCGCCGCGTCCAAATTGAGTTTTTCATCAGGCGTGTGCGCGCCGATGATATCGGGTCCGATTGAAATCATTTTCATGGACGGAAAAGTTCGGCGGAAAACACCGCATTCCAAACCGGCATGGATTGCCGTGATTTGAACCTCTTTTCCGAATGTACGGGCATAAATGTCGGCGCATGATTTTAAGAAATCCGAATTGAAATCCGCCTCCCACGGCGAATATGTGTGTGTGATTTCAAAATTGAAATGATACTTTTCAGAAAACGCCATCATTTCCCGGATCTTGTCTTTTAGTTTCGATTCGATACCGGAACGCAGACTGAGTGTGATCTCCAATTCGCGTTTCGATTTTTCCGTATAAATGTCCAAATCAGAACCGCCGATATCCGATTCAGTGCCTTTGAAATATTCCGCGCTTGACTTTGTTCGAATCATCGCCAAGTTTCCTGAAACTGAAACCAAGTCGGGAATGGAAGCCGACATTTCAAAAACGCCGTTTGGAATCGCAGATAAAAAGCTCATGATTCGTCCCGTATTTTTTATCGAAAACGCTTTTAAAATCAAGCCGTTGTCTTTTGAAAAATTCAAATCGGAAACGCCGATCGCCAAATCAGGATCATTGAAACCGGCGGCAGCTTTTGTATTTTCAACAAAAATCGCGGCTTCGTTTTTCAAATTCTCCGCTGAAATATCGGTGACAAAAGAAAGTTCCGCATGTCTCGGAATTGTATTTGAAGCCGTGCCGCCCTTGATTTTAATCAATTTCATCCGATTCTGAGGATACTTTTCGGCAAGCATCGTAAAAAAGCTGATTAGAATCCGATTGGCATTGCCGCGACCGATGTGAATATCCGTTCCCGAGTGACCGCCGAGAAGGCCTGAAACGGCAACAGTGTAAGGCAGCAGCGTGCTGTCACAGTCTGTTCCTTCCGCATCGTCACTGGCACATGCATCTTCAACATCAATCAACCGTTTAAACCCGATTTGCGTGCCGCCTGCGCAGCCGATGATGATAACGCCTTCTTCCTCGGAATCCAAATTAATCAAATAAGAGCCGGAAATGAAATCGGCATTCATGCCTTGCGCGCCTGTTAACCCGACTTCTTCGTCGGTTGTAAATAAAAGTTCCAGCCGCGGATGCGGTATATTTTCCGATGCGGCGACTGCCAGCATATACGCCATGCCGATGCCATTGTCCGCGCCGAGCGTTGTCTTTTCTGCTGTTAAAAACGGAACGCCGTTTTCTTCGATATAATGAAGCGAAAGGCTGTCCGTTGTAAAATTATGGGGCGTTCCGGCTTCTTTTTCGCAAACCATGTCGGTATGCGCCTGCAAAACGACTGTCGGCAAAGATTCCATTCCGGTCGACGCGGGAACTTGAATCACGACATTATTGCAGTGATCGCGCTTGGTTTCAAAACCGCGGTCTTGACCGAATTTTTCAAGCCATGAAGCGATTTGTTCTTCATTTTTAGAACATCTCGGAATGCTTGAAATTTCTTCAAAAATTGATAAAACGGATTTAAAATCAGAATCGTTCCAACGATTTGAATCGAATGTTTCCATATCATTCACCTATGATTTATGATTGAGAATTTATTTGAATGACGCAGCCAAGGCTTCTTTTAAAATTTCCGCGTTTGCCAAATCGGCTTTTTTTGTCAGCTGTTCAATGTAAATTTTATCGCCTGATATTGTTTTCCCGGCAGGCGGTTTGAGCAAAAGAATGTTTCCGATTTCAACGCCTTCGCCGACTCCGGCAACCGTCTTTAAAATCATTTCACCCGACAATGAATCCGGCAGGATCAGAAAGTTTGCTTCTTTGACCGCTTCTTCAATCAAAATCGTATAATGCTTTGCCGAAATTCCTTCCGCGTTCAGTTTTTTTTCAAGCGCTTCGGCACCCAAAATGGTTTGATCAACGGTTTCATTCCGCCCGAGATCGCCCGACCGTCCGCCTGAAATGAGGCCGATTTCGGGCTGAATGCCGAGATTTTGAATCAGCGGCATTCCGGCTTTAACGCAAAATTCCAAATCTTCCAAACCGGAATTCATGTCAGGACCGGCCGGCGCGGTAAAGAGAAGCTTTTCTTTGTGGGTTAAAAAAACAGAAAGGCGAAATATTTTTTCAGCACCTGTTTCTGTTTTAATTTGGTCATAAATATCATTTGACGGGCGAACACCGAGAAATATAACAGAATCTGTCGCTGACGACAAATTTTCGTCTGATAAAATTGGAAACAAAGAACGGATGGAAATCATTGTATCTTACCGAATAGGAATAAATTGAATCTTAAGGAATAAATTGAATCTTTAAGAGAATCTCCAAGAAATAAATCGAATCTAAATTGATCTAATGAAGACATGAATACTTTCACTCTTTATACAAAGCATTAATTAATATACTTATCATAAGTCTGAAAGGATTTCTATGGCAGTTGACATGAAAAAATATTTGGGCGATTTTATCGCGGCAAACAGCCTATTTGAAAAAAATGAAAATCTTGTTTTACCGGAAGTAACTGTCAGTCCTGATTTAATTAAAGTGATGATGATTAACGAAGTGTCGCCGAAAAATCCGGCCGATGATTTTTATGCCGTCGGAGCACCGGATTATATGGCAACGACAAAAATGTTGTTTCAATCAGCCGGCATTGAAATTGAAACAGCGGCGGATTTGCTGGCTTTGGGGATTTATGTCACGAATGCCGTTAAAACGCCGAAAACAGAATATGCGATTGAAACAAAAACGATAATGAATCATGTTCCGATTTTGGAAAAGGAATTTGAATTGTTCCCGAATTTAAAAGCGGTGATGCTGATGGGCGATGTCGCTAAAAAATCGTTTAACGCGATTGTCAAAAAGAAAACAAAAAAGCCCGTCATTCCGTCCGGCTCGACTTATAAATTACGTAAAGAAAAATATTATTACGGCGACATACGTGTTTTTCCGTCTTATATCATGACCGGCGGCAATATTTTAATCGAAAAATCAAAAGTTGTTATGGTCGCCGAAGACTTAAAAGAAATGGAAGCGTTATTGTAAAACCTTGTAAAGCCTTAAAAACAATAAGCACTTCTACATTTCATAATTATTTGAATCTGATTTCATAATCATTTAAATTTGATTTCATATTTATTTGAATTTTAAATTGAATTTTATTAACGTTGACGCATTCAGAATAATGCACACAAATCTTTCAAAGGAGTTTTTTATGGAAGAAATGGATAAAACCCCGATTGCAGAAGAGTTGGCAAAACGGCAAAAATCAATCAGTGTCGCCGAGTTTTTTGAGAAAAACCGCCACATTCTCGGTTTTGATTCCGCGCCGCGCGCGCTGATTACAACAATTAAAGAAGCGGTCGATAACTCTTTAGACGCTTGTGAAGAAGCAGGCATTCTGCCGGATCTTTTGGTTGAAGTCAATCGCGGTGAAGGCGATTATCTTCAAATCACAATTGAGGACAACGGCCCGGGTATTATTAAAGAGCAAATCCCGAAAGTTTTCGCGAAATTGCTTTACGGCTCCCGTTTCCATGCGCTTAAACAAAGCCGCGGTCAGCAGGGTATCGGTATTTCCGCCGCCGTTTTGTATTCCCAAATCACAACCGGCAAATCTACTAAAATCATTTCAAAAGTGGATCATAAGTCACCGGCACACTATTATGAACTCATGATCGATACGAGCACAAATGACCCGTCGATTCTGGAAGATAAAATCGTAGACTGGCCCAACGCTCACGGCACACGCATTGAAATCGAAATGGCCGCCTCTTACGTGAAAGGCAGAAAGCAATCCGTTTACGAATATTTGAAGTCAACCGCAATCATCAACCCGCACGCCCGTATTCGTTTGGTGGAGCCTGACGGCAATGAAATCTTATTTGAGCGCGCCACAGATCAAATTCCCAAGCAGGCCGAAGAAGTTTTGCCGCACCCGCACGGCATTGAACTCGGAACGCTTATGAAAATGCTTCAAAATACGGAACGCCAAAAGTTAGCGCCATTTTTGCGTTACTCTTTTTCAAAAATCGGACTTCAGACCGCTGAAGAAATTTGTGATGCGGCCGGTTTAGACCGTGAAGCAGACCCGCATTCGTTGGACAGAAACGACGCTGTAAAACTGTTAAACGCGTTTAAAAAAGCAAAAATCGTTGCGCCGTCAACAAGCTGCTTGTCTCCGATTACGGAAGATTTGATTTATCAGGGATTAAAAAAGGAATTCAGTGTTGACTTTATCGCAACCGCATCCAGAAAGCCGGCCATTTATTCCGGCAACCCGTTCGTGATTGAAGTCGGTGTCGCTTACGGCGGCAACTTCCCGAAGGAGGAAAAAGCGCAAATCATGCGTTTTGCCAACCGTGTGCCGCTTCTGTATCAGCAGGGCGCCTGCGCGACAACGCATGCCGTTGAAAAAATCAAATGGAAACAGTACGGCATCAGCCAGCCCGGCGGCGGTGTGCCGTTCGGTCCGTTTGTTCTTTTGATTCACATTGCGTCAACCAACGTGCCGTTCACGTCCGAATCCAAAGACGCGATTGCAGACATTGATATTATTCAAGAAGAAACAGAGCTGGCCGTCAAAGAAGTTGCCCGCAAACTGAAAACGTATCTCGGAAAGCAAGGTGATTTGGCAAAACGCCGTGAGAAAGAAGTGATTATCACAAAATTACTGCCGCAGATGGCGGAAAAAGTCGCCGCGATGGTGGATAAGCCGGTTCCGGATATTCGCCCGGCCGTTGCCAATATTATGGGCAATCTTTTGGTTGACAGAACAATCGATACCGGAACGGACAGCCAATCCCACCTTCATTTCGTTTCTCTCGCGGTTCGAAACTACGGTAGCGCCCAGCGCAAATTCAAGATTCATCAGATTCTGCCGTGTGAAATCAAATCCCCGAGCCCGCCGCCGTCATCTATTGTGAGCGTCGGCAATAATTATGATTATATTTGGGAAGTCAACGTTGCCGCCGGCGGTTCAAAGGTGTTCCGTTTTACATTAGACGGCGCGGATGATACCGAATTGGAAAATATGGACGAAGTTATCGTCGAAGGCATGGATGAAGAAGACGTAACGGGCGCAAAAGCCCTCAACGAACTGTTTTGAGGTGAAGGAAAATGGTGCGCAAAAGCAAAAAAGAATCCGAAGAACAAAACGAAAAACAAAATCAGATCGAAGAGAACAACGACGTATACGTTTCGGAAGATGATTATGAAGCCGAATTTGAGGCTTTTGACGATTATGATTACGGAGATGAAGACAACGCGTATCAGGCGGCTAAATCTGAAAGTTACTCAGGAGACGGCGAAGCGGATGAATTCGGCAGCGACGAAGATGAAGAATTCTTGGAGCCGGAACAGGATTTGTTTGATGATTCGGGCAAGTTAAAATCAAGAATTGAAGACGATATGTCACCGCTGAAAAAACTGGAAGCGGAAACAAGCAATCTCGACCGGAATTCGGCGGAATATAAAAAGAAAGTCGCCGACAAAAAGATTGAAAATGATGATTGGACGAAACGAAAACTCATCGGTTTGGCAGAAACGTTTTATGATCAGTTTGAAAATGGTCATGTGCCGCACGTTCTGATGCCGTCAAGAACGAAGAAAAACCTGGCTTACAGCGATGAAAGTGAGGTTTGGGTTTACGGCGACATTGAAAGCGAGCGTTCCGCCAAAACCGTCAAAGGCGCTCACCAATTGCTTCGAACGGTTTCGGTCTCGGACTTCGTCGTGAACGAGCACTTACAAAACAATCGCAGCTCAACATTAAGAGAGTTGTATTACATATCGGAAGGCTGGGGCGCGGCTAAATTCCACGCGCAAGCAGAGAGTGACCGCCTGATTGAAGATTTGGAGATTATCACAGGCGCGCAGCGTGAGTTTTTCCACGTTCGTCCGGAAGAAGACGGCGCGACAATGTACGGCCCGCTTCTCCTTCGCGAAGAAACAAAACGCGGATCCCGTGACATCCACTGTCAGAAAGATATCGGCGAAGGCGGTTACCAGATTCCCTTTAACGTTGAAAATATTGAATTTTTGGACCACGACGCGACCATGATTATCGCCGTTGAAACGGGCGGTATGTACGCGCGTTTGATTGAAAACGGATTTGATGAAAAATACAACGCGATTCTGGTTCACCTCAAAGGCCAGCCGGCCCGCTCGACGCGCCGGATTATTCGCCGCCTAAACACGGAACTCGGCATCCCGGCAACGGTCTTCACGGACGGTGACCCGTGGTCTTACCGTATTTATTCATCCATTGCTTACGGTGCCATCAAAAGCGCGCACCTTTCCGAATATATGGCAACACCTGAAGCCAAATTCATCGGCGTTCAGCCGTCCGACATCGTTGAATATGAATTGGCAACGGACAAGTTGTCAGAACAGGACATCGCAGCACTGAGGAGTGAGCTTTCCGACCCGCGTTTCGCATCAGGTTATTGGAAAGAACAAATCAATCTTCAGCTTGAAATCGGCAAGAAAGCCGAACAGCAAGCGTTTGCAGGAAAGGGTTTGGACTTTGTGACGGACACGTATTTGCCGGATCGGTTGAAAGAATTAGGCATTATTTAAGCGATTCAAAATAAGCTCTGACTTTCCGACTAAAAATGAACATTTTTTCATTTATTATTTTTAAAAATAAAATCAAACATCGGTTTTAAAAAAACATTAAACCCAAACGCCGTCTAAACCCCAAAAACAAAAACAATCCGATTTTTATTTGGGGCTTAACCGGCGTTCATTTTTCATTTATTTTCAGAAAAAACGATGTTTCGATTTAACTCAAATGAATGAAAAAACAAAGCTACCGCCTCCAACGACGCGTTTCCGAGCGAAGCGAGGAAAGAAGGAGTTGGAGATTCACCCCCATCATTTACGGTAAACGACAGAATCAATTTTTCTTCCTGACTAATTTTATCGGCTGAGTCGGGTTTAGAGACGGCGGTGTAAGAATCCGCATTTTTCAATTTTTGCTCGCTATCGCTCACAAAAACCGAAAATTGCGGTCGTACTCGGACTTTTCTTTAATTTAAAATGAAATCAAACATCCATTTTCACTTATTTTTGAAACCCGAACGCCGTCTAAACCCCAAAAACAAAAACAATCCGTTTTTTATTTGGAGCTTAACCGGCGTTCATTTTTCATTTATTTTCGGAAAAACGATGTTTCAATTTAACTCAAATGAATGAAAAAACAAAGCTACCGTCTCCAACGACGCGTTTCCGAGTGAAGCGAGGAAAGAAGGAGTTGGAGATTCGGACTCATTCGTTGAATAAACAACATAAACAGACTATCGCGAGTTAAAGTCAACAGTGATTATTTTTTAAAAATGAAGGGGAATAAGCCGCATTTTTCAATTTTTGTTCGCTACCGCTCACAAAAACCGAAAATTGCGGTCGTTCGTAGACTTTTCTTTAATTTAAAATGAGCGGTGCTGGAGAATTAATTCGAAAAGTACCCAGCCTACTCACGCGCGCGAACTGCTTCGATTTTCAAAAAATAGAAAAACTTAAGACCCGTTTTTTAAAAGATTTTCAAAAAATATGAAAAAATGTTTGAATGAATCACATTCAAACAAATAATTTAATTAAATTTAAAGTTCTGCGCTGCTCAGAGTTCTGCGCCGACAATCGTTTGTGTCGCCGTCACGTTCGGGCTTTCTCTAATCTTGTCAACAAATTTTGTTCGCTTCGCTCACAAAATTTCATGGCAGGGGGAGGCGATGTTTGTGAAACGCTTCGCGTTTTATGGCTTCGCCGTTCAGAGTTCTGCGCCGACAATCGTTTGTGTCGCTGTCACGTTCGGGCTTTCTCTGATCTTGTCAACGATGTCGTTGAGTTCGCGAAGTGTTTCGAGCTCGACGATGACGACAAAGTCGAATTCACCGAAGACGTGGTAGACGTCTTTCACGCCGGCAAAGGACTTTAAATCGTTGTAAGCGTTCTTTTCAGAACCGGGCAATACGTTTAACATTGTAACTCCGATGACCATTTTTTGTTCCTCATATTTTGATTTGAAATTAAATTATACCTAAATTATACCTTGCGTCTGCCGTTTTTGAAACGGCGGGATAAATGATACAATAATTCTCTCACATTATATATTTGTCGTTTATCGACTTTAAAAATCAATAATCATCAGAATTTTTGACAGCTTCCGTTTCTTCGCATGTCAAATCTGCATTGATAACAGCATTTTTAATTCGCAAAGGGTGTGCAATAAATTGATCAACCCATTCATTTCTAATTTCTCGGTTCAATAAGATTTGTTCACCATACGTGTTTTTTTCAAATACCTTAACGGGAATTGAACCCGAATTATCATATACTTCAACCATAGAAGAAAGCATAATTACTTCCGCCATTAAATTCATTGATTTTTCATAACGGGAGAATATTTTATCAATTGGAACGCCGTGACCGCCTTGCTTTTTTCGCTCTTCAACTCTTTTAACATTTATTTTAGGATCAGCGGTTGTTATGTAAATTGTTTTAATTAGATATCCTTCATTTTTTGCCCATTTTAAAAAATCAATTTTTTCACGTGTTGAAAGAACAGTTTCAAACGTGAAAGAAATACCCATATCAATCAGCTGGAATCGAGTTTCTTCTGCTAATTTCATTCCCTACAAATATGCTTCGGGGTTTTCTCTTTGATTCTTTGGAACATAATTATCAGGACAAATATAATTCCGCGGGCATTTTTCATATTTTATAAACCAGTCAACGATTGTTGATTTACCGGAACCGTTCGGCCCTGCAAAAACGTATATGTCTTTTGTTTTTGAAACATAAGGACACATAAGACCTCCAAATGTAAAATTGTAAAATAACAAAAAGAAAATAGGACGGTCTGGTAAAACCCGCCGGTTGTTATAAAATCGCTGAGTTAGATTGTTTTTTTGTTTTTCATCGCAAAAGCAACCGTTTCATTTGCTGCTCTATCCAAGCGTGCAGAAACTTCAGCGTAAGGGAGAACTTTAAAATTTTTCATTAATTTGTCAATTGATTTTGACTCTTCAGTATATGTAAAGTCTGTCATTATCTCCTCCTCACGATTAAATAAAATTCGAATGTTCTCTTATTTAATGCTATTGTTTTTAAAAAAAGAAGATGTAAAATGAAACGAAAATCTTCATTTCATTTTTCCCCGAATTGCTTCAACCAGTGCCTCAAATGTAAATTCGCCGGGAACAACATCAACCGTCACCCCGAAACTCTCAACCGTTTGAGCTGTCGGATAACCGATTGCGCCGACAACGGCTTCATTTAATTTTTCAACGACATCTTCTAATTCACCGTTGTTTTCAGCCATTTTCATGAAATTCTTCACCATCATCGTGCTGGTAAACGCAAAAGCGTCAATTTCGCCGGCTACTGTTTTTTCAATCAATTCGTCTTGAAGCGGACCTTCGGGAATATCAAGCGTGTAAACGTGTGTTTGATGAACGGTCGCGCCTGCGTCGATTAATCCTTTAACCAAAACTTCCGAGCCGTAAAAACTTCTCGGAATATCAATGATTTTGCCATCGACATCTTTGCCCAAATCATTTACCAATCCTTCCGAACTGTATTCGCCGGGCATCAAAGAGCTCGTCAAGCCGCAGCTTTCCAGCTTTTTCCGCGTTGTCGGGCCGATGGCAACGATTTTAATTTTTTTCAACGCGCTCAAAAAGTCATTTTCAGAAACGCCGTCTAAATTTTTCAATGTATAATCGATGCCGTTTGCGCTTGTAAAAATAACAATATCCGTTTTCTGAGAAAGGACACGCTGAACAAAACCGTCAAACGCGTCGTCTTTCATACCTCTGAGCGTCACGACGGGAACAGAAAAAGGCTGAAATCCTGCGTCTTCCGCAACTCTTTCTGAATCGTTCGTATAAGTTTCGGGACGCATAATCGCAAGAACGGGTCTTTTTTCCATAACATCTTTCCTTTGCTGATTCCAGTTTATGTTTCAATAATCCGAGTGCTGCTCACCGAGAATGGCATGCAGATTGACAACATTTCCAATCACGGTAATTGCCGGTGCTTTGACATTTCTTTCTTCGGCCAAAGCGGCAATGTTTTCCAACTTTCCGACGGTGACGCGCTGATCGGGTCTGGTGCCTTTTTCAACAAGCGCAACGGGTGTTTTCGGGTCCATGCCGTACTTTAAAAGTTCACTGCAATTGCGTTCAAGCATTTTAACGCCCATGAAAATCACAAGTGTGCCGTCGAATTTCGCGAGAAGTTCCCAGTCCAGTCCGGTTTCTTCTTTGGTCGGATCTTCGTGACCGGTGATGAATGTCACCATGGAATTGCTGTCGCGATGCGTAATCGGAATGCCCGCATAGGCCGGTGCGGCAACGGCGGATGTGATTCCGGGAACGACTTCAAATTCAATGCCTTCTTTGACAAGCTCTTCGGCTTCTTCGCCGCCGCGACCGAAAACGTACGGATCGCCGCCTTTTAAGCGAAGAACGGTTTTGCCTTCCTTGGCTTTTTCAATAATCGCCTCATTGATTTTGTCCTGCGTCAGCGTGTGGTTTCCGGCATATTTTCCGGCATCGATTTTTTCGGTTTTCTCGGGGATGAGATTCAAAATCGCTTCGCCCGGGAGCTGATCGAAAATGACGACATCGGCTTCATCAATTAAGCGGCGAGCTTTGACCGTCAGCAAATCCGGATCTCCGGGACCGGATCCTGCCAAATAAACTTTACCGTATTTTTCAGACATTTTGAACGTTCCTCAATGTAATAAATTAATAAATCAGATTAAATCAGATTATAAATCAAATAATAAATCAAATTATAAATCAAATAATAAATCGAAATAAAATGTAAAGAGATTATGAATGAGAATATATTGAATGATTAAATGAGAAAGGCATATTCATTATTTGTGCCCGAGAAGTCTTAAAATCGGCGACTTCTTTTCATTTTTGTCACGGTCCCAGTCAAATCCGGAAACTTTTTTTGCCAAATCAGCTTCGTTGGCGTAAATGTGAGCGGATGTTGAGGTTAAAATGATTTCAACCAATTCGCAGCCGGCGGGTTTAATCACGAGTTCGTCAAACGCTTTTGCGATACCGCAGAGGTTGGCCCAAACGGCGTCGCCGTAATCGTTGGAGCGGAACAGCAAGCGAAGAGAGACTTGATTGTCATCCAGCAAGCGCACTTGATACCAATTAAAACACGGCGGATTGTGTGAATTCCAATACATGGGATGATAAATGGTACCGACATTCTGATTGGACTGGATTTTGGTTTTTAACCCTTCAGCCAATTTGTCTTTGGACACTTCCATTTGATCGATTTCGCCTTCAATCGTTTGGAATTTGCGCATCAGTTCGATGTAAGTGTATTCAAAATCAGTGTCATCGCCCTGGCGTTTTCCGACATCGCAGAGCGGCACCAGGAAACTGTCCTGATAGTCCGTAATTTTATCGCCGGCCCATCTGAAATTTTCAGGCGTGATGCCGGCCAAAACATCATCAATCGCTTTGCCGTAAATTTGAATGATCGCATAAATTTCACGCGCTTTCTTCGGCTCGCCGGCGTGCCCGAATGTGATGTCTTTGCCGTCAAGAACAATGTCTTCCGTGATTCGTTTGTATAAAGAATCAATGTTCTCGCCGGAATATGTTTTCACAAAAGTTAATGAGGACGGTTTCATAAAAAATCACAGAATTCCTGATTTTAATTGAATAAAATATAGATATCAAACTACCCCGAAATATGTGTTGAAATTATTTAATGTTTGAGTCATTCATCTCATTTAAAATAAATTCATGTTTCATTGTCGCTTTCATTTTTATCATCAAAATCAATATACAATTTCTGCGCTTCAACGACTTCCGTGCTGTTTTTTGCCGCCGCGTAATCGTTGAGCGGTTCTTCATTTAATTCAAAGAATGAATGTCCCCAGTTGAATTTTGAGAGAACGCGTTCAGCTTGTTTTTTTTGTCCCGTAATGTAAAGCGCGGCCGCGAAAGCTTCTGCGGAATTGAGTTGAAACGGACGGCCGTAATTTACCGGATTTGCGGCGAGCAGATAAGGAAGCGCGCGCCGCTGAAGATTGAAATTATCAAGGAGCGGAAACATTTCTTCAAAATGTTCCCAAGAGCAGTCTAAGACAATAATTCCTTTTTTCAGGCTGTCGGCGCGCGAAAGCGCTTGCTCGGCGGTCGGGTCCATTAAAATTGCGCCGCGCGGAGTTTCGCCGATGTTTTCATATTGGCGGGCTAAATTGAATTTGACAAGCTTTTTGCCGCTGCATTTTCTCGGATCACATTGATTGGCATAATAGAGATAGAGACGGACATCCTTTTTCCCGTCGGCGGACGGATCGGAAACGGCAGCCGTCTTGTTTGAAAAATTCATCTGATTAATCTGATTATATTGACCCATTCAATCGCCTTTTTGGATTTCATAAAGCTTGTCTTCTTTTTATTCTTTTTGATTTTTGAAAAAGGCATTTATAGATATCAACGGATTTATAATTGGAGTAATATTAAAAACAAGAATAAATAAATTTGTAGAATAACTATATATTGATTGTAATATATTATACAATTAATATGTTTTGTTTAACAAATGAGGTGATCTTTTTGGATAAGCAAAATCAAAACACAACAGAAATGAAAAATCAAATGAATGATTCACATAAACTGACTTCAGTCAACGGCGCGCCTGTCGCCGACAACAACAACATTATGACAGCCGGCCCGCGCGGACCTGTTCTTCTTCAAGATGTCTGGTATCTTGAAAAGCTCGCGCATTTTGACCGCGAAGTGATACCGGAGAGACGAATGCATGCCAAAGGATCCGGCGCGTTCGGCACATTTACCGTAACGAACGACATCACAAAATACACGAAAGCCAAGATTTTCTCGGAAATCGGCAAACAAACAGAAATGTTCGTCCGTTTCTCCACCGTTGCCGGCGAACGCGGCGCAGCTGATGCAGAGCGCGACATTCGCGGATTTGCCATGAAATTCTATACGGAAGAAGGAAACTGGGATCTTGTCGGTAACAATACCCCCGTGTTCTTCATTCGCGATCCGTTGAAGTTCCCGGACCTCAATCACGTTGTAAAGCGTGACCCGAGAACAAACATGAGAAGCCCGAAACACAACTGGGATTGGTGGACGCTTCTTCCGGAAGCGCTTCATCAGATAACAATCACGATGAGCGACCGCGGTATCCCGCGCTCTTACAGACACATGCACGGCTTCTCCAGCCACGCTTACAGTATGATTAACGCTGAAAACGAACGCGTTTGGGTTAAATTCCATTTGACGACGCAGCAGGGAATTGAAAATATATCAGATGAAGAAGCTGCAAAAATTATCGGCATGGATCGTGAGAGCCATCAGCGCGATTTGTATGAAAGCATTGAAAAGGGCGATTTCCCGCGCTGGACCGTGTTCATTCAAATCATGACCGACGAACAGGCCAAAAACATGCCGTACAATCCGTTTGACTTGACAAAAGTCTGGTACCACGACGAATTCCCGCTCATTGAAGTCGGCGTTGTGGAACTCAACAAAAATCCCGAGAATTATTTCGCGGATGTCGAGCAGGCCGCGTTCAATCCGGCACACGTTGTTCCGGGAATCAGCTTTTCGCCCGACAAAATGCTTCAGGGTCGCCTGTTCTCCTACGGCGATGCTCAGCGTTACAGACTCGGCGTCAATCATTACCAGATTCCGGTCAACCGTCCGCGCTGCGGCTACCACAGCTATCACCGCGACGGCCAAATGCGCGTTGACGGCAATTTCGGCGGCCAACTCCATTACGAGCCGAACAGTTACGGCGAATGGGAAGAGCAGCCCGAAGCAAAAGTACCTGCGTTGGATTGGACCGGTCCGATTGACAACTGGAACTTCCGCGAGGATGACAGCGATTACTACACTCAGCCGGGCAAACTGTTCCGCTTGATGGCGCCTGACAAGAAGAAACTGCTTCTTGAAAACACAGCCAGAAACATTCAGGGCGCAACACTGCAAACCAAAGTTCGTCACGCCGTTAACTGCTACCGCGCCGATCCGGATTACGGCAAAGGCGTTGCCGAAGCCATGGGAATTGATTGGCAGTTGGTTGAAAAGAACTTGGATGTTAAAGATTTGAAACAAATTAAAGTTTAAAAATAAACGAAAGCCGTTTATCGGCTTCGTTTTTTTTCATTTTTTTAATAAATTAATTTTTTTAATAAATTAAATAAGATTTCTGATTTTTTTTATAATTTAATTTTAGAATTAAAACCCGAAACAACTGCCCGCTAATTTACGATTTTGAATGGAGCGAAGCGAAATGAAAAATCGGAAATTTGCGGATTCGTACCCGGTCGAGACAGCAAAAACGAAAAACTGTTTCTCAAATTTAATTCTATGTTCATTTATATCCGCGTTGCAATGTGCGTTTTTTGCTGCGTGCATCTGCTCCTTCTTATCACACCCGTTCGCTTGCGCGAACGGAACGCCGTTACCGAACTGTTTCTGTTCTGCTGCTACCGAACTGTTTCTGTTCTGCTGCTACCGAACTGTTTCTGTTCTGCTGCTACCGAACTGTTTCTGTTCTGCTGCTACCGAACTGTTTCTGTTCTGCTGCTATCGAACTGTTTCTGTTTTGGCAAAATAATAAAAATAAAAAATGAAAACAGACGAAATGAATTATTTCGCCTGCTTCTTTCGGATTAATTATTTCCGATCTTTCTCGTCTTCGTGTTCTTTTCTTTCAACGAAACAAAATGCTGTAACAGCTATCATGTGAAGTAAAATGACAAACACGTTTCCGGGCGTTTTTCCTTCAAAACTCTGGTCCGAATCGGTATCTTTTACTTCGCTTGAAGAAACGACATTGAGTGTTTTATTTGAACCGCCGGAAGGATTGTCCGGTTTTACGGGTTCTCCCGCATTTTCGAGTTTATACGGATTCAGATAACTTTCTGTTGTCACATCATCTGCATCAGCAATCTGATATGACTTCCATTTTCCGAATCTGTGAATCACTTGATCGGCATCTTTTGTCGCGCCTAAAAAGAATCTGTATTCCAAACCGTTGCTGTCAGCGTTATTTAAATTAATTACAGCCGATTGAACAACATCTTTTTCCGTAGTCCCGTGTCCGTAAATTTTACGGATATCGTCGGTGGCCGATATTGTTCCGCCGTTTAAATTTAATACGGCTGTTTCGACTTCCGTTTTACCTGTTTGTCCACCGTCGTTATAGGTTCGTCCGCCCAAATAAATCATTGAAACCGTACTGCTCTCGTTTAAATTCACAATGACCTCTTCGACACTGATATTATAATTTGTACGCTGCACACCGCCGCCGGCGTATAATTTGTCGATTGTGCCGCCGTCTAGATTCAGCTCTGCCTTTTTAATTTTACGGTCTATATTTCCGGAATTATAAAAGCTGAATAAAGTACCGACGGTACCGCCATTTATCTCTGCCTTTGTCGTATTTGCGTATACATTAAACCCGCCTGGAATTAATGTCGTAACAGATCCGCCTGAAATCTTTACGTAAATATCATCAGCGGTGCCGGTGTAACCGCCATATAATTTATTAACGGTTCCGTTTAAGATGTAAATTTCAACCTTTTCAGCACCACTGTTTTCCGCGATTCCGTAAAGTGAATCAACAGATCCGTTGTTCATATTGACAATAACCTTTTGAACACTCGCCAGTTCAGATCCGCCGGATGCGGTAATCTTATAGATTTTGCTGTAATCGTTTTCATTTCGTGTGTCAATATTGAGCGTTGCATTTCCTTCAAGCACCGCATGGTTATTTCCGGCAGTAATGTTTGCTTTTTTCCCCAAAGGTGCATTGTTGTTATTATAATTAACAACGATTTCTCCGATTGTTTTTGTCGGAATAGTTCCGGCCCCGCCTCTGCTGCCGCCGTATGTTTGCACAATTGCGTTATTGTCTTCAACGGTCAAAGAAATATTTCCATCAATGATTCCAAAATCATTGCCACCGCTGATTCTTGCATGGAAGCCAAGACTTTCTGCCAAATTTCTGACATCGACCGTAATGGTATTGCCGGTTGAGGGACCGGTAATATTTCCTTCCAGGCTGCCGCCGAAAATCCATCCGTTAATGTGGAGTTCATCTTCGGTTGCCGCGCTTTCTCCATCAAGGATTAAAGTTGTTGTTCCGATAATGTCCCCTTCGGAATTACCGGCGAATATAGATTCAACTCTGCCGCCATACATTTTAGCGATTGTTTTTCCTTCGATATCACCATACCGGCTTCCGCCGTAAGCACTATTTTGGACATACGTTCCGGTTAAAATCAGCTCGGTTTCTCCGTAAAGATCTCCGTTTTCATTTCCGCCATATAAGTAGTATACTTTTCCGCCGTTTGCTTCGACTTTCGTTTTACCGTAAACATCTCCGTCTTCGCTGCCGCCGTAAAGCGCGCCCAATCCGGTTGCTGTTGTATCTTCGATGAATCCTTCGGTTAAAACAACGGTTGTTACACTGTCTTTGTTATTTGCATCTCCGATTTGTCCTTTTTTACTGCCGCCATAAATGCTGATGCTGCAAAAATCGATTTCTCCGTCATCGGCTTCTGCAATTTCGACTCTTGTTTGCGCTTTTTCAACATTTCCTTTATTGCTTGCCCCATGAATACTGCCGTTGCTGATTGTTGCGTTTTTAATTAAAATATATGAAGTCAGTTCCGTTATGTTTCCTTCTTCATTTCCGCCGAAAACGGTTATCTCGGTACTTGAGCCGTAACCGTGCAGGCTGTTAATAATGACTTCAGTATTAAGAAAAATCGGATCGGAATTACCATCTTCACCTTTATTGCCGCCATAGATTGCTAAGCTATCATAAAAAGAGCCGTCATTGGCAATTGTTATTTTTGTTGTTGCCGGACTCTCGCTTGTTGCGCTTTTCCCATAACTGTTGTCTTTTGAGCCGCCGTAAATTGAATATCCGTCAACATTTGTATATTCGGTATCGTCTGATATAAATACGATTGACGCGCTGTTGTCTGCTTCTACCGTTTTACGCCCCAAAATCGTAATCGGATTTCCATTTGCATAAACCGATTTATTCTGGGGGTCAATCTCTACATCTGCTGCTGATGCTGTTCCGATCAGCGAAGTAAATGCAATAATTAAAAGTAAAATAGTTGCTGTTTTGTTTTTCATTTTTTTAACCTGTAAATTATATTAGTTTTTTTAAAATTCATAATCAATAAGTTTAATATAACCAAGATATTTGATATACTTTAGATACTAACAAGATTACATCATCGAATATAAAGTTGACTATAAGTTCAATATTATATGAACTCTAAATTTTGTGAGACAGAGACAAGACCGCCTAAATATTTTGGTGCTCAAATCATGACCCCGTCAATGAAAATTCTGAGACTTTGCAAATGAAAACTTTACAAATGACAAACGGAATTAAAAAAATAACAACAGAATAACGAAAATAAAAAGGAAATTACAGCAGAATAACGAAAATAAAAAGGAAATAACAACAGAATAACAAAAATAAAAAGGAAATAACAACAGAATAACAAAAATAAAAAGGAAATAACACAGAATAACGAAAATAAAAAGGAAATAACACAGAATAACGAAAATAAAAAGGAAATAACAACAGAATAACGAAAATAAAAAAGAAATAACAACAAAATTATGAAAATAAAAAAGAAAAGGAGATTAATTTTGATAAAATCAAAATCAATCAATGAATTGAGTGTCACTCAAATTAATTGAGGACGGACTCAATTTCTCGCATTTTTTGCAAAAACTGCGCGAGAGACTCGTTTAATTCTTGAATCATATTCTCAAGTTTGCTCTTTCTTTCGGCGAGGAAAGCAAGCGCATCATCAACGTTTTTCTCGATGTTGGCACCGGAGCCGACGTTAACGATTACTTTTGAAAAGTCACGGATTTCGGCGTGAACAAAACAGCCGGAACCGACGGGAATGACAGATTCGGAACTGCCGTTTGCGGCCGCTTCTTTCAGTGCCGTAATCGTACTGATTGAGCTGTCGCAGCCGGCAAGCGTATTTCGAACCATTTCCATTTGTCCCTGAAGCGCCTCAACGTTTCTTTGGTATTCCTGATATTCGGCCACCAATTGACGGGCTTCCTGTTCACTGATTGCCATCATCAGACCTCTTGAATCGATTCAACGACAATGCTGCGTCTCTTCAGACCGTGCTTGCTGCCCATAATGGAATAGACCTTTTCAAGCGCGTTCTTTTCGTTTTCGCTTTCAATTGTTTTGGTAAATTTTTCCCAGAAAAAGCCGGGTTTAAATTTGCCTGAAATCAAATAGTTTGCCATTTGTCTTCACCTTTTATTGTAATGTATCAATCATACATGCGCTGACGGTTGATATAATTAATTCAAATCTTCATTCTCATCCGCATTTCCGACATCACTCTAAATCGAGCGCGGTCAAAATGCGGCCGAGTTCATAACCGCTCGTTTCCGATCCGGCCAAACAGTTTTTCGAATTGGCCAAAATGCCTGAGCCGACCATTCGGGAACCGAAATTGACACTTCCGACAACCGGCGCAAATCCGAACAAGTCTTCAAGAAGCGCGGTTTCGTCTTCCGTAATGCCGGGGCTGACCAAAAGCCCTTTGTTCGTAACACAACCGGCCATGCCGACCGTTTTAATGCCCGCAATTGTTCCTTTCCGAACATCAATTTTTAATGTGTCGCCGATAATTCGGACAATATTGTCCGGCATCTCGGGATGAACCAACCCGGCTGTATCGTTGGCAAGCAAAATGTTGCCGACAGCATTGAGTTTTCCGGGCATAACGGTAACAGGCTTTCCGAACTGTTTTGAAAGAGCGTCGGCCTTTGAATTTTCCGGAACCAAAAAACCATTTGAATTGCCGCGGCACATGGAACCGACCAAAATGCTGTCATTGACAAGACATTTGTAAACGGAAACGTCCAATCTTTTTTCGATTTGGGCGGTAACCTCCGGTCGCGTTCCCTCGGGAACCAAGCAGATTTCTTCGGTACATGTGGAGAAAACCCCGATCACAGGGGTATCCATAATATTAATTGTTTGCATAATCTTCTTCACTCAAATTCATGAAAATGATTAAGACAAGGATTTGGGGAATTCCCGTCTGAAGACGGAAACTCCAAAACCCGATATCAAACCAACAGCTGCAACAAAATTAAGCGGCAAGTTCAGCCTGAACTTCACCGTCTGCGTATTTTGCGGCTCTCACGCGAATAAAAGACGGCGGTTTTTCACAGCCTCTTTCCCAAACGCGCTCGTTGATTGATTTGTCAATCTTAATCATTTCGGGGGTTGCTTTCATATGTCTTTCAAGATACTCTCTGATGAGGGACATCGCCTTGTTGGCTCTTTTCCATCTGGGAGCTACTTTCACGCCGCGAAGCGGGATTGTATAAATTTGTTCTTTAACAATATCTTCTGCCATTATAAATCACCATGATTTTGTTTAAATTTACCATCCCGATTACTTCAAGCGCATGCTGGATCTTCTCCAGTGGCGTCTCTTGGGGTGAGATGTAACGTTTCTTTTGGTCTTGATAATGACCCAGACCGGCACACGCGCGTTTTGAACGTGCGCTTTTGCGAGTCTCTTCTTTTGTCCTTTTAAATTCTTACTCATTTCAAACACCTGTGTATGATATGTATAAATTGAAATCACAATCGAAATGTTGCTTCATTGTTTTCTGATTCTTGAAATCACGCGCGATTGTTTGTGTGATTTGGGGAAATGCTTATGCGTTTCTTCTTCGCCGATATCACGGTATAAAT
Organism: Methanimicrococcus blatticola; assembly: GCF_004363215.1. Classification (GTDB taxonomy): domain Archaea; phylum Halobacteriota; class Methanosarcinia; order Methanosarcinales; family Methanosarcinaceae; genus Methanimicrococcus; species Methanimicrococcus blatticola. Next base: position 118,097 of record NZ_SNYS01000009.1, on the reverse strand, counting down.
ATTCGCGGAGTTCGGCTTCATAATCGCATTTCAAAATCACCGCGCTTTCTTCTTCGGTGATGACAAGGTTGGATTCAAGCATTTTATTAATCGTAAACCGTCCGAATCCCATTAACGGGCTGCAGTACAAAATTTTGTACCGGTCTTCGAAACTTTGAATCTCGGAATGCTCCAAATGCGGAACGCGGTCATCTCTTCTGAGACCGTCGGCGATCAGTTCAACGCCTTCTGTCTTTGCCAGAATTTCGAGAACCTGGCGATGGATGTAGTTAATCGCGCCGTTCGGGAAACCGTCTTTTTTAACGATTTCAGCGGCAGTTTCCAAGATTTCCATCGGCGGCTGAATCACCATATGCGGAAAGCCTAATTCGTCAGCGATTTGCTTAGCGACTTCGCCTGTCGGCAGAATGCCGAAATTGAAAGTAACAAGCTGAACATCAAAATACGGCTCCAAAATCAAAGAAGACAAGGAGCAGTCTTTTCCGCCGCTGAATAATACATATGCTTTCATGGATGATCAACTGAGATTGAAATTTACGAAAATGTCTTGAATTTACACTCTTTTAATGGAGGTTTCTCTCTTCGGCGGCTGAATTTGCGCCAGAAGCTGTTTTAACTGCTCATCATCAATCATATTCTGAAGGCGACCGCTTTGGGCGAGTGAGAAAAGCTGCATTTCCAACTGTTCCACCAATGCCGGACGGGACATGCGAAGCGTCGTTAAACGCTCGCGCGCTTCAGGCGTTAAGATTTTTCTGAGGAGTTCCTGTTTGCGTGCTTCCATTTCGGCTTGCGCCTGTTCCTGCTGGTAAGCTGCCTCGGGACCGGCTTGTGCCTGAGTCTGTTGCTCCTGCATCTGTGCCATTCTTCGGCGGCGAATTTCTTCAAGCTCGTTATCCATAATTAAAACACTCCGTCAAGATTATTCAGAAATCATTTCGATATGAATTGAGATTAAAAAACATCAGTAGTTCTTCAATCCGGGGTACTTTTCGAGAAGTTCTCCCTTCAATTCGTGGGCTGTGTTGTCAAGCAATGCTCTGCCGGGACCGGCAACAGTTCTGCCTTCTTTGGCAGTCTGGAGGTAGCCTGCGGCTTCGAGCTGCTGAACGGCTTTTCTGATGATAGAGCCGCTGCCTTTTTCCTTTCTTCCGGGTTTGGATCCGCGGTCTTGTTTGCCGCCGTAGATGGAACAAAGTCTTTCAACACCGACCGGGCCGTTCATGTAAACCGCTCTGAGAACTGCGGCGCATCTGACGTACCACCAGTCTTCCCGAACGGGCGGGAATTCTTTGTGAACACCGGTCTTGACAAATTCAGCCCATTCCGGCGGGTTGATTTTGTCATTTTCTTTAAATTTGTCCGCAACTCTCATAATGAGATCGTCTGCGGGAACATCGTATGCTGTTGTCATTAATATCTCCTTATTAAATTGATAATCTCGCTTGCGTTTCAAAGAAACGCCAAATCCGCCAAAAAAGTGTATACTCTGCAAATGATAAAAACAAGAAAAAAGTGCACAGCAATCACCGTCTTTTAGCGCAGCATTTCTGCATGCGGACAGTGTAAACGCCCCGCTTTTTTTTCAGTCTTACCAAATACAGTCAGACGATTTTGACAGGTTCGTTCGGATTATGTGTAACATTCAATGCGACGCTGGCTGAAGCATTCAATGGTTTTTTGAACTTTTATTTCAAACTCCGCGGTGGCCGAAACCGGATGCTTGAATAATAAGGACTCAAATGAACCTATCAACAGACCGATGATATAAAAAGATTTTGTTGAAAATAAGAGTGAGAAGAGAAAAAAGGAAAGAAAAAGGGAAGAAAAAAAGGAAATGAAAAAGAAAAATCTGAAACAATCAAAAATAATTTCAGAGTTATTTCAGATTTAGTTCAAATATTTCAGATTTAGTTCAAATTACAGAATCAGTTCAAATTACAGAATATACAGAATAATTTCAGAACAATTTCCTGTTAATCGGATTGCATCTCGGATCTTTCGGTCGATTGGCATCGACTTTGATTGTTTGATCTCTTTCGGGACCGACAGAAACATAACTGACCGGAATCCGACAGATTTTCTCGATATATTCGATAAAGTCTCTGGCACCTTCAGGAAGTTCAGAATAATTGCGGATGTGACCGATCGGCTCGTCCCACCCACTATTATCGCCGTAAACAGGAACGCAGCGCTCCATATCTTCGGTCATCAGCGGCGGATAATCAATGCGCTCGCCATCCAATTCATACGCAACGCACATTTTAATCGTTTCCAGTCCGGTGAGGACATCGAGTTTTGTTAAAACCAACTCGGTGTACCCGTTTAAATTGATTGATTTTTTCAGAAGAGGCATATCAATCCATCCGCAGCGTCTCTTTCGACCGGTCGTGGTGCCGAATTCGTGACCGACGTCAACGAGATGCTGACCGACTTCGTCATCCAATTCAGTCGGAAGCGGTCCGTTGCCGACACGCGTGATATAGGCTTTGACCAAACCGATTGTCTTGGTCACTTGAGACGGGCCGACACCGAGGCCGGTACAGGCGGAGCCGGCAATGGTTGAAGAAGAAGTGACATATTTTTGAGTGCCGTGAACGACATCTAAAAAGGTGCCCTGCGCTCCTTCGGCAAGAACTTTTTTGCCGGCGCGCAGTGAATTATTAATTTCATAAGAAACGTCAACCGAATAATCTTCGAGTTCGCGGCCGATTTTCAAGAGATTTTTGATTTCTTCGTCGGGGAAAAGATCGTACGGATTGCCGCCGAGTTTTGCGATTGTTTCTTTTTTCGCCGGCAACAACCGGTCAATTTTTTCATAAAACCGATCTTCGTCAAATAAATCGCCGAGCCGGATTTCGTTTCTTAAAACACGATCAGCATAAGCGTAAGCAATTCCTTTTTTCGTGGTCCCGATTTTATCTTTGCGGGAAACCTCGCCGAGCGCATCCATTGCGATATGATACGGCATGATGATGCTGGCTTTTGCATCGATTCCAAAAGTTTCGGGTGTTACAGAAATACCGCGGTCTTTGAGCATGTTCAGTTCATCCGTCAACGTAAACGGATTTAAAACAACACCCGGGCCGATCAATGCAGTTGTCCCGACCAATATACCGGACGGGATTTGATGGAGCTTGTATGTTTCCTCCCCGATAACCACTGTGTGGCCGGCATTGTCCCCGCCCTGAAAGCGGGCAACAATATCATATTCTTCAGCGAGGAGATCAACAATTTTTCCTTTGCCTTCATCCCCGAATTGTGCGCCTGTAATGACTGTAAACATAATTTATGCAATTCAGTCTGATAATAATAAATCTTTGGTTTAAAAGAATAAAAAATGAATAAAATAGAACAAAAAAGAAAATAAAAAGAAAACAAAAAGACAACAAAAAAAACAAAAAGACAACAAAAAGGAAAATAAAAACAAACCCGAACATCCATTTTTACCAATTTTCCAACCCCGAACGCCCCTTAAAATCCAAAAAATAAAAAAGATTTTTCAAAATATAAACGGCGTTCACCTTTTCTTTAATTTTTAAAGGGGATGTTCGTTTCGTTAAATAATAGTAGAAAAGTCAAAACAACCGCCTCCAACGCCGCGTTTCATGAGCGAAGCGAATGAAAGAAGGCGTTGGAGATTCGTACCCATACGTTGAATAAACATCGGAAACCGCTGACTCACATAAAAGTAACAATTGTTAATGTTTTTAACAACGGCCGGGAATAATCCGCAATTTTCAATTTCATTCGCTTCACTCATGAAATTTCAATTGCGGTCGTATTTGGACTTTTAATTTTATTAAACAAATACACAAACATCCGTTTTTATTAATTTTCAAACCCGAACGCCCTTTAAAATTTAAAAAACTAAGAAGATATTTTTCAGGATTTAATCGGCGTTCGCTTTTTCTTGAATATTCGGAAAAAAGGATGTTTCAGTTTATTATTTTAGAAGATAATAAAAAATTGAATGAAAATAAAAAAACGAAGATGAAAAAATGAATGAAATAAAAAAATAAAGATGAAAATGAATGAAAATAAAAAAATGAAGAAGAAAAAATAAAGAAGAAAAAGAAATGAAAAAATCATTCATTTTTCCCGATCGGCCCGGCTTCATCAGAAATATCGTAAATGATTTCGTCCTTTTCAGCATCTAAAATAATCATGCCGGTTTTTAAATTTTCCAGCTCTTCTTCGTTTAATTTGCGGGATTCGGCATTGGCTGAAATAATTGCGCTGTTCCCGAGCGGGTCTTTGATTTGAAGCGTGAGAGCCGCAGGCGCGGTTTCCGGATTGTCAATGACGGCATCAATTTTGTTGATTAAATCAAGTGCGATATCGACTTTTTCGAAATCGCCGTCCATTTCGGACCAGCGGACCGTGCTTTCAATAACGCCGCGAATACGCTGAAGAACGCCTTCAACATTTGTCACATAAGATTCGGAAATCGGCCCGGGCTCAACCATGATACCGAGTTCTTCAATCACAATTGTACCGGATGTCGAACGAATGAACCGGGCATCCAAATCCGCTCCCGTTTTAATCTGCAAAGAATAACAAACAGGATCTTTGCTGGACAAAATAATCGTGTCGGCAAACTTGAAAGTGCATTGGTCGCAAGTGGCGGTTGTATACATGATGTCGCCGAAATACGGAATTGTGTCTTTTTGCCATTTAATTGCCATATCTGCCTGACAAAGCGGGCAGCTGGATTGAGTTTCAAAATTATCGATCAAGAATAACACCGTTTTAATTTATTGAATGAATAAATCAATAAAGAAGAAGCTGTATAAAAAAAGGTTGTATAAAGGATTAATAAAGAATTATTTTGAAAAATTAAAAATATAAAAATAAAAAACAATGATGAGAGTGGATTATGAAAACTTGTAAAATTACCGTTTTGAAAAGACATTTTGATGAAGAATTGGCAAAAGAATACGGCTCAAAAGGACTCGGAAAATGTCCGATGCATAAAGAAGGTGATGTTTTTTACGCCGATTACGCCAAACCCGAAAATTTCTGCGATGAAGCCTGGAAAGCGATTTACCAATATGTTTTTGCATTATCGCATGGAAGCGATGTTTTCTACTACGGCGACTGGATTGAAAAACCCGGAACAGCGATATGCAGCTGCAATGACGGTTTGCGCCCCGTGATTTTCAAGATTGAAAGAACAGATGAAGAAGCTGTAATCAATTACACCCCGCATCAGGATTAAAAACGGCACCAGTCGGTTTAAAAACAAAAAAACTTAAAACAAAAAAAACTTAAAACAAAAAAAAGATAAAAACAAAAAAGAAAGATAAAAAAGTTAAAAAAGGCGGAAAATTAGTAGCTGCCGCCGATTTTCTTTCTGTCCACCTTAATGCCGGTGGGTGTGACAAGAATATTGTTGTCTTTCATGCCGACAATATCGCCGTGAACATCTAAAACAACATCTTTGAGTTCATTGAAAAGATGGTTTCTGAGGCGTTCGTCGGATTTGATGTTGGAAATGTCAACAATCAAAATGTTGCCGTCATAGATTTCTTTTTTCAGCGATGTAATCTGATCAAAATGAGTGAAAATAGCGATTTTGACATAGGTTTCTGCCGGCTCGTCGCCTGCGCTGCTGTCAATGTCCTTTTCAAATTTGTCAAGGTCAATGTATGCTGAATAGTCGTCATTCTGTTTAGGCTCGGAACCGCCCATAATCTTTTTCAAAAAACTCAATGGAAACACCTTTGTTTATTAATTAAATGTGTGTAAAACGGAAAACGAATCGGAAAAGGGACCGAAAAATTTCCCAATGTTGATAATTTTATGTAAATTATATGGAATAATATAAAGCATTAATGCTATACATATTTATAAACTTGTGTGTAAAAACATGCGGTTTCATATGGTTTGATAAAAATTCAGCGTTAAGCGTAAAAATATAAAAAAACGAATCAAAAAAGAACAAAAATAAGAAAGAGAAAAACGAAGAGAAGAAAAAAACGAAGAGAGAAAGTGAAACGAAAAAAAGAAAATGAGAAAAAAAAGAAAAGAGTAAATGAGAATCATTCATCTTTTTTTCCGCAATCGGCTTCACATTTTACGGTTTCACACTGCAAACTGCTGCTTTTCATCGTAACGAGCTTAATGAAATCAAAAACATAGTTACTGCCGCGTGAAATGAGAATGCCTGTCAAAATAAAACTGATATAGGGAACCTCGGTTGTGATACCGAAATATCCGATAATGTCAACAGAATAGCAATAACTGATTGCAATTCCGAAAAGAATCGCCAAAATATTCTGCCATGCCATTGACTTGTCAACTGCGATTTGTTTCGCGTAAGAAATAATACCTTCAACCACAATCGCCATACAAATAATCGTCATCAAACTGTCCATTAAAAACGCCCCTAAATATTAAACACGGATGAGAAACAGAGCCCATCACATTTATAATTTTTTGTAAATGTTGTCGGATTTTATTATCAAATTTCAAGACCCCAAAGCGCATCGCCGACATAAGACAGCGACTTAATCGCTTTTCCGGAACCGGCAGCTGTCATTTCATCTCCCGAAATCAAAGCGCGGCCGATGGCAAGAGGTTTCTTGTGCGTTTCTTCGACGATGACAACCAAATCCTCTTTTTGAATGGAAGAATCGGCGGCAACAATCCCCGGGCTCATGACATCCGCACCGTTGACAACGAATTTAACAGCACCCATATCCACCGTCACAACACGCTTCGGCGGCAGCAGCTCAAGCGCGCCGCGCACGGTCGGGAAAAGCTGACCGTCATACTCAATAAACATCTGTTTGCCGTCAGCGAAAATCACTTTGAATTCATCCGTTGTGATGACTTCAAACTTAGCGTTTGAAAAAACAGAAATATCCTCTCCGTAAATTTCACGAAGAGCCTCAACCATTTTGTTTTTATCATTTTTCCTGAGACTGACTCTTGACTTTATTTTCAAAAAATCACCTGAAAATTCTAATGATGATATGAAAAAGTAAGATAAAAAGGTGCTGAAAGTGAGAGATTTATCTGATCGAGTAATTAAATCGCCCGCCGCGTGCGAGCCGTACAAATTTTAAAAACAGAAAAACGGAACACCGTTTTGAAAAACAAATGAAATTATTAAAACAACTAAAAAACATTAAAAACAACATAAAACCGACATAAAAACAACATAAAAAAAGAAAAAGTAAAAAGAAGAAAAGAAAAAGTTCTTTTCTTACTGTTTTATCATCAGAAGAGACCGCCGAGCAATCCGCCGCTCACGAAGAGTGTGGCGAAAAGAATGGCAATCATGTTCACGACTTTAATCAAAGCGTTCAAACCCGGACCGGATGTGTCTTTTGCCGGATCGCCGACTGTGTCGCCGACAACAGCTGCTTTGTGAGCTTCAGAGCCCTTGCCGCCGTAAAGACCGGATTCGATTAACTTCTTTGCGTTATCCCAGGCACCGCCGGCGTTGTTGAGTGTCATGGCGAGCATGAGACCGACAACGATGATACCAATCAAAAGACCGGCAAGCGCTTCTGAACCGAAGATGACACCGACAAGAATTGGCACAACGATTGCAAGCAATCCCGGAACAACCATTTCACGAAGGGCTGCGGATGTCACGATGTCGACACATTTGCCGTATTCGGGTTTTGCAGTGCCTTCCATAATTCCGGGGATTTCGCGGAACTGACGGCGAACTTCATCAACGACTTTCATGGCTGCTTTGCTGACAGCGCGCATTGTCACAGACGAGAAAACGAACGGCAAAAGACCGCCGATCAAAAGACCGATCAAAACGAGCGGGTTGTCAATGGAAAGCGAGCCTGCGCCCAAATCGACTTTAAGTTTGTAGTCAGCGAAAAGTGCCAAAGCACCGAGCGCGGCAGAGCCGATTGCGTAACCTTTTGTCACGGCTTTGGTTGTGTTGCCGACAGCGTCAAGTTCATCGGTCACAGCTCTGACAGATTCAGGCTGTTGAGACATTTCAGCGATACCGCCTGCATTGTCCGTAATCGGGCCATAGCAGTCCAATGCGACAATCATGCCGGTTGTGGAAAGCATGGCAACGGCAGCGACCGCAATGCCGTAAAGACCGATTGTCGGGTCAGCAGCGCCGCCGACAATGAGGAATGAAATCAAGATACCTGCAACGATTGCGATAACCGGAAGGGCTGTACTTTCAAAACCGAAAGACAAACCGGAAATAACGTTGGTACCGGCGCCTGTTTGAGAAGCGGCGGCAATTTCCTTAACCGGGCGGTATTTGGTAGAAGTGTAGTATTCCGTGAAAATAACCATCAAAACAGTAATGACCATGCCGACGAGTGCTGCAATATAGAATCTGTAGTCGCCGATTAAGAAATCCGTAATGAAGAAGAAAACAACTGCACTGATAACTGTGGCTGCTGCAACGCCTTTGTAAAGAGCATTCATGATGTTCTTGCTTGCGCCGAGACGGACGAAGAACAAAGAAATGATTGTCACGAAAATCGCTGCCGCGCCGAGCATCAACGGATAGAGAATGGCGTTCGGAATTGAACCCAAAACAAGTGAACCAAGAAGCATTGCCGCAAGCAAAGTCACAGCGTAAGTCTCGAACAAGTCTGCACCCATACCGGCACAGTCACCGACGTTGTCACCGACGTTGTCAGCGATAACGGCCGGGTTTCTCGGATCGTCTTCGGGAATGCCCGCTTCGACTTTACCGACAATATCTGCGCCGACGTCAGCTGCTTTGGTATAAATACCGCCGCCGACTCTGGCAAACAAACTGATTAAACTGGCACCGAAACCGAATCCGATAACCAAGTCGACGTCACCGTAAATCAAATAGAAAACACTGACCCCGAGAATTGAAAGACCGACAACGGCCAAACCGGTCACAGCACCGCCGCGGAAAGCGACATTTAAGGCGTGTTCCAGACCGTTCTTGGCAGCGGCTGCGGTTCTGACGTTTGCGCGAACGGAAACGTTCATGCCGATGTAGCCGGCTGCTGCGGATGAAAGCGCACCGAAGATGAAACCGATAGCGACTTTAACGCTGTACAAATCATCTTTGGGCAAAAGCGCAACGATTAAAACTGTTAAAATAACCGCGACAATCGCGATTGTCTTATACTGGCGATTCAGATACGCCATCGCCCCTTCCTGAATGGCCGCCGCAATATCCTGCATCTCTTTTGAGCCTTTGTCCTCTGCGAGAACTTTACGTGCTAAAAGGGCTGCAAAAAGAAGACTGACCAAACCGGAAATAGGAGCCAGATAAATCAAGTATCCCAAATCCATTTTATACCTCTTTCTTAACCAATTTAAATTATATAATATTTGAAATTAAAATTTCAATGTTAAATATTATGTGAAAAATAATTTAACAAAAATAATAATGATAACCTCTCAGCAATTCGTTTCCGGCGTCCCGGCAAATGACCGCTGAAATTAAATTAAACCGTACGCGGCTGCACCTGAAATGAACAGATTGCGGCAGACGGCAATAACGAATGAGTAATAGTCTGATGGTATATAAAAATTGTTCACAATGAAAAAACAAAACGGAATCGAAGATTAAAACAGATTCAAAACCATCAAAACAAGTTTAATGAAATATAAAAACGGCCAAAAATAAAACGATTAAAAATAAAATGAGCAAAAATAAAATGAGCAAAAAAATGAATGAATAAAAAAAGAAAAATCAGCATTCACTCTTTCGAATCTGAAGAATGCTGGCTTCAATATCGCTCGGCACGTTTGCCAAGAAAACAAGTGTACGGATGCCGGCTTCCTGAGCTTTTAAGATGACTTCGATTCTTTCGGGCTCAAGTTCTTTTGTAGCACTCAAAATGCAAAATGCTTTAATTTCGCCGGTGTCAACAAAATAATCAAAATATCCGGGACTGCTTTTCATAAACCCGACAATGGTTTTGAGTTCATCCCATGAATCTGCCAAATGAATGTCGCGAGCACCGCCGTTTTGGACGTACCAGTCGCGTGTAATGCTCGGATAAGCGTTGTGTTGCCCGTTGATGTCTTCTGCAATCTTTTGAAGGCGTTCAGTGCTTTTTTCAATGGAATAATATTTCCAATTGTTGTCCGCGAAATATCTTTCCGCCAGAACTCCGAAAATTCTCATTTTGTCGTCGCTGTTAATTCTCATGTAGTCACCTGAAAAACAAATCTGTAAACTAATGTTCAAATAATATTTTCAAAATATTAATAAACTACCCTTAAACGCTTAACTTAAACACTTAACTTATAACGCTTAAATCCGCCATTACGGATTGAGAGAAAAAAAGATTGAAAAAATTAAAAAACATCATCCTGTGCATAACTTCGCCCGAATATAACTGCAATTTCCGCTTTTTGAAGTTCGCGCCCCAAATAACCGGCATGGCTCAATTCGGAAATCAAATTTTGACCGAGAATGGATTCAAGCATGAAAGCAGAATCCGTTCCGACAATAATTGCTTTTTTGTGAACAGCAACAATAACACGGCTTTCGGGTGTTTTAACGGCTTTCAGTGTTTGAATTTCTGGGCTGTTTTCATAAAAACCATGATGACGAATAAAATAATCTGCCAACAGGCTTGCCGGAAGAACGCCAATTAAAAAATTGCCGAACAGATCGGATTTCCAGCCCCATTTTGTTTCAGCCGTAAAATCCGGACTTAACGTGCCTGAAAAGACAAGAGAACGTGCCGTTTGCGCCGGCTCATTTGAGTTGATTGTTTCGGCCGATTCAATCCCATTTCCCGGCTTTTTATTTTTGGATTCATCCTCCCGCAAATGAAGCAAATCAAAAACACCGCTTTCTGAAATCAAATTTAAATTGAAATCATGGCGTTTGCGTTTTTCTTTCAGGATCAGGAGATCAATCCCCAAATCTTTCGGAGAAGAATCACGGATGTCGGATAAAACCATCATTTCAGATGCTGTTTTGAGTTCACGAACAGATCCTTTTCCTTTATCGCCGGCGTAAGGCGTGAACAAAACAGAAGCGCCGCATTCATCGGCCATTTCAGCCAAAAGCGCATTCATTCCGACGGAATCGGCATCGAATAATTCAGTCACGTTGCCTGCACCGAATAAAATCGGAACATCAGGATTTCGCTGATGAAATGAATAATAATTCATTAATGAAGGGAGGAGATCTTTTCCGGGTGGCGACAAAATCGGATCGGCAATTATTTTTTTCATTCCCATTTGTCGGGCCGCTGAAATGTTTTTTTCCAATGTCGTGAGTCGATCTTCTTTAGAAAACAAATCAGGGATAACGACAAAAGCGACTATTTCAAAAATCGGATAATCGGCAGAATGACCGAACTCTTTTCGGGACAGCAATTCGCTGTATTCATCCAAAATTCGGCTGTCGACGCTCAAAACCAAATCCGCGCCGTTTGCAATGCCGGAAAGGATTTGAGAAAAATCCCCGGAATCAATGCTGACAGGAACAGGAGAGATGGATTTTACATAAGAAAAAACGGATGAAACGGTTTGCTCATCAGCATCGGGAGAGAAACCGACATCAATCATATCAGCGCCTTCCGAGGCTAACAGGGAAACTTGAAAACGTAATTCGTCTTTTGTCAACGATTCGGCGGCAACGATTTCGGCTAAAATTTTCATACGGGATGTGCCGCCGATTGAAACGGAACCGATATGAAATACCGGCGATTCGGTTGCTTCGTATTCTTTTAAAATTTCAAATGCTTGTTCACTTTTTTGATTTTGAATTAATTCACAAGAAGGAACAGTCTTTGAAAAAACAGGAGAAGACAAAACATATTTTAAATCAACCGCGTGTTTCGGCCCCAAATAAATCGGACTGCCGATTTCTTTTTCCGCTTTTTCAAAGTTGAATTTTGAAAAGCCTGAGACCAAAACGGCATCGTATTTTTTGTTTGAAAAAACAGAATTAGAAAAACCTGAAATCAGCTTTTGCGGTGTGATAAGCGCTGCAACTTCCGTCGGCAAAACGAGAACATCTGCGCGATCTTCAACAGATTTTCGAACGGCAGCTTCGGCCAACAGGCCGGTCACAACGAGTATTTTCATAATGAATCATAAATGACCGAAGGGATAAATAAACTTTTCAAGCAAATAAAAAAAATGAACATCCATTTTAATTCATTTTCATATCCGAACGCCCCACAAAACCCAAAAATAAAACAGGATATTATTCAGAGTATTAACGGCGTTCGATTTTTATTATATTTTTGAAAAAGGATGTTCGACTTGATAAATTTGAAAAAACGAAACAACCACCTCCAACGACGCGTTTCACGAGCGTTAGCGAGTGAAAGAAGGAGTTGGAGATTTCCCCCACGCTGATTAAAAATAAAATCGTGATTTTACTAAAAATTAATAGATTGTGAACAATGTTTTGGAAGCGTCGAGGAATAATCCGCAATTTTCAATTTTACTCGCTACCGCTCATAAAATTTCAATTGCGGTCGTTTTTGAACTTTTAATTAAAATAACAAAACCATAAACATCCGATTTTATTATTTTTTCAAACCCGAACGCCCTTTAAAACCAAAAAAAGAAAAAAGAAAATATTTAGGATTTAGATGGCGTTCGTTTTTTTGAGTTTTTGAAAAAATGATGTTTCAATTCAAACAAAAATAATTGAAAAAACAAACAACCACCTCCAACGACGCATTTCACAAGCGTTAGCGAGTGCATGGAAGCTCAAAGAAAAAGAGAAGAAAAAAGAAAGAAAAAATTAAAATGAAAAAAATTAAACACAGAGATAGAAGGAGAGAAAATGTAAGCGTCACACGCTTACAAACTCTTCAGATCGTTTTTAGTTCGTTTTGATTAAATGAAGTCAATGATGTCTCTGGAAGCAGACAGGTTGACATCTTTGCTTCTGACGGAGGCGGAATTCATTGTAGAAGAAGCAGAGAAACTGCCGATCTTCTGCTGAACGCCTGTCATAATTGCCATAACTCTGACACGACCTTCGTATTCTTCGAGAACACGTGCGCCGATTGTCACTTTTGCTTCGTCGGAAATTTCGTAGGTGAGCTGTTCACCGATTTCCATGGCTTCTTGAAGACTCATGTCGGGGCCGCCGGTGATGTGAATGAGACATCCGGTTGCGCCGCGGTAATCGACGTCGAGAAGCGGGTGGTTGAGTGCTGCTTTGACAACTTCCTGACTCTTGTTCTGGTTCTTGGATTCGCCGACCATCATAACGGCAATTCCGCCGCAGCCCATTGTGGCGCGGACATCAGCGTAGTCAAGGTTGATCAAAGAGTATTCTGTGATTGTTTCAGTGATGCCTTTCACGGTTTCAGCGATGAGCTGGTCCATAACGGAAAGAGCTTGATCAATGGGAAGGTTGGGGACATGAGCCAAAAGTCTCTGGTTGTCCAAAATAACGACTGTGTCGGCGGCCTTCTTTAATGCTTCAACACCGTCCATTGCTTTCTGTGAGCGTGAACCTTCAACTTTAAAGGGTGTTGAGACCATACCGATAACGATTGCGCCCTGTTCTTTTGCAACTTCTGCAACAACGGGTGCGACACCTGTACCTGTTCCGCCGCCCATACCGGCTGTGACGAAAACAAGGTCAGCATCTTTTAAAACAGATTCAAGAGTTCCGCGGGCGAGTTCGGCTGCTTTTCTGCCGATTTCGGGGTAACCGCCTGCACCGAGACCTCTTGTGAGGGTTTTACCGATTAAAATCTTTTTGTCAGCGCGGGTTCTGTCAAGATCCTGCTTGTCGGTATTAATACATATTGTTTCAGCGTTTTCAACGCCCATATTATAGAGACGTTTGATTGTGTTGTTACCGGCACCGCCGCAACCAATGATAACAATGCGGGGTTGACCGAATTCATCAAAACCGCCGTCGCCTTCTGCGCTTGAAACGGATTTTTCCTGTTCTGAGTATTTTAATGCTTCTTGAATGATGGACTGCATATACGAAAACCTCTTTGAATTGTGCGAAATTGTGTGAATTATATATGTGGCTGTTTTTAGATTATTTTTTAATTCCTATAAAATGTCAATCAATTCAAAATCGAAATATTGAATGATAACATTTGATAGTGTGGCGTTAATAATTGAAAGTGTGGCGTTTTTAGCTGCGACATCAATTGATGTAAATAAACATTAACAACAGCGTGTATTAAGCAAAACCTAGCATATGAAAAATGCCAAAGATATCATTTGATTGACATAATTTGAGACATCTATGATATGCTAAACGTTACTATGTGTAAAGCTATATAAATCCGTAATAGTATAAAAACCTATTGCGAAAAAGTGAGAACGAACAGCACGATATTTTTGATAGATGCTCGATTGGAAATATAGGTGTTTTTAGAAATAATTCCAATTAGAAATAAAGAAAAACAAGAATAATATTAAGAATATAATGTATTACATGTAACCGATTTTTAGATTTTTTAAAGTCCGATTACCGACGCTCTTTTTCAATAAGTATCCATCGATTTTCCGTCAAAATTGAATCCATTTGAACATCCGTTTCTTCCTTTGGAAGTTCATCTGCCATTTGAATTTCAAAGCAAATTCCAACCAAATGCATGTAGTTGCGGCAATGCAAGTATTTATCATAAAAACCGGCACCATACCCGATGCGGTTGCCGCATTTATCAAACCCGACACCCGGAATAATAAAAAGCGATTTTTCATCAGGTTCAGCTTTCACAGGGTGAGCCGGTTCCGAAATACCATATCCGGCCTCAATCAAATCAGAAAAATCATGAAGCTGCGCAAAAAACATTTCCTGATCGCGCGTCACGGGAACATAAACAGGCTTCCCAACCTCAAAACAATGTTCGATCAACAAACGCGTTGAAACTTCATTCCGGACATCCAAATACGCAAACAAAGAACCGCTTTTTTCAAACAAATCCGATTGAATAAGCCTGTCGGTAATCGCCTTGCTTTTTTCAAGAACTTCAGCCTGCGTTAAGCTGTCGCGGTGCGCGCGCAAAAATTGCCGGAAATGGTGTTTCATGATTTCACAAACGGATGAACGTATTAAATATAAGATTCAAATGCGCGGCAATACCGGACATTTAAAAACAACAACCGTAAAAGGTTCTTTTATTTTATTAACTTTTGCGGCAAAAAATCATTTTTTGAAAAATTTAACGCAGATTTAAATAATTGAATGATTATTTGATAAATTTACTATTAATTTAAAATATTGAACAAATAAACAAAAATAATAAAAAGACCACCAGAAGACATGACGGAGGATTTTGAAGTATGAACAGTGAAAATCAGGGCAATTTTGAAGAAATCAATACTTCGGGCGAAATAACAGGCAAAATAAATGAAAGAAGAGCATCCCAAAATTCAATTATTGCAGATCTTCGAAAGGAACAGATTTTAGATGCCGCCACTCTCACACTTATTGAAGCCGGATACATAAATACAAGTTTGGCAAAAATCGCTAAAAAAGCCGACATCAGCGCGGCACTTATCCCATATTATTTCCCGACAAAAACCGAATTAATTGAAAAATTGCGTGCCGCACTTCTTCAAAAACAGGAAAATTATATTCACGGAAAAGTTGCCCAAGCCCAAACACCTTTAGAAATGCTCTATATATACATTCGAGCCAGCCTGACATATTCAGAAGAACACAAACACGAATATGATGCGCTGATGGAGATAATTTACAACGGCCGTGATGAAAACGGAACGCCGTACTACAAAATTTTCGGAAATGAAGATACAGAATTATTGGAAAAAATATTGGAAGCCGTTCAAAGAAAAGACGGATTTCCCGGAATGAATCCGGTTTCATTGGCAATCTTGATTAACGGTGCCATTCGCGGCTACACAATGGATGCAAACGCGCCCGATAAACAAGATTATGAAACATATTGCGATGAGCTGATTGAAACCGTCAGCATGTTGTCAGGCTTTTCAAGAAAATATACTTATGAGCCGATTATTCAATAATAAAAATAAGATGAAATCAAACCAACCCCAATATTTAAATTTCAATATTAAAATTGAATATTGAATAAATATAGAGGAGAAGGATTTATGAGCAACAAAGAAATCATCGCAATCATCGGCGCCGGCGCAATCGGACGCGGATTTTTGCCGTGGAAAATAAACACAGAAAAATACGATTTTATTTTTGTTGACATTAATCCAAACATTGTTGACGCCATGAACAAAAACGGCGGCTTTTTGACTTTCAAATCACATGGCAGCAAATTGGAAGAAAAATTTATACACTCAAGTCGGGCTTGTTTAATTTCAGAATTTAAAGCAGCGGACTACAAGAATCTCTCAGCGATTTTCGTTGCCGTCGGCCCGAACAATGTGAAAATGATTGCCGATGCCGTAAAAGATGCATCTTGCTCAATTGTGTTATGTGAAAACGATCCTGCAACCGTTGAAATATTGAAAGCCGAAACAGGAAACGATCGAATTTATTTTGCAGTCCCTGATGTGATTGCGTCAAACACAGCTTCGAGTGAAAATTTATTGCGCGACCCGCTTGCGATACACACTGAAGACGGGATTCTTTTCATTGACGAAAGAGCAGAGTGGCTTGACGGCGATATTGAATACATCAGTGCCGACGAATTATTAAACAAAGAATGGAAAGCAAAATTATTTTTACATAACACACCGCACTGCATCGCCGCGTATTTGGGTGCCATGAACGGACTGAAATATTTGCATGAAGTCATGGAGCGGCCGGAATTATGTAAAATTGTTGTCGGCTCCATGAACGAAATGCTGGATGCCCTAAAAAGTGAAAATGAAAATGATCATTCGTTTTTAGAATGGTATGCGGTAAAGGAAATTGAGCGATTTTCCGACAACCTGTTGTGCGACCCGATTTCAAGAGTTGCGAGAGAGCCTTACAGAAAATTGCAGCCGGACGGAAGACTCCTTGGCGCAGCAGCGTTATGCGAGTCGTCAGGCATTGATTGTGAAAACATATTAATCGGCATTGCCGGCGCAGCCGTTTACGCTTATAATTTGGAATTTACTGATTCAACGGTGCGTTCTGTTTCGAATGAACAAAAAATAACGCACGTGTTTTCGAAAATCGGTTTGGATAATTCAAAAATAAATGATAAAATATTATCGAAACTGGATTTTTTGACTTCCGGTTTTGATTAAAAGTGGATTTTGATTAAAATTTTAATTAAAATAATTTTAATTAAATTTTGATTAAAATAAAAAAGAAAGAAGTGCGAAAGATGGGAATCGAACCCACGAACGTCTACACGAACAGGCCCTGAACCTGCCGCCTTTGACCGCTTGGCAACTTTCGCATATGAATTTATTTTATTTTTTACTGCATTTTTGATTCGTTTTGCGTTTTTTACAAAAACAGCATCTCATAAAGAGTCGGATTCTTTTTAAATCTTATTGTTGAGATTCAAACAAAATGATTAAGATGAGAAAGAATAATTTCCATTGTTATTTATTTTAAGTTTGTTTATTTTAGTTTGTTTAGTTTGTTTAGTTTATGTTTGTTTATGTTTGTTTATTTTAATTTTAAATTGAACAGGAAGATGAAAAGACAGGAGATGAAAAATAATGGAAACAATGGAAGCCTTATATACTCGCAGAAGCGTCAGAAAATTTCAAAACAAATCCGTTCCGATGGAATTGATTGAAGAAGCCGTCAAAGCCGCCATGTTTGCGCCGTCAGCTAGAAATCAGCAGCCGTGGGAATTTATTATTGTTGACAAACAGGAATTAATGGACGCAGTCCCGACTTACAGCCCGCACGCCCAAATGGCAAAAGGCGCTCCTGCCGGAGTTTTGATTTGTTATAATAAAGAATACGATGTTGCCGAAGGATTTTTCCCGCAGGATTTGGGTGCCGCAACACAAAACCTTTTGCTGGCGCTTCATGAAAACGGCCTCGGCGCGGTTTGGACCGGCGTTTATCCGAGAGAAGACAGAATGAAAGGCTTTGTCAATGCATTCAATCTGCCGGAAAACGTCATTCCGTATTCATTCACAATAATTGGATATCCGGAAAAGGAAACGGACAAAGTTGACCGATTCAAAAAAGAGCGCGTTCATTACAACAAATGGTAAAGAAAAAAAGAAAATTAAAAAAAACGTTTAATGCTCGTGACTGCATCCGTTGATGATGATACCGAGCATTTTGTGCTGATACGGAATTTCAAGACGCACGACATCCCAAAGCGTTTCGGGATTCATGCCGAAATTCGGATGAATGATTTGTTCATTCAGCGTTTGAAGAAATTCCCAATCCGCTTTCGGTTTTCTTCTTTTGTAATCATCGGGAAGAGAAAACGCCTCTTCCTGCACTTTATTTAATAAATCAATCAATCTGAGCTGAAACGTCTCATTCGCTATGAATTCACCGTAAACCGGACCGGACGACAAAGCAATCACTTCATCCAATTGAAAAACCATTTGTTCAACGATTTTTTTGGCAGCTTCATCTTCGGGATGATGTGCACAGGCGCAGGAACCGTCATCATCGTCGTCGATGAGCGGGCGATCGTATCCGCGACCATGACCATGCGCGTGTCCATTATGCGTGTGTCCATTATGCGTGTGTCCATCGTGTTTGTCATGTGACCCTTCATGATTATGAGAATGATTGCATTTGCAACCACCCGATGATGAATGAGAATGAGTGTGTTTGCCGCAGCAATTTTTATCAGGGTTCTCTGTTTCCATTTAATCCTTCCAAATAAATCAATTGCCTTTCAAATTCTTTCAAATCAATTTGCGTATTATAGCAGCCGGCGGAGAGAAGCGGAACGCCGTATGTCATAATTTTGGATCGTTTCAATTCGCGCATACCTTTGTTGATTTCATAATTACATCCGATTGCCAGAACGCCGTCCGTCCCTTTTGCGTCGGGATGTTTTAAAATGTGTTTGACAAAAGATGACCCTGTAATGATATAAAGTTTATAGCCGTGCTCTTCTGATAACCTTTTGAGTTCCGCGAAATCGCATTTGCCGCAGGACGTGCATTGAATGCCGGTTCGGGTCGTCCGCGCTTTGCATTCGACGTGGCGCATGCAATGCGGTGCCAGCACAATTCTGGTTTTCGTTCGTGAAAACTTTTTGCACTGCGCGTGATTTTTAATTTCAGCCATTTTTTTATGAAGCTTGTCGGGACTTTTGTAAACGAACATATAGACAGCAAGCAACGGCTTATAGAAGAAATCAAGAACTCTTGAGGCATAGGATGCAAAAAACGCATTTTTTCGGAGCTTCGTGTGTCCGATGTAAAATGCAACCAATAATAGAATCAAAGAAAGAACGAGACCAATAACCATTATCCGACCGACTTCATCGTACATATTTATTGACCTCCTTTATTTTCAAAATCATATAATGTAACCGTCTTTAACGGAATTGAATTTTCCGAAAGAGGAGACACCAGGTCCATTTTCAGAATGACATCGTTCACATTCACTTTTGTCTCAAAACAGCCGTCATTGATCAGATAAACGCCTTGAGACGGAATAATTGATGTTTTTTGCATGGATTCGCTGAGTTCGACCGGACAGGCGACGCCGATACAGGATGTCGGTTTATATTCTTTAAAGATTTTTTTGACAAAACTGCTCCCGGGAACGACAAAGACTTTAAAATCACGCGCTTCGGCTTCTTTTGTGATTTCGCCGATATCGCACCGGCCGCATTTGGTACAGATGAAACCGTAAAGCGGATCGCATCGCGCGTGGCAATCGCTGCTTCTTAAACATTGGGGCAGCAGAATCACTTTTCGTTCCGTTTGCTTTTTGAATTTATCCAAAAAAACGGTGTTTTGAATTTCAACGAGAATTTCGTCAACGAGCAAATCATTCATTGAAAATGCCGAGAAAAACCATTTGGTCGGCGAATAAAAAAGGTACAGCATAAATAAAACAAATTTCGGGAAAATAATTTTCTTTTTTCGTATGCTATAGATACCTAAAGCTAATGCGAGCAAATTGAAAAGAATAACAATTAATAAAAGCCAAACGGCAATTTGTCCGATTAAAATGTAATTAATAGCGATATATAAGCCCTCATAGCGTTTTAACGTGTAAATCGTTTTTTGACACAAGTTTTGTTTTTTGTTGACGTTTTTATTTTTAATAAACCAAGTCATTTAATAAAATAATTTCTCATTGAAAAGATTTTCAACCGCAAATCATGGGTATCTTTTATATACTTTCCGACAGTTATTGAAAAATACACAAAAACGACGAACAAAAAAAGAAACAAAAAAGAACAAAAAGAGAGGGTAAAAATGGAATTGAGTATGGCTTCAAGCAAAAAGGTTTACAGAAACATTGTTAAAATTGACGAAACGCTTTGCAACGGCTGCGGCGAATGTGTTTCGCCGTGTGCCGAAGGCGCAATTGAAATCATTGACGGCAAAGCAAAAATCATTTCGGAAGACTTATGCGACGGAATGGGCGCATGTCTTAACATTTGTCCGACCGGTGCTTTGACGATTGAAAAAAGAGAAGCTTTGGAATTTAATGAAGAAAAAGCAAATGAAATGCAAAAAATGAAAATGACTCACGAAAAAAGCGGCACGGAACAAAAAGAAACGGACGGCGCGGCTTTGACCGGCGGTACGGTTTGTTTTATGTGCGGCAAAACCGATGAAAGCGCGTATTTGATGAATGTTCGAAAAGACGGAAAAGATTTGTGGATTTGCACAAAATGTTTGCCGCGATTGATTCATTAAAGAGAATGAAATTGGAAAATTTTTAAAAAATTGAAAAAAGTTCACATCCGACCGCAATTTTCGATTTCATGAACGAAGTGAATGAAATTGAAAAATGCGGCTTATTCCCCGCCGTTGTTAAAAAAACTGTTCAATCTTGATTTGTAAATTAATGGTTTTTGAAGTTTATTCAACGAATGGGAAGAATCTCCAACACCTTCCTTCACTCGCTTTGCTCGTGAAACGCGTCGTTGGAGGTGGTTGTTTTTGTTTTTCGATTATTTCTGTTTAAACCGAAACATCGTTTTTTCACAATTACAAAAAAACGAACGCCGATTAAACCTTAAAATAAAAATCTGTATTTATTTTTGAGTTTTAACAGGCGTTCGGGTTTATTGAAAATAAGGAAAAAACGATGTTTAATTTTTGCATTAATTTATGAAAAGTTCAAGTACGACCGCAATTGAGATTTTGTGAGTGTAACGAGCAAAATCGAAAATTGCGGATTATTCCCCCCCCATTAATGAAACCATATTTTCCAAGAATGAATAGATTCAATTTACTCAGGCTGCTGTTTTGTTTTTTATTAATTGAATGGAGCGAATCTCCAACGTCTTCTTTTACTCGCTTTGCTCGTAAAACGCGTCGTTGGAGGCGGTTATTTTAGTTTTTCAATTATTTTTGTTTGAATTGAAACATCGCTTTTTTCGAAATTAATAAAAGCCGAATGCCGTTAAAATCATGAAAACTCATTGGTTTTTTATTTTGATTTTAAAAGGCATTCAGGTTGCCGAAAATTATCAAAAGTGATGTTTCGGTTTTAACTTTCGGCGTTTTACCTTCGGGTTTTAATATTCTGAATCTTTGTTTTCAGATAATCTGACTTCAATCAATTCCCCATTTCTGAAACCGGCTTTGATTTTTTCAACCAATTCCGAGTCCGAGCGCAGTTTGATGTCGCCGCCGCGGCCGACGGTCGCGCTGAAAAACGGATTTTCGGAAATGTAAACGTCAACGTCTTTTCCGGAAAATTCGGGAACTTTGAGAATGAAATGCTTTTTTGTTTTCTCAAAAATCGGAATCACGTATTCGGGATTGTTGCCGTAAGCGTCTGAAA
Source organism: Methanimicrococcus blatticola (assembly GCF_004363215.1). Lineage (GTDB taxonomy): Archaea > Halobacteriota > Methanosarcinia > Methanosarcinales > Methanosarcinaceae > Methanimicrococcus > Methanimicrococcus blatticola. Next base: position 96,319 of record NZ_SNYS01000009.1, on the reverse strand, counting down.
CGTTATCATACCCGCCATATTCATGGAAATCGCCGGCGTCAAAACCATCACGAACCGGATTTTTCTTGCGTTTGAATGAGAAATCATCCTCGAAATCATCGGCTCTCTTTTTGCGGCCGAAATAATGCGTCGGCATTTCCCGAACATCAATGCGAAGACCGGTATTGGCTTCAATGCGATTAATCGTGTCGCCGCCGCGGCCGATAATTTTCTTTTTATCCGTCGTTTTGACTTTGACAACAGCACTTGTATCGGAAACAAGTTCGACTTCAAACGGACCGGACGTGTAACGCTCAACTTCTTCAGCAAGCATTTCCTCGGTTTCCGCCCAAAACGGTTTTCTTTCTGTCGGCGACGACGCGCCTCCCGGACCGACCGGCATCACAACAACCTGTTCGCCGTAAGTGTAAATTTCAAACTCTGTTTTCCCGGAAGAAATGTCGCTGACAACAATAACAGGGCGCGCCAAATCCGCTTCCATCATACCGTGCGGCACTTTAACCGTGAATTCTAACGTGTAAACCTTAGAAATCTGCCCTTTGTCAATGAAAATGACTGTGTCGACAACCTGCGGAATCACACCGAGCTCAATTCTGCCGATCAGCCTTTGAACGGCGTCAATCGCTCTTGTCGCGTGAACGACGCCGATCATGCCGACGCCTGCCAAACGCATGTCGGCAAACAGCATGAAATCCTGCGTTTTTCGAACTTCGTCATAAATTGTATAATCGGGGCGAACGAGAAGCAGCAAATCCGCCGTATTTTCCATTTTACCTTCCAGCGGCGCATACTGCGTAATTTCCGTCGGCACCTGAAGGTCACGAGGCGATTCCATTGTTTTGACAACGTTTCCGTTTTCCAGCAGGAATTTAGCGACGGATGCGGAAAAAGTGGATTTGCCGGCACCTGGAGATCCGGCGATTAAAACGCCGCGCTGCTGTAAGATTCTCTCTTTGAGAACATCGCTTGCCTGATATTTTTCGAAATCAACGTTTGCAATCGGCCGAACAATCGTGATTTCAAAATCATCGGAGAACGGGGATTCCGTGATTGCGATTCTCATGTCGCGGACTTGAAGAATCAACGCGCCCGTATATTCCATTTCAATAAAAGACTCAGCGTCGATTTTCGTAAAATGAACCAATTCGGATTTGATGTGTTCCAGCTCCGCTGCCGTACAAATGGTCTCCCGAATCGGAACGTATTTCATTTCTCCGACGGAGCCGCGTTTCGCCATCGGCATGACATTTGTTTTCAAGTGAACCGACATCGTTTGGTTGTCAAAAAATGACAAAACGGAAAGTTTGGAAACATCCGCTTCCGTTTCCCGAATGACGGGCGGAACGTAATCCACATTTAACCCGCGCGCTTTTCCGACGATCGCCTGCACTTTATCGGCTGTGACAAAGAGACCGCCGACATTCATTGCCGTTTGCCGAATCAAAGCATCGACTTCGCCGAGTTTCGCGTCTTTGATTTGATGAACGGTCGGGCGGTTGCCCTCAAATTTCAGCTGAATCTGTCCTTCCTCATCCATTTGCCGAAGAATGAGAAGTTCGTCAATGCCGTAAACCCCTGTTTCTCTTTTGCTGTCCGCCTGGTTTTCAAGTTCCGCCAAAACCGCCTCGGGAATAATGACCGTCAGGACATCATTGTCAACCGGCTTGTATCTGCCGTTTTTAATTGAAGCTGAAATAACGCTGTCAATAACCGCGCTTGTGTCGGCGATAATAATGTCTGTCGGAATGATAAGATCGGGATTGTAATCAAATTCAAAATTATCAGAATGAATTTCCGTTGAACGGAATGTTTTCTTTTGAGAAGAAGAAATTTTAGAAACAGATGTTTTTCGTGTTGTCATACGAAAAAATAGGGTTTGGTTGTATTAATAAATGTTTGAAAAAAAGAAAAAAGAACGGTAAAAAAGAAAACCGTTCAAAAATTCATTATATAGAAGTTCGTATCAGATACAAATACTCTGAACCGTCACACACATCTTTACTTTCGTAGGAAATGCCTGTTCCGTCAGCCTGAGTATTGAGTGTTATTTTGTCAGCTCCAAAAGGTGTGTCTATTTCATTTTCAATAGCAGATATCAAATCTTCAATTGAAGAGTCATAATATACAACAATCACCGTTATTGATTCCCCATCGAACGTGTCAACATTATTACCATCAATAGTAACACCATATTGATTCGGAGTCCAAACGGCATACAATGTTGTGTCTGTTTCAAACATAGACGGATCAATACTCTCGCCGTTGCTGTAGAAAATACCGCCGCCGTTTGGAGCAGAACTCCAACCGCTTAAATTATAGCCGACCTTTGAGTAAACGTTATTTATTCCGGAGTCCCCGGGCTCCGGTAAAACCACAGCAGACCCATAGGTTGCATCCTTAGTAAAAAGAGGATTCGCGGTTCCGGTACCGGCATCGAATGTCAAAGTAACAGTGGCAGGTTCCCAGATAGCATACAATCTTGTATTATCCGTAAATGCAGATGTTGTAATGGCTGGACCCAGACTGTAGGAAGTACCTGTACCATCTGCATAAGTATTCCAGCTAGTTACCGTATGACCGAGTTTTGTGAACCCTGATCCATCCGATAAAGTCACCGGTGAACCATACGTAGCCGAGCCGGGGGCGATAGTACCTGAACCTCCATTGAAGTCATAAGTCAAAGTAACAGCGACCGGGTCCCAAACAGCATACAATATTTTAAGTTCTTTGAAAGACGGAGTTGCTGTAGCAAGATAATCAATACCTGTGCCACCAGAGCTATTATTCCATCCTTTGAAATCATAACCGGATCGTGCAAATGGATTAGTTAATGAAACCGGAGCATCTGTCAAAACCTTCTGCGTTACATCAGCAGGACCTACGTAATCTGCATTTTTAATGAGAGTGTAATTCCATCTTGTATGATATTCGGCATTATTAGACGGAGCAGTCGTAAATACCATATTCGGCGAACTGAATGTTATATCAGAAAGAGATGAAGTATCACTTTTCAACTTTGTCCAGCCTGCTAAATCAGTATTAATCTGAGTCGTAGTAATACCGGCTTCAGAGATATTGTAAGTCAGATTTGACGTGGTCGTTGCATAAACCGTTTTAAAAGTGTATGGTGCCGAATCACCGGTATTATCATTCACTTTAATTGCATTGTGAAGAGTCCAGTTTGCATACAAGGTCATATTTTTGTCAACAGCAGAAGTTGTTGAAACAACAGCACCTGTGTCTGATTCAGACCATCCTTCGAAAGTCCATTTTTTATTCTGGTCGTCTTTAAGAACTGCTGAACTGTCAACATTAGAAACATTAGCAGACCAATTACTGATGACATCTGTATACGTAGGAAGTGAAGAAATTTTAGAACCTGTAAGGTATGTTGCATAATCCGTGAAGTATGTTGATGCAGTACCGGAATATGCCGGCGATGTCGGGGCGTTGAAGTAATAGTTGGCATGTGCTTTCCAGCGTGCGTAAGCAGCTGTGGTTGAAGAACCAATCAGTTTACCGTCGCCGTCAGTCAAATCTGAAATACTTTTGGCATCAGTTAATTTTGTTCCACTATCTGCAGCAGTGTACCAACCATCAAATATAAGATTTTGACTATGAGTTGCCGTAGCAGGGAGTGTAAGAACATCACCGGTTAACTTAGAGGATTCTACAATATTATAGCTACCGCCAAAATGATTAACTTGCCAGGTAACAGGGGCTTGCCAGCGTGCGTAAGCGGCTGCGGTTGAAGAATCAATTAATTTACCGCTTGCATCTGTCAAACCGGAAATAGTTGTAACAGAAGTATGCTTTATACCACCATCAGCAGCGGTGTACCAGCCGTCAAAGGTAAGACCTTTTGAATGAACAGCATTTGAAAAGGTCGGAAGTGCAAGCGTGTCACCGGTTAACAAATTACTTTGTGTATAATCAACAGTGCTGCCGCCGAAGTGATTAACTTTCCAGGTAACAGGGGCTTGCCAGCGTGCATACACTGTAGCAGGTTCGGCACTAAGTTTTGCATCTGTATAAGGTAATGTAGCAAAAGTAACACCACTGTCAGAAGAAGTGTACCAGTTGGCAAAGGAAGTTAAACTGGTGTGTGCGGGTGAACTGGAAGGAAGACCTGAGCTCCAAAGGTCACCGGTTAAAACCTTGTTACCGGAAGCACTAGAACTGCCGGTGCCACCATATTTTGTGGCATCCCATGCAACAGGGACTTCCCAGCGTGCATACACTGTAGCAGGTTCGGCACTAAGTTTTGCATCTGTATAAGGTAATGTAGCAAAAGTAACACCACTGTCAGAAGAAGTGTACCAGTTGGCAAAGGAAGTTAAACTGGTGTGTGCGGGTGAACTGGAAGGAAGACCTGAGCTCCAGAGGTCACCGGTTAAAACCTTGTTACCGGAAGCACTAGAACTGCCGGTGCCACCATATTTTGTAGCATCCCATGCAACAGGGACTTCCCAGCGTGTATAGAAGACTTGATCATTATCTAATTTTGTTGCAGTAATCCAAGCATTATTAAATGTTACCGGACTGCCTGTGCCCTGCCAAAGATTTGCATCAATTGATGATAATGAAGTGTGAGTTTTGACATCATTTGTTCCCAAAACATCGGTAAACGAAACAGTATCGCCCGTAAGCTTAGAAATCGTTTCTGCAGCTGTTCCTGCGCCACCGAACTGGTTACCGTAAACAGACATTTCCAAGTTCCAGCGTGCATAAAGAGTATTTCCGCTAGGTGTGCGTGTAATTCGTGTTGAGGCTTCGTCTGCTTCAAGAATAATATCGCTTGCAGAGAATGATGTACCGAAATCAGAAGACTGATACCAGCCGTTGAATTTTCCGGATGTTGTTCCCGTAGGATCAACGTTTGTGTGCTTTTTAAGATCAGTAAAGACAAGAACGTCATTGGAATCATAAAGGTGATCTGCAAGAGTATCGCCGGTCAAAAATGTAGTTAAAACCTGATTACCGCCGTTACCGCCGTATTTAGAGGCATCCAATGTGATCGGCATTTCCCATTTGGCGTAAAGAGTAATAGGTGCGGTTAAAGCATCAACACCATCGTTCCATTTATCAGATCCATAATCAGGGTCTTTATACCAACCTGCAAAAGTCAAAGAATCCGGATGAACCGGAACAGGAACTTTATTGGTATCGGTGTGAACAGGAATTGTTCCTTTGTAGTAAGTCACATCGTAATCAGGAGTTGTTCCGCCGTTTGCAATTGTATTAAGTGTAATATTGTAAGCAGGTCTGTTATTTCCGCCACCTTTACCGGGAGTGGCAATGATAACATCGCCGACCGATGATGGAGATTTCGGACTTTCAGGTTCATTAGAATCATCGGGTCCCGATTTGTTAGAATCATTTGTTTCAGTCGGATTCAAATCCTGACCGAAACCGGTCCCGGAAGGTGAATCATTGTCATTGTTGCCATAATAGACAAACATAACTGCAATGGCGCCGATAATAATAATGGCGATTGCAACAATCATAATTATTTGATTTCGTGTAAATTTCATAAAACCCCTCTATGGATTTTCGAACAATAATTTTGTTTTCCATAATATAAAGGAAAGACAATTACAAACCGTACACTCTGTCCATATCTTAAAGATTCACAAGGATATTGAAAAATAATTCAACCCCGTCATTTTTCAAAGACCCTATTAAACCAACAAAATAACGAACATCAAATTGATACCGTGAAAGTATCAATAAATTGGTAGCATAACTAAGGCAAAATAAAAAAAAGTATATAAGTTGAATGGTTGATGGACTGTAATAAAATATTTGATCGATTGAGTTAAACAAGAAAAATATAAAATATACAGACCTAATGGTTTTAAGAACATGATGTAATCTCAAAAAAATAAGAAGCATGAGGAGACAACTAAGTAATTATTCATCCATGAAAAAAAGAAAAAAAGAATGGTATGAAAACCATTCTATGAAAAATTAATTGAAAATTTAAGTTGTTGGTTCAATTGTCAACACATATGTTTTACTTTCACTGAAAGTGTAATCAGACGTAGCTGGAGTGCCGTCAATATAGACAGTTCCCGCGGATGCTGTGAACAGGTCTTTAGAATTAATATCAGTCACGAAATAATATGTTCCGGAAGTTAAATCCAATCCTCCATCCGAAATTAATGTAACTCCGCTTGGCACAGTAATTTTAAGCACTGCCGATTTTAAAACAAAGATATTATAAACAGTTCCGTCGGATGCTGTTGCCTCAACTGTAACAGTAGAGGGAGCCGGTATTCCACCATTTTCTAAACCGGAAATTGGGGATGCCATTGTAATAGTGACAATATTGCCGGAAGGTGTTGCAGAAGCAACAGCATATGAGTTAATTACAACAGCCCCGCTAACGGATTTTCCGATATCTACTGAAATATCTTCATCTTCAATTTCTCCGGAAGGAACATAAATGAAAATATTCCGATTTGCGACCAGATTTTGGTCTACAACGAGTTTATTACCGTCTTCATCTGTTGCAACCGCTTTCTTTTCAAAAATTGCATTCACCGTATAAGTTTGAGATGTAACAACTGCTGAAGTTTCGTATGTATTAGAGTCTTTTTTAGTCAAATCAACCGGGTCGCCGTTTGAATCAGTCACTTCCAAGAATCCTGTATATCCGTTATTGGGCGTTAATGTAAACTCAATAACTCTTTCTTCAGAAACAAAATATTTTGTTGCGCCGGCACTAATTCTTGCGATATTAAACACACGGCCGGCATCAGCCGGATTTGCGAGTTCAACAAATTCAAAAGAGCCGCCTGCTGTTGCAGAAGCTTCCCATGCAGCTGTTGCATAGAAAGAAATTTTATACTCAACATCACCGACTGAGATCGTTAAGTCAGGCGTATTCCAGGGTGTTGTTGTATCACCTGAGAAATAAATGTTTGCAACTTTACCGTCGTAAGAAGAATTCGTTTCTGTAGTTCCAATGGGAGCAATTAAACTTGTGGTTTCGACATTAAAATCAGTAATTACTCCGGGCATTGTCAATACAATGGTTTCGTCTATTATTTCAGTTGAAGGAATATAGAAATACCATTTCACAACACCATCAACAGCCGGAGACTGGTCTACGACGACCTCTTTCCCATTTAATGTTGCGGGGGAGGAGGGTGCGCTGTTGCTTTTGCCGCCTCCGCCATTGCCCTGAGTTGCATAAACAACATCAGGCAATCCGGAAGTTGGAGGCGTGTTGTTCGTTGTATTATTTGTTGTGTTGTTATTGGTATTGTTATTGGAATTCGTGTTGTTATTTGTATTGTTGTTTGTTGTGTCGTTTGTGGTATTGTTTGTTGTGTTATTTACCGTATCATTTGCTGCGCTGTCACCGGATTTCAGGCACCCGGCCCCGACAATTCCGATAGCGGCAAAGAGAATTATAAAAATTAAAAATAATTGCTTCTTTTGAGTTATCATATTTCTAAACCACCATATTAATGAATTAACGAAAACCCATTTGCATCAGCTGTTACAGCCAATTTTGAAATTTTTATAAAATGGGCATTAAATAAATAATTCGCTTATTGAATATATAGATTTTCAGAAATGATATAGAATTGAAAAGAGAGATAAAAAGAAACAGACAAAAAATAAAAAAGAAATAAGAACGGCAGATCGTTCTTAATTCTTGTGATTAGCCAACGATACGTTCAACAATTGTTATTGTATAGATTTGACTTTTTAAAAACGTATATTCATGAGGGGTCGATTCAATAAATTCACCATCAGAAGAGCCAATTAAAACAAATTTATTCTCACCATCGGGAGTGAAACTAAAAGTATGCTGTTTGCCAACATCAGTTACAAAACTATGTTTGCCTGCCTCCAAATCTAATGCATTGTCAACTGTTAAAGTGTAGCCTTCCGGAATCTCAAAGTTAAGAAGAGCTGAAGCCAGCAAGTAAACATTATATGTGCCGTTTTCAGTTTCAACTACAAAACTGATTGTATTCGGATTAACGCCACCTTTTTGGGTTACTTTATTAGTCTCACTCATGGTAGCTTCTATATCTTTAAAACCGATAATCCTAACACCGGCAACATCACCAGAAAAAATAAGATTATCCCTTACAGTTAAAGATGTAATATTAGAGTTAAATTTCAAAAGAATTTTTTCACCAAGAATATCTTCTGCAGGAACATAAAGGAAAATATTTCCATTTTCAACCAAATTCTGATCCACAATGATGTTTTGATTTTTGCCATCAATTATGAGACTTGCTTTGACAGCTGTTTCAAAAGTTGTTTTGACGGAATAGATTTTACTTTCTGCTGTGAATATGGAAGTATACCCTTCCGCACGACATTCAACCGGGTTGCCTTCGCTGTCTTCAATAACTAATGCTCCTGCCATGCCTTTGTCGGCCTTTATCGTAATACGCGTTTCTCCGGGTTCAGCGACAACAGTTTTCTTGGCAGAGCCTTTGACTGTAACAATTTTATCATCCCTATCGAGATAGACTGTTTCAACAATAGAAACTTGACCGCCTTTTGCAACATCAAAATTCCATACAGATGAAGCAAAGAATGAAACGTAGTAAGTATCATCACCAATTTTAACTTCAAGATTTGGAGTGTCCCATGTACCAAAACCAGGCTCATCCACTGCGGCTTTAACAGTCACACTTTTACCATTAGAAACAGCATCTTTAAGAACAGACTCGGACCCCGCTGAAACAACAACAGAGTCAACGGATTTCAAAAATGTAATACTCAATATGTCATCTGTTACAATATCTGCTGCGGGTACATAGACGTAAACATTGTAAGTATTTGGTTCATCTCCTTCGTACTCTTCAACAACGACTGTTTGGTCGCCCACTTTTGAAGTGATTTCAGTAGGTGCGCTGTTGCCGCGTCCGCCGCCGCTGCCCGGAGTTGCGTAAACGACATCAGGTAATCCGGAAGTGGGAGGCGTGTTGGTTGTGTTGTTTGTATTATTTGTCGTGTTATTTGACGTATTGTTATTACTCGGGGGGGTACTGTTTTGAGAATTATCGCCTGTACCTGTTCCATTCGATGAATCGTCATCATTGTTCTTAAGACATCCTGAACCAACGAGACCAATAACGGCCAAGAGGATGATAAGAATGAAAATTAATTGCTTTTTTTGAATAGTCATGTAAAATACCACTGTAAAAATAAATTAATATAGATTAAATAAAAAAATCATTAAGAGGGATTCCCCTAATGAAACAAAATAATATAAATTGTATATAATATATATATACGTTGCCAGAAATTAAGGGAGTGCTAAAAGAGATGAAATATTTCAAAAGTCAATTATAACAATAAATCAAACAGCCATTCACCCGTTTGCTGATTCTATCGGCTCAAATGTAATTTTTACTGTATAAGTGAGGCTTTCCGGCTTAAATGTGTAAGACGGCAGTGAAGTTTCATTATACACTTCATATTCCCCCGTCGTAATAACAAATGAAGAAACCGCATATCCTTTGTCAGGAACCGGCATAAAAGTGACATTTTCATTAATATCAACCGCAACATATTCTTTCTTTTCGAAATCATAAGTTCCGGTATTGTCTGTAAATTTCAAAGATCCGTTAGAACCGATATCCATATCAATAACAGCCGATGCCAAGATGAAAATGTCATAGGATTTATTGTCAACAGTAACAGTTAAGCTTGGCGTTGTCGGATCAGTGTTAGCGGGCTCAAAAGAGGCTGACGACTCATCAACAATTGAAACCGTTACAATATTACCGGAAGCCAGCGGAAGAGCAAAAATAATTTTTTCATCATACGTTTCGATATTGTCGACGGTCTTATTAAACGTTAAAATCAAATCGTTCCCTTCAACTTCTTTTGCCGGAACATACATGTAAAATCTTGGATTTTCGTTTTCAGGATAAGAATCCCAAAGCATTATCGGTTGCGTACCGAATTTAGCGGAAAAACCGAGAGTGGCATTCGGCTGAGTCACGTTTGACGAATTGTTGTTTGTACGGTCTGTTCCGTTCGATGAATTATCGTCTTCTTTCAGACAGCCCGATCCGATAAGACCAATAACCGCCAAGAGGATGACAAGAATTAAAATAAATTGTTTTTTAGAAATCATATATACCACTGAAGAAAAAAGAAATATTAAATTATACTGTAATTGCTGAAAAATACGATTTAGTAAACATCTTTCTCATCAAAAACTTTCTCACCGACGATTTCCCCGTCAACGGTTCGGTAGAAACAGGATTTATACCCATTATGGCAGGCACCGCCTGTTTGTTCAACGAAAAGCAAAAGGCAGTCTGCGTCGCAATCAAAACGAATTTCCAAAACGGATTGGAAATGTCCGGAAGTTTCCCCCTTTTTCCAAAGCGATTGCCGGCTGCGACTCCAATAATGCGCGATTTTTGTTTCCAACGTCAATTTCAGCGCGTCTTCATTCATGTAAGCGAACATGAGAACTTCTTTTGTGGCAGCGTCCTGAACAATTGCAGGAATCAAACCGTTTTCAAATTTAAATTGGGAGAGATCGGCTGCATTGATTGAATTATTGCCGTCGCAGCAGCATTTTGAATTATTCATGTCTCAAAAGCCGTTTGATGAGTATATATAATTTTCGTTTTTAAAAAAATAAGAAGCCGCATATAAAAGAATGGAATTTGTATGTTTGTGAAAGAACAATGGCTTCGAATTTCACAACAGGTGTTCCGGAAATTGATCGTTTGACGGGAAATAAGATCGGAAACGGATCGTTTCTTTTATTGTCCGGAAATGATGATGAAGGAATTGCCGCTTTTTCGGCAGAGATTGAAAAATCGAATGGGAGGACTGCCGATAAAGAAAATATTGAAAAAACCGGCTGCATGTTTTTGAAAATAACGCCTGAAAACAGGCATTGTTGGAAAGAAATGTGCAGCCGGACTTTCGAAAATAAAACGATGCAAACCAAAAAAACAACAAAAATAAACCAAACTGAAAACCAAAACAATCAGGAAGCTGTCGCAGAGAAGTCATTGAAAATGATAATTTTCATTGACACTCTCAGCGAATTGTTTCAAAATGAAAAACAAACTGAAAAGAAAAATGAAAAACAAAAAGAAGAGAAAAATGAAAAACAAAACGAAAACTCTGCCCAAGATAGAAATGATGAAGATTCTGCCCGATATGAAAATGATGAAGAGGAAGAATACCGCATTTTTTCTTTTGTAAAAGAAATAAAAAACGGCATTAATGATCAATAGATTGTCATCGGATGTCTTCACACAGACATCCTTTCAAAACAAATTGAAGAGCGATTGAATTATTTCGCGGATTCGCGAATGGAATTTCAGATCAAAGAAAACGGCGGCAAATTTGAACGCAAAATATTAATTTACAAATACAAAACCGGCAATGCCGGCGGGAATATTTTAAAATACACAATAGAGAGCGGCAGAATACAAATTGAAAATAAAAAAAGAATTTATTAAGGAGATGCCCGTTACTTCTCTTTCAAGTAATACTGAGAGGGAAAAAATGGAAAATACATTTGATTTAAAAATCGGCGACATAACAATTCAAAACCCGATTGTTTTGTCAGCCATGGCAGGCGTCACCGACAGCAAATTCGCCGCAGCAAACGCAAAAAATGCCGGAATCGTGATCCTCGGCGCTTACAATTTAGATGAAGCGTCCAAAACGGCCGGCTCAGAAGCGGCCGCGCGCGGGCGAACAGAATTTACAGTTGGAGACGATGTCAACGGCGATGTGTTGATTCAGATTGAAAATGAAATTGATGCCGTCAAAGCGCAAATGCCCGAAACGGTTCCGGCAATCAGTGTCAGAAGCGCAACGCTTGAACCGCTCTTAAAAGCGGCCGAGCTGATAAAAAGCAAAAATGCAATTATGGAATTGGATATCCATTGCCGTCAGCCCGAATTTACGGAACGCGGGTTGGGACAAGCGCTTTTAAAAGAAACGCAAAGCCTGGCGGAAACCATTCAAAAAATAAAAGAAACGGGCGTCATTTTATCCGTCAAATTCAGAACAAACGTTGTCACGCCCGAAATGGCTGCCGAATTCTTTGACGTTGCCGGCGCAGACATCATTCATGCCGACGCGATGATTGAAGGAAAAGGCGCGGATTTGGAAGCGATTGCCGAAATCCGCAACGCCACCCGAAAACTTGTGATTGCCAACAACTCGGTGGATGATTTTGACGCTGCCCTTGATTTCTTTTCAAGCGGTGCGGATATGGTTTCAGTGGCTCGTGCCGCAGCCGATGACCCTGAATTTATTCCGCATTTGGTCAAAAAAATCACGGAATACCAACAGGAAACCGGATGGTACAACGCGCCCAAACACGTTTGCAAGCGCGGCGACAACCGCGGTCTCGCATTCTGCTGCCCGCCCGTCAAATACTGCAGCCTGCTTAAAAAAATCGAAAGTGTCGGATTTACATCTGAAGAATTTATCCAATTAAAGCAAAATTCAGTCAAAGGAACCCCGCTTGAAGGCGGTAAAGACACATGCTTCGGAAGTCTCGTATGGTGCTGCAAAGGAACAAAACCGTGTTATTACCGCGACGGATCGCTTTCCCAATTGGGCATTGCTCCCGACGAATATATGAGAATGAAAAAAGAGCTATCCGAAAAAATATTGAACGCAATCGATGAAAAGAAAACGGCCGGCACAAATTGAATAAATAAATTGAACAAATAAACAGAAAAAGCGGAGCAATTGAATGATTCACATTCCGTTAAATGAAGAAATTGCCGTTTCTGCAACTCTTTCAATGGTTTTGGAAGCGGCTTCTTACCCGAAACCCGGAAATGTTCACCGGCTCCAGGATTACGAAGACACTTCGTTCGAACATTTTTTAGCATCCGCTTTATCCGTACAATCCGTTTTTTTGAAATGCGCGTCAGACTCAGCTAAAAATTCAGCTAAAAATTCAACTGAAAAAGAAAAGCCGGCTTTCGGCCCTCATTTTTATGAAACCGTTTTGAAAAGTCAATCCGTACAAAGCGGCGGAAACACGCATTTCGGAACATTCATTCTTCTTTTACCGCTGGCAGCAGCCACCGGAATTGTTTTCAAAGATTTTGAAAATGAAAATCGAAGCAAAAAAAGAAAAGAAATTGAAAAGGCGATAACACAAAAAGCATCAGAGATTTGCCGAACAACAACAGCAGACGATGCGATTTTCTTTTACAAAGCATTCGGCACCCTTTCCATTCCGGTTCAAAAAACTGAAAAAGGCAAAAATGATTATGAATTGGACTTAAACAGTGCAGCTGCGATTGAAAAAATAAGAATTGAAAACATTCCGCTTTTTGATTTAATGGCTATGGGTGCCAAAAGAGACATGGTTGCCGCGGAGTGGGTCAACGGATTTGAAAAATCAAAACAATTTTCCCGAAAACTTTTAAAAAACAAAGCTTGGTTTGAAACACATCCGGAAAAATGTTTTGGGAGTGTTATCAACAGTGCTGTTGTTTATACATTTTTAGAATTCATGGCAAAATATCCCGACACGTTTATCGCGACCAAATATGATAATCGGACGGCTTTAAAAGTTCAAGAGAAAGCGGCAAAAATGTTGAAAAAATCAAAGAAAAATAAAAATTTGAAAAAAATGATTCCCGACATTCAAAAATTTGACCGGGAACTCCGAAAGAAAAAACTAAATCCCGGATCCCTCGCCGATATAACAGCCGCCGGCATCTTTATCGCGCTTTTTGAAGGATTGAAAATTTAATAAAATTAAAAAGACCAACGGAAAGGACCGCGACCATGAAAGAAACAGCAAAAAACCTAAATCGGATGGCAAAATTCGGAATCTCTGAAGGCATTTCCGAAATGATTCTGACGACAAAAAATGCATCGGATTCAAATAAAACAGCCAATGCCGCGCCATTCGGGATAACCTGGAAAAACAACAGGATGTTTCTTCATTTGTTCAAAGGGTCAACAACATACGAAAATTTAATGCGGGAGGATTATTTCGCGGCAAATATGACGGATGATGCTGTCTTGTATGCAAAGTCGACCTTTTACGATTTAGAAGAAGAAGCGTTTGATATTGCCGCCGCCATTGAAGATGAAGAAAACGGCGAGGAGCAAAAAACAATTTCAGTTCCGGTTCTTAAAAATGCAGACCGGTTTGTTTTATTCAAATGTGTCAGCCGCTTGGAAGCCGCGGATTCCGTTGTTATTGACATTGAACCGGTTGACTTTTTTATTTTCAATTCTGAAAAAGAAGGATTCATCTTCAACCGCGGTTTTCACTCCGTTGTTGAAGCTTGCATTCATTTGACGCGCTATGAATTAACAAAAGATCCCATTTATATCGATTATATTCGCCACCACCAGCGAATTATTCAAAAATGCGGACGAAAACGGGACAAAGAAGGATTTTTAATTGTTAAGAAAAAATTAATGGAATTGGAAATCGCCGATCATTTTGAATGAAAACGACTCGGCCTGATAATGTCGTCATTATGCCGTCGTCGCGCGCGAAGGACTGCGTTTTTAGAGAATAATTAAAACGAAAACACAACTTTTTCAAATAAATAAAAAATGAAAAAAGTAAAAAAAAGAAAAGACAAAAAATAAAAAAAAGAATAAAATGAAGAGGATTACTCTTCATCTTCCGCCTTTGCTTTGGGCGGTCTTCCTCTTCTTTTCTTGGGTTCTTCTTCAACGACTTCTGTCACCGTTTCTTCGATGTCCATGCTGACGTTGTCATCCCATTCTTCATCGTCGTCAACCTCATCGGCTGTTTCGACGCTGATTAAATCATCTTTTGAAACCTGAACAGATCCGGCAAGTTCCGCTTTGTCAGCGGCGTTCTTTTGAGATCTGGTTCTGACGGTCTTCTTTTCAACGGATTTGACAAGGTTCGGGTTATCAGAGTCAATGGTTCTGGCAATCAAACGAATGTCACCGGTACCCATTTTAATCGGCTGGCCGACGATAACGTTTTCAGTCACACCCTGAAGCTCGTCAACGTTGCCGCGCATACCTGCGTCAAGCAAGTGATTGACAGTCACTTCGAAAGCGGCTCTTGCGAAAACACTGGCCTTCTCGCCTGAAATACCGTGACGACCGATCTGTTTGACTTCACCGTCGCTGGTCATCAAGTCAGCCACAAGCATAATGTGTCTGATATCAACATTCAAACCCTGTTCACGAAGCGTGTTTGTAGCTTCAGTGATAATTGAGTTTCTGGCCGCTTCAATACCGAAAACGGAGAAAATTTCACTGACATTGTTCGTGGTTGTACGTGTCATGTCAACGCCGGGGATGGAAATAATATCCTTCAACGCGGAACCTTCCGTGTACAAAACGTACTCTTCAGTGTCGCTTCCTTTTCTGAGAACGACACGTTTGATATCTTCAATACCTTTTAAAGTGATGTCATTGATTTTCTTCGTCAGCTGGAGCAAGTCACGGTAACGCTGATCCTTCGGGGTCAAGTCAATCTGGAAGTTTTCTTCGCTGACTTCAACCATTGCGTCCGGAATCTTTTCTTTGAATTTCTCGGCAATTTCCATGAAGACCATATGTCTTTTGTTCATTGCTTTTTCATTGACATTGATAACGATCTTCATCTGAGCCAAGTCGGTTGTAACGGACGCAATATGGTCAATCTTGGTCGCTTCAATATCCCAGGCAACCGATTGCGCTTTATCACGATCGAACGCATAATCCGCTTTGCCGTCTTCGTCAACGAGTCCCGAATCATTTTTCAAATAAATCGTCATCGTCGGCGTACTCGGAATCTTACGCGCGTCCACGATTTCAATCAAACGCGGCAAACCGAGCGTAACGTTAATTTCGGCCACACCGGCGTAGTGGAAAGTTCTCATGGTCATCTGCGTACCCGGCTCACCAATCGACTGCGCCGCAACGACACCGGCCGCGTCACAAGCTTCAATTTGAGACAATTTGTAGCCGACCATGACACGGTCAATGATTTCCTGCATTTCTTTTTCCGTCACACCGACAGACACGGCGTCCGCCTGCATCGTCTTTAAAATGTTTTTCGGAAGAGGCAAATCCTGAATCATTGCCTGAATTTCAGCATCTTTCATTTTTGCCATAATCAGACCTCCTTTCCGGTAACGTTTCTGAAAATACGGTGAATTGCTTCGGGTTTAGCGAAGTCACTCTTTGTCGGGTCAATACCGTCTTCACCGTAAAGGAACTGTACAATCACGCCGCGGGTGTCACGAACGGTGTAGTCAGGCTGAACTTCCAAATCCTGAAGCGCACTGACCAAACGGCGCTGGAGATAACCGGACTGAGACGTACGAACGGCCGTGTCGACCAAACCTTCACGACCACCGATCGAGTGGAAGAAGTATTCCGTCGGGTTCAAACCGCTCTTGTAGCTGGACTTAACGAAACCGTGCGCGTCAGCACCCAAGTCACCGCGTTCAAAGTGCGGCAACGTTCTTTCGCGGTAACCTCTGTTGATACGGGCACCACGAACGGCCTGCTGACCGACACAAGCAGCCATCTGCGTAATGTTCAAAATAGAACCACGAGCACCGGAGCGGGCCATCATCGCAGCAGGGTTTTCAAGACCCATGTGCGCGTCGGCAATCTTACCGGACTTGTCACGAGCACGACCAAGTTCCTGCATGATACGCATTTCAATGGTTTCATCAAGCGTTCTTCCGGGGAGCGGTTCGAGTTCTTCATCTTTGTAAGCCTGAATGAGCTTCTGAACTTCGTCCTCGGCGGTTGTTAAAACCATGTCAATCTGAATCTTGGCTTCTTCGGGGATGTCTTCATCGGCAATACCGAATGAAAGACCCGTTCTCATGACCGCGCGAATCGCAAGTTTCGTGACATCGTCAACGAATTGCGCGCCGCGAGTTGTGCCGTATTCTTTAATAATTGTGTCTAAAATCTGTGCTTTGAAAGCGCCCATTGCCGTTTCATCAATTGTTCCGGCAATCAGTTCACCGTCTTCGATAACAACATAAGCGTCGTTCTTCAAGTCTTCTTCCATGTCTTTTGTACCGACATTGGAAGAGAATGAAATGTTGAGACCTTCGGGGAGAATCTGACTGAAAATCTGTTTTCCGGTCCAGTATTCTTCACCGTTTTCATCAACGCCTGCCGGCGCGGGAAGTTCACGGATATCCGTCTTTCGGAGCAAGTCGAGCGCATCGTCTTTGTTGATACGGCCCGTGACAGGGTTGTCTTTTCTTGTCAAAAGGAACATACCGGAAATGTGGTCGTGAATACCGCCGACAATCGGACCGCCGAAACGCGGAGACAGGATGTTTTCCTGAACCTGAAGCAGAATCTTTGCTTCCGCTCTTGCTTCTTCGGTTTGCAGCACGTGCATGTTCATTTCGTCACCGTCAAAGTCAGCGTTATACGGCGGACAAACGGCCGGGTTCATACGGAACGTTTTGCCGTCCAAAACCTTGACGCTGTGTGCCATAATACTCATCTTGTGCAAAGAGGGCTGACGGTTGAAGAGAACAACATCGCCGTCACGGAGGTGTCTTTCGACAATCCAGCCGTATTCGAGTTTTTCACACAAATCTTCCTGGTTGATGTCCGTAATTTTGATACGGCCGCCGTCGGAACGAATAACGTAATTCGCGCCCGGATAGTTTGCCGGACCGCGGCGGATGTGTTCTTTTAAGAAATCAACGTTACGTTCTGTCACGTGTTCCGGAATGGTTAAGATGAGCGCAATCGGAAGCGGCACGCCGACTTCGTTGATGCTCAAGTCCGGATCCGGAGAAATAACGGTACGGGCGGAGAAATTAACACGTTTACCGGACAAACTGCCTCTGAAACGGCCTTCCTTTCCTTTCAAACGCTGAGAAAGCGTCTTGAGCGGGCGACCTGATCTGTGTCTGGCCGGCGGAATGCCTGAGACGGAGTTGTCAAAGAAAGTAGTGACGTGATACTGCAAGAGTTCCCACAAGTCCTCAATAATGAGCTGGGGAGCGCCTGCGTCTCTGTTTTCCTGGAATCTCTGATTGATTCTGATAATATCGACCAACTTGTGTGTCAAGTCGTCTTCACTGCGCTGACCGGATTCGAGTGTGATGGACGGTCTGACGGTAACCGGCGGCACCGGCAAAACGGTTAAAACCATCCATTCGGGACGCGCGTTTTCAGGGTCCATGCCGATGACACGGATATCTTCATCCGGAATATTTTCAAAGCGGTCACGAATTTCAGTCGGTGTTAAACGTTCACCGTTTTCGAGATATTCGGTCGGCTTTTCGAATTTAATGTCATTTTGTTCCGCGTCACAGTACGGACATCTCTTGACTTTGGCCGCTTCCTTGTAGACTTCATTGATTAAGTCATCGGGCATGTGACCGATGCCTTTAACGGCATTAAGCTGCGCCAAATAATCTTCTTTCTGCGTTTCATTCAAAAGCAAACGGCTGCAGTTACCGCAAACAGAGCGGAGCAACTTGCGGATGGTTTTGTTGAAACCGACGTGAATAACCGGAACGACAAGTTCAATGTGACCGAAGTGACCGGGACATTCGCCTGCCTTGGAGTGGCAGGTTTTACATTTCAATCCCGGGTCAATCACACCGAGACGCGTGTCCATGAGACCCATTTCAATCGGGAAACCGTCTTCATCATATGTGTCTGCGGTGATGACGTTTGTCGCGCTCATGTTTCTGATTTCTTTCGGGGAAAGTAAACCGAATTTGATGGCGGAAATTCTTTTCGGAATCTGTTGAATTCTTTTTGACATCATGATTACACCGCATCCTCAAGTTCCATTCTCGGCGCAACACCGAGGGATTTAATTTCGTCAAGCAGGAGCTTGAAGGAATAACTCATTTCAACAAGGTAAATGTCGGTATCGGCACCGCAGTTGGGGCAAACCGCCATGTTTCTTTGTCTGTCAAATGTGGCAATCATACCGCAGTTGCTGCAGACGTATTCTTCATCCTTGTCGGACTCTTCCAATAATCTTTCTTTGAGACACATTGCTGCGCCGTGACCGACGAGAACGTCACGCTCCATTTCACCGAAACGAAGACCTCCTTCTCTTGCACGTCCTTCTGTCGGCTGTCTGGTAAGCACCTGAACGGGACCGCGGGATCTGGCGTGCATTTTTGAAGTAACCATGTGGTGAAGTTTCTGATAAAGAATCACGCCGACGAAAACATCAGCCGGAATCATTTTTCCGGTCACGCCGTCATAGAAGACTTCTTTGCCGGTGTGGGCAAAGCCGTATTTCTGAAGCGTTTCTCTGAGTTTTTCTTCGTCGTCACCGTTTTCTTCGGCAGCGGAGAAGGCTGTTGCGTCAATGCGGCGTCCTTCCATGGAACCGACTTTACCGCCGATCATTTCAAGAACGTGACCGACAGTCATACGGGACGGGATTGCGTGGGGGTTAATCATCAAGTCGGGTGACAAACCGGATTCGGTAAACGGCATGTCGGCGATGTTAACTTTCAAGCCGATAACGCCTTTCTGACCGTGTCTTGAAGCGAACTTGTCACCGATATCGGGAATACGTTCGTCTCTGACTTTGACCTTGGCCAATCTTGTACCGTTGATGGATTCTGTCAAAATAACGTTGTCAACAACACCTTTTTCATTCGAGCGCATTGTGACGGAACTTTCACGTCTCTGCTGGCTGAAACCGGAATCAAGGCCGCCGGTGTTTTCTTCAAGGAAACGGGGCGGACTGGTTTTGCCGATCAAAACCGCATTCGGAGCGGCATATGTTTCGGGGTTAACCAAACCGTCTTCATCAAGTTCGGCGTAAGCTTCGGCACTTCTGGCACCGCGGTATTCGGAGTCGGGGATTTCGAACTTGTCTTCCTGACCGCCGGGGTAGCGGCGTTCTTCGCCTTCAAACGTACGAACGAAGTGGCTGCGGCCGAGACCTCTTTCAATGGAACCTCTGTTGAAAACAAGAGCGTCTTCAATATTGTAGCCTTCGTAAGAGAGAATGGCGACAACGAAGTTCTGACCGGCGGGTCTGTCATCGAAACCGATGGACTCGCAGGTTTGCGTGTAGGTCATGGCACGCTGCGGATAATGCAAAATGTTGGCGCGCGTGTCGGGTCTGAGTTTGTGGTTTGCAGTTGAAACACCGATACACTGCTTAATCATGGCCGCGCCCATTGTACAACGCGGGGCCGCATTGTGTTCCGGATACGGAATCATACCGGTACAAATACCCAAAATCAAATCGGGTGACAGCTCCATGTGGGTGTGGCGTTCGTTCAATTCTCTTTCGCGAAGAGCCACGTAAGCGTTTTCTTCTTCTTCGGCATCAAGATATTCGATGAGGCCGAGGTCGACCAAATCTTCAAAGCTCAATTCACCGGTTCTTAATTTTTCAATATGTTCTTCTGTAACGAGAAGAGCACCGTTTTCAACAATCAAAAGCGGTCTTCTGGCACGACCGATGTCGGCGGAAATAATGACTTCGCCGGTGTGTTCCAGGAAAGCCACGTTGACCTGCTTTGAGAAGTAACCTTTTCTTCTCATTTCGCGGATGTTGGAAACGAGTGTAATCGGATCATCATGCGTTCCGATCAATTCGCCGTCTAAGAAAATTTTAGATCTGTTCATCATTCGTCAATTCCCCCGTCGTAGTCGATGCCGCCTAAGAAGTCGTCATCCATGTCGTCGTGTTCCTTTTCGACAGGCACGGCGTGTGATTCTGAAGTTGCGTCTTCTTCTTCACTGAATTCGCCTTCCGTCTTCTTAATGCCGATGGCTTTTTCCTCGAATTCGCTTTCGAATTCTTCTTTCTCGGCACTGTCGTATTCGACTTCAATGATTTCGGGCTGGATAAACTGGAATTTCTCAACGCCTAAGTTGTAAAGCGCCTGTTTGATGGGATCTGTGTCGTCAACACCTGTTGAGAGTTCCACCATTTCGGCAAAGTTCTTCACAAGACCGCAGTTCGGACCTTCAGGGGTTTCTGACGGGCAGAGACGTCCCCACTGTGTCGGGTGCAAGTCACGCGCTTCGAAGTGCGGCTGAGCGCGGGAAAGCGGAGAAATCACGCGGCGAAGGTGTGAAAGCGTTGAGATGTGATCGTTTCTGTCCAAAAGCTGTGAGACACCGGTTCTGCCGCCGACCCAGTTGCCGGTGGCGAGCGGGTGCTGTAAGCGGTCTGTCAAAACGTCGGCACGAACGATTGTGGCAACGTTGAGTTCACGGTTTCTCATGCTGGCACGCTCCAACTGATATTTAATATCGCGGGAAAGTTTGTTAAAAGAGACACGGAAGAGATCTTCCATGAGGTCGCCCGCAAGCTTCAGACGTTTGTTGGAGTAGTGGTCTTTGTCATCTTCATTGCGTTTTCCGAGGGCTAATTCAAAGCATGATTCTGCCATTCTGGCAAGGAAATTGGCTTTTGAAACGCGGTCTTCGGGTTTGTCGCCGAGATGGGGCAGCAAGTATCTGTCCAAAACATAGTTGGCACGCTTGATTTGGTATTCGCGGGCTTGCCCTGCTGCAACGCGCATACCGATTTTTTCAATCGCGTCCTGCATGGTGTCAACTTCAGCTTCATCTAAGTTTTCAAGCATGAATTTGACAATTTCAGGGTCGCTTGAAACGGCTGTCACAACATCCTGATCAGTGACGATACCGAGCGCGCGGATAAGTGTGATAAAGTTGAGTCTTCCGGTGATGGACGGGAAGGAAACTTCAAGCAAAGATTTGCGTCCGCGCTCAACGACAACGAGCGCACGGTAGCCTTTCTTTTGAGAGAAGACTTTCGCGACTTCGATTTTGTCGCCGTAGCGTTCACCGTATTCGGTGAGAATCTTGTTCGGCGCGAGGTCTTCAAGCGTCATAACGACACGTTCAGTGCCGCCGACAATGAAATAACCGCCGCAGTCAAGCGGATCTTCGCCGTTTGAGATTTTTTCGTCATCTGTCATGCCGATTAAGTTGCAGACTTTGGACTTGAGCATAATCGGAAGCTGACCGATTTTTGCTTCAATCGGTTCGTCCTGTGTGTCCTGCCCTTCTTTAACGACGGACATTTCAAGATATAACGGCGCGGAATAAGAAAGATTTCGAAGACGCGCTTCGTTGGGGAAAAGTCTGTGGGTCGCACCGTCGGCTTCATTGACAACCGGATTTTCGACGCGGATCTTGCCGAGCTTCAGATAAGTTCCTTCGATATCCGTCTCGATGATTTGTTGTTCATCTATAATTTTTTGAAGTCCTGTATCCAAGAATTTATTGAACGAATCGATATGATGTTGTACAATTTTATCTTGTGTGAAATAATATTTCGTCAGGACACGTGTATCTAATGTAATAGTTAGCACCCTCTTGTTGAGTAATTTTATTCGTCTGTCTGTTCAATTGTTTGATATTTTGTAAATAAATGTGATCAAATAAACGATATTGTTTGATACGCCGCGTCGGCTTGACTGACTCAACCGGAAATATAAATCCGCAATAACAAATCGGCCGGCATTAAACGACAAAAAGAAAGAAAAGCGCCGGGCCGAAAAACGTTATACGATGCCGTGCTTCAGCGGCATTTTACGGATGTATATAATATTGAGTTTTTTGGCAGGTCGGTTGGCGGGAATGCGGGCGATTATAATAGATTAATTTTCCCTTTATTTTCAAACAATATCAAAATAAATCTGTCAGCGTTTTTAAACGACGGCGTCGATGACGAGTCTGTAGTAGAAAGATTCATCGGCAGTCTGGCTTTTGCGTGAAATTTTCACGACATCGCCGATTTTTGCGCCGATTTCAAGGACAATCGGGTCATCAAATCTGATTTTGGGGAGCTGTTCCTTGTCAATGGCGTACTTTTCGAGTAAGACCGCCACTTCCTCTCCCTCAATAATTTCATGATGGGGGACCGATTCATGATCAAGAAGTTTAAATGTCAAATCTTTTCCTCCGTGAGAAAGATAGTTGGTTCATATTTGATTGCTGCAGCCGCAAGTTGCGGTAAACGACACTTTTTTTGGAATCGCCTTTTTATATTTTTCATTTTATTTTTGATTCGGGTGCGAAACGATACCGTCAAACATCGATTTAAAACAAAATGACAAGCACGATTCCGGCATAATTGTCAAATATGAAAAAATGGCGGGCCCATAGGGATTTGAACCCTAGGCCGACTGGTTAAAAGCCAGTCGCTCTGCCTGACTGAGCTATGGGCCCCGTTTGGAAATTGTTTGTCGTATCTGAAGCAGAACCTACAAACATATTTGTTGTATTTATATGTTTTGCCTCACGAGTTTGTTTTGGGTTTTTGGAGGTCTTAAAAAGAGGAATGTATATAATAAGGAATCGGATTTTAAGATTCTTGTCTTTCATAAATGTAAAAACTTAAAAGTAAAGAGAATCATGTTGCTTTTTTCGATTTTAAACCAAAGCAATACGGAAACTTTAATAAAACCGTAACCGAAAATTAATTTTTGTGATTGAAAATGCCTTTTGAAATTTTAGAAAAAGAAGAGATGGCATCCGGCGTCTGGAAGATGGTAATCGACGCGCCCGATGTTGCTGCCGCCGCGAAAGCCGGCCAATTCGTCATCGTTCGCGCATATGATGACAGTGAAAGAATTCCGCTGACAATTGCCGACATCGACCGTGAGAGAGGAACCATTATGATGTCAGTGCAGGCACTTGGAAAAGGAACAAAGCAGATTACCAAAATGGAAGTCGGCGAAAGTTTACAGGATTTTGTCGGTCCGCTCGGAACACCGGCCGATGTCAAAAAGATCGGATCGGTCATCCTTGTCGGCGGCGGTGTCGGTATCGCGCCGATTTATCCGCAGATTAAAGCGTACAAAGATGCCGGCAACCGCGTGATTACAATCATCGGGGCCCGCAATAAAGACTTGCTGATGATGGAAAAGGAATTTGAAGCGGCAAGTGACGAACATTATGTGACAACGGATGACGGTTCAAAAGGCCGCCACGGTTTTGTGACCGAAGTTGTCAAAGATCTTTTGGACAAACAAAACGCAGGCGAATACAAAGGCGAAAGAATCGGCCGCGTTGTCGTCATCGGCCCTCCGATTTTAATGAAAGTCGCAACGGACATGATGAAAGATTATCCGGATGTTGAAATTGTTGTCAGCATCAACTCCATGATGGTGGACGGAACAGGCATGTGCGGCGGCTGCCGTGTGATTGTCGGCGGCGAGGTTAAATTCGCTTGCGTCGACGGTCCGGAATTTGACGGTCGGTTGGTTGATTTTGATACCGTTATGAACCGTTTGATGATTTACAAGAAAGATGAATTGGCCGCGTCTCAAAAATATGATGATGACTGTGCCGGCGGCATTTGCTCTAAAATTTAAAAGGATTGGAATTTATGACATTATTTAATAAAAAGGAAAGAACCGGCAGGGTGGCCATGCCGGAACAGCCGGCAAAAGTCCGTCGGCACAATTTTGATGAAGTCGCGCTCGGCTACACTGCCGCAGAAGCGATTGCTGAGGCGTCGCGCTGTATTCAATGCCGTGTGCCGCGCTGTGTTGAAGGCTGTCCGGTCAACGTGAATATTCCCAAATTTATCAAATTCATCGCCGAAGGAAATCCCGAAGGCGCTGCCGAGAAATTGTTTGAGACAAACATGCTTCCCGCCATCTGCGGCCGTGTCTGCCCGCAGGAAACGCAGTGCGAAGAGCTGTGCATTCTCGGCAAGAAGGGTGAGCCGATTGCGATCGGCCGCTTGGAGAGATATGCAGCCGACGAAGCGCGCGCTGTCGGAAACAGAAGCTGTAAAATCGGCGACGGAACGGAAATTGAAGAAGGCGTCCCCGGTGCCGGCTGCATCAGCGCACCGACCGGAAAAACCGCTGCCGTCATCGGCGCAGGCCCTGCCGGCTTAACCGCCGCAGCAGACCTTGCCAAAGCCGGTCACAAAGTAACGATTTTTGAATCACTCCACCTCCCGGGCGGTGTTTTAACATACGGCATTCCGGGGTTCAGATTACCTAAGAGTATTGTGAAAGCGGAAATTGATGATGTTTTGGCACTCGGCGTCGAACTGAAAACCGATTACGTAATCGGCAGAATCAAAACATTGGATGAAATTGCCCGAGAATACGATGCCGTTTTCCTCGGAACAGGGGCCGGCCTTCCTAATTTCATGGGCATCGAGGGTGAAAATTTAAACGGCGTTTATTCCGCCAATGAATTTCTCACCCGCGTGAATTTGATGAAAGCGTATGAAGCCGATGCCGATACAATGATTCGCAAAGGCAAAAACGTTGTCGTTGTCGGCGGTGGAAATGTTGCAATGGACGCGGCCCGCTCGGCACTCCGCCTCGGCGCGGAAAACGTAACAATCGTTTACCGCAGAAGCGACGCGGAACTTCCCGCCCGCCGCGAAGAAATCGAACATGCCAAGCACGAAGGCATTGAGTTCTGTTTGCTCGCCAACCCGACAAGAATCATCGGCGATTACGGCGACGGAACGCCGCAGGGCAGAAAATTCGATGTCAAAGCCGTCGAATGTATCAGAATGGACCTCAGCGAACCCGACGAATCCGGCAGAAAAAGCCCGAAACCCGTCCCGGGATCGGAATTCATGATTGACGCGGATGTCGTGATTATCGCAATCGGCACCGCCCCGAATCCGTTGATTTACATCGGCGCGACAGGCATTGAGAAAACCAAACGCGGAACAATTATCGTCGATGACGATTTAAGATCCACGAAAGAAAACATTTTTGCAGGCGGCGACGTCGTCACCGGTGCTGCGACCGTCATTTCTGCGATGGGCGCGGGAAAGAAAGCGGCGGCTGAAATGGACAAATATTTGATGAGAAAATGAGCTTTCTCATCTTTTTTAATTTTTATTTTCAACTTATTTTCTGCTTTGTTTTTCGTTTTATCTTTTGTTTTATCTTTGTCTTATTTTTTGTTTTATCTTTGTCTTATTTTTTGTTTTATCTTTGTCTTATTTTTTGTTTTATCTTTGTCTTATTTTTTGTTTTATTTTTGTTTTAATTGTTAGGAACCGCTGATTAAAATTAGAAGAAAAACCAAAGCAACCACCCGCTAATTTTCGTTTTTGAACGGAGCGAAGCGAAGAGAAAAAACGGAAATTTGCGGATTCGTACCCCCCGATACAGCAAAAAACAAGTGACGGTTTTTTTCTAATTTTTATTAGAATCGCCCTGGATTTTATTGTGCGTCTGCCTCGCTGTTTGCATTGCCGCTGCGTCGTTGGTTACGTTGCTGTTCGCGTCGCCGTTTGCTTTGCCGCTTGCTTTGCCGCTTGCTTTGCCGCTTGCTTTGCCGCTTGCATCTGCTCTTTTTTATCACATCCGTTCGCTTGCGCGAACGTGCCGCTGCTACCTTACCGTTTGCACTGCTGCTACCTTATCGTTTGCGCTGCTGCCTCCGTCACGCGCGAGCCGCACCGATTTTTCAAAAAAATAAAAATGCAGACCTCGTTTTTGAATCTAAAAAGCGATTCACTTTCGGATTTTTTAAACTGACGGATAGAGTTATGTATCACATTTTAGCATTTATTCTCAATAAGATTGAAAATTGAGGGAAATAGATGAGCGAACGGCAGGAATTACAGAACGGTATTGACGCTCGAAATAATGAAGATGACAGGGTTCAGCTGATTGAAACCATTCCGATCATTTCTGAAGAAGAAATGGAATACATGGACGAAGAAGACAAAACATTCAAAGAACGTGTTGACGAATTCTGGAATTGGTTTACGGAAAATGAAGAAAAACTTTCAGATTATGTCACCCGCCGCGAAGAATATGACGCAAAAGAAATCATCGGTTTTGTATCAAAGGGTGTCGACCTCATTTCAGAAGAAATTCATTTTAACATCGGCGGCGATTTTGAATTCACATTTGCCGTTGAAGGACGGACTTACCTCTTTTATTTGCTGCCGTATTTGACTTCCCGCCTGCCGGAACAATTCAAAGGAAAATGGAAAATTTTTCCGTACATGCAGGGAACAAACGGACAAAGTTTCGGCTTCAAAATGTATGACAAAGAGCTCCAATTAGAAGACATCAAAGTGATTGCCGACCTGAACGAAAGCGGCACGTCATTCGATGTTCGTTTTTTCAGCGATATTCTTGGCGATTTGGAAGAAAACGAAGCGTATAACATATTTTACATCATGATGGAAATTACAATCGGCGAAGGACTTTCAAAGATTTATATCAATAACGCCGAAATGGTGAGCGAATTTGAAGACGGAATGTTCCCGTTAACAGAATTGGAACAGAAAATGAAAGACGCAATCAATGATGCCGGCAAAGAATTGATGACGCGTCCCGACGAAAGTTATACCGGCTACGGATTTGAACCGCAGGAAAATGATGAACTCCGGTACGATGTTCTTGCCGGCGCCTGTTCTTTTATTGATTTGATTGACGAATACTATAACGGCTCGGAAGAAACGCTTGAGATGCTGCGTGCCTGCGGCGTACGTGCCGGCTTTATTGCATTTCCGTACGGTGCGAATGAAGACCGCAGTGAAATGCTGAATTTGAGATACGAAATGGAAGAGCGGCTGCAGAATGAAGTATTCGGCAAGCGCGGCAGCGGCGAGGAGACAGCAATCGTTCTCGGCGGCGCAACGGGAACAGGATCCGTTTACATTGATTTGCTGCTGTATGACGGTTTCAAACCGTTTGACAAGGTTGAAAAGTTTTTAGCGGAATATCCGTATGACTTTTACTTGTCTGAATTCCGTCAAGGGTCGGGATTGATTCGGCTGACTGAAGATGAAAGGAGATGAGATGATGGAGAGGACGGATGATGAGTCTTTAATTGAACAGATTACGGTTTGGCATGAGAATGAAGAGCATGACAGTATTATTGAAACCGTTTTAAAAATTCCCGAAGAGGAGCGCGGTTATGAATTGACTTGCCTTTTAGCGCGCGCTTACAATAATACGGAAGAATACGAAAAAGCACTTGATTTTTTGCTGTCAATCGAAGATGAAGGAAAATACGACCTGATGTGGCATTTCAGAATCGGCTACGCTTACTATTATTTAGAACAATTGGAGGCCGCCGAAAAAGCGTTTGTCCGGGTTTTGGAATCGGACTCAGGAAACAGTGACGCACAGGATTTCTTGGGATGGATTCGCGAAGAAATCGAAGAAGCCATTGAAATCAAACCGGAACAGGAGAAGGCCGCGCTTGAACAGATGATTCAATGGCTGTCTCATGAAAATGAACTAGGGGGACCGCCGGCAGAAATTGAGCCTGCCGGAGAATTTGATTTGCACGGCTACCATTATTACATTTACAAATACAAGAAAACGCAGGATGAGCCTTGGTTGCTCGGCGTTTGCGGCGGCTACGGCAGACGCGATTTAGACCACTGCGGGCACGTTTTCAGCGAGATGGAAGAATATCATCCGGAAACCGCGGAAGCAGATGCGATTGCGCTCGTTGAGATGATTCGAACGGTTTGGATGGAAGAAGCGCAAAAAGAACTGGAAACGCGCGGCATCAACCCCGAGGATGGGACAACCTTGACCGCCAAAACAAAGACAGGACCGTTCGCCGGTTTTGTTTTGCTGAATTCTTATGATTTTGACCCGAATCAAATCAAAGCGAATTTGAAAAATGATTGGAACATTCTTGTTCGCGAAGATTCGGGAGAAAATCCGGATGTATCGGATGAATCGACGATGGTTTTTGAGGTTGACGGGATGACCGCCGCAATTACGCTGATTGACATGCCTGTTCCAAACGGTGAAGCCGAATATTATGCTAAAACGAATTACATGTGGCCGGAAGCACCCGACGTGACAAAAACACATGTCGCTCATCTTTTGCTGGCCATCATTGACCGTAATCAGCCGCCGATTGAAGCCGCGACATTGTATACAAAAATCGCCTCAAGCTGTTTGAAATTGGAAAACGCAATCGGCATTTACACCTCGGAAACGGTTTTTCAGCCGGAATTTTACATCGACGTGGCGGATTTAATCAATGAAGGCGACCTGCCGATTCTGAATTGGATTTATTTCGGCATTTACACCTCTGAAAAAGGAACCGGCGGATACACTTACGGTCTTCGGATGTTCGGAAAAGAAGAGATTGAAATCATTAACAGCACGGCAACACCCGAAACGATTCACGACCTTTTGATTGATGTTGTTTATTATGTGTTGTCAAATGACATCACATTAGAAGACGGCGAAACCATCGGCTTTACGGAATATCAGAAATTGAAAGTGAAGAAATCGAAAGGGGTCGCGCTTGACGGTTATACTTTGAAGATTGAGTATTGAAGAAAGAGAATTGAAGAAAGAAAATTGAGGAAAGAAAATGCTCGGAGACAATAAACCAATGCCCGGAAACGCCGGAAGCCTCGCAGATATTTTTGAGACTGGAATGACATTAATGCAAAACGGTGCTGACGCTGACGCTTTTCTTTTATTTTCTAAATTGGCGGCGGATGAAAACAACATCGCTGTTCAATATAATTTGGCACTGTGCCATTATTTTGCCGGCGAAAACCAATCGGCATTTGAAAAAGCGGAAAAAGCGTTTTCAGTGATTAAGAAAAAAGCGCCGGTCCCGAAGAATCCGCTGACGGCTCAAAACACGTTTACGGTTTTGTCTCAATCAGAAGCGGGACAAACGGATTATTTGAAGCCGATGCCGCAGAAATTGCCGGAGCTTCTGCCCGATGCCGCAAAACGAAATATTTTACGATTACTGATTGATATTTGCGCAGCTCTTAGGAATTGGGACGCTGTTATGAATTATGCAGGATCTTTGCAGCCGTTTGAAAAGAATTATGAAAATGTCAAAAAAGCTGTTGATGAAGCTCAGGAAAATAAGGGCATAAAGGCATAATGAAACAAAGACACAAGCACAAAAATGCAATATAAATTGCAATTATGAATCTGAAAGAATTATAATGTTGTTGATTGTCAAAATTAATGGAGCCTGTTAAAAATGCAAATATATGATATTACTCAGCTTTATGAGAAAAAAGAACCACCGCGCGAGGAAATTATGGCGTTTTACAAATCAGCGGAGGATGTTGATTTTACAGATGAATACAGCGGCAACGCGCTGCTTCATATTGCTGCCAAATATTCTGATTTTGAAGCGGTTGAATATTTGTTTAACGCCGGCGCGAAAGCAAATGTTTTCAATAAATACAATGAAACGCCGCTGCATTTGCTGGCGAAGGGCGATAAGCGAGCGTTTAAACCCGAGCCGGAAGCGGTTTACAAGACGACAGTTTTGTTGTTAGACGGAAAGGTCAGCGTCCTCAGAAAAGATGATAACGGTGATGCTTGCTACCACGTTGCGGGCGAAGCGGGAAATTTTGAATTTGTTCGGGCGTTGCACGATAAAGGCGCTAAGTTAAACGGTCTCGGGAAAAACGGATATACAGGAATTCATTTTGCGGCCGAGCGCGTTCGCCATGAGATTTCCTCCCTCGGCTATGCTGAACGCGATTACAAACAGAAACAAGAAAAAGAAAAAATAAAACCGTCCGAGCCGTATGAAAAACAACTTTTAGAATACGAAAAGGATTATTTGGAAAAGAAACAGGTTGTTGAAAACTATTTCCTGACGGTGAAAGCGTTTTTGGATGCGGGCGTTGACCCGAGTGAAAAGAACGAATACGGTAAAACGGCTTTGGATTTTGCGATTGACAGCGGCGATAAAAAGATGGCGGCACTCCTTTCCGGCACTTATTCTGAAGAGGCGGAGGGAAGTGAAGACCAGGAACTGATTATTCTGGCAGGTTCGATGACGCTTCATAAAGCGGTTGATAAAAAGGATTATGCCGCTGTTTCCGCAATTTTAAAGCTCGGGGCTGATCCGAATGAAATCGGCGGTGATGAGGATCATCGGACGAAAGGAAAGACGCCGCTTGCTGTCGCGATTGAAAATTTTGATGATGAAGCGGTTTCAATTTTGCTTGACGGCGGGGCTGACCCGAACTTTAAGGATACGGAAGAGAAAGCGGCAATCGCTTATTTCTTTACGGTGGATGCGAATGTTCGAACAAATCTCAAGGTTTTCGAACAGAAGCGACCGGCTAATATTTTAAAGAGTTTAATTGATGCCGGCTTTGACATTAACGGCATTGTGAACGGCAGCGGTGAGACGATTCTCAATTTAGCTTGCCGAACTCGAAACGGATTGAGCGGCTACAACAGTTTCCGTCTGAAAAGCCATATGATTGATATTGTGATGGATTACAGTCCGGATGTGAATCTGCCGAATTTGGACGGAACGACAGCGCTGATGAATATTTGCACGTCGGATTTTGACGTAATTGAAAATCAGCAGATTGCGCTGCTTGAAGCGGGCGCGGATGTCGGCGCGATTGATAAATTCGGAAAGACGGCGCTGATTTACGCGGCGAATAACCGCAGCGCAACGGGCGCGAAGCAGATGGCGGAATATATGTTTGATGTCGGCGACCCGCTGCCGGATCACGCGGACAATGACGGGAAGACGGCCTTGGATTACGCGACTGAAAAGAATAATGAACCGCTTGTGAAATTCTTATTATCGAAAATGTAAAAAATCAATGAATTATTAAGTTGAAGTATATCAGGCGAAGTCAGATGAAGTATATTTGAAATATTACAGAAATAAAACAAGAATTCAAGGAGACAAATTATGGGAGCCAATCTGGATAATATTTTTTTAAATGCCTGTAAAAACGGGCAGAAAGGCGTTGTTGAAACATTCGTCAAAAAAGGCGGCATCAATTATAATAAACGTGATGCAAGCGGCAACACACCACTTTATTACGCCGCGCAGAAAGGCGCCCGAGATATTGTGAAACTTTTGGTTGAAAACGGCGCAGACACAACGCTTGCAAACAATCAAAGCGCAACACCGCTTCATGCGGCTTCAAAAACAGGAAACAAAGAAATCATTGCGATTTTGACGGAAAACGGCGCAGACATCAATGCGACCGACAAGGAAGGAAAAACGGCGCTCATCTACGCTGTTGCTGCCGGCAAATCCGAAATGACGCGCCAACTGCTGACGCTCGGCGCTGACAAGTCAATTAAGGACAACAATAATCACAACGCTTTGGATTACGCCACATCAGGCGGTTTGCGTGACATTATCGCGCTTCTTGCGGATGATGAAACAGGAATGTCTCAAAAAGACAATTACGGCAACACGCCGCTTCATCAGGCAGTTGCGGCCGGTCAGAGTGAAGTGGTCATCGCGCTTTTGAACAAAAATAAAGATAATATCAACGAACTCAACGACAACGGCGAATCGCCGCTCATTTTGGCGGCCATGAATTCCAATATTCATTTGGTCGAGCTGCTTCTTGAAAACGGCGCCGATTCTAATTTGAAACTTCTTGACGGCAGTTCCCCGCTTCATTATGCAGCGGCAATGGGGAACCAATTTATCGGCAAGGCTTTAATCAAAGCCGGCGCGAATGTCAATTTCAAGAATGAAAGTTCAGAAACGCCGTTAATTATCGCGGCCGCGCGCGGCAACAACGATTTCGTCGGATTGCTGATTGAAAATGAAGCGGATGTCAATGCGGTTGATAACGCGCAGCAGAGTGCGCTTTATTATGCAAGCGAATCCGGGTTTACCGAGATTGTTGAAATGTTGATTATGGCGGGAGCTGAAAACTGAAAATCAGATTGAGAAATATTTTCTCAGTCTTATCTTTTTAATTTTTTTTGTAGTTTTATCTTCTCAGTTTTATTTTTCAGCTTTTTTTCAGTTCTATTTTTCAGTTCTATTTTTTCGGTTTTACCTTCACGACTCAATCCTGTAACTTAT
Organism: Methanimicrococcus blatticola; assembly: GCF_004363215.1. Taxonomy (GTDB): domain Archaea; phylum Halobacteriota; class Methanosarcinia; order Methanosarcinales; family Methanosarcinaceae; genus Methanimicrococcus; species Methanimicrococcus blatticola. The sequence goes on along the minus strand of NZ_SNYS01000009.1, from coordinate 63,565 downwards.
CCTTTTTGAAAAATTCGTCAGGTTTTTGACTTTTTTACAAATATATAACCTGTAATAATCCCAAACGGGTATAATTTCCAGAGAATATAGATCAAATCGACAAATAAAGCTTTGAAATATCCCGAAAGGGTATAAAAATGAAGAAAATGATGAAATAATATGAATTATACCCAGAATAACCCCAAAAGGGTATAATATTAAATAGATTAGACCTTATAAGGTATAATCATGAATAAAGAGAAACATTTAACACTTTCCGAATATGTCAAAATTGAACGGAAGAAAGCGAATCTGACACAGCTGGAATTATCAAAAAAGGCGGGAGTCGGGCTTCGCTTCATCAGAGAGATGGAACAAGGAAAAGAGACGCTAAGAATGGATAAAGTGAATCAGGTTTTGTTTTTGTTCAGCAGTGAACTTGGCGTTGTTCCGCTGAACGAGGAGTAAAAGAATGAAACAAGCTGAGATTTTTACCTCTGATTTATCGGCAGGTATTTTAACGGAAAATGAAGACGGATTTTTTTTTCGATATCATGAAGAATATCTTCAAAATGAAAAAGCGGAGCCGATTAGTTTAACGCTGCCGCTTCAGGAGATGCCATTTAAAAGTGACAGATTATTCCCATTTTTTGACGGGCTGATTCCGGAAGGGTGGCTTTTGGATATTGCAGAAACAAACTGGAAAATTTCAAGCCGGGACAGAATGTCGCTGCTGCTGGCATGCTGCAGAAACTGCATCGGTACAGTCAGCGTTATTCCAATTGAAAATGATAATGAAGAGGAATGAATATGAAAAAATGTCTATTCTGTTACAAAGAATTGGATTCTTCCAACGACAACGAAGATTATCATTCCGCTTGTTCTAAAAAAATATTCGGAACGGTCAGTCCGCCGATACTCCCATACACGAGAGAACAAATCAATGAACTGGCATTTGACGTCATCCGTTCGCAAACTGCACTTACAGGCGTTCAGCCGAAACTTTCTTTAGACATCTATAAAGAGAAAACAAACACAAGAGGAGAAAAAAAAGGAAGTTTCAGTCCGTCTTTGAAAAAAACACAACGATTTACAATTGTTGGTCTTTGGGGAAGATATATTTTAAAACCGCAATCAGAGCAATATAAAAATCTGCCGGAATTAGAAGATGTGACAATGCATTTAGCAGAATTATCAAAGATTAAAGTGGTTCCGCATTCCCTTATCCGCTTTGCTGACGGCGAATTATGTTACATTACGAAAAGAATTGACCGCGATGAGAAAGGGAATAAATTCTATATGGAAGACATGTGTCAGCTGACAGAACGGATGACGGAACATAAATACAAAGGTTCTTATGAACAAATTCAAAAGGTCATTCAGCAGCATTCTCAAAAACCGAATTTAGACACGATCAGCTTTTGCGAGCAATTAATTTTTTGCTGGCTGACCGGAAATGCAGATATGCATTTGAAAAATTTCTCATTGATAAAAGACGGTTCAAATGAATACAGACTCTCACCCGCCTATGATATGTTGGCAACAAAACTGGCAATTCCCGAGGATTTGGAAGAAACAGCACTTATGTTAAGCGGAAAGAAAAGAAAAATCGGAAAAGAAGAATTTGAAAAAATGTTTGACACAATGAAAGTAGATCAAAAATATCGTCAATCCATTTATAAAAATTTCAGAAAAACGATTCCCTCTTGGTTTGATTTAATCGACCAAAGTTTCCTGCCCGATGAAATGAAAGAAAAATATAAGGCGCTTGTTAAGGAAAGAAGTGAAAAAATGGGATTGATGTAAAAACAGATAAAATAAACAAAACCACCGGCGTTTTTCCAATATTTTCAAAAATGATGCAGATCGCGCGCGGCGTGGAACTGCCGAAAATGAACGGAAAGAGAAAAGAAAGAAAATAGAAAAGAAAGAGAAAAAGAGATTATTCCTCCTTTTTCTCCCCTTCAGGAACAAAATCATCCATTTTGCACTGCTTGTCACAATAACATTTTTCGCCCGGAATCGGAACCGGATATGATTCTGTGATGCAGCCGAGACAGAGTTTGCTTTTGTCAATGCCGATGGCTTTGACGAGACCGTCTGCGCTGAGGTAGCCAATTGTGTCGGCGTTGACGGCGGCGCAAATGCCTTCAATTGTTTTATGCGTTGCAATGAGTTCGGCACGGGTCGGCATGTCAATGCCGAGGTAGCAGGGGCCGACAATCGGGGGGCTGGCAACGCGCAGATGAACTTCTTTGGCACCGGCATCCTTAATCATGTCAATGATTCTGCGCGATGTCGTGCCGCGGACAACACTGTCGTCGACGAGAACAACACTTTTGTCTTTGAGATTTTCACCGATGGTGTTCATTTTTAGGCGAACGGCCATTTCACGCATTTCCTGGTGCGGAAGAATAAAAGTTCGGCCGATGTATCTGTTTTTCATCAGGCCTTCCAAATATTTGGTGCCGGACTCACGGGAATAACCGATGGCGGCCGCAATTCCGGAGTCGGGAACCGGAGAAATTATGTCGGCGGCGGCCGGGTGTTCGCGCGCCAGTTCGTTCCCGATTCTTTCACGGGCGGAATAAACAAGTTGTCCGTCAATGATTGAGTCGGGGCGGGCGAGATAAATATATTCAAAAACACAATGCGCTGCAAAGCTGCTGTCTGTTGTCATGATGCTTTCCACTTCGCCGGTTTTCTTGAAAACAATGATTTCGCCGGGCATCAAGTCGCGGACCAATTTTCCTTTAATCGTGTCAAGCGCAACGCTTTCAGAAACTGCGGCGTAACCGCCTTCGATTTCGCCGTAACAAATCGGTTTGTTGCCGATCGGATCGCGGACAGCATAAAGGTCGCCATTAATCATAATTGTTAAAGCGTAAGAGCCGATGATGCGTTTCATAACAGATTTTAAAGCGTCAACGGGTTCTTGTTTTAATAATTCTTTCACCAAAAGAAGACCGATAATTTCGGCGTCGAGCGCGGTTGTAAAAATGCGCCCTTCAGATTCAAGTTCGTCTCTGAGTTCTGTGCTGTTAACCAAATTGCCGTTGTGAGAAATCGCAATCGTACCGCCTTTGAAATTCAAAACGAAAGGCTGGCAATTTTCAATGGTTTGTGTGCCGTATGTTGCGTTGCGGACATGCCCGACACCGACATAACCGACAATATCCTGAAGCGTATCACGGGAATAAGCTTCGGAAACCAATCCCATGCGTTTAATGGATCGCGGTTTGGAGCCGTCGAAAACAACAATGCCGGTTGAATCCTGACCGCGGTGCTGCAACGCGTAAAGCGCATAATAGAGTTTAAAAGCAACAATATTTGTCGGCGGCGCAGGGTCATGAATAATAACACCGGCAACACCACATTCTTCCTTCAAATTTATCACCCGATTTGTAAATTTATAAAACTTAAATGCTGTTTATTATTTTAAATTCAGCTTTATGAAATATAATTGGCGGTTAAAACGATATAAAATATCTTTGAATCCCTTCAAAATCAATTGAAGCAGACATCAAAAAGATTCCAAAGAAATCTTTGTTTTGCGCCGGTTTGAAATTTGAAACATATTAACCGACAGCCATCGAATTTATTGAATGAACGAATAAAAACGGCCGTAACTGCGTTAATACAAATGAATAACTTAAACAAAAAAGAATAATTGGTAGTTATATTTTAAGTTAATTTTCATTATTGTTCATATTAAAAAACAGACAAATGAGACATGATTTGTCATTATCGGCAAAAAAATTGAAAAAATAAAACAAATCGAAAAATAAAAAACGGCTTTGAAAGGTAAAATTCGAATAAAAGATTTTTTTGATAAATAGATGACAGATTAGAATTAGAATAAAATTAAAAAAAGAATAAAATTAAAAAAACGATAAAGCAAGAATAACAAAATAAAAGAATTTGAAAAACAAAATAAAAAAATCGGAAAAACAAAATAAAAGAATCGGAAAAACAAAATAAAGGAAAAACGAAATAAAGGAAAAACGAAATAAAAACCAAAAATAACAATATAAAAGTCGAAAAATGACGAATAAAAAAAGTTAAAAAAGTAAGAAATGAAAAGAAAAAAAACGATGAACTTAGTCACCGTTTAATTTGGATTTTCTGACCCACTTGTAGTCTCTCAATTTTGCAGATCTTCCGAATCCGCATGCGACACACTGTTTTGTGTGGATGTTGAAAGAAGTGCTGCCGCATCTTCTGCATTTCATATGTGTGCGTTTTTGTCTCTGACCCATTGAGGGCGTTCCTTTAACCATTGCTTCTTCACCTTTTTGATATGTATAAATAATGTATGATTTGGATTTGATAAACCGGAATAAAGATATAAAATCATCGGCTGAAAAATCGTCGATTCTGCATGAGAAGTGAATCGGCCTTTTCAGCAAAAATTGAATAAAAAAGATCGGTTAAACCGATGCTTTAAATCAATCGGAATAATCAGGGGGACACGTAAACAATATTGTCTCCTCTGACAACAAGACTGGAATATTTTTTAACGCTGACGCCGTCTTTTAATTCTTCCGCATTGTCGAGGACGAGATTCATGTGAATGTCGTAGCCTTTTAATTCTCCTCTGAATTCACGACCGCCCTTTAAGCGTGCAATAACCGGCTTGTTTAAAGCCTCATTTAAAATGTCAAGAGGTCTGTTCGTCATAAGTATTACCTGTTTTGTTGCATCGGGCGCAATCAGCGCCTCGTTAAATAAAAATCCGCTGAAACAAATCAGGGGATTGCTACCATTTTAGATCTGCAAAGCCTCAAAAAGACCGCAGACTGTAATTTGTTTAAGAACTGAATAATGATATTTAAACATATCTGTTTGTAATTGCTTTAAATACTGCCTGACAATGACATTATTTAAACTTCTTAAAACGGTGTTTAAAAATGGTTTGAATTTCTAAAGAAACTCTAAAGAAACGCAAAACATCTTTATGATTATATCCCAATTAACGAATAAAAATATTGTCTTTTTTCGGAAGTGACTTTTTTGACTCATGAAAAAACATCTAAAATCAAAAAGAAATGCGTGATGACGATTGCCGGCAGCGACTCAGGCGGCGGCGCAGGCATTGAAGCCGACCTGAAAACATTTTCCGCGCTCGGCGTCCATGGTGCCTGCGTCATCGCGTCCGTGACTTCACAGAACACAACAGGTGTTCAATCCGTTTTTGACATTCCGGTTGAGCATATCGGAACGCAGATGGATTCCGTTTGTACGGACATGAATATCGTTTTCGCAAAAAGCGGAATGCTCTCCTCCCCCGAAATTGTTCAATTTGTTGCCGGAAAGGTCAAGGAATACGGTTTATCATTGGTTGTCGACCCCGTCATGGCCGCTGAAGCCGGCGGCGAGCTTCTTCGAAAAGAAGCCGTCGAAATGATGGCCGAAGCACTTCTTCCTGTTTCATACGCCGTCACGCCTAACATTTTTGAAGCGGAAATTCTCTCCGGCCTGAAGATTAAAAATGCGGATGATGCCAAAGCCGCCGCCGTGAAAATCGCCGAAACAGGCGTAAAATACGTGATTGTGACCGGCGGACATTTGGATGCGGAAGACATCGTTTATGATTCAGAAAACAAAGAATTCACGCTTCTTTCAGGAACATTCGTCAAAGGCGGCACTCACGGCACAGGTTGCACTTATTCATCCGCGCTTGTTTCATATCTGGCCCGCGGCTATACTTTTGAAGAGGCCTGCCGGTTCGCTAAAAAATTCGTGGTTGACGCGATACTTTATTCGGAAAACATCGGATCGGGTGTCGCGCCCGTAAATCCGGGAGGCGCGTCAACATTGTTTTCAGAGCGCGCAGCCGTGATTGAAAACATTTTGGAAGCGTGGGAAATATTAAAAGACGATGATGTGTTTCCGCAGCTGATTCCGGAAGTCGGAACAAACATCGCGATGACGCTTCCCGACAGATTCAAAGAATCTGTGCAAGCCGATTATTACGCATCAGGCATTCAACCGCCGCGCCAAATGTTATCCATTGATAAAAGAGACCGGCAAATCGGAGCGGACGGGTTTGGTTCTTATTACTCAGCGGTTGCCTCGTTTCCCGGAAGGATTCATAAAATGAAAGATTTGACCGGAACGAAATTATCCGCTGAAAATCTCGGATATCCGTCTTTCGGTGCGGGTTCGAATTTGGCAAGAGTTATCAAATCCGCTCAAGAATTTGACGAAACGATTCGCGCTTGTATCAATTTAAAATATACGGAAAAAACCGTCAAACACTGTGAACAATCCGGATTTTCGGCTTACGCGTTTACCCGCGATGATGAACCGTGCGGCTGCGATGAAAGCAAAGAATGGGGAACATCCGTGGTGATTCAAGAAAACGGCGAAACCGTCCCCGACATTATTTATGAAAACGGCGGATTCGGAAAAGAAGGCATCATCCGCGTTCTCGGAACAGATGCCGTTGACGCCGCTGTTAAAGTCATCATGATTTGCGATGACATTCGAAAACAAATCGGCGGCGGGGAAAAATGAACGAAAAACAGAAAATGAACGAGAACCAGAAAACGAGCAGAGAACAAAAAATCAATGTGAATGTGGATTTCATCGGTCCTTTGATTGTTGTTGAAAGCGTCAAAAAGGCGGGAGAATTTTATGAAAACGTCGTCGGTCAGAAGTTGAAATTAGATCTCGGTGTCAGCCGGCAATACGAAAGCGGTCTGATGCTTCAATCCAAAACATCCGTTTCTGAAGTGATCGGATTCAAAGAGAACGAAATCAAAAAAGGAAGCAACAATTTCACGCTTTATTTTGAAACCGCCGATTTCGATTCTTTCGCCGAAAATCTGAAAAATTATGATTTGGAATATGTTCACGATGTCTTTGAATTTGATTGGGGTCAGCGTTCCGTCAGTTTTTATGACCTCGATGACCATGTCGTTGATGTCAGCGAAAAGATGGAAACCGTTATCAAAAGATTTGCCGCGCAAGGCATGACGCCTGAAGAAATCACAGCGCGGACGGATCATCCGATTGAATTTGTGAATTCTTGTTTGAAGTAATCACAATTTTTTTACAATTGACTTTTTTCTGATAATTGACTTTTTTCCGACAATTAAATCAACCCGGAATGCCGGTTTCTGAATTTAAATTAAACTTCAAATACGACCGCAAATCGAAAATTCGACCGGTGCGGAGCAGCGGGCGAATCGAGATTTGCGGATTCAACCCACCATTAATAGATTAAAACAGTTGCAAGAAGCGGTTTATCATTTTGCTGCGTTTACCTCTACGGATGATGGCAGCCGTTCGCTTCGCGAACGTGGGTGCTGTTACCTTGTCGTTTGCATTTCTGCTGCTATCTTACTGTTTGCATTGCTGCTGTTACCTTACTGTTTGCGTTTCTGCTGCTACCTTACGGTTTGTGTTGCTGCTGTCACCACCGTTTGCGTTGCTACCGTCACCTTGCCGCGTCGCGCGCGAGCCGCACCGTTTTTAAAAATAAAGCAAAGTTGACGCTTGCTTTTTAAAAAAATAAAGTAAACCGGACGATTGCTTTAAAAAAAATGAAAAAACCAATTCCGTTTTTTAAAAATAAAAAATAAAACAAAAAATCACAATTTTTTCGTCATGTAAGTGCCGTCAAATTCGTATCCGTATTTTCGATAATATTCGCGAACGCCGATGCCGCTGATGATTGAGATTTTTTCATAGCCGCCGTCTGCCGCGATCTCTTCCGCTTTTTGAATCAGTTCTTTACCGTAGCCGCGGTGCTGCCAGGAACGGTTTTTGTCGGCAAGCGGCGCAGACAGCGTGTCAGCCGTCTCGCCGAGAGGCGTGAGCGAGCCGTATACGTGCAGCTCGCGGATGAGCGCGGTGTTTTTCAGCTCGGAGCGGTGCGGTGCATTCGGGAAGCGCAGGCGAATGAAGCCGACCAAAACGTCGGCTTTGAGATCTTCAAATGAAATGAAATTTTCGAGTCCGCCGCAGCAATCATATTTTTCAACGAGCAGATGGATATTTTCAGGGCTTGGCGGATTGCCTTTTAAAATATTGTGACCGACTTCGCGGCAGCGGATGCATTTGCATTTTTCGCCGCGGGCGTGAAGTAATTTTTCAGCCTCTTGGCGGACGTTGCTTTTTTGGATGCCGGCTAAAATCTGATCCGCCGGAATATCACGCTGAATCCGCTGAAGACGCGTCCATTTCGGCAAAATCGCTTTAATTTTGGAAACCAATTCCGGACCGTTTTCATCATCCAAAGGACGGTATTCGTTGTTTTGCCACATTTTGCAAAGTTCGGTTCCTTCCGTGACCAGCGTCGGGTAAATTTTCAAATAATCCGGTTTGAAATCGGGATTTTCAAAAAGCGTTTTGAAGCCCTCCAAATCGCGGTCAAAATCCGTATCGAATAGACCGGGCATCATATGAAAACCGACTTTAAAAGCACTGTCGCGCAAGCGGCGGTTAGCGTCGGCTGTTTCTCGAACCGTATGCCCACGATTCATTTTCAAAAGAACATCTTCAAAAACACTTTGAACACCGAGTTCCACTTTCGTTCCGCCGATTTTTAAAAACTCGTCAATATGTTCTTCTTTCGCCCAATCGGGACGCGTCTCAAGTGTCATGCCGACATTTCGAACATAAGCCGTTTCATTCGCTTTTTGAACATCTTCAAGCGGAATAAATGAATAAGTCGAATCCGCGGAATCGTAGCTCGGAACTTCCGCCCGCCACACAGGAATACCGGACTCACTGACAGCAGCATCATGATCGTTCATCGCTTCCAAGCAACGCTTCACAAACCATTCCTGATAATCAACCGATCGCGCTGAAAACGTGCCGCCCATAATGATCAGTTCCGCTTTGGAAACGTCATGCCCGATTGTGTTAAGCTGCTTCAGGCGTGAGCTGACCTGCGCGTACGGATCGAACCGGAACTCAAAAGCGCGCATCGCTGCGGGCTCGCGTCCCATGTAACTTTGCGGCGATTCAAACGCGGAGTCGGGACCGCCCGGACAGGGCAAGCACTTGCCGTGCGGACAAGGTGCAGGCGACGTCATTGCCGCAATCACCGCAACGCCCGAAATGGTTCGGACCGGCTTTCTTTGAAGCACGTCGCGAACCGCTTTTTGTTCATCAGGCGTTCCGCGAAGAATGATGTCACCGTTGCTCGGGAGCGTTGACAGACCGTATTTTTTGCACACCTTTTTCTTCATTTTGGCAAGATCCTTTTCCGTTTCAAATTCACCGGCAACCGCCGAGAGAAGAATCTCACGGCAAGCGTCATTGAATTTTTCATCAGATTTATCGAATTCCTGATACCCCATTTTCTCACCAAAATAAAATTTGAGCGGCGGCGCAATAACTTTTAATAATTTAAGATTCGGAAATATGTGTCATTCATGTAATAAGTATATAAGTTCTGTTACTGTAACGGTTATAAAATAAATAAACAACAGATATAAGCTTAAAATTTAAAAACTTAAAACTTAAAAATTTAAAAACTTAAAAATTTAAAACTTAAATTGAGTGATAAAATGAAATTCGGCATTGAACTTGTCCCGAATGAACCCGTTTTCAAAATCGCCGCTTATACGAAAGCCGCGGAAGAACAGGGTTTTGAATATGTTTGGATTACCGACCATTACAACAACCGCGAGGTCTATTCAACCATTTCCGTTTTAGCACTCGCGACAAACAAAATAAAGATCGGCGCAGGTGTCACCAACCCGTACACGCGCAGTCCGGTCGTGACCGCCGCAAGCATTGCGTCCGTCAATGAAATTGCAGGCGGCCGCGCCATTCTCGGAATCGGACCGGGAGACAAAATGACATTTGAAGCACTCGGGCTTGCCGGCGAAAAACCGCTGACCGCTGTCAGAGAAACAGCCGAAGTCGTCCGCGAATTGCTCACCGGAAAAAAAGTATCATTCGACGGCGACACAGTCAAATTGAAAAATGCGAAATTGGATTTCGCGGACCCGAAAAAGACCGGCGTTGACATGAATATTCCGATTTATATCGGCGCGCAAGGTCCGAAAATGCTTGAAATGGCAGGCGCGATCGGCGACGGTATTTTAATTAACGGCTCTCATCCCGATGATTTCAAAGCAGCCGCAGTTCAAATTCAAAAAGGTGCAGTTGCCGCAGGCAGAAAGCCGAACGACATTGATGTTGCCGCATACACTTGTTTCTCAATCGACGACGACACGGAAAAAGCGTACGCTTCAACAAAACCGGTTGTTGCGTTTATTATCGCCGGCTCTTCCGATGTTTTATTGGAACGCCACGGCATTTCTCAGGAAAATAAGAAAGAAATTGCCGGCGCGATTTCAAAAGGCGATTTCAAAGATCTCAATACGATTATTACCGATCAAATGGCAGACCGTTTCGCTGTTGTCGGTGATTTTGATGAATGCATGAAGAAAGCAAAAGAGTTGGAAAAAGCAGGCGTCACGCAATTGGTTGCCGGATCGCCGCTCGGCCCGAACAAAGAAAAATCAATAAAATTAATCGGAAAAATGATTTCGGAGTTTTAATCATGGAAAGAGCGTTTTATGTCGGCCGTTTTCAGCCTTTTCACTACGGTCATGAAAAGATTTTAAAAACAATCGCTGAAGAAGTCGACGAAGTTGTCATCGGCATCGGCAGTGCCCAAAAAAGTCACTCCGTGCGCGACCCGTTCACAGCCGGTGAACGTATTGAAATGGTTTTGAAATCCCTTGAAAATTTCCCGATCCGCCATTACATCATTCCGCTACAGGATGTCGAATACAACGCGCTTTGGGTTTCCCACGTCAAATCCATGTCCCCGAAATTCGACGTCGCCTATTCCAACAACCCGCTTGTGATTCAGCTTTTCACGGAGGCAGGTATTGAAGTCCGCCGCCCCGCCATGCATGAACGCAACATTTATTCAGGAACAGCCGTCCGCAAATCCATGATTGAAAGCAAAAACAGAGAGTGGGCAGAATTTGTGCCGCCGACAGTAGCCGGCGTAGTGGATGAGATAAACGGCATCTGCCGGATTAAAAGAGTCGCCGGAAACGACGATTAAACCGGATTCCGGTTTTTAATTTTAATTTTTTTGTTTTCGGTTTTTGTTAAATTTGTTGTGAGTAAATGATTGTTAAAATTAGAAGAAAAACCGATGTAACCGCCCGCTAATTTTCGTTCTGATCGGAGCAAAGCGAAGAGAGGAACGGAAATTAGCGGATTCGTACTCAGCCGATACAGCAAAAATGAACAACTGCTTTTCAAATCGATTAAAATCAATTATTATCTTCGCTTGGGAATTGCTTTACTGTGTGTCACCGCTTTGCTGTGTGTATCAGCTTGCTGCGTGTATCAGCTTGCTGCGTGCATCTGCTGTTTCTTAGCACACCCGTTCGCTTACGCGAACGGAACCGCTGTTACCTACTGTTTGCATTGCAGTCTGCTGCCATTGCTGCTTACGCTCATCTCACTGACTGCACAAACGCGACGCGCGCGAACAGCCGATGCTTAAAAAATAATCAAAATCCAATCCCATTTTTCAAAAAAAAAAACGATCCCGTTTAATCGTAATATGAATCTATTCGCATCTGGACGGCTTGGTTGTACAGCAATTTTGTTTCTATTTCCCAATCGGGGCGCGGTGTATAAAGGCGCGCCGACATGTCGGCAAGTGCTTCTTCTTTTGTTTCAAACATCTTTTTCGGATTCATGATGGCAGCTCTTGCTGCTTCTCTGACCACCCAAACACCAAGCGGCGCCCAATAACTCGGACGAATTTCACGAATTGCGAAAATAAATGCCTGCTTTTTAATTGAATCCAAATATTCTAAAACAGGCAGGCGGGCTGCATAATAACCGCCCGAGAGGTTTGAATATTCTTTTTTGCCGTAGAAATCCTCATGGTCTTGGCCGATGTAAGTTTTCTCACCGTTCCAAACGGAATGCGGCTGCCAGATTTCAAGAAGTTCATAAGAAAAGCTTCCCGGGAGAAGTAATATTTCGAAATGATTTCCGAAAATTTCGCCGGTCAGCACCGTGATTTCACGAATATGCGGATAATCTTTGATGCGCTTGATTGTTTCTTTGCCGGTCATGTCATCAATTGCCGTAATCGACCAGCGTGTCGGAACAAGTTTCCGGTCGCGGCCGAGCAATCCGATTGACATCAAGCGTGTCATCTGCTCGTTGGAAACGCTGCCTTGGTAAAGCTCGACAATCGCGTCTTTTGCAAGCGCGTCTGTGTCGTAAATAATGCGGTCAACCGCGTTTGGTACTTTCGGATTTTCCGTGATGTTAAAGTTTTTCACTTGCCCGGAAGGACCCATCGGCATCATCATGCTGTCAAATTTCAAATCCGAAATGATCGGCTTTTTAAACCACGCTTCCGTGTCAATCGGTTTAGCGGAAAGCGCAAGCTCCTGTGCTTTCATAAGAAGCGGATTGTCGGTTTTGGCATCACCCGGCTTAAAAGTTGAGTTGGCGCGAACGAGTGCTGTTCTCATCGAAATCACATCCTGCATCTGCAAATCATGCCACAAGCGCGAATCTTCCATAAATCCCGGATTTTTAATCACTTTCTCACGCAGAATCTCTGACGCTTCACTGAATTCCAATTCCGGCAAATCAATTGACGGCGGAATCAGAGGACCGGCAGATAAACTCGGATAATTGTAGCTGCCGACAAAAACAGAAGGAGGGGACGGTCCGAAAACCGTTGTTTTGTTTGACAGCGCTTTTGTCAAACGGTTATTGTTTTTAAAACGCTCCAGCGTCGGACAATAAGGGCGGCCGCAAAGACCTTTTCCTTTACAGCGCATGCAGAGTCCTTCAGCCGGCATATCTTTTCACCTGATTCGTTTTGATAAAATTGAAATGCTAAAATTGAAAATGATAAAATTAAAATGATAAAATTAAAATGATGTCGGGATTAATTGATAATATTTTGAATTCTTTTGATAATTTGAATAATTTAGTAAATTTGAATTCTTTGATAATTTGAATAATTTGATAAATTTGAATTATTTGGTACGAATCCGATTGTCAAATCCAATCATTCGAAATCAAAAAAGAAATAAAAATAAAAGATAAAATTGTTTTGTTTTTAAATTTTAAACAATTTTTTGATTTTTAAAGTTTTGATTTTTAAAGAGCGCGTGTGTAATCAACGATGACTTTGCCGTCAGCGGTTAATTCGATTTTGCCGTCTCCTGTTTTTTGAACAAGACCGTTTTCTTCAAGCTCTTTGATGATTTTGTCGGTTGCAGACGGAATCAGGCGAGCGATTTTTGCAACTCTTTGCGGGTCTGTTGCTCCTTTTGATTCCAAAATTTCTAAGACTTTTCGGCGGTTGACGCTGCCGTTGACAAATCCTGCAAGTTCTTCCATGATGATGACTCCTTTCGTTTTAGTTCATTCAACTCTTTATTTTCATAAAGTTGAGTGCGATTTATGATTATGATTAATTTTGATTATGCGTAGGGTCGATTGATAAATTTTGATTTAAGATTAATGATACAATTATGATACAATTAATGGATAATCGGCTTTAACCGTATTATATTTTTGCTTTTATACACTCACCTCTTCATATTTTCTTCAAAAACGCTTAAAGCCATAACTATTAATACAAAGTTGGCAAATATTGATTGTCGGAAGTTATCTGACCGTTATAACTTTCCGTACATTGTATCAGTTATTGCTTTTAAAAAGCTTAAACATTAACACAAACAGTCAGCTGTTTGAAGTATTTCGTGATATTTTCACGTTAAATTCATTTGAAATCATGGAGGATTTATTTTAAAATGAGTACCGGAATGTGTTCTGTATGCGGTTTACCCGAAGAGTTGTGTATTTGCGAAGAAGTCGCAAAGGAGCAGCAGAGAATTACCGTCAAAGTAAACAGAAGAAGATATGGAAAAGAAGTAACGATTGTCGAAGGGCTGGATCCTGCTGAAATTGATGTTCATGATCTGGTGACCTATTTAAAATCAAAATTCGCTTGCGGCGGAACAATTCGTGACGGTTCCATTGAATTGCAGGGCAACCACCTCGGACGCATGAAAGATGTGTTGATTCAACGCGGTTTCAGTGCGGATCAAATTAAAATTTAATCCCGACAGGAATCTTCGGATTCCCGTTTTTTTACTTTTCTTTGAGTTAATTTTGGTGAGCTGAAAGCTTATCACCTGTCTTTATTTTTTTCAAAAAACGATTTGGGGTTTTGAAATATATTATAATGAGCATACGGCTGTGCTAACGGCGCGGTTGCCGGCAGCGACGGCAAATGCAAACGGCAGGTAGCAGCGGCAAACTCACCCGGCAAGGTAGCAGCAGCAAAAACAAACGGTAGGTAGCAGCGGTTCCGTTCGCGCAAGCGAACGGGTGTGATAAAAAAGAGCAGATGCAACGCAGCAACACTTAAACCGATGCAGCAAAGACAAACATATAGAAACAGAATACAATGTCAACAACAATAATTCATTGGATATTGTTTTTCAATTTTACTGTATCGGCGGAGTACGAATCCGCAATTTTTCAATTCCTCACTCAGCTTCGCTTCATTCAGAATCGAAAATGAGCGGGCGGTTATTTCGGATTTCATTCATATGAAAAATTCGTTTGTTATTCTTCTGTTATTTATTCAATATCCTGCGCTTCCAATAATGATAATGAAATCATCCATTCGTCTTCTGCTTCACGCGATGTGCCGATAACAAGTCTTTTTTTGTTGCCGATGACTTCAACAATTCCGCGCGCACGGATTTTTTCGCCGGCAAGAGCTTGTCCGGCATACGTGTGGGTGTAGCTGTAAATTTCATCAATTTCATCGTGATTGATTAAATAAATCGCGGGACTGTCAAAGGCGAAATCCGCGTTTGTCACAACGGCTTCAATTATGATTTTTTCCGTATCCGTTCCTCGTTGAATCGGGGTTGTCGATTGAAGCTGGTCTTTTGAGCGGGCGAAAAGTAAATCAAAATAAACATTTTTGCCGTCGGCTCCGGCACCGACAAACATTCCGCGGTTTCCTTTGCGGATTTCATGATTGAAGAAATCGTTAAACGACAGCGGCGATTTTCTTTTCTTGTAAACGGTGTGCCACATCTCGTTATCAAGGTCTGATATTTGATATCTAAAATCCGTTTTGTCGGCATCTTCTTTTTTCAGCTCCGTCAACACGTCTTTTGCGATTATCCAATCTGTCCCGTAAACCAAAAAATCAATATCGGATTCATCATTTTCAAGTCCTGCCAGAATTGATCCCGTAATTCCCATCGCATCGGCAGAAATGCCGGCTTCCATGAATCGGTGGATAAGTTCAAAAGCGGCAGAATTCTTTCGTTTTCCGGATAAAATATCTTTAACGACAGCATTCGGTTTTAAAATTTCAATAATTTCAGATCGCGGGACAATCGCAACATCGAAAACCCAATCCGGATGCTTTTCTTTCAAATAATCAAAAGATTCATTGAATTCAGCTTTTCTGTATCGTTTCCCGTTTATTTGAGAAACGCGCGGTCCGTTAACATCCGGAATATATCTTAAAACGGAGCGAATGCCTTCCGGCGGATGAAAATAGTCGGGGACGGAAAAAATCAGCCCGTTTTTCGTTACAAAAAAATCACGTAAAATCGGATCTTTAAACTCTTCCGGCTTCGATTGAATCATTGATGCTCCTCTGAATAATGAGTTAAATTTGAATCAAATTGAATCAAAATATGAATCAATTAAATGAAAAAAGAAACAGAATCAAAGATTCAGATTCTGTTTAGTCTTGTTTACAAATTGTTTACAAATTGTTTACAAATTGTTTACAAATCGTTTTCACTGTCTTCATCAACGCCGATTGCGTTTAAGAAACGCTTGACAACGGATTCTTCAACAAGTTTTTGAAGAATTTGTTTGTCTTTGGCGGAGCTGAAAACGCCGAGCGGAATTCTTGCGCCGGCTGCGGTCGGATGTCCGCCTG
Source organism: Methanimicrococcus blatticola (assembly GCF_004363215.1). GTDB lineage: Archaea > Halobacteriota > Methanosarcinia > Methanosarcinales > Methanosarcinaceae > Methanimicrococcus > Methanimicrococcus blatticola. Next base: position 47,634 of record NZ_SNYS01000009.1, on the reverse strand, counting down.
CGTTCTCGCCGAACGCTTCACGCATCACGTCGCCCAAATGAACGCGGATGTCTTCGTTTCTGGCGGAGACGTAAATGCTGTCATCCATGATGCCGAAGACGACAACGGTTGAGACGCCTTCCATCGCCAACAGATAATCGGCTGCTTGCGGAAGCGTGTCTCTGTTTCGAATTGTTCCGACATTTGAAAGCAAAACCGCGCCGTACGTTTCTCTGTTTCGGATGGCCTCACTGAGAATGTCAAGCGTTTCAACAGACATGGACGGCGTTTCGACTTGTGTCAACAAATCGTGATCGGAAAGCGGATGGAGGAAAGACGCTGCCGCGAAATCGGCGGAAGTCGTGTTTCTTCTGAAATCATTTATATCGGTTCGGATGCCGAAAAGAAGGGCGGTTGCCAACTCTTTTGAAACAGGAATATCCATTTGCTGAAGATATTTCGTTAAAATCGTTGCGGACGCGCCGACATTTGTTCGGATATCCATGAAATCGGCACTTGGTTCAATGTCGCCGTATGAATGATGGTCAATAATGATGCCGATCGGCTGGTCTGCCGGAACGGAGTTGTTCACCGACGGAATGGAATTATCCACCAGTGCCAAAGAATCATATTGATCGAACACTTCGGGGCCCGATATTTTAATCATCGGAATCGCCAGCAAGTTAATGAAAGCTTTGTTTTCATGGTGACCGACTTTTCCGTCATACAATATATCGGCTTTGATGTCGAATTTCTTTGTGATTTCCGTTAACGCGTACGCGCTGGAAATGGCGTCAGGGTCGGGATTGTCGTGGAGAACAATGCCGAGCGTAATGCCGCGGTGTTCATCCAGCCATTGCGCCAAACGGTTGCCGATGTGTTTTGTTTCAATCAGGTCCAAATATTCCGTAATTGTTTTTGAAACAATCAGCGGCGGGACAAAAACATAACTTGATCCTGCACCCATCATTTCTTCCTTTTTCAAAATATCGGATGCGCGGGAAATAATTTTTACACTGTCGGGGACGACGGCTTTAAAGTTTGACACCGCTTTGGTGTTTGCGTCGTCGTTTGAGCTGAGCGCAGCAACACAAATCAGGTTGCGCATATCAATCGTATTATAAAGTTCGGGATTCGTGATGTCTCCGAGAAGTGCATTAAATCCTTCTTGGCGAAGGGTTTCAACACGGGTTTTATCAACGTCGATAATCGTGATTTCTTTTTCGGTTTTGCGCAATTCTTTTGCAACCGCAAAGCCGATAATACCGCCGCCCAATATTAAAAATTCGGGACGCGGTTTTTTAACGCTTTCGACATTTTTTTGTGAGGGACTCATAAAAGATTCACCTGAATTGATAAAGATAAATTTGTTTATAATTTGAATCTGAAATATTTTTTGAGATGCTGCATTTGTTTTAAGAGAAAAACAACAGATGTGAACAAAATTTTGCATCTTTTTAATTTTCATTGCATATTGTTTATTTTCAATCGGCATTTACGTTCTGATGTTTGCCGAGAATGTAATATCAAGAATTTGTCATCATATATTTAAATCCATTCTTTTTTTAAATTTGCCGTTTTCGGATTTGAATCAGATAATTTGTCATGACAATTAAAACCGACGGCATGCGGATTTAAGAAATTTTAAAATCACTTCAACGGAAATATAAAATAATTACAAATCTTAAAACAAAACTTAAGGAATAATTTAATCGAGAAATTAAAACGGAAAATAAAACGAAATTAAATCAAAAAAATAACAGCCGGAATTCTGATGAGACAAGAAATAATCACAGCCGATGAGATGAAAGCAATTGATAAAAATGCCGTCGGTCTCGGCATGCATCCGCTCCAATTAATGGAAAATGCAGGAGCTGCTGTCGCTGATGTTATTTCAAATCATAAACGTTATTCCGATTCTTCCGTTTTATTTTTTGCAGGTCTCGGGAACAACGGCGGCGACGCTTTTGTTGCGGCACGGCATTTGGCAAATGCGCAAAAATCTGTCATTTTGTTTTTGCTCGGGCGCGAAACCCAAATCAAAACACCCGAATCTCAAATCAATTTCAAATTGATGAAACAGACAAATCATGTCACCGTTTATGAAATTCAAAGTGAATCCGAGCTTTCGGACGCTTACGGTCTTTTCAAAGAAAATAATTTAATGATCGTTGACGGCATCTTCGGAACCGGTTTCTCGGGAAAGCCCAAAGGACTTGAAAAAGCAGCCGTTCAGCTCATCAATTCTGAAAAAGAAGCGCGTCAGCTTCCTGTTTTGGCAATTGATATTCCGTCAGGAATGCCGCCGGCAGGTTTTTCGAAAGATATGAATGATCTTTCCGATGACACTTCCGATGACTTAATCATCAAAGCCGATGCGACAATCACATTCCATAAAATGAAAACGTTTTTGGAAAATAAAATTGCCGAAAAATATGCCGGCGAGATTTTTGTTCGCACTATCGGAATTCCCGAAAACGCCGGAAAATTTATCGGCGCAGGCGACGTTTCATTGTTATACAAACGCACCGTTGACAGCAAAAAAGGTGACAGCGGTAAAGTTTTGGTGATTGCGGGCGGACCTTATTCGGGCGCGCCGGCACTGGCAGGCATGGGCGCGCTTCGGGCAGGATCTGACATCGTCACAATTGCGACGCCCAAAAGCATTTACAAAGCCGTTTCATCTTTTGCGCCGGAATTTATTGTTCGGAAATTATCAAGCGACGTTTTTTCGGAAGCGGATGTTCCGTTGCTGATTGAATTGATTCAATCGCATGATGTTGTTGTGCTCGGCCCGGGATTCGGACGTGTTTTGGAGTCGGCACAAGCGGCTGCTCAATTGGTGCCGCATTTCAAAAAAGCGGTTATTGATGCCGACGCGCTTGTTCCGGAAATTTTTGAAGCGATTGTTCAAAATAAAAATTCCGCTGAAATTATTATCACGCCGCATTATCATGAATTGGTTCGAACGGCGGCTTATTTTGAAAAAGAGTTGCCTGAAAAGCGCAAAGCATTGAATTCGGATGAATTGGAAGCCGCGCTTCTTGAAATCGGCGAAAAGCTCGGCGCGGTTGTTCTTTTGAAAGGACGCGAAGATATGGTTGCAGGCGGCGGCGAAGTTCGGTACAGTTCGAGCGGAAACGCAGGGATGTCGGTCGGCGGAACGGGCGACGTTTTGGCAGGCGTTGTCGGCAGTTTGCTTGCAAAGAACAGCGCGGTTGCGGCAGCCGGATGCGGCGCTTTCATCTGCGGCAGCGCAGGCGACTTAGCATACGCCTCTGTCGGCGATTCTCTCCTCCCGACAGACGTAATTCATCAAATCCCGTCGGTTTTTTCATCGAATTTTTCATCCGATAATTCCGTCATGAAAAAAACCGGCAAACAAAATAAAAATAAAAGCGGGAAAAAGAAATCATTATTCAAATAAAATCCGCCGAAAACATTTTTATGAAAAGTCTTTCTTCACATGATTGTTTGACAATTCTATTTCAGATCAAATTCATTACATCATCATTATATCAAGTATTATTATTGTATCAAATATTATTGTATCAAATCGTCATGAGGTAATCCCATTGAAAATTATCGGCGGCCCGTCTTCTCAAGCTCTCGCCTGCCGCGTTGCGGCCGGATTGAACATTGTACCGACTATTGCAGATTTCATTCGCTTTCCCGACAACGAACAATATGTTCAGATCAAAGAAAGCGTTCAGGATGAAGAAGTTGTTTTGATTCAAAGCACAACAACCGACTCCGACCTGATTGCGCTTTTGCAGCTTTTGGATGCCTGCGAATCCGCCAAAAAGATTACGGTTGTCATTCCGTATATGGGATACGCGCGCCAGGATAAAAAATTCAAAGACGGCGAAGCCATCAGCGCGCGCGCAATGGCAAGAACCGTGACCGCCGCAAATCTGAATAAAATTTATACCATCAATCTGCACGAAAAAAGCATTTTGAACTACTTCTCTCATCCGGCTGAAGATTTGGATGCTTCTAAATTAATTGCCGAATACGCCGCAAGTTTGGGATTGGAACGCCCGCTTTTAATCGCGCCGGACAAAGGCGTTCGCGATATGGTTAAAAACATGGCGGCCGGTTTGAATTTAGATTGGGATGTTTTTGATAAAACGCGTCTTGCCGGCGACCAGGTGGTTATGGCAGACAAGAAAATGGATATTGAGGGTCGCGATGTGATTATTGTTGATGACATGATTGCAACCGGCGGCACAATGGCTGAGGCGGTCAGCATTTTGGACAAAAACGGTGCCCGTGATGTTTATGTTGCTTGCATCCACCCGGTTTTAACGCGCAATGCGGTTCTCAGACTTTCCAATGCCGGCGTTAAAGATATTATGGCAACCGATACGATTGAAAAAGTTCAAAGCCGCATCAGCACCGCTCCGATTATCGTTGACGCGCTGAGAAAATAATATTTTTTCTTTTTTAATTTTATTTTTTATCTGGCGATTTTATTTAATTTCGCCCCTGCCTTTTATTTTTTAAATCTGCTTCGGCGGGGCAATTTCCAGTCCGGTGACAACTTTTATATTTTTACAAAATTTATCATACACTATGAAAAATTCAAAGATTCGCCGCACTTCTGAATCCCCGACAGACGGGGATTTTATATATATTGATTATTCCTCTCTTCCGACCGATTCTCAAAATGAGCCCGAAGAATCGGAACGTTTTTTTATTTCGGTTCAGCGAAAAGAATTGACGCCTGCAAAAAAGGCATACGTTGAATCGACTCGGACAAAACCCGATGCGCCTTTTGCCGATGCGCATCCGAAAGGTTTGTATTCCGAATCAGGAGCCGGTGTTGTCGACGATTATGCCGCTCAAACGGATTGGCGCGACCGCATCCAAAAAGCAGTTGCCGAATCCGCCACACGCATTAAGCCGCCGTCGAGAGAAACGACGCCTTGGCCGGAAGCGCCGCAGGACCGGCAAATAAAAATCGCTTATCAGGAAAGAATCTTTGAAGAAATCACACCGACAGAACCGGAAGTGGATGATGAAATTGATGAAATCGTTTTATGGGAAATTGATGAAAAAATCACTTCCCGAGAACCCTTTATCCCGGAAGAATATGCCGGCGGCGGCAAACCCAATGTTCGCGCAGATGCATATGAACAATGGCTTTCCGAGAGAAATGCGCGTCTTGCGGCTGAAGACGCTCAATTAAAAGCTAATGTCGCGGCGAATTTGAAAAAGCAAAAACGCGCGGAGGCACACGATCAATGGTTGACCGAACGCGAAGCGCGCATTGCGGCTGAAGACATGGAGCTCAAAGAAGCTGTCGCTGCCAATTTGAAAAAACAGAAATATGCCGGTGCCTACGATGAATGGTTGGCTGAACGTGAGGCGCGTATTGCCAAAGAAGATGCTCAATTAAAGATGGATGTCGCAGCGAATCTGAAAAAGCAAAGACAAGCAGAAGCCTATGATCAGTGGATTGCCGAACGCGAAGCGCGCATTGCAGCGGAAGACGCTCAATTAAAAGCGGCTGTTGCTGCCAACCTGAAAAAGCAGAAATATGCCGAAGCGCACGACCAATGGGTTGCCGAGCGCGAGGCGCGTATTGCAGCTGAAGACGCTCAATTAAAAGCGGCTGTTGCAACGAACCTGAAAAAGCAGAAGTATGCCGAAGCGCATGATTTGTGGGTTGCCGAGCGTGAAGCGCGTCTTGCGGCAGAAGAACACGAACTTTTGGAAAAGATTCGTGAAAAAGAAGTTGAAGCGTTTGTTTATTCGGCGGATTTGAAACCGACCGATGAAACTGCCCCCGTTTTTGAAAACGATTTGAAAGAAATTGAAGACGAATTTGAAGCGGTTTTCGACGAAACCATTGATCAAATGTTTGAAACCGTTTCCGAAGACACCGTTTCCGGAATTGAGGTTTATGACGAAACGGAAATTGAAATCATCGCCGAATCTCCGAATGAAGCGGCTGAAGATGTCGCAGATGAAAATATTGCGATTGAAGAAGAAAATATTGCAGCAGCCGACGAAAATATTACGGCGGATGATGAAACTGTTGCAACCGGGGAAGATGCTGCAGCTGAAGAAGAGGCGGACGAGCCGGATGAAGAATATGATGCCGATCTTCAGGCCCTTTTGAATGAAAAGAAGAGTTTGGAACGGCTTCGTGTCAAATCTCAGAATTTAGACGACGAATTTGTTGTTTAAATTATTAATATGAGAAAATATTTTAATGCAAGTAATACATTCTTATATTTGCATAAAAATACCAGCCCGACTCGGATAAAAACAAAAACAGGAGATAATTATGGATTCAAATTTATACCGTTATTTTTATGAATCCCTCAATTCACACGACGATGTTCAAAAACTTTCGGAAAAATACAATGTTTGCTGCGGTACGCTGTCAAGCATTTTAAACCAAAAAGTTGTCGAAGACGTCAAGAAATCTCATTACCGTTTTAAACGAAAGGAAGACAAAATTGTCAATGAATGGCGCAGCGGCAATTCCTTTTTGATGCTCAGTCAGAAATATCATTATCCGGCAACATTAATTTCAACGCTTATTTTGGAAAATCTCGGTCATTCCAAAAAAGAAATTCGTCTTTTTTACAAAAATCCGAAATCAATTGAAAACAACCGCATTCAAAATGAATTGCTTGAATCTTTAAACGCCGATTATTTCTTTTCGCCGCGGGCGCATCAATTGCAGGAAGAAAAAGGCAAAATCGGTGAAAACATTATTTCATTCTGGCTCAAAAAGAAAAGCTGCGATTTTACTTGCGAAGATGAAATGCGGGCGGAAGGATGTACCGGAAAAACGCCTGATTTTCTGCTTCGAAAATCCATTAAAATCAGCGGCCGTGAAGTCTGCTGGATTGAAAGCAAAGCGCTTTTCGGCGAACTCAAAGAACACCGCAATTACGAGAAAAAACAATTTAACGAATACGCTGACTGTTTCGGCGAAGGGCTTGTCATTTATTGGTTCGGGTTTGAAACCGACATTTTAAAAGAAAAAAGCGAAGGATATCAAATTGCCGATTTCGAATTTTTCAAAAAAGATGTACCCGAGCATGTCAATAAATTTTTGAATTACGTGATTTATTGGTAATTTTCACCCTTGTCTCGTTATAACGAGGATTATAACTATAATTGATGAAACGTATTTATACAATATTACTATATTTTAGTAATATGTCTTATTTCTCACACTTGACACAGGAACAGAAACGCCTCTATTTTTCTGATTTCGACGCTTATTTCCAAAATCATCAGGATTTATCGCCTGCTGAAACGCTTTACAATTATTATTCTTATGAATGCGGTTATACGCCTAAAGAAATTTCACAGAAAACCGGAAGGGCGTATACAACAATTCAAAACACTCTTCAGAATGCTAAAAAGAAACAAAGTTCTGTTGAACTCGATTCAGAAGAGTCAGACGATTGTGAAATCTTGCCGGCGTCAGACATTGAACTCCAAAAATTGGCAGAAGATCAAAAAATAGTACGCCCATTCAATCGGTCAGATTTGGCTTCTTCCATTGTTGGAAAACTTCTCGATGCCGGCATTAATGAAGAAAATGCTTCAAATTTCGTTCGCGAAATGACACTTGGAGATTTAATTAAAATGGTTGAAACAAATGAAATTTTTATTCCGCTAAAATATATTGAAAAAAATAAGGATTGATTTTATAATATTTCTCAATCTATTATTTCCATTTTTTCAATCTTTTATTTCCATTTTTTTAATCTTTTTTTCAATTTTTTATTTCCATCTTTTCCAATTTTTTATTTTCCAATCCGTACTTTTTTTAATCAAAAGCACCTTCTCGTTTTCATGTACGACGTTTATGAAATTCGAAAAGATTTTCCTGTTTTAGAAAAAATCATTTATTTGGACAGCGGCGCAACCACTCAGACGCCTAAACCGGCCGTTCTTGCAATGAATGATTTCTTTTACAATTATGCCGCCAATTACGGGCGCGGCGCGCATCAGCTTTCCATTCAGGCGACAAATGCGTTTGAAGACGCGCGTGAAATTATTGCTGATTTTTTGAATGCGCCTCCCGAAAAAATGATTATGACGAAAAATACGACGGACAGCATCAACATTGTCGCAAACGGTTTTGATTTTCAGGAAGGCGATGAAATCATAACAACCGTCGTTGAGCATCACTCCAATTTCGTTCCGTGGCTGCGTCAAAAGGAAAAAGGCGTTCAAGTCAAGGTTGCCGATATTGATGTCGAAGGATTTGTCAATCCCGATCAAATTGATGAGATGATTACCGACAAAACAAAAATGATTGCAATCGGTCACATTTCAAATGTTTTCGGTTCGATTCAAAACATTGAAAAAATCATTCAAATCGCGCGCAAAAACAACATTCCCATTTTGATTGACGGTGCTCAATCCGCCGGTCACATGGCATTGGATTTGAAAGCATTGGATTGCGATTATTTCGCCGCGGCCGGGCACAAAGGACTTCTCGGCCCGCAGGGAACAGGAATTCTTTACATCAAAAACCCCGAAACCATTCAGCCCACCGTTCTCGGCGGCGGTACCACTTCTGATGCTGACGCCTGCAGTTACGCGCTCAAATCCTCCCCCGAATGTTTCGAAGCCGGAACGCCGAATCTTCCCGGAGTTATCGGACTCGGCGCAGCCGTCGAATATTTGCAAAAAATCGGCGTTGAAGCTGTTGAAGCGCATGACAATCATTTGGCGCGTGAGACGGCAAAGCGGCTCAAAGAAATCAACAGCACCCACGGCAACAACAACACCAACAACCGTAACACCGACGACAACAGAATCACTGTTTACGGTCCGGATAACCGCGCCGGCTTGGTTTCGTTCAACATCGAAGGTCTCACCCCGCACACGGTTGCAATGCGCTTGGATAAATACAATATCTGTGTCCGCAGCGGTTACCACTGCGCCATTCCGGGGCAGAAAGCGCTCGGCATTGACGGATCTGTACGCGCTTCTTTCGGACTTTACAATACAGAAGAAGAAGTTGATACATTCATTAACGCCGTTTCGGAAATTGCTGATTCCGTTCAACGTTGATTTTTATTTTTCTATTTTTTAGATTTCTGTTTTTATTTCTCTATTTTTCAGATCTCAATTTTTCAGATCTCTATTTTTGATTTTTTTAAAAAAAGGTTTTTCCCTTTCAATATTAGAATTGAAACCCCAAACAACCGCCCGCTAATTTCCGTTCCGATCGGAGCAAAGCGAAGAGAGGAACGGAAATTTGCGGATTCGTACCCCGTCGATACAGCAAAACGAACAACTGCTTTTCAAATCGATTAAAATCAATTATTATCTTTGCTTGGGAATTGCTTGACTGTGTGTGCTGCTTGACTGTGTGTCCCCGCTTTGCTGTGTATGTCCACTTTGTTTTTGTGCATCTGCTTTGCTGCGTGCATCTGCTCTTTTTTATCACATCCGTTCGCTTGCGCGAACGTGGACAACAGCTACCTTACGGTTTGCGTTTCTACTGCCACCTTACGGTTTGCGTTTCTACTGCCACCTTACGGTTTGCGTTTCTACTGCCACCTTACGGTTTGCGTTTCTGCCGTTACCTTACCGTTCGCGTTTGCTGCCGTCCCCCGTGCCGACGCGCGCGACCCGAACAAGTTTTACCAAAAATCGAAAAAGACGCGACGTTTTTACAAAAATCGAAAACGGCCTGACGTTTTACAAAAAACAAAACAAAAACAAAACGAAAAAATTAAAAAATTATTCCGTTAATTCGCTCCAATCGTTTTTACCGGGGAGATATTTGACCAGAACCGGATTTTTCTCTTCGGCGTAATCGCCGATGTCATCGTTGTCGCTGTAAACGATTGCACCGTCATCTTCGAATGAATACGTTTCTAAGATGTCAGAAATCGGAAGACCTGCAGCAATCGCCTGCTGCGCGGCGACATCGCTTGAAAAGGCATCCATTTTGCCCATCAAATGTTCATATGTTTTTAATTCGTCGTCGTAAAGCGCGTGAATTAATTCTTTTAAACAATCGGCGGTTTCGTCAATTGTTAAATTTGTGGTCTCAATTTCATAAACGCGGCGGCAATAATCAAAACAGTCACATAAAACAACATCAATGGATTCCGCCAAAACATTTTCCATGACCTTTTTATCGGAATAACCGCGCTCGTTCAAACGGTCTTTAAGCGTGTACGGATGCGTTCTTAAAACAACGGACAAATCACACAAATAATGCGCCAGATGACTTTCGATTACTAAAACAGGCAAGGTTTCGGGAGATTTGTGAAGATCAGCAAGCGTTAAACCTTCATCAAAAAACTTTTGATTAAATTCCTTGCGGACGGTTTGCTGATATTCAAAAACGGCTTCCTCTAACGCATCCATGTCGACAACATCACAATCCCGTTCATCATCACGCTCAGACGGTATGTTGTGCGCTTTAATGAATTCCGTGATGTGAAGAATACGGTACCCGTCAGCTTCAAGTTTCTTTGAAACTTCCGTTTTCCCGGTCCCGGGCGTTCCCGTTAATGCAATTGTCAAAAAAGGAGGAAATAAAATGTCAGTCATGTCTCTGGCCACCTGTACGAATAAACCGTTTTCCGTTATTATAAGCAAACTTTTTTCTAATTGTTTTAATCGTGTTTTAATCGAAGAGTATCACGACGAATATCAGGCACTCACTCGAATAAATTAAATTGGAATAATGAAATTGACATTATTCCTTATGACTTTTTTTGTTGATTGTCAACCTTTGTGTTGATTTTTGTGAATTTTACATTCGTTTTGTGAATTTTTAAATCTGTTTTGTGAATTTTACATTCGTTTTGTGAATTTTTAAATCTGTTTTGTGAATTTTACATTCGTTTTGTGAATTTTTAAATCTGTTTTGTAAATTTTACATTTGTTTTATGAATTTTTAAATCCGTTTTGTAAATTTTACATCCATTTTATAAAATCTTTATAAATTTCACTTGTGAATACTGCGTCCTCTTCAGGCGGTTTCGATTTTTTGAAGGAAAGAAATTTCACGAACTTCCTTTTCATACAATTTGATCGCTTTGGGTGCGCCGACCAGTAATTTCACGATTCTGTTGTAAACGCTCGGAGATTTATCAGAATCAATCGAACCGGCAATCGTCACCAATGCGTCAACCAGCGGAATATAATATTTCGGATTCATGAAATCAATGATTGAAAATGCATTCAACAATCCGACCGTGCTGTATTCATTGATACCTGCCAGGCGGATAATGGTTTGTTTTAAAAATTCCAATCCTTCCGGCGTTTGAAGCGAATATTTTCTGTTGCGGGCGAACGCACCGTAAAGCGCGCGCTGATCATTGGCCTGCTCAATGCGGAAAACGGGATCGCTTTCAACCATTTTAACAAGCTCCAAGCAGTCGGGTGCATCCGTGCTTGCAACAGCAGACAAAAATGCCTCCCACGCCACCAAATCTTTTTTGCATTCTTCCATGTAAATCTGCGTCAGCTCGCGTTTTTCGGGTGCCGAGCTGTTCAGCCACGCAGCGAAGGCAACAGCGCGATCGGTCGCGTTAACGGCGGTCAGGAATTGGCGTTTAATCAGGGAATGAATTTCGGGCGTGTCCAAAACCGCCAGCAGACGAAGCGCATTGTTCTTCACTTGGCGGCGTTTGATTTGTCCGGCTTTCAAACGCATGGAGCCACGCATCGAAAAGAGTTTGTCTTCTTCGGGGTCCTGCATTTCGGAATAATCGTCATAAATGATTTTAAGCGAATTTTCATGCGTTTTCACAATCGCGGTTTGGAGTCTTAAACGAACATTGTAGAGCTCTTTGTAGTGGTGCGCGTATTCTTCATCGTCCACCGATTCGAAAAGCGTCAGGAAAAGACCGCCTGTTAATTCTAAAAGGGAATGGTCACAAAGCAATTCATGATACAAATCGACATATTCAGGTCTTGCTTCGGCGTTTCTGTGAAGCAACAGATATTTCTTTTCCGCGTCTGTCAGCGTGTAAAATGAGAGCCAGCGGCTGATAATGTCTTTGTCTTTTTTCGCCTGAATCAAGAGTTCTTTGGAATCAGCATCGGTTTCGATTTTACCGTAGAAAGAGCCGTTCCGGTTCAATGAAACAAAAGCCGGCTGATCAACGTCTTTGAGAACAATTTCTTCTTCGCGGCGTTGAACGAAATAAACATCTTCGTGAATGATTCTGCCTTTTCTGTCGCAAAGCGCGTAGGAGAACGGGAATTGCCAAGGCTGTTTGGTGTAAGGAATGTTTTGAACCAATTTCATGTGGAATTCGCCGGTTGACGCGTCGTATGTTTTGGTGACGGAAAGGACCGGATAGCCTGTTTGGTGCAGCCAGCTGTTGGACATGCGCATTAACTGCATACCGGAGACGACTTCCATTTCATGAATCCAGTCGAATGTGCGCGCGTTTTTGTGACTGTATTTGCGGTGGTAAGCGTCAAGCCCGCGCGAGAAAGCACCTTTTCCAATGAGCGTTTCAATCATTTGAACGAATTCGGGAGCTTTGACGTAAGTGACGGAGGTGATCAAATCGTTGGGATCGTTGAAGCCTTCAGGCAGAATCGGCATGGATGACGCGCTTGAATCCAATGCGAATGTTCCGGAAACGGGCGCGTAAAGGTTGAGAATTGTTTGAAGGCGCGTGTATTCGTCACCGAAGAAATAAGCGTGGAATTCGTTTTCAATGAGAACAGTGACGGCTTCGTTGAGCCAGATTTCAAAGGGACTGTTGCCGGTGACTTCCGAGCCGTTGATGTTGTGATAATATTCATGAGCTTTGACATCAGCCATGTATTCAAATGCGCCGTCAAGCATGTTTTTTGACGGAATGATGCGGTTTGTTGTAATGGTTGTGTTCCCGACATTTTCCATGCCACCGAAGTCGGAATTTTGCATGCCGATTTCGCGGTAGACGGTTCCTGTGTATTTGTAGCCGAATGTGAGTCCTTTGGATAATTCGGCGATTTTATCGCGAACGGCACCGAGGTTGTCCATTGTCTTATTCAGGTTTTCGGGATTGATGGACGCGGAATTGAGATTGTGTTTGAGATGGTCGCGCAATTTGATTAAGTCAAAAATTTGTTTTTTGATGTCAACGTCTTTGTGACTTTCGGGACCGGTGAAGAGATAAATCCACATGACGGCGTCTTGCAAAATATCCAGAGATTGTTCGGCGTAAATTTTATCAGAGCCGGGCGGGATGAGAAGTTCCAGGTCAAAACAGGAATCGTCGGGATATTCAAATTCGCGCGTGTAAGTGTCGTAAGTGCCGACGCCGAGGAAGAAAAGATAAGGCGCCATCGGCGTTTTCATATTTTCATAAACGATTTCGTCGCGCGAGAGCCCGGTGGTGGAATCGGTTGAGACGGTTTTTCGGGGAACGGCGATGTCACCGTTTGTGATGATGCTTGTGTAGCGTGAGTCGGCGCGGATTGTTGTGCGGTAGGTGCATTTGGCGGTCATGTCGTCAATGCAAGGAACGATGCGCTGGAATCCCCATTGTTGGCACTGCGTGATTTGCTGCGGCGGCGCGTCTGCGGGCGTTTCGTCATAATAAAGCCCTTCAAGAAGGTTTTTGGTCGGGCGGCAAATTGTTTTGGTGATGATTTCTATTTTTTCGTTTCTTTGAACGGGCGGATTGAAATAAATATCCAGGTAAGCGTCTTTTTGGCGGTAATCGTATTTTTCAAGATTCGGCGCGCGAACCTCCAGGATTTCCAAATCGCGGCAATTCAATGAAATTTTATCGGCCGGATTGTCCATGTTTTTGAGATGCATACAAGACGTTGCAACGGTATGATCGTCAAAAACATCAAACTCCAAATCCATGTGAAGAACACGGAAATTGAGCCTCCCGAAATCTTCAGGGTAATATCTGTAAAGTCTGTCTTTCATGGAAATTATGAATGTTTTCGGGGTATTAATATTTATTTTTCTGTTTTATTTTCTGTTTTATTTTCTGTTGTGTTTTTTTCAAAATAAAAAACGAGGACTCACTTTATCATTTTTAAGATTCGGCGACTGCGCGCGACGCGACAGCGGTGACAGCAGAAACAACGGCGGCAGCAACAGGAAAGGCAACGGAGAGAGAAACGGAGAGAGCAACAGAGAGAACAGCAGGACAGTCAACGGAAAGAGCAGCAGGACAGGTAGCGGAGGCGGCAGAAGCAGCAGCAACGCAAACAGTAAGGTAGCCGTGCCACGTTCGCGCAAGCGAACGGATGTGATAAGAATTAGAGGTAAATGCAGCAACGCAACCGGAGACACAGCAGCAACGCGACCTGAGAAACAGCAGCAACGCGACCTGAGAAACAGCAGCAACGCGACCTGAGAAACAGCAGCAACGCAAAGCAGCAACGCAACCAGAAACATACAGTAAAATAGATAGAGACGCGGCAACAACATACCGCAGACAGAACAAAAGCAACACAGAGATATAACATGAGAAACGGTTTCTCATTTTTGCTGTATCGGCTGAGTACGAATCCGCAAATTTCCGTTCCTCTCTTCGCTTTGCTCCGATCGGAACGAAAATTAGCGGGCGGTTGCTTTGCCTTTTCATTGATATCTCAAAAGATGTATTTTGGGGTTTGGAATCGAATATCAAAAAAACGAATATCAAAAAAACGAATATCAAAAAAACGAATATCAAAAAAACAGAATATCAAAAAAACAGAATATCAAAAAAACAGAATATCAAAATAATAGAATATCAATAAATCAAAAAACCGAACGAATGATTTTAAAAGATGAAGCGGTTTTATCGACATACAATTTCAAAAGGAATTATTATGACTGAAATCCCGAAAAACCATCCCCGTTATGAATCTTTAATGGCGCGTGAACAAATCATCGCCGGTGTCGAGAAAGGAATGACAAGCCGCCAGGGCTTGATTGCTCAAGGCCGCGGCGAGGCTTTTGATTATTTAATCGGCGAAAAGACGATTGACAGCGCCGATTATGCTGAGGCGGTCGCCGTGTGTCTTCTTTTGTTGGCTGAAAGCCCGGTGATTTCCGTGAACGGCAATGCTGCTGCGCTTTCGCCGGCTGACCTTGTGATGCTGTCACAGCTGACGGGCGCGAAGTTGGAAGTCAACTTGTTTCACCGAACGGAAGAGCGGATTCAAAAGATTATTGACGAGCTGAAGGAAAACGGCGCGGATGTTGTTCTCGGCGAAAACGCGGAACCTTTGCTCCCGCTTGACCATGAACGCGCGAAAGTGGAGCGCGTCGGCATTTACGACGCGGACGTTATTTTCGTGCCGCTCGAAGACGGTGACCGCTGCAAAGTTTTGGCGGACATGAAAAAGCTGGTGATTGCAGTTGATCTCAATCCGCTCTCAAGAACCGCGCAAACGGCGCACGTCAGCATCATTGACAACCTTAAACGCGCGCTTCCGAATATGATTGACATGATTCCGGATTTCAAAAACATGGAAGAAGAAGATTTGTGGGAAATTGTTCAGGCGTATGACAACAATGTTGTTTTGATGGACGCGATTGAAACCATGAAAGAGAACCTGACCGCCAAACAAAATGAAGTTCTCGGAATCAATCCCGATGAAAACGACAATTCCGGCAAAAAGGAAAAAAAGATGCTTCAAGAAGCAAATGAAAGAAGATTCGGAAAAATGCAAAGAGATCCTGAAATCGCCAAAAAAGTCATGATGCGCGGCGGCGATTTGATGATGGAATGATTTTGGATTTACTTTATTTTAAGATTTAATTTTAATATTTAATTTTAAGATTTAAAACGGAATCTGTTTAACAGATTCCTTTTTGTTTTTTGCTTTTTACAGATTTTTACAATAAGAATCAGTAAATGATCCCGATTCGCTCTATTAAAATTCACATTTCTTTTTTATTTTATAATATATACGATCAATATCATTCGAATTTGTTTCATAATCATATTAAATAAGATATAAATACCATTAATGAAAACTAACAACATTCTAAACTATTACACTATTGAACGATAACGAAAATGTTTACAAAAAGAAGGGAAAATTATGAAACAAAAAGGCTTTTTACACATTTTAACGCTGATTGGAATTATCTTATTAACACTTACTTTATTGACAGGAACAGCCGCAGCAGATCATACATTTGATATTAGTGATGACAAAATCATAATTCAAAAAAATGCCTCAGCCAATTCATTGGATATTATCCATGATGGTGCAACAACAAAAAATATTCCCCTCAGTGAAATGATTACAATTAAACAATCAGGAGCAGGTGAAACGACTAATGTTATTATAATTAATGGAGACGACATTATATTTGATAACAGCGTCAATAAAGCAATAAATATTACACTTGAAGAAGTGAGAATTAATTGTTTAACGAAGACAATTTCTGCCATGTCATTAAACAACGCAACAGTGAATTTGACTTTAAACGGCAGTAATTCTTTGACAGGCGGCAGTAATCTTGCAGAATTCCATGCTTGTGGATATTCCGGGATAGAAGTTCCTGAAGGGTGTGAACTCACAATTATTTCTTTAAATAACGACCCGACAAAAGGAAATTTAGTCGCAACAGGTGCAGCGGGTAAAGATGACGATACCAGTGGCAAGGTCATTCCGGGAGGGGGTGCAGGCATTGGTGGAATTGGAATGAAAAATGCAGGTAAAATAACAATTATTGACAGCAATATTACCGCAATAGGTGGGAATGGACTTGGTTGCGGCGGCGGCAGTGGTATTGGTGGCGGAGGAAGTAAGGATAATGGTACAGGATGTTCCGCCAACTCAATTATTATTAAAAACAGTATAGTGACAGCAAAAGGCGGAAACGGAGATAGTAACCACGGGAAAGGAGCAGGAATCGGAGGTGGAGGTGGTAAAGAAGGTGGCGACGCATTTAATATTAGAATTTCCGGAGAACAAACTGATATTATTGTCACAAATGGAGGAATCGGAGGCGGTTTCGGAGTCCACCCCGACTGCGACGGAGAAGGAAATATTGTCATTGACAGTGGTAATGTTTTGACTTTGGAACAGCCCAATGAAGCAAACAATGTTTTCAAAAACGGCATAGGCGAAGAGATTTATCCGATCAGTTTTACGGTGATGGATAATGAGGATGACAAAAACCCATTACCCGGTGTTTCTATCAAGTCCGGTTCTTATACAGCAATGACAAGAGAAGATGCAAGTACAAGAGTCGGAAGTGCCAATGATTGGTATGCACCCGGAACCGTTACAATGTGGCTGCCGACTGACGGTACAACACAATCAACGTTTTACTTTTTGAATAATTCAGAAAACAGGACCGGTAATGAACTTGTGAATTCTCCAAGACCAAACATTGTCGGAGGCAATGTCATTGATATTTATCTGAATGAACTCGACCTCATCCAGGAAAAGAAAGGGGGCGGCAGCGGAACCGGATCTGCAAAAGTTGTTGACGGAAACGACACAAACAAAACAACACAGCAAAACAATACATCAACCTCTCCGAATTCAGCAATAAATGATTCACCGAATTCAAATGAAAACAAAAATGAGAATACAAATCAAAATTCTGGAGACAATGGATATGAAAATAAAACCGAACCGAAAACATCAAAAAGTGGTTGGATAATCGCAGGAATCGGTCTTATTGCCATTGCGGGAATTGCCGGCGCTTATTTCTATCGGAAAAATAAATGAATGAAGTTCTTTTGAACTTCATTTCTTTTTTCGTTTTCATTTTTTTGTTTTCATTCTTTTTGTTTTTCTTCCCTTTTTTTATTACGGGTTTTGATTATGGTTTTTTTATTACGGTTTTGACAATTTCATTATTTCATTATTTCATTATTTCATTTTTTTAATAATTCAAAAACGACTGATGACTATTTTTATTTCAGATTTCGGTTTTGAATCATAATTTAAAGTTATTCTTTTTGAAAAAAGAGAGCAGACCATATTGTTTTTCGTTTTTTAAAAAACATGGTTGGAAGGAAAAACGAACAAAACGGCAAAGACTCTGAAACCGGACAAAACACAATCGCCGAATTGACAAACTATTCAAAAAGAAACGATTTGACAAAAATTGAAAAAGAAGCGATTGAAGCGTATCAGGATGTTCACGAACAAAATTTTCAGAAACAGGATTGGAGTTTTGAAATTCCCGAAGAGTGGAAAAAGAAAACGTGGTGTTTTGTTATCAATTCGTTTTGCCGTTCTTTGGAATTTCGAGAATTATTGACACCGGAAGAATCGGAAATAATTGAGTTTTATATTGAACATTTAGATCGGGCGATTCAAAAAAGCAAGATTAAGAAAGATTTTTGGGCGTTTCGCGGCGTTTCTGAATTATCTTGGTTAAAATATTTAGCCGTTGGCGAAGTATTTACAGAAGATGCATTTGGAAGTTTCAGTGCCGATTTAGAAACCGCTTACAAATATACGAATCCGAATAATCCGATTATATTCCGATTGAAAATAAATGATAAGATGGAAGCATTATATATTGATGAAACGGAAAATGAAATTCTGAGACCACGTAATCGAAAATACAAAATTATCGAGATATTCAAAGAGAAAACGGATGAAACAGTAAGTATAAATAAAGAAACAAATACAAAATCAAGTAAAGAAATAACTTTCATTACAATTGAAGAAATTTCGGAGTAATCAAAATGCATGGAGAATTATTTATTACTTTTATCAGCCAATCGCCGGAAGATGAAGAAAGAATAAAAAAGCTTAATGAAGAAATTGAAATGCATTTTCAAAAATATTGGAAAAAAGAAACTGTTGAAGAATCAACAGAAATTTCAATTGATTAATTGAAGAAGGATTTTCATTTTAATTCATTCAATTTTTGTTTTCCTTAATTTTCCGATTTCATTTTCTACAATTCTTCCCCTCTTTTGAGAAAAGATTTAATTAAAAAGTCTCTTTCTATTTTCAAATTCGATTCATTTTATTTTAATTACATTTCAACCTTGAGGTAAATTTTTGACAATCATTCTCGGCATCGAAGGAACCGCTTGGAATTTAAGCGCCGCAATCGTCAATGAAGAAGATGTCATCGTCGACGTCACGCACACTTACAAGCCCGCAGCCGGCGGCATCCACCCGCGCGAAGCCGCACAGCACCACGCCGCGCACGTCGGAGAAGTGATTGACGAATTGTTCCGCCTCTTTGAAGAAAAAGGGTATTCCAAATCCGATATTGACGCCGTCGCTTTTTCAAAAGGACCCGGACTCGGACCTTGCCTTCGAATTGTCGGAACCGCGGCGCGCATGGTTTCTTTGATGCTCGAAAAACCGCTGGTCGGCGTGAATCATTGCGTCGCGCACATCGAAGTCGGCCTTTGGAAGACAGAAGCGACCGACCCGATTACACTTTACGTGAGCGGCGCAAATTCCCAAGTTTTGGCGTACGAAGAATCCGAGTCCGGAACGGATTTCGGAAAGGGCGCGTACCGCGTTTTCGGCGAAACCCTTGATATCGGTCTCGGCAATTCGCTTGACAAATTCGCGAGATCCGCGGGACTCCCGCACCCCGGCGGCCCCCTTGTTGAAAAGTACGCGAAAGAAGCGACAGAATACATTGATTTGCCTTATACCGTCAAAGGAATGGACTTTTTCTTTTCAGGATTATCGACCGCCGCGACCAGATATTTGAAAGAAAACACAAATTCCGACGGCAATATTGATGAAACCGTTTTGGCAAACGCATGTTACGCGTATCAGGAAACGGCCTTTGCGATGGCCGTTGAAGTCACAGAGCGCGCGCTTGCCCACACCGGCAAAAATGAAGTGCTTCTCGCAGGCGGTGTCGGCGCGAACAGCCGCATTCGTGAAATGCTGGAAAAAATGTGCGCTGACCGCGGCGCGAAATTCTTCGTTCCCGAAAAGAAATTTATGGGCGACAACGGAGCGATGATTGCGTATACAGGACTTTTGATGTTCAAAGCGGGCGACACGCTCACCGTTGAAGAATCGTTTGTCGACGCAGGATTCCGGCCGGACGAAGTCTCAGTCACCTGGAAGCCGCCCAAAAATACCAACCGCGCAGAAGAAATCAAAAAAATGCAAAACGGCGCGGAAGCTGTCGTTCACACCGAAACAAAATCATACGGATTTGAAAAAGAATTCAATACCGCCGGCGAAACCGAAGAAATGGTCGTCAAAGAACGCATTCAAAAGAATTACCGCCTCCCTCAAATTGACGCCAAACTGAGAAAAGACAGAACACGAACCGAAGTCAGAATGCTGACCGAAGCGCGCCGCTGCGGCGTTCCCGCGCCGATTGTTTACGGCGTTGACGATTTCGCGATTAAAATGGAATACATCAACGGAACACCGCTTAAATTTGAAATTGACACTCAAAATGAACTGGCCGCCGCGGCCGGAGAAATGATCGGAAAATTGCACGCAAGCAACATCATTCACGGCGACCTGACAACATCAAACATGATTGCCGGCCGCGATTCAAAATTATATTTAATCGATTTCGGGCTTTCCTTTTCAGAAAACAGCGTTGAGGCAAAAGGCGTTGACATTCATGTCCTCTTCCAAACATTTGACAGTTCTCACAAAAAACCGGAGCGCCTGAAAGAATTATTTGCGCAGGGCTATCGGAAAAATTACAAAGACGCGGACATCATTTTAAAGCGCGCCGAAGAAATCAAAATGCGCGGCAGATATATTGAAGGCAGATAAATAAAAAATAAAATGATGAAAAAAATAAGAAATAAAAATGAAAAAAAGAAAATAAAGATAAAAATAAGAAATAAAAGATAATCGGGAGGAAAAATGACATGACTCAAAAATCAAAACCCCTTTATGAAAAAATTGTTTTCGTGACGGGCAACGCCGGCAAGTTCGCCGAAATCAAAGAAATTCTTGCCGCCGTCGGCATTGAGGCAATTCAAAATAAAGGGGATTATCCGGAAATTCAGGCCGATGATTTAGAGCCGATTGCCGCCGCTTCCGCTAAAGCCGCCGCCGAAGATTTGCAGATTCCGGTTTTGGTTGATGATTCAGGCATTTTCATCAAAGCCCTCAACGGATTTCCAGGCCCTTATTCCCGTTTTGTAGAAGATCATCTCGGCAACCCGCGCGTCCTGAAATTGATGGAAAACGAAACAAACCGCGACGCTTATTTCAAAACCGCCGTCGCGTTTTGTGAACCCGGAAAAGAGCCGCTCACATTTTCAGGAATCGTAGAAGGAAAAATCTCCTTTGAAGAACGCGGCGACGGCGGTTTCGGGTTTGATCCGATTTTTGATTATAACGGAAAAACATTCGGCGAACTCGGAATCGAATTTAAAAACACGATTTCCCATCGCAGACGCGCTTTGGATAAGTTTATTGAATGGGTGAAAGAACAATAATTCAATTTTAAAATAATTTTATCAAATAAATTTGAGATGAAACCATGAAAGATTTTTACAAAACGTTTACCGCAATCGGCTGGATTCTTTTAATCATTTCCGTCATTCAAATATTCCTCCTCCCGATATTCATATTTCCGCTTCCGATTCTTTACATTCCGACAGCGATTGTCTTCGTGATTGCCGCGCTCATCAAGAAAATGGAAACCGCATTCCCGTCATACCTCAACAATGACAAAGAAAGCGTCATTTACAATTTAAAAATCGTTTCCTATCTGCTTTACATTGCCGCCGCCCTGCCGCTGATTCTCGGTATTTACAATTATATGAACTTAGATCACGCCCCGTCATTTTTCGGCTCCCTTATAAACATCCTCGGCCTCGCCCTGACAATCATTTCCGTCATCGCCCTGTTCATTGCAGG
Source organism: Methanimicrococcus blatticola (assembly GCF_004363215.1). Taxonomy (GTDB): domain Archaea; phylum Halobacteriota; class Methanosarcinia; order Methanosarcinales; family Methanosarcinaceae; genus Methanimicrococcus; species Methanimicrococcus blatticola. Next base: position 25,893 of record NZ_SNYS01000009.1, on the reverse strand, counting down.
TTTTGTCCTCAAACTGCTGAATTACGGCACAAGAAATGTTCACGCCTATGCCGTCGGGTACACCGTTTATCAAGATTCCGAATACAGCGGCGACTACAACGATGAAACCGATTACCAAGAAGAAAGCGAAAATTAAAACAAAAACGAAACGCATTTTATTTTTTTTGAAAAACGAATCATCATTTCATCTGAATTTAAAAAATGAGGGGAGCTGCGCACGCCGGCGCAGCTGATAAATAGAAGAAATCTGCAAACGTCCTCCCCTTCAATTCCAAAAAATAGAATTAAAGTGAGAAAGTTTTCGAATCATTGCGGCGAAGCCGCATTAAATCATGCAGCGATTTCTGCAAACGTCATCCCCGCCTCAACGGCGCAGCCCGAAAAATTGAGAAGCAATTTTCTGCCGGCACCGCCCTCCCATCGCCCCTGAGAAATTCCGAACGGAGTGAGGAAATTATTTTAAAAACAACGCCGTCTGCAATGGTAACAGACGGCTTTGTTTTGTGTTTACGGTTTTTTTATCTATGGGGGTTGTGTTTTGGGGATTGACGTTTTTTTAATCCGTTTTTGGGGTTTTATTAATTGCTCATTCGAGCAATACAACCGGCTTAATCAGGTCCTTGGGCTTCTCTTTCATTAACATGAGAGCCTTCTCCATGTTTTCAAATCCGTCAAAGACATGAGTGACCATCTTTTCGGGTTGAATGCGGTTGTAAACAGCAAGGTCGACCATCTGTTCCATTTTCAGACGGCCACCGGCAACAAGTCCGCCGCGGATATCTTTGTGAGACATACCATTGCCCCAAGCAAGACGCGGAATCGGGATTGAATCGCCGGATCCGAAGTAATTGACGTTTGAGATCGTTCCGCCCGGACGGGTCATTTCGATGGCTTGTCCGAGTGAATTGGAGTCACCGCCGGCAACGATTGTTGCGTCAACGCCTTTTCCGTTTGTGGCTTTCATGATCTGTTCAACGATGTCGCCTTTCTTGTAGTCAATTGCGTCAGTTGCACCAAATTCCATGGCAACATCAACACAAACTTGACGGTTTCCGACAGCGAACAATCTTCCTGCGCCGAGAATCGCGGCACCGGCAACAGACATCAAACCGACCGGACCGATACCGATAACAGCGACCGTTTCTCCCGGCTTAATGCGGGCGAGTTCGGAACCCTGAATACCTGTCGGAGCCATGTCGGGAAGCATAACAGCCTGTTCCAATGACATGCCTTTGGGCATAATTGCCAAGTTCATATCAGCGTCATTGACGTGGAATTCTTCAGCGAAAACACCGTCTTTGAAGTTGGAGAACTTCCAGCCTGCGAGCATACCGCCGGAGTGCTGCTGGTATCCCTGCTGCACAGCTTCTGAGCGCCAGTCCGGTGTAATTGCCGGAACAATAACGCGGTCGCCGACCTTGAAGTCTTTCACTTCAGATCCGACTTCCACAATTTCACCGACAGCTTCGTGTCCCAAAATTAAATCCTTACGATCACCCAATGCACCTTCCCAAACGGTGTGGATATCAGATGTACATGGTGCAACCGCCAACGGACGAACAATCGCATCGTACGGTCCCGGTGTGGGGGCTTCCTTCTCGATCCATCCGACTTTTCCGATGCCAAGCATTGCAAATCCTTTCAAGTTTAACACTCTCCTAATTTTTAATTATTTTAACTCTCTCTCACAGATATTTTTCAACCTGCAACTTCGACGAATATTCGGGGCTATTTAAACATTTCGGGTCGTTCATGAACAAATATGATAGATAAAAGATAAACCGTTATCTTGTGAACATTATTTAATTTGAAAGATAAATTGAAAATGAAAGAATCCACCGATTCTGCTTTTAAGAGAAGAAGATTGAGATTAACGTCGCCGAATTATGAAAAGATTTCAATCGAAATTTTGAAAAAATAAACGAGATTTGTAACGATTTGTCATTATTTTAGAAATCTTGAGAGTAAAGATTATAAATGATTGAAAAAAAGTTGTTAGTTCCGAAAATGCTCGGAACAACAAAAAAATGAATGGATTTACAATAATTTTTCGGCAATTTCAATGGCGCCGTCAATTTCTGCGGGATTTGCGGAAACATCGCCGACAGAGACGAATTTGCCGACGGGCTCAATGCCGAGCATACCGGCCACTTGGCTGTATTTGTCCAAGTTCACGTCAAATGCATGTCTGTCAGGAGTGTTTTGTGAATAAATGAATCCCATTTTCTTTCCCGGCGGAACGCGGGATTTGTGTTCCCCGTCAACACAAGCATAAAGTCTGTCGATGAAGACTTTCTCCTGAGCGGTAATGTCAAAGAAATAAACGGGGCTTCCCATTAAAATGCCGTCTGCGCTGACAACTTTTTCCATGACGGAGGCGAAGTCGTCTTTTTGAACGCAGGTGTCATGTGATTTACAATAATAGCATCCTTTGCACGGGTTAATGTTTAATTTTGCCAAATTAACATATTCGGTTTCTGCGCCTTTTGCGGCGACAGCTTCAAGAGATTTTTGAACGAGCGTTGCTGTATTTCCCTTTTCGTGAGGGCTGGCTGTGATTCCTATAATTTTCATGATAATCCACACCATATGATGGTTTTAAAAATATGTTTTTCACTTGAAAGCCGTTTTTCGTTGTAACTGTATTAGTTACAACAATATGATTAGAAGAGTTTTATTATTTAATCCTTTGGTTCAAAGTGCAGACAGTTCCAGAATCATCTTCTGAATCGTTGTTTCTTTCAAAGAATCTTCCATTGCTTTCTGCGCCGAAAATAAATGATTTTCAATATTATTATGGATGTAGCAGCATGATTCTCCGGATGAGTCATCACATGACTCTTGCGCAAGGCATTCTTCCGATTCGCTGCCTGTAAGTCGCGGGCATGACGAACAATCCACCGGACATTTCAGCTCCGGCTGTTTGTGAGAGTTAAACAAAGAAATATCTTCGACGACTTCAACCGCCTGATAAATATCAAAAAGCGTTAATGTTGACGCGTTTTTGATTAAAAAAGCACCGCCTTCGCCGGCTTTAACGTCAACCAAATCGGCTTTTTTCAATTGGCCTAAAATACGGCGAATAACGACCGGGTTGACGGAAATACAGGAAGCTAAGAAATCAGATGTCGTTTTTTGTTTACTGCCGAGAATGGCAATTGTCAGAACAATGTGAACCGCAATGCTGAATCGACTTGAAATTTTCATATTCCGTCTCCCGAGAATTAATTTTGATAGATTGAACGTGTCATAATATGTTTTTGATTATTATTAAGTTATGCACTGACTCAGATAGAAGTGATGAATTGAAGGATTTGATTTAAACAAACCGATATCATTTATTTTTATTTTTTCAGTAACATCAAATCAAAAATAATACAATTGTTTAACAATTGTTTTAATCAGTTTTAATTAGCACAGCCACGATTTTACTCCTTGATGGTAAAAGAGTACACACGCAAGAAACCAATTATCAGCGGTACGGTCAGCCCGTTGTATAAAAAGAAAATTGATCGGCTTGTTGAAGCCGGTGAATTTGCCAGTGTTTCTGATTTTATTAATCAAGCCGTCTCGGATTTGCTCAAGAAATACGAGGATAATAACAGTGTTGATACAAATACCTTTACCGATGATGAAATTGAAGTCATTCGAAGCATCATTCGTGAGAAAGCGGCTGAAATGAATTTTGAAAAAAACAAAAAGAAAAACTGACAGGAAGGAGACAACCCTTCTCCACTCGTTTTTTCATAATTTCCGATTGAGTCGGTAATCTTAAATAGATAAAAAAGATTTATTCAATTCTCAATTTATCGGATACGTTTTTCTATCCGCTGTTTATTTTAAACCACACAATTTATGAATTTATATTTCTGATAATGTTATTTTTCTTGAATTATCTTTTCAAAAGGCACTTTTTTAAATTTATGAGGAACCTACGATGAAGATTTTATTAGTCGGCGGCGGCGGCCGTGAACATGCGATTGCAGCAGCGGTAAAAAGAAGCCCGCAAAAACCGCTTCTCTACACAGTGATGTCTAAAAAAAATCCGGGCATTGCCGCTCTTTCTGAAGATGTGTTTATTCATGATGAAAAGGATGCCGCAGCAATTGCCGCATTCGCTAAAGAAAACGGCGTCAACATGGCGTTCATCGGCCCCGAAGCACCGCTTTCCGCCGGCGTTTCGGATGCGCTTTGGGACGCAGGCATTCCCGCTGTCGGGCCGAAAAAAGAATGCGCCCGAATTGAAACCGACAAAGCGTGGGCGCGTAAATTTATTGAAAAATACGGCATCGACGGAAATCCCGAATACGCCGTTTTTACAAATTATGACGAAGCGGCCGCTTTTATTGACAAATTAAAAGATGTTGCCGTCAAACCGGCCGGCTTAACCGGTGGCAAAGGCGTCAAAGTGATGGGTGACCAGCTCCCCGATATTGAAGCCGCCAAAGAATACACAAAAGAAGTGTTAAAAGGCGACAGCGTTGTCATTGAAGAAAGATTTATCGGCGAAGAATTCACGCTTCAGGCATTTGTCGACGGCAAGAACTTGGCGTTCTGCCCGACCGCGCAGGATCACAAACGCGCTTATGAAGGCGATATCGGCCCCAACACAGGCGGCATGGGCGCTTACACAAATGCAGGCGCGCTTTTGCCGTTCATCCAATCGGAAGAATATGACACCGCCAAGAAAATTATGAAAGACACCGTCGCGGCTTTCCCGAAAGAAACGGGCGACGAATTTAAAGGAATGCTTTACGGTCAGTTTATTTTAACGAAACGCGGCCCGAAATTGATTGAATACAACGCGCGTTTCGGCGACCCGGAAGCCATGAATGTGCTTTCATTGCTTGAAACCGACATGGTTGAAATTATGAAAGCGGTTGCTGATGGAACATTAGACAAAATGACTGTTAAATTTTCAAACAAGGCGACCGTTTGTAAATACGCGGTTCCCGCCGGCTACCCTGATGATCCGAAAAAGGATACGGAAGTGACGGTTTTGGCAAACGGCGTCATTGCGGACGCGTCAACCGGACCAAATGCTGATTTGATCGTTTATTACTCCAGCGTCTATGAAAAAGACGGAAAAATTTACACAACCGGATCCCGTTCAATCGGTGTTGTCGGTTTGGCAGAAACAATTACGGAAGCTGAAAAAATAGCTCAGGACGCGCTTGATAAGAGTGTCAAAGGTGATCTGTTTTTCAGAAGAGATATCGGAACGCAGGCTTTGGTTCAAAAAAGAATTGACCATATGAATGAACTGCGTTCTGAAAAATAAAACGGATAACGATAAAACAAAAAGAAAAACGGTTTCAGTGTGTTTTAAGAAATTAGGTGAAAGAAAATGAAAAGTTTACTTTCGATGACGGACTTATCTCTTGAAGATATTTACGGCATCTTGGACCTGGCTGCAGAGATTAAGGAGAAAAGAAACCAGGGTAAAATTACGGACCACTTAAGAAACAAAAGCTTGGGCATGATTTTTGAAAAATCTTCCACCCGCACGCGCGTTTCTTTTGAAGTCGGCATGAACGAGCTTGGCGGCCACGCCCTTTATTTGAATTCCAATGACATTCAACTCGGCCGCGGCGAAACAGTTGAAGACACGGCAAAAGTGCTATCCCGTTATTTAAACGGCATCATGGCCCGCGTTTATTCTCATGACACACTGGTAAAATTGGCTGACAACGCCACCGTCCCGGTCATTAACGCGCTTTCCGACAAGGAACACCCGTGCCAGGTTTTGGCCGATCTTTTAACAATTAAAGAATACAAAAACCGCATTTCCGACATGAAATTCGTTTGGGTCGGCGACGGCAACAATGTCTGCAACTCACTCATGCTCGCCTGCGCCATCGTCGGCATGGAAATCGTTGTCGCCTGCCCGAAAGGCTATGAACCCGCAGAAGAATTCGTTGCCAAAACAAGGGAACTCGGCGGTGTTTTAACAATTACGGACAACCCGCTGGAAGCAGCAAAAGACGCCGACATTTTATACACCGACGTTTGGGTTTCCATGGGTGATGAAGAAGAAGAACAGAAGCGTCTCAAGGATTTTGAAGGCTACCAAATTAATGAAGAATTAATCGCCGTTTCAAAGCCGGACGTTATTGTCATGCACTGCCTGCCCGCTCACCGCGGCTTGGAAATCACAGCAGGTGCCATCGACGGCCCGCATTCCGTCGTTTTCGACCAGGCAGAAAACAGATTACATGCTCAGAAGGCTGTTCTTTTGAAGTTAATGGTTTTGGACGAATAAGTTCAAAACTTTTTTTTGTTTTTTTTGAAAAACGCAATTCGGATTTTCTAATTTTCAAACCCGACGCTTTCACGCGCGCGGCGACCGTCACCCGCAAATTACTGTATGTTACATCTTTAAGAGACGAAACCATAAAACGAGAAGTGTTTCACAAACACCGCCCCCCGCTATGAAAAATTGTGAGCGAAGCGAACAATTTTTTTGAAAAAAGGAACCAAAATTCGAACGCCGATTTATTCGTTTTGATGGGAGATGGCGTTCGAATTTGAGAGAGACAAAACCGATGTTTCGGTTTTTCAGTTTTTTCCGTTTTTATAGGTTATTTGGGATTTTTGTTTTTAATTAGGGTATGTGTGTTTGGTTCAGGGTGTTTTTTGAAATTCTGTCCTGTTTTTAGAGAGTTACGTTACAGAAATATCAGAGGACGTTTTTACGGATCAGATGATTACCCGTGCGCGACAAACGTCATCAAGTTCCTCGAAAGCATGTCCCGATTCTTCTTGCGTGTTCATGACGATGTCCCCCATTCGACCGAGTTCTCTACATTCATCGATTTTTATGGAAAAAAACCGGCAAAAATCTGATCCGTTGTCAACCAGGGTGATTGACAACATGTAAATAAGTTGTCTATAAATATATATGTGATTGAATGTAAATAATTATATTTTGAATATAACAGAGATGATTATAAATATATCCAAATTATTTTTTGAACTTAAAACTCCAAAATAAATATGGAGCTACCAAGTGATTATATGAGAATAATTCGAAATGAATGAAAAGAACGAAGAGGAATGAAGAGGAACAAATATGCCTGCTTATTTCATCGTCAGCGTTATGATTCAGGATCCCGAAAAAAGACCGAGGTATGACGAATATATTGAAAAAGTCAAACCGATTGTTGAGAGCTTCGGCGGCGAATACCTCGCCCGAAGTGAAAATATCTCTGTCTTTACGGGCGATTAGGAACCTGACCGCGTCATCATTATTCGATTTGAAACACGGGAAAAATTGGAAACCTGCTTCGCTTCCGAAAAATATCAAAAAATCGCAGAACTGAGAATTCAAAGCGTTTTAACAAACGCGATTATTGTTGAAGAAAAATAAGACAAATAAAATGAGAAAACGATCACAAATTCATGAAATAAAGAATTGTGATCGAATAAATTTTTAAAAATTATTTATTTTTCTTATAGAAAAAGCCGATTACACCGATAAGTCCGACGACAAGAATTAAACCGACTGCCAAAAGCAAAGTTTTTGAAACGGTGCTTTCTCCGCCGGTTTCATTTTGTGTATTTCCTGAATTATCTAAATTGTTTTGTGAACTGCTTGAATAGGCATTACTCTCTTCTTTTACATCTTTCGTATTTTCATTGGAAGAATCAGGCGTATTTTCTTTGTTTGTACCGTCAACAATAACAGCCTTGCCAAATCCGTTGGAATTTGAAGAGGGGTTAGGATTATTAGGATTTACTAGTGCCGGACCATCAACATGAACAATCAATTCTTTCGTTTCAGCCTTTTTGTAACTCTCAGTTTCTATTGAATCAAACCGAATTGTGGTTGTACCACCGTATTTTGGAGTTATAACTCCATTTTCATAGGTTAAAATGTTTTTATCATAACCACTGGCTGAATATACCGGCTGATGGTTGGCGATTAATTCAGGATCAGTTAATGAAACATCAATTTTATTGTCGCTTATATCTTTAGAATATATGTCCAATTTACACTCTTCTCCGGAAATCAAATTGATTTCTGAAACATCAGATTCTTCATCCGTATCAATAAATATTGTTTGAGGACCTTTTTCAATAATATATATCAGATTATAATCAGTCCCCTCTTTTATAAAAGTACCAAAATTATAGTTCCCTACTAAACCGGGAGAAACGGTACCTTTTATACTAATAAAGTAGTCTTGATCGTGCGACCTTATTAGAGAGACAAAAGTTAGTTTTCCATTTAATTTATCGGGAGTTTGAAGCACAGGAGTACAATAAGGATCTGTATAGCAAATTTCACCATCCGAATTTTGAGGAAATACCTGCCCGACCTTAACAGTATGCTCCCAAGGTTGAGTATCACCCGCAACGCATATTGGCATTAAAGATAAAATCATCAATAAACATGTAAAACGAATAAAATTTATATTCATATTTATTTCTCCTCGAAGATATTAATATCTAAATGACGCCCAACACATAATCTTGCAGAAGCCAACAATTTAAAAGAGGGGATATCTGATTCGGAAGTGATACTGACGCCAGTACCATATCTAAAATGAACTCCGGTTAATCCTTTTTCCGAACCATATTTGCATTTTGTAACAGTTTCACGCACGCATATAGCTCTTTTTAAACCGCAATCAACTTCAAATAGATAACACCAATCTTTATATTTTGGACCTGCTAATGATTCGGAAACAAACGCGACCAAAAATATTTTGTCATGTTTCCCGTCAAGCGCCGGTTGTGTTATTAAATTAACACCTTGAAAATCTCCTTTCAATTTTTGAGAAAGGTCTTTTTCCAACTTACAAAAAAAGAATTTATTCTCATCAGACCAATCAAATTTAATGTTTTGGAATCCTTGATCCGCAGGATATCTGTAAAAATAAACAGTCTGATCAAAACAAAGAGCAAACAAATACCATTCATTCTCGCCATCAAAATAGTTTGTAACACCAACTGCAGAAAGCTTGTGATTGAACGTTGAATCCACAGTTGTTTCCAAACAGTTTGGGATGCCCAACTCAGTTTTCAATGGTGTTAAATCGTATCTTCGTACTTTTCCTTTTGAACCGCTTTCAACACCGACAACCAAATAATCCCCTATAATTTGCATCCCGCTCGGATGATTGTAATTCTCATCATAAGAATCAAATTTAATGTGTTTCTCATAAGGAATTTTTTGAGAAGCGATGTAATATCCCTTTGGTTCTCCTTTATTATTGTGAGAAATCAAAGCGATTTGATTGTTGTTCCCCCCGTCATACAAAGCTAAACCTTGGATATGTGATTCAACAACATTCCCGGCATAGTTTTGTGCAGGATAAGTAACAAGCTGCCCTTCGATTTTATCTAATTTCAGATTATCAAAATGTTTAACAACGTCATTTATTTTAGGATTTTGACATCCAGACATGTAAATCACCCACACTTTTAAAAGTTATAACCGAAGTTATAACAATATATATAATTAATATATATTATAAATAGTATTTCCCTTTTAAAATTGAATTCGAATAGAAGAATAAACTCGAAAAATAAGATAATAATAAAATTAAAATTAAATTAAAAATGATTGATTTTTATACATATAAAATAAAGGAGATATTAGACCCGCAGAATAATGGTTTTAAGACTAAAGAGATTGAAAAAGAAATAAAAAAGATTGAAAAAAAGAAAGAAATAAAAAAGAAATAATAACGGATTTGAAAAATTCATTTAGAATTGATTAAGCGATTTACATTTGCCGTTAAAGTTTCAGACTTGTTTCAGAAAAAAATGAACTTTTACCATTAATTTTCATTTTTTCGGTTTCGCTCTTTCCGCCAATGAAAATGCACATTCTTTCGCTTTTTTCATGACTTCTTCTTCGTCCATCACCAAAACTTTGTAATTTTCCATCAAAATTTTGCCGTCGACAATCATTGTTTTCACATCACTGCCGGCAGCGGCGTAAACCAAATGAGAATAAACATCAAAGACCGGTGTCGCATTTGCTTTTTGAATATCAACGAGAATCATATCGGCTTTGTTGCCGGCTTTCAGAACGCCGGTTTGTTTGTCGATGACCCGACCGCCGTTGACTGTTGCCATTTCAACGACCGCCTTTGCGGGAAGCGCGGTCGGGCTCATTGTACCGACTTTTTGTAAAAGCGCGGCCGTTTTCATTTCTTCAAAAAGATTGAGGTTGTTGTTTGACGCGCAGCCGTCTGTCCCGAGAGAAACGGAAACCCCTGCGTCCAGCATTTTTTGAATCGGCGCAATTCCGGACGCCAATTTCATGTTGCTGATCGGATTATGCGAAACCGTTACGCCTTTTTTGGCGAAAAGCTTAATGTCGCCATCAGACATCCAAACGCAATGCGCCGCCAAAACCGGAATTTTTTCCGTGTTCCAAAAATCGACGGCATCTAAATGATGAACGGAACACATGCCGTGATTTTCTTTCATTTGATTCAATTCGGCTTCGGTTTCTAAAACATGAATATGAACGCCGACACCGTCTCTTTCCGCCGCTTCTTTAGAACGGCCGATGAAAGATTGGCAGCACGTGTTGGGCGCGTGCGGGCCGTACATTGTCGTGATTCTGCCGTTTGCTTTTCCCTGCCAGTCACGAACAAGCTTTTCATTGGTCGCCAACTCTTTGTTGCCTTTTTCTTCATCGCCGAATTCAATCATGCCATAAGAAAGACAGCCGCGAATGCCTGCTTTTTCAACAGCTTTGGCCGTTTCATCCATGAAGAAGTACATGTCGCAAAACGCGGTTGTTCCCGAGCGGATCATTTCAAGACAGCCGAGGAGTGAACCGTAATAAACATCTTCTGCCGTCAGGTTGGCTTCTGCCGGCCAAATCTTTGTCTCAAGCCAAGCCTGAAGCGCCATGTCGTCAGCGTAGCCGCGCAGCAGCGTCATGCCGAGATGTGTATGCGTGTTGGAAAGGCCGGGCATGAGAATCGCGCCTTTCGCGTCGATGACCGTACCAGCGGAAATGCTGTCGGCAGCGTTGTTTGAATTGTCACCGATTTTTGAAATCAGATTATTTTCAATGAGAAGAAACCCGTTTTCAATTTCGCCGGCACCGTCTTTGTCCATCGTTACGATATAAGCATTTTTAATCAGAATTGACATGAGAATCCCTTTTTTATTTTATGAAAGTAAAACAATATTTCTCATAAATGGATTTCATACTTTATAACAATATCAGAAAACGTACCAGAAATCATATCAAAAAACGCTATATACAATCAACGTGACAATTGTTTATACAAACTACAAACAGCGAATAAACAGCGAATAAACAGCGAAAACGGATCAGCATGTCGGACAAAAAAGAAAAAGACAGATTGAGCAAAAACTTAGAACGCATCAAACCGCTTCTCAAAAAAGAAGATGCGGTCGTGTTCCCCGATTTTAAAAAAACATTGATTGCAACCGATATTCACGGAGATTACCGCGCGCTTGAGCATATTTTAAGATTCGCTGAAAAAAAAGAAGTCGACTCATACATTTTTCTCGGCGATTATATCGACAAAGGACCGGATTCCGTTTCCGTTTTAAATACGCTTTTTGAAATGAAAATCAAAAATCCGAAAAAAATCATTTTGCTTCGCGGAAACCATGAAACCTCAAACTTGAGCGGCTGGTTTGAATTCGCCGAAGATTTGGTAAATGATCCCGAAATCTTTGACGCGTCAAATGCTGTTTTTGAACAAATGCCGATTGCGGCGGTTTTGAACAACAAAATACTTTGCGTTCACGGCTGCATCGCGGGAACAAAAAATGAAACGCTGAAAGAAATTTCTAAGAAAAACTCAAAAAGTTACCTTTGGAATGATCCGGGAACGGAAGACGGATTACTCCCGTCCCAAAGAGGCAGCGGTATTTACCGCATCGGCCCCGACATGATTAAGAAATATTTGAAACAAAACGATTTGCAGATGATTATTCGCGGCCACACGTCGCACACGGAAGGCGTTAAATGTTTCTGTGACGATAAATTAATTTCCCTTTATTCAACCCTGCCTTACATCAGTCCGACCGTTCGCGCCGCTGTTGCGATTGCCAAAGAAGATGAAATTAAATTGTATTATTACAGAAAAACAAAAACAGGATTTGAATGGGAAAATGAGACACAGAAATTGAAATTGAGAAAATAATTTACTTTTTTGGTTTATTATTTTATTTTGAAAAATGCCGATTCGGTTTCGATTTTTTTGAAAATGTGGGTTTGTTTTGTTATTTTGAAAAAACGGGACTTGTTTTCGATATTTTGAAAAACGGTGCGATTCGCGCGCGTGAGCGATGCACGAGTTAGCAAGAGAGATGATGGGACCTTGCCGGAAAGGTAGCGTCGGCAACGGCAAGGTAGCAACGGTAGCAGTAAGGTAGCAGCGGCACGTTCGCGCAAGCGAACGGATGTGATAAAAAAGAGCAGATGCACGCAGCAAAGCGTAACAGCGTGGCAATGACCCAACACAGTAGGCAGACACAGCACAAAAATATAAATTAGGAAGGTGTTTCTCGCTTTTGCTGTATCGGCTGGGTACGAATCCGCAAATTTCCGTTCCTCACTTCGCTTCGCTCAGCTCAGAACGAAAATTAGCGGGTGGTTATTTCGGGTTCGAATTATACAGGCGATTGCTTTGGATTAAATTATTTTTCAAATCCTGTATCCGTTTTTCTTAATAATTTTCTTAATAATAGGGTTTAAACTCTCATTTTATCGCCTTTTCAAACAGTTATTTTATATTTCAGAAAGGCTTTTTGAATTTCACTTATCACTTTTTTAAGAATTATTCAATTGACAGGTGTCTATATTGTCCGATTTATCTCAAAAAGAAATGCAAGAATCAGGTCGTTTAAAAATCGAATGGGCGCGAAACTATATGCCCGTTTTAAATCAAATCCGGGCGGATTTTGAAAAAGAAAAGCCGCTTGCCGGCCGCAGAATCGCGATGGCGCTTCACGTCGAAGCCAAAACCGCCGTTCTCGTCGAAACGCTGGCCGCCGGCGGCGCAGAAGTGGCCATCACGGGATGCAATCCGCTCAGCACGCAGGATGACGTGGCAGCCGCGCTCAATACGTCTGAAAACATCAAATGCTACGCCAAGTACGATTGCACAAATGAAGAATATTATGAAGCAATCGACAAGGTTCTTGACATTGATCCGGATATTACGATTGATGACGGCGCCGATCTGATTTTTAAAATTCACAAGGAAAGACGTGATTTAATTCCGAAAATCATCGGCGGGTGTGAAGAAACAACAACCGGCATCCACCGTTTAATCGGTATGGAAAAAGACGGCGCGCTTGAAATGGCTGTTCTCGCTGTCAACGACGCGAAAACCAAATTCTTGTTCGACAACCGCTACGGTACCGGGCAATCCGCCTGGGACGGCATCATGAGAACAACAAATCTGCTCGTTGCCGGCAAAACCGTTGTTGTCGGCGGCTACGGCTGGTGCGGTCGCGGCGTTGCAATGCGTGCCGACGGTCTCGGTGCGGAAGTCGTTGTGACGGAAATCGACCCGGTCAGAGCACTGGAAGCAAGAATGGACGGCTACCGCGTGATGCCGATGGAAAAAGCGGCAGAAATCGGCGATTTGTTTGTTACGACAACGGGCAATCGCGACATTTTAACCGAAAATCATTTCAAAAAGATGAAAAGCGGCGCGATTTTAGCCAACGCCGGTCACTTCAATGTGGAAATTGATTTGGAATCCTTGAAAAAGATGGCAAGCTCCGAGAAAACAGTTCGCAGAAATATTAAGGAATATGTTGTCGACGGCAAGAAAATCAATGTGCTGGCAGACGGCAGATTGGTTAACCTGGCAGCAGGCGACGGCCACCCGGCCGAAGTGATGGACATGAGTTTTGCCAATCAGGCACTCGGTGTCAAATACATTGCCGAAAACAAATTAGCGCACGGCGTTCACAAAGTGCCTGAAGAAATTGACAACTATGTCGCGCTTTTAAAATTAAAATCCATGGGAATTGAAATTGACACTTTAACGGAAAAGCAAAGAAATTACATGGACGACTGGGAAGAAGGCACGTAAATAAAAATAAAAAGAGAATAAAAAACAAAATAAAAAACAGATAAAACAAAAAAAAGTAAACATAAAATAAAATCATAATTCATCACAATCATTGGATTTATCACAATCAGAAGAGGGAAATTATGGCAGACGAAAAAAATATCGGAACAAAAATTAAATCCATCCGCGAATCAAAACAGATAACGGCGGAAGAATTGGCGGAAAGAAGTCAATTGAGCGTTGACCAAATCAATAATATTGAAAACGACACCAACGTGCCGTCTTTGGCGCCTTTGATTAAAATTGCCCGCGCTTTGGGTGTTCGCCTCGGCACATTTTTGGATGATGACGAAAACCTCGGACCCGCAATCAGCCGCAAAAACGAAGCGGTTGAAACAATTCACACATCCAACGCCGAAGAAAAAACTGTGAAGCACAACAATTTCTTCGCGCTTGCGCCGCAGAAATCAGGAAGAGCCATGGAACCGTTCTTTATTGAAATCAACGCGATTGATGACGGAACGCTGGAACTTTCAGCCCACGAAGGCGAAGAATTCATTTACGTTTTGGAAGGCACATTGAAAATCATTTACGGCCAGAATACATACATTTTGAATGCAGGCGACAGCATTTATTATGATTCGATTGTCAGTCACCTCGTCTGTGCCGCTGATGAGAAAGGCGCAAAAATCATCGCGTCCGTTTACGCACCGGCTTAATCAAGCTGTGAAAATGAACTGAAATGGAGAAAATTATGGCAATCGAACTTTCCGACAGAACTTTGGGCGATTGGCTCGAACATTGGGCAGAGCAGACGCCTGACAAAGAATATATTGTCTATTCCGACCGCGATTTGAGATTCACATGGAAAGAATTCAACAAGCGCGTCGATAACATGGCTAAAGGCCTTTTGGCAATCGGCGTTCAAAAGGGATACCATGTCGGCCTTTGGGCAACAAACGTTCCCGACTGGCTGACATTTTTGTACGCCTGCGCTAAAATCGGCGCGGTTTGCGTGACTGTCAACACCAGTTACAAGCAGCATGAATTGGAATATCTGGTTAAAGATTCCGATATGCACACGCTTTGTATTATTGACGGCACTTTCGAAAGCGATTACGTTCAGATGACGTACGACATGCTTCCGGAACTCAAAACCTGCCAGCGCGGTCACTTAAAGAGTGAAAAATTCCCGCGTATGAAAAATGTGATTTACATCGGGCAGGAAAAACACCGCGGTATGTACAATACCGCCGAAGTGCTGCTTCTCGGAAGCAATGTCGCCGATGATGTTTTGGACAAAGCAAAAGCCGAAGTGAGCTGCCATGATGTTGTGAATATGCAGTACACATCGGGAACAACAGGCTTCCCCAAAGGCGTTATGCTCTCTCATCACAATATCGCAAACAACGGCCTGCTCACGGGCGAACACATGAAATTCACGCCGGACGACAAGCTTTGCATCTGCGTTCCGCTGTTCCACTGCTTCGGCGTTGTTTTGGCGACAATGAACTGTCTGACCCACGGCAGCACACAGGTGATGATTGAAAAATTCGATCCGCTTTTGACGCTTGCTTCCGTTCACAAGGAAAGATGTACCGCGCTTTACGGTGTTCCGACGATGTTTATCGCGGAATTGAATCATCCGATGTTTGACATGTTTGATTTGACAAGTCTGAGAACGGGAATCATGGCCGGTTCCGTTTGTCCGTCGGATTTGATGAAAAAGGTCAATGAAAAAATGTTTATCGACATCACCAGCGTTTACGGTTTGACGGAAACGTCCCCGGGAATGACGCAGACACGCATTGATGACGCGCCGGATGTCCGCTACACCACTGTCGGGCACCCGTTCGAATTTACGGATGTCAAAGTTTTGGATCCCGAAACGTTTGAAGAATGCCCTGTCGGCGTTCCCGGCGAAATGTGCTGCAAGGGATACAATGTGATGAAAGGGTATTACAACAATCCCAAAGCGACTGCCGAAGCGATTGATGAAAACGGTTACCTTCATTCGGGTGATCTCGGCGTGATGGATGAAAACGGCAATTTCACGATTACCGGCCGCATTAAAGATATGATTATCCGCGGCGGCGAAAACATTTATCCGCGCGAAATCGAGGAATTCCTCTACACCTTAGAAGGCGTCAAAGATGTTCAAGTCGCAGGCGTCCCGTCTGAAAAATACGGCGAAGAAGTCGGCGCATTCATCATTCTTCATGAAGGTGTTAAAATGCACCCGGAAGACGTCAGAGATTTCTGCCGCGGACAAATCGCACGCTACAAAATCCCGAAATTCGTGTTCTTCCTTGACGAATTCCCAATGACGGGAAGCGGCAAGATTCAGAAATTCAAGTTGAGAGACATGAGTTTGGAATTGGCAAAAAAGTATGGTTATGAAGTGATTTAATAAAAGTCGCTTCCATTTCTTTTTTTATTTTTTTGAAAAAAAGAATTGCATTGTTTTCGATTTTTTTTGAAAAGCGAAGACTGTTTTTCATATTTTTTTGAAAAAGCGAGAATTGTCTTTTATAATTTTTTGAAAAGCGGAGCAGCTCGCGCGCGGCGGCGACGTTGACGACAGCAAACCGTAACAGTAAGGTAGCCGTGCCCACGTTCGCGAAGCGAACGGATGTGATAAAAAAGAGCAGATGCAAGCGGCAAAGCAGAACAGTGCGGCAGAACAGTGCGGCAGAACAGTGCAGTCGGCCGACACAGCACAAAAATGTAAATTAAGAAGCAGTTTTATTTTTTTTGCTGTATCGGCCGGGTGTGAATCCGCAAATTTCCGTTCCTCTCTTCGCTTTGCTCAGGTCGGAACGTAAATTAGCGGGTGGTTGTTTCGGATTTCAACGAAACTAAAAAAGTCATATGGGTGGCTTCTTTCAAAAATCAAACAATGTTTTTTGTTTGTTTTGCTCCATTTTAATTTCAGCCATTAATGCTTCCTCTTCCCGAACCGGTTTCATATAATCGGTTGACAACTCATATTTTTTCAAGAGCGGATTCGCCATTGAGTAAAATTTCTTATTGAACTCCTTATCTAATCCGCCTGTTTTATAAAGCTGCTTCATGCCTTCGAAATACTCGGGAAAATCGGTTTTTATGAATTCGAAATATGTCTTTTTTGTCTGATTTCTCAAACTCAAAGTTTGAACAATAATGTATTCGGCCCCGATTTCTTTTGTTTTTGAAAAAATCGATTCCAAATTTTCGGGCGAATCGGTTAAAAACGGCAGAACCGGCATCATGTGAACGCCAACGGTCACGTCCGTTTTCTTGAATTTTTCAAGCATATCAAAACGGCGTTTTGTGCTGACGGCGCCGGGCTCGACTTTCTCCCTTACCGATTCGTCAGCGGTTGTAATGGTTGAGGCGATGTTGACGAAAGCGTATTTGGAAAGCTCATCGATGAGATCATAATCGCGGAGAATAAGATCTGATTTCGTTGAAATGATGATCGGGTTTTTGTGTTTGATCATCACTTTCAGAATGTCGGGCATGAGTTCAAATGTTTCTTCCGCTTTTTGATAACTGTCGCAGATGCCGCCGATGTTAATGACTTGCTTTCGGCGATTCGGGCGGCTGAGTTCTTTATCCAGTTGTTCGGCGACATTTGTTTTAACATAAATATGATCATAATAACCGACAGACGGTTGCACAAGTGTTTCATCTTTATTCTTGTTCATATATTTGTGAGAATAGATGGCAAAACAATATTTACAGCCGTTTTCACACCCGCGGTAAATGTTTAAATCCAATTTATAAGGAAAAACACCGCTGACCGAATGAAGTGCTGTTTTGCATTGAATCGGCAGATATTGAACCGTTTGGTTTTCCATTTCCCCCATATTTATCACCGGATTCAGAAAGCGGATAAACAGACGTGCGGCCCGTTTGTTTCAATTCTGCATTCATAAACGTCGCCGAATTTTTGCATCAATTCAAAAATGTGTTCGCCTGCGCCTTCGCGGTCGGAGGGAATTGCAAAAACGGTATTGCCGAGCATTGCTTGAGCGGCAGTGCCGTCGGCTTTGTCTATTGAATCAATGATTTTTTCGGCATCGGGGCTGAGAAGGCCGATGCTTTTGGTAAATGAAAGAGATTCGTTCATGAAAGAATTCAAATCGGGTTTTTGGAGGAAATTATTTAACGCATCCGTGCCGGCCGAATTTATTTTTTTGGCGGAATCTTCGTTTGTGATGACGGATTTGGTAGATAATTCACCCAAAACCAAACAATAAATCTTTTTTTGAAGATCGGATTTTGAAAGCGGAACGCTGTAGAATTTGCCGTGTTTTGAGCCGCCCGGAACTTCGCGAACGGCAAGACCGCCTGCCGCTTCGCCGGCAACATCGCCGAGGCCGCTGCCGTTGATGACTTCCGCGTAATGCGCGATTTCAACCAGTTCGTTTTTGGAAAGACCGAGATGAAGCGCGCTGTTCGCGGCAAAAGCCGTGCTTAACGCGCCGGCGGCCGAGAGACCAAAACCGCTGCCGACCGGAAGAGAACTGCTTTCTTTAATTTCAAAATGAAACGGTGTCTTATACTTTTGTTCCGCCAAAGCCGAAATTTCAGAAATGACGGTTAAAACGGCATTCGTTGAATCATCGGAATCGGACTGTTTGATTCCGTTTAAATGAACAACGGTCTCACCGTTTCCCGAGTGAGGCGTTACGGTTGAATGAATGCCTTTATTTAAAACAAGACCGGCACCGACGGAGCCTTTGGTGTGCGGATCCGAATGATTGCGGATTTGGAAAAAACCCGTAATGTGCCCGGGCGAAAAAGCGGTGCGTGTTTCAAATTCGGACATAAGTAATTCCTTTAATTCCTTTTAAAAATGCGGCCTCTCATTTGCGCGGGTTTGCGGCGAAGCGTCTTTTTGGACCCCGATGCATCAGAATTTGAAGAAATCGGGGCATCAGACGGAGCCAAAAGAGTGGAGCTCGAATCCGAATTATCGATTTCCTCATTCAAAATATGATCATCAATCGTGTCTTCAAGCATATTCAAAACCGGTTCTTCATGATCTGTTTCGTCATGATTTGTCTCTTCATGATCTGTCCGCTCTGTTTCGTCATCGGGTTCTGTCGTTCGGATTTCCAAATCAATAAAAACTTGCGGCGCGTCAGAATCCGCCTCAACGCAAATCAAATCAAAAAGTTCCGCCGCGATTTTTTCTTTATTTCCTGAAATCGGAACGACGGTTTTCAAATCATGATTGATCAAATAATCTTTTGTCACGACATAAACATCATTTTCATTGGTACCCATGCCTTTTTCTTTCACATCGTTGGCAACGACAACATCAGCGATGCCGGCATCAATTTTGGAAGCGGCCGAGTTAATCAGTTCCTGATATGAAACATCCGTTTCCGCTTTGAATCCGACGATGAAAATATTCGGATCGGTGTAACAGGCTTCCTCAATCAATTTCTTTGTCGGCTTGAGTTTAATTGTCAGCTCGCGCTCGCCGGATTTAATTTTAGAATCGGCGGCTTCAACTGTATAATCTGAAATGGCCGCCGCGCTGATGAGAATATTTTTCCCCGACAGCGGAATGTCTGCAAGCGCGATTTTTTCCGTAACGGCTTCAATCATTTCCTGAACGCTTTCAGTATGAATGTCATGGAAATGCGGCAGATGTCCCCAAGAAGATTTGCCGCGGTGGAAAAGATAAACTTCGGCACCCCTGATGTACGCTTCTTTGGCAAGCGCGTCTCCTGTTTTGCCGGACGCGCGGTTTGTCAGCAAACGAATCGGATCAATAGATTCTGCGGTCGATCCTGATGTGACGAAAACAGTTTTCCCGGACAAAGAGTGATCGCCGAGCTCGCGCAAAACGCGAAGAACAATTTCATCGTTGCCGGCGATTTTGGCGATTCCTTCCTCAACGCGCGGGCCGATAATGTCGATACCCCAGGATTCCAAGGTTTTCAAGTTTTCCAACACTTTCGGATGGCGGTACATGGATTCATGCATCGCAGGAACAATCATGACTTTTTTACCTTCGCCGATGGCGGTGGTTGCAAATGTTGTAACAGGTGTGTCATCAATGCCTGCCGCGATTTTTGAAATTGTGTTAGCGGTTGCGGGCGCGATTAAAAATAAATCGGCGGCTCCTTTTGAGCCGAAGAATTCGACGTGTTCAACGCGCCCGGTCAGCTTTGTCATAACAGGATTTCCGGTGGCGTAATGAAGCGCGTCTTCATGGATAATTTGACGGGCGGCATCGGTCATAACGGCGTAAACGGTTGCGCCGTAACGGATGAGTTCGCGGGCCAGCTTGACGGTTTCAACGGCTGCGATGCTTCCTGTGACTCCGATGACAATTGTTTTCCCGGACAAAACGGTTCCTTTGGCTTCCTGAATCCAAAGCGTCGGATGAACGGGAGATGCGGCGGCTTTTTCTTCAGAGATAAAATCACCGCTGTCGAATTTTTGATTGTTTTCCATTTTTAAGACCCGCATAAATAAGATGAAATAATGAAAATTGATTTTTTTATGAAATAATAAAATATAAACAAAAAGTTTTACGGTTTTTTGATTAATAACATTAATCATAAATACATTTAACCCGTTCAAAGCGAAAGTATTGGAAAGGGAAAGAAATTATATTAGAAAACGGCAGGGATTTTATGGCGCGAAACCAAAAGGATTATTTTTACGATTTAGCCCAAAAAGAAGGGTACCGCTCACGAGCGTCTTATAAGTTGAAACAGATTCAACAGCATTCGAATATTATCAATCGCGGAGACACAATTGTCGACTTGGGCGCAGCGCCCGGCGGCTGGCTCCAGGTTGCCAAAGAATTATCAGGCGGACGCGTTTTCGGCGTAGACCTGCAAAAGATTGAAGCAATCCCCGGCGTGACGACATTTAAAGGCGACATCACCGCCGATTCGACAATTGAAAAAATCTTGGAGTTTGCCGGCAAAGGCGGCGTTGACGTTGTTTTGTGTGACGCGGCACCGAACTTAACGGGCAACTGGACGCTGGATCACGCGCGTGGAATCGAACTTAACCGCGCCGCTTTTGAATGCGCCAAAAAGATTCTCAAACCCAAAGGAACGTTTGTTGTCAAAGTGTTCCAAGGCGATATGTTTAAAGAATTTTTTGACGACGTGACCGGCGAATTCGTTCATGTCCGCGCTTACACGCCGCAAGCTTCGCGCTCAACCAGTGCTGAAATTTATATTATCGCGAAAAAATTCCTGACAGCGCCGATTCGAAAAGGACAGATTTACGCCGCCGAAATTAAAGAACTCGGTGCCTCCGGCGACGGTATCGCTTACATTGACGATTTCGTTTTATTTGTCAAAGAAACCGAAGTCGGTGATATTGTTAAAATCAAAATTAAAGACGTGAAACCCAACTTCGGATTTGCCGAGGTTGTTGAAAAATTAGAAGCTTTGCCGGCCGACCCGAAATACGGCAATCCGGTTCAGCAAAGGTCTCAAACCCCGCCTTCCGCCAATTATGAAAAAGAGGAAAGCGCACCGAAAGGAAATACGGCAAGAGACAACTACAGGCCGCCGAAGGAAGAGGAAAAAGAATAATCTTTTGATTTTTCAAATTTTCTTAAACTTCCTCCCTCATTTTCTTAACAATTTATTTTCAAATCCTCCCACCAATTTCTCAACACATAAAAAAATCAAACAGCTGTTCGTTGAGTTCCTTTTTTGCTGCCGGATCGTGTCACTGAGCGTATCTGCATATTCTTATCACATCCGTTCACTGACGCGAACGGGACTGCTGCTGCCTTACCGTTTGCGAGCTGCCGCGCCGCGCGATCAACGCCGGTTTTAGTAATTAAGAAAAACGGATCGACCTCTTCCAATGAATCAAATTCGGAATTGGAATTTTAGCAATTTATAAATAAAACGAAGCCGAAGATTCATCATAAAATTAAAAAGGTTTTTTCAATGATTGATCTTCACACGCACACACTTTTCAGCGACGGCGAACTCGTCCCGGCAGAACACATCCGCCGCGCCGTCACTTACGGCTACCGCGCAATCGCAATGACGGATCACGCCGATTTTACAAATTTTGAATTCATTATTTCATCCCTTCAAAAAGCCAAAACGATGGGAGAAGAATTTAAGATTGATATTTTCGCAGGCATTGAAATCACGCATGTCCCGCCCGCACAGATAAATCAGCTCGCCAAAAAAGCGAAAGAATTCGGCGCGGATATTGTTGTCGTTCACGGCGAAACGCCGGTTGAGCCTGTCGCATCCGGAACAAATCGCGCCGCAATCGAATCGGAATATGTTGACATTCTCGCGCACCCCGGATTTTTAACAATTGAAGAAACCGAGCTTGCAAAAGCGACGAATACTTATTTGGAAATCACGGCGCGCGGCGGACACAACAGAACAAACGGGCACGTTGCAAAAATCGCAACGGAAATCGGCGCGAAATTGGTTTGCAACACTGACACGCATCGGCCGGGTGATATGATAACAAAAGAAACGGCGTATGATGTTTTGATGGGCGCGGGACTTTCAAAAAAGCAATCCGATATGGCATTTAAGAATTCGGAAGAAATTGTTCAAGAAATGAAAAAATGATGTTGGAACGAGCATGGCGAATCATTTAAAAGAAAACATAAACGAATTCCGCAGATATGACGGACGAATAACGCGCAAAACGTACATCGGACGCGTCATAGGCCGATGGATTCTGACATTTGTCGCCGCGATGTTGATTCAATTCCTCAACGTAATAATTTACATGATGATTACAGGTTTAACAAATAATTCAGATAACGCGGCAGCTATGACAATTATGTCATTCATCATTCTGCCGATTACATTTATTGTCTTTTTACCCCTTTTCTTCATGAAAATATTTCAGGAAATCAGGCGTCTTCATGATATGAATGCCGGCGGTTGGTGGGTAATTCTCGGATTTATTCCCGCAATAAATATTGTTTATTACATTTTTCTGATATTCAATGACGGAACGTACGGTCCGAATAAATACGGCGACGATCCGAAAGGCCGAAAATGAGAATATCGTGCGCCACGATTTTATATAAATAGGACGAATAATAGTTTCATGGGCAAAGAGGATAATTCTTTTGGGGCACAGTTGCAAGAATATTTTACATATGAAGGGCGTTTAAATCGTCTGCCGTATTTTTTAAGAATTCTCGGTTTTTGGGCAGTTATGATTCTGCTCTTAGTAATAGCGGTTGTCGCTGAGATGATGAGTGAATATCTCGGGATGCTATTCTTTTTCATTTTAGCAATTGCTTATTTTGTCGGTCTTATTTTCCTATTATTCCAGGCAATCAAACGTCTCCATGACTTAGATAAAAGCGGCTGGTATCTTTTAATCAGATTAGCCGGCATAATTCCTTTAATCGGTTGGATTATTTCACTCGGTTTTGAATTGTACCTGCTTTTAGCGGAAGGAACGCACGGTCAAAACAGATTCGGCCCGGACCCGCTCGGAAGAAACGAGTATAATGATAACAACGAATATCAGGATCAGTACAATCGCACATACGAAGCCATTGATGCCGAATATGAAACGGTTGAAACAGAATATGAAACAGTCAACACATATGAAGAAACAGATGAAACTGTTTATGAAACAAGAGAATAAAACCTCTTGTCTCTCTTGATTTTATTTTTGGACCTTGTTTTTTATCTTGTCCTTTTTTATCTTGATCTTTTTGATGTTGCTCTTTTTGATGTTGCTCTTTTTGATGTTGCTCTTTTTGATGTTGCTTCATTTTATCTCTTTATAATCGTGTTTTTTTATTTTGTATTTTATTTTGTATTTTATTTTGTATTTTATTTTGTATTTAGTCATTTTTGGGAGACGTTCGATAGAGATATAAAACCTGAAAGCGTTTTGTATTGAAACAGGTGAATACAATGGGATTATTCGGAAAATTATTCGGCTCTAATGACTACAATGCAAATGAACCGCAAGGGCATTTGAAAACAAAGAATTACAGAAGACTTGACTGGGAAATTGATGATAACGAATACAAAAAACAAGATTACATCGCCAGTTCCGAATATATCATTCCGTCAAATCAAACGGTTATTGAGGTTTTTGACAAATTGAATTCCGGCGAAGAATACGTTGTGAATGATGTTTTTTTCCGTGTCGACTACATGGGCCGCCCGGATGATTGGCATAAGCAAAGGGATTATGTGTTTAATGAACTCACCTTGGCAAAAAAAGAAAAAACGGATGCGGATGACAAAGATATTTACGTTTTGGGAGGATCGGGAACATTTTTGAAAGAAGATTTTACGGGAAGAATTTTAGAGACTGAAACGAATGACGTTTCTGTTTCCGCGGAAGTGACTTACAAAAATAATATGCTTATTATTCAAAACGGAAACGGATTTGAGGATACCGATAACTGGTATGCTTTTATGATTTTGTTCAAAATTCTTGAATATTACAAATATCCGACAGAAAAATGCAAAACAGTAAGCATCAATTCAAAATAAAATAAAAAAATCAAAAACCAATAAAAAATAAGTTAAAATAAAAAATAAATTAAAATAAAAACAGAAATGAAAAGGATTAAAGAAGATCCTTTTCCGAATAATATTCATCCCTTGCCGCAACAAACGCTTTTATATTTTCAAGCGGCGTGTACGGTGCAATGCCGCAGCCCGGCGCTAATATTCTTGTACCGTCTTCAATACATTTTTTCGCCGATGCTTTAACAAAATCGGGTGCGTGTAAAAGCAAATCATCCGCGGCAGAAACATTTCCAATCAGGCAAATATCATTGCCGATGACTTGAGAAGCATAATCCATATGCACTTTCTCTTCCAAACTGACACCTAAAAATCCGGATTTTGCAATCGGTTCTAAAATAAGTGTTGCGTCACCGCACATATGAAGAATATTCAATCCTTTCATTGTGTTTGTTATTTTTTTATAAACCGGCAGAAACATCGGTTTAAAAAGCGGCGGCGGAAATAAATCAGGACCGGATTCCGAATCAATAATCACAACAGAATCAGCACCGTGATCGTAAAGAACATTGGCATATTCGGCGCAAACTTCGCCGCCAAGATTGATTAATTTTTGAAGCGCATCAGGTTCTTTAACCGACCATAACAAAAAATTATTCACACCTGCAATGCACGAAGCAAAAGAAGCCGGCCCGAGAATTCCTGCGATCAACGGTAATTCATACCCTTTT
The DNA here is from genome assembly GCF_004363215.1 of Methanimicrococcus blatticola. Classification (GTDB taxonomy): domain Archaea; phylum Halobacteriota; class Methanosarcinia; order Methanosarcinales; family Methanosarcinaceae; genus Methanimicrococcus; species Methanimicrococcus blatticola. Next base: position 663 of record NZ_SNYS01000009.1, on the reverse strand, counting down.
TCATCAATTTTTTTGCGCAGAATATCAGTTGTTTCAATCATAGATTTGATTCCCGGACTTTCATACAAATTATCGGGAATAACAACATCATCGACATCATTCAAGCTTTTACACGGAAAATCTGTTTGATGCGGCGGCGAGTGCTTTGTTCCGGTTGAATAAGCGCAACCGAATGCCTGCGGAATATCCGGTGAACTGAACGGATAACGAACACCTTCAAGTCCTGCGATTTCATAGCCTGCCATCGCGAGCGCAGCCATCTCATCGGGATCCGTAAATGCTTTCGGCCAGCTTGTGCCTGTCATTTCCATGAGTTCCATTGTTCCTGTTTGTGTCACGGAACAGACAGGAATTTTATCAACTTCTTTTCTTTGAAGCGAACGTGTAAAGCGTTCAAACATTGTTAAATTTTCCAATATATCATTCCCTGTTTTTCAATAGTAAAATACCGCATTTAAGAAATATAAAAGTAAGGACAAAAAAAGAATGATAAAAGAAAAAAGAAGATGAAAAATGACTGAAAAAAGTAAAATACAAAAGCTCCCGCTATTCAATTATAACTCTTTATCAAAATAAGAATGATAAAGAAAGACTCATGGCAGCGATCCAAGGTTCCCGAAGGCTCGCACACTTCAGTACAACAGGGAACGCCGGCGGGCTTAT
>NZ_SNYS01000008.1 GCF_004363215.1 Methanimicrococcus blatticola | reverse complement strand
ACAGAATTGTCGGAAAAAACTTCTCAACCACGAATAAAGCGCTATTCACACTTAGTTCTTAGATTTTAGAGTTGCTTCCTTACAATACACAGTTTTGATATTCCTGTAAATCTCGTAACGATGATTTACAATTTGATTCAATTTGCTTTTGCAAATTGAGTTGATGAAAATCACCGCCGAAGTTTACCGAAACATCAGGTCACATATCAGTCAGGGAAAAAACTCCCGACTTCATTAATAGATGAATATGATTTGCGAATTAACGCCGCAATAAATCGGCGAATTACGCGGAATACTATATTAAGTTGACATTGTATTTAAGAATTTTGACCATCCAGTCAAACTTCAAAAAAGCACCGGACAAATAAAATCCGTACTCATTTAACGTATGATTCTAAATTGAAAATGTCAATCTTAGTCAATCTGACTCGCTTGGAGTTACTCAGATTGAGCGAATCCAAAGAATATCACATTTTGTATATAAAGGTTGTGACTGTGCATGAATAAACAATCAAAAGAACATAAAAAAATGAGATCAAATCCTCAATGAAAATAAGCAAAAGACACAACATTTAAACGGGAAAACAGTATTCTTACATAAAAAATCGACATTTTAATAATATAAATAAATCGAAATGTTAATAATTTTTCATTTAATCACACATAATTATAGAAGGAAAATACATGGCCGGTTACAATAATAACAGAAACGGGAGAAGAGGGCCTGCGCCTCCGGAAGGAGAACAGGTCGTTCGTGTCAGAATCCCTAAAAAAGAAGAACGTGAAGTATTAGCAATTGTTGAAAGTTTGCTCGGCGCAAACCACTTAAAACTCAGATGCATGGACGGCGTCGTTCGCATGGGACGTATCCCGGGATCCATGAAAAAGAAAATTTGGATTCACGAAGGCGATGTCGTAATTGCCGTGCCCTGGGATTTCCAGGATGAAAAAGCCGACATTATTTGGAAATACACCCGTCCGCAGGTTGACTGGCTGGACAAAAAAGGTTACTTGAGAACATAAAGTTCTCAATGTACACTTACTTTTATTGATATTCATTTTTGCAGATTGCAAAGGGTGTTGCATAAAACAGCACCCGAATCAACTCCACCCCGATTTTTAAGGTGCTGACATGAGTCAAAAAAAGATTGATAAACAGATGAAGCAAATCGAAGATAAGCGTGCTAAAGGCCGCATCTTTAAAAAAGACTCATCCTTCCTCAAAGCTGAAGAAAATGTTTTTGATGTTCCGACATTGAAACTGTTGTATTCTTTCGCCAACAAAGGAATCATCAGTGAACTCGGCGGCTCCATCAGCACAGGAAAAGAAGCAAACGTCTTCTATGCAACCGGAAACGAAGGTGAAGTGGCTGTAAAAATTTACAGAATTAATTCAAGCACATTCAAAGCAATGGATCCCTACATCCTTAAAGATCCGAGATTTACACATATCCGTCACAGCCGAAAAGATATTATTTTCGCATGGACGCAAAAAGAATATCAAAATCTGCTTCGAATCAACAAAGCAGGAATTCGAGCCCCGCGTCCCGTCACGTTTGACAGAAATATTTTAGTGATGGAATTCATGGGAGAAAACGGCATTGCGTACCCTTCATTAAAAGATGTAAAAATGGATGATGAAGACGCGCGCCTTTTTTATGATCAAATTATCGAAAATATGCGCCGCATGTATGTTCGTGCATCGCTTGTTCATGCGGATTTAAGTGAATATAACATTTTGATTGATATTGAAAACGAAGAAGCCGTCATCATTGATGTCGGCCAGGCAGTCACTTTAAACCATCCGAATGCACGTGAATTTTTAACACGTGACATCGAAAACATAAAACGTTTCTTTAAAAAATACGGCATTGACGAGGGAACGAAAGAGATTGCGGAACGAATCAAACAGAAAAAAGAAGAAGACACAATCATCGAACCCGATCCGGAAGAAGATGCAGTTGATGCCGGCAATAATGAAAAAACGAATGAAAAAGAAACAAAGGAAGAATGAAAATGACCCAATTTGTCAAAGTCCCGAAAGAAAGAATCGCAGTCATTATCGGCCCGAGCGGCTCCGTTAAGAAACAGATTGAAGAAGCCGCCAAATTAAAATTGGAAATTAACAGCGATGACGGCCGCGTCGAAATTAAAGATGAAGAAGATCCGGTTGCCGGCATGCGCGCGATGGAAGTCATTAAAGCGATCGCACGCGGTTTTTCGCCGGAAAAAGCGATGGAACTCTTCTATGAAGATTTCTTAACATTAGATATTATTGATTTATCAGAAGCGGCGTCAACTCCGAAAGAATTGGCACGCTTGAAAGGCAGAATTATCGGCCGCGAGGGAAAGACCCGCGAAATCGCGGAAAGACTCATCAATGTCAAGATTTCCGTTTACGGAAAAACCGTCAGCGTTATCGGTTTCCCCGAACAGACAACAATTATCAGAACCGCGGTTGACATGCTTATTAACGGTGTCAATCACGGAACCGTTTACAGTTTCCTTGAGAAAAAGCACGACGATTTAATTCGCGCGCAGATGGATTCGATTGAATACATCGAAAACGAAGAAGAATGAATTCATTCTTCTGACTTCTTTTTCATTGAACTTTTTGTTTTTATTTTAACTTTTTTTGAATTTTATTGGATAAACCGAACATCGTGTTTAATAAATTAATAAAACCCGAACGCCCGATAAACCCCGAAAATAAATGAGTTTAATATTTCAGAGTTTTATCGGCGTTCACGTTTTGTAAAATTAAAAGAAAGGATGTTCGGTTTTGACAGAAATAGATTAAACCCGAAGCAACCACCCGCTAATTTTCAATTCTGAACGGAACGGAGTGAAGAGAGGAATTGGAAATTTGCGGATTCGTACTCAATCGATACAGCAAAACCACAGAACGATTTTTAAATTAATATTTTGTTATCGGTTGCCGTTTTTATATTATCGATTATCAGATTTGTGTTGCCTGCTGACAAGTTTGTGTTGCAGGCAGGCAGGTTTGCATTGCGCGTGCATCTGCTCCTTCTTATCACACCCGTTCGCTTGCGCGAACGGACACGCCGTCACCGCACCGATTCGCACCGCTCCCAACCGACAAGCTTCGCCGCGCGCGAGCTGCTCCGTTTTTTAAAATAAATTGAAAACGACCCATTGTTTTAAAAAAAGAATAAAAGAAATCATTCGTCGTCGTCTTCATCATATTCCAAAATCATTTTGCCGTCTTCATCTGTTTTCAAACCCGCGCCCGGCAAAAACGCGCCGCGACCTTTTTTAGCAATAATTTGGAAACCGTCCCAAACAACATCGCCGCGTGACAACGTCATTCCCGGGAAAATGCCGTCCATTCCTTCATAAGGAGTCCAGTCGCAATGCGTATGCAGATTTTTTGATTTAATCGGAACCGTCTTTTTCGGATCAAACAAAAGCAAATCAGCATCATATCCTTCTGCCATGGATCCTTTCCCGAGACGATCGAGCCCGAAAATGTGAGCAGGATTGCGGCTGGTAACTTGAATCACGCGCTCCAGCGAAATCAAATTTTTACGAACAGCAGCCAGCATGAGCGGCATCAGCGTTTCAACGCCCGGAACACCGGACGGCGCAGACCGCATCGGAACATCTTTCTCGTAATGCATGTGCGGCGCGTGATCGGATGCCACCGCGTTGATGAGACCTGAGTTGAGTGCCTGAATCATGTAAGCGGCATCCTCGGGCGAGCGCAGCGGCGGGTTCATCTTGCCGAGCGTGCCGAGTTTATTATAATCTTTTGTTGACAAAAACAAATGATGCGGCGCCACTTCGCAAGTGATTTTGCGCGCGTTGCCGACGGGGGAGAGTTCTTTTTGCGCTTTCGCAATCAGTGAAACGGCTTCAGGCGTGCTTGTGTGACAAAAATGAAGTCTTGCAGGAACAGCGGTGTCTTTATTGATTTTGATGCAGTCGCGAACGGCGATTTCTTCACATTCATTGGGACGGATTCGGGAATGAACGTCAATCCCGGTGTCGTTTTTGAGAAGAACTTCATTTTCCAAGCGAAGTGCTTCATCTTCGGCGTGAATGCAGGCCAAAGCGTCCACCTCACCGATTTTTGAAAGCGCGTCCCCTAAAGTGTCATTGCTGATATTCAGACCGCCTGTGGATTCCGCCATGAAAATTTCGCCGAAAACGCTGATGCCGAGACGCCAAATTTCTTTGAGCTGATCGACATTATTCGTCACGCCGCCGTTGATGCCGAAATCAATAACGGATTTCTTTTTGGCGTGTTTGAGTTTGAGAGACAAACCGGACTTATCAATGACGGGCGGAAGCGTATTGGGATGTTCTAAAACAGTTGCGATGCCGCCGGCCGCAGCCGAACAGGACCCGGAATACCAGTCTTCTTTGTAAGTCATCCCGGGATCTCTGAAATGAACATGACCGTCAATGCCGGCCGGAATGACAACCATTTTGTCGGCATTGATTAATTCGTCATAAGAAGAAATTCGGAATTCCTTGGCAATTCCTTTAATCTTGCCGTCCTCAATCAGGATTTCAGACGGAACCAAGCGGCCGTCTTCGAGAACGCGTGCATTTTGAATCAGAACATCAGGCATAAACCAACATTGTCTTTTAACTTAAATAAAGTTCACCCGCAATCAAAATAAAATGCAAAATAAAAAAGTAAACCTGATTTGATTAAAAATCAGAAAATGTTCTTTGAGGCTTCTTTTTACCACCGGTTTTTGAAGTATCTGATTTGGAATCGGATTTTACAGATTCATCCGGATTTGTTTCGGACGGAACATCTTCAGGCGGAGCAGTCTCGGCCTGTGCAGTCTCAGCCTGTACAGGCTCGACCGGTACAGCCTCAAGAGGAGCGGTTTCGGCCGGTGCAGCCTCAGCCGGTGCAGCCTCAGCCGGTGCAGTCTCAACAGGTGCAGTCTCAGACGGAGCGGTTTCGATCGGCTCGGTTTCATCCGACATTGAATCAGAAGCATCTGAGTCCGGAGAAACGGATTCTTCGTTTTCAAATTCATTTGATAAATCGCCGGCAAATGTCTCAGCGATATCTTCAGCCGCTTCTTCTTTGTAAACAGGTGCTTTAGACGGACCCATGTCTTCAAACACATCCAATCCTTTCGGCGCGGATGAGTTGATTTTATTGGAAGCGACATCGGAGACGGAGCGGGCGGCGGGCTCAGCTTTGGAAACAGACCCTGCGTCGGCGAAATCAAACAATCCTTTTTGCTGATACTTATCGAGTGAACCGGCATCGACACCGAAAACTTCTAAGATACGCTCAACGGGCGGCAGGATTTGCTTCTTAATATAATATTCAGTATCTAACGGAACATTGTGCTTCAAAACGAAATCGGGATCTTCGGCGCGTTCGACGAATAATCCTTTGCCGGAAATAATAACAAACGGAACACGCGTCCCGATCGGTGTTGAAATCCCCGTGCGGGCTTTGATCTTTTCAACAACAGTTAAGTGCGGCTGCTTGTTTTTGTAATTGTCCGTTTTCTTGGAATAATTCTTTGTGAGAATTAATTTATTGATAAAATCGGGATTGTCCTGAAGATTCAAATTGCGAAGGTCGCTTGTAACGGATCGGACGTATTTGACGGCTTCATCGACGTTACCTTCCACTAAAACAAGTTCTAATACGCGTGAAAGCGTAATGGAAGTCAATTCACACCAATCGCGGCGAACGGTTTCCATTCCTTTAACTTTAATTTTATCAGACCAGCCGGAGCCGCCGCGCTCAAAAAGCCACTGGGCGTACCGTTTCTTGGCAATTAAAACGGCGCGTCGGGCGATTGCCTCAAATTCGAGTTCCATCGGCGTCGGCAATGAAGCCGTCACAATCGCAGCCGTTCGGGAGCCGACCAATGCAGCGTCATCCAGCGTAAACTGTTCGGGCGTAAATTCCTCCCCCGACTCAGCGGAACAATGCATGAAAACGCTGTCTGTGTCGCCGTAAACGACAGATAATAAAACAATTTTAACATCGCCGTTAATGACGGCGGAATCCAAATCGGAAATGCTGCCGGAATCAAAGTCTGCTTCGACGGTTTTTCCGGCCGTTTTGAATTGGTCTTTGATTTCGTTTTCGAGCAAAGCTTTGCCTTCGTAAAGGTAAATCTTGCCGATTTCCTGCGTAATCACGCGTTCGGTGTTGATAATATTTTCACGGCCGATGCTTGTCACGGAGCCTGCCATGGTCATGCTGTAAAGACGGGCGCGGGCGTACCCGGTGTAACCGTAATAACTGTTGAGCAGAATTTTAAGCGCCATTTGCGTGGCGTCAAGCGCGCGGATTTCGGATTCATCCTGCGTCTGCTTCATCATCTTTTTGGTTTCCATTCTGCGATTGAGCAAATCTTCCAGGATGGAGGGAACGATGCCTTTGACGATGCTTTGTTTGACGAAAATACCGCCTGTCGGCGTCACTTCAATATCGTTTTCCGTGAGACCGAGCGATTCAAGATCACGCTTGTCATTGACAATTGTCGTGTAACACAGATTGTGCGCCATCATAATCGTCGGATAAAGCGATTTGTAGTCGAGAATAATGACGTTTTCGTGAAGACCGCGGACCGGATCTAAAACGGCACCGCCTTTGAGTTCTTCTTCTTCATCGCGCTCTTCGTAGGCTTCGCCGTCAGGCTTTGCAGCCATTACACGGTCGTGTCTGCCGTATTCTTTGAGCATGACTTGCTCGACCATTGATGTTTGTCCGCCGCTGAGCGTTTCTTGGAGGACGGAATTCGTAATGCGCGCAAGCGCGATGTATTTATCTAAAATTTTGAGATGAAGGAGAAGCTCAATCGCCAGTTCAGAGTCGCGGCGGGAATAATTAATGAACTGCGCCAGCTTTTCACCGTTATCGGCCCAGTATTTTTCCATTTCAGAAGCCGGCACATCCAACTTTTCGCGGCCGAGCAATTCTTTGGCAGCGTTTCGGAGTGTGTATTGCTTCAAGCTGAAATTGCGGCGAATCAGCGGCAAAACATCGGCAACGATGCGGCCGGTAATTTCTGTTTTGACGGTTAAGCCGAATTTTTTTGAAAAAATCGGGCTGTTGTCTCTGGCGATTCCGGTTCGGATTTGCGCGCCCTTTTTCTTTAAAACGTCGGCGCGTCGGAGCAAATAAGTAATATCGAAATCGGAAATGTTGTAACCGGTGATGAAATCGGGATCGAATTGATTGATGACTTCAAATGTTTTGGCAAGAAGCGCGTTTTCATTTTCCAGCCAAATTGTGTCGCCTTCGGCGTCATTTGTTTCAAAATCAAAACCATCGGGCTTGGGTTTTCCGACATAAACGAGCGTTTTTTTGCCGTTCCAAGCAGGCTCAAACGCGAAACTGACCAGAATGACGGGCGACTTTTCGGGTGTCGGCATATTTCCGCCGTCGGGCAGACATTCAATGTCAAAAGAAAGATAACGCAACGGCGCGTTTGAAATGCGATCAAGCGGCGTCACGGATTTCGTGCAAATAATCGTATCGGCTTTGACGGGAATTTCTTTTAAAAAATGTTCGCGGTCTAAAGAAGTGTCTTCCTCGGCCCCAACCCATTGGAAACCGCCGATATCCATGTCAACTAAAAATCTGTTGCGGAACAGGATATCGCTTTCAAAAAGCGCGATAACGCCCGGCAATTTCGCGACATCGTCACGGATTTCGGGAACATTCTTCGGTGCTTGAACAATAATTTTCAGATACGGAGACGTTTTGGTTTGATAGCCGACTGCCCCGTAGCGTTCGACAATTTCGACGCGGACGATTTGCGGAAACTTCTCTAAAAGTTCCTTTTGAGTTTCCTCAGGCCTTGTGCTTTCGGCATAGAAAAACGGTTCAAATCCGGGAACGAGACAGCAGACGCTTTTGCCGTCATCGCCTCTGCCGAAAAGCCGAATCACCGGCTCGTCTTCGCCGATGAGTTTGTAATCTGCGTCAAGAATCTGAAAATTCATATCGGCATATTAACTCGCTTAACTTGATATATTCTTTTTGGATTGAGAAAAAGAGAAAAAGGTTAAAACAAGTTTCGTTTTTTGGACAAACGGAAACATCCTTTTTTAACATTTCAAACCCAAACGCCATTTTCCCAAAACTCAAAAAAACAAATTTCATCGAAAAAACGGCGTTTCATTTTTGATTTAAAATGAAAAGCGATGTTTTGCTACACATTAATAGAAAAGTTCACATATGACCGCAAAACGAGATTTCGTGAGCGCAGCGAGCGAAATTGAGGTTGCGGATTCGTACATATAATTCAATGAAAATATGAACGTGCCTATTTACCTTGCTGATTCTGTTTGCTACAGCTACCTTACTGTTGCCGTTACAGACTGCTGCCGCCTCATCACTCCGGTCTCCACGCGCGCGAGTTGCACAGATTTTTCAAACCAATCGATAAAAACATCCCATGTTTTTAGAAAATAAAAAAGAAAAGAAGCAGGAATTACAATCTCTTCTTAATCCCTTTCCAAATCGGCGCAATAAAGAAACATTCATCGGCATCCGAAAGCATATTTTTAAAAGCTGTTGCCGGAATCGTGAAAAAAACGGTTTCTTTGGGGAAATGCGGCCTTGAAAAAATATCCATATTCCCGATAACCGCGCGCGGCTTTTCCCGCCCAAGTTCTCCAAACGGAATTCGGAAAATGGAAGCGCAGCCGGAAAGCATCGGCGCGATAACATTGTCATAATCAATACCCCGATAGCTGAAAAGCGTCACGAGTGCTGCCAATTGATCAGGATTGACCAAAAAAGAAACGAGGTCGGAATCGTCGCCGTCTTCATACGGTTTGATTTCGATGAATTCATTTTCATTTAAGACATTCATCGGCTGATTGAGAAGCATTTGTTCCCCGATTTCAGGCGTTGCCTTAATGCGCTCGCCTGCCGGAAACCCTCCACCGCGACCGGAAGATAAAAACCAACCGACTCCGCCGGGTGTCGGCGGCAATTCGTCATCAAACCCGAAACCCCGATTACCGCCGCGGCAAGAAGTTGTTTTCGCCGACAAAACGATTGTTTCGCCGTCGTTTAGAACTTTATTCAAACCGCGAAGTGTGCAACCCGCTTTAACCGGATCGGCGGCTTCAGAATTGTTTTTCCTTGTGATTGCTAAAATGTGAGTTTGCAGGTTCAGTTCCTGCGCAAGCTCTTTATGATTCATAATAACCCTCCCAAAATATCAGCAATAATTGCGTTTTTTAAAGACAATGTTTTGTTTTGATATTGTCTTTTTGTTGACTTACAGCAAATCATTCGCTGAATTCGATTCAGATTAAAAGCCCAATTCCTCATCCACAAAAATAATTTCACATTTCATACCTAGTGGCGCTCGTTCTATTACTGAAATAATACGGCAAATCCGATCTGGACTGTTGCAATCATAGCATTTGTCGCCCTTGGCAGCACATGGTGTTTTGGCGCAGACCCGCTTGGCATTCAAAGGGGCTGCGACATTCTTGCACCGGTGATAAGCATCGCTGATATTTGCAGTGATTTTATTTTTCCCGACAATGTAGTAACAGGTTTCCGGACCAAAAGCAGTCATTGCGACACGATTTCCGGTTCCGTCGATATTTACAATCCCCCCGGTTTCCGTTACCGCGTTTGCGCTTGTTATGTAGATGTCAGCGCAATTTGCAAGTTTTCGAACGCGTACGCCTGGAGTTTTATTATGCCATATGACAGCGTTCTTTTGTTGCAGAATTTCAAAAAGTCCCATTTCCGTCAAGGTTTCGCTTCCGCCAAACCCGATGGTTTGATTTTGTAAAATATCGGCAAGATAAGTGCAAACCTCTTCCTTTGAGGAAAAAAGCTGTGTTGTAAATCCGTGGCGCTCAAAGTTTTGCCTGATTTGTGAATATTCCATTATGTATCTCCATTACAAATTCCAAGATTTGTAGAAAAATATCAAGAAAGATTGAATATTTTTTGTAAAAGGACAAAGGTCTGAACTTTAAATAATGTCTTCTATTCGTTTGTTATTTATTATGATAAAATGAGATTCCTTGACCGTTCTGAAATTTCAAGATAGAAAAGCAGTCAAGTAAAAGTGTAAAAAAGCAGATATATAGTAGCTCGGGTACGTGACCCGAACCACTAAATCAATGTCCAGAGCGCACTTTGACTCAAGTGTTCAATGCCTACAACTTTTAATTGATTTAATTTGAAAAAAAGATGAAATAGAATATTAAGTTTTTGAGATAATTGCAATTAATTTCAAATAATCCAACTTCTAAAATAATGTAAACATTTAAATTTTTAAGGATAAAATATATAAAATGGCAAATTTATTTATGGTAAAAGTATAAGTTGGGTGTTTTTGGAATGATAGATCTCACAAATGCATTTTCTTTGACAACAGTTAATAATCTGTCATTATTTCATGGTACAGACCGAGAACATGTTAGAAATATCGTCTCGGGTGGTTTTCTTCCTTCAACCAGTGAAATTTATTTAGGGGAGGGAGTTTATTTTTTTGATGGAGAATGTTTTTCGATTTTATGGAAATTTCAGAGAGACGAGTGTTTGGCAAAACCAATTAAAACATTACTGGGTGAAGAGGACTTAACTGAAGATGAATTAAACCAACTGTTAGCAGTATTTTTAGAAAAATATGCAGTATTGTCAGTTAAAATGGATAATTTAAATATGCTGGATATGGATAATTTCAAACACAAAGAAATGTTTGACATTATTTATGAAGAGTTTTACAAAAAAAGCTCTTTAGAATCAATATTTGAAACTAGTATTTACAACACAATGTTTGTAAAAATGGGTTTAAATAACATGTTTGATGGAGTAATATTAACAACAAATTTATATAAATTGACAGATAATGAACCGTTTAAAGATTATGCACCACAAGCAATAATACCTTATAGGATATATTGTATTAAGAAATTGGATAAAATCGCCACAGTCTGTGAATGTTCATTGGATGAAATACACATAGATACTAGCCTGCGTTTAATGGTTTTAAGAAGAATAATGGCTTTAAAAAAAATACGTGCGTTAAAGAGAATACAAGCTTCTTTAAAAATAAGAGCTTTAAGAAGAAAGCAGTAAAAGAGGTAATTAAAATGCAAGAATTCATAAAAAATGTTCAAGCATTCCTGGACAGTATGACTCAAGAGGAGTTTGACCAGATGTTAATAGAGATGGGAAATGAGAATGGAACTCCCGGACCCATGTTTAAAACAAGAGAAGATTTCAAAAAGAAAGCATCGAAATCTTTGTTTAAAAACACTTTCCATTTAAAAATCGAGACAAAAAAAGAAGTATCTTCGATTACAATTAAAGTTACCAAAGATAATAAAGATCGACAAAACTTCATGGGTTTTGAAATAAATAATAATGCCCAGTTATGTGAAATGGTATCATGAATATGGAAGAAATCAAATCACCTATTTTGCTTTTTAATTCATATGGAATAAAAAGCATTGATATGGATATTATTCCTCCACAACTTTCAGCACAAGCCCAAAATACTGAAGTAGAATTAGATGCAAAATTTTCGAAAGAAATTATAAAATTAAATGATAAAAATTTTGCTGTTGATTTAAGTGTGGAAATTTTAGGAAATGATTCCAATTCAAAAAAGGTAATTGACTTAAAAATATGCATGGAAGGATATTTTGAGTTAGTAGGTGACCTTACAGAAAAAGAATTTGAAAACAATTTAAATATAAATGCTGTTTCAATTCTTTTTCCATACTTAAGAACGGCGGTTTCTACAATTTCAATATTAAGTAATTTTAGTAGAATTGATATTCCACCAATGAATATCATACAATGGTTTGAATTAGAGAAATGATAAATAATTTATATCACTTTTTTCGTTTTTCCATTTTATTATTAGAATAGATCAAGTCTCTTCCTCCTTTTTTTTCAAAATTTTATATTTTAGAAATAATCCAGCATTTCATGATTTTAAATTTTAGTAAAAAGAATTATGATTCGATTCTTTTTAGTTCCACATATTTTTCATCAATTTTTTTGTTGATTTCGTTAGTTGCAATATTTATTTTATCAGAAGAAATTTGCTGCTTTTTTATTAATAATTCTAAGATGATTCGATTTCGATCATTTATGTATTCTAAGTCTAAAGCTGTTGCTTTTCCCTTAAACAACCTATTTATTACAACTAATTCTACATTGAGCCAAATTTGTAAAATACTTAAGTACTTACGAATTAAAATATTGAAATTATTATTATTTTGAGTTGAAAAAACAATTTCTTCAGTGTTGATTTGACGTTCATCATGCGCAATATCTTTAAACTCTATATTTGAATTAAAAATATCACCCAAATCACTAATAAAGATAGATTTATATTTATTTAAAAAATCATTAAAAAAGCATAAATCGTTGATGATTACTGAATCCTTAAAAATAACAGAATTGATTTCGTCAGTGTTTAGATACGAATATTTATTTATAATGTTTGCAGAATCATCAATACATTTTCTTATATTATATGCTCTTTTTATAAAATTACGAGTTTCTTTATTTCCGCTTTTGGAAAACTTTTTAAAATTAATTGTATCTAAATTTTCATAATGAGTAGTATAATCTACTAAATGTTCTGAAATCTCTAAAAATTTTTCAGATAATGGAATATAATATTTGTCTAATTGTTTTTCATAAAATTCAATATCAGATCGAATATTTTTTTCTTTGGATTCTTTCTGTGACTTTTGATTTGTAAGAAATAAATTTGTCCCGGTAAAAATCACTAAAACAATATTAGAAATTAAAATAATATAATTGAATATGTTTGCTATTTTTTCAGATGGTAAAAGTGTGCTATCATTGATTACCGAACCTAACAACAATATCAATAAACAGAAAAATATCATGAAGATAAATACGACGATACCTGTAACGATTGATTTTTTATTGATTTTGAAATTTTCAAAATGGTAATAAAGGTAATACGAAGACATTGAATAAACGATGAACCATACAATCAAAAGAACGAATAGTTGAAATAATAATTGAATACTTGGATTTTCTGTTTTTGCATAATAAAAAGAAAAAACAATAAAAGTAAGCAACCCAATTACCAAAAAAAGTGAATTAATTGATTGATATATTTTATTTAGAGATTTATTAAAAATTTCTTTCATCATTTTTCCTCTTTTATGATGCATGATTATTAATTGTACAAGATATTGAAATTCAAAATCGTCAAGTAATTTTATTTCATGCATTCGATATGTGATAAAATTTTTGAAAATTTGGTCTAGTTGGTTTAAATTTGTAAATATAATCATAAATATTGGTTAATTTAATCGAATATTATCGATTTGGTTTTTCCAAAAAACGAAGTATTATATTCATTCGGATTAAAAAAACGACGTTGGTTGTTGAATTCGTTTCCAATATAATGAAGGAAATAAGTATCTAAATTGCACCAAATGAATGAATTTGAATGAGTGATAATTTCGGAATCATCTTTATTACGCTGTATCATTTTTTCAATACATAATGTGGTAAAAAATAGAGTTCCGAATAATCTTCGCCATTAATGACAAAAGCATAGATATTCATATAGCGGAAAACACGAGCTATTGAAAGATTTTTAGAAAAAAAGGTTTCAAAATCAATTGCTGAATTTTTTTGTTCCTGCGATAAAGTGCCAGAATATCTGATACGACCCTCTATCCGTTGTAAATCTTGTTCGTTTCGATAAATTAATTGACCTTCCTTGCACATCCGTAAGTTGTAAGGTAAAAGAGAAATCGAGAAAGATGTGAAAGAATTGATGCGATTGTAATTTGTGGCAGTCCAAGTGCGTGACTTGAACTGCCAATTAGTGCCCGGAGCGTGACTCGAACACGCGACCTCCAGATGTCTCAGGAATTTTGAAATTCCAACAAGACGCCGTCATTTATTTCCCTATGAGTCTGGCGCCCCAACCGACTAGGCTATCCGGGCAGTCGAATGACTTAGAATAGACATTTTGATATTAAAAGATATTGATTGAAAAGGCGTTTTTTTCGAATCCGATTCATTTTTATAAAAATATAAATAAGAGTCAGGCTAATTTTAAATTGCTTTTGAGCGATTAAAAAATTAAAAACACGACAAGAGGATTATAATGGTCAAAATAACAGGCTTCAGCGGAAGCCCTCGGAAAAACGGTAATACGAATTTTTTGGTACAGACAATCTTAAAAAAAGCGGCAGAGAAAGGTTATGAAACTGATTTTGTTTCACTCAATAAAGCCGACATCGGATTTTGCGAAGCATGTGACGCTTGCCATAAATCCGGAAAAGGATGCGTCAAAAAAGACGGCATGCAGGAACTCGGCGAAAAAATGAAAGAAGCGGATGTCTGGGTTCTCGGAACGCCCGTTTACTGGTGGGGGCCGACCGCGCAAATGAAAGTTTTCACTGACAGATGGTACGGTTTGCCGCGCGAAACGTTCCAAAACAAAAAAGTGATATTGGTCGTTCCGATGGAAGACACGGAAGAAAAAACGGCGTCTCACGTGATCGGCATGTATCAGGATAGTTTTGATTATATCGGCGTTGAAATCGCAGACATCATCGTGGCAAAAGGTGTGATGGAAGCGGGCGCCGTTCAATCCAAGCCCGACATCATTCAGCAAGCCGAAAATGCGGTTGACAAAATTTAAGAAAATAAAACAAAATAAAGCAAACATAAAACAAACATAAAGCGAAATAAAACAAAATAAAGCAAAAATAAAAACAATAAAAGATTCGGAAGACGGTAAAATGAAACTTGACAAAGAATCCATGGACATCATCTTCGATGAAGCCCGAACACACAAATATTTTGAGAAAACGGATATTTCCGATGATTTGCTGATTCAAATTTACGATGAGCTGAAAACAGCGCCAACCTGGGCGAATTGTCAGGCGGGCCGTTTTATTTTTTTGAAAAGCCCCGAAGCAAAACAAAGGCTGATTCCGCATTTGGACCCGAGCAACGTCAAAAAAACAGAAGACGCGTCAGTCACCGTCATCATTGCGCATGACACGAAATTTTATGAATATATGCCTCGCCTCTATCCGCACGGCGATTATTTGACAATGTTTGCCCAAAACAAAGATTTCGCCGACAAAGCGATGCTTTTAAGCAGCAGCCTTCAAGGCGCCTACCTGATTATCGCGGCGCGCGCGCTCGGCCTCGACTGCGGCCCAATGGGCGGCTTTGACAATGCCGGCGTGGACAAAGAGTTTTTCCCTGACGGGCGCTGGAAATCAAACTTTTTGTGCAATCTCGGAATCGGTGACAAAAGCAAACTTCACCCGCGCGATGACAGATTCAAGTTTGATGAAGCGTGTAAAATTCTTTAATTTTAAAAAAATGAAAATAAAAAAATGAAAATGAAAAAAAGAGAGACAAAAGTCTCTCATCTGTTTTATTAAATTTTAATATCCGGTCGCTATCGCCAATGACTCCAGTGCCGATTCATCAACTGCGCCGGTCACCGTGACAAACATACCGTCGCCGAGCGTCCAGGCAATCATGTATCTGCCGTATTGAGGCACTTCATCCGTTGTTGCTTCAAACAATGTCGCGTCGTGACCGTTGATTTGAATGGTTGAAATTTTGCTGTCGCTGTCATATTGTTTGACATGACTGTCTTTCATCATCTGAATATAATCCTCAGACGTTTTTGTTGTATTCGCAATCGCGACATCATAATAAGTCAGAAAAACAGGCGTTTCATTATCGCCGTAGTGATAAATTCCCTGGTAACCGTAAAGAGCATCAGTCACGCCGATATGTTGGCCGTGAGATTTGACGGTTGCCGTTGATAAAAACGTAAATCCTGTCGGGATCGGATCAACCAAAGTTAAATTAGAATCAAACGTCGGAACAGGTTTAGATTCATTAGAAGAATTATCAGACCCGGATCCGTTGGTTGAATTGTTTGTCGAATTATTCGTTGGATTATCTGAATTATTCGTAGAGTTATTCGTAGAATTGTTCGTTGAATTATTGGTTGTGTTATTGGCATCATCATCGCCGCCCAAACAGCCGGAAATACAGACTGCCAAAACGACCGCAAGAAGCAAAACAACAAGAATGTGTTTTTTCATTATTGGTCCCTCGTATTGTTTTTTGAATGCAGCCGAAATTAAAAAACGAAATTAAAAAATCGGCTGTGGTGTGTCAAATTAAAGATTGGAAGCGGTTGCAAGCTCTTCGATAACAGAATAATTGACTTGTCCGTAAACAACAACCAAATAACTGTCATCATACTCATCTCCGGACCAGTTGGTCCAAGCCAACATATAACGGCCTTCTTGAGGCGTTTCTTGAACAGTTGCTTCAAAGCGTGTTGCGTTGTGACCGTTGATTTGAACGGTTGAGATGTTGCTGTCACCGCCGTATTTAGAAGCATGAGAAGCAGTCATTTCTGAGATATAATCGTCAGCCGTTTTTTCCCCACTGCATTTGAAAACGGAAAGATAGACATTGCTGTTATTGTAAGTCAGCATGTTTCTGTAACCGACAACCGGATCGGAAATGCCGATTTTTTCACCGTTTGCGTTAACAGTACGGGTTGCCAAATGCGTGAACCCTCCCGGAAGCGGATTTACCGTAACAATGCTGGCACTGAAATTGGTAATGATTGTTGCGTTGCTCTGATTGGAATTGTTTGATTCATTCGACTCAGTTTCATTTAACGGCGGCTCGGTTGTGTTGTTTGACGTGTTGTTATCTGTTACATTATCACTGCTGTCAAGACAGCCGGAAACGCCAACAAACGCAGCTGCGATAAGAATGATGAGAATAAAAAATGCTTTTTTCACAAAAATCCCCCTTGGATTTAACAATTAAGCATATTCAATTATATTATAAAAGAAATTGGAAGAAAAATCATAGAATTGAGACGAAAAAGAAAAAAATAAAACGGATTTTCGTTTTCAAATTCAGAGTTCGGATGCAATAACCAAAGATTCCAAGGTTGCGTAATCAATTTGACCGGCAACTTGTCCTTTCGTTACAAAAATCAGATTGCTGCGTGTCCAGACAATCATGTCCGAGCCGTTTTCGGCCGTTGTTGTAAATTTTGTTGCGTCGTGTCCGTTTAACTTAACCGTTGAAACCGTTCCGCTATCGCCGTAATTTTCGATATAAGAGTCTTTCATTTGCCGAGAATATTTAGCGGCATCCTCTGTTGAATTTGTCTTGAAACAGTAGAAATAAACGGTTGCGTTTGAAACAGAATCGTTTGTGAATTTGTAGTAACCGCGGTAACCGGATAAGATATCTGTCATCCCAATGCCTTCACCGTGTGATTTTACCATTTGCGTTGACAAAAATTCGAACCCTGTCGGAAGATCACGAACGGTGACAATGTTTGTACTGTAATTTAAGTCGTCGTCATCAATGCCTGTTGAATTGTTTGATGGATTGTTGCCGGTCGAATTGTCGGCGTCGTCACCGCCCAAACAGCCGGAAACGCCGACTGCAATGAAAATGACAAGAAGTAATGTTAAAATTTGAATGATTTTTTTCATAATAACCCCTCTGAATGTAGAATCGGCTGTTGAATCAGCCATAAAGAAACTGATTTTATGTTATATTAACCGAATGCTTCATTCAAAAATTTAGAAAGAGCGACAAGCGATGTCTCGAAAAAACATTTAGAGAAAAAAGCAATGTCGATAAAAATAAAATTAAAAAAAAGAAATTGAAAAAGGAATTAAAAAAGAGGAAAATGAAAAAATTAGAGGTAAGAACAAATGGCAAAATCCTCCAGATTATCAAAGTCGACACCTTTCACCTGCCCTTTGATAACAAAAAGATAATCGCCGCGCGTCCATGAAATCATATCAGGGCCGGAAATTCCGACACCATTTAAACCGGATTTAAATACCACTGCTTCATGACGGTTTATTGATATTTCAGAAATAGAAACCGACGTGTATGTTTCTTCATAAGAATCAATCATCTGCCGATAATATATTGAAGCGTCTTCGATTGAATTTGCTTTAAAACAATAGAAATAAACGGTTTTGTTGCTGACGGTGTCATTATTAAATATATAATCGCCGCGATAGCCATCCAAATCGCCGTTGATTCCAATATTTTCATTTTTTGCCTTAACGGTTTGAGCGGATAAAAATTTAAACCCCGCCGGTTTTAAAAAAGGTTTGACAACGCCCTCCCCATAGTTGATCTCCTCATAAGGAATTGTAGAATTATATTCGGAATTATCTACAGAATAATTTGCATAAAAATCATTCCTTGACCATCCTGAAAGAATAAGCGCCATAGAGAGAACAAGAATCAGAATCAGACCCAGAATCAATACCAACCAATAAATTCGTTTCATACAGAACCCTTCTAAAAAGTAAAGAATGTAAAGACAACAAATAAAAATTGTTATGATGGTATATTAACCGAATGCTTAACTCAAAAATTTAGAAAGAGCAGCAATCGCACGGTTTTGCCGGCCGGATAACGCCGACGGCATTGTTCGGACACGCTTGAGCGCATTTAAAACAGTTGACCGGGCATAAATCGGAATCTGAGAGAGAGGGTATTGAATCGGCAGAATCATTGAATTTAAGGATTTCAAAAGGACAAGCAGAAAGACAAGTTTTGCATTGTTTGCATTTTTCGGAAGAGAAAACGGGATACCAATGTTTTGCCATAAAAATCAACATGAAAAACGAGACATAAAAAAGATTAAGAGAGGGAAAAAATCCCTCATCAAAATTTTAAATTAAACAGAATTAAAGATCGGATGCTTCAGCAATTGCTTTGATCTGGTCATATGTGGCCGGACCGTTCACAACAACGAGTTTGTCACCGCTTGCCCAGGCAAGTGTGTATCTTTCAACGGTGGATCCGCCGGATGTAACATTTGTTGTGATCAAAGTTGCATTATGATCATGAACTGTAACGGTTGTGACGTTGCCGGAGTTCGGATATTTGGCGTTGTGCGCGTCAATCATGGACTGAACATAGGCTTGTGCAGAGCTGTTGTTCTCAGTTTGGAAAGCGGAGAGATAGACATTGGATGAACCTGCTGCATAAGAAGCGGAGAATCCGTTCAGTGCGTCTGTCACGCCGTCAATGTTTTCTTTGTCTGCAGTAACTTCTTTCACAGCCAAAAGCTCGTAGCCGGACGGCAAAGATTCAATAATGACTGAACTGTTATTGAATGTCGCATTCGGTGTTGCGTTTGTTGTATTGTTTGTAGAGTTGTTCGTCGAATTGTTTGTCGTGTTATTTGCGTCATCGCCGCCCAAACAGCCGGAAACGCCGACTGCGACTGCGAGAAGCGCAATCAATAAAACGATTAAAATGCTTTTTTTCATAGTATCACTTTGTTTGTTTTGTTTAAACCATAACAATTATGTTTCATTCCCCGAATAAGGCTGTAATGCTGAAAACATACCGGTCCACCGATTGGTGCCGGTTTGCAGAAGATATCCTTCTTCAACATTATCAATATCGGATGTTGATTCGACTGATTTTGCGTTCAAATACTCTTGACTTGTGAAATTTTCACTTGCGCTTTTATTTTCAATCGCCATTGCGGTTGCAGTAAGCAGAAAAATCAAAACGACTGCAATGAGTAAACTTTTTTTGCTCAATCAAATCCCCCCTGTCCCTGAATCCTGACAAGTACGGAATTTTTCAAAGAATCATGAGAAATCAAGACTGATTTGAAAAATTGAATTAACCACCATACCGTACTTGGTATAGATGCAAATCACGGAATTCCCTTAATTAAGTTTTGCGGTCACAATTTTGGAAAAACGCAATCTGTTACATGATATAACGTTTAACTCGTCGATAATTGACGACAAGATAAAAGCGGGAAACATTTAAAAAATTGAGGAAAAGAAATACAAAAATGAAAAAATACAAAAATTAAAAGGAAGAAAAAAAGAAGATTTCATATGAAACCTTCTTTGAAACACTTATATCAATTTTATTTTTGGGCTTGGCTGACTTTATACCGTCTGTAAAGGTAAATTGCCAAAACGAGCACAACCAGAAGGAACAGCCAAAATGCGATTGCTCCGGCACCGACTCCGTCAATCAAATTGTACGGGTTGACTTCATTTTCCGGAGAGTCCGTTTCAGACCCTTTGTTTGAGCCGTCGCCTGATTCATTGCTGTCGTTGCCGCCACCGTTGTCGCTGCCATCACCGTCGTCGTTTCCGGAAGAGAAGTTTCCGATTTCCTTTGTGACATAGAAATAATATTTGAAACTGTTTGTGTCTCCGTACATCACACGCGGACCAATCGGAGGAATAGAAAACAGATCGGGTGCAGACTCAAATTCATATGCTTTCAAAGACATACTGTTTGCAATTACGACATCCATTTCGTCAGTCATTGTCAAATTATTTTTCAAATAGAAAACAAGAAGACTTTCGGGTTCTGACAGTCGTAACTCAGAGAGCCTCATGCGGGACGGAACGGCGTGACTGAGGGGAACTAAACCGGCATATTTCAGCAAACCGATTTCATCGTCTGCATTTAATTCGGTTACATTTTTGAAGTCAGTCAGCCAAACGGCATCAATTTCAACAAGATTTGTTTTTCCGCCGTTGAACACGTCTTTGACATGAACTCTCATCAGCTGAACATCTTTGACATTCAGAACTGTGTCTTTATAAATCCAGTTGCCTGAACCGCCGCTTGAAGATGTTGCGACAATAGAAGACGTGACAAGAGCGTTATCTTTGTAAAGCGCAAGGTCTGCCTTATTTCCTTTAAGATCAATTTGAGTGACGGAAAGAGAATAGCCGTTTCCGAGTTCAAGCGAATCACCCGTTTTAAGAGTGTATTTCGTGTCGTCATCTGTTACCAAAGGCGAGAATTTTTCAAGCTTTGAGCGGTCATGAATATGGAAACCGTCTGCATCAACAACATTCAACGGAACGTATTTTTCACCGAAATAACCCATGATGTCGTAGCCGGAATCCCAGGAATTAATTAAATTATCATCCTCATCCATTCCTGCCTCCGGAACGTAGTCATAATCCGTGTGCGCAGTGGTTGTCAGATACATAAATGACGGACTTTCTTTTAAAAAGGATTGGCTGCCGCCATAATTAGACTGAGGAACGGCAATTAACAATTCTGTTGACAAATCCGCATCAATATCATAATAGAAAGCTGCGAAATTATAGGATGTATAAACCCCATCCGGCAAGGGCAAATTCTGTGAGGCAGAATCACGAGCAATAACATCAGCAAAGGCGGGAGTGATGAGACCATTGATTCGGGAAGGACCCGGAACGTAAGGATTGGGGATTATTACGAAATCAGGATCTCTTGGAGGCTCGACATGTTGTAAAATATTGGCAGAGTCTGAAATCGAACTTCTGATATCATATTTTCCGGGCTCGGTATATTCTTTGAAGAGATAGAATCTGTTGTTGAGCTTTGGTTCGGCACCCCGAGAAATTTCATTCGGAACTTCAAAACCGTCTTGGACGCGGATGTTCCAATCTTTGCCCAAGGGAATAACAGAATTGCTGCTTAAGGCGACATCTTCTGCAATATAGACAAGGGATTCTGACGAGATATGAGTCGCTTTCCATTTTCCGTAATCAACGTCTGATTTAACTTCGATGGCGTTTAAATAATCGACAAGCCAAAGTCCGTCGATTGTAACCAAAGCATCTTTGGACCCTTGGAAAACGCTTTCGACATGAACGCGTAAAACTTGTCTGTCTTTGTCGCCTAAGACGGTTGTTTTGAGAATCCAATCTTTTGAAGCTTCTGCGTTAACAATACTTGTTTCCAGCTTCTGACCGTCTTTCATGAGAATCAAATGGACTTTGTTTCCTTTGATATCAATTTGTTCGATGAAAAGCGAATATCCGTTTCCGAGTTCAAGAGAGTCATCGGTTTTAAGAGTATATTTCGCATCATCATTAACGACGAGCGGCGCGATTTTGTTTGCTTTGTAATCATCGTATCCTTCAACAAAGAAGGAATAACCGTTTGAGAGATACCCGGTAATTTGATCATCACTGAGGGCAACATACGGCTCGCCGAAGAAACCGAGAACAGCAAATCCTGCCGGACCGGGAACTTCTTGAATCATCATCTGCGGCATGGGCGGCATATCAGGATTTTCTTCTTTGATCAAAATCGACCAATCATATTCAAATTTCTGAAAAGCGGGCTCGGTGACATAGACAATTCCGACATGCCCGGGAGCCAGCGGTTTTACTTCATCAAAAGAAGCACTGCCGTCCCATCCGACTTCAGAATCCGTGAGATAAAGTTCCTCAGTGTGAACAGTGTTTTTGACATCGTAGTATAATGCAGCCCAGTTGTTGGGATAAACGTAAACTCCAAACTCAGGATAATATGCTAAAACTTCACTGCGGACTTCAACGGATTCCGCTTTAACTGATTCTGCCGCATATGCGGTTCCGACAAATGAAACCAGAACAAGCAATGCAGATAAAATAAGTAAGGTAACCAACATGTTTTTTATTTTCATTTTAACTCCGTAAGCATCGATTTAAGATCGTTTTTGTTCGGCAGCTCAACCCAAAAATACTGCCGCCGTTTTGAATAAATCGGCCCAACATATTACAAGATATAAAATTATGCAAAATGAACCACATGGATACAATAATGCATAATAGAGATTCAAAACCACTTTAAACCATAGATCCAATAAAAAGACGAAAATGATATAAAAGTATCGTAGTATAATAAAAATATATATAGAACGTAATATTTTTCAGAAATATAATACATAATAAATAATCCCAAGATGTCTTTGAAATAAAAACAGACCCGACCTCAGGAAAACAGAATAAAAGAACCAATCTGAGAAAAAGAACCAATCTGAGAAAAAGAACCATCTGAGAATAAAAAACCAATTTGAGAAAAAGAAAAAAAATGAAAGATTTCACGTGAAATCTTCATTCTTCATTTGAAACAATTGCGGCAAATTGCAGCAATTTTATTTTTGACTCTGTCCCATTCTGGTTTTATACCGTCTGTAAAGGTAAGCGATCAGGATGAGCGCGATTAAAAGGAACAGACCTAATACGATTGCCCCGATTCCGCCGGCCAATTTACCCGGTTTGGTTTCATTTTCCGGATTGGTGGTTTCAGAACTTTTGTTTGAACTGTCGCCGGATCCTTTATTGCCATCGCCGTTTCCGCTGTCACCATCACCATCGTTGCCGGAAGATAAGTTTCCGATTTCTTCAGTGACATAGAAATAATAGTTGTATTCACCGTAAAAACCATAGGCAACCCCTCTGGCAATATTGGGAAGAGGGAAATAATCACTTTTGTATGCTTTTAAAGACATATTGTTTGCGATGACCAAATCCATTTCATCGGTTAACGTCAGATTATTTTTCAGCGTAAAGACAAGAACGCTTTCCGCATCGACCTTGTAAAGAGCATTCGGGGAAGAATATCGTTGCAGATTTCCATACCCATCAACAGAATCGATTGAGGATAATCCTTCGTATTTTAAAAGACCGACTTCGTCACCGGATTTCAAATCGGTGACATTGTTGTAATCCATTAACCAAATGCCGTCGATTTCAACAAGTTCATCCTGACCTTGGAAAACGTCTTTGACGTGGACTCTTAAATGCTGCACGTCTTTGACATTCAAAAGGATATCTTTATAGATCCAATTGCTTGAGCCGTCTCCGGATTTTGTGGTTACGATACTTGAATTAACAAAAACGCCGTCCTTTTGAAGTTCAAGATGGGCTTTATTGCCTTTGATATCAATTTGACGAACATGAAGCGTATAGTTGTTGCCCAGTTCAATCCAATCGCCTGTTTTTAATGTATATTTGGAATCGTCATCCATAACCAGCGGCGCGAATTTATCGAGTTTTGTGCTTTCATAAACATAGAAGCCATCACCGTCAACAACATTCAGCGGAACATAGAGTTCGCCGAAATAGCCCATGATGTCGTAACCGGAATCCCAGGAATTAATCAGGATATCATCTTCATCAAATCCGTCGTTCGGCAAATATTTGTAATCGGCATGAACATACGTTGTTGTATAACTGAAAGAATCCGGATCCTCTTTTTCGAATTGCCCGTCGTAACCTGCATATGCATTCAAAACTTCTGTTGCCAGGTTTTTGTCTAAATCATAATAAAAAGCGGCAAAGTTATTGTAAGTATATTGACAGTCAGAAACGGAACTTCTGATTTCATATGTTCCGGGTTCTGTATATTCTTTGAAAAGATAGAACCTGTTATTTGGTTCCATGAATCTCAGTTCCAACATTGGATTAAAACCGTCCTGCACTTTCAAATTCCAGTCTTTTCCTAAAGCGATAGTCGCATTGCTACTCAGCGCGATGTCTTCGGCAATATAGACTAATTCTTCCGAATTGATTGACGTTGCGTTCCATTTGCCGTAATTCACATCGGATTTGACTTCAAAAGCATTCAAATAATCAATCAGCCAAAGGCCGTCAATTTCGACAATCGCGTCGTTTCCGTGGAAAACATCTTTGACATGAACGCGTAAAACATGAACATTCGGCATATTCAAAAGATCTTTTTCAAAAATCCAGTCGCCGCCTGACTCGGAAGCGGTGACAATGCCTGATCCTAATTGTGTGTCGCCGTGTTTTAAAATTAAATTTGTTTTATTTCCGCCAACATCAATCTGCTCGACATAAAGCGCATATCCTTTGCCTAAATCAATGCTGTCCCCGACTTTCAAGGAATATTTTGTATTATCATTCACAACAAGCGGCGCGATTTTATTTGCACCCACATTGGGAAAAGCAGGCATATCCCTACCAAGCATATTGTTGTTGTAAAGAATCGTTTCATTATTTAACGCGACATACGGCTCGCCGAAAAATCCGATAACTGCAAAACCGGTTGGACGAGGGACTAAAATAATAGATTCTTCCCAATCTTCACCATTCCAGTTCCAATCAGGTTCTTCGACAAGAACAGTCCAATTGTATTCAAATTTTTGAATTACCGGTGATGTGCTGTAAAGAATATTAATATGACCGGGACTTAACGGATTATCGTAATCGGACCCGCCGTAATTATTGATCTCATAGATAGACAAATAGATTTGTTCTGTGCAAATATTATTTTTTAAATCATAATAGAATGCTGCCCAATCTTGAAGCCAGTCACTAGACCCGTACCATAAAATTTCACTTCGAATCTCAACGGATTCCGCTGCAAAAGAGACGCCTACCATTGAAAAAAGAATCAGCGCCGCTGCTAACAAATACCTCATTTTCATTAAACTCACCCATAAAAACGAACATTATTGCCGTTTTTACCAATTATTATAATTCGTGATACAACCAAAATATACACGAATCAACCCCGATGGTTGAATGTGAAGATTTCTATAAATAAGAGTCGGTCGACACTGTAAATATAAATAGAGTGAGAAAAAAGAGACGGGCGAAATAAACTCAAAAGAAGAGAATAAGCAAGAAGAATAAACAGACAGCAAAAGCTGTTCAAAATTTAATTTTTAAAAAAATAGAAAAGTAAAGGATTTCAGAGAAATCCTTACTTTATTTGTTTAATCTTTAGAAAAGGCTTATGCCTGTTTCTTGTAGACCATGAAGTAGTATGCTGCACCAGCGATGATGATGATCAACACGATTACGCCAATGATGAGCCACATGTTCTTCTTGAACCAGGAGGGTTCATCATCTTTCGGGGGTTCCGGGTCGGTTGTGTTGTTTCCGCCTTCTGTCGGGGGTGTCACCGGGGGTTCGGTTTCGTTTCCGCCTTCAGAGGGAACCGGGTCAGGGTCTGTGACGTTTCCGCCGTCGCCGACTTCTGCGTTAACGTAGAAGTATGCGAGTTTGTTGGAAGTGCTGTCAGCTGTCTTCAAGTACATGTTGTTTGCAATCTGTTTGTCCATGTCGGAAGCCCATGTAATCTTGGTACCGGAACTGAATTCGAGCACAGATGTGTCATAGGGAAGGAGATAGACGGTATTACCGATAGTGTATTCGTAGTCATAAGTATTAGTGACATCAGAGGAGCCATCGTATTCGAGGATACCGAATTTGTCATCAGATTTGAGTTCATTTGCGTTCTGGTAGTCCATGAGCCAGAAACCATCGATTTCAACAAGGCTGTCCTGTGTACCCTGGAACACGTCTTTCACGTGAATTCTGAGGACCTGAACGTTCTTTTCGTTGGTGATGTTTTGTCTGAGGATCCAGTTGCTTGTGTTGTCTTTTGTGTTGACAATGCTGGAGTTGATTTCCTTACCATCTTTGAGGAATTTGAGGTATGCTTTGTTACCGTCAACATCAATCTGGTCAACGATGATGGTGTAGCCTTCACCGAGTTCCAATGTTGCGCCGGTCTTCAAAGTGTACTTTTCATCATCGTCGATAATGAGTTTTGCCATCTTTTCAGGTTTCAAATCTGTGTTGTGACCATTCACATCAACAATGTTGAACGGAACGTATTTTTCACCAAAGAAGCCCATAATGAAATAGAATTCAGGTGCATCTTCAATGCCGCCGTTAACGGTGTCATTGAATGTCCAATCATATTCGTATGAAACAGCTTTGGGTGTTGTGTTGTAAGTAAGGTCACCTTCATCAATGATAGAACCATCACCGTCAAAGGCAAGAACTTCAGTGTCAACACCGTTGTCCATGTCATAGAAGAATGCAGCGAACGTTGTGTAGTTGAGTTCTGACTCTACGTTACCATTCTTTAAAGCAATGGATCCACCTGTAGAAGTGGAATAATTGAAGACACTGCTGCGGATTTCATATGTTCCGGCTTCGGTGTATTCTTTGTAGACATAGAATTTGTCGAGACCCATAGCATCAGTTTTGTCAAAGTTCTTTTCGGTCTTGATAAAGATACCCTTACCGAGTTCAATGTCAGAGTCTGCGCTTAATGTAATTTCTTCAGCTTCGAATTCCAACTTGTAGTTGTCTGCTGTAATGCATTCAAATTTACCGAATTTGTCATCGGATTTAACTTCGATTGCATTCTGATAGTCGACCATCCAAAGACCATCGATTTCAACAAGGCTGCTTTCTGTGCCCTGGAAAACGTCTTTGACGTGGACTCTCATGACCTGCATGTTCTTTTCACCGAGAACGGTTAAATCGAACATCCATGTAGAGGAGTTAAGACCTGTTTCGTTGGTGTTAACGATGCTGGAGTTAAGTTCTTTGCCGTCTTTCATGAGTTTGAGGTATGCTTTGTTACCGTCAACATCAATCTGGTCAACAATAATAGAGTAGCCGCTTCCGAGTTCAAGGGTTGCGCCTGTTTTTAATGTATATTTTTCGTCATCATCAATAACGAGTTTTGCGATTTTGGTTGCTTTGATAGCAGGAGTGTCGCCACCAGAGAGGTCGAAGGATGTAACATCTTTCTTACCGAGTGCAACATAAGGTTCAGCGAAGAAACCAATCACAGCGTAGCCGTAATTTTCAGTACTTCCGGTTGAGGTATTTGCCCATCCATCATATTCATAATTCTGGAAAACCGGAATGGTTTCATAGACAATATCTGTATCGCCTTTGTTGGTAGGAGTGTTAAGATAAAGAATTTCTGTTGATGTATCATCATCAAGATCATACCAAAGACCTGCCCAGTCAGCAGGAGTAATTTGGGTGCTAAGTTCGTCATAGTGAACAATTGTACTTCTGATTTCAACGGAGTCAGCTGCTGCTGCCATGCCGGTAAAAGCAAGAAGGACAAGTAATGCCACTAATAAGTGTTTCATTTGCATTTATTTTTCCTCCATTATTAGAATGGTAAACACGGGTTTTGTATTCGAAAAAGAACGAAATTCAACGAATTTGTGAAATGTGTTCGGAAAATCACTGAAATATGAGGAAAATTATCCAAATACAGTGATAGTTACGAATACCCGAGCTTATACAGAGGTTAAAACTGACAAAAGGGTTATTAAACTTTTGCGGTCAGTTCAATAAAAAGAGGACGAAAATTACACTTTCAAACGATTGACAAGTCGATAATCGACGACAAGGATTTTAGAGAGCAGTAAAGCTATAAATCAAATTGAAGTTATCGATTGATACTGTTTTAAGAGTGAAAATGTATGTTTAAGGACGAAATCTGACCGAAATTTCGACAAATTTTATGAATTATTCTGAAAAATGTCGTAAATTCATATAATTGTGTCGATAAATTGCCAGAGTTCGGCAATAGAGACAAAAAGCAAAAAAACTCAAAATAGATTTACAGAGAATGGTGAGCGATAAATTTTTTCCTTTTTATAAATGGATGGTTATTTTTTTCTGAAAAATTGAAAAAGTAAATATACCAAAAAATCGTATTTGAAACCAACTGTATGCAGTAGCATCCAGTAATAGGAAGGAAATCTATTCCATTCGCCGCCATCCGGAAGGCGGCTGTAATAACAATAGCCCGGACCCAAATATCCCCAGCTTTCCGACGGCTGGTGACAAAAATCAGTCGGATGCGAAATCGTGAATAGATTCCTTCCAACCTTTGACTTTATTTTATTAGTTGTATTATATATGTAAAATACCTCTTCCCGACATAAGCCTCCCAATATTAAATTCCCATATTAAAGGGATATATAATTAGAATAATTGGTGATTAAATGTCAGGAT
This sequence comes from Methanimicrococcus blatticola, assembly GCF_004363215.1. Lineage (GTDB taxonomy): Archaea > Halobacteriota > Methanosarcinia > Methanosarcinales > Methanosarcinaceae > Methanimicrococcus > Methanimicrococcus blatticola. The sequence goes on along the minus strand of NZ_SNYS01000008.1, from coordinate 209,938 downwards.
GTTTCTATTTTATATCAAACCGTTTTTATGACGATTTTTCAGATAGCGGTTTAATGAGAAATAAAAAGGGAAAGCCGGGAGAACTTGGCGGAAGACCTTGTTTTTTTGCATTTCAAGATTCCGTCAATTCGGACATATTTTGGCTAATTCCAATCTCATCCAAACTTGAAAAATACAAAATGATTCAAAAAAGAATCACTGAGAAACATAAATCATGCAACACCCTTTATTTTTGCAATGTCCTCGGAAAGGAAAGAGTTTTTTTAATTCAAAATATGTTCCCGATTACAAGGAACTACATTGAGGAGACATATTTGAATCAAAGAAATGAAGAGGTTAAAATATCCTCAGCCAATGAAAAACAAATAATCCGCAAAGCAAAAACGGCTTTTAGATTACATCATCGAGGAAAAAATATTTTTTTTGTTGACATTGAATTCATAAAAAAAGAATTGATCAAGAAATTAAATCCTCCCAACCCCTAAGAAGGAGACGAAAGCATACTATGCCCTTGATCAGTTGCAACGATTCGAAAAACAAAAAAATTAAGAAATCTTCGGAAAGTCCGGAAGTTTTTGTTTGTGTTTCGCAGAATCCATTCTTGAAAGAATAGACTCATATTGTTTTTCAGACAGATTCGTCATTTTTAAAATCTCGTTCAACTCGTCAGAACCGGATTTCGGCAATTTCTGCCCGTTTTTCTCAAGCACATATAATATAGAGTCTAATTGATCATACCGAACACCGAAATCATCTTCATCGGATTGACCGTCCCAGAATCCGGCAGACGGCGCTTTTGACAAAATCGATTCCGGCAAACCCAAATATTGAGACAGTAAACGAACTTCTGTTTTATACAAATCCGCGATCGGATCCAAATCAACCGCGCCGTCGCCGTACTTTGTATAATATCCGGTGAGACGTTCGGTTTTGTTTTTCGTCCCGATCACCAAAAGAGTGTTGTTGTTCGCATAATAATAGAGCAGCGACATTCGAAGCCGGGATTTCAGATTACCCGCGGAAATCGAATTCTTCGTGACAGGGTTTAAAGAAGAATGGGTCGCTGAAGGAGTTGCAGAAGGAGCTGCGGAAAAAGCCTCCGAAAATAAAGAAGATAAATTCACTTTTTGAAGCGTTAAATTAAATTGATTGCATATTTGGGATGCATCCCGAAAATCTGCGGAATCAAATTGAGATGGATCATCAGCGGATTCATAAAAGAAAATCGGATACACATTCTCCGCGCCCAACGCTTTGACGGAAAGAGCAGCGACAAGCGCAGAATCAATGCCGCCGGAAAGCCCGAGGACAACGCCGTTTGTGCCGGAGTCTTTAACAGTGTTTTGGATAAATTCAACGATTGTTTTTTCGGCTGCTGCTGAATTGAATTTTTGAAAAGGTTTGGGAACGGAGAAAGAAGTCATTAGATGAATGTATGCGGATTCGGTTTTAAAGCTTATCGACAATTTAGGATTTGAATGGATGAACAATATTATTACATGAAACAAAAAAGAATACAGAAAGAAATAAATTATAACGAGCGCATTTATAGAACAATTAAAAGAAGAAGATACGCCGCATCGAAAAACAAAACGATTGCAGCAAATAAATAAAGCGGGAAATTTTATGAAAAAAAATGAGATTATTGAGCCGGAAGTGACCGAACGGAAAAAGATTGCCAAAGCGGACGAGCTTCAAATGGAAGTGGAAAAAGTCTACCCGACCGATGATTTCGGCAAAGGCATTATCCCGCTGACATCCGAAGTCATGGAAATACTCGGCCTCACCGTCGGCGAGCCTGTTGAAATCGAAGGCGAGCGAAAGACGGTAGCGCGCGTTTGGAAAGCAAATATATTAGACGGCTCAACTGACGAAACCGTTCGCATTGACACATTTATCAGATACAATGCAAAAGTGACCGTCGGCGATAAAGTAACCATTCGAAAAGCCAAAGTCATCCCCGCCAAAAAGATAACGGTTGCGCCGCTTGAAGAAGAAAAAGTTACATTGAACGGAGAAATCGAAGACAGAATCCGTTACAATTTAAGAGAACGCTATTTAGTGAAGGAAGACATCATTCCCGTCAGAAAAGACATGCTCGGCCTCAATGATGTATCTCAGCCTGAAATGAAAAAGCAGACGGTTGAGTTTATGGTAACCCAAGTGACACCGTCAAAATCCATGGTTGTCATCACTGACGAAACTCAAATTTCTTTTGAAAAAAGCGCGGAAGGATACCGCAAAAAACATATTTCTTATGAAGACATCGGCGGCCTCGGCGACAAATTAGCTGAAATTCGAGAAGCCATTGAATTGCCGATGAAACAGCCGCGTCTCTTTAAACGCCTGAAAATCAGCCCGCCGAAAGGTTTAATCCTCCACGGCATCCCGGGAACCGGAAAAACAATTATTGCGCGCGCGGTTGCCGACGAAATCGGCGCCAACTTTTATTATGTCGCCGGCCCCGAAATTATACGCAGCGGTTACGGGCAAAGCGAAGAGAAAATCAGAGAATTATTCACAGAAGCCGCCAAAAATGCGCCTTCAATCATTTTTATTGATGAAATTGATTCCGTCGCCCCGAAGCGTGAGCAGTCAGGCGAAGTTGAAAGACGAATCGTCTCGCAGCTGTTAACCGTCATGGACGGCATGATGGACACGACGCAAGTATTCGTCATCGGCGCAACCAACAGAATCGATTCCATCGACAATGCATTACGCCGCCCCGGTCGCTTTGACCGCGAAATTGAAATCGGCGCTCCCGATGCTGCCGGCAGAGAGGAAATCATCAGAATTCATGCCCGCGCCATGCCGCTTGAAGGTTATCCGAAGATCAGAATGATTGAAGCCGCGCTTCGAAAAGCGAAAGAAACGGCGAAATCCAACACCGATAACGGCATCAAAGACGAAACAACGAAAACCGCGGATAAATCCGCAATTGCCGATTATACGAAAAAACTGGCTGCTGCAAAGGAACAATACGAATTGAACGCCAAATCTTTGTTTAAAGAAATGGCAGCACAGACGCAAGGTTATGTCGGTGCCGATTTGGCCGCCCTTTGCCGCGAAGCTGCCTTGAATGCCGTCAAGAGAATTGCGCCGACTGTCGATTTGGATGAAAACTTAAGCGATGAAATATTAGAAACGCTTGTCGTCACCAATAAAGACTTTGAGAAAGCCGTCAGAAACAGCGAGCCGTCCGCCCTTCGCGAGATTTATGTTGAAATACCGGAAATTTCATGGGAAGACATCGGCGGTCTTGAAAACGTCAAGCGTCAGATTGTTGAAACATTGGAATGGCCGCTCAAGTATCCGGAAAAATTCGAACAATTCGGTATTGCGCCGCCCAAAGGCATTTTGCTTTACGGTCCGCCCGGAACCGGTAAAACCATGCTGGCCCAAGCCGTCGCGCATGAATGTGAAACCAGCTTCATCAGCATCAAAAGCACGGAACTGCTTCTGAAATGGGTCGGCGAATCCGAAAAAGCCATGAAAGAAATATTCAGAAAAGCAAAACAAGCATCTCCCACAATTATTTTCTTCGATGAAATTGATGCGTTTGCAACCGCCCGTGAAAGCGGCTCTGCAGGAACGCGCTCGGTCGCCGAAAGCACGCTCAATCAAATGCTGGTTGAAATGGACGGCATTGAACGCCTCAAAGATGTGTTCGTCGTTGCCGCAACCAACCGTCCCGACACGCTGGATCCGGCACTCATCCGTCCTGGTCGCCTGGACAGAATGGTTTATGTCGGCGTCCCCGATTTGACCGGCAGAAAATCCATCTTTGAAATTTACTTGAAAAAGACGCCGCTGTCAGACGATGTCAGCATTGACAAATTAGCGGAAATGACAGACGGTTACACTGGTGCCGACATTGAAGCGGTTTGCCGCGAAGCCGTGATGACGGCGCTTCGAACAGATATGAGTGTTCAAACCGTAACGGCTGAAAACTTTAAAGCCGCGTTGGATGTCATCCGCCCGTCTGTCGGCGAAGAGCTTAACGAAAAATATGAAAAGATGGAAGACTTCATCAAACACAAAGACGAGCCGGCTGACGATTACTTCACCGCCTATAACTGATTTGAAGTTTTTGAACAAAACAGATTAGAGCTGATAATTAATTATTTCAACACTTTGGAGAGTCAATAATGAGACATTTTACAGACGACGACGCAAAAGAGTATGTAAATACGCATCTAAAGAATGAAAATGATTTGTTCAAAGAGATCATTTCGGTAAAATATAAAGGAACGATTGCCGGACAAGAAGAAAACTGCGGCGGCTGTACGCTTATGGACGGGCAGGATTGCACGCCGCCTAAACATTACATGGATGTGTTTTTGATAGAAGCAAACGATAATGACAACAAAAAACACGCCGGTTATTTACATATGGGTTGGTCCGATGGTGGTCCCAATTGTATAAATGCATATGGGGATTATAATAAAATGTGGCATCAGCCCATTTATGAAAAATGAGATTAATGGTTATTTTTTGTATAAACAAAATGAAAATGTATATAAAATAAAAGTGAATTAAATAGAGCAAAGAATTTGTTAATTTAAATTCACTTTTCACAATTCAAAGAGGAAATGAAATGAAATATTATGCAAAGCGCCTTCTCGACAACAAAAAAATCATGTCGACTGATGCCAAAGAACTCGGAATGCTCGAAGACATTCACATCAATGCCAAAACAGGCTCCATTATGGATTTGGTCGTCAGCCCCGCAGACGGTTTGGACGTCGCCAAATACCAGAAAGAAGAAGACTATATCTTGATTCCGTTCAGTGCCGTCAGCGCCGTCAAAGACTACATCATTGTTGACAAAGACAAAGCAAAATCATTCATGACGAGATAATTATTTCGTCCCATTCTCTTTTTTTAATATTTAAAAAATAAAAGCATACATGCTGCAATTTTTAAAATTATTTTTAAATTTCTAAAACGGCATAATCTTTGAAATTGCACAATATTTGAAACAGCATAATTCTTGAAACTGAAAACTCCTGCACCCGTTGAAACTGCATAACTCCTACAAACCTTTTGAAAATTATTAAAAGTTCATATACGACCGCTAATTCCGAATTCTGACCGGAGCAAAGCGAAGGGCAGAATCGGAATTTGCGGCTGCTCAAAGAAGAAGATGCAAATGGGAACGCGAAACACTTTCCTTTTAGTGTTGCTGCTGCCGGCACTGTTCGCTTTACACCCATCTGCCTGGTTTGTGCTGCCGCTTGCAACCACCCTTGATTTGAGCCGCAGCTTGCACCCACACTTGGTTTGAGCCGCAGCTTGCACCCACACTTGGTTTGATTCACTGCTTACATCCGCTTGGTTTGAGTTGCCGTTAGCATCTGCTTTTTATCACACCCGTTCGCTTACGCGAACGGAAGCGCCGTTACCTGCCGTTTGTGTTGTGGTCTGTTGCTGTCTGCGCTGTCTGTTGCTGCCTGTTGCGGTCTGCACTGCCTGTTGCTGCCACCGTGCCGTCACCGCGCCATCACACAACCGCGCCGCCGACGCGCGAGCCGCTCCGCTTTTCATAAAATATTCAGCCTACCCCCGGCTTTAAAAAGAAAATAAAAAATGTCCCCGTTTTTAAAAAATCAAACGTAATAATCGCGGCGTTCGTCTTCTAATTCGATTAAATCATTTTGAAGGAGATAATCAATCATTTCAGCGAACCCGTCGCCGAAACTTTTTTGGAGAACATAATCCGCTTCTTTTTTGACGGTGTCTGTCGCGTTGGCAACCGCGAAAGAAAAACCGGATGCGTGGAAGAGATCAATATCATTGTTGGAATCACCGACGGCGACAAAATCACCGGCTTTCATGCTCATCATTTTTGCCGTTCTTTGAAGCGCGTCCCCTTTGCAGATATTTTTGTCCGTCAAATGATACGCAAATTCCGCATCAACAAAATGGATATTCTGAAAATCTGTAAGATACGGCAGAATATCTTCTTTTGAAACCGTTTTGGCAAAAGAAATGTCCGTCACACGGTCCCGAGAATCAAAAACCGTCAAATCAAAATGCTCAAGCAGCAACGCAAGTGCTGCGTTCAGTTCATCCATGCACGGTTCAATTCGAATCGGGTCGGCATCATAAGAAGGCAGCAGCAACCCGCCGTTTTCAGCGATTAACGGCGAGCGCGTCCCCATCATTTTAGAGATGGCGCGCGTAAAACAAAGCGTATTTCCGGAAGCCAAAACAACCGGAATGCGGCCCGAAATCGTGTGCGCCGCTTTGAGCGCCTCAACCGACAAGCGGCGGTCATCATGCGTTACCGTACCGTCAATGTCTGTTACAATTCCGGAAAAACGTGCCATGAAAAAGAAAAAGCCGTATTCCGATATAGAAGTTGTGTTTGCGGCAGTCATTCCCGCCGAAGATAAATTAAGCGGATTGGATTTAAAACGAATTGATTTTCGAATGCTGCCGCCAAAAAAACAATTAAAATGATTATACGAACAGCTTAATATACGTTAAAATCCAATTTCATAACAGATAAGCCATGCATCAGAATCCTTTAAAAAAACACATTCAGAGTTTTCAAGGTTGTCTTCACGGGGGATTAATTAAGGAAAGCGCGGAAAAATACGGCCTTTCCGAAGATGAGATTTTGGATTTCAGCGCCAATCTCAATCCTTTAAAAACACCATTTGACCATCCCGAATACGGATTAGATTTTCTGAAGCTGGCCGCGGAGTCATATCCCGAAACTTACAATTATCCCGATAACCGGTATTTAAGATTCAGAGAAGCTGCGGCATCCTTTTTGAATTCGGGAATCACGTCAGACATTCGCCTGACTGAAGAAAACATAATTCCCGGGAACGGATCAACCGAAATCATCCGCTTGTTCTGCCAATGCGTTTTAAACGACGGCGATAAAGTCATTATTCCGTACCCGACATTCGGCGAATACGAAATCCAATGTCGCGTGCAGAATGCCGAAATCGTATACATTCCGCAGGAAAAAATCGAAACAATCACCGCCGAAGAATTAACACAAATCGGCGCAAAAATCCTTTTTATTTGTAATCCGAACAACCCGACAGCCGTTCTTCGAAAACGCGAAGATTTGATGTTGCTTGCCGAAAAATGTAAAAAATCGGAAACGGTTTTGTTCATGGATGAAGCTTTTATCGAGCTTTCCGACCCGCTCCAATCCGTTTGCGATTTGGTCGCGGACAACAAATTCATCTTTATAATGCGGTCGCTGACCAAATGCTTTGAAATTCCGGGAATCCGTCTCGGCTTCGGTGTGGCGCACCCCGAAATTGCCGGCGCGCTCAACGCGGCCCGTCTCTCATGGAACCTCAGCCCGCTTCAGGAAAACGTCGGCGCAGCCTTAATGGAAATAGACGGCGGCGTCAACAGTGATTACCTGAAAAAATCCAGAGAATTGATTTTAAAAGAAGCGAATTTCCTCAAAGAGGAGCTCACCAAAATTTGGGGATTCAAACCGGGTGTTGCGACAACGAATTTTCTGCTTGTCGATATCAGCGAAAGGACGGTCAAATCAACCGAACTCGTCGAACGTTTTGCCAAGAACGGCATATTGATCCGTAATTGCATTTCATTCCACGGCCTCGGTGAAGATTACATTCGCATCGCCGTTCGAACCCGCCCCGAAAATGAAAAATTTATCAAAACAATTTCAATCGTTTTTGACGAATGGGCAAAAGATTTCGCGGACAGCGAACTCAAATCCGCTTTGACGACACACAAACAGGGACTTCAGCAAAACAAACGGGAGACGTGTGAATATTACCCGTGCCATTTTGAAGGCCAGGACTGCACTTTCTGTTACTGCCCGTTCTACCCGTGTAAAGACGAAAGAGGCGGCGGCAAATACATTCAAAGTTCCAAAGGCGGTCAAGTCTGGAGCTGCGTAGACTGCTACATTCCGCACATTCCATCTGTTGTTGAAAGCATGATGGAAGGATTAATGGAAGAAGGAGAAACGGAAGACATCCTGAAAAAAGAATGGGATGAAATCATACTCCCGATCATGGAAGAAAAAGATGCCGACCACGTTCTCGAATTATGCCGGAAAATCAAAGAAGAAAACGAGAAAAATCCCCCGAAAAAGGGTAGGGTATCTTAAATTGTGTTTATAATTGTGTTGTGAATTCATATCACACGTTGCGATGTTTATCTGCCGGAGCCGAATGTTATGGTTTTAGAATTATTCCAAACGCTGACGCCTTTATATCAGCATTTATCGGATGCATTTACGTACACGTCAGCCGAATTGATTTTGGTTCTGCTTTTAGCCGTTTTAATTGATTTAATATTCGGCGAGCCCCCGACTGCTGTCCATCCGGTTGTTTGGATCGGAAAGCTGATCGGGTTTTTGAAATCAAAAGCACCGAAAACACACCGAAAACTTTACGGAACGCTGATGGCTTTAACAGTCATTTGTTTTGCCGTTTTGCTGGCAGTTCTTGTTGTTTTGATTGCGCATTACGAACACATGCCCGACATCATCGGGATTTTAATTCAAGCCGTTTTCCTGAAAGCGACATTCGCCATCAAATGCATGGTTCAGCCGGCGAAGGAAATTCAAAAAAAAATGGACAACGATATTGAAACGGTGCGAAAGGAATTAATGACATACGTCAGCCGCGACACTTCCGCCCTGAGCAAGAGCCAGATTATATCAGCCGTTGTGGAATCCATTTCGGAAAATTATGTCGACGCGTTGCTGACCCCGATTTTCTTTTACGTCGTATTCGGTCCGCTCGGTCTGCCCGCAGCATACCTTTTTAAAGCGGCCAGTACGCTTGATTCGATGGTCGGGTACAAAAATGAAAAATACATTCATCTCGGCTGGTTTTCCGCCAAATTCGATGATGTTTTGAATTGGATTCCGGCGCGGCTTTCGCCGATATTTATTGCAGTCGGCGCCGGCGTTTCAAATTTCATGACAGGCGACCTTGAAAAAATGAAACCCGTTGACGGACTGAAATTGGCATGGAAAGAAAACAAAACGACACCGTCTCCGAATTCCGGTTGGCCGATGGCGGCCGCGGCCGGAGCGCTTCAAATCAGATTTGAAAAGCCGAATACGTATGTCATCGGAAACGATTACAGAGAACCGGAATCACAGGATATTTCACGCGTTTCAATATTAATCATTATGACTTCAATCAATTCCGCCGTTGCCGGTGTTTTGGCAATCGGCTTGATTTGGTACGCGGCTTCACTGATTTAAACCGGGAAAGGAAAATAAAGAATAAAAAAGTTAATGAGAGGGAGAAGGATGAAATTATCAAACATGGACGACGGCTTCAAAAAAGAACAGCCGAATGTCATTGAAGAAGAAACTTCAAAAACCATCATGGATGTTTTGAAGGGATTCGGCATCAGTTACGCGGATTTGGAAAACACCGCGATGGAATTTTATGTGCCGCATCCGGGAATTGAAACCGAAGAAAAAGCGCGCGCATATTTTAAGAGAGAATTCGATTACGCAATCGGCGACTCAAACCTTCAGCTTTTGATTTATACCGCTCTTCTCTTGGAAAAAGAAGGAAAAGAAGGCACCCTCCCCGGCCTCAGTAAAAAATCATATGAACAGGACCTTTCCTTTATCATTGCCGATGAAATTCTCGGTGAAGCCGTTGCCGGATATATCGGCGGTACCAAAGGCAAATTTGAATTCGTCCGTTTTGATAAAAACAAACCCGGAATAATAAAAGAGCTGGGCATGTTTATGGACGACATCATCGGCGGCCTTCTCGGCGGCGTTTCAGCCAATATGTATTCACGCGCGATGTCAGAGTTATCGGAGGAAAAGAAATGACACTATGGGAAGCCTTTAAAGCGGGTTTCGGATTTTTATCCGTCATCCCAGTCGGAATCACAATGGAAGGCATTGACGCTTTAATGAAACGCCTTTATATGTACCCGATTGTCGGTTTCTGCCTCGGCATTTTAATCGGCATCATCACATTCGTTGCGGAAATCGTCCTCCCGACGCCGCTGACAATTATTTCAATTATGCTTGCCGTTTACGGAATTATTTGGTTCAATCATTTAGACGGCGTCTCCGACCTCGGCGACGGCATGACAGCCCACGGCTCATTGGAAAAGAAGAGAAAAGCGCTCAAAGACATGGCACTCGGCATCGGCGGCGTTGCGTTTGCCGTTCTTTTGATGCTGTTCTTTTATTCATCCTTGACAGCTCTTGAAAATGCAATAAGAATGGGGACAGGAATTGGCATAAATCCAATCGTAACCGGCATAACGGGATTAATCATCCCAAGCCTTGCTGATGCCGGCATATCATTCGCTTGGGCATTGGCACCGGCATTTTTGCTTGCTGTGACAATGATTGTCGCTGAAACAAACGGCAAGCAAGCCATGCTGACAATTGCGACATTCGGCAAATCCTTCAGCGAAGGACTCGGCTCAATGACGATTGCCGGCGGCACCCGCAAAAATTTCACAATCGGATTCATTTTTACGGCAATTGTTTCATTCCTGCTGCTTGGTTTAATCGGTCTTGCCGCGCTTATTGTGTCAACGCTTTCGGCACTCATTATATTAAAAATCAGCAACCGCCACTTTGAAGGACTCAACGGCGACGGTATCGGAACCGCCAACGAAGTCGGCAGAATTATCACAATCGCCACGGTTGCCGTTATCCTTTCTTGGTTATACGGAGGGATGATTTGGACGCTTTAATTATGGCCGGCGGACTTGCGCAGCGTATGGGTTGCGGCGAAAAATCCTGCATTGAATTAAACGGCAGACCGCTGATTTCATACATTATCAACGCGCTTGACGGCGCAAAAGGAATTGACAATATTCATGTCTCCGTCACGCAGGCAACGCCTGAAACGAAGAAATTGATTGAAGCCGACTATCCCGAGATTCATTTAATTGAAGCTGCTGAAGGCAGTTATGTCGGGGATATGATATATTCGATTAAAAAAGCAGAACTCATCGGCCCCGTCATGGTGGTGATGTGTGATCTGCCGCTTGTCCGCTCCGACATCATTGATGAAGTGCTTGAAAAATACGAAACGTGTGATGAACCGGCTCTGTCTGTTTATGTGCCGATTGCGCTTTGCAAAAAAATAGGAATTCGACCCGACACGGTGTTTCATAAAAATACGAAACTGATTGTGCCGACCGGAATCAATATTTTAGATGCGTCAGACATCAATAACGAACAGCCGGATTACAATTATATTGTTGATGATCCGCGGCTGGCAATGAATGTCAACACGCCTGAAGACTTGGCAAAATGCCGCCAAATGCTCTCGGAAGGATTTGAATAAAAAATCAGAGTATCAGAGATAGATGAATCATAGATGAATCAAAAATAGGATACCAAAAAATAAATTGAAACAAGATAAAAGATAAAATAAAAAACGTGTTAAAGCTGAAATTTCAGTCTTTAACATTTGTTTCGATTCGTTTTGCTTCTTTTGAAAGGAACGCGAAAAGCTCCATTCCCCATTGGTGAGAGCGGTCGCCCGAACTCAGAATGTATCTGGAGTCAAATCTGTTGTCGCTGTCAAACAAGCCGAGCAGCACGATATTATTCGTCACAGAAATTTCCGTAATGCCGAGCCCGTCCGGAATGACATAGAACTTTGTATTTTTCCAGTCCAGGAATTTAACATCGTCCAATTCGGCCGTTCCGTCGTAAACATATTCAGACAAAATTCTGTCAAAAACGGACTGGGAATAAATCAATGTTAAATCGCAGCCGTTCTTAATCATGGTATTGTACATTTTATTGTACTGCGGCTGGAAGAAATTCGAGAGCGTTCCGCAAAATGTCGCGTCAATCATTGCTTCGACAACATCTTTGTTTGCGTCAAAGACGTGCGCCAAGTCGGATTCAAGCAACTTGCAGGGACCAAGCTCCCCGATGCGGTCAAGAAGATCTGTCGGAATACGCGACAGGTCATGTGTTGCCCAGTATTTTTGGTTGTTTTCGTAAACACAAAGAATGTTTAAAAGCTGTTTTGAATTATTCGCAATGGCGCGTCCCATATCTGTCAAATAATAAACGCGGTCTTTGCTGGTGATCAGATCCCATTCCTCTAATTTTTTTATTTGCGGAATCATCGCACCCCAATTAACATTTAACTTATCTTTAATGTCGTCAGATGTCTGCGGCCCCTCAAGTAAAAGAAGGAGCAGATTCTTTCGTTTATCGGAAAGAAAAATTGTATCTATTAAACACGATTTCATATTGATGTAACCTCCATAACATCAACAAACTACGGTTTTCAAAATTGCAAGCCCAAAAATCGACAATCGAGATCCCCATCCCTTCTCGACTTTTGTGGAAAGCCTTTCATCGAACAAATCCTAATTCGTTGTCGGCATTTCTGGTAAATTATGTACCTGAATTAACCACATTGTAATATTAGAGAAGATAGGATTTGAATGTTTCGATTGTAAAATTAAAAAAGAGAATGATTTTGAATAAGAGTGCGGAAATTACAACGCCGTTAGAATCGGATTTTACAATACAGCCATTAAAATGCAACACTATGTTAAAAGTTTTTCGGCAAAATATATTGAATATATATTAAAAATACCGGAAATCGATCAAATCCGATTAAAAATAGCAGAAATCAGTCAACCTGATTAAAGATAGCAGAAATCAATCAACCTGATTAAAGATAGCAGAAATCAATCAACCTGATTAAAAATAGCAGAAATCAGTCAACCTGATTAAAGATAGCAAAACTCAGTCAACCGATTAAAAATAGCAAAAATCGGTTAACCCGATTAAAAATAGTAAGAATCAAAATTCAAACTATCAAGATTCATACCATTCCGAATCATCCGAATCATTTTCGCACTGAATGGCTGATTCATCAAGGACGGCTTCGTTTTCAGAAATATTTGTTTGCACTGCCGCTTTTGAAATAGCGTCGGCAAAATCAGATAAATAATCGGAACAGGATAAACTGTTGTAAATAAATTTCTTATTCGGCTGAATGTTGCGTTCAATGGTTTTTGAATGCGGAACAATAACGACAGGAATGCCGGTTTGTTCGGCAGCGCGTGTCATCGCTTCTCTGAAATCACCGATACAGTAAGCGATTCTGTATTCATAATTGTCTTTTGTCCGTTCCAAATATTCGGAAATTCTTTGGGTTTCGGTTTTTAAGAAATCCCGTTTCACTTTCGCGACATTACATTGCCCCATCATGAAAGAATAATTCATAAAGGGATATTCGACATCGAGTTCTCTCGGAACGACGCCGCAGGTTCCGAAAGTAACGATATGAACATCTTCTTCGCCCAAAAGAGAATAAATGATTTCATCAAATTTCTGATGAGACGGACTTGTATGATACGGTTTCTTTTTGGAACACGGTACAAAAATACAAATTTTGCGTGACGGAATTTCATATTCAGTTACGATCCATTCATTGGCGCGTTCCATATCCGGATGGTGAATGATATTCTCAGTATCGAGCGGTTCGTTTGAACGCTCCTCTTCAGGAATGATGCGGGTCATTAAATTCCTAATGCATCTTCTCCTATTAAAAAAAGCCGTTGAAATCAAATTAAAAAATCATTGAAATCAAAATTTAAAAAAACCATAAAGCATAAAAGAAAAGGAACATATTAAACAAATTATTAAAAAATCAGGGTTGGAGAAAAAATGCCGGTTATAAAATTAGGAATTGATGAAGCGGGAAAAGGGCCTGTCATCGGCCCCATGTGTATTGCCGGCGTCTCTGCGACAGCGGAGCAGGAAAATAAACTTAAAATTCTGGGCGTTGACGATTCCAAAAAACTTTCTTCGAAAAAGAGAGAACAATTAGCGGTTTCCATTAAAAAATACGTGACATCGTGGTATGTTTACGAAGTTGAGCCGAAACAAATTGACGATCTCAGAAAAATCATGACGATGAACGAAATCATGGTTCTTTGTTTTTCAAAAGTGATGGAAGAGCTGTCGGTTCCTGAAGAAAACGCGTTTAACATTGTGATTTTAGATGCCGCTGACGTATCGGAAGAACGATTCGCCCGCCGCGTTCATGACGAATACGCCAAAAAATTTGAGAAACGGGCGGACCAAGTTGAATACATTTCAAAACACAAAGCAGACGCAATCAGCCCGATCGTATCAGCCGCCTCCATTATCGCAAAAACGCGCCGTGACGAATTGATTGAAGAAATCAAGAAAAGAGAAAATGTGGATTTCGGAAGCGGTTATCCGTCCGACCCGAAAACAAAAACATTTTTAGAAAATTACGCGAAAGAGCACGGCGATTTTCCCGATTATGTCCGAAAATCCTGGAAAACGGCTGAAAATCTGCTTTGATTTTTTTCTTTTTTGATTTATTTTCGGGTAAACAGAAATATCGGTTTTTAAAAAATAGATTTAAACCCCAAGCAACCACCGCTAATTTTCATTTCACTCGAAGCATAAGCGGAGAGTGAAATGGAAATTTGAGGATTCGTACCCGCCTGATACAGCAAAACCAAAAAACAGCTTTTTGAGACAAATACATTTTCCGTCTCGATCGACTTTGCTGCGCGTCCGACTTTGTGACTTGCATCTGCTTTTTTTTATCACATCCGTTCGCTTGCGCGAACGGGACTGCCGTCACCTGCCGCCTTTGTTTTTGCCGCTGTCGCCATCGGATTCTCACCGCAAACAAAACTGCTGCCACCGTGCGATCTGCATCACTTTTCATAATATTACAAAAACGAGAAACAAGGTTTGTAAATTAAAAAAGGAAAAAGAAAATACAATTTCAATAAATTAATCGCAATCAATCAATCTATTGATGAATTAAACGGTTCGAAGCGCATCAACCGGATTCATGTCTGCCGCCCGCTTGGCCGGATAAGCGCCTGCGATAACGCCAATCAGAACCGAAATAACAATTGCCGCAACGATTGCGCCGTAAGAGAGCGACATCGAAATTCCAAGCAAGGAGGAGCCGACATAGGAAATGAAGAGACCCAAAACCGTCCCGATGGCGCCGCCGATGACACTGATGACGATTGATTCAATGATAAACAAAATCAAAACATCAGAAGATGTGTAGCCGAGCGCTTTTAAGGTTCCGATTTCTTTTGTCCGTTCGGTCACGGTCACAATCATAATGTTCATGATACCGACAGAGCCGACAATCAATGAAATGCCGCCGATTGCGATTAAGAAAAGCTGCATCGTTTGAGTCATGGAACTGACCTGCTCCAAAATTTCAACCTGATTCATCGTCATAAAAGGAATCAAATCATCGTTATCCAAATTCCGTTCGGAAACGCCTAAATTTCGGGCCAGATTTTTTTCGATCTCGGCATCTGTTTCCTTGACTGTTTCATTTGATTCCGTCATTGCAAACATGCTTGGATAATCATCGCGCCCCGACATATCTTTTAAAACCGAAAGCGGCACATAGATGGCAGAATTTGAATCCGCGCCCGTCACAATACTTGTATTTTCCGACCCGGAAAGGCCTTTGACACGGAACGTTTGCGTGACATACACCTTTGTGTCATTGTTATAAACAGTAATTTCAATAGAACTGCGCGTCGTGATTTGATTTTTATATTCTTCCTGAGCAATTTTTTTCCCGATAACGACGGCGGAAGTGTCCTGATCACTGATAAAAACGCCGTCATACATCGGAATGACGCCGATTTCCTCGTAATCTTCCAGCACGCCTATCACTCTAAAATCATGCGATTCCCCCATAAAAGTCACATTGCCGTCAACGCCCAGAATCGGAGAAACAGCGACAACGCCGCGCGTGTTGCGGACGACTTCAACCTGCTGGTCAAAAAATAAATTTTCCTTTAGCGACATAATCATTACATAATTAGAGCCGCTGGAACTGATTTGATCAGAAAAATAAGCGCCGAAGCTGGCACCGAGCGTAAAAGTGGCGATAACCGCCGCAATGCCGATAATGATGCCGAGCGCCGTCAATCCGGAACGTAGTTTTGAACTTTTTAAGCTTTCGACCGCCATTTTCGCGCTGTGAGAAATACTGATCATTTTTTTCACACCTCAGATATCCCTCAATGCGTCAACCGGATTCATTTTCGCGGCACGGTAAGACGGCTGCGCGCCGGCCAAGACGCCGACTGCAATAGATAAGCCGACACCGATTAAGACACCGGAAAACGGAATTGCCATCGGAAGTCCCAGAATGTTTGCGCCGATGTAAGCAATTGTAAGGCCAAGAAGCGTCCCGATCAGCCCGCCGATTGCGCTGATAATAATAGATTCAATCACGAAAAGCATCAAAACGTCTTTAGAAGAATAACCGAGCGCTTTAAGCGTTCCGATTTCACGTGTCCGCTCCGTGACGGTGACAATCATAATATTCATAATACCGACAGCGCCGACAACCAGCGAAATGCCGCCGATTGCAAGCAAAAACATTTGAAGCGTGTTTGTCAAAGTGCGGACCTGTTCCAAAAGTTCAGCTTGATTCATCGTCATAAACGGAATTTTTTCATCATCATCCAAATCCCGCTCGGAAACACCGAGATTTCGCGCGAGACGGCGTTCGATTTCATCCGTCGTCGCATTGATATCTTCACGTGAATCGGACATAGCGTAAATCTGTTGGTATGCGTTTTCCCCGGTCATCTGCTGCATAATATGCGTCGGAATTGCGATCAAAGTGTTTTCACTGCCGCCGGTAATCAAACTGGTTTCATCCGACCCCAAAATGCCGACGACCCTAAATGTTTCCGTTACATATTCTTTAGATTCGGAATTGTAAAGCGTAATTTCAATCGTGCTTCGAAGACCGATTTCTTTGCGGAATTCCTCTTGGGAAATATTTTTACCGATAACTGCGACATAAGAATCTTTATCGGAATACATCTGACCGTCATAAATCGGCAGCGACAGGATTTCTATCATGCCTTCCTGCGTCCCGAGAACGGTTAAATTCTTCGCTTCATTCGCGAAAGTGACAAGACCGGTTTGAGAATTATCAGTCGCAACACCCGTCACACCCGGCGTATTTCGGACAATATCAAGCTGAGAGTCATAAAAAAGATTCGGCTTAGAAGCCGCAATCAAAATGTAATTTGATCCTTGTGTGTCCAACTGATCTGTAAAATAACCGGTAAAACTGGAGCCGAGCGTAAAAGTCGCAATGACTGCGGCAATCCCGATAATGATGCCAAGCGCCGTCAGTCCTGAGCGAAGCTTGGAGCTTTTCAAGCTTGCAATTGCCATTTTCAAACAATAAGACAGACTGATCATTTCGGCATTCCTTCTTTGTCATTATTCCGGTTCATTAAAATTATTTTTAAGCTTTTTCTAAAATTGTTTCATTGCTCATAAATTCTTCCGGAAAATGAAACCGGATTTCGATTTTTCAAAATCGAAAAACGGCTTCAGTATTTCAAAGAAAACGGTTTCAAATTTTTAAAGAAAACGTCATCAAATGCTTCAAAGAAGTCGTTCTCAAAGTTAAACCGTTCTCAAAGTTAAGCCGTTCTCAAAGCATCGACCGGATTCATTTTTGCCGCGCGCCGCGCCGGATAAACGCCTGCGATAATGCCGATAACCATAGAAATGAAAATGCCGAGGAACAACATGCTCAACGGGAAACCGGCCGGCATGCCGAGCAAAACGGCACCGATATAGGAAATAATTAAACCGATTAACGCGCCGGCAAATCCGCCAAGGCCGCTGATAATAACGGATTCAACCAGGAACAAAACCAAAACATCTTTAGATGTATAACCGAGTGCCTTGAGCGTTCCGATTTCTTTGGTTCTTTCAGTGACTGTGACAAACATAATATTCATAATGCCGACCGATCCGACAATCAATGAAATGCTGCCGATCGCAAGCAAAAAGTATTGGATTGTTAACACCATACCATTGACTTCCTCAATCAAATCTGCCTGATTGATGAAATAAAGCGGGACGGCACTTCGATTATCATATTCACGCTGTGAGATTCCCAAGTTACGCATCAAACTCAATTTGATTTCTTCTTCAGTCTCATTAAGCGCTTCCATGGATTCAGCCGTTGCGTAAACGCTGCTGTAGAAATCCTTTCCCGTCATTTCCTGCAAAACTTCGATCGGCACATAAATCGTCTTGTAAGAGCCGATTGTAATCATCGAAGCCGGTGTTTCCATAACGCCTTTGATTGTGAAAGTTCTCGTAACATCTTCATTATTTTCATTTTTGACAGTCATTGTAATTCGGGAACCGGTACCGAGTTCGTTCTTGAACTCATCCACTGCAGTATCGTGCCCGATAACCGCCATGAATGAATCTTTATCGGTGATGAAACTGCCTTCTTCGATTGTGACCGACGTAACGTTTTGATAATCTTCAGTCACGCCGTATATTTCAATCGTTTTCGTCTCCCCCATAAATTCAACGTCTGCCGACGCGCCGACCACAGGAGATACATCGACAACGCCTTTCGAATTGCGAATAACGTCAATCTGTTGTTCATGAAGCAAATCCTCTTTATACGCGCCGATTGCGATGTAATTTGATCCGCTTGCATCAACTTCGCTGCTGAAATAATCGCCGAAACTGCTGCCAAGCGTCAAGGTCGCAATCACTGCCGCAATCCCGATAATGATACCAAGCGCGGTCAGACCGGAACGCAGCTTAGAGCTTTTCAAACTGGCAACCGCCATGTTCGTACTGTATGCAAGATCAATCATCATCTCAGCTCCATCGTATTCAGCTTCATCGTCTCAGCTCCATCATACATCTTCATCGCTTTCGGCTTCATCATCACAGATCCCTCAATGCGTCAACAGGATTCATTTTAGCGGCGCGGTAAGACGGCTGCGCACCGGCCAAAACGCCGACAAAGACAGACAATCCGACACCAATCAAGATGCTTGAGTAGGGGAAAGCCATCGGCATGTCGAGCAAAGATGTCAGCACATACGCGACCAGCAAACCGAGAAGTGTTCCGATAATGCCGCCGAGAACGCTGATAATAATGGATTCGATGACAAACATCGTCAGGATATCTTTGGCTGAATAACCGAGTGCTTTGAGCGTTCCGATTTCTTTGGTGCGTTCTGTCACGGTAACAATCATAATATTCATAATGCCGACAGCGCCGACAATCAGAGAAATGCCGCCGATGCCGACAAGGAAATACTGAAGCGTTGACGTTAAGCTTTGGAATTGCTCAAGCATTTCGATTTTATTGTAAGTTGTAAACGGCACTTTGCCTTCATCATCCAAATCCCTTTCAGAAACGCCCAAATTACGTGCCAGCCGGCGTTCGATTTCATCTTCCGTTTCATTGATAGAATTGACATCATCCACAACGGCGGTCATTACATTGAAATCTGTTCGGCCGGACATCTGCTGCATTGTTTTAATGGGAATGAAGATCGAACTCTGACCGTAGGAATATCCTAATTCCGAATCGGAGCCGGCGATGCCGATGACTTGGAAAGATTCGGTCACGTATTCTTTTGTGTCATAATTGTAAATCGAAATATCCATCGAACTCCGAACACCGATTTCATTTCGGAATGAATCCTCAGCAATGCTTTTTCCGACAACCGCGACATACGAATCTTTGTCCGTAAAGAATCGGCCGTCTGTGAAATTCATTTCCATTATGTCGGCCATGCTTTCATTCGTGCCGATAACCGTGATGTTTTGCTCTTCATTCGAAAAGCCGACCACCCCCGTCGCGCCCCATTCAATGGTCACGCTTTCAACACCGGGCGCGTTTGCGACAAGATCAGCCTGCTGCTGGTAGAAAATACGCTCTTTCGTTGAATAAATTTCAATATACGGCGGTCCTTGGTCCATTTGCGAATTGACAAAGCCGCTCATGCTGTCACCGAGCGTAAAAGTTGTAATCACAGCGGCAATGCCGATAATAATGCCGAGTGCCGTTAATCCGGAACGTAATTTAGAGCTTTTCAAGCTGGCAACAGCCATAGAAATGCAATGAGATAAACTAATCATTGAGACACCCGAACGTTTTGAACATTGTTTTTCAGAAGAATTTAAGAATCAAAAGAGTTGGCAGCTTTCGAAACGAATCGAAAAGCTGCGCTGTAACTCTGCATGATCAAAATCATTCGTTTTTCTGTTTCTTATTTTTTCTTGCCGCCCATTTTTCCTGAGCATTTCCTTTTTGGATTTTCAACCAGTCAATCAAAGACATATCTCTCTTTTTCTTGAGATAGAAGTGACCGACAACGGCTGCAATCAAAAGAATGACAATCAGATAAATGATATAAGTTCCAATACCGGAAGACTGTTTAATCACAGGACCGACATCAAGTTCAACACTGTCTTCGTGGTAATTGTCGCCGTTGTAGTAAACAGCTTTAAATTCGACAACGGAATCGCCGACACCCTGAGAAATATTGAATTTGGCAGTGTACAAGTCATCCGGTTTCATTTCGCCGATGAAATATTCAGTCGGGTAGAAAGACATGCCTTCCGCAACCGGAACAATAGAGACGCCGCGAACGGATCCCTGGTGATAATTGACAATGTCGATTTCCATTGTTTTTCCGGAGGCACTCATTGACGCTGCTTTGGACTGGATGGCTTTGATGCCGGAGGAATCAACTTTGATTTCAACATTTCTCTTAATGTTGTACTCGTAAGAGCTGCCGGTGACGTTTAATGTTAAAAGGTAAGTGCCGTCGGTTGTGTTTTCAGGAATGCTGACACGGAACGGAATGGAAATATTATCGCCGGGCGCAATGATACCAAGGTCGTTGACAGCTTCACTCTTGACAATGATGTTGTCTTTGGAATACAAATCGGCAGATTGAATTCTGGCGTTTGTCATGTAAACGCTTTTGTTGGATGTAGAAATGGTTTGGTTGGTCGCGTTGTTTTTCAAGGTGACCCAAATGATACCTTCATCTCCCGGCATAAAAACTTCCGGGCTGCTGGTCACGCTTTCAATAATAAGCGTGCCGCGGTTGTCTGTGTCAACAATGCCGCCGATGTTAACTGTGAATTTTTCTTCAATCCAGTTGCTGCTGTTGTTAGACTTGTACCGGACTGTTAAATCGCGCGGACCGTCAGGCGCATCGCTTGCAACATACATGACATATTCGTGGTAAACTTTGGTACCGGCATAAATATTATCATATGTTTTTGAAGATTCGGAAGACGAAGCGGAGAAAACGCCGTCGGAAACGACTTGAACCGTAACGTTGTTCAAAGTGCCGTCACCGATATTTTCGGCCTGAATCCAAAAACGGATTTGTTGTCCGGGTTGAGCCGGATACGGTGTTTGATCGACAAGCGTGATTTTTAAGCCGGCAGCAGCTGAGGCGGTGCCGGAGAAAATCGAGAGAATAAGCATTAACGCAATGAATATTCGAAGTGCAGAGTTAAATGTTTTTTTAGACATAGATTCACCCATCATAAAAATTAAAACCCTGCTGAGACCAAAACGGCATCCCAAAGTTCTAATGTTTACCAAGATTTGATTTGTAGTTTACAATTAACCTTTATATAAGTTTCCCCAGATTAAATGTATTTAAGATATAAATAAGATATAAAAGATATAAAGGAATCAATCAAAGAATTAAAAAATGAGATGTATGACCTTCAAAATTAAAAAACTTGAAACGGACAAAGAATTGGATAATGTCGCCGCGTTGGCAAAAGAGATTTGGACGGAACATTATACCCCGCTTATCGGGCCGGCGCAAACAGAATATATGCTTCGCGTGTTTCAGTCCCCCGAAAGAATCAAAACAGACATCCGAGAACGAAATTTCAGTTATTTCGCGGTCGTTTCGGAAGATTCTGAGGAGCAGATTGCATATCTTGCATTGCAGCCGGATGAGAGAGGCGTTTTCATCAGCAAGATCTATGTCAAAAAAGAGTTTCGCCGACTTGGAATTGCGAAAATGTTAATTCGTTTTTCATTGGATTTTGCAAAAGAAGAAATCAAATCTCCGAATTCGGTTTTTGATGCTTCAAAAAATACCAGGCCGTGCCTTTGGCTGACGGTTAACAAAGGGAATTCAGGTCCCATTGAATTTTACAAAAAAGAAGGTTTTGTGATTGATAACGAAGCCGTCACGGATATCGGCCATGATTTTTACATGAACGATTACATTATGACATTATATTTCGATGACGAAAAAGAATGCTAAAAATAAAACTGAAAAAGAAAAACAAAAAGAAATTTCTAAAAAACGGATAAATTAAAAAATAAAAGAGAAAAAAATAAAACTGAAAAAGAAAAACAAAACGAAATTTCTGAAAAACGGATAAATAAAAAAAAATAATCAGCATCAAGCTGATTAATTCGAGGATTCGTTCGGAGATTCGTGCGCAGCCAATTGTTCCATGACCGTTATCTGTTCATCTCTGATGTGCTGCACATATTCGGCGGCGGGAACGTCTAATGTGATTTGACCGTCTCGAATCGTAATCACGCGGTCTGTTTGAACGGCGAGTTCGTTGTTGTGCGTAATCATGATAATGGTTGAGCCGTTTCGGTTCAGCTCGCGGAAATAATCCATGACTTCCGCAGTTGTTTTGGTATCTAAATTACCGGTCGGTTCATCGGCCAAAAGAATAACCGGATCATTGATTAAAGCACGAGCGACAGCAACACGTTGAATCTGACCGCCTGAAAGCTCTGACGGTTTGTGTTTCATACGGTCTTCCAAGCCGACCATTTTGAGAAGTTCTTTGGCTTTTTTCGGATAATCAATGCCGCTTTTTTTGCTGGCGTAAGTCGGAAGCATCACATTTTCATAAGCGGTTAATCTCGGAATGAGGTTGAACTGCTGGAAAATAAACCCGATTTCCATGCCGCGCAAATGCGCCAATTCGTTGTCGTCTAATTGATTAATGTCCTGACCGTTCACGGCAATGATGCCGGAAGTCGGGCGGTCCAAACAGCCGAGCAAATTCATCAGCGTACTTTTGCCGGATCCTGACGGGCCGACAATCGCGACAAAATCACCTTCGTTGATTTGGAAATTTACGCCTTTTAAAATGGGAACTTCCTCATGCCCCAAATAATAAGTTTTATAGACATTATTCACGTCAACGACGACTTTTCGAGAATCGGCTGTTTTATTCATATTTTTTAACCTCGTTTTTATTTTGCAGTAATTATGTGTTGAGTAAAGACAAGAGATTTATACTTATCCCAATGTGAACCAATTTTCAGAGGAAAAGTTGACAATTCGGAAGAAAAAGAAAAACAAAAAGGAAAAAAGGAAAAACAAAAGCAGAAAAAATGAAACAAATCGGAGACAAGAATAAAAAAAGAACGAAACAGATTAACCGCAAAGATAGACACAAGATATAAAAAACGTATGAAGAGGTATAATAAAATATACATAAGACAGTATATATAAAAGAAGTTTGATACTAATAACTGACTGTTTAGAAAATAAACAGGAGAAACAAAAATGATTAAAAAAAGCGTATTAAAATTATTGAACGAACAGATTAACAAAGAATTTTATGCCGCTTACCTTTACCTCGGTATGTCTGCCAAATGTACGGATATGAACAGAGACGGCTATGCCTCGTGGCTCAGACTCCAAGCTGAAGAAGAAATTGAGCATGCCATGAAAATTTATGATTACATCACCGAACAGTCTGAAAGCGTTGAATTAACGCCGATTGCAAAGCCGGACATCAAAGGAAAAACGCTTTTAGATTTCTTTAAGCAGGCTTACGAGCATGAACAATTGGTGACGGCTTCCATTAACAACATCATGGATGTCGCTGTCAAAGAAAAGGATTATGCGTCTCAGATTTTCCTCCAATGGTTCGTCACTGAACAAATTGAAGAAGAAAACCAGACATCCAATATCGTTGACGATTTAACGCTCGCTAAAACCGATATCGCCGCTATTTTGGCAATTGAAAAAAGACTTGCCAAAAGAGAAGGCGATGACTGATTTAAATGAAATCAGACGTTAAAACGAGTAAAATGTAAAAATAAAAAAATGTAAAAATAAAAAAATGTAAAAAACGAATAAATTAAGCAAATAGACGTAAAAACGAACAAAATTAAAACAAACAAATGAAACGGTAAACAGAAAAAAGATTTCTTTTTACCGTTTCCTCCTTCTTAAAAACATATTTTTCGATAGCGCCTCACCCGACGGTTTTTTATAGCACAAACCCGTCAATAACTTTAGAAAAACGATTTAAATGTTTTGCATGGGAAACAGTAATCAGAGGCAAACTATGGCAAATAATTTCTGTTCTAATTGCGGTGAACCGATTCCCGAATCGGGCGCAAATGTCTGCACCAACTGCGGCAAACCGCTTCGCGAACCTCAAACTGAATCGACTTCAACTGACAGTTATCAAAGTACAACCGGCGGCAATTTCCAACAATCCGGAAGCAGTAATGCACAATCCGGTAGCAGCAATGCACAAGCAGGCAGCAGTAATGCGCAAGCAGGCAGCAGCAACGCACAGCAAGCAGAAAGCGGCGATGCGCAACAAACCTATACCAATGATCAAAATACAAACTATGAGCAGCAGACTCGAAATGAGAACTATAACTCATACGCGCGTCCCGGAAATACGGCTTATGTCAATGATAAAAATCCGATTGTTTCGGTGATTTTGTCGTTCTTCTTCCCGGGTGCCGGTCAGGTTTATAACGGTGATTTGAAAAAGGGTTTAATGATCGTCATTGGTGCTATCATTACATTATTCATTTTCTTCCCGGCTTCATTTGTCGTTTGGGTTTACGGATTATATGATGCATACACAGACGCCGACAAGATGAACAAAGGACAAATACCGTATGCTGAAGCAACAATGCAAGACGCTTTGATTTATGCAGGCGTTTTCATCGGCTCATTCATTCTTCTCTTTGTTATATTCTTCTTTATCGGGCTCTTTTTCGGCTTGATGATGATTTAAACAAAATGAAATACGGATTTTAAAATCCGTATTCAATTTATTTTTAAATTTAAAATTTTTTGAAATTGGTTTTAGAAATTGATTTTATTAAGAACAAAACATCTTTTTTTCGTTCAATTTAATAAAAAAGCGAACGCCGACTAAACCCAAAAATTAAAGAGATTATATTTTTCGAAGTCAGCCGGCGTTCGGGTATAATAAATAATCAAACCCGATGTTTAATTTCGCTTAAAATTAAAGAAAAGTTCGAGAACGACCGCAATTTTCGGTTTTTGCGAGCGACAGTGAGCAAAAATTGAAAAATGCGGTTTATTTCCCCGCCGTTTATAAAGTCATTTTCCGTTTTACGATATTTTTACTGTTTCTGATGTTTATTCAACGAATGAGTACGAATCTCCAACACCTTCTTTCACTCACTACGTTCGTGAAACGCGTCGTTGGAGGTGGTTGATTTGGTTTTTCATTTATTTTGGTTAAATGGAAACATCAGTTTTTCAATTTAACAAAAAGGGGAACGCCGATTAAATTCCAAAATAAAATCGGTTTTTATTTTTAGGTTTTAAAAGGGCATTCCTTTTTCAAAAATAATGAAAACGATGTTTGGATTTGTTTAAATTGGAAAAAGGTTCGAGAACGACCGCAATTCAAAATTTTGTGAGCGTCAGCGAACAAAATTGCAGAATTGCGGATTATTCCCCTGCGTTTACAAAAAAGACATCGTCGAATGATTGAAATTTAATTACAAAGCTGTTTATGTTGTTTATGTCACGAATGGGTACGAATCTCCAACGCCTTCTTTCCTCGCGTTGCTCGGAAACGCGTCGTTGGAGGCGGTTGCTTCGTCTTTTCGATTATTTAAATTAAAGAAAATACAGAATTTTTAATATTACAAAAATTACAATTTCATGTTTTTTAAAAAACCAATTCATTCAACGGTTTTCGATCAGTTGTTCCCGGTGAAGGCTCGGCCGACTGACCGACAGCAAGAACAGCCGCCAATTCAAACTCATCAGGCGCATTCAATATTTTCGAAACTTCTTCCTTGTTTTTCAAAATTTCACCAAGCCACACGGCACCGAGATTCAGAGAATGCGCCGCAAGCAAAATATTTTGAATACAGGCGCCGATTGCCATTAAATCTTTTTCACGATGATAAGAGGACACCGTATCTAAAAAAACAGAGATAATCAGCGGCGCGGATGAAACAATTTCAGAATAATGCGTCAGATTGGAAAGCTGCCGTCCGATTTCTTTATCTTCAATCACGGAAAACCGCCACGGCTGATTATTCAAACCCGACGGCGCGAATCGGGCACATTCAAGAAGCGTTGAAAGATCATCTTTTGGAATCGGGTCAGACAAATATTGGCGAACGCTTCGGCGGGAAAGAATTGTTTCAATCGTTTCATTTTGACTCATAGAAATCACATTTTACATTAAATAGAATTAAACATGAATTGAATAACATGAATTGAATAACATGAATTGGTAAACATGAATTGGTAAACATGAATGAAATTAAACATAAACTGAATCTAAAAATAATTGTTGATTTTATTTCAGAATAGTATTTATAATTTTGAGAAATAAATAACCGACAAGGGTTAAAGGGACAAAACGATTGGCATTAAAAAATAAGAGAGAGAAATATGGCAGCAAATTATTGTTCAAATTGCGGCGAACCTTTGAAAGAGTACGCAATTGTCTGTTCCAACTGCGGCAAGCCGATTCCCGGCCGAAGCGAAGTGCATGAAACAGGACGAGAAGAAACAAGAAAAGAATCCGGAACGCACAGCGAAGAAAAAGTACATGCCGAACACGTTTACACCAACAGTAAACAGAGGAATGTCGATCAATCGAAAAATACATTTTTCGCGCTTATTTTATCATTTTTCATCCCCGGCCTCGGCCAGGTTTACAACGGTCGCTTCTGGAAAGGTGTCGGCTTTATGATTGCGGTTCCGCTCGGAACATTATTATTACTCATCCCCGGCATTATCATTTGGGCGTGGGGCATGTATGACGCATACACGGAATCAGATAGAATAAACAAAGGAGAATTGCCGTACAAAGAACCGACTGTTTGGGAAATTATCGGATTTTTGTTGCTTCCGATTTTGGTCGGATTATTGTTTGTCCTCCTATCCTTTATTTTCTTTATGATTATTGCAATCCCGCTTGCTTTAATTTAATAAAAATTGAATAGAGATGGAAACAAAGACAAATGAAGATTGAATTCAATCTTCACTTTATTTTTTTGAATTTTTTTCAACTTATTTTCGATTTATTTTTTCAATTTATTTTTTCCAGCGTTTTAATTCCGGAAAATATTTTTGCATCATTTCGCGGGCGGTTTCTTCAGTCATGCCTTCATTGCATGAAACCATATGCGGAACGCAAAATTCAATCATTTCTTCCATAGTCGCATCAGGTGCCGTGAACACGCCGTCTTTGTAGCAATAGACACAATATTCATCGCTTTTACTGCCGTCGGCTTCTGTTCCTTTCAATTCGCCTGCTTCATCCATCGGCATGGCGCAGCATTGACAAAATGTCATATTTTCAGGGAATTCTTGATTTTCCATAGTTTTTCACCTTTTTTATTGCATTAAAATTGATACTTAAAATGAAACAGTTCCGATATCTTCCATACCGGCAATAACAGTCGCTTCTTTTATATGGATTTCATAAACGGACAAATATGCGCCGGCCATTTCAAACATTTCTGCAAGACCCGGAGAATGTTCCAAAAATAAATTTTTGAGATCATCTAAAGTCTTGTCACTTTTTTGAACAACGGCGCTGTGAGAGCGAATATGGGGCGTATCGTTCAAGTCGGTCGGGATTGTCGTAAACGCAACGCGGTTGTTTTCATTAAACTCAATCACTTTGGGATTGTCGTTTCCTGTTGAAAAATAAAGAACGGAAGGGTTTTCTTTGTCACAGCAGAAATTAACGATTCTGACATTGGGCATATCATTCACAGAAGTTGCTAAAGCAATAACGCCGCTTCCTTTTACGATTTTCCGATAGCTTTCTAAATAATCCATAAACTGTATCCTGCTCAAAATCTGAGCAAATAAAGAAGCAATCAAAAACAGATAAAGATGTAGAACGAGGTGAAAGTAATAAAAGAAAAAGATGGCGGCAAGTACAAAATATTGTCTTTTGCTTGCCGTTTATTATTCAAAATTCGTTTTAATAATTGCTTGCCATTTATATTCAGTCAGATTATTGCTTGCCATTTCCATATGTATCAGCTCATTTTAATAACATCCGTTCGCTGTGCGAACGTGTCACATTTACCTACCGTCCAAGTTTACCACAGCTATCTACCATTCAAGTTTGCTACAGCTACCTACCGTTCAAGTTTGCTACAGCTACCTACCGATTCCGTTCAGCAAATGCCGCCGCACGCGCGAGCCGCACAAACTTTAAAAAATAGAAACAAGAATGAAAACACGTTTTTAAAAAATAAAAGAAAAGACTGATATGAAATCAGTCGTCGTCAATTCCTTTGTTCAACCACGGAATCTTGGAGCGGATTTCTTTTCCGACGATTTCGATTTCAAGTTCGCTTTCGTGGCGTTCCATTGCTTTCAAAACCGGGTGGTTGAGCATGCCTTCCAAAATGAATTCTTTGGCGAATTCGCCGTTTTGGATGCGGGCGAGTGCTTCATACATCGCGTCTTCGGATTCAGCGTTAATCACGCGCGGACCGACTGTCATGCCGCCGTATTCTGCGGTGTTGGAAACGGAGTACCACATTTTTTCAAGACCGCCTTCGTGAATGAGATCAACAATTAATTTCAATTCGTGAACAGTTTCAAAGTAAGCCATTTCGGGCTGGTAACCGGCTTCAACCAAAATATCAAAAGCCGCTTTCATTAAACTGGCAGCGCCGCCGCACAAATCAACCTGTTCGCCGAACAAATCGGTTTCAGTTTCCTCTCTGAAAGTGGTTTCATAGACACCGGCACGTGTACAGCCGACACCTTTGGCGAATGCGAGGCCGATCTTCTTAGCGTTGCCGCTTTTGTCCTGATAAACAGCAACCAACCCGGGAACGCCGATGCCTTCTGAGAATGTTCTTCTCACAATATGGCCGGGGCTTTTCGGAGCAACCAAAAAGACATCCAAATCATCGCGCGGCGTAATCTGGTTATAGTGAACATTAAAGCCGTGGGAGAAAGAAAGTGCTGCACCCTGTTTTAAGTTCGGCTCGATTTCAGCGTAATAAAGTTTGGACTGCGCTTCATCGGGTGCCAAAACGTGAACGACATCCGCAGATTTAACAGCGTCCGGAACTTCCATGACTTTCATGCCGTCGGCTTCAGCTTTTTTCCAGCTGCGGCCGCCTTTTCTTAAACCGACAATCACGTCGAGGCCGGAATCTTTCAAATTCATTGCCTGAGCGTGGCCCTGGCTTCCATAGCCGATGACGGCAATTGTTTTTCCCTTCAATACATTCAAATCTGCATCTTTGTCGTAGTACATTTGTGCCATAATTTATGACTCCTGT
This sequence comes from Methanimicrococcus blatticola, assembly GCF_004363215.1. Lineage (GTDB taxonomy): Archaea > Halobacteriota > Methanosarcinia > Methanosarcinales > Methanosarcinaceae > Methanimicrococcus > Methanimicrococcus blatticola. The sequence goes on along the minus strand of NZ_SNYS01000008.1, from coordinate 180,542 downwards.
TAATGAATAATAAAATGAAATCAAAAAAATGAAATTTCAAATATAAATAGAAAAGAAAAATGATGAAAACTCATTAAGTTTTCGATTCATTTTTCGAATTATTTTTGAATTATTTTCAAATTGTTTTTCAAATTGTTTTTCGTTATTTTTATTTGGCTGTGTCCTTGGAGCCGCGCAAAAGCCCGACTTTTCCGGTACGCGCCAATTCTTTAATGCCGAACGGACGGAGCAATTTTTCAATCGCGGAAATCTTTTCGCTGCCGCCTGTGATTTCAATCACCATTGTGTTAGAGCCGACATCAATCACTTTCGCGCGGAAAATTTCAACTATTTGTAAAATCTCGGCGCGGGTTTCAGATGTTGTCGCGACTTTAATCAACGCAAGCTCGCGGTCAACGTATTCTTCTTTGCTCAAGTCGACGACTTTAATGACTTCAATCAGCTTGTAAAGCTGCTTAATCACTTGTTCGATAACGGCATCGTCACCGTGAACGACAATCGTCATTCTGGAAACATCCGGATCTTCTGTCATACCGACAGCCAAACTGTCAATATTGTACCCGCGGCGCGCGAAAAGAGCGGCAACACGCGTCAGAACACCGGAATTGTTTTCAACCAAAATGGAAAGCGTATGATATTGCATGTCCGTCATTTCAGATGCCTCCGTATTTTCTTTCATCAATCAATTCATTGATGGATGCACCTGCCGGAACCATCGGGAACACATTTTCACCGCGGTCAACGCGAACGTCAATAACTGACGGGCGGCCTGATTTAATGGCCGTTTGAACCGCTTCTTTGAGTTCGGATTTCTTCTCAACGCGAATACCGAGCGCGCCGTAAGCTTCGGCGAGTTTGACGAAGTCAACGCTGTCAATGATATCGGTGTGGGAATAATGGCAGTCATAGAAGAGTTCCTGCCACTGGCGAACCATTCCAAGGTAACCGTTGTTTAAAATCACGGAAATCACCGGAATATCGTTGGCGACAAGCGTTGCGAGTTCCTGAGAATTCATTTGGAAAGATCCGTCACCGGCAACATCGAAAACGATTTGGTCGGGACAACCGACTTTTGCGCCCATCGCTGCCGGAAGACCGTAGCCCATTGTTCCGAGACCGCCGGATGAAATGAATTTGCGCGGCTGCTTAAACTTGAAATAATGCGCTGTCCACATCTGGTGCTGTCCGACTTCTGTTGCGACAATCGCATCGGGAGCGACTTCACAGAGTGTTTCAATCACAAACTGCGGCTTAATGGTTGAGCCGTCGTCCTTGTAAGCGAGCGGATACTCTTTTTTCCACTGGTCGACACGTTTAATCCAATCCGTTGTCTTGCCCGCGACTATTTTTTCCGAAACGGCCGGAATCAATTCCGCCAAAACAGACCCTGCGTCGCCGACAATCGGCAAGTCAACCGCCACGTTCTTTGAAATTTCGGCGGGATCGATATCAATATGAATGATTTTTGCGCCGGCGGCAAACGATGAAATTTTACTGGTCACGCGGTCATCAAAGCGAGCACCGACGGCGATAAGCAAGTCGGAATCCTGAATGCTGAAGTTCGCGTATTTTGTGCCGTGCATACCGGGCATACCGATAAAGAGCGGATGGTCCATCGGAAACGCGCCCAATCCCATCAAAGTCGTCGTAACGGGCGCGTTGATGAGTTCCGCTAATTTGTATAATTCGGAGGATGCGTTTGCAGCAATCACGCCGCCGCCTGCATAAATCACAGGTTTCTTGGCTTTGGCGATCATTGCAGCCGCATTTTGAATCTGTTTGGCATTTCCCTTAACAGTCGGCTTATAGCTGCGCATCTCCACCTTGTCGGGATAAGAAAATTTCAACTCGTTGATGGTCGCATCTTTTGTGATATCAACAAGAACCGGACCGGGGCGGCCGGTTGAAGCGACATAGAAAGCTTCCTTAATGCTTTTCGGGATATCTTCCGCTTTCTGAACGAGATAATTGTGCTTTGTAATCGGAAGTGTGATTCCTGTAATATTTGCCTCTTGGAACGCGTCGTTTCCGATTAAAGTGCTTGTCACTTGCCCGGTAAACGCGACCATCGGAACGGAATCCATGTGCGCGGTTGCAATACCGGTAACCAAATTCGTGGCGCCCGGCCCGGATGTTGCGAGACAGACGCCTGTTTTACCTGTTGCGCGGGCATAACCGTCAGCAGCGTGCGCTGCCGCCTGTTCGTGACGAACAAGGATGTGGCGCAAATCACAATCGTAAATCTCATCGTAGATGTGAAGTAAAACACCGCCCGGATACCCGAATATAGTGTCCACACCTTCCTTTTTGAGAGATTCGATGAACGCTTTGGCGCCGTTCATCTGCTCCGCAGAATTTTTTGTCATTTAAAACAGCATCTCCTTTTCAGCCGGAAACCCGGCCTGATTCTTTCTGATGTTCTTGATTGAACGAATTTTTGCAATTTATTGTTTGTTTATTATTTCTGCCGATTTTAAGGAAACGGCATTTAATTTTCTTGACAGAATATTAAGGCATGATATTTAATGATTGTTTTAAGAACGCGGAAAAATGAACTTTAGAGACTTGAAAAATCAAAAAAGCTGCCCGATTCAAAAGATGAAAACCGCCTCAAAGAAGCGGCTTTAAATTTGAACCGGATTCCGCGCTTAAAACGGCCGACTCAAACGAGCCGGTTCATGCCGTTAATAACCGCTTCAACCGATGCTTCAATGATGTCGGTTCGAGCGCCGCGGGCGGTAATGGATTTACCGTCTTTGGACATCTTTACTGTGACTTCAACCAAAGCACCCGTTCCGCCCGTAATTGAATCGACGTGATATTCTTCTAAAATAATATCACCGACCGACGCAACCGCGCGCTGAATCGCACGAATCGCCGCGTCAACCGGACCGTCGCCCGTGTCAACACAAACGGCTTCATTGCCGTTAACTTCCAAAATAACGGAAGCCATCGGAATGGCAGGCCGTCCGGAAACCGCCGTGAACGATTTTAATTTAACCGTCGGCTCACAGTGAATTTCCAAAACAGATTCGGCAATTGTTTGTAAATCGGCGTCCGTCACATGAAGACCGTTGTCTCCGAGTTCTTTGACGCGCTTAAAAATTTCCTGTTTCTGCGCCGGATTAGCATCCAAATGAAGCTCAGTCAACGCAAGCTCAATGGAACTGGCCCCGGCATGTTTTCCGAGAACAACGCGGCGGGTTCTGCCGACAAATTCCGGTGAAATCGGCTCATACGATGCCGTATTTTTCACAAGATCGTGAACATGGATGCCGGCTTCATGCGTAAATGAATTGCCGCCGACAAGCGCTTTGTTCGGCGCAACCGGAATGTTTGTCAACCGGCTGACCAATCTGGAAACCTTATACAGATTTTCGGTTTTAATGCCCGTGTTCACACCGTAAAGATGTTCCAGCTGAACAATAACTTCTTCCAGCGCGGCATTTCCGCTGCGCTCACCGATGCCGTTAATTGTCATGTGTCCTTCTGCGGCGCCGGCCCGGAAGGCGGCAACTGTATTCGCCACTGCCAACCCGAAATCATTGTGGCAGTGAATACTGACAGGCGCGCCCGCAACAAATGCGAGTTCCGAGAAAATATTGAAAGTCTTCTCAGGTGTCAGCATTCCGACCGTATCACAGTAGCAGAGCCGGTCTGCGCCGTGCGCGACACCGCTTGCATAAAGGTCTTTTAAAAATTTAAAATCGGCCCGAGAGGCGTCTTCAGCACTGAATTCGACAATTAAGCCGTGAGATTTTGCATATTCCGCCACCTCACCGGCCATCATCAGAACATCTTCTTTGTCCTGTTGATTGCGAATGTCTTTCTTCAATTTTGTTTCAATATGAAGATTAGAAGACGGAACGACAAGATGAACCGAATCAACGTCACATTCAAGAGCTAAATCAATGTCTGATGTGCGCATCCGGCAATAGCTGCAAATTTCTGCATCCAGCCCGAGATCGGCAACCGCTTTAATGGCTGCGCGCTCGCCTTCGGATGTGACTGCGGATCCCGCTTCAATTACGTGAACGCCTAAGTCATCCAAAGCTGTCGCTATTTTCAGTTTGTCATCTGTACTCAACGCCACGCCCGGAGTTTGTTCACCGTCACGAAGCGTTGTATCAAGGAAACGCAGGTTTTCGAATAATATAATCCCTTCTTTTTATAGTTGATACAACAGGCCTTTCATTGCTGTTTTTAGAATCAGCCGAAAAACCAGAGCAGAATTGAAAATTCATTTATGGGTTAAATATGTTTTCATGCATTTGTCATTGTTTATCATGATATTAAATCGCACAAAATCAATAATAAAAACCGTATAAAATATGATAGGTTTAAATAGATTCTACAGAATTAGAAAGAAACATGTTTACTGCAACGGTTACCCCCAGTTTCGGAGAAGTGGACGGCCTTGGCCACATCAATAATACGGTCCTCGCACGTTGGTTTGAAATGGCGAGAAATCCTGTTTTCCGTATTTTCGAACCGAATTTGAATTTATCACACGATGTTTGGCCGCTTATCATGGCGTACACCGATTTCAATTTTGTCGGCGAAATGTTCTTTGAATTCGATGTTGAGCTGAGAACATACATTGAAAAAATCGGCACAAAATCATTTACAATTTACCACGAAGCCTGGCAGGGAGGACGTTTATGCACATACGGAAGAGCCGTTGTCGTCCATTACGATTTCAAAGCAGGCGTGACAACCCCGATTCCCGAAGATAAAAAAGCAAAACTCGCCGAACACATGATTCCTGAAGGCGTTGCTCAGGGAATTAAAAATTGAGATAATAAAAATAAAAAAAATAAATGATAAAATAAAAAAAACAATAAGAAAAATAGAATAAAAAATGAGAAATTAAATAATAAAAATAAAAAATTAATAACAAAAAAGGATTTCAGCGGAGAGAACAATAGATTCGAACCCGCGTTTTCCATTACAATTCTTCGGTTTTAAATTCGGAATACCCTTCGTAATAGTAACTTACGTCTATGCCTTTCATAAATAATTCACGGTCATTGATTTTTTCAGTTAAGGCATTTTTCAGCAACACTTTAATTTCAATATCTTTTATAGGACTCCGTTCCATCGCTGACAAGTAATCATTTTTATCAACCATATTCCAATCAATGACTTTAAAGAGTTCATTTTTCAGGATCAGATCCAACCAAATGCGCATTGACCGTCCGTTCCCTTCCCGAAACGGGTGTGCAACATTCATTTCAATATATTTTTCAATAATTTCATCAAACGTACTTTGCGGCATTTTATCAATATACGCCAAAGAATGTTCCAAATACATTAAAGGAGCAAACCTGAAATTTCCTTTTGAGATATTTACATCACGGATAGAGCCTGCGAAATCATAAATATCTCCGAATAAATACTTATGAATTTGTTTAAGACCTGCAAAAGTTCCGATTTCAATTTTGGAAATATCACCGCTGTCATAAAGCCGCTTGGCATTTGCTTTACTTATGCGTTCTTCTTCACGGTTCAGTTCTGTCTGATCTGTAATTCCGAGTTTATTTTTAAGAACCGCCATTTTCAATATGTCTCCGACTCTTTTGGAAAGAATTAGTCTTCCCCTTCAACAATTGATCCGCCGGGCTCGGTCTCCCGATAAATTTGACCTTCAAAACGATAAACTTTCGCACCGTATTTCCACATCATCGGCGTCAGTTCCGCTTTTACGCAAGTCTGGCAGAGGAATTCAATCGCGTCCCAGCCTTGCTCAACCGCGACCTGCGGCAGCAAAAGACCGCGATGTTCACCGTATTCAGCCATAAGACCGTGTTTTCCGATTTCAATCAAAGACGAATATTTTGTAAACGCACCTTCTAAGAGTTCCGGAAGCGTGAGCGTTGTCACTTCAACTGTTGTTTTCGCGAAATCCTTTTTTTCAATCGGGAAGAAGCGCGGATCTTCAAACGCCGCGGCAACAGCGGATTGAACCAAAACTTCCTTGAGCGGAAGAACAGGATAAGGATAACCGATACAGCCGCGCAGATCGCCTTCTTTTTCAAGCGTTACGAATGCGCCGCGTTTTTCGGAAAAAATAATCGGAACGGAAGGCAAATCATCTTCAGGCTCTTTGCCGTCCAAAACGTTTTCAATTGCTTTGCGGGCAACTTTGACGGCGAGGATGCCTTCACTTTTATGAAGAATATTTTTAGACATCTTTTTACCTCAGAATTACAACATTTCCCGATCATCAAGATCGTTTTCTTTTTTGCGCGCTGCCGCGTCCCGAAGCGCTTTGATTCCCGGAAGTTCGGTTCCGGACAAATATTCAATACAAGCGCCGCCGCCGGTACTGATGTGCGAGAACTGAGCATCCATTCCGAGACGGTGAACTTCGGCAGAAATATGGCCGCCGCCGATGATTGAGAATTGCGCGTTTGTCGCTGCGCGGATAATTTCATGCGTTCCCATCGCAAAATCAGGGTTTTCAGAAACGCCGGCAGGACCGTTTAAAATGACGGTTCCCGCAGATTCAATAATAGAAGTGTAAGAAACAATGGTTTCAAGACCGATATCATTTGCCGGATATTGGGATTTGCCCATTTCTTTAATGCTTGCTTCAACGCGTTTGCCGTCAATGTTTAACGCAACATCTGTCGGGTAACGGATTCTGTCACCGAATTCTTTGAGCATATTGCGGACGGGAGAAATATAAGACGCGTAGCCTAATTTTTCAATCAAATCCATATTGGTTTGACCGATGTTAAAGCCGGCCGCTGCGAGAACAACGTTTCCGACGATACCGCTGAAAAGCACGATATCTGCACTGCCTTTGGACAAAACGTTGTTGGCAACACGAAGCGAGTCATCGACTTTGGCACCGCCGAGCGCATAAACGCAAGGGCGGTCACCGTTTAAACCGCGGTCGAGACTGACAATTTCAGACTCCATGATTCTGCCGGCACCGCACGGCACGTCGCGGGTGAACCCGACAACAGACAAATGAGAGCGGTGGGAAACGGCAAAAGCGTCATTGAAGAAATAATCAACAAGCGGTAAAAGTTTTTTAATAAAATAAGAATCAGCGTGTTCAGAAACGGGGCGTTCGAGTGATTCTTCGGAATAAAACCGAACGTTTTCGAGTAAAATAATGTCTCCGGGTTCCATCGCGGAGATGCATGAACGCGCGTAAGCACCGAAAATGTCATCCACATAACGGACTTCGCGCCCGATTAATTGGGATAAAACTTTAGCGTGAGACTGCATTGTTGTGAAGTCTGACTTTCCGGGGCGGCTCTGGTGCGCCAAAAGAACAATTTTCGCGTCTTTCAAATCATTGATTGTTCGAATGTGGCTTCTGATACGGGCGTCATCTAAAATTCTGCCGTCCGGTCCCATCGGCGCGTTAAAATCGACTCTTAAAAGAACTGTTTTTCCGGAAACATCAAAATCATCAATTGTAAAGAAATCTTTGGTCAACGTCAAACCTCTCGCCGTCTCTTGTATACTGTTTCAAACTGTCTGAAGGATTTCAAACACTTGTTTTTCCAATCTTTATCATTAACCCAATGATTATTAAGGTTATTGTCGGTTCGGCAGAATCCGTCCGTATGTTCCGAGAATTTTCAAGCGCGATGAACGCTCTTGAACAAGTTTCAAAGCGTCATCTACATTTTTATCCGACGGGCGCCCTTCAAAATCAATATAGAAATTGTATTCGCCGAGCGACTTTTTCGACGGCCGGGATTCAATACGCGTCAAATTGATATCGTTTTCATAAAACGCTTCTAAAATGTGGAAAAGAACGCCGGGGCGGTCCTGAATCGGCGCCGCAATGATTGATGTTTTATAAAAAACATCCCCGCTACCGGTTTGAGATAAATTTTCCGGTAAAATATGAAGCCCGACATCACCCGCGTGAATTTTTAAAAGCGGCAGCGATTCCGAGCGAATCAAAAGCAAGAACCGCGTTGAATTATTGAGATTGTCCTGAATTTGACAGTCAACGGCTTTTAATCCGTACGCTTTGCCGGCTTCGGCGGACGCGATTGCCGCACGGACTTTGCCGTCAGCACTGTTATCAGACATTTCCGCAACGCGCATCGCGGCTTTGGATGTGCTGTCGGTTTCAATGAGAACGGCCCCTTTCAAATGTTTCTGAATGTAAGACCGGCATTGATAGAGCCCTTGAGGATGAGAATAAACCACTTCAATTTTATCGGGCGAAAAATCAGGTGTTTGGGTTGATTTTTCGGGCACGAGCAAACAATGCCTGACCGGAAGAATAAGTTCTGCGATGACGGAAACGTCTTTTTCCAAAAGCAAATCCATGCTGACACCGACTGCGCCTTCGATGGAATTTTCAATCGGGACGACGGCGCAATTTGACAGGTCCCCGTTTTCATCTTCTTCAAAAAGCCGCATCACCGTATTTTCAATGGATGAGCAAAACAGCAATTCGGGGGATGGTCCGTCAATCGCCGTTTCAAAAAAGATATGCGCTGCAATTTCTGAATAAGAGCCTGCCGGACCGAGAACTGAAACTTTCATGGATTTCGCTTCTGTTTTATTGTTTTTAAAATAAAATTAAAATAAAGATAGATTTGTTTTTAGGAAAATTTAAAAAATAAAGAGAGGCAGAATCAGAAATTCAAAACATCTGCCATATTGTAAACTTTGCCTTTTTCCTGAGCGTTGACCCATTTGGCAGCCAAAACCGCGCCGCCGACGAAAATTTCGCGTGTGTGCGCCTGGTGCCTGAGTTCAATGCGTTCGGAGTTGCCGATAAACATGACGTTGTGATCTCCGATAATGTCACCGCCGCGAACGGCGTGAACACCGATTTCTTTGCCGCGCGGGCAAATGCCTTCACGACCGAAAACAAGGTCTTTTCCGCCGAGTGCTTCGCTGAGGATTTCAGCGGCAGTCATTGCGGTTCCGCTGGGCGCGTCTTTCTTTTGATTGTGATGCGCTTCGATGATTTCGATGTCATAGTCGTCTCTTAAATATTGAGCCGCTTCTTCAAGCAATTTGAAGAAAACGTTGACACCGATTGAATAATTGGTTGAAATGACGGCTGCAATGTTGTTTTTAACGATTGCTTCGTCGATTGCGGCACGCTGTTCAGGGCCGATTCCGGTTGTGCCGATGATTAAATTAACGCCGGCTGCGGCTGCGGCAGGTGCGTTAACGGCAGTTGCCGCGGCAATTGTAAAATCAATGACGACATCCGTTTTTGTTTCATTTAAAACGGTTTCCAAATCTTTGGAATCGGAAACGAGGATGTCCATTTTGCCGAGACGGGTGACTTCGCCGATGTCCTGACCGATGAAAGCCACGTCAAACGCGGCGGAAAGAGTGATTCCTTCCGTTGCCATAATGCGCTGAATGATCAGCGTTCCCATTCGGCCGCACGCGCCGATGACGGCTGCTCTGACATCACTCATTTTAAAACCCCGCACTTCTTGAGTTCATGCATTAAAATTTCAAGGTTGAGCGGCTGGAGCGGAACAAGCGGCAATCTCAGCGGACCGGCAGCGAGACCGGCAAGGCCCGCGGCAGTTTTGATCGGTGCCGGGTTGGTTTCGATGAACAGCGTTTTCATGAGCGGTGCAAGCTCGTGGTGAAGTTTCAATGCGTCCTGAAGTTTTCCGGTTTCAAAGGCGTTGACCATTTGAACCATTTTTTCAGGAAGAATGTTTGCGACTACGGAAATAACGCCGGTTGCGCCGATTGACATCAGCGGCAAAGTGGCAACGTCGTCGCCGGAAAGCAAAACAAAGTCCTCGTCTTTTGTTTTGTTGATAATTTCGGTGGCTTTGCCCATGTCGCCCGTCGCCTCTTTGATGCCGACGATATTCGGGTGTTTGGCAAGCTCAGCAATTGTCGGAACGCTCATGTCAACGCTTGTTCGTGACGGAACGTTGTAAAGAATCATCGGAATGTCGACAGAGTCGGCGATTTTTTCAAAATGAGCTTTTAAACCGCTTTGTGTCGGTTTGTTGTAATAAGGCGTAATGACAAGAACAGCTGCGGCGCCTGAATCGGCCGCATGTTTGGTAAATTCAATCGCTTCAGCGGTATTGTTTGATCCTGTTCCGGCAATGACGGGAACGGTGGACGCTTCAACTGCAATGTCTGTCACTTGCATATGTTCTGTGGCGGACATGGTTGCGGATTCGCCGGTTGTACCGCACGGAACAATCGCGCTGACGCCGCCTTTTATCGTGAATTCAATATTTCTTCTGAATCCTTCGACATCAATGTGATTATCCGCCGTAAACGGCGTAATTAAGGCGGGAATAACGCCTCTAAACTTTTGACTCATAACTTTTGCACCAACCCAACTCTTGAAAGGTTTATGATAAATGGTTTGACCGCTAACGAGGAAAAGCGGCATGATACGGTTTTCATCAAACATTTTTCATTATAAATAATATCAAGAATAAACCGTTCAATCAAAAATTAAAGTATAGAAGTAATTAAAATTATTGCTTGATTGAAAAAAAGAAGCGGAATTTTTGTTTTGGAAATAAAAATTGGATATGAGTTTAATTTGTCAAAATTATTTGTTTATAATTTGTTTAAAAAAAACTGATTTTTCAAATTGAAATAAACTTCAAGTACGACCGCAATTTTCGATTTTGTGAGCGAGAGCGAGCAAAATTGAAAAATGCGGCTTATTCCTCGCCGTTGATGAAATCATTCCGGCTGAATATGCAACTGCAACTTATACACTCCCCTGCTTTGTTTTTTATCAATCGCGCGGGGCGAATCTCCAACGCCTTCTTTCACTCGCTTCGCTCGTGAAACGCGTCGTTGGAGGCGGTTACGTTGTTTTAAATCATTTTACAAAAACGCTACAAAAACGCGGCTTCATCTTAATTAAACTGAAAAAACCACCCATTTCGCGCGCGACCGCCGCTTAAAAGAAGGAAAAAGAAAAAGAGAAAGAGAAAAAGAAGAAAAAAAAGAAAAGATTATTTCGGAATCGGCGGCAAATAATCTCTTTTAAAATTATACCCTTTGAAATCGTTCTGTCTTTTCAACATGCCGTCGGCGTGAAGTTTGCCGATTAATTCCATGACGGAATAGGCGGCGCGCGTGACACCCATACTTCTTTTGTCGGTGTCTGTTCCGGCGATGTAAAGATTTTCAATCGGCGAGCGGATGTCGGCGAATTCACCGCGAACGGTAATTGCGGCTTTTTCGGGAACCGTAATTTGATCATGACGCATTGCGACATGTTTTTCAATATCGGGGAGGAGTTCAAAAAGCTGGTTATAAGCGTCATCGACTTTCGCTTTGACATCTTTTTGCTGCGGAATGAATGCGAACCCGACAGACTGACATCCTTCCGGCGCCAAATTCGGATCATAATTGCTGATCGGCCCGCCCCAGTAAGGCATTTCTTTAAACCAGACTTCCGACCCGACATAATCAAATTCGGGGCGCATTTCGTCGAGTCCGAGCCAAACACTTAAACTGACCGTGTGGTCGATTCCTTTCAATTGATTCACATATTCGGCCGGCAACTCCATCATTTGCGGCAAGGCACTTGCAAATCCGGTATGAATAATCAAATCGGCGTAATATTCAGCATCTGCTGTTTCAACCCCGATGGCTTTGTCTTTGCCCGATTCGGAATCAAATTCCGCCAATATTTTTTGAACGCGCGTTTCCGTTTGAATTTCAGTGAGCGCGGGCATGGAACGAAGTGTACAATCCGTCACCGCCTGAACCCCTCCAATCGGATAGCCCTGCGTTGAAAAACCGCCTTTGTGCGTCAGTGTTTTCTTAAACGCGGCAAGAACGGAGTCATTGTTATCAGCCGGCTGAGAAGTTTTTGATTTCTTCTTTCCTTTGCCTTTCTTTTCATCCTTTCCTTTCTTTCCGTCTTTCTCTTTCGTTTCGTCCTTTTCTTTCTTTTCGTCTTTTTTGTCTTCTTTTTTCTCTTCTTTTTTGCCAGCCTTTCCTTTCACAATCGCTTTGTATTCTTCAGGTGTCAGCTTGTTTTTCTCTTTCGCGACACCCGCGCCGGCCGCCATTCTCTGAACAGACGTTTCTTTCATGCCGCGCCCGGACATAAACATAGAAAAAGTATTGGCAAAGCCCAATGTTTCGGGACCGAGTCCTTCGGGCAGACAATCGTAGACGGAGCGGTCGGAATAATCTTCGCCGCGGCTGACTTTAAGCATTACCGCGCCGATGGTTTTAGCCAGTTTCATGCGGTCTTTGACCGGCAGATAATCAAACATTAAAAAATCACGGACATTGGTCGGGCAGCCCACCAAAGATGCATCCGGCGTGCGGATGTAATAATTGCCGTACGGCTGAAACTGCGGCACGACATCGTAATATTGATCCATGAGAAGCGGCAGCGGACCACCGCGAAGCGCCGTGATGGCGTGCGGACCGGTGTCCACCGTAAAGCCGTCGACCTGATAGCTGCGGCAGTTTCCGCCGACAACTTCGTCTTTTTCAAGAACAAGAACACGGTTTCCGTGTTTTGAAAGCACAAGCGCCGACATCAAACCGCTGATACCGCCGCCGACAACAATCGCGTCATACTTTTCGTTTTGCATAATAATAACACCTGAATTATAATTGATAACGAATTTGTAAAATCGTCAAAGAATAAAAAGGTATGCGACGCCGTTTGCAAACGGCATTCGTTTTTGAAAAATCAAAAAGAAAAGAAGAGATAATTGAAAAAAATTATTCAAAAATCTCAGGAACAAGTTTTTTGGCGACGGTTTCATACGCCTTTGTCAAATCGCCTTTATCGAATCTGAAAATATCTTTGTCAAAAGATTCTTTGGTGACTTTGTCCCAAATGCGGCAAGTGTCGCACGAAATTTCATCGGCGAGAACAATTTGTCCGTTGACTCTTCCAAATTCAAGTTTGAAATCGGGCAAAAGATAACCGTTCTTGTCGAAATACGGGACGAGAATACTGTTGATTTTAAGCGCGGTTTCTTTGAGAGAAGCCATTTCTTCATAAGTGGCAACGCCGAGCGCATACGCGATGTCTTCATTGATCATCGGATCCTGATATTCATCGCTCTTGAAGTCAAAAACAACAATCGGTTTTTCAAAGACTTTTCCGGCAGGCATCGGATATTTTTTCGTAATGGAGCCGGCCGCGATGTTTCGAACAATCACTTCCAGCTTAACGATATCTACGATGTCGACAATCATGTCAACGTCAGACGCCATCCCTTGATAATGTGTTTTGATGCCGTTTTCTTCAAGCATCTCAAAGATTTTGCGGGAGATTTGGGCGTTGTAATACCCTTTTTTCGGTGCTTCGCTTTTTTTATCGCCGTTAAAAGCCGTTAAACTGTCACGGAATTCCGCAATATATTTTGCAGGATCGTTGGTTGTGTAAATCGTCTTGGCTTTGCCCGAATAAATCGGTTCAAGTTTTTGAATTTCAGACATGAGCATCACTTCTGTTGATTCATTTACAATAATAATTGAAAATGTCGTTTATTCACCGAAGCTATTTAAAAAGTTTGTCCGATGAAAACAAGAATAGAATCAAAAATAAAAGAAAATGATAGGAAGAGAGAAGAAAACCGTAAAAACGGCAGCAATTAGAAGTAAAAAATGTTCGAAAAGAAGAAGATGCAAAGTTATATTACGAATGAAGATGTTACTTCTAACTTCAAATTCAACTATTATTCTTAAAAATAAATACAAAAAACAAAGGAAAATTAAATCATGTCTTCCGAAACATTAGATGTCATTGAATTGCTTTTAACCGCCGAGATTTACAACAATCAAGAAGAGTTAATTGTCAATGACATTCCTTCAAAAATCCGCAAAACATTATGGGACGCAAAAACCAGAAATGTCGCCAAGCCGATCAAACCCAACAAAACAATGATTAAAACCATGTTCGGCATTGAAGATACCGAAAGCGCGCTCAAAATCAACGGGAAACCGTTTGCATACGCTATTGTTGATGCGTACACCGGAAACGCCCGCTTAACGGAAGGCAGCTTGGATGCCGCAGCCGAATGGTTTAAGAAACAAGAAGGCGCACGCGACAGAATATTGGAAAACCCCGTTTTGGCTTATTATTTCGGCAATGTCGCTGAAGAAAAAGATGCCGGCGTTGATTACAAAGCCGTCGCTTCCAAAAACCCGCCGAAAGAAGCTTCCCGTGAATGGATTGAATCCATCATTGAAGAGCTTTCGGAAGGAAAAGGAAACGGTCGTGAATGGCTGAAACTTGCTTATATCAAAGCACCGGAAGAAGTCCGCGAATCCATGGACGAGCTCATTTTAACGGAACGCCAAAAAAATGAACTTCAAAAAATTGAATTGGCAATTAAAAATAAAGAACACTTCAGAAACATCGGCCTTTACGACATCGGAAAAGTTTTGTTTGTCGGCCCGCCCGGCACCGGTAAAACATCTTTTGCCCGCGCACTTTCCAAGAAATTATCAATCCCGATTGTGGAAGTTCACCTTTCCATGATTACCGATCAATATCTCGGTGAAACATCGAAAAATATTGACCGCGTTTTTGCGCTCGCTAAGAAATTCGATCCGTGCATTATGTTTATTGATGAATTCGACTTCATCGCAACCTCGAGAACCGCAGAGGGCGAACATGCCGCAATCAAGCAAGCCGTCAACACCCTCTTAAAAGCGATTGACAACACGAGTCTTGTTGAAGACGGCGTTTTGCTCATTGCCGCCACCAACCACACCAGGAAATTGGACGAAGCCGTTTGGCGCCGTTTTGATGAAATCGTTGACTTTGAGCGCCCGACGCTTGAAATGAGAAAAGATATTCTCGACACGATTTTGAGAAGAATTGAAGGCGACATCGACACCGAATCCATTGCCAAAAAAACGGAAGAATACACAGGTTCCGACTTGAGAATGGTTGTTCGCGAAGCCGTTTTATCTGCGCTTTTGGAAAACCGTTACAATTTGGTTCAATCCGATTTGGAAAGCGCGGTCAAATCGTTTGACAGAAGATCCGGCTTGAAAATGACGGCGTTTATTGAAGAATAAACGCTTCAACTTTTTTTCTTTATTTTTAAACCTGAGCTTTTTCTTTTTGATTTGTTTTGAAAAGCGGTGCGGCTCGCGTGCGGCGACAGACTTGCAAAAGAATCAAATATCATTGAAGAGACATATGAAAACACATGTCAATGAAAATTACGCTGCTTGGAACGGGAGACGCGCCCGGAACCCCGGAAATCGGCTGCTCCTGCGCTGCGTGCACGGATGCGAAAACCGGAACGAAAAGCAACAGAACTCGTTTTTCTGTGCTGGTTCAGACCGAGCAGGGCAACGTCCTCATTGACACCAGCCCCGACATGCGTGTTCAGCTGCTCAGGGCAGACATCGGACACATTGACGGCGTGATTTGGACGCACGGCCATTACGATCACTATGGCGGCTTTCCCGAATTTTACCGCATTCAGCGCGAAGTTCATGTTTACGGTTTCAAAGATACCGTTGATTACATTTCAGAAATGGTTCACTTTCTTGACCCTGTCAAGCACTACGCTGAATTTTATGAACCATTTTCATTAATCGGACTTGAATTTTCATTGTTTGAAGTCAAACACTTCCCGGAAAAACATCCGGCAGGCGTCATGATTTCAGACGGGAAACACAAAGTCGTTATCAGCGGCGACACAGAAAGAGAAATCCCCGAAAAAAGTTTGGAATATATTCAAAATCCGGATTTATTTATCGTTGATGCGATTGTTCCGGCACATATGAACGTTGCAAAACATATGAATGCCAAAGAAGCCCTTGAAGTCGCGGAGATAATTCACGCGAAGCAGACTGTTTTAACCCATTTGGGTCATTTTTACGGACCTCACGATGAGGAAGCGAAGACACTCCCCCTCGGATATGACGGACTTTTTTTCAAATATGACTAATTGACTGAAAAGTTGGAAATCAATGATAACTTTTAAATAAAGTTTATCATTAAATTATTCTTGCATTTAAAAATTTTTTCGATTAATATATAAATCGGCTTCATAGGGAGTTGCCGGTTTTATTAATCATTAATAATGGGATTTAGTGCAAGGGTATGTGAGGATACATCATGAATATTGAAAATTTGATTCAAGAGATAAATCTGTTTCAAGATTTTGTCATCAAATCGGGTTTTAAAAGAGATTTGCAAGATTATATACAAGCCATTCAATTGCCTCAGAATAAAAATTTGACATTTATGAAAGATTTGTCAATGAAAATTCGAAAAACGCTTGAGGAAATTGAAGACAATGAAATTGACGATGATTTGGCGTTACTTCTCAAAGAAACAAAACCGTTTACCGATTTAAAAACAAAAATGAAACTCGAAGAGTTGGACAAAAATACGGAAATCGAAGCTGAGGCTTATTATCAAAATTTCCAACATCTTTTAAAAGATTTGTTGAACAAAATCGAAAAGAACGAGCAGGAAATTGCCGGAATCAACGGCGTGTTTTCAAAATATGTTGAAAATGAAGAGATTGAATCAGAAGAAGGCCAGGCATTGGTTTCACTGATTTTCAAAGACAATCAGACAACCAAACGCTTAGAGAAGTTTGCTGACTCTTTGTATCACTGGAACAGAGCGCTTCTGACATACAACTCATTACTGAGATCTGAATGTCCGGAAGACATTTCTTTAGTAGAAATCCAAAACGGCTCAGTTGATGTGATTTTTGAAACAGAGCCCGAGATTGCCGCGGATTTGGCAGAGTCGGTAAAAGTCGGATTGACGGCTTTTGGCGCATACTTGGCACGCAAATCAATGACAAAAGATATTATTGAATCGTACTTAGGAAACGAGAAACTGATTAGATTGGAAAAGCAGATTGATGAGCTGATGCTGGACAATGTTAAAGAATCAGTTGCCGGCAAAATCGAAGAACAATATACCACTGCAATTCGAAACGGCGGCGGAACCAGTGTTTTCGTGGACGAGAAAATCAATGAAATCAGTATGGTTTTGACCGAACACATCATCAGAGGCAACGAATTAAAATTATTAACACCCTTGGGAACGGATAGCGAATCCGGCATCACAATTTCTGAGGACCTCAGAAGAAAATCAGTTCTTGTTCAGAAACGTCTCAGACAATTAGACGCAAAAGACAGAAAATCCCTTGAGGAATACACAATAAAGGAAAGTTTTTCCAAAAAAACCCTTGAGTATGAAGCCAAACAAGACGAATCCAACCAGGATGACGGAAAAAAAGAAATGATTGAGCTTGGAAAAATCAAGGTATATGATAACGAAACCATTGAAGCTTACGCAGAGGAAGCGGCAGTCGGAAGTAATTTTGAATATGGAGAACCGGAAGATCCTGTCCCTTTTGAGATTAATGACGATGAAATGATCAGTTTGGGAGACGGAACGGAAACTTACGGGGCCGATGAACTTTACGGAGAAGACAAAGAGGTTTATGCCGCAAGTGTCTATGAAGAAGTCCCTGAAAGCAAAACGGATGAAAAAATGAGCACATCCAAAATCGAAGATCCCGAAGAAGAGATGACCATTGATTTCAGTGATGAAAGCAAAATCCATTTCGGAAAGAAAAAGATTACAGCCAGCGGAAACTTCATCGATTACGGAAATGACAGCACGTCAGATTCCGGATACCGAATCGGAATGAAGACCGATGAGTCTGAAAAAACCGGATCAAAAAAAAGAATTCTTGATTTCATTTACTAAAAAAAGAGAAGCGAAAGAATGAAATGATAATTGAAGGGTTTGTTAAATTCTGTTTGAAACGGAATTTATTTAAATAAAGAAAAATATTTGAGCAACCTTTACGATGAGTTTGCAAAAAGTATAAATCGAAACGAACCCTTCAATCGTAAACTTTCGATTTGATTTATTAGAAATTAAATGCGGCGAACGCTTTAACAATTTCAGTCTTTAAATCATCATTTCACAATCATTCACTTATTGAAGATTAAATTAAAACAAAAACGGTAAGCAAATTAAGAATTTAAATAAATTAACAAATAAACAGAGGATAATCATGGGAAATATTAGACACTCCAATATCAAAACCATTTCATTCAAACTTTTAAACAACTACGGTGACGTTTTTACAGAAGACTTTGACCAGAACAAGGCTCTTGTGACAAAATACACAACCATTGAGAGCAAAACCATCCGCAACAAAGTTGCCGGATACGTGACAAGAAAAGTCAGACGCGCACCCAAATACTGATTTGGGTTCACTTCTCTTTTTTACTTTATCTCATTTTATTTTTGAAATATTTTTAAAATTGTATGTTAATCAGCTGTTGCTGTATTCAGCCGACCTGTTTTCAGCTGACCCGTCTTCATCCGACCTGATTTCAACAAACCTGCTTTCGGCTGACAGGCTCAACTAACTTGTCTTCAATAAACCTGCTTTCGGCTGACCGGCCCAACTAACCTGTCTTCAACGAACCTGTCTTCAGTAGACCGATGAATACTTTCACCCCCCAAGCCAAAGTCCTTTTAATTGTTTAAATCTTTTAAAAATCAAATATTAGAAACTGAAATCAGAAACTGAAAAACAGGTTTTAAAAAAATGGCAGCGTCAAACAAAGAAATGATAAACGTCCTTGAGAGGAACTTCGGATACACCGCGTTTCGCCCGAATCAGGAAGAAGTGATTGAAGCGCTTCTTAATGACCGTGACGTTTTTGTTTTGATGCCGACCGGCGGCGGGAAATCTCTTTGTTATCAAATTCCCGCGCTGATGAAAGAAGGAACGGCTGTCGTTGTTTCACCGCTGATTTCATTGATGAAAGACCAAGTGGACAGCCTGGTTTCAAACGGCATCTCCGCCGCGTTTTTAAACAGCACATTATCAGAATCAGAAAGCGCGGATGTCAAGAGCCGTCTTTTGAGCGGGGATTTAAAAGTTCTTTATGTCGCGCCCGAGCGTCTGATGATGTCAAGCATGCTTTCGCTTTTGAAAAGAGCAAAAATCAGTCTTTTTGCGATTGATGAAGCGCACTGCGTTTCGGAGTGGGGTCACGATTTCCGCCCGGAATATCGAAAACTCTCGGAATTGCGCGAAAAATTCCCGAATGTCTGTATTGCCGCGCTCACGGCAACCGCAACCGAACGTGTTCGTCGGGATATTGTTCATGTTTTGAGACTCCAAGATCCTGTCATTAAAATTTCCAGCTTTAACCGCCCGAATTTGTCGTACCAGATTGTGGAAAAGAAAGATGTGATGGAGCAGCTGGAAGGATACATCAAAAAGAACCGCAATAAATCCGGCATTATTTATTGTCAAAGCCGTGACTCGGTGGAACGTTTGGCAACGCGCCTCAACAAACTCGGTTTCTCCGCGCTTCCTTACCATGCCGGATTGTCAGATGATAAACGTGCGCGTCACCAGGATAAATTTATTCGTGACGATGTTGACATTATTGTTGCAACAGTCGCCTTCGGCATGGGAATCGATAAGCCTGACGTTCGTTTTGTGATTCATTATGATTTGCCGAAAAATTTGGAGAGCTATTACCAAGAAACCGGCCGCGGCGGTCGAGACGGTTTGGAATGTGAATGTATTTTATTTTTCAGCCGCGGCGATTGGCACAAAATCCGTTTTTTGATTGAGAAGAAACCGAGCAAAAAGGAAAGAGACCTCGCGTTTCAGCAGCTTTCTCAAATCATCAGTTACTGCGAAAGCACAGACTGCCGCCGCAATGTTTTGCTGCGCTATTTCGGCGAAGATATCAAAGAGCCGTGCAACAATTGCGATTCCTGCTTCCACCCGAGAACGAAAGTGGACAATACCGCTGAAGCGCAATTGTTGCTGGAATGCGTAAACCAGACGGGGCAGCGCTTCGGCATGTCTCACGTCGTTGACGTTCTTTACGGGGCGCGGACGCAAAAAGTGAAAGACATGCGTCACGACAAACTAAGCATTCACGGCGCCGGCAAACACATTTCCAAGAACGAATGGAAACGAATCGGCAACGAGCTGATGCAATCCGGCTATCTCAGCGTCGGCGGCGACAAATATCCGATTGTCAAATTAAACCCGAACAGCCGAAAGATTATGTCGGGCGAATTAACGGTGGAACTGACCGAAGCACCAATCTCAAGAATTTCAAAAGGCCGAACCGTTCTTCCGGACAATGCGGCAGCAGATACAAGTCAATCTGCCGGTATTTATGTCGATGAAACAGAAGATATTTTCGAAGATGATTTTGAATCGGAAAATGAAATGATCGGCAGTGACGATTATGCCGAGAACTCGGGCGGCGCAATTGTTTACGGCGGTAAAAAGTCCGTCTTGGCAGACGGCATTGACGATTATGTCAAACCCGTCGTCACCGTTCAGAAAACATTTGAACCCGAAGAACCGCCCGTTCTGAAAAAAGAAAAACCGAAAACAAAAACGGCGGTTTCAAAGAATATTGTCAAAGGAAAATTCGATTCCGCTTTATTCAATCGGTTAAGAGATTTAAGAAAGCGGATTGCGACAGACAAAAACCTGCCGCCATACATCATTTTTGCTGACACAAGCCTGCGCCAAATGGCAACGGATTTCCCGACCGATGAAAATGCTTTTTTAAAAATCGCGGGCGTTGCCGAGTATAAACTTCAGAAATACGGCGGCCTGTTCATTAACGAGATCAGTGATTATATCGGAGAAGTGGAATCGCCGACACCGATTTCGATGAATTCTGCTAAAAAGAGCGAGGCCGTTTCGGCAGAAGTCGCGCCGGTTGAGAATGAATCAGACATCGCTTTTTCGGAAGACGATTTGAAAAAAACGCAAAGTTTGTTTTCACAAGGACTTTCCGTCAGCGAAATTTCAGAAATTCGCGGAATTCCGGTTCAAAAAATCGTCGAGCATTTGGAAAAACTGATTGCCGCCGATAAAATTGATAATTTGGATATTCTCATCGGCTCTCAAAAGAAGGAAGCAATCGCCGAAGCTATTGAAAAATTGCAAATTGAATTCACAGAGAAATTAATGAATTCGGTAGTGATTGAAAAAATGAATGTGAAATGTTCGGAAGAAGAAATTCGGTTAACGAAAGCATTGATGCTTGCTGAAATGAAAAGAAAGAGAAGATAAAATTGATATTATCTTCAAGAATTTATTGGTGAAACTTTGTAGTTACCGTCAGGTAATAGTTCAAATTTAATCCAACTTCGATTTTTAAAATTTGTCAATATTTGGGTATTAAAATCTGTGTTTGAACATTGAATAGGAGATATAAAGATTTCATTAAACTCATGAAGTTGCAATATATCAAATATTGAAGTAATTTGCTGTTGCTCTTTAAAATGATTTAATTCTGCAATAAAAAGATTATTTTTACTTTCAGTATTTAAAATAGGAGAAGAGAATATTTCAATAAGCATATCAAACGGTAATGCTAATTTATTTTGGATGACATAATTAATTTCTTGAACATAAATACTAACAATTTCATCTTTTAATTCCTTAGAAGAAGTGTCATATTTAGCATGAAGAGTATTCAAATCAGAAGAATTAAATTTAGATTTAAGGATACAAAGGATGGCATAGTCTGAATAATTTATATTTGATATTGTAATAGGTCCCGAGGACAAATCGACCAATTTTTTGATATCTGTTTTATTTTTAACTAATTTAAGAAGATCTAATAATTCAACCTGATTTAACAAATTTTTTGATTCAGTGCAGATTTTCACATAATTACTGATATCATTCATAATAAAAGCATTCTTAAATGAGGGGTATTTAGTTCGAATTTGTTGAAGATTAATGGCATTCATAACTATTTTGTGAGAGTTGATAAGGAACTCGACTTTGTCATTTGAAATAGATTTTGATAAAACGCTAGGCATATCGGAAATACTGAGACCTATAGAATTTAAAATCATGAGATATTTATCATAAAGAAGAGAGTCACAAATAACAGTCTCATTAAAAAAGATTGTCAAATCATCATTTTTAGAATCCAAATTGTCAATAATTTGAGTTGTATTTCTATTAATAAAATTAATTAAATCTTCAGAATATCTAAATTTATTAAAATAGACAAAAATATTTTTTAGCGAAAATGAGATTTTATCATTCTGAATCAAGAAAATCCATACATCAGAATTAATCGAGATTAAATCTGATAATTGTGTTTTTAATTTCTCAGCATAATCTAACTTAATGTCAATTGAGATTCTACTATTAAGTATTTGTACTGCTTCATTTTGTCCATCTAAAAACACACTAGAATTTGAAAGGATTAAATTCATAAAAATGTTCATATTTTTGGAAATGTATGTATTTAATGGTTGTTCGGGCTCAGAAAGAATAAGTGTATATAACGATTCAAAACTGGGAGAAAGATGTGAGTTATACTTATGTTCAATAATTAAAAAAATCATATGTGTATTAAGTACATACATACTTCGGGAATAAATTGAATCAAATAATTCTGAATTAAAAAGAGAAGCATCTACTTGATCAAATTTAATATTCAAATTAGTAAACACATTTAATAAATTATCTACATCCGGTACTTCTATTTCCAAGAAAAATGGATCTGAAATAACAAAATCATTGATACAGGCATTTTTATTCATATCAATTATTGTGTTTATTGATGAAATGGAAAACGAAATTAATAGATACTCTTTCATATTAAAATTTGATACATCTCCCGTATAATCAAATATGAGAGTAGTCCATTTTTCATTCAAAGCGTTAATAAAAATCGTAATATTTTCATGGTTATTAGTTTTCTTATGCTGAATAAAATCCCAAATAAAATCATATCTTCTTTCTTTTTCCAAATAGTGAATAAAATTGGTTAAATAAGCAGAATTGTTTTCTAGCAAATAACTTAATAAATTAAAATTTAAAATAGCTTCAACACCGAAATCAATATCATTAAGGCTTTGAACAATAGAATTTACATTTTTTAAACTGAAAGTGAAATCAAGCGGTTTATGGTCTAAAACGCTGCGCAAGAATATTTTATCTTCCCTGAATAAAACAAAATCGTCAAGATCTGGATTAGTAGGTTCAGAGAAATAACTAATATAATCATGATAAGTTTCGTCAATATAACCATTCCAAATTAAATAACGAATTAAGGGGAAATAAGGATCGTTTTCAATGGATTCATATCCAAAATTAAAATTTATTTGCCCATACCCTTCATTTACTAATTCACTTAAGTTTTTAGTTTTCATTTTTTCTTTATCAAGATTTAGCTTGGAATTTTCTTCCTTTAATTTATTAATGCCATTATTACTCTTTTTTTCCAATATAACCCTTCGAGAAATATATTCAGGATTAGATTTTATTTTTTCAAACTCAGAAGCGTACTGCTTTTGTAATGCTTCATCAGAATTAATTTTCTTCACAAATTCAAGGCGAGTACTATATTGTGAACTTTGTGAACTTGGAGGATTTATGTTGAGATATAAAGTATCAAGCTCAATAACATCATTCAAGAATTCATTCTCCATTTCTTGGATTAATTTTTGATTATCTTTAATATGGACATCTATGTTATCAAGAACAAAAGAAATCAAATCTTCTTTTTGATTTAAAACACTGAAAACATACCCTCTGTTTAATTGTAAATCACTGAAATCCTGTGAAAATAGATTTTTAAAAAACACAAGGGAAAATAACTTATTTATATCTTGATCAGAGGAACGAATTCGGGAATCATAAATTAGAAATTCATTTAAAACATTATTCAAAATTCGCATATCATCTACGTATAAAGAAATTTTTTGTAAAAAAGAAATATCAAAACTTTCAAGCAAATTATTATCACTTAATTTAGCGATTAAATAATTGTAGGAATTTGAATTATCGATTATTGGAACAATTGGGATAATGAAATCAAAAAACTTGGTCTTTTCTTTTGAGAGGAACATGCTATCCTGTAAAAGATAAAAAAAACGTACAACTCTATCGTCTTTCTTATTCAATAGCTGATTGATCTCCCTTAACTTTACAAAGATGAGGTTATTATGGAACCGGTCTAGATCTTCAAAAACGATGAAATCCGCATTTGATCGTTTAATAAGATAAAGAATTTCATCTAAATATTTATCAAAATACATATCATTTTCACTATCAAATAAGCTAATCTCATGCTCTTGTATTTTAATAGATTTTAATATAGCTTTTTCATTTTGTAGACGAAGAAAATAATAAACAATCAAGAACAAGTCAATTAAAAACAGAATAAGAATTAAACCAAAAACCCAATCCTTTATCAAAAAATTAAATATAAAAGAATCAGGATTGGAACTTAATTTAAAAAAGGATAACAAATATAAAGAGGACAAAATAAAAGAGACTAAAAGAAAAGAACATAAAACTAAATGTTTAAAAGAAAAATTATCATTTCGGATCTTAAAGCCAGAAAGATATACAGATTTTGAATCGATTTGATGCAGTAATTGATTTATTATTTTCCCTTCCAATTCATTTACTTCAATTGGAGAATGTTTGAATTCAGAATTTACATTATCAAACTCAGCCAAAGACACAGATAAAAAACGTTTATGCGTTTTTTTAAAAAATTTAGATTTAAGTTTTTCCATAAAAGAACGTGGCTCATTAATATCAGAATTTGACATCATTTTAGAATAAGTTTCAAAAACACTTGTTTTGCCAGAGCTATATGGTCCTGTTATTGCAATATTTTTCAAATCATCATTTGCAAAAACAAAATCTAATGCTTCGGAATAACCAGAAATATTGTCACATTCAATAGGTGTTAATTTTTGAAAAATGAATTTACGTTTAGACATTAAAATATCTAATTAAGTTCATAATATAAATATATTATAAAATCACAGAAATTATTTGAAAATTTAATTTTACCATGAGAATAATTTGATTAAATGATTCCGTTGTTAATTTGTTTCCCAATTTATTCAAAGAAAAGAATATAAGTAAGAGAGAAAATTTGAGATAAATAAAAGAAAATGGAACAGGTTGACGCGGCAAAGAGCCAAAATAAATCCGCCCGTAATCGACGGCAAAAACGGAAAGGTAAACATCATCATCTCTCTTTTTGAAATATTTTTTGCCGATGTGTTTGGTTTTGAATTATTTTGTTTTGAATCATTTGATTTTGAACTATTTCTTTTTTTGAAAAAGTGACTTTTCTTGAAAAAATAAAACACAAAGAAAGAAAATAAAAAAATGAGCGAGAGTAATAAAGCGTTGAACAAAACGGCAAACGGAACGGATGAAAATAAATCAAGCGGTTGAGATAAATTTGATATTTTGAAAGGAAAAGCAAAGGAAATTAAAAGAAAAGCTTTGCAATCCGCGCCGCCGAAAATATGAAGGGAAAAACAAAGGATTGAAAATAAAAAAAAGAAGCCGGTCGAAATTAAAATATCACCAAGATGTGAAAAGCCGAGAATGGGTATTTCGACGGCGACCGGCGGGAAAAGAATTAAAAAACTAACGAGCCACAAATGATTTGGAACCGATTTTGTTTGGAGATCAGAAACAGAAGCCGCGCATAAAAGAATTAAAAGAAAAACGGATTTCAGAATAAAAATGAACGATGGGATGTCAAAGAACGATAAGATGTCAATGAATGATAAAATGTCGATGAATGATAAAATATCGGCGCAGTTCATGGATTTATGAAAATGAGGCGGCAGATAAATTTTTTTAAATATTTTCAAAACGAATGAAAGGATTTTTATTTAAAACCTTAACGAAAATACATTTACAAAAACGTTCATATAATAGCTTTTTGATACGATTATAACTACAAAGCATAAATTAAAGAAGAATCAAATAAAAGGGAGTTTTGAGAATGGAAAATGTTCAGGAATTTATTACAACAGAAATTGAAAAGATGAAGGAGCAAATTGACGGAACGGCATTGATTGCTCTTTCTGGCGGCGTTGACAGTTCAGTTTGCGCCGAACTTGCTTACCGCGCGATTGGCGACAGACTCCTCCCGATTTTTATTGATACCGGTTTTATGAGAAAAGGAGAGCCTGAACAAGTTAAAGAAGCATTTTCCCATATGAATCTCAAAATCATTGATGCCAGCGACCGTTTCTTTGAAGCTGTCAAAGGAATCGAGGATCCTGAGCTTAAAAGAAAAGCTGTCGGCGAAACATTTATTCGCGTTTTTGAAGAAGAAGCCAAAAAAATCAATGCCGATTACTTGATTCAGGGAACGATTTATCCCGACGTCTTGGAATCCGAAAAAGGAATCAAAGCCCACCACAATGTCGGCGGCATGCCTGAAAAAATGGAATTCAAAGGCGTTATTGAACCGCTTTATTATTTGTACAAAGATGATGTCCGCGAAGTCGGACGTGCGCTCGGTCTTGCGGTTGCGCTTTCCGAGAGAATGCCTTTCCCGGGACCCGGACTTTCCGTTCGTGCCTGTGGCGTAGCGACCCGCGAAAAAGTTGCCGCTGCCCGTGCCGCCAACGCCATCGTTGAAGAAGAAGTCATGGAAACGCTCAAGCCCTGGCAAGCGCTTGCCGCCGTTATCGGCAAGGGAACAGGACAAAAGGATGAAAAACGCATTTACGGTTGGATTATTGCCGTCAGAATCGTGAATTCCGACAACGCCATCACAGCCGAGCCGCTTGAAGTTCCGTATGCTATTTTGAAAAAGATTCAGGAAAGAATTACAACTGAAATCCCCGACGCCTGCCGTGTTGTTTACGACGTGACACCCAAACCGCCGGGAACGATTGAATTTGAATAAGCCGAATAAATTCGGCCTTCATATTTAAAAAATTGAAAAATAAAAATGAACGGATTTATGCTAAACAAGATGAAATGACTTCATTTAGCATAAATCATTTTGAATAAAAATCATTTAAGCGATTTTTTCATTTTTGCGCTTTTTTTCTTCATGCTTTTTAATTTCGCATTTAATCTTTTGATAGCAGCATCCGTTTTTTTGATGTCTTTCTTAACGGATTTCGTTGATTTGGATTTATTTTTTGACATAAATTGACCTTCCTTTTTCATTTTTTTAATTAATTGAATTCAAAAAATAATTCATGACTCTCATTTTTTATAATCCAAGATTGCTTTGTAATTTATTATCACAAAAAATATTATAAAAAAAGAAGAGTAATAATCAATAGGACTTCGTGTCTATAAATAGGTTCGCCCATAGTGAAAATATTTCAATTTAGAGCATCGCTGCCTGCTCATTTAATTAAACTTGGCGCATCCCCTCCCGAATTCATTTCGTATCATTTCATGAAATTGATAACGGCTTGAAAAATGATTGAAAGATGATTAAAAAATGATTGAAAAACGACAGCGTTTTATCTCTGTTTCTCTTTTGAAGTGTACAAATTCGATACGATAGGAAAAATCATGTCTCTCAATCAAACTGTTCTTGAAATTCGCGAACGCCAGCGAATCAAATCCAAACCTTACGATGAACCGGCCGCTTTCTGGTTCGGCAAAGACAATCTGCGCGGCGACGTCGTCGATGTGATGACAATTATTTTCCAAACATCCGGCTGCTATTGGGGAAAACAGGGCGGCTGTACGATGTGCGGCTACGTTTATGACAGCTCGACCGGAACGCCGGCAGACGATGACCTCATGGCGCAGTTGGACAAAGCGTTGGAACAGGTTGAGAGAAGAAAACTTGAAAAACTCATGGTGAAAATTTTCACATCGGGAAGCTTCTTAGATGAACGCGAAATTTCAAAAGACGTTCGAAAACGAATCTTAAAAAAGCTGGCCGATGATGAAAGAATCGTCGCCGTTCTCGCCGAAACGCGCCCCGAATTTGTCACGGATGAAGCCGCAAAAGACTGTTTATCCGTCATGAACGGCAAGCCTTTGGAATACGCTTACGGTTTAGAAACATCATCTGACAGAATTCGAAAAGAATCAATCAACAAAGGATTTTCATTCGCGCATTTCAAGAGAGCCGCTGAAATCGCAAAGCAAAACGGCATTTTCACAAAAGCTTATTTGATGCTCAAGCCGCCGTTTTTAACCGAGCGGGAAGCCATGGAAGACATTTTAAAAAGCATTAATGATGTCGCGCCTTATGCCGAAACCGTTTCTATCAATTTGTGCAATGTTCAAAACGGCACATTTGTTGAAAAACTCTGGGAGAACAAAGAATTCCGCCCGCCGTGGCTTTGGAGCATTGTCAATATTCTGCGCGAAGCTAAAACAAAACACCCGGATTTGTATTTAATGTCCGACCCGGTCGGCGCCGGCGCAAAACGCGGACCGCGAAACTGCAAAACATGCAGCAGAGATGTCGCCGACATGCTTCGCGAATTTTCAATCACGCAAGATATCAAAACACTTGATACCGTCGATTGCGACTGTAAATTGCTTTGGGAAAAAGAACTTCTGTTAGACGATGTCACATTCGGGTCCCCGATTTTGGAATAATTGATTATTAATTTATTAAAAGGAAAGAGAAGATGTCTCAAAAAAAGATTTTCGAGAAAAAAATGTCAACCGACAAAGAAGGAAGACGGTTTGCAACGCCGGAGCCCGTTGCCAAATACAGAGCAGCGCGCTTAACCTGCAACACAATTGCCGACATCAGTTGCGGCATCGGCGGACAGACCATTTACTTTGCACAACGCTGCAAACATGTTTACGCCGTTGAAATTGATGCGCAGAAGCTGGAATACGCAAAAGAAAATTGCGCCAAATTCGGTCTTGAAAATGTCACTTTCATTTGCGGTGACGCACTGGATCCCGAAGTAATTGCGCAGATTCCGAAAGTCGACATTGTGTTTTCCGACCCCGCTCGCCCGCCGGAAGAGGAAATGCGGCAAGTTGACAGCCTGCGCCCGGGAATTCCGATGGTGATGGAAGCATACGCCGAGAAGACGGAAAACTTCGCGTTTGAAGCGCCGCCTCAAATGCCTCCCGAGCGCATTGATTTCGATTGTGAAAAAGAATATATTTCCCTGAACGGTCAACTGAACCGTCTGACCCTTTATTTCGGCAAGATTAAAAGATACAACAGAATTGCTGTTTCGCTGCCTGATGGAAACGCGATGGTTGACGCGCCTGTTGAATTGCCGCCGATGGTTGACACTGAAAAGCCGATGCTTTTCATGTTTGAGCCGGATCCCGCAGTCATTGCCGCAGGCCTTCTCAACGAATTGGTCGATGACATGATCAAAGCAACCGCCGGACACGTCCGCGTCATGAAGATTGATAAGAAAAGAACGCTCCTGACAGCAGATTTGCTGACAGTGAATCCGATGAAC
Organism: Methanimicrococcus blatticola; assembly: GCF_004363215.1. Taxonomy (GTDB): domain Archaea; phylum Halobacteriota; class Methanosarcinia; order Methanosarcinales; family Methanosarcinaceae; genus Methanimicrococcus; species Methanimicrococcus blatticola. The sequence continues at coordinate 151,345 of NZ_SNYS01000008.1, read as the reverse complement.
AAAAACAATTTCATTGTTCTTCGAACCATGCCGTTTGATTCGGAAAATGATTATGTTGAGATGAATGAATTTTTCAAGAAAAGCAATGTCGGCAAAGTGACGCTTCGCGGAAGCATTGACCCGCAGGATTATTGGGGCATCCGCAATCAATTGGAAGCAGACCTTGACGGCGCAAAAAAAGTTCATTTGTTTTTGAAAGAGAAAGAATCGGGACAAAAAGAAGCAATTCTTTGTGAATTGATTTACGACGAGTGAAGTTGTAAAATATGCAGTGAAGACGAAAATAAATGGGTGAATTTTGTGTCATCACTGCTGACACAAATTCAATATATAATTTGACTGCATTTGTTTTTTGAAAATATTAAATTTTTGATTAAGAATTATAGAGAACATGGAAGAATTCGACAACAGTAGGAAGAAAAATAATAAAAAACCGAAATAATCTAGTGTCGTCACTGCTGACACAAATTCAACATATGATTAAACCGACCTTGTTTTTTGACAAAAATTCTTTTTTTAAGATATTTATAGAAAATATAAAACCAAATTAGATGACATCAATCCATATAAAAACAATAACAATAAACACAAATGGATTAAAAAAAGGCTATATAATGACTAATCCTTCATTTCAAAATGAAAGATATCAGTAGTCATGTACAAACAATAATTGAAATGATAGAAAGGGCTCGACATAATGCTTTAAAAAGCGTTAACGCAGAGCTTGTTCAGCTTTATTGGGATATTGGAAAATATTTGAGCGAAGAAAGTGAAAATGCTTTGAAAAAAAGCACATTTGTTGATGAAACTGCAAAATATATCGAGGAGAAATATCCCGAAATGAAGGGATTTACACGAAGAAATCTTTATCGGATGCTCCAGTTTTATGAAACATATTCAGAAAATGAATTTGTACAATCGATGTTGACGCAAATAAGTTGGACAAATCATTTACTAATTTTGTCAAGTACAAAAAATATCGAAGAAAAAGAATTTTACATTCGGCTTTGTGTTTCTGAAAAGTATTCATCACGCGAATTAAAACGCCAAATTGAAAATGCTTATTTTGAAAGATACTTACTTGCTCCGAAATTAAATTTACCATTAGCATTGGAAAACAACATCATTTTAGACAGTTATGTGTTAGATTTTTTAGATTTACCTGATTCTTTTTCCGAAAAAGACCTAAAAAGTGCGATTGTCCAAAATATGAAAAATTTTATTTTAGAGATTGGAAAAGACTTTTCGTACATCGGAGAAGAATTTCGGATTCAAGTCGGCGATTCTGATTTTTATATTGATTTACTTTTTTTCCATCGCGGACTTTCCTGCCTCGTTGCCTTTGAATTAAAATTAGGTAAATTTCAGCCGGAATTTCTCGGGAAAATGAATTTTTATTTAGAAGCATTGGATAGAGAATACAAAAAACCTAATGAGAATCCTGCGATCGGAATTATTCTTTGTGCGACAAAAGAAGAAGAAGTTGTCGAATACGCAATGAGCAGAAATATGTCACCGACTCTGATTTCAAAATATACACTTCAAATGATTGATAAAAAATTGCTTAAAAGAAAATTACATGAATTTAAGGAGTTGTTGGCGAAAAATGGAATTGAATAAATATATAAAGCACAAAATTAATGAATAACGACGTAGGAATTTTTACGATTAAGTGTGTCTTAATTATTGAAAGAAAAGAGAGGGTTACAATGACAGAAACAAAGAAAACAGATATTTTGGAAAAGGGCGCGATCATTCAGCGCGACGGCGAAACATATGCGATTGCACCGCACACGCCGGCAGGACTTTTAACACCCGCGATTTTAAGAAACATTGCAGATGTTGCCGAAAAATATGATTTGGCGGCGATTAAGATTTCATCGTCTCAGCGCATCGTTTTGGTCGGGCTGAAAGAAGAAGACATTGACAGCGCGTGGGCGGATTTGAATATGAAACCGGGTTCTGCCATCGGCATTTGTGTCAGAAGCGTTCGCGTTTGTCCCGGAACGACATTCTGTAAGCGCGGTAAACAGGATTCGATGAGTCTCGGCTTGAAATTGGATGAAAAATATCATGGCGTTCAATTGCCCGCCAAGATGAAAATCGGCGTTTCCGGATGTCAGTTTTCCTGCGCCGAGTCTGCGGTTCGCGACATCGGCTTTGTCGGTGACAATAACGGCTTTAAATGCTATGTTGGCGGCAGCGCGAGCGCAATGCCCCGCATCGGTGACTTGATCGCGGAAGGACTTTCCGAAGATGACGCGCTTGCGCTGACCGAGAAAATCATCAATTACGCCAAAGAGAAGAACTCCAAAAAGAGACTCGGTAAATTGATTGAAGAAATCGGCATTGACACTTTTAAAACAGAAGCGGGTATTTAACCTGCTCTTCTTTTTTATTTTTAATTTTAAACAAATATATATCAAAAGGCTTCCTTTTTTAAAACATGACACTTCTTGAAGAGATTTCAGAACTCGAAGAAAATAAAAAAGGAATAAAAACGAACCCGACAGATATCTCGGTCGCGTTAAAAGAGGCAGGTGCCGACGCTTATTTGATGCACGGCGCAATCCATGACAGCGACATTTATTACGCGACGCGCTTTTTGGAATCCGACCCGTTTTCTTACCTGCTGACAGCGGAAGGGGATGAAACGCTTTTGATTTCCGATATGGAAAAGAGACGCGCGGAAATCGAATCACGTGTTCCTGCTGACAAAATCAAAACAACATCCGATTACAACTATCGCGAAATTGCCAAAGAAAAGAAAGATGCAAACCTGGCTTACACGCTTGTTTTAAAAGAGATGCTGACTGAAAAAAAGATTCAAACCGTTGCCGTTTCTTATGATTTACCGGCATATTATTACAATATGCTTCAAAAGGAAGGGATTGACGTTGTTTTGATTAGATCTCCGTTCGTGAAATCAAGAACAATCAAAAATTCGGAAGAAATTGAAAAAATCGCGCGCTCCCAAAAAGCCGCTGAAGCCGCAATGACCGCGGCAATTGAAATGATCAGTCGGTCAACCGCGGATGACACCGGAAGCGGAAAACTGGTTTTAAACGGACAAGTATTGACAGGCAAAACGGTTCTTCTTGAAATCGCCCGCGTTTTGATGGAAAACGACTGTGCCGATGAAGAAACGATTGTGTCCTGCGGTCCGGACAGCGCAGACCCGCACGGCAAAACGTACGGCGCGCTCTACGCGAATCATCCGATTGTGATTGACATTTTCCCGCAGCACAAATATACCCGTTATTTCGGAGACATGACAAGAACCGTGATTCACGGCGAAGCGTCTGAAGAACTGATTCGCATGTACGATGCCGTGAAATCAGCACAGGAAATCGGCGTTAACACGGCAAAGCCGGGCGTGACATGTGCGGATGTTCACAACGCTGTCTGCGACGCTTTGGAAGCGGCAGGCTATGACACTTACAGAAGCGGCTCAAAAGTCGGATTCATTCACACAACAGGACATGGGGTTGGTTTAGACATTCATGAAATGCCGTCTGTTTCTGACAATCCGCATGTTTTGGAGCCGGGAAATGTGATTACGATTGAGCCGGGGCTTTATTATCCGGATATCGGCGGCATCCGGATTGAAGATACGATTGTGATTACAAAAGACGGATGCCGGAATCTGAATACGATGCCGAAAATTTTTGAGATATGATTTTTAAAGAATGAAAGACTTTTAAAAATATCTAAATCAGGAATTACAATTTATGTCAAAATTTGAAGTGAATCAAATCAACACGGAAGAAGTGCTGGATAAATACCGCGCCGCCGGCAAAATTCATCAGCAGATTATGAAAGAGGCGCGCGAAAACATCAAAGTCGGCATGAATATTTACGAATATGCGCGCACGATTGATGAAAGAATTATTGAACTCGGCGGCGGCTCGGCTTTCCCGGTCAATATTTCAATGAATGAAGAAGCGGCCCACGACACGCCGCTTTTAAACGATGTCCGTATTTTCGGTGAAGATGTCGTCAAGATCGATGTCGGCGTTCACGTTGACGGCTACATTGCCGATGGCGCGATGACAATCGACCTTTCCGGAAAACACGCTGATTTGGTCAAAGCAAGCGAAGAAGCGCTCAAAGCGGCAATTGACACCGTCAAAGCCGGCGCGACAACGCAACAGATCGGCGCAGCGGTTGAAGATACGATTACAGGCCTCGGTTTCAATCCGATTCGGAATCTGATGGGGCACGGGCTTGCCGAGTACACAGCGCATGCCGAGCCGTCTGTCCCGAACATTAAACACTCGGGTTTCGGTGCGGAACTGCGCGTCGGCGACACGATTGCGATTGAACCGTTTGCAACCGACGGGGAAGGATTTGTAGATAACGGCCACATCAAAGAAATTTATTCTCAAATCAAACTGAAACCGACTCGAATTCCGTTTGTCAGGAAAGTGCTTAACCAAATTCAAGAATACAACGGTTTGCCTTTCGCAAAACGCTGGCTTGAAGGTGACAAAATTGATTTGGCACTGATTCAACTGGAAAGAGACGGTATTTTGACCGACTATCCGGTTTTGGTGGAAGTTTCCGGCGGCTTGGTTTCACAAGCAGAACACACTGTCATTGTTACGGAAGACGGCTGTGAAGTAACAACAAGAGCTTGAACAGGAGAAATAAAATGAGATCGGAAAAGCTGAATATTGACGGAAAAGAATTTGACGCTTATTCGATTTCATTGGACCCGGCACCGTTTCTGCTTATCCGCGCGGCCGGTAAATCATTTTTAGCGTGCGGTTTTTTGGATATTAATGCTGCTGACACGCTTTCTTCCTGCGCCGCAAAAGTCAAAGGCGTCAAAACGTTTGATGATATGATGGCAGCCGAGGTGGTTGCGGTCACGAAAGAAGCGGAAAAGAAAGGCGTCAAGGTTGGTATGACCGGAAAAGACGCGCTGATGAAATTTTAAAAACGATCACAAATGCCTTTTACAGATGCTTTGCGGGAAAAAGACAGCGCCATTTTCATTGACTTGGAAGTGACGCCGGGGTCAAAAGTCATTCAAGTGCCGAGCGGCTACAATGAATGGCGCAAACGCATTGAAGTGAAAATCACGCAGGCGGCGCAAAAAGGCAAAGCGAATGAACAGATTGTTGAGGAAATGGCAGCGTTGTTTAACATTTCAATGTCCCGCGTTTCGATTGAAAACGGCATGACAAGTTCGAAGAAAACGGTCAGAATTGATGGTGTTTCTTTGGCGGAAGCTCAAAAGATTTTGGAATCAAAATTAAAAGAATGAAAAATCAGAACGGAAGCCCTAAACGTGCACGTCTGATACGAGTTTCCAAATCTTCCAAAGCCATTTTTTGAATCCGTTCGGATTTTTTGACTTCTTCGGAAGATTGCGGTGTCGACGGGCCGATGTAAGTAAAAACTTCTTCAAAAGATTCCTGATTCATGTAATTACTTCACCTCTTCAATAGAACATATCGTGACATCCGTATTTAAAGATAATGTTTTGACTGTTTGAACGCTGATGTTTTTGATATTATAAGATGAAAAACGAGGCATCAAGATCTCACATTCTGTAAAATCCATAAAAAGAGCGTTTGAGCCGGTTTCCAAAAAGAGTTGGAAAAGGATCGGTTTGACAGGATTTGTATATTTTAATGCCTGATCCATTCGCAAACTAAAACTTCCAAACGCTTTATCTGCGTAATTTGATCCGAATATTTTTGTATTGAATTTTTCGGTTTCATAAAACCCTTTAAAAATGAAATAATCATTTTCAATTCGGCTTTTTTGAATAGCGGAATCAATAGATCGTATTTTTTGTTCAATTGATTGTCTTTCTTTTTCATTCAATATTTTGGAAAACTCAGGAAATCGGCAATAAGAATTGATTGCATAACACCAAGATTTATTTCTCCAATGAGAAGGAATCGTAAATTCCCAATCCGTTTTCTGAATATTATTCGGATACAGATCTTGATATGATCCGATTGCTTCAATTTCAGTGACTGTTAAATCCGACCGTAAATAATAGGGGACAAAAGAAGAGCTTATGATTTTCATAATCCTTGGACCCGAATCTAAGGACTTAAACTCCCATGGTTTTTTGAAAAAAGATACATTTTTATAGGCTATTCATTCCACTATGAACAGACCTGCGTTAATAGAAAGAGAATAAAAAATTAAGAGATTGAAAATGAAATATGATGCCGCCTCTGAACGAAACAAAATCGTATTAGATGCAATTGAATCTGTTTTGGCTGAATTGGGCGCAAATAATACTGACTTTGGCGGTGCCGACTTTGACGGTAATCAAATGCCGACAGATTCTTTTTTAATTATTGTTGAAGGCCGAAGAGATATTGTTTCACTTCGAAATCTTGGGATTACGGCTGAAATCATTCCGTGCGCGAATCAGCCTGTCGCCGAATTTTGTGAAAATATTGCCGAAATGAAAAAAACCGTTGTTATTTTAACGGATTGGGATCGGAAGGGCGGTATTTTGGCGGCGCGGCTTGAAGAGCAATTTAAAAACCTGGATGTTCCTTATGAAACGGCGCAACGGGAAAAACTTCTTTTTTATTCAAAACGGGAAATCAAAGATGTCGAAAGTTTGTACACGCATGTCTTAAAATTAAGAGAAATGCTTCATTGCGGCGATAACAGCGACGAATTTGAAAATGAAAATTGAACATGAAAAATGAATTGAGCCGAATCCGGTAAAGCGGATCGGACTGAGATGATGTGTTAAAGAGAAAGTGTTCAATTGGATTGAATATTTTTTAAGAAGAAGAGTTTTTAATGTCAGTTTGGAACTGCGTTGAGATGTCAACCACAGGGCCTTCAGTGGCATCCATTTTAGAAACAGTAAGTAAGTTGCCTTTGCGTTCAATTAATGTCGCTTCTGTGACTTTTAATTGATTGACGCCGTCTTTGCTTTTATGAACAACGAGGAGTTTTTGACCTCTCTCGGGACTGTTACCGAATTTTTGAACCATGTTTGTGACAACTTGTTCAAATTCGGAATAAATGAGAATTTCCGTCTTATTCGCCGATTTTCTGATACTTCCAATCGGTTCAACTGTCAGGAGCATATTTTTTTGCCAACCCAATTTTAATTTTTGTTGATTTGAATAATTGATTTTATTCAGCTAACAACCTATAACACAATAATAAACGCTGAATCAACAACCACAACGATTCTTTGTTCGTTATTAGTCGATAAACCTCTCACCTGTATATATTCATTTCGTTTACTGACGAAGAGAATAAATGGGGTAAACATTTGTTTTTTGCAACTGACATTCAAGCGCAAACCGATAAATAAATTCGATAGAAAGAACACGATTAAAACTTGAAACAAAGCAATTCGAAAAAATTAAGACCGTGAAATGAAAAGAGAAATGTAATGAAAAATCATGAGAGACTCTGTGTTTAAATGATAAAAATTGTCGATAAAATAAGAAATTGTCGAAGAATTAAAAAAATGAAAAAAAGTGAAGGATGAAAAAGAAATTTTTAGAATTTCCTTTCAACCGAATTTACTCTGCGGGAAGGTGAATCGCAGGATTATTTTCAGGGGAGTCCGGAGAAGAGGAACTGTTGCCGGATGCAACGACTGTAGAGCCGTTGTCGGTTGTTCCTGTGGAATAGTATTCCCTGATTTCATAAGCAGATGTCTGTGCCGGCATGCTTGTCTGAACGATCCAGCTGCCGTAAATGTCAATCTGTTCACCGGCTTTGACTTTAGACATATTCAGATAGAATTGCGTATTTTCATCGCAATTGAAGATCATTGTCGTTTTGTTTTCGAGTTTGACTTCGATTTTTCCGACATAAGAAGTGCTGCTTGCATTAACGGCCGGCGTCACTTTGACGATTTCGCCGTTATAAACGACTTGACCGGCGTAGCGAAGAACGTTTGCGACAATAACGGTTTGCGTTTCTGAGAAATTGGTTGTACCTGATGCAGGCGCGCCGTAATAAACTTCAACATATTGACCGTTTTTCAAATCGGAAATATTGAAGTTCATTTTTGAGTTTTCGTCAAAGACGAATTTCATGGTTGCTGCGCCAAAGTTTGTTCCTTTGACTTGCGCGAGCGTCATTGTTGTTGTATTGTTCGCGGTTGCGATGTTTGTCACATTGCCGCGGTACATCGCTGTGTCAGCGGGAGCTTCAATCGGCTCGGGCGGCACGAATGAAGGATCAATTGTTGAGTTGTTGCTTGAATTATCGGATGAGTTGTTGGATGAATTGTTTGCGTCATCGCCGCCGAGACAGCCGGCAACCAAAACCGCTCCCAAAACAAGGCACAATCCGATTATGAATAATTGCTTTTTCATGTGAATGGCTCCTGAATTATGAATTAATTGATAGAATATACTAATTAAAATCTGTTTTTCTTCATACCTTAGACAAGTTAAACACATATAATCATTTTTGAAAGTGCGAACAGATTTGAAATCATAAACATAAAAATAATAAAAAAGATTTTTGCCGGATTATCCGAAAATAAATAATCAGCCGTTCAAAATTTTACGATTCGAACGGCCTCATTACCAATCGGAATCGTACGGGCTTGTAACACGATAACTGCCATCAAACATAACAAAGTAAGCGTCTTGATCTTGAATTGTAACATAGCTGTCACATTGTGAGGATGTTTTTGATAAATACAACAGATAAACAGTTATATTTTGGAAATCCCATGGTGCCGGACCGGATTCATGGTAATAAACAACAACATCTTCTGTTTCTCCGCCGAAAAGACATACAGTCACTTCATCCATTGAGTCGCCTTTAAGTTGTTTATCGATTTCAAAAACGACCTAAGTATACAAAATATGACCACGGTTATCGGTATCATACTTAATATGAGTGTCACCGTCGGCGTCAACCCATTCCGTCGGCGTCATGTATCCCTCAGGAGCTTTTCCATCTATTGTGTCCCAAACAGCAGGCTGAATTTCTTTAATATGGGCATAGGCAACGACATCTGCATATTCGACTTTTTCCACAGGTGAAAGCCATGCCCGTGAACAAATTGCAGTGGGTAGATTAGGATCGCTTGTACTGTGCTGAAGAAAAACTTTTCCTTTCGGAACCTGATTCAACCATAATATCTGATGACTGCTTACGGTTTTGCCGTCGGGCGCATCTAAATCATTCGTATAAAGATTAAAGTTATTGTCATTGTTATTATTAGAACCGAAACATCCGGCTGATACGACACAACTCATAATTATTAAAAGCAAAATTGAATAAATTTTATACTTCATGATTCCACCTGAACGAAATGGTTACCGCTTGAAAAAATCAGGCAAACCCAAATTTTTGTCTTTTTTCATTCAAACACCAATCAAAAATCTATGATGTTTAAACGGTTTGAAGAACAGATATAATTTACGAAAATAAAGAATAGAAAATACATATAAACCAAAAAAAAGCCCCGGCAAAAACCGAGGCTTACGTTTTTTCAATTGAAATTTTCATTCAATTGATTTTCAATTCAAATAGAATTTGCAGTCAAACTCTTTTTTAAATTATTCTTTGTCGAGTTCGAATTTGGTACCGTAGTAAATGATACCTGAATCACCGTCGCTTCCGAGTTTTCTGAAAACGGAGTGGACGCGTTTGCCGATTGCGACTTTTTCGGGCTCGTCAACGATTTGTGTTGTGAGCTTGGCGCCTTCGTCGAGTTCGACGATTGCGAGCGCGTACGGAACGAGGTCGTTGAATTCGTCAGATGTGGTGTGTGTGACAGTGCAGGTCACGATTTTACCGGTTCCTTTGAATTTGTACTGTTCCATATCGCCGTCACGGCGGCATTCCGGACAGAGGTTTCTGATCGGATAATAGTAGTTGCCGCACGTCTTGCAGTGAGAACCGACGAGGTTGTATCTGCTCTGCTGTTCTCTCCAGAATCTTGGTACTGTCATCGTAATCACCTCTCATTTGAGAAAATATGAACCACAGCTGTTGCGCCGGAACCGCCGACGTTGTGCGTCATACCGTACTTTGCACCGTTCACCTGACGTTTGCCGGCTTCACCGCGGAGCTGGTGGACAGCTTCGACAGCCTGCTTCACACCGGTGGCACCGACCGGGTGACCGGTTGATTTCAAACCGCCGGAGGGGTTAACGGAGATCTTTGCGTTGAGCGCGGTTTCACCAGCCAAAGAGGCCGGGCCGCCCTTTCCTTTCTCAAAGAAACCGAGGTCTTCAATCGCACAGATTTCGGCGATTGTGAAACAGTCGTGAACTTCAACGAAGTTGATGTCCTTCGGAGTCAAGCCTGCCATTTCATAGGCGCGCTTACCTGCTGCAACAGAGGCATCAAGCGTTGTGATGTCGCGTCTGTCGTGCAATGCGATTGTGTCGCTTGCCTGTGCGCTGGCCTTGATGTAAATCGGCGTGTCTGTGTATTTGTGCGCTTCATCAGCGGGCACAACAATCACTGCGGCAGCGCCGTCAGAAACAGGGGAGCAGTCCAAAATGTGAAGCGGGTCGGAAACCATAATGGATTTCAAAACCTGTTCAATTGTGAGCTTGCTCTTGAACTGTGCAATCGGATTGTTCATGCCGTTCTCGTGGTTCTTCACGGCAACAGCTGCCAATTGTTCGCTGGTTGTGCCGTACTGTGCCATGTGGAGCTTGGCAATCATTGCGTAAATGCCCGGGAACGTTGCGCCCTGGATGCCTTCCCATTCACGGTCGGCGGCGGCCGCAAGCGCGTCTGTCACGCCGGATCCGTCAATGTCGGTCATCTTTTCTGCGCCGGCTGCGATGGCAACATTGCTGTAGCCGGATGCGACGGCCTGGATGGCCTGGCGAAGCGCGAGACCGCCGGAAGCACAAGCCGCTTCCACACGGGTGGACGGAACATTCAATCCTTTCGCAAGACCGGAATAGTCCGCAATCAATGCGCCTAAGTGTTCCTGCTCAATGAATTTACCGCCGCTCATGTTACCGACATACATCATGTCGATATCTTCGCCGGAAATGCCTGCGTCTTCAATAGCGCCGACACCGGCTTCAACGACAATATCTCTGAGGGATTTTTCCCAAAGTTCTCCAAATTCGGTGGTCTTTGCACCGACAATTGCTACTTCTCTCATTTTTTCACCTCATCCGAAATTGATCTTACCTTTGTGGTGCGCATATTTACCGTAGTCGAGGTAAATCGGATCAGCGAGCAATTCTTCAACCGTCGGGACTTTGCCGCGGAATTCTTCAATCTTGTCGGTGACGCGGATACTGAATGCGTCAGAACCGGCACCTGAACCGTATGCGGTTGCGAAGATGCGGTCTCCTGGTTTTGCAATATCGAGCGTTGCTGCGATACCCATCAAACAGGAGCCGGAGTATGTGTTTCCGAGTCTCGGGACGACAAGTCCGGGTTTGATCTGTTCTTTTGTGAAGCCGAGCATTTGTGCTGCTCTTTCCGGGAATTTGCCGTTGGGCTGGTGGAAAACAGCGTAGTCGTAGTCTTCGGGTTTTGTGCCCATTTTTTTAAGAAGACCTTTTGCACCGCTTGTGACGTGTCTGAAGTAACCGGGGTCACCGGTGAAACGTCCGCCGTGGCTCGGGTAGTGCTGGCTTTCACGTCTCCAGAAGTCGGGTGTGTCAGTTGTAAAAGAGTAAGTGTCTTCAATAATTGCAATGAGTTCGGATTCTTTGTTGCCGATCACATATGCTGCGCCGCCGGCTGCTGCGGTGTATTCGAGTGCGTCATTGGGCGCGCCCTGAGAAACGTCAGCACCGATTGCAAGACCGAGGTCGATCATGCCTGAGCCGACCAGACCCATACAAACCTGGACTGCGGCAGAGCCTGCCTTACAAGCGAATTCGAAGTCTGCTGCTGTCATGTCGGGGGATGCGCCGACTGCTTCAGCAACGATTGTACTGGTGGGTTTCACCGCATACGGGTGGCTTTCGGAACCGGTGTAGACCGCTCCGATTCTTTGTGTGTCAAGACCGACACGGTTGACGGCGTTTCTTGCTGCTGAAACGGCAATGGTTGCCGCATCTTCGTCAACATCAGGAACGGATTTCTCAAAGACTTTTAAACCGTTCTTTAAAATTTCGGCATCTCCGCCCCAAACCTTAGCAATTTCTTCGGTTTTAATTCTGTAGCGGGGAATGTAAGCGCCGTAGGAAACAATTCCAACTGTCAATTTATTCACCTTTTATGTTCAAGAATAACTGCAAAATAATTACCGGGCAGTTATTTCATATTTGGTAGTCGTTGTTTCAGTTCTTTTGCCGAACTGTTCGATACTAAATACAATCAACAAAACCAAGTGCGCTGACAATCAAAATCCGAGACATAAGCCAAACAGGAAGCAAATTAATATTCCTCTGTGGCGAATCGGAAAAAGATTGAAAAAACGACCGAATTACGGATTTATTAATTGTTTATGTTATGGCTTTTGAAACAGACCGACATGACTGCCGCCGCCGGAGTGGGTTCGAAAATAACCGGTTCGGCAACAGTCTATCGGTGCAGATGTACGTTTTTTTATTTCCTCATTAAGCCGTTTTTGTGTTTTTAAACCATTTTATTCTGTCTGTTTAGAGCATTACCTCTATTGACTTCGGTGCTCTTTGAAAACTCAAAGCAACATACTCCGAAGCACTTACTGCAAAAGAAGAAATCGTGATATATAAACGTAACGTAGGCGGTTTCGTTAATCGACGAGAAAAACTGAGAAAAGTTATCAAAAAATACGGCTATTTGATAAGTGAAACAAATAACGGATAAAATGAAAATGCTTTTTTTGGAAAAAATGAAAAATGAATGTTTTAAAATTTCCGATTTTGACAAAAAAACAGCATTTAAAAAGAATATTGCAGACCATACCTCCCGATACCCCCATAAAAAATGAGAGAAAAGACGGAGCGTGATGGTGATGAAATTAGAAGAAGAACAAACTGAATTCATAAAAGAAATTAAACAAAAAGTAAGACAATCCCAGTATGAGGCGCTGAAATCAGTGAATGTTCAGTTAATCAGTCTTTATTGGGAAATTGGAAGAGCCGTTTCTGAAAAACAATCTGAAAATTGGGGGAAAGCCGTTGTTCCAACCCTTTCAGAAGAATTACAAAAAGAATTCCCGGGAATGAGCGGATTTTCTGTTGGAAATATATGGCTGATGGCTCAATTTTATACTGAATATCATAATTCAGAAAATCTCGTACCACTGGTACGAGAAATTAGTTGGAGCAAACATATCACTATTATGAAAAAATGTAAAGACTATCAAGAACGTCAATTTTACATAACTGCTGTTATGAAATTCGGATGGACAAAGAACATTTTGATTCATCAGATTGAAAATCAGGCTTATGAGAAATATCTTCTCAATCAAACAAATTTTGAACAAACGCTGCCGGAAAAAAGCCGCAAACAAGCGGCATTAACGGTTAAAGATGAATACACATTTGATTTTCTGAATCTTTCTGACAAACATTCAGAAAGCCAATTAGAAAACGCTTTAATTGACAATATTCGAAATTTTCTGTCCGAACTGGGCGGTCAGTTTGCATATGTGGACAGCCAATTCAAACTGCAGATTGATGAAAAAGAATATTTTATAGATTTGTTGTTATTTCACCGGCAGTTGCAATGTTTGGTAGCGATTGAATTGAAAATCGGGGAGTTTTTACCGGAATATAAAGGAAAAATGGAATTTTATTTGGCAGTGTTGAATGAAAAAATCAAATTACCGAATGAAAATGATTCGATCGGCATTATTATCTGCAAAGAGAAAAACAGAACGGTTGTCGAATATTCTTTGAAATCGAGCAGAATGCCGATTGGTGTCGCGACGTATACAACATCATCGACATTACCGAAAAATTACAGAAATTTGTTACCAAACAATCAAGAAATCAGTGAAAGATTGCTTTTATTTTTGGAAAAAGAGAATAAAAAAGAATGAAAATTAAATTCCTTTAATGGAATACTGGCCGTATTTTTTCAGTTCGGCAATCGCTTCATCCAAATCTTTCGTCGTACATAAAAGCGGAATTCTGTCGACTTCTGCCATTTTAACAGCCATCGGATCGACTTCGTCTTTGGAAAGACCGTGAAGAACGATTGCGCCGGGCTTTAAATTCGTGACGCGGATGGCGACAAGCGGAGATTTGCCGGTAGAAACTTTTGTGAAAACCATGGCGCGGTCGGTACTCCAACCGTAAAGGCGCTGGAATTCGTAAGATGTCATTTCAAGAATAGAGCGCTTACTGTCAACAACGGAAAAACCGTAAAGCGGGCGTTCCATGCCGCGGTAAAGCACTTGGGCATCGAGAAGTGAAACGAGTTTTTGGAATTGAATCGGAATAGAATATTCGTAAGTGGAATAAATGGATTCTTTGGAACTGTCGGCTGTCAGCATTGTTTCATAAGCGTGAATTTTTTGGCCGCCGCGTTCGGTATCGATTGCGAGAAGCGATTCGACGATTTTACTGACCATGAGCGTTCCGGGAGATTTACGTCTGCCGGATTCATAATCACTGATAACGGAAGGCGACACCTGCAAAGAATTAGAAATGTCTGTTTGAGAAACCTCAAAATTCAATCGCCATTTTTTAAGACATTCGCCGGGTTTTTCGGAAAGCGTAATTTCGCCCGCCATCTTTTCGGCAAGTCTTTTCTTTAAATTCTCAAAAGCCTCGTTGTCTGTCATGACAAAGGAAAAACGAACGATTTCAATATAAAGGTATCCTCTGCAAAACAGATTATAATTTGATGAATAGAATATTAGTTGACGCGTTTTGTTTTTGGAACTGTTTTCAAAAACTAATTGAAACGACCGGATGCGTTTTCGATTTTTTTGAAAAACTGTCCCGTTCGCGCGCGGCGATCGCCCGGTGTAACCAACGAGATGAGCAGCGAAGCGGCACCCACCGAGCGGAACAGCATGATGAGGACGGCAAAGAAGCGGCGTAAGGTAGCAGCGGTAAGGTAGCAGCGGTAAGGTAGCAGCGGTAAGGTAGCAGCGGTTCCGTTCGCGTAAGCGAACGGGTGTGATAAGAAGGAGCAGGTGAACACAGCAAAGCAGATGAGTGCAACACAGCCGGAACGAAGCAAACCAAGTGTAAAAATCTGAATGTGAGCAGTTGTAATTAATCTATTAAAAAACAGATTTTTGTTTTTGCTGTATAGAAGAGGACGAATCTTCAACGCCTTTTTTCATTCGTTTCGCTCATGAAACGCATCGTTGGAGGCGGTTGTTTCGTTTTTTAGAAAAGAATATAATAAGATTCCGTTTTTGAAAAAAACACAATCCGAAAATAGGTTAATAAAATTCTGAAAAGATATGGCCGATTTTTGGAAAAAGAATGATGAAACCGTTTTTGTATCAGAAATAAGGATTTGGGCGGCTTGCCCGAAACAGCTTTATTTTAAAATATCCGCCGAAAGAAAAGGACATCCCGATTTATTGTTTAATGAAAAACGAGCCGGTGTTTTTGAAAATAAGATTTGGCGGGAAATTTGTTTGGAACTGCCGGCTCTTGTTTTGGAAATGATTGATGAAAATCCGGATGTCGTTTTTGCTGAAAATTCAGAATTTAAAAACCGAGTGAAAAGGCTTTTTGAAGAAATTGGAAATGAAATAAAAAACAGCGAAAGCAGTGAAAACAATAAAAGCCACGAAAACACCGGAAGCTGTGACGCGTTCAAAATTGAATTCGACAGCGACAAAGATTTTGAAAAAAGAATTGAAGAAAAAATCGAAGAACTGAGCAAAAACATTGATTTAACGATTCAAAGAAACGGAACAGTCCTTTTTGAAGCGGCTGCCGACCCGATTTCTGTTGAAAAACAAGTATTAGACTCAAGAACGGATTTAATGGGAATGCCGCCCAAGGTTTTAATGTTTGATGAAAAACGGCTGCCTTATTTGATCAAAATTTCAAAAGCACCGTTAAACGGGGTTTGGGAATCTGACAGAATACCGGCGGCAGCATATTTAATGATACTCGAAAGCTGTTTTGGGCGGCAGTTTGTTTCAGACAGCGCAATCATTGATTATTTCGGCGACTGCCGTCACTTTCGAATCCGACCGCAAGACCGGCGAAAAGTATTTCGCGCGATTCGAAAGATTCGGGACATTAAAAAAGGAAAAATGCCGAGAGAAAAAAACATTCGTTTATGCGGAAAATGCGTTTACCGAGAGAAATGTCATGTGAAAGCCAAGAATTTGGTTTCAAAAATATTCGGCTGAAGCGTGAATTTAAATAAAACGAATCATTTTACGAATAGAATTATGGAAATCGGAAAAGTGCCGCACGATATTTTGCAAAAAATCGTCTTTCAGAAACTGAAAAACTTTGATGAAAAGGTAAAAGTCTCCCCGGGAATCGGCGAAGACTGCGCCATTTTAGACATTGGCGAACAGTTTTTTGTTCTCTCAAGTGACCCGATTACGGGAACGGCTAAAGAAATCGGCAGACTTGCTGTTTACGTCTCCTGCAACGACATCGCCTCCTGCGGTGTCCGCCCGCTCGGCCTATTGGTAACAATTCTTTTACCGCCAAACTCTTCCGAAAATGAGTTAGATAAAATCATGACAGAGCTGGCTGAAACCGCAACCGCCCTAAATGTCAGCATCATCGGCGGCCACACAGAAGTCACCGATGCCGTCACACGCATCGTCATTAACACAACCGCCATCGGCATCTCTGATAAAAATAATGTCATATGCTCGGCAGGCGCAACCGCAGGCGATAAAATAATTCTGACAAAAACAGTTGCTCCCGAAGGAACCGCAATCATCGCTTTTGAAAAAGAAGAAGAATTGAAAAAAGAATTCGGCGACTCGTTTGTTAAAAAAGCGCAATCCATGATGGAAAAGATCAGTGTGATTGAAGAAGGAACAACTGCAGGTGAGCTTGGCGTATCTGTTGTTCATGCGATGCACGACATTACCGAAGGCGGTCTTTACGGTGCGCTTTGGGAAATTGCAGAAGCTTCGAATACAGGCGTTGTCGTTTATGAAGAAAATATTCCGATATCGGAAGAGACAAAAAAGATTTGTGAATTTTACAATTTAAACCCATACCGTTTGATTGCAAGCGGCAACATGATCATGACAACATCCGACCCGGATTTGGTTTTGGAAAAACTGAAGAAAAAAAATATTCCGGCAGCCATCATCGGCGAAATCGTTGTAAATCCGCTCAAACGCTTGATTTACAAAAACGAAAAACAGGATGTTGAAACGATGAGTGTTTTGCGCGCACCGAAATCGGATGAATTGTATAAATTAACGCGATAATAGTCATTCATCCTATCATCAAATCATTTTAAAATAATTACCGAATCATTATCAAATCATTACCAAATCATTTTAAAACAATTGACGAACCGACACAGGATGACCTCACAATAAGTTTCAGAAATGACTTTTAATACGATGAAATCTTCTAATCACCATGGTCAAACCCGTTTTTTTAGGAAAATTAGTCTTACATTGGTGCCCGGAATGCAACGTTCCCGTATTGGACGAGAAATGCGCCTGCGGCTGCCAAACAAAATTCGTGACGGTGACGCCGCCTGCGGATATCCGCCCGGCATTTCCGTATGATATCAAACGCATTAACGAAGTTTCCGTCCGCCAGTTCGGCAAAAAAATGATTGCGGACGGCGAAATCGCGGTTTATAACAAAGCGCCGTACGATGACCGGATGGAAGAAATCATTTGCGGCGGCGAAATTATCGGAACAATCCGTTTTGAAATTGACAAGCCCGGCTGGGTTCTTTTGCCGCGTTTATCGGGCGCCCGCCGCATTTTTAATAAAAATTCAAAGACGGAAGATCCGGATGCAGAAACAAATCTCAAAAACTGGATCATGGTTCACGAAAAAGCAATTCCGTTTGTCGCGGACGGTTCCAGCGTTTTGGTCCCGGGTATTTTAAAAACCGCGCCCGGATTTGAAAAAGAAGATGAAGTCGTCATTATCACGCCTGATTTTGAAGTGATTGCCGTCGGTCGGGCAAAAATGTCTGCCGAAGAAATTGCCGCTTCCGAACGCGGTAAAGCGGTTAAGACAAGATGGACGGGAATTGAAGAAGAAAATGAAATTAATACAGCTGCAAGCGTCATGCCGGCTGACAAAACCATTCCTGAAGGAACGGCAACGCGCGACATTTGGCAAAAAACAATTGAAGCCAACCGTCGTGTGATTGATAAATTTGAAGCGGACAGCATCCGATTCATGCAAAATGCCGCCAATAACATGAACCGAAAATTGACCTGTTCATATTCGGGCGGCAAAGACAGTTTGGTCACGCTTCACCTGACAGAAAAAGCATTCGGCAAAGATTCCGGCAACGAAAGAGAATATGAAATTATTTTTGCCGACACGGGTTTGGAATTTCAGGAAACGATTGACAACGTGAAAGAGGTTGTCGAAATATACGGCAAACCCTTTAAAGAAACAAGTGCCGGAAATGCATTTTGGGAAGAATACAAAATCAACGGGCCGCCGAGCGTGGATAACCGCTGGTGTACCCAGTCCTGCAAATTGATGCCGATTACAACCGTGATTGAAACAAATTACGCTGAAGACGGCGGCTGTATGACTTTTATCGGGCAGCGTCAATACGAATCCAAAGCACGCGCCAAAAGTCAAAGAATCTGGAAAAGCCCGTCCGTCCGCGGCCAAATAGGAGCAGCTCCGATTCAAGAATGGACAGCGATGCACGTTTGGCTTTACATTTTTGACAAAAATCTCCACTACAATCCGCTTTATGAGAAAGGCCTGGATCGAATCGGCTGTTGGCTGTGCCCGGCTGCGTCATTGGCAGATTTTGAAAATTTGAAACATACCCACCCCGAAGCCATGAAAATGTGGGAGGGAAAACTCGTTGAAGCAGGAGTCGAAAAAGGAATTGAAAATCCGGAAGCGTGGGTCAAATTCGGTTTGTGGCGTTATGATAAATTGCCGCCATTGATGCAGAAATTGGCCGCTGAAAAAGGCGTTAAATATAAAAAATGAGCCAATGCGCTCATTTTCATTTTACTTTCCTTTTTACTTTTTTTGTTTTCGTTTTTATTTTCCTTTTAACCCCGATTTGCTTTCTTGATTCATTTTTGAAAAACGGTACGATTCGCGCGCGATGTCGGCAAAAACAAGAAAGCAATAAAGTGCTCGATATTAAAAGAGATAGCCTTATAAATTATACCGCACTTATGATTTACTCGGTGGGCTAGTCAGGGCAGCTAGGCGTCGCTTGTAACCCGAAATCGCCGATACGCGGGTGACGAAGCTTTCGGCCAGGTGCATTGACTTTATGTCAAGTCCAAAATCTTAACGTTGAAACCTCGTCCTGCTGGGAATGTGGTGATTGCCGAGACAAAAGGAGTTTTGGTTCGGCTTTCTTAATCGTGGGAACCGGTCCAGGCCCGGAAGGGAGCAGACTTACCGCGGACAACAGTCGCTTGCGGGGTTGCGGGGCGGAGGAGGGATTTCGGAGACTGTATAAGGAAGATGTATCGAACCGGATGCATGCTCACCTTTTTCCATTACCGAAATAAAATTAAAACAGACGGTAAGCATTAAATATTCGTCTTTCTTTTATGGGAGAGATTGAAAAGTCATTTTGACGAGATAGCCTAGCTCGGTAGGGCGCAGGATTGCTAATCCTGTGTTGCTTTGCAACTCGGGGGTTCAAATCCCCCTCTCGTCGCTTTTCAAATTCTGATTTTCTAAAATTAAATCAACGAGCTTTGCTTTTGAAATTTTTTTTATTATTTTTATTGCGTTTATTTTTACTTCTTTTTACTTTTTTCTAATTATAAATACAAGAACTCCATAACTGAAAGTCATGGAAATTGATAAAACATTTACTTCTTTAGAAGAAATTCAATCGCTTTTAGAAAGAGACGGAATGACTTGGCGCATTTCCGTTGACGAAGATGAAATTGAAGAAACTGAAGAAGAAAACGAAGAAGACGAGGGAGAAGACAAAGAAATCTGCCGCTCAAAGATTGTTTTAGAATCAGCCTCATTTTCAGCAGAAGCAGACGCTGTCGAAATCGAAAAATGGGAAGCGGAATTGCCGGACATTGATGAAAAAGAAGAAAAAGAAACCCCGGAAATGTTTGAAGAAAAACAATCAACCGACGAAATTCAAAAAACGGCGTTTGAAAATGCTTCCGTCATTTATTTTGATCTCTTTAAGAAAAAAACGTACACAAAAACACTGATTTTTCAAACGGAAGACGAAAACGGACAAAAAATATATCGATTAATCGGTTTTTGCGAAGCGCCGATGTCTTAAAAACAAAAAAATAAAAGATTGAATCTGATTTTATTAAATTATTTAAAATCCGAAATGACCGCCCGCTAATTTTCGATTCTGAGCTGAGTAAAACGAAGCGAGGAATCGGAAATTTGCGGATTTGTACCCAACCGATACAGCAAAACCGAGAACCCGCTTTTCTATTCCATTTCGTGGCGCGTGTCAGCTCAGCTGCGTGCATCTGCTCTTTTTTATCACACCCGTTCGCTTACGCGAACGGAGGTACTGTTACCTTGCCGTTTGCGTTACTGCTGTTACCTTGCCGTTTGCGTTACTGCTGTTACCTTGCCGTTTGCGTTACTGCTGTTACCTTGCCGTTTGCGTTGCTGCTGTCACTGTCCGCCACCGATACCGCTGCCCCTCTGCCTCACCACTGCAGGCTGCCGCGCGTGAACACCGCCATTTTAAAAATGAATTAAAACACACCTCGGGTTTCAATATTTTCGATTGGTGTTAATTCAATTTACTTGATTTTTTTGAAAAAAGGAATCTTGTTTTTTATAAATGCTATATATACCCTTTATATACTTGATAAGCGTTTAAGAATATCCGCATTGATTCAAGAAAATTGAATTCGAGAATTAACGAACATATTATTGACAAATTATACTCATTAATGAATACATTTTTTAATAAATTAGACCGGTAATTATTATGACTAATGAATCTAACCTTAAAATTGAAAACGTCGTCGCTTCCACAAAATTAGCAGAAGAATTTGACTTAAACTTAATCGTTGAAAAATTCCAAACCGCGGAATACAACAAACAAAAATTCCCCGGCCTCGTTTACCGCGTTTCTGACCCGAAAGCCGCATTCCTTGTTTTCACATCCGGCAAAGTCGTATGTACCGGCGCAAAAAATGTCGCTGACGTTCATACCGTTATCGGCAACATGGCAAAGAAATTAAACGGCATCGGCATCAAGACAATCGAAAACCCGGACATTGCCGTCCAAAACATTGTCGCCTCCGCCGACCTCAAAGCTGTTTTGAACCTCAACGCAATCGCAATCGGCCTCGGTCTTGAAAACATCGAATACGAGCCCGAACAATTCCCCGGACTTGTTTACAGAATCAGCGACCCGAAAGTCGTCGTTTTGATTTTCAGCTCCGGCAAACTCGTCGTTACCGGCGGCAAAACACCCGAAGACTGTGCACGCGGCGTTGAAGTCGTTCGCGAACAGTTGGACAACATGGGACTTTTGTAAGTTCCCTGTTTCTTTTTATTTTTGAACAGATGACAAATTTAAATTCATATTCACTCAGCCGCTTTGCGGTTTGAGCAAAAACACAACCTGATTTTTATGACTGAAGACCGTAATTTAATTTTTGATAAAAATGATGTTTGCATTTTTATTCCCGTTCTCAACGAAGAAGGGGCCATCAAAGACGTGATTGAAGGGTTCAAAAACGTCGGCTACAACAATATTTTGGTTTATGACGGCAACAGCAAAGACAAAACAAGAGAAGTTGCCGCAGCTGCCGGCGCCCGCGTCGTCATTCAAAGCGGAAAAGGCAAAGGCCAGGCAATGATCCAAGCTTTTGACGCGATGACTGAAAAATACATCGTCATGATCGACGGCGACGGCACGGAACTGCCCGAAGAAATCGGCACATTGTTGTATCCGGTTTTAGAAGGAAAAGCCGACCACGTCGCAGGTGACAGGATTGCCGGACGAACGCCCGGCGCGTTTACATCGTTAAACTTAATCGGCAACCGCATGATCAATTGGTTCTTCCGCCGCGCTTTCAGATCCAAACACAGAGATATCTTAACAGGATACCGCGCGTTTACACGCGAATCTATTCAAGCTTTGGATTTAAAACAAAACGGCTTCGTGATTGAAACCGAAATGACGGTCGAATGTTTGATGAAAGGACAAAAATTCATGGAAGTGCCGATTACATATTTGCCGCGTCCTGAAAAGGTGGAAACGAAACTTCATCCGATCCGCGACGGCTACAGAATCAGCATGGCCGCTTACAAATATTCACGCTTTTACAACCCGATCTTTTTCTTCGGCGTTTGGAGTTTATTGTCATATCTCATCGCGCTGATTTTGATTGCGGCCCACCCGTTCATCACATGGCACAGCTCCATGCTCGGAACTGCATTCTTCTTCTTTGCAGGCATCGGAACACTGCTGCTCATTGCAGGATTTGTTGCCGACATCAGCGCAACACTTCACAGAAAAACATTAAAAGCGATTCAAGCCAACCAAAATGAACAGAAAAAAGAATACGATCAATTCTGATCATTCTTTTTTATTTTCTTATTTTTTGAAATAAATTCAAAAAACAAATTATTTTTTTTCTTTTTTTAATTTTCCGGAAAAATGTTATAAATTTTCTTTGAAAAATGATTTGAAAAGCGGAGCGGCTCGCCTGCGGCACAGCCGAAAAAGAGAAAATTAAAGAGAAGGAGATGGGGTCCTCCTTCTCGGTTTGTTTACGTTTTGATGAGGAATTGTTTTTATGACCGAGCGGTCATAGACAGCTCAATCAGTTTTATTTAGAGAGATCGTAGTGCTGGTTGACGATTTTCAAAGCGCAGAAGTCGCCGCACATGGTACAGGCATCTTCGTCGCCGGGTGCGCGGCTGTCACGGACAGCTTTTGCGTGTTCACCGTCAATTGCGATTTCATACATTTTGTTCCAGTCAAGATCTCTTCTTGCGCGAGCCATTGCCAAGTCTTCGTCTCTCTTGCCGAGGCGGATCATGTCACCGATGTGGGCGGCAATCTTGGAGGTTTTGACGCCGGTGATAACATCATCAATGTTGGGGAGAGCCAAGTGTTCGGCAGGTGTCACGTAGCAAAGGAAGTCACAGCCGTAGGAAGCGGAGACTGCTGCGCCGATTGCGGTTGTGATGTGGTCGTATCCGGGCGCAATGTCTGTCACAAGCGGGCCGAGCATATAGAAAGGCTTGTAGTTGCTCATGACTTTCATCAACTGAACGTTTGTTTTGATCTGGTCGAGCGGAACGTGACCCGGACCTTCAACGATGACCTGGAGGTCGTATTTGTCGTGTGCGATTTCAGCGCATTCGGAGTTGATGATTAATTCCTGAACCTGTGCGCGGTCGGTTGCGTCGTGGACGGCACCTGCACGCATACCGTTGCCGGTTGAGAGACAAACTTCGTGTTCTTTTAAGATTTCACAAAGGTAATCGAACTGAGCGAAAAGCGGGTTTTCTTTTTCGTTGTGGAGCATCCAGGTGCTCATGAAAGCGCCGCCGCGTGAGCAGAGACCGCCGTATCTGCCGTGCTTTTTCAATCTGTCAAGTGTGATTTGATTGATACCGGTGTGGATTGCCATGAAACAGGTACCTGCTTTTGCCTGGTCTTCGGTTGCCTTGAAAAGCTCGTCTTCTGTCATGTGGACGATGGAGCCGTATTTTTCTGCGGCCTGAATGAATGCCTGGTACAACGGAACGGATCCGACCGGCAAAGAAATGGCGTCACAAACAGCTTTTCTGATGCCGAGGAAGTCTCCGCCGGTTCCGAGTTCCATGAGTGTGTCAGCACCTGCTTTTTCTGCGGCGACGGCTTTGTCGATTTCCATCTGCATGTCGATGATGTCTGAGGAAGCGCCGATGGAGGCGTTGATTTTTGTGCGGCAGCCCTGACCGATACCGCCGAGTTTAACTTTTCTGTAGGGGCTGACCGGAATGACGATTCTGCCGGCGGCAATGCCTCTTCTGATAAATTCAGGGTCTAATTCTTCTTTTTGTGCAACGATTTTCATTTCTTCGGTAATGATACCGTTCTTTGCGTCTGTAACAATTGACATATTAAAACTCCTCTCTTTGAAAATATAATAACGGACTTGCCATCAGAAAGATGAAATCAGGCAGACACCGCCTGTAGTCACGAATGAATCGTAAAACGTGGTTTTCGAATATATACCTATTTGAAAAACAAAGTTGATTGCTAAACAAATTATATTGATTAGAATTGAAACCGCTTTTGATAAAAAACAATAGATTAAGAAAAATTGATTTGAAAACAATTAAATTTGAGAAATTTTATTATTTTTGAAAATTGATTGAAAAACCGAAATCCGGATTTTAAAATTTCAGAAAAGGGATTTCGTATTTAGAAAAGTGATCCAAAAACGTATCATTCGCGTGCGGTGCCGTTCCCTTTAAAAATGATAGTTTCCGAATAAAATGGCACCTTCCGAGAGAAGATTTATTAAAGGCTAAAAACTTTTGAAGTCTAAATTATTGAATCAAATTAATCGTCAAATAAAAGACAAAAAAGGCAAACGAATATGGATAAAGTCAAACTCTACACCCTCAAAAAAGAATCCGTGAACTTAACGCCGCTCATGAGCGTCGGCAAAAACGGTATGGCAGATTCGGTTATTGAGGAAC
Organism: Methanimicrococcus blatticola; assembly: GCF_004363215.1. GTDB lineage: Archaea > Halobacteriota > Methanosarcinia > Methanosarcinales > Methanosarcinaceae > Methanimicrococcus > Methanimicrococcus blatticola. The sequence continues at coordinate 126,665 of NZ_SNYS01000008.1, read as the reverse complement.
TCAAAAAACAATTGAAAGTGAGAAAATTGGTTAAAGTCAGAATTCATAAAAATTCCGGCGAATCGGATGATATGAAAGAAACGGCATTGGAATTGTGTGAAAAATGCAATGCCGAATTAATTGATGTTCGCGGCCGGACCGTGACATTATACAAAAAGTAATGGGGCAGGGTGGAAAAATGCTTGATGAAGAATATGAAGATATAACTTACTTTAAGGAAAACGGGTTTTTTGAAAAAGAATGTACCAAATGCGGTAACATATTTTGGACACGCGACGAAAAAAGAGAAACCTGCGGCGATGCGCCTTGTGACATTTACACATTTATCGGCAAACCGATTTTTTCAAAACCGATGAACCTCGCTGAAATGCGCGAATATTTCCTGAATTTTTTTGAAGAGCGCGGACACACCCGAATTGACAGATATCCTGTTGTCGCCCGCTGGAGAGATGACATTTATTTAACCATTGCGTCCATCGCAGATTTTCAGCCGTTCGTCACCTCCGGGCTCGTTCCGCCGCCTGCAAATCCGCTGACGATTTCTCAGCCCTGCATCCGTCTCAATGACTTGGACTCTGTTGGCAGAACCGGCCGCCATTTAACGACTTTTGAAATGATGGCCCACCACGTTTTCAACAGCAAAGACAAAGAAATTTATTGGAAAGACAAAACCATCGCCTTATGCGATGAACTTTTAACGTCTTTAGGTGCCGATATCACAGAAGTGACATACATTAAAAGCCCGTGGGCCGGCGGCGGCAATGCCGGCGCGTCTGTTGAAGTCATGGTCGGCGGCCTTGAATTGGCAACGCTCGTTTTCATGAATTTGAAAGAATCAAAGACGGGAACGATTGATGTCAAAGGCAAAATGTATGAAAGAATGGACAGTTATATTGTTGATACCGGCTACGGTTTAGAGCGTTTCGTCTGGGCATCCCAGGGAACGCCGACGATTTACGATGCCGTTTTCCCGACAATCGTTCAAGAATTAACGAATTTGGCAGGCATCGACCACGAATTAAACAATCCCGAGTACGCTAAGATTTTTGCCAGCAACGCACAGTTTGCGGGCGTCATGGACGTCAGCGGCAATGCTAATTTGCTGGAACTCAGAAGACAGGTGGCAGACAGCATCGGCATGGACGTCGACGAGCTGAACCGCATCATGGACCCGATGGAAAAGATCTTCGCGATTGCCGATCACACACGCTGTTTGACGTTTATGCTCGGCGACGGCATCATTCCGTCCAACGTGAAATCCGGTTACCTTGCAAGACTTGTCCTTCGCCGCACGATTCGTATGCTTGCGGATTTGGGCGTGAATGTGCCGCTTTCGGAAATCGTTGCGCTTCACATTGACAACATGCCGGAATATCCCGAATTTGAAGACACTTTCAAAGTGACGGAAGAAATTTTGGCGCTTGAAGAGGAAAAATACCGCCAGACCATTGAGCGCGGCAGAAAGATTATTCAAAAAGCGGCTGTCCGTTATCAGGAAAAAGGCGAAAGTTTGCCGCTTGAAGAACTCATGGAAATTTATGACAGCCACGGCATTCCGCCGGAAGTTTCTAAGGAAGCCGCAAAAGAAGTCGGCGTCACGGTGGAATTTCCGGACAATTTCTATTCCCTTGTCGCGGATATGCACAGCGAAGCCGGTGACAAAGATGAATCGATCACGGGATTCAAATATATGGATAAAATCGAGCGTTTGCCATTGACCAAACGCTTTTATTATGACGAACCGGAACGAATGGAATTCGAAGCGGTTGTTTTGGACACGTTTGAAGATTTCGTTGTATTGGATAACACATACTTCTACCCCGAAGGCGGCGGTCAGGAAGCCGATAACGGTATGCTGATGGCAGGAACATTCGTTTATGATGTCATTGACGTTCAAATGTATAACGGCGTTGTGATTCACAAACTGAACATAACAGATAAAGAATTGTTGATTAACCGCGGCGACATGATTATCGGCCAAGTGGACAAGAAGCGCAGAATGGCGCACTCCCGTCACCACACGGCAACGCACATTGTCAACGACGCAGCCAGAAAGGTGCTCGGCAATCACATTTGGCAGGCCGGCGCGCAGAAGACGGAAAACAGAGCCAGACTCGACATTTCACATTACAAGCACATCACCCAAGATGAAATCAATGAAATTGAAATGATTGCCAACAAAATGGTGATGGAAAACAAAAAAGTCCACTTTGAAAGTCTTGACAGAACGGAAGCCGAGCAGAAATACGGCTTCGGCCTCTACCAGGGCGGCATTCCGCCGGGAAAGACGCTTCGTATCGTTAAAGTCGGCTCAGACATTGAAGCCTGCGGCGGTACGCACTGCCTCAGCACCGGTGTTGTCGGCCCGATTAAGATTTTGAAAACGGAACGCATTCAAGACGGTGTTGAGCGTTTGGAATACGCGGCCGGCGAAGCAGCCATTGCCGCCGTTCAGGAAATGGAAGGACTGCTCAGAGATTCTTCTGAAATTTTAAGCATTCAACCTGAAATTTTACCGCCGACGGTTGAGCGTTTCTTTGATGAATGGAAAGAACTTCAAAAAGAGAACGAAAAACTCAAAGAAGAATTGGCCGGCGCAAGAACCATTAAAATGCTTCAAAACGCTGAAAAGATCGGTGAGTTCTCACTTGTTGTTAATGTGACAAAAGGAGACGGCATTGATTCTTTGAGAATGGCAGCCATTGAAATATTAAAGGATGAAAACGCCGTCGCGGTTCTTCTCAGTGAAACGGACGGCGTGAAAGCTGTTGCAGCTGTCGGCAAAAATGCAGTTACAAAGGGCCTTAAAGCAGGCGACCTTGTGAAAATGATGTCACAAGCTGTCGGCGGCGGCGGCGGCGGCAAGCCGGATTTGGCCATGGGCGGCGGACCGGACGCGTCAGGCATTGAAAAAGCAAAGGCTGAAGCCGTTGCAAAAATTAAGGAGACTTTGTCTTCTTAATTTCTTTTCTTTTTTATTTCATCTTTTTTCCGGTTTTAAGGTTTAGGTTTTATCATGACTGTTTCTAAAAAAGATGTCAACGCGTGGGACATCGAATATGAACATTTGAAATGGGGCGGTCTGTCGGAACTTTCGTGGATTCAAAACCGATTGAAAGAAAACGGTTTTTTATTGGATGCCGGCTCGGGCGAAGGACGTTATTTGAGAGAATTTTGTTTTAAATTTCCGTGCATCGGCATTGATATTTCCAAAAACGCTTTGATCCGTTCGATTGAATCAATCCGCATGGCGGCTGAGAAAAAAGCGTCACCCGGATTTTCATTTCCCGAACATATTGTTTCAAACACTGTCGAACTGCCTTTTTCAAATGAAATTTTCGACGGTGTTTTGTGTCTTGGCGTGATGCAGCATTTGGTTTTAGAAGATCGGGAAAAAACCGCGGCTGAATTTTATCGAACTTTAAAAAAAGGCGGGCTTCTTTTCTTTGAAGTTTTCGGCGAAGAAGATATGCGATGTTCAGGCGAGCCCGCGATTTTAGAAAACGAAAAAATGGAGCCGCGAACTTTTGAGCGTCAAAACGGAATTCTGTATCACTATTTTGATGAAAACGAAATCAAAACTCTTTTTGAAAAAAACGGATTTCAAACGCTTGAATTGAAATCAATTAAAAAAGAAAAGAAATATAACGGCGAGAGTTACACCCGCCATCATTATCGTGCTGTTTTTGAAAAATAAAAAAGGGAATGAAATTTAAATAAACGGATAAAGTCCGAAAATATTCAAAATAATCATCACCAATGCACCGAAAACGCCGGTTAAAGCGGTAATCAGAATGGTAATCACCGTTGAAAGGTTAAAACCGACAGGGATGGATGTGATGTCCAACAGATTGGTAACAATAATCAAAATAAAACCAATGATGATATTGAGTGCCAATTTTTTGGTTGTTTTCAAAGCTTTGTATAAAATGTAAGCAATCAGAATTGCCAATGCAACTAAAATAATGTCAAAAAGTAAACCGGGAAGCGCCATATATTAAACCTCGTGTATTTCAATCAAAATTAATAATTAAGAAACTTAAGCAATTAATACACTTAAGTAATTAAGACAGTTAGTCAATTAAAATATATAAGTAAGAACGGTCTGAATCTCCGTATTTAAAGGTAAACAAAATAATCAATTTTCACTATAAAGCTTTTTTGTCACCCGAGTGTTAAATCGCCTAAAATTCGCCACCTCAAACGCTGTCACATCAAACGCGATCACATCAAAAACCCTTTCAGAATCATTCCGACCCCGACAAGGAAAGTAATGACGGTAAATGCGTTTCGCATATATTTTTGATTCAATTTGTGAGAAAGTTTTGCGCCGACTGATGCCAAGATAACGCCCGGAATCACCAATGCAATCCACATTATCAAATTGACATAGCCGAATGAATACGGCGGCAACCCCTCAACGCCGATGCCGTTAATGATATAACTGATAACACCGCCGAACGCCGTAAAAATAATCGTTGCCGAAGACGTACCGATGGCTTGGCGAAGCGGCATTTTTGCCAGAAAAATAACAAGCGGAATCAAAACCAAACCGCCGCCGATACCGGTTAAGCCTGACAGCAATCCCATTAAAGAGCCGCAGACCGCGTAAATAATCGGATTTTGAGACATTTTTTCAGGATCTTCATTGGCATTTTTCGTTGTCGTAAATTTCAGCGAAGCGCCCAAAACGACAACACCGAAAATAATAGAAAGGTAAGCGGCATTCAAATGTGACGCAATGTAACCGCCGGCAAAGGAGAAAACGAATCCGAAAACGCCCATTAAAAGACCTTTTTTCCACAAAACCGTGTTGCGCTTGGAGTGATTGTAAGCACTTGAAAGTGATGTCGGCAGTGTGAAAAAAAGAGCGGTTGCAATCGCTGTTTTTAAGGCGATGTCAGGCGGATAGCCGAGCCTGGTCAAAAGATAAAATTGAAGCGGAACAAGCAAAATAGACCCGCCGATGCCGAGCATTCCGGAAAAGGAACCCGCGACCGCACCGCCGAGAACAAGAGCTGCTAAAAAGAAAAGGAACATCAGTTCCAAGATGATCACCGTTTATGTTTTTATTTATTGGTTTTATTTTTTGGTTTTATTTTTTGGTTTTTATTTTGTGGTTTTTGTTTTTATTTTTTGAATAGATTCTGCCGCAATTCTTGAAACCCGTTCATCCGGATGAGTGAGATACGCCGTCAAATACGAGAGCGTTTCTTCATTTCCGATATCACCCGTAATTTCAATGACTTTTGCAAGCACATGCTTATCCAAAGGATGGAAAAGATCGGATTCCGGCGAGCATAAACCATTCGTGTTGTCTGCATTTATTTTGGTTGGGGAATCCATATAAGTTTTTTCCCGAAGGTTTTCTGCCATGACATTTTCTTTCAAGATGATTTCAAACTCGGACAAAACATCAACACCGCCACCGGAAAGCGCAATTGCCGCTTCATATGCCGTTTCGGAATCAGCATCATTTCTTAAAACATCAAACAACAAATCATCAAATCGGCGGTCATTGAGAAGAGCGAACCCGATGATGCCGTTTTGACGAACGCGGGAAATACCGCTTTTCAAAAATGTTTCAAATACGAATGCCGGTGTTTCCGGAATTTGAGAAAAAGTGTATGAAAGCCGAATTTGAATTTTTTCATCGAATTCGGAAAAATTTGAATAAACAGAGAGAAGAGCGTCAACCGAGAGCTGACCCGCTGCTTGAAGAACGGGATAAACAGAAGCGCAGATGATTTCATTTTCACTCGGGTCGGTAAGCAAAGAAACAAGACCAGAAATCTCTTTTTCCCCCGGATCTTGAAGGGAGCGGATGAGTTGCAATTTGTTTTGCAAAAAAGTGATGTCATCATCCGGATTCATTTTCTCAATCATCGAGTAAGGATTTGATATATTTGCGGAATTCTCCGATTTTGAACGGTTTTTGAATGAAACCGTCGAAACCGACATCTGTGAATTGTCTTCCGTCTTTGGTCAGAGTGTCTGAAGAAATTGCGATCACTTTAATGTTTGGATCCATGTCGCTTCGGATGTGTTTGACTAATTCCAACCCATCCATTTTCGGCAGATTAATGTCGGTGAGTATTAAATCAAAAGATTCTTTTTCTAAAATATCTAAAGCATCCATGCCATCGGCTGTGCATGTTATCTCATAATTTTCCATTTCAAGAATATCTTTGACTAACTCAGAATTCATAATGTTATCTTCAATCAGAAGAATCTGCTTCAAAACTCAATCTCTCCTTTTTGGCGGAACTCTAAAATCATTATTAACATACCACAAGGATAATTAAATAAATTGCGTTAGAGAAAAAATTGCGAGAGTAACTCAGGAGAAGAAAAACGTAATGGATCGGAGCGATAAAAAATTAACACAGTTGGAAACGAATGGGAAAATTATTTTATAAAAAATAGAAATTTTTGATTTGAGATTTGATTTGAATAAACTGCCAAGAGTTTATTCAAATGAAAAAATCTAAATTAAAAATCTAAATTAAAAATCGAAATTTAAAAAATCTGAAATTAAAATTGAATGGTTTTCGGCGCTTCGACGAATGAATAAAATGTTGCTTCGCCTTCACCGATATAGAAAAATTCCAAAATCGGATTGTCCGGTGACTGATACATCGGCGTAAAGAATTCAGCGGTTTTGAACGCTTTTTCAGCAATTTCTTTTCTTGTATCAAAAACTGCTTTTCCTCTGACACGAATCCAAGAACCCCCGTCAGCCGATGTCGCTGAAATTTCAAAGCGCGGGTCAGCTTGAAGCTGTTTGAAAACATCTTTTTGGTTGCTTGTTGTCAAATAAAGTTTGCCGCCGTCTTCCATGATAAAACCGAACGGTCTGACGCGCGGACCTTCGGGGCTGTTTGTCGCGATGTAAAAAGTCGGGTTGTCAGTTAAGAATTTTAAAACTTCCTGCATAATTTCACCTATTTTTTGATTGATTTTGATTTGATTGATTTAAATTGATTGATTTTAATTGATTTTAATTGATTTATAATTTGATTCATTATTGATTCATTTTAATTATTCGGATTCAAATCCACCCTGATTCTTTTCAATGATATTTTCAATTAAGTATTTTTTGAAATTTTAAAACCCGAAAAATCTTTTTGTAAAAATAATTTAAAGACAAAGTAACCGCCTCCAACGACGCGTTTCACGAGCGAAGCGAGTGAAAGAAGGAGTTGGAGATTCTTCCCATGCGTTAAATAAACAACATAAACCGCTTTAATTAAATTTCAATCATTCGGCAATGTCTTTTTTGTAAACGCAGGGGAATAATCCGCAATTCTGCAATTTTGTTCGCTGACGCTCACAAAATCTTGAATTGCGGTCGTACTTGAACTTTTTTCCAATTTAAACAAATCCAAACATCGTTTTTCATTATTTTTTGAAAAAGGAACGCCCTTTTAAAACCTAAAAATAAAACCCGATTTTATTTTGGAATTTAAGCGGCGTTCCCCTTTTTGTTAAATTGAAAAACTGATGTTTCCATTTAACCAAAATAAATGAAAAACCAAATCAACCACCTCCAACGACACGTTTCACGAGCAAAGCGAGTGAAAGAAGGCGTTGGAGATTCGTACTCATTCGTTGAATAAACATCAGAAACAGTAAAAATATCGTAAAACCGGAAAAAGAAAAAAATGAAAATAGAAAAGGAAAGAAAATAAGATAAAAAAGAAATGAAAATGAGAAAAAGAAAGAAAATAAGATAAAAAGAAATGAAAATGAGAAAAAGGAAGACTTGAGCCTTCACTTTGTCATAATTTCAACCAATCTGTCGGCAACTTCACTTAATTTTTTGTCGCCGCCCATGTCGTAAGTGACATAGCCGTCAGCAATTGCCTGTTCAGCCGCCTTGAAGATTTTCTGAGATTGTTCTTTTTCACCGAGGTAGTCAAGCATCCAGGCGCCGGCCAAAATGGTCGCGTAGGGATTGACTTTGTCCATGCCGGTGTATTTGGGCGCGGAGCCGTGTGCCGGTTCAAACATGGCGTAGTTGTCGCCGATGTTGGCGGAGTAAATCATGCCGATGCTGCCGACGAGGGCTGAGCATTCTTCGCTGATGACGTCCATGAACAAATTGGTGGACAAGAGAATGGTTTGGTCAAACATTTGAGGGTTTTTGATGAGCTGCATCGCGATGTTGTCGATGTGATATTCCCAAACTTCAATACCGGGATAATCTTTGGCAACGTCTTCAACAATTTCCAAAAAGGTGCCGCATGTCTTTTTCAAGATGTTGCTTTTGTGAATCGGAACAACCGCTTTGTATCCGCGGCGTTTGGCTTCTTCGAAAGCGTATTTTGCGATTTTGCGGGAGGATGTTTTTGTGATTTTGCGAATGGCAATCACAACATCATCGGTGAGCTGAACTTCTTCGCCGATGTAGAGGCCTTCCGTCCCTTCTCTGACACAAACGTGTTCGACCGCGCCGAGCGGACCTTCTGCGCCCGGAATTGTTTTAATCGGACGGACGTTGGCGTACAAATCAAAAGCTTTTCTGATCGAAACCGCCACACTGCGCGGAGATCCGATGCCGCCTGGTGTTGTTGTCGGGCCTTTGAAGCAGGCATCAGAATTTTTCATAATTTCCCAAGTTTCGGGCGGGATCAAAGAGTCGCCGCCGTTTGCTTTCCACCAGCCTTCGCCGGCATCGCACATTTTAAACTCAACTTGAGTGCCGGAAGCTTTCAAAACTTTAAGCATGGCATCAACCAATTCGGGTCCTACGCCGTCTCCTCTGATGACGGCCGCTGTTTTAGTCATTTCATATCACCTGAAAAATAGAATTTGAATAAAAATTTGAAATTTCATTTCTGTCAATACAATTCTGTAATAAAATGTTTCTGTTTCATGAAAAATGATGAAAAATGATAAAAAAAGAGAAAAAGAAAAAATTAAGCGTCAATGCCTTCTTCTTTCCAGATTTCAAAAGCTTCAACGACTTCCCATCCTTCAACGAAAATCATGCCGTTCTTTTCGCCGTAGGCTTTGGCATCTTCTTTTGACAATGCTTTGCCGTTGGTGTCATCCAACATCTCACAGACGACCATCGCGGGCGTTGTTCCCGCCATCAGCGCAAGCGCAATGGAGAGTTCCGTCTGGCCGCGGCGCTCATCCAGCAAACCCTTTGAAGCGCGAAGCGTTGCCGTGTGACCGGGCGTTCTGAATTCGGATGCGAAGTCAACGGGTTTTCCGTCAAGCGCGGTTTTTGTCATCTCGCCGAGGCGACGAATCGTGTAAGAGCGATCATCATCGGGAATGCCGGTTCTGTTTTCACGGTGGTTGACCCAAAGCGAAAAGGAAGATTTTTTGTCATATTGAATGTCGCCTTCCTTTTCAACGAAAGTGCCGATTTCCAATTTCGGATTGATTTTATCGTTGGTCGCGGCGGCGGTAACAACATCTGCCATGTACGGCAATTTCAAAAGATCCGAGGCATTCGGGCTGACGGCAACACAAATCAAACCGCCGCCGTCTTTTCTCATGGTTTTGACATCTTTCGGCTGAACCGCGGTTGCCGCAATCACGAAATCCGTTTCACCTTCACGCTTCTCGGAATCGTAAAGCAAAAAGAATTTGCCGTCTCGGATTACTTGAAGGGTGTTTTGGATTTTTTCGGAATATTTGCCGTCGTTTTGATTTTGTGTTTTGTTTTCCATTGTTTCACCTTTAATTTTTAGATTATTTAATTTAAGATAATTCGGATATCGAATAATAAGAATAAATAAGAAAATAATGAGAGGAAACGCGATCTGAAAGAAATATCAGCAGACTTCCCCGACGGTCACTTTAATTTCATCGCCGTCTTTTAATTTCAAAGCCTCGCGCATTTTCACGGGCGCGATAATTTCCAGCAGATCTATTTTATAATGCGTTCGTTCGGGAACGATAATGAAACAACAAACCCCGTTGATAAGTGCCGGATAACAGTCGCTTGCGCCGTAAGTTCGTTGGCCGTCGGAAAATCCGTCAATTTTGACGTACGGAAATTCTTCCATTTTCTTGCGCAAATCAAAGCAATACTCTTTGAGTTTCACATTCAATGTTCCCGGAAACGGTGTGAAGCCGAGTTTTTCCTGAAACTGTGCCATGTAGCCGTCAATCGAAATATAATATTGACCTTCCCCGAGGCCCGACACAACTGTCCCGTCCAAATCAATATGTTCCTTGACATCGAAAATCTTCTTGTAATCGGCAAATTCTTTTGACAGAAGCTTCATGCCTGCGGCAGAAATCAGAATCATCTGACCTGACGGATTAATTTCGCGCACGATTAATTCCTGTTGTTCCAAAAACTTGAGATTTCTGGAAATTGTTTTGTCGCTGGCTTCCAAATCCGTTTCCAATTCTTTCACGGAAATTTTGACCGGCTTTTGATCGCAGCCGAGAAGCGCCAGTGTTTTTAAATATTTGATTTGATCCATTTTCAACAAATCCCGTCTCAAAAATAAGATGATTCTCAAATATGAGACTGTGTTCTATTAATACCTTCCGACGAATCATATTTGGTCTGATCTGTCTGATATATTTGATCTGTCTGGTCTGTTTGATATATTTGATCTGTCTGGTCTGTCTGATATATTTGATTTGAACCGCCATTAAATATGCTTATATGGGATTGTTTTCTTTCTTTGCCTAAATACGATTATGTGAGAAATTATGTTTGAAGAAGAAAATGAAATTGAAATTAAATGCCCGAACTGCTCGCCGGCAGATGAAACTTGGCATGAAATTTTAAAGCCCGGACAAAGTCCTGTCGCCAAATGCATGGACTGCGGTCACGTTCACAGCTACCGCGTCCCGCGCGTGAAGATGAAAACCGTTAAAGCGATCATCAGCCAAATGGAAAATTCCGTTGTGATGCAGACGCTTTTGCCTGAAGATGAACGCTTTTTTATTGACGATGAATTTGTTGTCGAAGATATTAATTCCGGCGAAGTCATTCCGATTATAATTACAGTTTTAGAATGCGGCGACAAAAGAAAACCGTCTGCTCCCGTCAAAGAGATTGACACGATTTGGGGCCGCGCCATTGATGAAGTGACAATCAAAGTCGCGATTCAGCAGGGCGAAACCACTGATTCGATTGAGACAAAAGTGCCGGGCGATTTCAAATTTGTTGTCGGTCAAAATGTAAAACTTGACGGCAAAGATTACCCGATTGTTTCAATAAAAGTTCGCGGCGGCAGTTTCAAATCAAGAGACGGCGACTTTGTCCTTGCAAAAATGGTCAAACGCGTTTACGCAAAAAGACCGATGTACGGCAGACGCGGCAAATATTGAACTTTTTTCTTCATTTTCTTTTTATTCTTCACTTTTTTTTCGTTTTTATTTATCATTTTTTTCTTTTATTTCTTCATTTTTCGTTTTTTACAACTGTCATTTATTTTTTCATTTTTTTGATTTCATTCGGTTTTTACACTCAGTCGCTTCTTTTCGAAAATATTGATACAGATGAATATACGAATATATTAATGATTTAATATTGATTATGAATAAAATATTAGGCAAAATATATATACGAATATTACTTTTTTGGAGATTATAATATTATTTCAGCCGGGGAATGGAATGAAAAAATTAGTCAAATGGGCAGTTTCAATGACTGTCTTGATCTCTCTTTTTGCAGGTGTCATTCTTATCGCATCCGGAATAATTGATTTAAATTCCCTCCCGGATTCTCTCACAGATAACGAATTTGTTCAAGAGATTTCGGAAAAGATTCAAACGATAAACATATCTGTCAAATATGAAAAGCCGGTACGGTCTTTTTCTGCTGAAATCGAAACACCCGGATATGAAAATACAATACAACTGCCTCTATTGATATTAATATTCGGATTAACGGTGATTGTTGCCATCGTGAATCACAGCTTAAAAAAAGAATAAATCGGATATTTCAAAAAAATGAAATATACGTCGATTTTTTGAATCAGAATACATTTTCGGATTATTTTTTGAATCGGGATACAGTTTCTGATTATTTTTCATCTTTTGTTTTCGGTTTTATTTTGAGAATATAACGGATTTCGTCAACAAATAAATCCCAAACACCGAGAACGTCATCAATTAATCCCGGGAGCAATCTCATCGTGAGATAAGCAAAAACAATCAAAGCAACGCCGGACCCTGCTTTTCCGATGTAATGATGCGCGATTTCAAAACTGTTTGCGCCGAACCACAAATCGCCGTAAGCGACAACAATGAAGATGTTGCGAACCAGATTCAAAACGTAAATGACCGGAACCGTCAGCAAGAACGCAATTCCTTTGGATTTGGGAGAGCCCGGAACAGCCAGAATCAAACCCGTGAAAAAGGCAATGCTTTCGATGGCGGTACACGCTAAAATAACGACAACTCTGATGCCGTTGTAAGCAATTGTGTTGTAATCGGCAAGCGTTGCGTTGTAGCCGAGGAAATTCAGTAGCTCTACCGTTTGTGTTGCCACGGTTTCAATGATAAAATGATTGAGCGGCGGGAACAAACTAAACGGCATGTAAATGATGCAAACGACGGCGATTAGTTTTGTCAAATCAAAAAGCAATTTAACGCGACGGTTCAGTAAAACGGAATCGGCGTGTTTCGGATTTTCACGGCGCGTTTTGTTTTTGAAAGCGCGGGCTGCGAAATTCGCGAGCAGCAGACAAAATAAAAATAAAAGAATCGTCAACACGATGTTTGTGTAATCAGCTTTCGCGTAATAATAAGGAATGAGCGTGATCCAATAAAACCCGAATATCAGCCAGCCGGCACCGCAAATCATTTCAGCGATTTTATTATCCTTTTTCAAAAATATCGCCGCAATCATCAAAACAGCGGAAAACCAAAGCAAGCTTGTTGTCATTTATATCCTCATTTTAAATTAAAATAAATTAAATTTGAAATCTCAGATTTCATCGTATTTTTTCAGAATATCAATAAAAGAATCGGCGATAAAATCAAGTTTCTCTTGACCGAGACCGTATGTGCTCATTTTGAAATTCTTCGTCAGTCCGGGTTTGATGCCGTGAATTTTTTTGTCTTTCAATTCATCATAAAGGAAATAACGTCCGCGTTTTGCCTTTTCGGAAATGTTGAAAAAACCGGCGGCTTCAAAGAACATTAAATCGTGATTGTGCGGATTTTGCCCGAAAAGTTTGAACTTGCCGGTTTCTTCCAATTTTTGAATAAAACCGCGGGCGAGATGAACTTCTTTTTCCCAATTTTCGGGCTGCGTTCGTTCAACGACTTCCGGAAAAGACGCCATCAATGTCATGATCGGCGCGCCGCGTGACGTACAGCCGAGAAGTTCAACCTCTTTGACTTTGTTGTAAGCGGATTTGCGGAAAAGCTGCTCTGCCGCCTCGTCGCCGACGACGCCGAGAACGCCGACCGGACCGCAGGCCGACATAGACTTGTGACCGCTGCCGACAATATAGTCGACACCGAACTCTTTAGCGTTGACCGGCATTCGGCCGACCGCATAAGCACCGTTTAAGAGAACGGGAACATCGAATTCGTGAGAAATGGCGGCAATCTTTTTGACATCAGCCAAATTGCCGTAACTGCCGTCGGGATAAGTGAGAAGTGTTAAAAGCGGTTTTTTGCCGTATTTCTCAATACCTGTTTCAATGGCTTTGAGAAAATCTTCGGGCATGATTTCTTTTTCAGGCTTTTCGGTTTGAACAATTTCCAAACCGGCGCGTTCCGCTGCGACTTTGCTGGAATAATGCGCCCAAGCGTCCATCACGACATAATTATTTTTGTCAGCAGCAGTACTTGCAAGCGAATGCATGACAGCGAATTTGGATTCGCGCGCGCCGTTCATCACGCGAGCGGTGTCGGTTCCCAAGAATTCGGGAAGCGCTTTGTAAACAAATTCCTGAATCGGCGGTTTTTTAACCAAATCCAAAGCGCCGTTACAATAATCACAAACGGAATAACCGTCGCCCCACTCGATAAGAGCGTCGCGGGCCGCATCGGTTAAAAGACCGGCTGTCTGAAGCGGATCAATATTGATAAAATCACGCGTATCGCGTTTGATAAATTGAAACATTTGAAGATTATTGTTCGCTGCCACTTGTGCCACCTCAATAAAAATCCGGCATGAGTGCCGGAAAAAGTTGAAAAAAGAAAAGCAGAAGAATTATTTCTGCTGAACTGCCTTTGTAAAAGCGGTTGAAAACTCGTCACACATCGCCATGATTTTGTCGGCGACATCTTTTAAGATTTCAATCGGCTTTTCGCCGGGCATTGTTTTGATGTAGAGAACGGGTTCTCTCTCGACGGAATTGGATAATCTTTTCACGTCATAGAAAGCTGTTTCAATACGCGGGTCATCTAAAAGCGTCGCTTTGATAATGTTCATCAGGGTGTGTGTTTCCCCTTTGACGAGAATTTCCATCTCGTCTTTACTTTGTGAAAGAATTGTAAGTTCCATAATTTAATCTCACTTTAAGTCAAAATATTTGATTTTCAGAAATGAATGATTTCGGATAAATTTAACGGTGAAACCTTAAAAAAATTAAGGCGCGGAGGAAATGCCTTTGCCGTATCCTTCCGCAAGTTTGCGTCTTTCTCTGTTGCCGCAATTGCCGCAAACCAAACCCTCATCGCTCTTTGTGAGAGACGTTTTGCATTTGGAGCAGTACGCTTTCAAAACACCGAGTTCGGGCTCAACCGTTGACAAGCCGATTTTCTTGCTGTCAATGACTTTGGCGCGAACAATGTCACCGACACTGAATTCCTCGGCAACGGATTTGGCAAAGCCGTCTTTAATGTTGGAAACGTAAATTTCAGCATTTCCTTTGTTGACGATTTCTTCACCCAAACTCTTTTCAGCCGCAACAATATCAACGCGCGCATTGGATTCGCGGACATCGGTAATGGATGCGATGACAATGTCGCCTTCCGTAATCATGTTGAGCGTCTTTGTTTTCGGAATAACGGTAATCATGCGGTGTTCTTTGTTAACGCCGATAACGCCGGAAACGGTTGCGCGAATCGTGCCGTCATCATTAACGGTACCGAAGCCGGGCTTGTATTCTTCAATTGCGCCGACAATTTCGCCCGGGAAGACAAACTGTTTTGTCTTTTCGTAAACGATTTTCTCGGGGCGTTTCTTCTTTTCAGCGGGTTTTCTGCCGCCGAAGCCGCCTCTGCCGTTGCGGTCATTGCGTCCGCCGTTACGGTCTCTGCCGCCGTCTCTGTCTCTGCCGCGTCCGTCCCGGCTGCCGCGGTCACCATTGCCGTAATTGCTGCGGCCGTCACGGTCATTGCTGCGACCATTGCGGTCACCGTTGCGGCTGTTTTCGCCGCGGTCAGATCTTCTGTCAGAGCGCTCCGCCGAAGCAGGTGCACGGCGCGGTCTTTCTTCGGGCTGCTCTTCTGCCGCATCGGGTGCCGAGCGCGCGGTTCTGCGAACAACGCGTTTTGCAGGCGCATCCGCCTCGGGCTTTGCCGCGACTTCAGGCTTAGGTTTTCTCGGGATACGGGATTTCGGCGTATCTTCTGCGGGAGCAGCATTAACCGGCTCGGACGGTTCGAACGATTTCGGGTCTTCCGCCTTTCCTGCGGCGTCTTTCAATCTTCTTCTGATTGGTTTTTTTTGCACTCTGCTCATAAATGAACCTTCGTAATTTGATAATTGTGAATCCGGACAGCGAATTAATTCGATCGCCGTCGTTTAAACATATAATTGCTGACCATTCAGCGTTGTTATATTCAATTCGGTGAAATGAATATACATTAAACATAGATAAAATAATCTTTTCAGGAAATCAGCGTCGTGACTCAATCCTGTAAATTTCAACATCGATTGACAGAATATCTTTCTTATGAAAATCAAATGTTTTTCGTATCGGAAAATCTGTTATAAAACAATCTGTTACAACAGCGGGTTTAATAAATTTTTCTATAAAAGCGCGGCTGCCTTTATTGTGAATGGAATAAATCACATTGCCCGCCGCAAGCGCCGCTTCCAAAAACGGCCGATCGTTTCCTTTTTCCTGCGCTCCAAACGGCGGATTCATGAGAATCGTATCGGCCCGTTTCAATTCACCGCTTTCAATTTTTTCAGAAATGTTTGAAACATTTGAGACGATAAAATCAATATCAAATTCAGACTCAGACCCCTGAATTTCAGAACACATCAAAGCCGCGTTATTTTTCGCCCCGAGAACCGCCGATTCGTCAATATCAAAACCGGTCACCTCAGAAGCACCCAAAATTGCCGCGCCGATGGATAAAATTCCGGTGCCGCAGCCGAGATCGTAAACGGTTTTGCCTTCAATATCGCCGCTCATAAACGCCAAATGAAGAAACGGCGCGGCAACGACAGCAGGCGTTTTGTACTGCTCGTAACCGACATTCGGGGATTCAAACCCTTCCACTTTTTCAAGTGCCATTTCCAATTTTCTGAGTTTCATGATCGGTGACGGAATTATTCAAACATCCGCTCTCCCAAATATTTATCGTGAGGCACAATCAGGCATTTGTCAATTTCCTTCCAATAACTTTCGTACAAATCCTTTTGCGCGGCACCGTAATGCTCGATTGTCTCAAATTCCCAATAAAGCAAATATTTAACGCTTTTAACAACGCGGGTCAGTTTTTTCGGCGGCAGCCCTTCTTTGATTTGTTCAAAATCAATATTGTAACCCCGTTTTATAAAACGAAGCAGAAGCAACCCGTCGCGCTGTTCCATAAATCGGGCGGCATCGTTCATGAGAGATTCAAAGTTATCGACTTTGTCGGGTTTGACTTGATAAACGCAAATTTCAGAAAAAGACATTCTTCGCCTTCCTTTTTCACTTTCTTTTGACTTTCTTTTGACTTTCTTTTGACTTTCTTTTTGATTTAATCCTGCCCGCCTTCCAAGATTTCATCCAAAACCAAATCTTCCCACGCCCGCTCACCCAAAACGATTTCAAATTCCTGCGGCGTTAAAACCGGTGCGGGATATCTTCCGGAATCATCAATTGCCAACCGCGGGCAGGCGGTATTGACAAAAGCGTCCGCCTTAAACGAAAGCATTTGATCGGGCGACACGAAATCCATGAACAAAACAAAAGCCGTTTTCCCGTGCGCTTCTGCTTTCGCTTTCAAAGATTCCGCCAACGATTTTCGATACTGTCCGTTTTTGGTTGAAACAATAATACAAAACGTTTCTGCATCCGCCGCGTTTCCGATGACCGCGCTTCGCTGCATCAAAAATTTGCGGTCACTGAGCTCAAAAACATCAGATGTAAACGGGTCGGCGCAAACCACGCGTTTTTTAGATGAAAGCGCGGCACCGATCGGATGAAATTGACCGCTGCCGATATACAAAAGCGCGCCGCATTTTTCAATTTCATCAGAATGCGCCGCCGAGAAATTGCACCCGAGAATTTGACCGGGATAAGCGATTCTTCGATCGCCCTCGGCAATAATGACGGTTTTGCCGGCCGCTTCCAAGATTTGCTTGGCTTGTGTCAATTGGTGGACATGCTGAACCGTTGTCACCAATCCGATTGTCTGTTCCGGCAGAAGCGGAAGCGCAGACTTGACCGCATCGGAAATGTCAACTTTGGAACGCGCTTCAACGAAGCGGACTTTCTTTTCAATATCGCCCTGTTTGAGTTCGGCGTGCCCGAAATGGAAAAACAGATCAGATTTTTCAAGCAAACGCATATCCAGATCGCAGGCGCCGAAACACGGATCGGCAGAAATATAAACGGTTGATCCTGTTTTTTCTTCGATTTGAGACGCAATTTCAAGCGCGTGTTTTTTCAATCCTTCAGGAAACTGGAGACCGACAACAATTTCACCGTTTTTTTCTGTTTTAATTTTTTCAATCTCTTCAAAAACGGTTTTTATTTCAAAATCATAAGAAGAAGCGGAAAATGTCGGAAGCTGAGTCATTTCACGCCCCCGATAACCGTCACGCCGTCTTTTGAAACGGAAATGTCAACCAATACCGTCACGTCAACGCCTGTTTTTTCTTTGATGTGACCCATTCCTTCACCGCGCCCGATGACGCAATAAACGCCTGCGACATCCGCCCCCATGCCGTTTAATGTTTCCAGCAACGGCAAAAGCGTTCCGCCCGTGCTGATAACGTCATCAACAATAAGAATGCGGTCGCCTTTTTTGAGACCGTTGATAAAAAGAGCGCCTTTGGAATAACCGGTGGATTGCGACAATTCAACTTCGCCGACCATTCCGTATTTCCTTTTGCGGATAATTGAGACCGGAATCCGCGTTTTTAATGAAAGCGTTGTTGCAATCGGGATTCCCATCGCTTCAACAGTGACGATTTTATCAATCCCGCCGACTTTGCCGTCAGCGATAATAAAATCTGCAATTTCCTCTAAAATTGCGGGATCCGTTTCGGGAATACCGTCTGAAATCGGATGAATAAAATAATTGTAAATCTGCCCGTCACATTCCTTTTGAATCACGGGCGCCTCTTCTAAGGACTTTTTAAGTTTCTCAAGCATATTCGTATCTCAAAGAATTCAGCGTATTTATATTTCACTTTAAACGGCTCATTGTACTGCCCGCCGTCTGCGCGCGTGAGTTGCACAGATTTTTAAAAAAGAAGAAAAAAGAAACGACGTTTTTTCAAAAAATAAAAAAGAAATTAAGGCCGATATTCAGCGGCCTCTTTAAATCTGACAACCAAAAAACTGTTGTCAAACGACGTTAAGAACCAGCCGGCTTTCGGACCGGACGGCTGTCCCAAAAGTGCCGTGTAAATTGCGGAAAAGAAATTTTTGGTATCAATTTCTTCGGCTGGAATTTCGCCGCCGGCGTATTCTTCCATTTTCTTTGAAATGGGAGACGCGGGCTCTTTGGTTTCATAAACGATGCGCTGAATGTCTTCGGGACCGAGTTCTTTGTCCGCTGCTAAAAGCTCATCCGCAAACGCTTTTAAGAATGCGCGCTGCGTGTTTGTCAACGATGCAGCCTGAACCGGAACGGTGTCTTTGACGCCGAATTTGGCGAAAGACGGCGCGTATTTGTCAAGCCAAAGACCGACATTGTGCGCCATTAAATTGATAATTTCGGGATCTTCATCAAAACCGGAGCGTTTGGCAATCGCGTCAATTTTGTCCAAATCACCGCCGGCAACCTGATAAATGGTTACCATCTGTTTAAACGGAATCTTCGACTGCTTCACGTCTTTGGACTGAGACAAGCTGACGATGCGCTTTTCAAATTCGGACGGTTCTTCTTTGTCGCGCAAGCGTTCGTATTCGTCCACCAAATTCAAAAGCGGTTGTCCGGGGTCGAACTTAATGTGCTTTTCCGGGCGCGTTTTCATGATTAAGAAACGCAACGCTTCCGGCGGAACAACGTCAAGCATATCTGAAATAGAAACAACGACACCGGATGACGAAGACATCGCGCCTTTTTCGCCGAGCATGATCCATTCATAAACAATTGGAAGCGGCGGTTCGTTGTTGAAAATTTCACGGGATATTCTAATGCCTGAATCGTAAGAGCCGCCGCTTGATGCATGGTCTTTACCGAACGGCTCGGCGGTAACGCCTAAAATTTTCCACTTTGCCGGCCATTCCACACGCCAGGTCAGCTTGCCGCCGCCGGTCATGGACACTTTGCCGGATGTGCCGCAAGCGGGGCAGTCGTAACTGACCGTCTCTTCCGCTTCGTCAAAGCCTGTGACTTTCGCGCTGTTGATGCGTTTGCAGCCCTCACAAATCGGATTAAACGGACTCCAGTCTTCCTGAACTTCTTTGCCGGAAACTTCTTCCAAAATCTTGGCAATCGCGTCGCGGTTTTTAAGCGCGGTTTTGATGGCGTCAACGAATTTGCCGGCCTTGTAGAGTTCATCCGTTCTCTTCACTTCAGGGTGAATGCCGAGCGTTTCCATTGCGGCGATAAACGGTTCTAAAAAGTGATCGGCATAGCTTTTGTGTTGACCGCACGGGCAGGGAATTTCAGAAATCGGTTTGCCGACGTGCTGCGCATAGTCTTCTTCTTTTAAAAACGGATAGACCTTGCGAAGCGGGTCGTAATTGTCGGCGATGTAGAAAAAGTCTGGCTCTTCGCCTTTGTTTTTCAAAGCGCAGTAAACGGCGTCCGCTGTCAGCACTTCTCTCATATTTCCGATATGAATGTGGCCGGAAGGCGTAATTCCGGTTGAAATCACATTCTTCTTGTTTTTTGTCGTCGCCTCTTCCGCAACGACATCTGCCCAGTGGGTAATCTCTGTCATATTATTTCCTTAAAAATTGATAAAAATTAAAATAAATCGATTTGAAGTGATGTCTTAATCATTCTTTTTTATTAAAACTTTCTCATTTCAAATCGGGGTCGTAATCAGCCGCCAATTCTTCAAAGGGCTCGTAATCGTAATGCGTCAGGCATTCTTTCAATGATTTATTGGAAAGATAAATCAATTTCAAATCATCACGCTCTGTCGGTTCGTTGCCGCAGGCAATGGAAATGAATTCCGCCAAATCATAAACAGGAAGACCGGCGTTTTCGGGACCGTTCTCTTTTCCCGACATATAACCGCCTTCAATGATATTTTTCATACAGCCGCCGCAATTTGTAATAATAATATCACTGTCGAGGCTTTTGGCATATTCATGAACGTCGGCGGCCTGATCAACTGATTTTTTCGGAAAAGACGTACGAACGCCGCCGCCGAAACCGCAGCAGATTGAACCGTCAGGCGTCGGATTGACAAGTTCAGCGCCGGGAACAGCAGACAAAACGCGGCGCGGGTCTTCATAAATTCCGAGCGCACGTGTCAAATGGCACGGGTCCTGATAGAAAATCCGAAGTTTGCCATCGGGGTTGTCATTTTTGTCGCTGCCGACAGAGTTACCGCTGCCGACAGTGCTGCTGCCAACAGTGCTGCCGTCATCCCCTGCACTGCTTTTGAAATATTCGTCCATATCTCTTTTGAAATTCAATTTGCCTTCATTCAGCAACCGGGCGAAGTATTCCGATGTTTGAAGAACTTCAAAATTCAGATTTTCAAATTTCTGCGGATAGAGTAATTTAAAAGCGCGGTAGCAACCGGGGCACGTCGTAATTAAAATTTTAGAACCGCGGGCATTGATTTCATCAATATTTCTCTGCCCGAGTTTTTCCAAAGGAACAGTATTGCCGGCACCCGCCGACACAGAGCCGCAGCAATAATCAACGCCGCTCATCACAGAATAATCAACGCCGGCGGCATTCAATGCTCTGACGGTGGATTTCCCGACAACTTTATTCATGCAGGAAGCGGCGCAACCCGGGAAATAAACAACATCGCTCTTTCGCCCTTCGTTTTTAAATTCAACCGGATTTTCCCATTCACCGATTTTTTTGTAAATATTATTGTTTGAAAACGGATCGACCAATCCTTGTTCTTCGGATGCGCCGCGGATTTTTGTCTTTTTCTCGCGGGACGCGGAAATGAGCTTTCGGATGCCCAAATCTTCGGGACAGGCAACCGTGCAGACATTGCAGGTGTAGCAAAGGCGAATATCGAATTCCAGCGGGCGTCCTTCTTCCTCTTTGCCGCCCGATTGAATGTAATCGCAAAGAGAAGGAATCATGTCAACCGTGTCATAGCTTGGGCAGACATCAATGCACAAGCCGCACATGCTGCATTTATCAGTATAAAGTTGAATGAGGTCCATAAATAATCCTTTTTGTTTTTGAAAAACTTATATCTATGAGGCAATTTATTATTTCAGCCTCAACAAATTGCAAATAAAATATCTTTTATGCAGGCAAATGATTAAAAAGTATTCTGAAATTTTAAGATTTGAAATAAAAGGAGACACTCATGGCAGGAAACACTTTCGGCAATGTTTTTCGAATCACGACTTGGGGCGAATCTCACGGTCCCGCTGTCGGTGTCGTGATTGACGGCGCGATTCCCGGAATTGCAATCACAGCCGAAGAAATCCAAAAGGAATTGGACCGCAGAAAGCCCGGCCAAAGCGATGTCTCCACATCACGTAAAGAATCCGACACGGTTGAGATTCTCTCCGGCGTTTTTGAAGGGAAAACAACCGGAACGCCGATTTCTCTTTTGATTCGAAATACGGATCAAAATTCTTCTTCTTACGATGACCTGCGCGACACACCGCGTCCCGGGCACGCCGATTTCGGTTACGCCGAAAAATACGGCATTCGTGACCATCGCGGCGGCGGGCGCAGCTCGGGCAGAGAAACGGCCGCAAGAGTCGCGGCAGGCGCGGTTGCCAAGAAGATTTTAACGCAGTACGGCATTGAAGTCGTCTGCCATACGGTTCAAATCGGCAAGGTTTGCGCCGATTCGGCAATTATATCACAATTCTCTTTTGATGAAATCAAAGAAAATATTGAAACGAATCCCGTTCGCTGCGCCGACTCCGAGACGGCGGCGAAAATGGAAGCCGAGATTTTAGCCGCCAAAGAAAAAGGCGATTCCGTCGGCGGAATTGTTGAAGGACTCATCCGCGGTGTTCCCGCAGGACTCGGCGAACCAGTTTTTGACAAATTGGACGCGGACTTGGCAAAAGCGATTATGAGCATCGGCGCCGTCAAAGGATTTGAAATCGGCGGCGGATTTGATGCGGCCGCGTGCTGCGGCAGCGAATTTAATGATGCGTTTGAAATCAACAGCGAAAACGGAAGAATTAAAACCGTAACAAACAATGCCGGCGG
The DNA here is from genome assembly GCF_004363215.1 of Methanimicrococcus blatticola. GTDB lineage: Archaea > Halobacteriota > Methanosarcinia > Methanosarcinales > Methanosarcinaceae > Methanimicrococcus > Methanimicrococcus blatticola. Next base: position 104,000 of record NZ_SNYS01000008.1, on the reverse strand, counting down.
CATTCTGGGCGGCATTTCAACCGGTGAGACGATTCGATTCAGAGCGGCGATTAAGCCGACACCATCTGTTTCGACGGTTCAGAAAACAGTCAATCTGAAAGACATGACGGAAACGGAAATCGTAATTTCAGGTCGGCATGATCCGGTGATTGCGCCGCGTTTTGTTCCGGTCGGCGAAGCGATGGCGGCAATTGTGATTTTGGACCACTTGATGAGAAACGAAGCTTTACATTTATCAATTCAAAAATAAAAACGAAGAGAGGAAAATTAATGGATTACAAAAATGAAGGAAACTGCCCGCACGGACACGGCGCGGCAATGCCTCAAGCGGAAGGCGGCGTTCGTCCTCCGAGAATTTTAGCGTGGGAAACGACCGGTGCATGCAATTTAAAATGCAAACACTGCCGCGGCTCGTCCACGGAAGACGTTTCCGAAGGCGAATTGTCAACAGCGGAAGCCAAAAAACTGCTTGACGATATTCGCGAAACCGGAACGCCGATTATTATTCTCAGCGGCGGCGAACCATTAATGAGAGAAGACATTTTCGAAATCGCGCGTTACGGAACAGATTTGGGATTCCGTATGACGCTTGCAACCAACGGCGTTCCCGTGACGGAAGAAGTCGCTCATAAAATCAAAGACGCCGGCATTCAGCGTGTCAGCATCAGCTTGGACGGCCGTGAAAAAACGCATGACGCGTTCCGAATGATTCCGAACTGTTTTAACGATTCCATGAAAGGCATTGAAAATTTGAAAAAAGCGGGCGTTGAGTTTCAAATCAACACGACGGTTTCCAAATTCAATCTTCACGAAATCGAAGATGTTCACAATTTTACCAAAGAAATCGGCGCGGCAGCGCACCACTTTTTCTTTTTGGTTCCGACCGGCCGCGGCGCGGAATTAACGGAATTTGAAATTACGCCCGAAGAATATGAAGTCGCTTTGGAATTGCTTCATGATTTATCCCGCAAAACTGATTTACAAATTCGTCCGACCTGCGCGCCGCATTATTTCAGAATATTGCGCCAGCGCGCCAAAAAAGAAGGCATTGAAATCACGCCGAAAACACACGGCTTGGACGCGATGACAAAAGGATGCCTCGGCGGCATTTCTTTCGGATTTATTTCAAGAAACGGCGATGTCAATCCGTGCGGCTACCTCCCCGTATCCGCCGGAAACGTGCGTCAGCAATCTTTTAAAGACATTTGGGAAAACGCAAAAGTGTTCAATGATTTGCGCAATTACGACGCGTATAAAGGAAAATGCGGTGCCTGCGAATACAAGACGGTTTGCGGCGGCTGCCGTGCCCGCGCTTATTCCGAGACGGGCGACTATATGGAAGAAGAGCCTCTTTGTTCTTATTATCCGGAGGGATATTGAATGGCAGCGGTACAAAATAAACCCGTTGAATTGGATGAAATTGATCGAAAACTCATCAATTTAATTCAGCTGAATTTTCCGGTTTCTGCTCATCCGTTTGAAGACATTGCCGCTGAAATCGGCACAACCGAAGATGTTGTGATTGACAAGCTCAGCCGCTTGAAAAAGGAAGGCGTGATTCGCCGAATCGGCCCGATCATCAACACACGCGGCATCGGCGGAACGAATACGCTTGCCGCAGTCAAAGTGCCGGAAAATCAGATTGATAAAGCGGCCGCAGTCATCAACAGATATGACGAAGTGTCTCACAATTATCTCAGAAATGAAGAATATAATATTTGGTTCACGGTGTCGGCGCCGACGCAGGACCGGCTGAATCAAATTTTGTCGGAAATTCAAACGGAACTGGATTGTCCGCTTTTGGATTTGCCGACGATTAAACAATTCAAAATACAGGTGAATTTCCATGTCTGAACAAAAACCGGTTTGGAAATCCGATATGGATGAAATTGATGAAAAACTCATTCGTTTGATTCAGGACGGCATTGAATTCACGCATTCGCCCTTTGCCGCGGCGGCGGTCGAGCTCGGCATTTCAGAAGATGAAATTGTCAGCCATTTGAAAAAATTAATTGAAGAGAAAAAAATCCGCCGTTTCGGCGCGTCAATCGGTCACATCGCGCTCGGTTTTACAGCAAACGGCATGGGTGTTTGGGATATTCCCGAGGACAAAATTGAAGAAATCGGGCAAAAAATGGCGTCGTTTCACGAAGTCAGCCATTGCTACCAGCGACCGAGATCGGAAGAGTGGCCTTATAATATGTATACAATGATTCACGGCCGAACGCAGGACGAATGTAAAGCGGTCGCTGAAAAGATTTCAATTGCTGTCGGCATTTCCGAGTACAAACTTGTTTTCAGCGAAAGAGAATTGAAGAAAAAAGGCGTTCGAATCTGACTAGAAGAAATGAAGGAGAAAGAGAAATGACAATACCGCCGCAGGATGAAATGAACCCGTATCTGCCTTTAATGATTGATTTTACGGACAAGATTGTCGTTATTTTCGGCGGCGGCGCTGTCGGCGAGCGCAAGGTGAAGCGTTTTGCCGAGAAGGCACTTGTCACGGTTGTCAGCTCGGGTTTGACGCCGGACCTTCGGCAAATGGAAAAAGAAGATTCGATTTTGTTTATTGAAAAGAATCTGGATGAATTGACCGACGGCGAAATTTTTGACTGCATGTCGGATGCTTTTTTGGCGATTGCGGCAACTTCTGATTCAGCTGTCAACCGCCGGATTGTTTCAATGGCAAAAACCGCCGGCGTTTTGGTGAATGACACTGAAAAAGCTGACGAAGTCATTATTCCTTCTTTTATTGAACGCGGCGGGCTTCAAATCGCGATTTCATCGGGCGGCGAAAGCCCGGCGGTGACAAAATACGCCCGCATGAAAATTGAAGAAGCGATTGATGATGATTTAGAACTCATGATTGAGCTTCAGAATGAAATGCGCGAATATTTGAAAACGGTTGAGTCGGATCAAAAGAAGCGGCAGGAAGTTCTGTGGAATATTATGAATGATGAAGAAATTTGGAAACTGCTGCCGGCGGATTTCGAAAAAGCGAAAGAGAAAGCGATGAATAAAGTTTGAGATTATCATTTTTACATCGTTTAGCGGGAAACATTCATATTTGAGTTGAATTAATTAGTATTACTTTTGACTTCAATTAATCATACGATTTTTTAGGTTGTATCATGAACGAAATTTCAAGCATGGTTATCTCTCACAAAAAAGCGACAGTCGCTGAAATGGAATGCGCGTGGCCGCTGACAACCGAAGAGATGCTCGAAAAGCTCTATGAGAGTGAACTCGTTTATGAATGTGTTATTTTAAAAACATGCAACCGCGCTGAAATTTATGTTGTTTCCGAGAAGGGAAGCAGCGTTTTATTCAATTTTTCAAAAGCGATCGGCGTTGAGACCCGAATCGTTGATTTCCATGACCATGAAGAATCATTGGATCACCTGCTTCGGCTTTCCTGCGGTTTGGAATCCATGATTATGGGCGAAGACCAGATTCTCGGCCAAATCCGTGACGCTTACAATTTGGCGGTCAAAAAGAAAACAATCGGGCGCATTTTGGACACGGCGTTTACAAAAGCGATTCAAGTTGGCAAACGCGCCCGCACGGAAACCCGGATCAATGAAGGATCTGTTTCCATCGGCTCGGCTGCTGTCGAGTTGGCGGAAGACACGCTTGGCGGACTGGACGGCAAAACCATCATGGTTGTCGGTGTCGGTGAAATCGGCGTTTTGGTTGCCCGCGCGCTGGCAGATAAGAATTTGGAAGGCATTTACATTTCCAACCGAACGCACCAAAAAGCGCAGGAATTGGCATATGACCTCGGCGGCGAAGCGATTTTATTTGATGATGTTCCCGATTATTTGAAAAATGCCGATGTCGTTATCAGCGCAACCGGCGCGCCGCATTATGTGATTACGAAAAAAATCGTTGAAGAGGCTGTTCCGAAAAGAAACGGCAAACCGCTTTTTATGGTTGATATCGCCAACCCGAGAGATATTGAAGAATCCGTCAATGATTTAGACGGCGTCACACTTTGCAACATTGATAATTTGCGCGTCATCAGCGAAAAAACGCTTAAAATGCGCAATGAAGAAGCCAAAAAAGTCATTGAAATCATCAATGAAGAATTGGATTTGCTCGGCAAGCAATACAAAAGACAGAAAGCGGATGACATTATTGCCGCTTTATACAGAAGCGTTTACGACATTCGTGAAGAAGAGAAGCAAAAAGCGGTCAACAAATTCCGCGTAAAACATACCATCGGCGATTTTGAAGAGAAAATTTTAGAAAACTTAACGCACAGCATTGCCAATCAAATTCTGGCCGAGCCGACTAAAATTCTCAGAAACGCGGCGGAATCAGATGACGACGATTTGTTGGAAGCTGTCGCCCGCGTGTTTAATATTGAACACACAACCGAAGAATAATTTTTTTGACGAATTATTTTGTTTTTTTGATTTACTTAATTCGTTTGAATTGAAAAAGCAGACACCTCTTTTTTAATTTGTTTTGTTGTGTGTCGACTCGACTGTGTGCATCTGCTCTCGACTATGTGCATCTGCTCTCGACTGTGTGCATCTGCTCTTTTTTATGGCAGCCGTTCGCTTGCGCGAACGTGACACTATTACCTTACTGTTTGAGTTGACGCTGCTACCTTACTGTTTGCGTTACTGCTGCTATCTTACTGTTTGCGTTACTGCTGCTACCTTACTGTTTGCGTTACTGCTGCTATCTTACTGTTTGCATTGCTGCCTGCTACCTTGCCGTTTGCTGCCGCCGACTGCCGCGCCGCCGTCGAACAATCACCCTGAAATGAATACATTTTTCAAATGCAGCCGTCATTTTTAAATTATTTTGGAAAGATTTTACATTTTTATAAAAAATCTTCCAAAAAGAGCCAATTTTGCCCGAATCTTGAGAAAAGCATAAATAGTAAATATGAAAGTCTAAAAACAAGAATTGTATTGGCAACGATACAGGATGAATTTCAGAGGCATAATATGGAGAAAATGAAAGATATTCTCGGAGAACCGATGGATTTAGTCATTGTTTCACTCAATGAAGACGAAGATTACGGCATTTGTGTGATATCGGTTCGTGATGATGATCCCATTTATCAAATTAAAATGTTCCAGAATCCCTTGGATTTGGAAGATAAAAGCCTGACAAAGGCATTGGAAGAACTTGAAGATTATTCCAAAGTCTTCACCGAAGAATCCAATGACATCTACGAAATTTTAAATGTCCATCGCGACTTCTGGCTTCAGCCGGAAATCACATCTGATGAATGCGACAAACTTCCCGTCACAGTCGTTTCAAGCTGGTCCGAATTGGAAGAAGTTGTTCGCAAAGGAAAATTGAAAGGATTGTTCAATTATTTTGCATTGGATGATAAATAATTGTATTTCTGTTTTTACTTATTTTGCCGATGCGGAGAATGCCGGCAAAACTACTTTTATTCTTTGTAATATCCGATTTTAAACATTTGATGCCACCCGGCCAGCATAATTTTCGGAAATAAAAACAAGAATTTATTTTTTCATATCCGTGCAAACCTGTTCATTTCATATATATTTTCGCGGAATGCGAAAGCTATTTTATGTAAATGCATCTTAATTCTTTCACATACCCGTTCAAGGTTTTTTTTGAAAAAACCGCACAGGAGAAAACAATCATGTTTCCGCAGACCCGAATGAGACGCTTAAGATACGGAAAATTAAAAGACATGGTCAGAGAAAACACACTGACTGTCAACGATTTGATTTATCCGTTTTTCGTGGATGAAACAACGGATAAAAAAATCGACGTCGCTTCCATGCCTGGCGTTTCCCGCTGGCCGCTCGCGCAAGCCGTCGATGCCGCCCGCGAAGCATATGATTTGGGCATTCCCGCCGTTTTGATTTTCGGCATCCCGAAGACAAAAGACGCGGAAGGAAAGTCAGCTTACGGCGATGATGATGTCGTTCAGGCTGCTGTCCGCGCCATTAAAGCGGAATTCGGAAAGGATTTGATTGTGATTACCGATCTTTGCATGTGCGAATACACCGACCACGGTCACTGCGGAATCGTGAATTTCGAAACGCACGATGTTGTCAATGATCTGACGCTTCCGATTCTCGGAAAAATTGCAGTCAGCCACGCCAAAGCCGGCGCAGATATTGTCGCCCCGTCCGGAATGATGGACGGCATGATTGAAGCGATCCGCTCGGCATTGGATGAAAATGGTTTTGAAAACACGCCGATTATGTCTTATTCTTCGAAATACGCGTCCGTCTTTTACGGTCCGTTCAGGGACGCGGCCGACTCGGGATTCTGTTTCGGTGACCGTTCTGAATATCAAATGGACCCGGCCAACAGCGATGAAGCGATTCGCGAAACCGAATTGGATGTTTTGGAAGGCGCCGACATGCTGATGGTAAAGCCCGGCATGCCTTATTTGGATATTGTTTACAGAATCAAGCAGGAATTCGGATTGCCGCTTGCCGTTTATCAAGTCAGCGGCGAATACGCGATGATTAAAGCGGCTGCTGCAAACGGCTGGCTGGATGAAGAAAAAGCATTTTATGAAGCCTGTCTTTCCATGAAAAGGGCGGGCGCTGACATGATTATTACTTATTACGCCAAAGAATTGGCAATGATTTTAGCGGAAAAATGACGGTGACGATGATGAATTTTGAAAAATCAGAAAAATTGTACAACACTGCAAAAACAATGATTCCGGGAGGTGTCAGCAGCCCGGTCCGCGCGATTAAACCGTTTCCGTTTTACACCGCTTCTGCAAACGGTTCTAAAATTTACGATGAAGACGGCAACGAATTTATTGATTATTGCATGGCGTACGGGCCGATGATTTTGGGTCACAATCCGGCGGTTGTTCGTCAGGCAATTGAAAAGCAACTTGAAAAGAGCTGGCTTTACGGAACGCCGAGCGCATTGGAAATTGAAATGGCGAACCGGATTTCAAACTTATATCCGTCGATTGAAATGATGAGATTCGTTTCATCGGGGTCGGAAGCGACGATGAGCGCGATCAGATTGGCGCGCGGATTTACGAAAAAGAACAAAATCATCAAGATTGAAGGCGGATTCCACGGCGCGCACGATGCTGTTTTAGTGAAAGCCGGCTCCGGCGCGACAACGCACGGAGAGCCGAATTCTCCCGGAATTCCGACGGGTGTAACGGAACACACGCTTCAAGTGCCTTACAATGATATTGAAAAAATGACAGAAGTCATTGAAAAGAATAAAAATGATATGGCAGCCGTCATTTTGGAGCCGGTTCTCGGCAACATCGGACCGGTTTTGCCCGAAGGCGATTATTTAAAAGAATTGCGCGCGGTGACTGCTGAAAATGATGTTTTGCTCATTTTTGACGAAGTGATTACCGGATTCAGACTGGCGCCGGGCGGTGCTCAGGAATATTTCGGCATCAAGCCGGATTTAACAACGCTCGGAAAGATTGCCGGCGGCGGTATGCCGATTGGAATTTTCGGCGGTCGCAAAGATATTATGGAAATGATTTCACCAAACGGTCCCGTATATCAGGCCGGAACATTCAGCGGAAGCCCGTGTTCTATGTCTGCCGGCATCGCCGTTTTGGATTATTTGAAAGAAAACAACGTTCAGGAAACTTTGAACAAACGCGGCGACGTTTTCAGAAAAATGCTTTCGGATGTTGTCACAGATAAAAAACCGGATTATTATGTCGGCGGATTATCGTCCTTGTTTGTGATTTTCTTCGGCGGCAAACCGTTGAATTATCAGGACGTTTTGAAATGCGATTCCGCTAAATACATGGAATTCTTCCACAAAATGCTGAATTCAGGCGTCTTTTTGCCGCCGTCGCAATTTGAAACAAATTTCATTTCACTCGCGCACACCGATGAGGATTTCAGCAAAACGGCTGAAGCGGTTGAAAAGAATTTGATTTAAGCGGAACGAAGAAAACGGAAAAAAGAGGGGCGAAATGGAACACTTCATCAAATGTCCGGCATGCTGTATGACAGATGTCGTGCCGACGGAAATCGGCAGAGGCGCAGGAGACAAATATATCTGTGCCGGCTGCAATCACGGTTTTACGGTAAAATATACGAAAACGCCCCAAACGATTGTGGAACAATATTGGAAAAGAGCGCTGATCGCCGCAATCCTATTGCTGTAGATCGGGGTTTTGATTTGGTTCTTCTTTTTAAGATGAATGGAAATGAACGGGAAACAAAAAGGAAAGTAATTATGATTATCGGAACAAGAGGAAGCCGGCTTGCGTTGGTTCAAACAAGAAAAGTCGCCGCGCTTTTGAAAGAAAAAGGAATCGAGACGGATGAACAAATCATTAAAACCGACGGTGACCGCTTCACCGACAGACCGCTCTACCAGGTTTCAACCGGCGTCGGTGCGTTTGTTCGTGAACTGGATGACGCGATGATTGCAGACGGCATTGAAATTGCCGTTCATTCCATGAAAGATCTGCCGACCGTCCGCCCGGACGAATTGGTGACAGCAGCGGTTTTACCGCGTGATTCTCCTTATGATGTTCTTTTGACAAAAGCCGGTTTAACAATTGATGAGCTTCCGAAAAACGCAATCATCGGGACGAGCTCCATGCGCCGCCGCGCTCAGCTTCTGCGCTACCGCCCGGACTTAACAATTGAAGAGTTGCGCGGAAACATTGACACGCGCCTTCGAAAACTCGAAGAAGGACAATATGACGGCATTATTTTAGCCGAAGCCGGTTTGGAGCGGATGGGCTGGAACGACATGGTCCGCACGCGCTTGGACATTGATATGTTTACGCCGTCTCCGAATCAGGGAACGGTTGCCGTGGTCGCGCTTGCCGGAACGCCGGCTGTTGACGCTGTTGCGCTTTTGAATGATGAAAAATCCCAAATTGAAACAACGATTGAAAGGCTTGTTGTGAAAGATTTGGAAGGCGGCTGCACAACGCCGATCGGTGCTTACGCGAAATTTGAATCAAACGGCAAAAGGATTCGTGTGCGCGCTGAAGTTCTGTCCTGTGACGGTACAAAAAGCATCAAAGTGGATGAAAAGATTTCTGCCGACAACTGGGCGGAAGAAGCTGAAAAACTCGGTAAGGACTTGGCGAATTCCGGCGGAAAAATGCTTGCTGAAGAAGCGATTTGCTACATTCAGGAACTGAAAGATCAAAAAGAGAAGAAATAAAAAGAGAAAAATAAAAAAGGTAAAATTATGGTTTATATAGCGGCAGGCGTTCCTCTTAAAAATCCGACAATTTTAGCGGCCGGCATTCTCGGAACAACCGGCGCGTCCATGACACGCGTAATTCAAAACGGCGCAGGCGCGGTTGTCACAAAATCAATCGGCCCGGTTCCGGTTTACGGCCATGCCAATCCGTCTATGATTACACTTAATGCCGACGGCGGCAAAGGGCAGACATTCGGTTATTTAAACGCGATGGGTCTCCCGAATCCGTCTTACGGTGAATTCACGCAGGAAATCGAATTTGCCAAAAAGAACGGCGACGCGCCCGTTATCGCAAGTATTTTCGGCGGCGACTCAAAGGATTTCGTTGCCGTCGCAGAAGGGCTTATGCCGTCAAAACCCGATGCTTTTGAATTGAATTTAAGTTGCCCGCACGCGAAAGGTTACGGCGCGGACATCGGCAGCCAGCCCTGTCACGTGGAAGAAATTACAGCGGCGGTTAAAAATGCCGTTGATGTGCCTGTTTGGGTGAAGCTGACGCCCAATGTCGCCAACATTAAAGACATCGGTCTTGCGGCTCAAGCCGGCGGCGCTGACGCTGTTGTTGCGATTAATACAGTTCGCGGAATGGTGATTGACATTCATTCCGGCTGGCCCGTTCTCGGCAACCGTGCCGGCGGCATGTCCGGCCCCGCGGTAAAACCCGTTGCGGTGAAATGCGTTTATGATTTGTATGAAGCGCTTGAGATTCCGGTAATCGGTGTCGGCGGCATTTCTTGCTATGAAGATATGATTGAAATGATGATGGCCGGCGCTTCCGCGGTTCAAATCGGTTCGGCGGTTTACGAGAGTGACCGGATTTTTGAAAATATTTGGGCCGGCGCGCAGCAATTTATGAAAGAAAACGGTTACGCGTTTGATGAGCTCATCGGCATGGCGCACAGGAGGAAATGAAATGGCTGAGAACTGTCAATGTTTTTCGGGCGGCTTTCCGATGAACGCGAAAATTATTGAAATTATTGATGAAACAAATACGGGCAAAAGAACGCTTCTTTTTGACCGTGAATTTGAAAACATGAATCCCGGCAATTTTTGTATGGTTTGGATTCGCGGCGTAGATGAAATCCCGCTCGGCTGCGCTTACAAAAACGGCGTGACTTTCCAAACGGTCGGTCCCGCGACAAATGCGCTTTTCGACTTGAAAGTCGGTGACAGCGTCGGTCTTCGCGGCCCGCTCGGCAATCCGTTTACGCTTCCCGAGAAAGGCGAAAAGGTTTTGATCATTTCAGGCGGCATCGGTGCGGCACCGCTCGCGCCGCTGGCTGAAAAATCAAAAGAAATCGGCGCGGACGTGACAATCATTCTCGGCGCAAGAAGCGAAGCCGATTTGATTTTTGAACAGCGTTTCGGCAAAACCGGAGAAGTCCTGCTCACAACCGATGACGGAACCAAAGGACGAAAAGGATTTGTCACAGATATTTTAGCGGAACTTGATTTGACAAAAATCGATAAAATTTATGTTTGCGGTCCCGAAATGATGATGAAATTCGTCATGAAAATCTTAATTGAAAAAGACGCGCTTGAAAAGGCAGAGTTTTCGATGGAACGCTATTTCAAATGCGGCATCGGTGTTTGCGGCGCTTGCTGCATTGACACGCTCGGCGTTCGCGTCTGCAAAGACGGGCCTGTTTTCAAGGCGGAAACATTGATTGATTCCGAATTCGGGAAATATCACCGCGATGCTTCCGGGAAAAGAATATCTTATTGATTTCGTTGCTCGCCGCACGCGAGCTACGCCGTTTTTTTTAAATAATAAAAACAGACCGTTTTTTGAAAAGATGAAATGAAAACCAATCCGACTTCCATCATTTTTTGCGAAGCTCAAGCGCTAATTTTCGAATGCTCTCGGCGATTTGCCACTCGCCTGCGCCCCAATGAACAATAACACCGGTTTGCCCGTTGATTTGAACGATTTTTCCCGAGTTTTCCGATTTGCAGCAACGCATAATAAATGGTTTTTCGGGTTTTGTACGGTCTGATCTCATCGGACACATGTCAATAAAATCGTATTTTAAATTCGGATACAAAGCTCCGATGAGTTTTTTAGAAGTGTCGCAGCCGACTAAGGTCCAGCCGTCTTCTTTTTCATCCAATTTGTCGGAATCCAAAAATTTGCCTTTCAAACCGGAAGAATGGCAGGGATAAATGGTTTTATCACCTTGGTAAACGGAAAGGTCGACTGACTTTTCGGAAAACTTGATTTGAAGATCACCGAAAAGATTGGCGGCATCAATTCTTTGAATACAATTTGAAAGCCATGGCGGCTCCGGCGGAAAAACATCAATGATTTCAATTTCCAATATTTCGGAAACATCGGGGTCTTTGACAAAAGTCAAATGTTTGTCAAACCCTTTGAAAACAACCGTTGTCAAGGGTTTTCCGAAATTGCGTTTTTTATTTTCATCCTGAAGCAAACGCGCCGCCGCTTCAATTAAAAAAGTCCGGTTTTTAATATTCATTTCCTCAGGACAAATGAAAATTTCATCTTCGCCTGCGATGAGTTTTGACCCGACAGGCTCTCTGAGAAAACCGGATCCTTTATGCTCAATTTCATATAAATTGTAGCCGGCATCCGTTTTCTCAAGAATGTATTGAGACAAAAAATAAACTTTATTCAAATCGGATGCATCCTTTCCTTGCTCTGTCCATCCGATTGTTTTGTATTCTTCCGGGAAAATCATCAAAAATCCTCTTGCTTACTCTAAATTGAAAAGAGGTCTATAAAAAGATTACAGAAAAGAAAACAGAAAAGAAAAATCAAGATGAAGAGAAATCAAGAGAAAGAGAAATCAAGAGAAAGAGCTGTCACTAAAAAAAGAAATGTTGCCTGAAAATCAGGCAACAATTCATCAAACAGCGATTTTAAACAACAGCTTCCATACCGGATTCGTCTTTAATTGTCGGCTTCAATTCTTTGAGCATATACGCACCGAAAATATAGCCGAGCGGGATTGTAATGATTAAGATGGAGAGAATCCAGGAAATAATAATCGTTAAAATGACCATAACGATATTGTCTTTCCCGATATTGACACTTTCTTTTAAGGCGTAGAAGAACCCTTCTCCCGGCGTCATCACGTAAATGTAGATGGTGTAGAAGAAGAAAATCTCAACGAGAAGCATTAACAAGAAAGTCAGAATACCGGCGACCAGCACGCCCGTTGAAAGGTCGACAATGCCGATTATACCGCCGATAAAATCAGAAACAACGACGACAACAAAGCTGACAACGGTCACAACGATTGTGTAAACAAGAACGTAAATCAAACTTCTTGTAAAGGCTTTGCCGGATTTAAAACCGTAAAAAAGGTCGCCGATTTTAACCTTTTCACCGCGCGTTCCTTTGATAGCCATGTAATATGTACTGTACATTAAGGGCGAAAGAATCAGAAAACCGATGAGTGCTGCAATGACCGTAATCAAAAGAGCAACACCGAATTCCATATTGACAAACGCTTCATAGACCGCAGCAATGCCGCCTGCAAAACCGATTGCATATACAATTCCCGTAATGATAAAGAAAAGAATAATTGCAACAACATAAGCAACAATGTTGTCGATATATGAATGGAAAGCTTTCTTAATGCCTTCAACTAACAAACCAAATTCCATACACATCACCTGTATTATATATATCTAATTTGTTTTAACCACATTATATTTATTTAATTGTTTTTAGTTTTATATTTTTATATAATTTGTTTGGCAAAAAAAATTCAGAGTCCGAATGAACGAACTCTGAATTAGTTTTCGTATAATTATTCAGTCAAATTACTGACCGGATGCATCGCTGAGTTCCGGCTTGAGTGATTTCAAGACAGCTGTTGCGAAGATGAGTGCAATCGGCAATGTGACCAAAAGGCCGATACCGAACAAAATTGCGCCGATCATAACGAGGACAATGTAGACGATGTATGCAACAAGCACCAAGATCAGGTTGTCCTTAATGATATTGAAACTTTCCTTAAATGCGTAAACGATGTTTTCGGAAGGTGTCATGATGTAAATGTAGATTGCGAAGAACAACAAAAATTCAACGATTAAAGCGATAAGTCCACCGATAATCGGAATAATGCCCAAAATACCGAAGATAACAGCATAAACAACGCCGAAGATCAACATTCTGACATAGTTCTCCTTGCGGAAGGAATAGAAGATGTCTTTAATTTCAACTTTTTCTCCGCGGAAGCCTTTAATTGCCATAAAGGTAACACCGAAGCCGAGCGGCATGAGAACAAGGATAGAAACAATTAAAGCAACTAACATTCCGGCAGCTGCCAAGCCCAAGCCGGCAGTTGAACCTGTTTCAATTGCAGTAACGAGTGAAGCACCGCCCAATAAAGCGACAATAGCACCGATAATAATAGCGACGACGATCATGAGAATAAGTCCGACAACATACGCGACGGCGTTGTTTTTCCAGACTTCCCAGCCTTTTTTAAGGCTGTTTGTAATGATATCAAAATCCATAACAATGACTCCTTAATATTTTTAACAAGTATTACAATTTTTAAATCTTTGAATCGGCAATAATAACACAAATCGCGATCACCGCATAATAAAATCATTGCCAAAATCAGCATTCATTGACATTAAAAAAGGATTGACGAATATTTATTTCAGATATAATATAATAATATTATTCCTGAAACAATTAAATATATACCTCTATAAATGCCTCTGCATACATATTTAATGAAAACGTTCTATTAATACGTTTCCATTCCTTGCTAATTATATTAGACATCTTATATATATTTTATCTATTCATCTGAATAAAATGAAAATAATCGTTTGGCACTTATTCGATTTTCGGAATGTTTTCCCACGTTCCTTTCAGCTTTCCGCCAAGCGCCAATTTGCCGAGCTGTTTGGAAATTTCAGGATGTACTTCTGACGGAACAATATTTTCATATGCTGTTGACGGCAGCGGCGACAAATAATGTGCGCGCACTTCCCCGCCGCGTTGGCAGAGCCAATCAATCATTTCCAAAGATTGTTGCTGATCGCTTTCGGTTTCACTCGGAAACCCGATGATGAAATCAACAATCGGTGTTATGCCATTGGCAAAACAGATTTCTGCGGCGTTGTAAACATCTTCAGCCAAATGTCCGCGCCCGATTTCTTTTAAAACAATATCGCTGCCGGATTGCGCACCGATGCTGAGCGAATCATTGGCGCAATAGGTCTTGACCAAATCAATCATTTCATCCGTTACGAATTCCGGGCGCACTTCTGACGGGAAAGTGCCGAAAAAAATTCTTTTGTTTTCCAACTCGGAAAGCGAAGACAATAATTCTTTGACTTTTTCAGATTTCGCTGTCACACCATTGCTGCCGTAAGCGAATGCGTTTGAAGAGATGAAACGCAAATCATCATAATACGCCGCGTATTTGACAATTTCCGAAACGCTGCGATGACGCATTTGATGCCCGAAAATCTGCGGCGTTTGACAGAATTTGCAGCGATGCGGACAGCCGCGGGAAAGTTCAAGCGGTCGCCAAATGTTGTCGGGCGAAAAACAGGGATAACAATCCATTTGAACAGCATCCCGCTTCGGTGTCGAAACGATTTCACCGGAAGCGTTTTTAAAAGCGATTCCCGAAATATTTTCAAATCCGCTTCGAAGATCAACGCCGTTTTGGAAATTGGATCGGATTTGAGAAATTAAAGCGGGAAGCGTCACTTCTCCTTCGCCGATGACAACAGCATCAAAAAAATCCAAAGTTTCGACAGGCGCGCCTGACGGATGCGGGCCGCCGGCAATAAAAAAAGCGGAAATGCCGGAAGCTTGGGCTTGCATCACTTCCCGGAAAACGTCTTCTTTTTGGTTTGTAAAAAAACTGTAAAGCATAATTCCCGAAACGGGTTCCTTCACAAAATCAATGTTTGGGAGGACGGGAATCAAAGCGGAATAACTGTATGTGTTTTTCTTAAAATAGCGGAAATGAATCGGGAGGAGAGTTTCATTTCTGCTCAAATCCGAATTCATTTTCAAATACCCGTCCGATTACAAAATTTCAATAAAACCTTCGGCGCTGTTGACCAAAACCTCGTCGCCGTCTTTCAAAACATCATACGGATTGGTTTCCAGTTTGTCAATCATCGGAATTTCAGAAATGATTGCGCCGACAGCGACAATCGGCTCACACTCCAAATTGATGATTGCGGCCGGAGCCGCGTTGTTCTTTTGAAGCTGGTAAATCACATACGAGCCGACAGTTGATCCTTTTCCTTGCGGAAAAACCAAAACGGTTCCTTTGATTGATTTTCCGAAAAGTTCATGGCTCGGATCGACAATGTCGCCGGTTTCAGGATTAACGGTTCCCAAAAAAGAAATCGGATCTTTGGTCATCAAAACTTTTCCGGAAGCCTGCCCGCGCGCAATGATTCGCCCTTTGATTATTTGACTCATTCAAATCTCCCCCGTCGCTTCTTTAACGCACCGCTCCGCTGTTCCGTAAGTCGCTTTCAGTCCGCACATGCTCGGCACGTAAGCGTAAGCTTTGCCGGAATTAACCATCATGCAGCTGTAAGAATTGGCGGCCGGCGAGACAACCATGCAGGTGTCACAAACGACTTTCGCACCGCTTTTTTCAATTTTGTCAACAATGGCTTTGTTTTGTTCGGCAACTTCACGCGATGTGAAAATCCAGAATTCTTTAACAACTGTTTTGCCTTCCAGAAGAGCGGCGAGCATTTCGAGTTCTGCTTTTGAACAGTGCGGGCAGCCGATGGTAACAATATCGGGCTTCATTGTTGAATCGTTTGATGTTTCATAAACCGCGCTGATGTCTTTTTGATCAATCGTAATGCTTTCCGCCGGTTTTTCGTAAACGAATTCTTTATCTTTAATTTCAGGCGTCACGCCGTCGATATGATAAAGCGCAACAGCACCGGAGGCCGCCATTGCCGCGCCGAGCATTTTCATTTCATCCTTTGTCGGCACGGATTTCATTTTGAAAAGCGGGATTTTGCTGCCGACCATTTTGCCGGCGACATAGCCGAGCGCGCCGTAATCTGAGCCGGCGGTTTCAAAATCAACAATAATTTCAAAGCTCGGCGTTCGGTTTTCAACTTTATGATACCCGTAATCAGGCGTTTTGCCGATCAAAGCGGCAGCAAGCGCAGACGGTCCGCCTTCGCGGTTCGTGCGCGCGCCGAGAACGGAGTTGGAAAAAGAGATGGCTGAAGACTCTCCCCATGCCAAATGATCTTTGTATTGAACATCAAAACCGTTCAAATAATAAGGCGTACATGTACATTTCGGCTCGATTCCGAGGCTGCCGAACGCTTTAATGATTTCAATCTGCTTGGCGGCAAACTTCGGGTCAATGCCGAGGCGTTCCCAATTGTTCATATCCATGCCGGCAGGATTCAAAACGGTCGGCACCCGAACTTTTCCTTTCAAATCGGAAATCCATTCAAGACCGGCATCGCCGATGGTTTTGTAAGAAACGCCCGAGACCTGAGCGCTTTTAATCGGGATGAGCGCATCGGCCCCGTAAATATCGCCGAGCGCAACAAGAATTTCAATCATTTTGCGAAGTGTTTCGCCGTCCTCGCCGCGAAGCGTCTTCTCTTCTTCTTTTGTCAGATACACTTTGCCACCTCATCCGACAGATTACTTTTTCAAAACGGGAAACTTCGCGCGTTCGAAATCTTCTTTGTTGACCAGCACTTTTGTCGCGTCAACGCCGACTTTGGATGTCGTTCCGTCCGGCGCGCCGCGCGGATCAAGCGAACTGCCGCGCACGTTTGTAACAATCATAATGTCTGCATCGCCTTTCACGCGCGTCGCAATTGCGAATTCAACGTCATCCGGATTGAAAATATCAATATCTTCGTCAACGACAACAACATGTTTCAAACTGGTGTGCGCCGCAAACGCTGCCATAATCGCGTTCTTCGCGTCGCCCTCCGTTTGTTTCTGAATTTGAACAACGGCATGCAGATAACAGCAGCCGCCTTCGGTCAAAACGACATTTTTAACGGTTGTGACTTCGCTGACCGCTTTGTAAATTTTGGGCTCGTACGGAACGCCCATCATCAATAAATGTTCGGCACCGGCCGGCAGAATGCCGTGATAAATCGGATCTTTTCTATGATAAATTTTCGTGATTTTGATAACGGGTTCGGGGCGGATGTGATCATATGTTCCTGTGATGTCAACAAACGGTCCTTCCGCGACACGTTCCTGCGGATCGAGATAACCTTCCAAAACATATTCGGCGTGAGGTACTTTGATGCCGTTGCTGCATTCAAATAATTCGACCGGCGCGCCGCGAAGTGCTGCCGCGTATTCAAACTCTTTGGACAGCGGAACGCGTGTCGTACTGGCGTAAGTAATCACCGGGTCGGCACCGAGAACGATTGCAATCGGAAGTTTTTCGCCTTTTTCGGCCGCTTTTTTGTGAATCACATAAGTGTGGCGCGGCGGAACCAAGCGGGCTGAAAGCGTATTTTTGTCAACGACCATCAATCTGTGAATGGACGCATTCTTTTCGCCTTCATATTCCGAGACGACAATGCCTGCCGTAATATATCCCTGACCGCCGTCTTTTTCGAAATGCTTCATGATCGGGATTTTGAACAAATCAACATTCTTTTCTTCAACAATCACGTCTTTCGTCGGCGAATCTTTGACAACGACGACTTCGCCATCGGGAGAAATATCGGCCAGCCGCTGAATAATTTCTTCTTTGGGAACGCCGAGCATGGCACCGAGTTCTTCGCGGGAGCCGAGCAGATTCATAATTGCTTTAGAACCGTCAACGTTTGTGAAAAAAACAGGTCCTTTGTTTTCATGCGCTAAAATCGGCGCTTCAAAGTCTTTCGAAACAGGGCGGTCAATTTCAGTCAAACGCCCGTTCTTTCTTAAATTGTCAATAAAATCACGGAAACTCATAGTATCTGCTTTTGAAAAAGCGGTATGTAAATAAAAAGGTTGTTTTCGATTTTTGCAAAAACACTTTGGGTTTTATCAGTTTGAACTTTATCAGTTTGGACTTTATCAGTTTGGGTTTATCAATTTGAGTTTTATCAGTATTAGAGAATCAGAGAAACCCAAAACAGCCGACCGCTAATTTACGTTTTCGATCGGAACGAAGTGAAGAGAGAAAACGGAAATTTGCGGATTCGTACCCAACCCATACAGCAATAAACGAGACTCTGCTTTTTGATTTTTTTGTTGCTGCATGTCTGTGTTGCTGCATGTCTGTGTTGCTGCATGCATCTGCTCTTTTTTATGATAGCCGTTCGCTGCGCGAACGTGCCGCTGCTACCTTACCGTTTGCGCTGCTGCCGCTACCTTACCGTTTACGTTGCTGCGACCTTGCCTGTTGCATTGGCATCATTGTCGCCATCGCGCGAGCCGCTCCGCTTTTCTGAAATATATTAAAAACGCATCTCGTTTTTGAAAAAAGAAAGAAAAAGGATGATGTTCATTTGAACGATTTCAACCCTTTAAAATCCAATGTCGCGAAATAATCTTCAATTGTTTCCGCTCTTCGGATTTTGAAAATGCTGCCGTCGGGTCTGAGGAGAAGTTCAGCCGAGCGCAGTTTTCCGTTGTAATTAAATCCCATCGCGAATCCGTGCGCGCCGGTGTCGTGAATGACCAAAAGGTCACCGCGCTCGATTTCAGGGAGCATTCTGTCGACGGCGAATTTGTCGTTGTTTTCACACAAAGAGCCGGTCACATCGTATTTGTGATCCTGTTTTGTATTTTCTTTGCCGAGTACGGTGATGTGATGATAAGCACCATAAATGCCGGGGCGCATGAGGTTTGCCATACAGGCGTCCGTTCCGACATAATCTTTGTAAATGTGTTTCATGTGACGGACTTCTGTGATCAGATAACCGTACGGTCCGGTAATCACGCGACCGCATTCGAAGTAAACATTCGGTTGAGCGATGTTTGCTTTGCCGATTGTCTCGTCATACGCTTTTTTCACGCCGCCGGCCACCGCGTCAAAGGAAACACGTTCTTGGTCCGGGCGGTAAGGGATGCCGATTCCGCCGCCGAGGTTGACGAATTCAAAGTTAATATCGAGTTTTTGAGAAATTTCAACAATCACTTCAAACAAAATGCGTGCGGTTTCAACGAAATAATCAACATTCAGCTCGTTGGAAGCAACCATTGTGTGAAGACCGAATCTTTTAACGCCTTTCTTTTTGAGAATTTCGTATCCTTCAAAAAGTTGCTCGCGGGTGAAACCGTATTTCGCTTCTTCGGGTTTTCCGATGAGTTCGTTACCGCCCTTCAGCGGTCCGGGATTGTATCTGAAACAAACAATGTCGGGGAGCCCGGCGGTTTTTTCCAAAACATCAATATGAGAAATGTCATCCAAATTGATGATTGCGCCAAGCTCTTTGGCTTTTTTGAATTCTTCGGCCGGCGTGTCATTGGAGCTGAACATGATGTTTTCGCCCGTGATGCCCGCTTCCTCTGCGAGCAAAAGTTCCGGCAAAGAACTGCAGTCGGCACCGAATCCGTGTTCGGCGAGGATTTTTAAGATGTAAGGGTTCGGAAGTGCTTTGACCGCGAAGAATTCTTTGAAGCCGTTGACGATTCTGAATGCGCGCTTCATGTCTTCGGCGTTGTCGCGAATCGCTTTTTCATCATAAATGTGAAACGGCGTCGGATGCGTTTTGATGATCTCTTCAATTTGAGATTTTATAAAAGGAAGTTCTTTTGAAACCATAATCAGCCTCTTGATTTATATTTATTAATAAGTGATTTCGGTATGCTTGAATGATATATATTCTTATTGAAGTGAAAGGAATGCATCTTCCGTCAATTTTTTAAGTTTTTGAAATAAAAGACAAGCTGTTGCATATTTTGAAATTTAAAATATTGTCATGAAAATATTATGAAAAAAAGAAAGAATGGATAAGAAAAATAGATAAGAGGAAATGGATCTGAAGAAATGGGTCAGAGAAATTCATTTAATCAAAATCAATCAATAAATCCATGTTCAAGCGCCGATTCCGCGTCAATAAACCGTCCCATCCCGGTCTTTGTGCGTCTGAATCCGAATTTGTGATAAAACTCTTCTTTTCCGGGCGTCGCGTAAAGAATAATGTTTTTGTCCTCTTCGCCTTCCATCAAAAGGCGGACAATCATTTTACCGATGCCTTTTCCTTGTGATGTCCTGTCAACGGCCACGTCATAAATGACGCTCTGATACGCAAAATCAGAAATCAAACGACCGCAGCCGATCAAAATGTCGCCGTGGTAGATAAAAATGACTTTCGCGCTGTTTTCAAACGCTTTTTGATGAAGATCGACATCATAAATTGTCATGTCGGTTCGCTGCAAGAGACTTTTCACGTCTTTCCAATTGATGCCTTCCGTATCTTTTTGTATGGTCAATTCCATGAACATAATTATCCCCCAAACAGTAAAGGCGCTGAAGGTTTATAAAATTTTTAATACGGCAAACGACGGTTTTTATCAAAAATGGATTCTGCCGGCATCGACAATTGCAATTCTTTGAGTTTAAATTATTTTGAAAATAAGATGTGGTGGGGCTGCTGAGATTTGAACTCAGGTCGCAAGACCCCCAGCCTTGCAGGATGGACCAAGCTACCCTACAGCCCCTTTATGAGGTCAATTTTTATTAAAAAAGCAAGTGTAAAAACCGTTTTTATTATATAAAGGTTTCACCACCAAGAGTGGAATAAAATGAAGGAAAGTAACTCAAAAAGTAATAACTATTTAACACATAAGATATTTGACTAATTTTTAATTGATTAATAATTTATTATTAAGATGAAAAAATTTGTGAGAACTATACATTTTTTGTAATTAATGCTGTTACCTAATGAATTCCTTCGGAGAACTTAACATGCGCGTTCTTCTTGACACCAACATCATCATATATCGTGAAAATAAAAAAGTAACAAATTACAGCGTTACTCACCTTTTTCGTTGGCTTGATAAGCTAAAATATGATAAATTAATTCATCCCCTATCAAGAAAAGAAATAGAGCGGTACATAACAGCAGATCCCGCCGAGTCAATGACTCTTAAGTTAGATGCATACGATGAATTAAAAACAGTTGCCCCTTTGGATATTAAAGTCGAGGAATTGAGTCGTACAACCGATAAAAATGATAATGATAAAATTGATACAGCTCTACTAAATGAAGTTTATTTAGGTAGAGTCGATTTGTTAGTAACGGAAGACCGTAAACTTCAAAGAAAGGCAATAACTCTTGGAATTCCTCAAAAAGTCGTTTCAATTAATACTTTCATATCTAATGCTACTGCTGAAAATCCTACCCTGGTTGAGTACAATACTCTTGCTGTAAAGAAAGGATACTTTGGGTCAATTGACATTAATAATTCATTTTTTGACAGTTTCAAAGAGGATTATGATGGTTTTGCTAGTTGGTTTGCAAAAAAATGTGATGAAGAGGCATATATCTGTCAAGATGGTACAGATCGAATTCTAGGTTTTCTTTATTTAAAAACTGAAACAGAAGACGAAAATTATTCAGATATTATACCATCATTTAGTAAAAAACGTCGATTAAAAGTAGGTACATTCAAAGTTGAATCTACGGGGTTTAGGTTAGGGGAACGATTTATTAAAATCATTCTAGATAATGCCCTTGAAAGAAATGTCGATGAAGTATATGTTACATTATTTGATGATAGAGAAGAATTGATTGCATTGGGACAACTTTTTCTACGGTGGGGATTTGTCAGATTTGGTAGTAAAATTCATACTGATGGTAGAAATGAAATCGTTCTAACGAAAAACATGACAAATTATGATTCGGTTTTATCCCCTAAACAAAATTATCCAAATCTTCGATATAATGTCAACAAATTCATAATGCCAATAGATCCCAAATATCATACATCACTTTTTCCAGATTCAATTTTAAATACCGAAAATGAAAATGATTTTTTGGAAAATACACCATACCGGTATGCTCTGCAGAAAGTATACATCACATGGGGACAAGATGACAATGTTAATCCAGGAGATGTAATGTTATTTTATCGCATGGGACCTGAAGGGAGTAAAAAACGATTTTCTTCTGTTATAACGACAGTTGCAATAGTTGATGAGATTTTAGATACATTTTCAACCAAAGAGGAATTTTTAAATCAGTGTCAAAATCGAAGTGTATTTTCGATAGATGATCTTGAGTTATTTTGGCAAAATTACAGAAATAACATTAAAATTATGAAATTCGTTTATGTTAAAAGTCTAGTACATCGACCAGTTTTGGATTTTCTATGGAAGAACAATATCATTCCATTTCCAAAAGGACCACGTCCTTTTACACACATTACTAATGATCAATTCAATTTGATAATCAATGAAGGGCGAACTGACCTAAGCAGATTTTGGAGACTGAATATATGAGTTCAATTGTATTATCCATAAAACCTGAGTATGCCAAACAAATTTTGTCTGGTTTGAAGTTATACGAATACCGTAAATCCCTGCCGCAGAAAAAGGTTGATACTTTAATTTTATATTCTACCACACCTGAAATGAAAGTAGTTGGAGAGGCAAAAGTCATTAATGTTATTTCAGCAAGTCCAGCTGATTTATGGGAACAAACAAAAACTCATTCGGGAATCAGTTATGCTAAATATCTTGAATATTTCAAAGGAAAAGAGAGAGCGTATGCTTTTCAGATAGGAGATGTCATAAAGTATGAGACCCCAAAGAATTTATCAGACTACGGTCTGGAATTCCCCCCCCAATCATTTGTTTATTTCAATAATGGCAAAAAAGTTAATTCGCAAATAGGGTGGTTTACAGATGAGTAATGAAATTTTGATATCGAGTGCTATGGTCTTAATTTAATCAAAAATGCCTCAGAACTCATAGGGCTCATCACTAAATCAGCCAAAACTCTCATCATCGGCATTTTGATTCAATCAAATCTAGGATTCAATCACCTTAAATCAATTTTTCAATTTCAACCTTCACTTTCATCGCTTCGTCTCTCGGATTTTCAGCATTGTAAATGCTGCGCCCGACAATCACCCAGTCTGCGCCCGCTTTGATTGTATCCGCCGCGCTGCCGCCTTGAGCACCGACGCCCGGAGAAATAATCTTCAAATCGTCACCAATGACAGCACGCAATTCTTTCACGCGTTCAGGACGGGTGGCCGGCGCGACAATTCCGAAGGCACCGTATTTTCTGGAAAGGCCTGCAATCTCTTTTGAAATTTCGTCGGTGAAAAAGTAGCTGCCGCCGGGATGACTCATTTCGGAAACAACGAATACTTTTCCGTCAAAAGCGGTTGCCGTTTTGACGCATTCCGATAAACTGTCCGGACCGGTGAATCCCTGAACGATCACTGCGGCGCAGCCGGCTTTGAACACATGTTCGCAAATCAAATGATCCGTATTCGGAATGTCGGCGACTTTAAAGTCGGCGATGACCGGCGCGTATTTTGATAATTTTGAAACAATCGAAAGTCCGGTTCCGAGAACAAGCGGATATCCGATTTTAACGGCATCCACCAAGTCAGCAACAGCTGCCGTAATTTCAAGCGCGCTTGCTTCATCCGTGACATCCAATGCCAAAATAATGCCGGTTTTTCTCTGTAATTTGTTTTTATCTGCCATTGTATTCCCTCAATCAGTCTCCCTTAATCGACCTTCTTCAATCGTTTCTCCTCAGTCCGTCGGATATGTCAACCCGTCTTTATCGGCTTCACATCTTTTTTCCGGTTTGCCGCCCGCTTTTTCCCTCTTTTTCAATCGGGATCTGGCCGCGCCGACCATCAGCGGAAGCGTAATTGTCGCGTCGGAATAAACAGTCACCATCTTGGATTCGGCATTGGTTTTGCCCCACGAAACCGCTTCATCAAGCGTCGCGCCGGACAAACCGCCGGTCTGCGGTGTGTCCATCGTCAGCTGAATCGCGTAATCAAATTCACGCGGTGTCACAAGCATGGTTTGGAAAATGAAATTTTTCGGAACGCCGCCGCCGACAAAAACCGCGCCGGCCCGCTCAGCCTCCCAGCAGATGTCCATTAAATCATGCATGTCGCCGAGCGCGTCAATGACAAGCGGATTCGTTTCTTTGTAAAGCCAAGACTGAAGACCGATGACGGAGTCCGGAAACGCCGGGCAGTAAACCGGCACATTCATATCATACGCCGCGCGCAAAATGGAATCCGGATTGTCAATGTTCTTTCCCATGTGACGCATAAATTCGACAATAGAAACCGGTTTTTCCGTCGGCAGTTCCGCAATGATTTCCTGCATAAATTCTTCAAAATCTTCAAAATGATTATCAGGCAAATAAACATCGTAGATGCGGTCAATACCTTCTTTTCTGAGCTCGACATCGTTGGCCATATCGTCGCCGACATAATGCGGCATATAAAGCCCTTCAAGCGCATCATGAACCATATTCGCGCCGGTTGTCACAAGCACATTGATATGACCGTCACGAATCAAATCCGCAATGATTTTACGCATGCCTGCAGGAACCATGGCGCCCGCGAGGCCGAAAAACTTGACTGCTTTTTCATCCGAAAGCATTTCCGTGTAAATGTCTGCCGCCTTTCCGATTCTTCTGGCACCGAATCCGCAGCTGGAGAGCGCAGCCACGAACGCGTCCAAATCCATTTCCGCTGAAATTTCAGCCGGCACAATCGGTTTAACCAATTTGCTTTGTCCTTCCGTAATATGCATTTAAAATCCTCTGAAATTGAATAAAATTGAGTAAAATAAGTTGAAATTTAATGAAAGAACTAACGAAACAAACAATTTAAATCAACCGATTGTTTAAAAATAAGGAGCAGGTTTTTCAAATACAAAAAGAGTTGAGAATCTCATTTTTTTACAAAAACCGAATACGAATTTTGATTTATTTTTCGAAAAGTCGAACGGTTCGCGCACAACGGCGACCGCCGCTTAACAGAGTATTGTTCTGTGCACTGTTTCGAAGCGGCGCAAGCCGCATAAAAATCGCGCAGCGATTTTAAATAAACACCGGATGAAATCGACGGCGAAGCCAAAAAAATGACGAGCGAAGCGAGGCATTTTCTGCAAACACCTCCCTCCCCCCGCCTTGAAAAATCGTGAGCGAAGCGAACGATTTTTGTTTAAAACTGAACTTTCGGTGCTTCCCGAACTTCTTCAGGTCCGGCATCGAACAACTCTTTCTTTTCAAAGCCGAAGAGTTTTGCAATAATGTTTCTCGGAATTGTTTGAATCGAATTGTTGTATTTCGTCACGGTGTCGTTGTAGAACTGACGCGCGTAAGCGATTTTATCTTCCGTGTCTCTCAATTGTTTTTGAAGATCCTGGAAGTTGGTATTGGCCTTCAAATCCGGATAAGCTTCGGCAACGGCGAACAAGCTTTTCAAAGTAGATGAAAGTATGTTGGACGCTTCTGCTTTTTCGTGAGGCGTATTCGCGCTGTTCATTGCCGAGCGGGCAGCGATTACCTTTTCAAGCGTTTCTTTTTCGTGGCT
The DNA here is from genome assembly GCF_004363215.1 of Methanimicrococcus blatticola. Lineage (GTDB taxonomy): Archaea > Halobacteriota > Methanosarcinia > Methanosarcinales > Methanosarcinaceae > Methanimicrococcus > Methanimicrococcus blatticola. The sequence goes on along the minus strand of NZ_SNYS01000008.1, from coordinate 78,328 downwards.
TGCGTAACCTTTGACCGTCTCAACCAAATTCGGAATCAAATCATATCTTCTTTTCAGCTGAACATCAATCTGACTCCAAGCGTTTTCAACAAAATTTCTGCTTTTCACTAATCCGTTATACATCGCTGCAATCGCAACGAGAATAATCAAAAGCAAAACGATTAAAACAATTGCAATAATTGTACCGGTTGCCATTTTTATTTCTCCTTTATTTGTTTTCGTTTGGTTACAAACCACCTTTTGTTTATTTTAGCGGTTCTGATTCTTATATTCATCGTCTTTTCATGAAATAGGGGAGGAGGTCAGCGGAGACCACCGCCGCCGCCACCGAACCCGCCGCCGATGCCGCCGCCGCCAAAGCTGCCGCCGCCACCGCCATTGCTGTTTGGCGTAGAGGATGCGTAAGCGCGTCCCATTCCCGAATAGAAAAGCGGATAATAGTAAATAACTCCAAATCGGCTGGATGACATTTGTGCTGTCGGAACAGCCAAATTCATATTTTTAAGAGCTTCTTCGGCAACACCAAGAGCCATTGCATACACAATGTAATGGTCCCAAATAATCACAGATGCCGGCGGATATTTTTCAATCAGCGAATAATCTGTCAAATATTTTTCAAAATTCTTCCATTTTAAATAGAAAACACGTCCTTCCGGTGTCCATTGACCCATAGATCTCTTCCAAATAATCGGATAAACAATCAAGAAAACGCCCAAAATGAAACAAATTGCAACAAATCCGGATATATAGGACGTTGAGGGAAACTCGGAGGATGGAGCAACGGCTTCTGAAATGAAGAATAACAGAACCGAGCTGATAATTGCTGCCAATCCTATACCGGTAATTTTCTTGTTTCCGGTTTCATCGAAATACTTTGAGAATTGAGCTCTTGATTCTATTTTCGAATCCCAGCTGTTCAAGAAATTATAGAATGAATCATTTGATCCCAATTTCTTTTGAAACGCCGTCCATTCAATTTCATCGTTTGTCTCATATCTTTTCAAGAATCTGTAAACATCTCTTTCAAAGTCTTCTAAATTGTTATCTTCGGGAGACTCGAATTTTAAAATCACTTCCTTGGATGATTTATTTCTCCAATTTGTTTTATCAACCTCTCGGATTGACAGATAATCTTTGTCAACCAAACTCATAATGGTTGAAACAAATCCATCCATATTCGGTTTACCATGACCGGCAATAATCGCATTAACGATTGCCGGTTTCGTGTCAGTCGGAATTTCTCTTTCGTAAAGTGCCGTATAGTCGACTTTGTGTTCCTTTCCGTATTTGTTGTAAATGTATAGCGGTGCTGCAATACAAATTAGGATAATTAATATTTGAAGCCCCAAAAACAAATACGAATACAAAGCTTTTCTTTCGTATTGCGCCTCTTGATCCATTATCTCTTGTAAGCCATCTTTGCTGATAATGTTTACATAAGAACTGTCCGGAGACTCTAACCGCGGACTTGCGATTCTGACATCACAGCGCGTGTAAGACGGAATATCTTTTGCATTAAATGAAAATAAAATTGTCTTTGCGTCAGCAGTCGAATTCACGACATGGTCACTGAATTCTGTTGTATACGCAAACGGGTGAGACCAATAAAGAACGGTATGTTCCCCGTCAATTGTTTGATTCGGAACATTCAAAAACGTAATATTCGCGTTTAAATTTTGAATCGGCTCGCCCCAATTATCGCCCCAAATATTGTAATTAAACTCAGTAATATCGTTATAAACATTGATACCGCCATAATATTCATAAGAAATAACCATCACGATTTCTCTCGGAATCGGTTGCGGTAATTTACAAATAAGTTCGTATCCGCCCTGAACTTTTTGTACATAGAATTGTCCGGTTTCATATCCTTCCAAATATCCGGTTGCATTTTGAATGGTAATGTCGGAGTTTGTTTGAACGTAACGATATGCTTCTGTAAACTCTTCCCATTGCTCTGTTCTGAATGTGATTATTTCATGAACATAGACAACTCCGTTTTCATCGATTGTTATGTTTACATCGGCGTTTTCCATTGTATAAGCGAGCGCCGGTGAACTCAACATCAATAAAAACAATGCTGCAAATATGGCTGCAATCGCAGTCCTTTTCAAAAAACATGTATTCTGAGTCATAAAATCTCCTGAAACATTTTAAAATTTGAAATGTTAAGTTTATATATCTTAGTTAATAAGATTAAATACATAAATTACAGACTTAATTTATTCATATTCTAATAAAACTTATCTCTTTCAACGAGGAATTCGACTTATGGCAACAAACTCCGTTTCTTCAAAAGGAACTGCTCAAAAATCTAAAAAAAGCGGCCGTGCGCCTAAAGAAGAATCACAGACGGAAAGCACGCAAATGTTTGCAGCTGTTTCCAGTCAAATGCGCCAAAAAATTCTTCAGATTTTGGCTGAGGAAGATATGCATATTTCGGCCATCGCCCGCAATTTAGGAATTTCGGTTCCCGTGGCTTCCAAACACATTAAAGTCTTGGAAGACGCTGACTTGATTGAGCGGAAAATTTACGGCAAAACCCATGTTTTTTCTTTGAAGAAAAAGAACTTTACCGGTGCTTTTGATCCGTTCGCGCCTGTTAAACGATTGGAAGTCGACAAAGGAACAACTTTAATGGAGGCGTTCAAAACCGTTTCCGTGGTCGAAGTTAAAAACATTGACGGCAAAGATTTTATTGTCGCGGCCGACGGCGAAGAAGGATTCTACCTCTATGAAGTCAACGGCAAACTCATTGACAAGCGCGCTGAAGATTTCATTTTAGAAGAAGATGCGGTTGTCGAATGGAAACGGTTAGAGCCCGTAACCAAGAAAAAATTGATTGTTTCCGTCAAAAAAGACGACGACAAAGAAAAAAGAAAAGGATATTATGAAAGCCTGATTTAACGGCTTTTCATTTTTTTTGTTTATTTGTTTTTTCATTTTTGTTTATTTTTTGTTTTGTTTATTTTTTGTTTTGTTTATTTTTTGTTAGTTTTTCGTTTTGATTAATTTCTCATTTTAATTTATCGGGTTCGTTTAACGCTTTTCTTTTTTGTTTTTCTCTTGAAAAAAACGCTGAGAATTATTAAAGCGGCTGCGGCAAGACCGATGGCTACTATAATATAAAGCGGTTCGTTGACATAATCCGGTCCGATATTGTTATCCTTATCCGTATTGCCCGGCTTTTGAGGAACTGACGGGTCATCCAAAACGGCTGTGTCAAATGTCCAAACCGTTTCTTCCGTGTACCGCGTATATCCGTCTTCGAACTGATAAATGTGGGAAAAGCCGACAATCACTTGAGAATTATTCAAATAAAGCTTATCCAACGTCATCATCAAAATTTCCGTTTTATTATTGTTGTCTAAAATTCGATAACATTGGACTGTTTCGCCTTCTTTTAACGCAACACTTCCCATCGAAAGTTCTTTGTTGTAATTGTTGCGGAATTCAACCAAAACGGTGTCGGATCCGAACCCTTTCAGCGTAATCTCATACCCTTGCTCGAATTTCAGAACATCTCCGTCACGCATGATTTGATAATCATCCGAAATCAAAATATTCTGTTCTTTTTCAGCATTTGCGGGAACAGCAGCACACAAAAGTAAAAAGACGGAAAATAAAATAAAAACCCGTCTTCGGACGGTTTGTGTTTCTCGAAATACAATCGGCTTGAGTCGAATTGTTTCATCCCCGTTTTTCACAATAAAACATATTATTTCTTTGTATATATACAGCGGCCGGCAATAATTTCTTCAATTTCACCGTCTGTTCTCTTCAAGAGAAGCGCGCCTGTCTTTGAAATGCCGACAACGGTTCCTTCTGCGATTCTGTTGGGCATATTTACCGTGACTTCACGGCCGATCGTATCGGAAAGCGTAATGATTTCTTCCATGATTTCGCTGAACGGACGGGTGCTGAAGCGAATGTATTCCTGTTCCATTTCAAAGAGAAGTTTTTGAAGGAACTCAACGCGGTCAATACTTTTTCCGCCTTCGTCGCGAAGCGTGGTTGAATTTTCGCGAAGCTCTTCCGGAATGTCTTTCAAGCTCATGTTGGCGTTGATGCCGATGCCGATAACCACGAATTCAACGGTGTCAATTTCAGCGTCGACTTCCGTTAAAATGCCGCAGACTTTCTTGCCGTTGACCAAAACGTCATTCGGCCACTTGATTTTTGCGTCAAAACCGAATTCGCGAAGTGCCTTGGTGACACTGAGACCGAATGTCAGCGTGAGGCGTGACGCGGCACTGAGCGCGATGCGCGGCTTCAAAATGGTTGAAAACCAAATGCCGCCTTTCGGAGATGCCCATTGCCTGCCGAGACGGCCGCGGCCACCGGTTTGCTGTTCGACCACGACAATCGTTCCTTCTTCCGCCGTCGGCGCAAGTTTTTTCGCGATATCATTGGACGAGCCGGCTTCATCATAATAGTGAATGTTTTTGCCGAAAAGCGTTGTCTTTAAGCCCGACAAAATTTCTTCGGGATAAAGCAGCTTGGGGACGGATTTTAAAACATAACCCTTTTTCGGGGCTGATGAAATTTCATAGCCGTCGTCCTTTAAGCCTTTAATATATTTGCACACCATCGTTCTTGAAATGCCGAGCTCTTTGCCCAGCTCTTCCCCTGAAATGGCTTTGCCGTTTGCGGCTTTAAATGCATTGATAATTTCTGATCTTTTGCTTTTCATCCCGAGTTTCCCCCGGCTCCTTGCCTTAGCATCTTATTCTCTATTTCCAAGTTTATATAAATTTGGATTTGTTAACCAAATAAATCAGATGCATGTTTACATCCGGTTATTTCTTTTTCGATCCCGTCTTCTTGTTCTCGATTTCCGCAATGTTGGCAATATAGCTGCCGACCGCTGCCGTAATTGCGGCAACGACAACTTCTTCATTGTCTAAAGCCGAAGCAAGCGTTGCACCTTTTGCGGAATCTCTCTTCAAAACATCATTAATCGCATCAACAATGTTGTTGTCGTCAATGAATCGGGTTGAAAGATTTCCTTTGCGGAATTCTTCGTTTTCCATGACCGCTTTGTGGAACGGGATGTTCGTTGTCACGCCGATGACCACATATTCGTAAAGCGCGCGCTTCATACGGGCAATCGCTTCATCGCGGTCGGCACCGTAAGCGCACAGCTTGGAAATCATAGAATCATAATAAGGCGAAATCGTATAGCCTGTATGAACACCGCTGTCGACACGAATGCCCGGGCCGCCGGAAGATCTGTATCTTCTGATTTTACCGGGAGACGGCGCGAAATCGTTGAGCGGATCTTCCGCATTGATACGGCATTCAATCGCGTGGCCGCGAATGGAAACATCTTCCTGCTTTATGCCGAGTTCTTTGCCTGCCGCAACGCGAATCTGCGCTTTGACCAAGTCAACGCCCGTAATCAATTCCGTGATGCCGTGCTCAACTTGAAGACGCGTGTTCACTTCGAGGAAATAGTATTTGCCGTTGGAATAAATGAATTCCACCGTTCCGGCATTGGAATAGCCGACTGCTTTTGCAGCGCGGATGGCGGCTTCCCCCATCTCTTTGCGAAGTTCGTCCGTCATAATCGGCGACGGTGCTTCTTCAATTAATTTTTGGTGACGGCGCTGAATGGAACATTCACGGTCGCCCAAATAAATCACGTTGCCGAACTTATCGGCCATAATTTGAATTTCAATGTGACGCGGCTCTAAAATGTATTTTTCAATAAAAACGGAAGGGTCCCCGAAAGCGGATCCGGCCATTCTCATGGTGGATTCAAGTGCGTCTTTGAATTCTTCTTCGCTGTTAACAACGCGCATCCCGATACCGCCGCCGCCGGCAGATGCTTTAATTAAAACAGGATAGCCGATTTCTTTGGCAACCGCAATGGCTTCATCGGCATCTTCGACAGCATCTTCCGTTCCCGGAACGGTCGGAATGTTTGCCGCCTTTGCGATTTTGCGCGACTCGATTTTGCTGCCGAGCTTTTCAATAACCTCAGCGGACGGACCGATAAAGGTAATGCCTTCTTCTTCGCAGCGTCTTGCGAATTTCGCGTTTTCGGATAAGAAACCGTAGCCGGGGTGAACCGCATCGCAGCCGGTTTGTTTCGCGACTTCGAGAATTTTTTCCATGTTCAGATAACTTTGGCTGGCCGGCGCTTTGCCGACGTAAGCCGCTTCATCCGCGTACATCGCGAAAAGTGCTTTGTTATCCGCATCGGAATAAACAGCCACTGTCTTGATATCCATTTCACGGCAGGCGCGCATGACACGAATCGCAATTTCACCGCGGTTTGCGACAAGGATTTTTTGAAACATTCCTGTTCCTCCGCTTATTCGATAATCATCAGCGCGTCGCCGCCGGTAACCGTGTCACCTTCGGCAACAATGATTTCTTTCACAACGCCGGACTTGGGCGCACTGACAGCGTTTTCCATTTTCATCGCTTCAATGACGCAAATGGTATCGCCTTCATTTACCTGTTCACCGACTTTGGTTTTGATCGAAAGAATCATTCCCTGCATGGAACTGACAACCGCTCCCGGCAAATCCGCTTTGGATTTCTTTTCATCCGCCGCAGGTGCTGCTTTGCTTCCGGCATTTCCGCCGTCGGCTGCAACAATGCTGTATCCGGTCGGCTCGACTTTGACATCAAACACGCTGCCGTCCACTTCCACGCGGTATTCTGTCGGAATGCCTGCTGTGTTGACACTGCCTGAGCTCGGGATACTGCATCCGCAAACGAGTTCTTCTTCTTCGGCTTCGCCTTTGAGGAATTTCGGCGCGATTGCAGGATATAAAATGTAAGTCAAAACATCTTCTTCAGACTTGGCGATGCCCATTTCTTCGGCTTCTTTCTTCATCTTTTCATATTCCGGCGGAATCTGGTCGCCCGGTCTGACAGTAATCGGCTGTTCGTCGCCGATGATGAGTGAAATCATTTCAGGAGACATCGGAACCGGCGTTTTGCCGTAATAACCGCGCGCATAGTCCTTGACTTCTTTCGGAATCACTTTGTAGCGCTCGCCCATGATGACATTTAAAACGGCTTGGGTTCCGACAATCTGGCTGGTCGGCGTGACAAGCGGCGGATAGCCGAGTTCTTCACGGACGCGCGGCATTTCGGCCAGAACATCCATGTATTTGTCAAGCGCATTCTGCTCTTTGAGCTGAGAAACCAAATTGGAAAGCATGCCGCCCGGAATCTGGTAAAGAATGACATTGGCGTCAATCGTTTCTGAAATCGGGTCGCAGATGGAGTTGTATTTGTCCTTTAAGTTTCTGAAAAACGGCGTAATTTCATTGAATTTCTCAAGTGAAATGCCGGTGTCGTATTTTGTTCCCATGAGGGACGCAACCATCGCTTCTGTCGGCGGCTGTGAACTGCCCCAGCCGAACGGGGAAATAGCGGTGTCAATGATGTCCGCGCCGGCTTCAACTGCCGCGTAATACATCACAGGCGCCATGCCGGAAGTACAATGGGAGTGAACGCAAATCGGAATCGACACTTCTTTCTTCATGCCGGAAACAATCTCGGACGCTGCTGCCGGTGACAAAAGACCTGCCATGTCTTTGATACAAATCGAATCGCAATCCATTTCTTCGAGCTGTTTTGCCATTTTAATAAATGTCTCGGGCGTGTGAACGGGGCTGATGGTGTAGCTGACCGTTCCCTGAACGTGCGCGCCAACCTTTTTAGCGGTTCTGACAGATGTTTCAATGTTTCTGAAATCGTTGAGCGCGTCAAAAATTCTGAAAATATCAATGCCGTTTTCGTGCGCTTTTGTCACGAATTTTTCAACGACGTCGTCGGAATAATGGCGATAGCCGACTAAGTTCTGTCCGCGAAGGAGCATCTGCGCAGGCGTTTTCTTCATGCGCGATTTGATGTCGCGAAGTCTCTGCCACGGATCTTCATTGAGATAGCGGATGCTTGTGTCAAACGTTGCGCCGCCCCACATCTCAAGCGACCAGTATCCGACATCATCTAACTGTTCCACGATATCTAAAATATCGCGGGTTCTCATGCGTGTCGCGATTAAAGACTGGTGTGCGTCACGAAGAGCGGTTTCTGTAATTTTAACGGCCATAATTTTAGCCCTCCCATGTAAAAATGATAAGCAATAATTCGTTTTTTTCATTCACATCTGTTCGGTTGCCTCTTTGATTTTAAAGCGGCAAAAACAGAATCGGTTCATTAAAGTGAAACAAAAAAGAATGTAAACTATAAATAAATTACCGCCGAGTTTACAATATCAAAATCAGTCACCACGCTGCCGTTTTATATGAAATATTATCCGATACAAAAGACATTAATAAAAATCAGCTGTATTTCTTTTATTGATTTTTTTTATCAAATCTTTATCAGTCATTTTATCAGTCATTCCATCAGTCATTTCATCAGTCAGTTTATCAATTAGTCAGTTAGTCATTTTATTGATTCGTTAAGAAACAAGGGATTCAAATGTTTAAAAAATGCAGATTACTCAATCATTCTCTCCGCCGTTTGGAATATGAATATAATCCGGTTGCCGGCGCTGTCAATATGCAGATTAAAACCGGAACGAACGTCAAAGTTCCCATCGGCGACTTAAGCAAGCCTTGTATTCTTGAATATATGATTGAAATCAATTCCGATGACGGCTCTTTGAATTTGAAATGTATTTCCGTTTTCCAATTCAAAGTCGACGGAAACAGCAACGATTACGACGTTGAAGATTTAAGAAAACACGTGACAGAGAATGCAAGCCCGATTGCTTACAAGAAAATGTCGGATATTGTCAAAACAATTACCGGCTATTCCAATTCAAATCCGTTTAATCTGCCGACATATCAGATGATTATGAAAGGTCAAAACGGAACAAAATAAAATGAAAATAAAAAAATCGGAAGAAATTTGACTTCTTCACGATTTTCTTCCGTTTTTCATTGATTTTTTTTATTTTTGAATGATTTGTTAATTTTTTAAAATTTAATTCGACACGATACGTTTTGTGTCTCTGGCAATGACTAATTCTTCGTTGGTGGGAATCACCAATGTGCGCACTTTTGCGCCGTCTTTTGAAAAGTCAACTTCCTTGCCGCGCACATCATTTTTCGCCGTATCAACATCAACGCCGAGATAGGTCAAATATTTACAGACTTCTTCTCGCGTCTGAATGTGGTTTTCGCCAACGCCCGCTGTGAACACGATGGCATCAACGCCGTTCATTGACGCTGTGTAGCTGCCAATGTAGCGAGCGACACGGTACCAGTAAGAGTCCAGTGCTGCCTGGGCCTGCTCATTGCCTTCTGCCGCTGCTGCGCCAATATCTCTGAAGTCGCTGGAAACGCCTGAGACACCCAACACCCCGGATTTTTTGTTCAAAAGATCAATTGTTTCCTGAACGGTCAAATGTCCTTTTTGCATAATGAACGGAATGACGGCGGGGTCGATGTCGCCGCTGCGCGTTCCCATGATTAAGCCTTCGAGCGGTGTCATTCCCATAGACGTGTCAACCGAGCGGCCGCAATCGACAGCGCAAATGCTGGCACCGTTTCCGAGGTGGCAGGTGATGATTTTTAATTCGTCATAGGGTTTATTCAAGAGTTCTGCGGCCCTCATAGACACGTATTTGTGGCTGGTGCCGTGGAAACCGTACTTTCTGATTTTATGTTTTTCATAATATTCGTAAGGAATGGCGTAGAGATACGCTTTTTTCGGCATGCTTGAATGGAACGCCGTGTCAAAAACAGCCACTTGCGGAACGTTCGGCATAATATGCTTGCAGGCGCGGATGCCGACAAGATTTGACGGATTGTGTAAAGGCGCCAAGTCACCGCATTTGTGAATGACGTGTTCGACTTCTTCATCAATCAAAATAGAATCACTGAACTGTTCGCCGCCGTGAACGACACGGTGTCCGACAGCGTGGATTTCATCCATGGATTTTAACACACCGTGTTCGGCATCCAAAAGCGCGTCCAAAACGATTTTAACAGCCGCTTCATGGTCGGGCATGGGCAGATTTGCTTCATACACTTGGTCGCCGCGCTCATGTTTTAAAAAGCCGTCAATGCCGATGCGTTCGCACAAGCCTTTAACCAATAATGTTTCTGTATCCATGTTTAATAATTGATATTTCAGCGACGAGCTGCCGCAGTTTAAAACCAATATGTTCATAATCGTATTCCTCCTACGTTGACGTTTTTATTGATAATTTGCATAAGGGGCTGCGCTTTGCGCATTTAGTCTTTAATGGCTTGTACGGCTGTAATCGCTGTCACGCCGACAATATCTTCAGCGGTGCAGCCGCGGGAAAGGTCGTTGACAGGTTTTGCGATTCCTTGTGTAATCGGCCCGTACGCTTCGGCTTTTGCCAATCTTTCCACCAATTTGTAACCGATGTTGCCTGAATCCAAATCCGGGAACACCAACACATTGGCTTTGCCGGCAATAGGACTGTCAGGTGCTTTCTGCTTGCCGATTTCCGGAACAATTGCAGCGTCCAACTGAAACTCGCCGTCCAATAAAAGATCAGGGGCGGCTTCCTTTGCCAAACGCACCGCTTCAATGACTTTGTCCACATCGGGGTGGCTTGCGCTGCCTTTTGTTGAGTGGGAAAGCATGGCGACTTTGGGTTCTGCTTCGACCAGTTTGCGGAAGGAGCCTGCTGCGCTTTGGGCAATGGCTGCCAATTCCTCGGCATTCGGGTTTTGAACCAATCCGCTGTCGGAAAAGAGAAATACGCCGTCTTCGCCGTAGGCACAGTCCGGAACGACCATGATAAAGAAACTGGAAACTAATTTGACGCCAGGGGCTGTTTTAAGAATCTGTAAGCTTGCACGCATCACATTTGCGGTGGAGTTGACGGCGCCTGCAACCATGCCGTCTGCAATGCCTTCTCTGACCAGCATGCATCCTAAATACAAAGAGTCTTTTTGAAGCAAATCAGAGGCATCTTCGAGTGTCATGCCTTTTTCTTTGCGCAGGTCGGCCAGTTTGGCGGAAAGCGTACCCATTTCAGAATAGTTCGCCGGGTCAATAAAAGTCGCTTTGGAAATGTCTAATCCTTCTGCCTTGGCAAGAATTTCTTCCGGATTGCCGATTAAAATGATTTTTGCGATGTCTTCGCGTAAAATAATGTCTGCCGCCTTTAATGTGCGTATGTCGCCGGCTTCGGGAAGTACAATCGTCTTGCCTGCGGCTTTTGCGCGTTCTTTAATTGTTTTCAAAAAATTCATAGCCTTTTCTCCTCATTATAATTGAAATAAAACCGTAAAATTGATCCTTTCTTACCGTACGCTTCGCCGGATTCTTTGTCCCGTGTTGGAAAAATGCCTTTGCGGACAATATTGCTTACGCTGTCACTGTCCGTGCCGAAATGTTTGGCGGCGACGGTTTGGTTAAAACATATTGAGCTTTTTCTCCTTTTGTATCGGCGGCTTATATTTACCGCTTCCCAAGTGGGTTTCTATATCTTATCTTGGTTTGATCGCTCAAATTAAACAGACTTTTTTAAAATGGTTTGATTGCATGAGGATGCAGTTTTCCGTTTTTATTTCATTCGATCGTTTTTAATTTTTAGTTCGTTTTTCGGTTCGTTTTTGATTGAGTCGTTTTTGATTCGACTTATTTTTTCGAATGTGCAATTTCTTGCTAAATTACTTCTTCCGCCCCGGTAAATCTCGATCCGTGCGGGTATGTAATGATTGTATGTGTAAATCCGCACTTCTTATATAAACATGATTGCAGAAATGAAATTTGATGATAATTGAATGATAAATCTCTGTTCAGTATGACACGTCATATCTTCGCTGATTTTTATTTCACTTATTTTTATTTCACTTACAAAGCTATATATCGTTGTGAAAAAATGTTATTATCAGGAGGAATAATCTGTGACGATTACAGAAGCAACCGCAGCAACTTGGGATGACTTAATCTCAAACAAAGAAAAACCTGTCATGACCATGTTTTATATGGAAACCTGTCCGCACTGCGAAAAAATGAAGCCGGTTTTTGCCGATTTGGACCAAAAATACGGTGACAAAGTTTCATTTGTCCGCATCAACGCGATGGATTATTTGGACATTACAAAAAGATACGGCATTGTCGCCGCTCCCGGCTTTAAATTCTTCAAAGACGGCAATTTGCTCAATGAAGATAATGAAGTCATGAAGCCCGAGCAATTGGAAGCGATTGCAAAGGATTTGGCAAGCGGAGAATTGTAATTCTCCGGCATTTCTTTTTTCGTTTTTCTTTTTTGTAAAAAACGGGGTGTATTTTCATATTTTATCGAAAAGCGGAGCGGCTCGCGCGACGGCAGCGATGCCGATGCAACAGGCAAGGTAGCAGCAACGTAAACGGTAAGGTAGCAGCGGCAACGTAAACGGCAAGGTAGCACCGGCAACGTAAACGGCAAGGTAGCACCGGCAACGCAAACGACAAGGTAACAGCGGCAACGCAAACGACAAGGTAGCAGCGGCAACGCAAACAGTAAGGTAGCAGTGCCACGTTCGCGCAAGCGAACGGCTGCCATAAAAAAGAGCAGATGCACGCAGCAACACAAAAACGCAGCAACACAAAAACGCAGCAACACAAAAACGCAGCAACATAAACACACAAAAACAAAAAAATCAAAAAAGTCTCATTTATTGCTGTATAGAATGGGTACGAATCCGCAAATTTCCGTTTTCTCATTTCATTCGAAAACGAAAATTAGCGGGCGGTTGTTTCGGGATTAATTAAATTGAAAAAATAAGGAGATCAGTCCTCATTTTCTAAAAGATCAGTTAATGTAAACTGTTTAATCTTCGGTTTTGAATCAACATTAAAAAAGTTATTTGCCGCTTTTGAAACAGATTCTAAATATTCTTTCGGCGTGAAAACACCCATTTTCCAGTTGTTGATTTGAGCATGTTCAAGGTCTTTAACAAAGACGGAAGCATCTGTCAATTTTTTCATACCGTCATCAAAGACCGATGCTTTCATGTCCGCAAAAATTGCTCACTGCGCTCGCAATTTTTCAAAGTGCAACTGAATCAGATTTGCGTTTTGAGGGGTGTCTTCGACACCCCGTCTGATTTAAAAATCAGTCCTCATTTTCCAGAAGATCAGTCAACGTAAACTGTTTGATCTTCGGTTTTGAATCAACATTAAAAAAGTTATTTGCCGCTTTTGAAACAGATTCTAAATATTCTTTCGGCGTGAAAACACCCATTTTCCAGTTGTTGATTTGAGCATGTTCAAGGTCTTTAACAAAGACGGAAGCATCTGTCAGTTTTTTCATGCCGTCATCAAAGACCGATGCTTTCATTTCGGCCATTGCCGGTTTTGACGGAATGTCGATAATAACATATTCAGGGTCAACGTGAGCGGCCTCGGCAATTTCTGTTTCGATTCGGCTGACAGAGTCGCGGTATTTGAAAACGCCGGCATCCACCGAACTTAAGCCTGTATAAAGCGCGCGCTTGTACAAATTGCGGTTGTCTAAACGGTTTGCGATTTCACCGGCGAAGCCTTCGTCTGTTCTCAGAACAGCCATCAAGCTTGTATCATCCATTCGCGCAAATTCCTGGGGGCGAACGATATTGTTTTCAAGAAGATAAGCGCAAGCGCGAGAACACATGGTTTCCGAAATTCTTGAAACGTGGTGATAATAAACGGAAACGTTCATCCAATATCGTGAGACGAGAAGCCCTTCTGCTGCACGAATGGCACCGGCATTCAAAACGAGTTTGCTTTCAAAATATTCCAAATGATTCAGCAAACGCATGTAATCAATGCTACCGGAAGCGACACCTGTATAATGCATGTCGCGGGCTAAATAATCCATCTTGTCGACATCGATTTCACTGCTGAGAATTTGACTGACAGGTGTTTCGCCTTTGATATGCTGCGCGATTCTGGAAGGTTTAAAACCGAAATCATTGAGCACATCACCGACTTCTGTGTCCGATAAGATGTGACGAACATCATCGTGGCTTTTGCGTGTGTATAATTCAATCAGCTTTTCAGTGGCGTGCGAAAACGGACCGTGGCCGATGTCATGAAGAAGCGCGGCCACAACGATTTCATCCAAACCATCGTAATCGGAAACGGCTGAAATGGAAGCCTCATTTTCGCGCTGAATTTTTAAGAAAAGAGAAGCGAGATGCATGGCACCCATGCTGTGTTCAAAACGCGTATGGTTGGCGCCCGGATAAACAAGATTTGAAAAGCCGAGCTGCTTGATGCGTCTGAGACGCTGCATTTGAGGCGTGTCAAAAAGTGAACTTTTCAGCCGGTCAAATTCAATATATCCGTGAATCGGATCTAAAATCACGTTTCGATCCATGATTATCAACAATATTTTGGGGTTCCGGGCGGTGCAAAGCAGCGAACGGACTTTAGTTCCGGGCGGTGCAAAGCAGCAACCGGATTTAATTTAAGTGGAATTGGCCGGAATATATCACGGAGTTCGTTCAACAATATAACCGGATAATAAATGAATATAATAAAATCAAAAACCGTATTTATAAATCTTCTTAGATTTTTTGAAATTTATCATCCTTTGAGAAGAAGATTTGTCATTCTTTGAGAGGAATTCTACATTTTTACATAGATTGATGTCAAAAACCCGAAAAACCTGCATAAAATTTTCACCGCCGTTGATTAGGTTTAAATAGCTGAAAACAAAAGAGCGAATTTGGTGTCATTAATGGATGTATTTGAACTGAAAAACAGAGACATATCCAAAGCTGAATGTTTGGAATTGTTCGAGAATGATGATTTGTTCTTTGACACGCTCAAAGCAGCTGATGAGCTGCGCAAAGAAATCTGCGGCGATGTTGTGACGTACATCATCAACGCCAACCTTAATTTTACAAATGTCTGCATGCTCAACTGCGGTTTTTGCGCATTTAAAGCGAAGCCGAATGATGAAAACGCTTATTTTATGACACCCGAGCAGGTCGGCAAAAAAGCGCTCGCTGCCAGGCAAGCCGGCGCAATGGAAGTTTGCGTTCAAGGCGGCATCCGCAAGGAAATTGACACTTATTTACAAGTCGAAATGGTCAAAAGCATTCACGAAGAAACCGACCCTCACGGCGGAATTTCAATTCACGGATTTTCGCCGATGGAAATTTATGCCGCGGCCGAGAATGCCGGCCTGGATTTAAAAGATGCCGTGCAGCTTCTCAAAGAAGCGGGACTCGACACAATTCCGGGAACGGCGGCTGAAATTTTAGTGGATGATGTTCGCAAGAATTTGTGTCCCGGAAAATTATCCGTTGACGAATGGGAAAAAACGATTAAAACCATTCACAAAGCGGGCATCAAAACGACATCAACCATCATGTACGGCCATATTGAGAACAATGAAGACCGTGTTGACCATCTTTTCCGCTTAAAACGCATTCAGGAAGAAACAGGCGGTTTTACGGAATTTATTCCGCTGACGTATTTGCATGAAAACACACCGCTCTACAGAAAAGGAATCGTCAAATCCGGCGCGTCGGGATTGGATGATTTGAGAATGTATGCGGTTCCGCGTCTGCTCTTTAAAGAGCTCCTCCCCAACATTCAAGTTTCTTGGGTGAAGCTCGGCGCGAAATTCTGCCAAGTCGGTCTCAGATCGGGTGCAAACGACTTTGGCGGCACGCTGATGGAAGACACCATTTCAAAGGCGGCCGGATCTAAATACGGTACCAACATGACGCAGCAGAAAATCGAAGAATGCATTGAGCAGCTCGACAGAAAGCCGCAGCTTCGAACAACAACTTACAATCACGTGGATGAAGCCCCTGTCAAACCGTCCGTTCAAATTTAAAACAATTTAAAATTAAAACAATTTAAAAACAATTTAAAACGAATGATAAGGAACAAAAAGGTTTAAGAAAGGCAGTTTGTAAATTAGAAGCGTATAATGAATTATAACTTTGGATTATGAATTATTATAACTTATTATAACTTTGAATTATAAATTGGGCTTTCTTTAATTCTTTTTGAATTAGACGGCTGATATGAAAAAGCGATGATTGTATGGAAATTATTTTTGTAATTATCTTTTTAATTCTTCTCGGTTGGGTTTTAAAATATCTCGGTTTTTTGGCGGAAAAAGACAAAGTGACGCTGAATAACATTGTCATTTATGTCGGCATGCCGGCACTCGTTTTTAATTCGATGCTGACAAACGTGAAAGCAAACGAATTGGCTTCATTTTTCAAATTGACAATTTTCATATTGGTAATTTCATTGCTTTGCGCCGCGCTGGCGTATTTGGTCGGCAAAAAACTGCTCAAACTTCAGCCGAAATCGCTTGCGGCATTCATTCTTGTCTGCGCCTGCGGCAACACTGCTTTCATGGGATTTCCGATTATCACCGGCTTTTACGGAACGGAAGGATTTACGCGCGCCATATTTTGTGATGTCGCCACTTTGGTTGTTGTTGTCGCGCTCGCCTCTTATTTGGGCGCGAAAGTCAGCGGTCAAAAAGTAAATGTTTTCAAACAAATTCTGAAATTTCCGCCTTCAATTGCATGGGCGGCTTCATTGGTCTTAATTCTGCTTGGCGTGAATATGGATATGTTGCCGACCTTCATTCCGACCGTTTTGGATTTGCTCGCAGGAGTCGTTGTTCCTCTGATTATGATTTCACTCGGCGTTTCGCTCTCCGGCAAATATTTGAAAATCGCCATGATTCCGGCAATCGGCGTGACCGCCATTCAGTTAATCATTGCGCCGGCCATGGGCGTTTTAGCCTCACCGCTCTTTTCATTCGCCGAATTGGACAAAAAAGTCGCCGTCATGGAATCAAGCATGCCGCCTGCGATGACGCCTGCAATCTTTGCTGAAATGTACGGGTTTGATACGAAATTGATTTCAGCATCCATCTTCTTGTCAACGGTTGTTTCGCTCGGCTCGATTCCGCTGCTTCACATGATTTTGGAATCGGGATTGATTTGATTTTGTTCAAGTCTAACCGACATTTAAACTCGATAAACCACAAATACGACCGCTAATTCCGGATTTCGATCTGAGCAAAGCGAAGAGCGAAATTTGGAATTTGCGGCTGCTCAAAGAAGAGGCAGATGCAAGCGGAAACACTGATGTCGCCCCTGTCACTTCTATCCGTTTCTCTGCCTGTGTTTCTACCTGTTTTGTCGACTTCTGCCCTGCATTGCCGCATTGGTCTGTGTTGCTGCGTTCACCTGCTCATTTTCATCACACCCGTTCGCTTGCGCGAACGGAAGCTGCTGCCCACCTACTGTCTGCGTTGCTGCCGCCACTTCGCGCTGCTGCTGTCGCCGCCGTCGTCGCGCGCGAGCAGCACCTGTATTCCTAAAGATTTGAAAAACAAGACCCGGTTTTGAATCAATTAAATCAATCAGATTCAACCTCAAATAGAATCATTATTTAATGAATCAGCACCTTGTCCGAAAATAAAAATGACAGAAAGGATTCGTTTTTTATGATTATTCTCTCCGGCGGAACCGGCTCACCGAAACTGATTGACGGCCTCAGACAATTGATTCCCGATGAAGAAATAACCGTGATTGTCAACACGGGCGAAGACATTTGGTCGTCGGAAGTTTTTATTTCACCGGATGTTGACACCGTCCTTTACCTTTTTGCCGGCATATTGGATAAAACCAAATGGTGGAGCATTGTCGGCGACACTTACAATACATTTAATCAAATGAAAGAACTCGGTCACAATGAAATTTTGATGCTCGGCGACCGCGACCGCGCCGTTAATCTGGTTCGCACACGATTGCTTAAAAACGGATTATCGCTGACAGAAGCAACCGTAGAAATTGCAAAACAATTTGGAATCAAAGCAACCGTTCTGCCGATGTCTGATGAAACCGCCACCAGCGTGATTGAAACGCCGGCCGGAAAAATACATTTTCAGGAATTTTGGGTCAGTAAAAAAGGCGAGCCTGAAATTCTTTCTTTTGAATATGAAGGGATTGAAAAAGCAAAATTATCCCCGGCCGTCAAGGAAATTTTGGAAAAAGAGGATTGTGTTATCATCGGCCCGAGCAATCCGATGACAAGCATCGGCCCGATTTTAGCACTTCCCGAAATGAAAGAGATTTTGAAAACCAAAAAAGTGATTGCGATCAGTCCGATTATCGGAAATGCGCCCGTCAGCGGGCCCGCCGGAAAATTAATGGCAGCGAAAGGATTGGAAGTTTCATCAAAAGGCGTCGTTGAATTATATCGGGATTTCGTTGATATTTTTGTTTATGACATTCGCGACGAAGTTATTAATCCTGCTGAAATCGAAGCGATGGGAATTCAAGCGGTTGCTTTGGATACAATGATGACGGATGAGGGGAAACGAAAGGGATTGGCAGAAAAAGTTTTGGAATTATTTAATAAAGGATAAAAATTAAAATTATTAAGAATCAAGCGTGTAATCAAGTCCTGATATTTCAATTCTCGAAGCATGGAAAACAACAGGAACATTTTCAACCCCGTGATCCGCTGCGGCCTGATTTATTATTTCCATAATTATTTTAATATCTTCAGATGTTAATTCATTTCTTTTTTCAGGAGCAACATAAATTAACATATAATCTGTTGATACCGCATATCCCGTAAGCGGTCCTCCATGTTCTTCCAAATAATTTGTAAAATTATCATCGTTTTGTATTGTTTTTGCAATTGAGTAAAGAGACTCTCCCCAAGAATAAGCGGCTCTTCCTCCCAATAAAGGAACTTCATTGAAAATTGCAATTGTTGCAGGATCGGTTTCAAACTTTTTGAAATACTCGGGGTTTGTTGAATTCGTGTTTTCAATTCTTTGATTTAACTGGTCTTGTATCATTTGTTCCGATGAACTTAGAAGAACGGAGTTACCAACTGAGGCGTTGTCGGACATATTTTCTTCAAGACATCCGAGCGTAAGAAAAACAAAAAATACCGCTAAAAATAAAAACAGTTTAGGTTTCATAAAGTAACATCAAAGCTATTCTGATAAATTATTTTTGAATGATGAAAGTAAACAAAACCGGAAAATAACAGAAAAAAGTCCATAAAAAAAGCCTTCCGATTCTAAAATCGGAAGGCTTTCTCATTTTTCGGTTCGTAAGTAGCGTCCAGACCGGGATTCGGACCCGGGTCGGGGCCTCGACAGGGCCCCATGATAGTCCCCTACACTATCTGGACATGCTGATTTTATTTCAGGTTCGCACCTGCGCCCCTAAAATGTTATTTTCATATAAAAAGGTTACCCGTTTTACATGTATTTCGAGTTTTAAATCGTATTCAAACGGAAAAGGGATAAACCGATTTCCGCCTGAAACAAGTCCCACCTCCCAGACTCGAACCGGGGGCATCGCGGTGCCTGCGCGAATTTCACAAAGACTGTGAAAAGATCATACTACAGCCGCGCACTCTACCACTGAGTTAAGGTGGGCTTCAGACAAATTCCAAAGGATTTTGTTTTGATGCCTTTCACTCAATTTCAGATTCCGCCGCACTTGAGAAAAACCAAATGCTGCCGAAAACGTATCCTTCACATAGGATTCTTCTTATTTATTCCTTTCGTTAAGAGTGGTCGAAAACAAGCTGTAATCGTAGTTTTCACAAATTTTCGGTTTGAAATTCTGCCGAATAAAAAAGAAATGGAGATATTAAGAATCAACCAGCTGATTGTTCCGGATCTTGAAAGAATAAACATTTCCATTCATATGAATCTCATATTTCCCGTCTTTCAGGTCCTTCGTTTCCGCAATTATGATTTCTTCTGTCTCACGGAATGTTTCAGATGATTCCTCTTCCGTAATCTGAAGCGGGACATATAAATCAAAAGCTTTCTCGTCTTTATGGAAAACGGAAGTGATATTAGCTTGATCAACCACTGCTGTTCCGGATTCGTTTGAAGTGAGCGTAGATACGACAACAATCGAGCCGCTGACCTCTTTGATTCGTAAGTTTTCAATGACCGCCGGTTTGTACTGAACCAAAATGCCGTTCAAGAATTTGAACACCGGAATTTCATCTTTATCATCTTCGCCGTTGATAATTATTCTGTAATCTTTTCCCTCTTCAAATTGTGATTTTGTACCGATGACCACAGAAAAATCTTCGGCGGGCATAGATTCGGTGCCTTTTTTCATTTCCAGAACAGGAATCAAAACTTTAACATCAGACTCGACAATTGTCACAGATATATTTTGAATATCAGCGACATGGTTCTTTTTATGAAAAGTAATCGAAGGAATTGCGTTGAGAACATTACCTTCGGTATAAAGAACAACAGAATTGACATCTGCAAGATTATATTGAGCAAGATTAGACAAATCATCTGAATCATAATCAATGCCGTTGGCATCCGGTAGCGGTAAAGTTTTATTAATGCACCCTGCCGCAAAAATCATTGAAATGACAGCCGTTAAAAAGATCACACGAAATAAGATAGATTTATTCATTATAATCACACATCCATATTTAAATAAATATTAGATGTGTGAAATATATAAATAGTTATTGAAATAAATAGAGCGATGCCACACCATGAAAATTAATAAAAAAAGCCTTCCGACAATAAATCGGAAGGCTAAGATTTCATTGAGATTTTCAGTATTTTCAGTTTTTTAAAGATTTTACTCAGTCACAAGCTGACCGCCACTGATTGTGAAAGTCACTTCAACGCCGTTAACAGAAACGGTATAAGTTCCGTCTTCCAACTGATCAAGCTGACCGATGACAAAAGATTCCTGAGCGTAGATCAAATTCAAAGTTGTCACGCCGTCTTTTACCTGAGTCGGGATGTAAATTTCATACACGCCGTCTTCAAATTTGCCGGAAGATGTGATGTTTTCTTTGTCAACGGTTTCTGCGCTGCCGCCGAGAACAACATTGACATCAACTGTGATGTTGTTGCCGTCTGTGCCGACTGCGACGTCGCCGACAGAGCCGGGACCGTAGGAATAAAGTTCTCCGCCTTCAAATTTCAAGTCAGAAGTGTATTCCTTTTCAGTGCCGCAGTTAATGATAACCGTGTAGTCGCCATCCTTAAACTGATCTTTTGTTCCGAGAACAACTTCAACTTTTTCGTAACCGAAGTCTTTGGTGTTTACCGGGCTTGAATTGGTGACAGGAACATTGACATAAATTTTGTCGCCGATGATTGTCACGGTAATGTTTTCTTTGTCAACGCTCTGGCTGTGTGTTCCCTGAATTTGAACAAGAATGTCAGCAATCACATCATCCCCATTGACGGGGAAAGTGTAATAAGTAACGGATTGAATCGTCGCGGGATTGTCAATAATAACGGTTTTGTCGTCTCCGGATGCCAAGCAGCCGCTGAAGCTGACAGCCAGAACCGCGACGGCAAAGACGGAAAGTGCTAAAAGAATAGATTTTTTCATGTTTTCATCTCTGTTTTTGTTTTTGATAAATTTTGATGGATTTTATTGGATTGATAAATAAAATTGATAGATTTATTTTGGTAAATTTGATTTGTAAATTTGATTGTTAGATTTGGTTGTTAGATTTGGTCGTTAGATTTGGTCGTTAGATTTGGTCGTTAGATTTGATTGGTAAATTGAAACCGGTTAATGACTTTGCTCAGATTTTCATTATGGGCTTACATGTTTAAGCTTTCGTTTTGGGCTTTCATAAATGGATTTTTATTTTCAGATCTTTTATTTTGACGTGTTTTGATTGATACATTATAGATCGGATAGATGTCGGCTTCACCCTGAATTCGTTTTTGGATTCGTTTTTGTGAAAGGGCGAAACCGACCATTTTATTGTTTTTCGAGTTCGTTTTTATTAGGGATTTAGGGATATGGGATGAAAAACAAAACTCGTTTTTCCGTTTTTGTTTCTTTTTTCGTTTTTTTGTTGAATGTTTTGAAATATAATAATAGTTCTAAAACATTCAAGTAAATGATAAGTATACTTAATTCTTTATAACCGTTACTTTAAATACGATTTGGTTCGAAGTTACAAATACCGAATTTAAAAAGAATTCAAGCGGCATCTTTTCAAAAACAGAATATATCAGTCAAAACAAAAGTTTCCGACACATACGCCTTTTTTGTAAACCCGGTTCAAAAACGGAAATAGCCAGCCTGACTGCCGAAGAATATATAAAGAATACAGAGCAATCTATGAAGGTGTTACATCTTCTCAAAGCACCCGATTTTGTCTCAATGGTCAATCTTCTCTTTGGAATGATGGCCATATTTCTCGCATTCAGCGGTGCTTATGGAGCGGCTGCAGCCTGCCTTTTAGTGGCGGCGGCGGCTGACGGGATGGACGGCTATGTCGCCCGCAAAACATCAAGCGGTCCGCTCGGCCCCCACATTGATTCACTTATTGACGCCGTTTCATTCGGCGTTGCGCCGGCAGTCATCATTTACTGCATG
Organism: Methanimicrococcus blatticola; assembly: GCF_004363215.1. Lineage (GTDB taxonomy): Archaea > Halobacteriota > Methanosarcinia > Methanosarcinales > Methanosarcinaceae > Methanimicrococcus > Methanimicrococcus blatticola. Next base: position 55,991 of record NZ_SNYS01000008.1, on the reverse strand, counting down.
AGTGAAAGCATCATTTCAACTGTTTTCGTTTTTGTTTACGTGGCTTGCGGCATTCTCAGATTGGCGCGCTACAATGCATTCCCGCCCGAGAAACCGGAATATTCCGGAATTCCGATAACCGGTGCTGCTGTTGCAATCGCGCTTGCAATCATATTAAATTTCAATGTGGAAAAAACAGGTTTAACAAATGCATACACGATGGAAATGTTAGTCATTTTCATGTTCGTTCTCTCATTATTAATGATCAGTACCATTCCTTATTCAAAGGTCATGAAAAAGAGAACATTCGTCTTATTGATTGTGTTATTCCTCGGAACAATCGCATCCGTTTTTGTTGAAACACCGTATGTCCTCATATTCCCGCTCATCCTCAGCATATTGATGCTGATGTACTTGGTGTCCCCGATAATCGGTTTAATCGGGAAAAAGAAAAGCGTTGAGCTTTAACCGAAGCGGTGATGAAATGACAGAAAAGAATCCGCAGGAAATAACGGATCGGGATAACGCCCTTTTTGAAGCCGGCATCAAACTCGGCGCGCTTTATCATCAGTTTGTCGGAAGCCCGCTCTCACCTGACGGAATTACTTCAATGGAAAAAGCGATTCAGGAAAGTATTTCAGCGCAGCCTTTTGTCGAATCCGTTCATGTTGAAATTGACAAAGAAAAAGTAACGGCAGAATTGAATGAGACATTTCGTTACACAGAATTAAAAGGATTTATGCTGACCGTTAAAGCGGCGATTCGTGTAAATACAACACGCGTATTTGTTTCAATGAAATTCGATGAAGAATTAAACTATCCGCTGATGCGGATTGATAAAATTGAAGAAAATATTGAATAATATTTTCAAATTTTTTAAAAATTCTAATGAATTTAGAAATCTTTTAAAAACTTTTTTTAAACTTGAGTTTCCGGGAAAATACGGATGAGAAGCTTATATGATTCAACCAGTATGATTTTACAGATGATATAAATCGGGATGCTGAGAATCATGCCGAGTGCGCCGTAAAGCTGAGAGAATGTCAAAATCAGCAAAACCGTTGTAAACGGATTTACGCTGACCTTGCTTGAAATCATGAACGGGACAAGATAAATGTTGTCAACGATTTGCGCGATGAGACAAACAACGATTGCCAGAAGCGCGATTTTCCAACCGATAACAAGACCGACAATGATGGGCGGAATGGTTGCGAAAATCGGACCGATATAAGGCACATTGTTTAAAAGACCGGCCAAAATGCCGAGGAAAAGCCAGCCAGGAAGACCGATTAAATAGAAACCGACACAACAGATGAGCGCAATTCCGATGCTTTCAATGATTTTGGCAACGAAAAAGTTATTGGATTGTGTGAGAATTGCGTTTGCCGTGTATTTAAATTCAGTTTCGAATCTCTTCGGAACGGCGTTGTTAATAATGGATTTAATTCGGGACCCGTCTTTGAAATACATTTTAAACATAATCGGATAAAGCAGAACGATGGCTAAAATATAGAAGAAAGCCTGAGAGAGAAGAATCCCGGTGTAAGAAAAAATCGTATTGACGATGCTGTCAATCATATTTTGAACCCAATTCGTCACGGCATCCGGCAAAACGGAAAGCATTTCAATAAAAATATCAGTGCCCTGCAAAATCATTGCCTGTAAACCGGAAAGATCTGAAAATAAATCAGATAAATTATTAATTTGGGTTAAAAAAACGGAACCGCAGACGACAACAGCCAACATGACAATCGCAATTGCCATGACCTGCCGTTGTTTACGCGTGTATTTGCCGGTATATTTGTTGAAAAGATTAACAGCTTTGTTTAATAAAGCGATGAAACATAACCCGAAAAGAATGACAATGAAAAGTTCAGAAAAATAGAACAATGTCATAATGACGGCACAAAGCGCGGCAAAAACGAGAATCATAGAAAGCCAAACGCGTTTATTTGTGGTCAGCGGCAAAGGTACCTGATAGAGGCTTGAAGTTGTTGTTTTTGTATTCGCCATGTCATTCCCTGCAAAAAATATTATTCATCTATAATTAACTAATCATATATGAACACATTCTTTAAACACTGCTATAACTAATCATATATGAACTCATTTTTTAAACATTGCTCATGAGTTGAACGCTTGAAACGGAAATAACCAATCAGAAATAGAGAAATATTTAAATTCTGATACCCGATTCAAATATCCATTTACAATTTACAATTATTCAATAATTTCAAATCATCGAAACGGAATAGTTTTCAGATGATTCAATGACTCAAATTCAGGGTCGGGTGATTTTTTTGTTTATCGAATTTAAAAACCAGGTTCAAAAAGTGCTCATCGCAGCCGCAGTTTCAGCAGGCTATGACATCAAAGAGGAAGAGATGTCTTTTGAAGTTTCCGAGCACGCAGATTTAGCGACACGGCTGGCATTTCAGTTAATGGCGCAGAAAAGCGGAAATCCTGCCGCAACCGCAAAAGAAATTGTTGACGCAATTTCCGCAGACGAATTAAAAAATGCCGATTTGGTCGGAAAAATAACAACACAAGGCCCGTACATCAACATTTTTGTTTCCGACAAATATTTGACAACAACGGTTGAAAATGTCGTTTCCGAAAAGGAAAATTACGGCAGCGGCAAAAATACGGGAAAAATATTGCTGGAACACACGTCTGCCAATCCGAACGGTCCGCTTCATGTCGGGCACATTCGAAATGCGATTCTCGGCGACACGCTTTCCAGAATTTTAAAGAAAGCCGGTTACGATGTTGAAGTTCAATATTATGTCAATGACATCGGCCGCCAAATCGCTGTCGTTTCATGGGCCGCGTCTAAATATCCGCTCGATATGGAAAAGAAACCGGATTACGCAATTGTTGACGTTTATGTCAAAGCGAACGAAGATATTGCTAAAGATGAAACCATCAATGAGCATATCGAAGCGCTTATGAAAAAAGTTGAAAACGGCGACAAAGAAACGATTGAGAGCTTTACCGGCGCTGTTGACATGGCTGTTGCCGGCATATCTGAAACCCTTCTTTTGATGAATGTCAAACACGACAAATTCGTCCGCGAATCTCAATTTATTGAAAGCGGCGCGGTTTGGGATGTCATTGACAGATTGGACGCGACCGGCAAAACCAAAGACTCCGACGGCGCGCTTGTTGTCGATCTTTCAGAATACGGTTTTGAAAAGACACTTGTAATCCGCCGCTCCAACGGAACGTCGCTTTACACGACAAGAGACTTAGCTTACCACGAATGGAAAGCACCCCAATGCGACCGCATGATTGACGTGTTCGGCGCCGACCACAAACTCATTTCAGGTCAGCTTCGCGCAGCGCTTCAGTTGCTCGGTGACAAAACGCCTGAAGTCGTGATTTTTGAATTCGTGTCTCTGCCTGAAGGTTCCATGAGCACGCGCCGCGGTGTTTTCATCACAGCCGATGATTTGCTGAAACAAATGATTGACAAAGCGTATGAAGAAATCGACAAACGTCGCCCCGAAGAATCGGAGGAATTCAAAAAGAAAGTCGCCCGAATGGTCGGAATCGGCTCCACCCGTTACGATATTATCAAAGTGTCTTCCGACAAATCAACGGTTTTTGATTGGAAAACAGCGCTTGACTTTGAAAAACAGGGCGCGCCGTTTATTCAATACGCACACGCCCGCGCATCCAACATTTTGACAAAAGCGGTTGAAGACGGAACAATCGGATCAGACGGCATCGGCCCAGGATTTGCGAATTACACACGCCTCATCGAACCGCAAGAAGCCGCGCTCATTAAGAAAATCGCACGCTTCGAACAACTCATTGAAGAAAGCGCAGCCAGCTTAAAACCGCACACCTTCGCGATTTATGCCAGAGAATTGGCGGACAGTTTCAGCCAGTTCTACAGATATGTGCCGGTTTTGAATGTCGAAGACATTGAGTTGAAAAAAGCGAGACTTGCTTTGGTTTACGCCGGAAAAACGGCGATTGCAAACGCACTTTCGTGCCTCGGCATCGACGCGCCGGAATCCATGTAAGGATTCCGCTCTTTTCTTTTTCTTTTTTTGCAGAAAACAATTTATTTGTTCATTCCCAATTGATTGAAAGATGACTGAAATTCTTTTTGACGATATCGGCAGTTTTCCGCTTCCGCCAAATGCTTCTAAAACAGAGTTGAGCGAAGCGGCTTTCAATCGGAACAATGACAAACTGCTGTTTCCGGTTTTAGACCAAATTTTTGAACTCAAAATGAATGCGGGCGTAACAATACCGAATTATTCCCAAGTCAGAGACATGACCGAGCAATTTTTGCGCCCGATGCGTGATGAAAATTGCACAAACGGCCCTTTCAGCCTGAAAGAAGAATGCGCCGAAATGGTCGAAATGGAGGCTTTGGATTTATATTGTCAAAAAGTCAGAGAACAAACCGGCGAAAAGCCGCTTGTTCGAATGTGTGTCACCGGTCCGACCGAACTTTATCTCAAAGAATTCGGCGGCGCTTCGTACACTGATATTTATCAAATTTTCGCAGAAGACGTCAACCTTTTTGTCAGAAACGCGATGAATCGGATGAAAAATTGCAAAATCGCGACAGTTTCAATTGACGAGCCGAGCATTGGAATCAACCCCGACCTCTCGCTTCCGGCAGACGACATTGTTGCCGCGCTCACCACCGCAGGAAGAGACGCTGCAAAAAACGGAGCGGACGTTGAAATTCATATTCATTCGCCGCTTTATTATGAATTGGCCTGTCAAGCCGAATCAATTAATGTCATCGGCATGGAATCTGCCGCAACGCCTTCTTACGCGGATATGATTGACAAAACCGTGCTTTCCGACTACGACACTTATGTCCGCGCAGGTATTACGCGAACGGACATTTTCAGCATGGTCGGAACGTTGAATGAGAAATACGGCGGCAACGTTTGGGATAAGCCTGAAATCATGCAGGAAATTGTGACCGTCATGGAAACACCTGAAACGGCTGAAAAAAGATTGGAAAAACTGTACACTGTTTTCGGTGACAGAATCAAATACGCCGGCCCGGACTGCGGTCTCGGATCCTGGCCGTCACAGGAACTTGCTGCTGCGCTTTTAAAAAATACGGGAATTGCGATTGCCGCGTTTAATAAAAATCATAAATGAGGCAAAACAATGGCTCAAAACCGCCGCAAGAAAAATAAAGATTTATCCAAAAAAATCGCTGAAGAGCGGATTGTTATTCTTTTTGAGCTGGCGGAACAGAATTTTAAAACGCATCCTGAAAGAACAAAACGCTACGTCGAACTGGCACGCGCAATCGGCATGCGTTACCGTGTTCGTTTGACGCGCGATCAAAAAAGAAGAATCTGTAAACACTGTTACAGTTACCTTGTTCCCGGAAATAATTGTCGCGTTCGGCTGAACGACAGTATGGTTCAAACGACTTGTTTTGAATGCGGTCGGTTAAGCCGGTATCCGTATTATGAAAGACCGGAAAACGAATAAAAACCGGCTTCCGAAGAGCTGGTGCCACGCGCGAGCAGCAGCGTTTTTTACAATACACCGGAGGAAACGTCGGTTTTATTTACTGTTTTTATTTTTGTGCTTTATGTTCATGAAAAGCGCCGTCATAATAAACAAAAACGGGGACTTCTTCGCCTTTTTCAAAATCCCGTATGCGTTTGTCATAAATTTTCGGGATGTGTTTTAATTTTTTTTGTTCAAAATGAGTGGAGACGGCGCGTAAGAATTCGATTTCCTGTGAGATATACCCAGATTCGTACTTTTTTGTCATTTCAAAAATTTCCGCGGCCTCGTTTTCATTGATTTCCGCGCCGTATAATCCGTGTTCATTGAGGCCGCTGATTTCGCGCCAATCATATAAACCCGAATCGTCTGTTTCGCGGTGAATCATATAAGGATAAACGCGGCAAATCAGAGGTCGGTTGTCGTAAATCCGGCAGCGGTTGTTTTCCAAAAAAACACAGCTGCCGACGTCATCGTTTTGCGTTTTCAAACTGTAGCCTGAAACATAAAAACGGCCGCCTTGGTCACAGAAATCAAAATAAGGCGACGGGATAACAGCATCGGAATTGATTTCAAAAATGCGGGAAGCGTCTTCTTTAAGCAGATAAACATGATCGTTAAACGCGCGCGTACAGCATTTGCCGCACAAATCGCACTCAAACCCGACATCTTGAATGACGTCCAAGAACCGGGATTGAGAATAATCGGCAAGCGCCTTTTCCTCATCCATAAAATACGCTAAATCGGAGTCCGCTTTTTTCATTAACGGAAAAATGCTTTTAACATTTTAAACCTGCTGTTTGCTTGGGGAGGAAGACGTAAGATTTATATTTGTAAAACTGTGTTATAGTCAAACCTTAAAGATGACGATTACTTTTCAAATCTTTATCATTTTACACTTATTGTAAAATCAGGATTACTCGGCGGCAATCCGAAAACATCATAAAATAATATCGTGTACACCATGAATCCGATATTGTTTTTTAACAATTATAACATTTCAAATTCATAAATTAATTAAACGGAATAAAATAAAAATAAGGAGGACTGATTATGGGCAAGACAGGAAGCATCATTTGGGTCAAAGTTAAAGGAAGAAAAGGAAACGCAAAGAAAGTCGAAAACGGATTGAGCGCAAAAGCACACCCGGGACCGGCACAGAGATTCACTTCTTCCGGACACAAAAGAAGATATTTAAAGAGATCCCCCAAGGCACTCTCCAAATAATCTTTTTAAAGTTTAATTTTTTATTAAATAAAAAAAGAACGAACAGAAATGTTCGTTCATAATTTTCGATTCTCTTTTTTATTGTTTTTTAAACCACGCCCTGTTTTTCGATATTTTTAAAAATGCTGCGGCTTGCGCGCGGCGTTGCGGCGGCAGTCGACAGCAGCAGCGTAACTTAAACGGCAGGTAGCAGCGGTAACTTAAACGGCAGGTAGCAGCAGTAACTTAAACAGCAGATAGCAGCGGTAACTTAAACAGCAGATAGCAACGGTAACTTAAACAGCAGATAGCAGCGGTAACTTAAACGGCAGATAGCAGCGGTAACTTAAACGGCAGGTAGCAGCGGTAACTTGAACGGTAGGTAGCGGCAGCACGTTCGCGCAAGCGAACGGATGTGATAAGAAAGAGCAGATGCACGCAGCAACGCAGGCGGTGTACACAGAAATTCAATTGACCGCGACACCGCAAACGCACACATTAACGCAAACACAGGCGAAATGTATTTTATTTGAAAAACGTTTTTTCAATTTTGCTGTATCGACGGGGTACGAATCCGCAAATTTCCGTTTTCTCATTTCATTCGAAAACGAAAATTAGCGGGTGGTTGTTTCGGGTTTTTATTTTTTAAGAATGATACGCCTACTCTCATAAATTTTTACAAAAAGCGATACATCCGTTTTTCTGAAAATTAGAGAAAAATCGAACGCCGTTTAACCCTTAAAATAAAAACCGACATTTTTATTTTGGGTTTTATCGGGCGTTCGGATTTAAAAATGAGAATGAGAAAACGATGTATCGTTCTACCGAGAAAATGAAATCGAATTTTAAAAAATTAAAAAATTAAAATGAAAAAGTCAATTCAATCCATTTTAGAAATGAATCGGATTTAAATTCATTTTAAAACAAATCTTTTGGATTATTTTTTTCGGCACAACGGGCCTGTAATTGTTATTGACGGCACCTTTTTTGAACAAGATTTTCTGCCGGAAGTCTTTTTTGCGGCAGATGCTTCGGGTTCATGAAATTCGGGCGGGAGGACAATTGTATCCGCATTGGAAACGAAGTAATAGATTGTTTTATAGAGATAATCAATGACGGGTTGAACAATGTAATGGGCTTCCAGCTTGGAGTTAATCTCTCCGATAGCAATCGCCTTTTTAACATCCGATATAATAAAACATTTTTGAACGGAAAGATGGCTGTCTTCCAATTCTTTTAAGAGCGGCCGGACGTTCTCGGGATAAATCGTCACCGGCAAAGAAATATCTTCATACCCATCCTTGCTGTCGACCAAAATGATTACGTTCACTCTTTTTTTGATTGAAACAAGCTCGCTTTCAATTCTTTTTAAGATTTCAGGAGAACGTGAAAAAATAATCAGATTTTTATTTGTTTCATCAAGAAGCTCACTGATTTTTTTACGGATGGTCCATTCGCTTCTCAAATATTGAATTCTTGTCGACTCAGACTCATGATCCGCTTCATCGACGATGTTAATCTCCATTTCTTCAAAATCCTGAATGATTTCTGCCGAAATGGATTCGAATGTTTCTTTAAGCATCCGCATCAGTTCATCGGGATCGGTTGCCGTATAGTGAATCGGTGTTCCCTTTAAGATTTGCGCAAATCTTTTTTCAACGAGACCGTCTAAAACTTCGTAGACTTTTGCCCGGGGAATGTCCGTAAATTCATGAACTTCACGCGCGCTGGATTGTTTTTTGATAACAAGGCAAACATACGCTTTCGCTTCATTTTCCGAAAGGCCGAGTTTTTTGAGATTAGAAATTAACGTTCCGCTTAATATCATTTTTAGTTCCATCCTGTATATTGAAAAGCAATGACTGTTTTTGTTTCCGTTATTGTTTTTGTGATAAATAAGAGAGTAGATACGTCATAAATTTGTTACTCCAAATGTGACAACAATGTTTATATACTTTCCTATATTTGAGATTTTGCAAATTGTTACCACAAACGTGACAACTTTTTGAATAACAGATAAAAACGAGAACAGGAAAGAAATTGTAACCATAGTATCCCTAACCAATGACAGTCAAATATTGCAGTCAACCAACCCGTGAAACTGCAATATTTGACCCTCCATATATTCAAGTTAGTGGTCGGCTGCATTTGATATTTTGTAAAATATTCTGTTATATTCTGTTATATTTTGAGATTGTCCCGTAAAACGGAGACATTTACAATTAAAATTTGCAACTGATTTGATAAGAAGAGACAGATTTAGAAAATCTCGTTACAAAATTGTTACTACAAAAGTAACAACAACTTACAAAACATATATATACAAGAACACTTATTGTACGAATGCTGATATTCTGTTACGCAGAAGGTAACAACAGATTAAATCGAAGAAATGCGGCAAACCCGCAAATCCGGTTCATGTTATCGCCTTCAGACAGAATACATATCTATATTCGAAAAACGGAACGAATTTAATTTCCTTTAAAACAGGATTCATCAAACGAATTCTATAACCCAAAAAACCAAAACCCTAAACTCAAACCACCCAAAAACAATCAAAAACAACCAACCAAAAACAAACCCCAATTAAAAATAAACCAACAACCCCAAAAACAAACCAAAATCAATAAAACCAAAAAATGATGAATCACCCCCAAAAACGACTTAAAGGAAATTAAATTCAGTTTTTAACAATACGGAACTTATTTAACTGTGGGAGCTTTTCAACGGTATTGCAAACCATTATTATTTATTAACACTCTTGCGGCAGCTTTTGTTATGAGTCTTGCCGCCGTTTCAGGAAAATTAAATTTTCGAAGTTTTAGAAAAATTAAGTTTTCAAAAATTAAGTTTTCAAAGTTTCAGAAATTAAGTTTTCAAAGTTTCAGAAAAATTAGATTTATAATATAGAATTAAGTCGAGGATTTTTATGTCTTTATCTTTATCAAGCCTTTTTGAAAAAATGGGAAAATTTGCGGATTCAAACCGCTGGCTTGTTTTCGTCGGCTTTATTGTTTTAATTTTAATTGCTTTTTACGGAGCGTCTTCCATTACAATGTATTCAGGAATGGATACATATATTGAAAAAGACTCAAAAATGTATCAAGATCTGGACAAATACAACAGTATGTTCAGCTCGGAAAACGTTGTTATTATGGTTGAAGGCGCAAACGTCTATGACCCGGCCGTTTTAAAAGCAACGGATCGGTTTGAATCCATGATGGTAAACGTATCCGGTGTCGACTCTGTTGTCAGTTCAGCAACAATAATTAAAGCAACCAACGAACAAGTTACAGGGCGTTCCGAAATACCCTCGTCAATTGAAGAAGTACATTCGCTTATTGATTTGAACCCCGGTGTATATGAAGGTCTTATTTATGACAACACTCACTGTCTGGTTTTAGTCGGCTACAGCAGCGACCTTTCAGAAGAACAGAAAAACGACATATTAAATGCGACCAAAGATGCGGTTAACTTTTCCTCATTTCCTCCCGGCTACAATTTAATCGTCACGGGAGACGTAGCTTTGAGTGCTGACATGAATGTCGAGATGTCAGGCAGTATGGTCGTGCTTCTTTTGCTTGCAGTCCTTTTAATGGTCGTCGCATTGGGACTTGTCTTTAAAGGCGTCCGCTGGAGACTCTACCCGCTCGTTGTCGTTATTATCGGTCTGATTTACACCTTCGGATTCATGGGAGTCGCGCAGATTAACATGACGATGGTCTCAATTGCCGCGTTCCCGATTTTAATCGGCCTCGGTATTGACTACGCGATTCAGTTCCACAACCGTATGGAAGAAGAACTCAGAAGATGCGCAACCCGGCGTGAAGCTGTCATTTCCACATTCAAATACACAGGACCTGCTGTTGCAACAGCCTTGTTCGTGACATGTATCAGTTTCGTTTCACTTTTGACATCGTCGATTCCGATGATTCAGGATTTCGGAAAATTGCTGATTATCGGCTGTGCGGCCTGTTATCTCGCCGCTTTGTTCTTTGGGACAATTTCTCTTTATTTCATGGATAAACTTTCAGAAAGAATTCATAGAAAAGAAGAACAGAAGGGACAAAAAACAATTCTCAGCAGAATATTTCCGGCGTTGGACAGACATAAAAACTGTGAAATTGAGGATGCTGACAAAACAGCAGCAGAGCCGGAAAATGAAAGTAATATTATTACAAATACTTTGAACAAAGTCATCAACTTTACACTCCGTCACAAAAACACAATCTTTATGGTTGCAATTGTGACCGGCGCGTTAGGCATTTATGCCGATTCAACGATTCCGGCAGAAACTGATTTTAAAACATACATGCCGGCACTTGTCGATTTCTATCACATGAGCACTGTGATGGGCGGAGACGGGTCAATCAATATTATGATTGAAACCTCGGACATATCATCGCCATACATTTTGAAATGGATAGATGATTTCGGCACGTATCAAACGGCGAATCAAGATTATGTTTACGGTGCCGACAGTTTGGCATCTATTGTCAAAGAATACAACGGCGGAACAATTCCGGACACGCGTGAAGAGGTTCGCGCGATTTATGACCAGCTCCCGGAAAGTACGATGGAGCAGTATTCGTACGGCAATTCCATGCTTCTTCTGAATTTAGATGTCGGCTCAGCCATTAATGATCTGCCGATGGACGGCGTCAAAACGCTTGTCGCAATCGTTCAGGAAGATTTGACATGGTATCAGATGCCGCCTGGAACAACAGCAACAATTACGGGCGCAACGGTTCCGTACACCGAATTGTTGGAGTCGCTTTTGTCCGGACGTGTCCAGCAAACACTTCTTGGTATCGTCCTCGTGTTCGTCGCGCTCTTAATTATTTACAGAGACGTTTACAAGGCACTCGGCCCGGTGCTGACAATCGGTTTGGTGATCGGTTGGTCAGGCCTTGTCATGTATGCTTTCAATATCGTATATACGCCGATGACAGCGGTTATGGGTTGTATGATATTGGGCGCGGGATCGGAATATTCGATTCTGCTGATGGAGCGTTATTATGAAGAAAAGGGACACGGTCTCGATTCAACGGAAGCCATGAGAACCGCGGTGACAAACACCGGTATCGCTCTTGTTGTTTCGGGAACGACGACAATTTTCGGGTTCCTGGCATTAACCGCATCAGCTTTTGGCATCATTTCCAGTTTCGGCTTGGTGACTGTGATTAACATGCTTATGACGCTTTTGGCCTCATTCGTCGTGTTCCCGCCGCTGATGCTGACGTTTGACAATTTCAAAGAAAAAGGTCTTCGACAAACGGTCGGAGACATGAAAAATTCATTGTTCGCAATGATAAAACCAAATAAAAAAACGGAGATGATTGAATGAGCATAAAAAATGGAATTCAAGACGGGATTCAAAATGAAATTCAAAATCATCCGGCAAATAAAGATCAATTAAGAGGCTACGGCATTATGAATACACAGAAAGAAAATCAACTCGGCCAAAGCAAAAAACAGTCTTTCAAATACGGCTGTTTGATTGCCGCGGTGCTTGTCTTACTCTCCCTTTGCAGCCCCGCCGTCGCTGACAGTTTCTCACCGGTGATGACATCGGATACGCTTGACTACTACACAGGCTACGGCGAACCCAACCTCACCGCATCCCTTCGCGGAAACAATGAATTCGGCAAAGGCGAATCGGCAACGGTTCAAATTTCAATTGCGAACAAAGGAGAGCTGGAGAAATTAGTTTACAAAGAATATATCGTCCCTGCGAATTTGTCATCGGAAGTCATGAAAAAATATTTGAGCTTGAATGACTCTGACCCGGGCAACGTATTTGCAGAAACGGAAGACGTTGCAGTCATAAAATTGGAAGATTATCTGACATATTCACAAGAATACAGCAACATGACGACTCAAAATGCGTTGGCAACCGCAGAAATGCAGATTGAAGCGGGACGTACGACTGCGAACTATCTGAATGTAAAATTTGTTTGCGACAGCCCGTATATTGAAGTTGAAACGGGCGGAGATTACACGTACATTCAAGCCATCCCCAGCGGTTCATATAATGTTGCAAAAGTTCCGATTCGCATCAGTCCGGATACACCGGCCGGCGAATATGTTGTGAACATGACGATTGATTACCAATATCCGTCAAACGCAAAAATGATCCGTTCAGGCGTTTCTGAAAACGGCGGCTTTACGACATTCATGTATTCCGACTCTTATGTTCAGGAATATGAGCCGCGTAAAGTTGTTTTGCAGATTCCGATTTATGTAAAAAGCGGTGCCGTGTTTGAAACATCCGAAATTAACGGAACTCTTTCAGCCGGAAAAACAAGAACTGTTTCCGTCACATACACAAACATCGGAGACGAAACGGCTTACGACGCAGAAGCAAAACTCAGTTTGATGCATCCTCTCAGTTCCGCGAGAAACAAAGCATTATTGGGAGATGTTGCGCCGGGAGAATCTGTTGTTATTGAATACCCGATTTCTGCACACGCGACCGCCATTGAAAAGGCGTACGGCGTGAACACGGACATTCGATACTATGATGAAGACGATAAACTCCAAATTGCGCCCAGCGTAAAACTGGATATAAAGATGGTGAATCCGTTTACGATTTTCACGTTTAAGAACGCTTTAGTCGGCGTTTTAATTCTCGTCGCCGCGTCATTGGTTTATGATTACACCAAGAAAAATAAGAAAAAGAACGGGAAAGAGGATGAATCAGAAACAGGTTTAATCGACTCGGAAACAGACTCAACGGAATCGGAAGATTAAGGTGATTTTAAATTACCTTTAAAATTAAATTATCTCTAAAATTTAATTATCTCTAAAATCTCTAAATTATCTCTCAAAAATGATTGGAAAACTTGTGATATTTATGTCAACAAATATTAAAAAATACATGACCTTTGCCGTTTTGGCAATTTTAGCTTTCAGCGCGGTTGCGCCGATGGCTTTGGGTGCAGCAGCAAATCAAACATATTACGGCAGCTTAAGCAGTAACTACTACTCATTCTACGGCGGTCCGGACATTCACGCCAGCGTCCAGGGCACCGGCGAATACTCACGCGGCCAAACGGCAACAGTTCCGGTGACGCTTTCAAATCACGGCGTTATTGAAGGATTCAAAACAGAAAATGAAGTGAAAAAATCAAACGATAAAGTCCAAGAAAGTTTAAATGCAACTCTTCAGAACATGGAAGTTCAAAACATTAATACAATCTTAACCGCCGTCGGCGTTTCCGCAGTTTTGGAGTCTGACATCTCGGGAATTACGGTTAAAACCGGCCCCCAAGAAGCAGGAAGCATGACACAGGGCGCAACCACGATGCCGATTAACTACTATGTTGACATCCAAAAAGATGTGCCTGCCGGCGAATATGAATTGACTTTGAACGTGACTTACAAACATTTAAGAAATGTGATTTATGAAGCGGATGCAGTCAATAACAGCGGCATGTTTACAGGAATCCGCAACTTAAACGCTTCTTACTGGTACAACGAAAACGTATCTCAGAAAATCCCTGTCACGATTAAAGTGAAAGAAGCAACGAAGTTCGAAATTGTGAATGTGGAACAAAATCTCTCATCAAAGAATGATGGGATGCTTTATGTGACATATCAAAACAATGGTGAAGAAACCGCTAAAAACGCATTCGTTCGTTTGAGCACAGCAACACCGTTCAGTACGACTGACGACCAATCTTACCTCGGCACAGTCGCGCCCGGAGAAGAAGTTGTCGCCGCTTTCAAAATCAGTGTTGATGCAGATTCTGTCATTTATGACAAGCTTTACGCAATTAACAGTGAAATTCTGTATGAGGACAATTACGGTCACCAGACAGTAACAGATGCGTTAAAAGTTGAAGTTCAGGTTGGAAAAGACCCGATTTTGACACCGGTAACGGCAATCATCGGCATCTTGATTTTGATTGTGCTCGGCGTTGCCATTTACTATGTTTTGACAGCACGCAAATACAAGAAGCAAGGCATCGACAAGAAACCGTTTGATGACCTTCGGGAAAAACTTTCAGGCGGAAAGAAATAACGTAAACGAAGAAATGAATAAAGAATGAAAAGCGGATTTCGCTTTTCAATCTCTTTTCTTTTCGGTTTTTATTTTTCTTTTTTCGATTTTTTATTTCTCATTTTCAGTTTCATTATTTTGATTTTTTACTTCTTTTGTTTTTAAGTTTGATTAATTCAACAAACAACGTTTTTTCAAATTAAATTAAAAAAGCGAACGCCGTTAAAATTCTAAAAATTATCTTTTTATTGATTTTAAAAGGCGTTCGGGTTTTAAAAAAGATAATGAAAGCGATGTTTGGGTTTAATTTAAAGAAGAAAAGTTCACATACGACCGCTATTCAAGATTTTGTGAGCGACAGCGAATGAAATTGAGAATTGCGGCTTATTCCTCTGCGTTGATAAAACAATTTAATCCGACTGAGTTTAATCTATGTTGTAAACGGATTCTGTTGTTTATTCAACGAATGAGTACGAATCTCCAACTCCTTCTTTCACTCACTTCGTTCGTGAAACGCGTCGTTGGAGGCGGTTGCTTTTTTTTTCATTTATTGATTAAACTTAAACATCGTTTTTTCACAATTTAATAAAAGAGCGAACGCCGGTGAAATTCAAAAATTCATATTTTTTTGAGTTTCAGCGGCGTTCGGGTTTGCCGAATATTATCAAAACGGATGTTTCGGTTTGGTTTATTTTATTTAATTGAAGGTTTTTTAAAGTTCAATTTCAACATCATAGATTTTGCTCGGGATTTCCTGATGAATTCTCCAAAACGGTTCTTCGCCATAAATTTCAATCAGTTTTTTCGTTTTCTTCGGCACGGTTTTGGGGCCGAGAACAAAACCGGGCTTGTCGGGGTCGTCAACGTAATCGGTTTCCATTAAAAAACGATTTCCTTGCTCAAGCGCGATTTCAATGTTGTCTTTGCCGGCGGGAATGCTTGGGAAGATGCCGAATTTTTCGGCGGCGGAAACCAGCGGGGTCGCGTGATGATTGACAATTTTCTCGGTGCTGATGCCTGCCGCCTTGGCAATTTTTGAAATGTCTTCGACGCTTTCAGGCGTCATATCTTCAACATGAAGCTGAACGGCGCACTTCAATTCTTTGCCGAGTGAAAAAACGTGACTCATGACACGATTGGAAGCATCGTGAATTTCAGGCGCGACGGGAAAATGAGGACGGCCGCTTTTGAGCGCGATTGCTTCGCCTTTTTGAACGCAAGAGGCGGCAATATCAAAACCGCCGCACATGATTTCAACGGCTTTATCAATGCCGTTTTCTTCGGCAAGATAAAGAATATCCACCGGATGAATGCCTAAAACGGGAAAAGCGGTAACGCCGAGTTCATTGATTTTGGCGGCGGTTTCAATCGTTTGATCAAAAACGATTTTGTAATCTTCCGGTTTTTTGACGGAAACCCCAAGGTGACAGCTCGGAAGCGTGACTAAAAACATGTGCGTTCCGCCGGCATTTTGAAAATCAGAAACTGCCGCTAACCCGCGGCCGCGTTTCATATCAATGTGAATGTGATTATCCGTTATCGGAAGTTGAGACATAAAAATCATTTTTCCATTTTTTCAATCAAATTGAATTAAATATTTATTGTTGTCTTTTCATTTTATTTTTATAAAAGATTATCATCAATAATTTTACAATTTTACAAAACGGAGATTCTCAATGAAAACATCTAAAACCATCGGCCGCCTGACACTATTGTTGGAAGGAAAAGAAGTCGGCAGCGATTTACTGGTAACGCTGACCGGCGGAAAAGCGCACATCGGCGCAGCCGCTTTGGCCTACCCGGACAAAGAAACGGGACGAATCACAGCATCCGTTCTCTCAGCACCCGGCCATAAAGAAGAAAAAATCGCGCTTGACGGCGCAAAAACGCTCAGCAAAGAAACGAAAAAAACCGTTTTGTTTGCCGCCGGAATTCATTTAGATGATATTTCCGCCGAAGAAATTGAAGAAATCAATAAAACGTGCGCGGAAATGGTTCAAAATTGTTTGAAAAATTTAGATTAAACAAAGGAACAAAGGGGAAAAATATGGAGCTCATTATCGGGATCAGCGGGGCATCCGGAGCAGGTTACGGCATTCGTTTGCTTGAAATCTTAAAAGAAACGGACATCAAAACGCATTTGATCATGACAAAAGCCGCCGAAGAAATTATTCAAACGGAAACCAATTACGATCCGAAAGAGATTCGGAAACTGGCGGATTTCGTTTGGGATGAAAAAGATTTTTCAGCACCGATTGCCAGCGGATCTTACAAAACCGCCGGCATGATTATTGCGCCGTGCAGTATGAAAACTCTCGGGCAAGTCGCAAACGGCATTTCCGACAACTTGCTTGTTCGCGCCGCTGATGTCTGTTTAAAAGAAGAGCGGAAACTGATTTTAATGGTCAGAGAAACGCCTCTCAGTTTGATTCATTTAGAAAACATGGTCACCGCAAAAAAAACGGGCGCCACGATAATGCCCGCAAGCCCCGGATTTTACAGCCGCCCGGAAACGATTGATGATTTGTACAATATCATGGCCGGACGCGCATTGGATTTGGCAGGCATTGAGAATCATGTTTACAAACGCTGGAAAGAGGACTGAAACCGGAAAGGAAACAGGATCGAAAAGAAGACTGAGTATTGAAAAATGAAAAAATCAATATCAGGATTCGACAAGGAAATCAAAATCTATATAAATCAAAAAGTGTTTTAATGTTCCGCTGCTTCGGCGGACAAACAAAACCACATGGGATAGTAGGGTAGCTTGGTCCATCCTCGAGCGTTTGGGACGCTTGGACCGCGGTTCAAATCCGCGCTATCCCATAAGATTAAAATATCAACAAATTCTTTTATCATTCCCGAAAAATCCGAATTCTGTATTTCAGCATGGGATAGTAGGGTAGCTTGGTCCATCCTCGGACGTTCGGGACGTTCGGACTGCGGTTCAAATCCGCGCTATCCCATTTAAATTAAATCTTATTTTAACAGCTAATTTTCACAGCTAATTTTAACAGCTGATTTTCACAGCGTCTTACGTTGCGTTTTTTATGACGATTTTTGATTTTTATCGTTTTAAAGTATATAGAATATGTAGAGAAGATATATATCACCCCAATTCGTTTTTAAAAATGTCTGAGAAACAAAAGACAGGTTTAAACCACCACGTTCAATTTGAACGAAAACAGGTGATTAAAAAATGTTCGATGAAAAATTCTTCGACAGCGAAGAAATCGATACAAAAACGCAAAAATTAATCAACACCAATCAAGCTTATGAGCTGGATGTTGACAAATTCATTCGAGCGTCTAAATGAAACGCTTTTGAATGACTGATTTTTTATTTTTTCAAAATTTTGAAAAACGAATCTGATTGTAAAAGAATACAGATAAAAATACAAATTAAAAAGAATACAAATAAGAAAAATAAAAAAAGAAATTATTGCACAGCAATTGAAAGCGCGATGCGCATTGTGCCATGCAATTAATACAAGAAATTTGCTTTTTTCTGTTTTTTCGCGGTCATTATTTTAACGCCCGGAAGTACTTGCTGACATCGAATGTCGAATGATTTTCGACACCGACATCATTTCTTGTTTCAAATTGAAGTTCCTCAACTTCAAAAAAGTCTTCTTCAAACATATTATCACCTTTTTGAGCTCCTTTGAAGAGGAGCGATTGGGCTTTATTTTATTGTTTTTTGAAATTTTCATTTCATTTTTACGATACCTTCGCATTTATAAAAATGCGGATACGCATATTCGAAATTATGAAAAGATATCATAATAACAAATGCGTATACAATAATACTACTAATATAATTCAGACTATATAAACGTTCCTGAAAACGGAATGGGAAAAACAAGCCAAAATTTAAAGATTAAACTCAAATTTTAAAAACTCAAATTTTAAATTATCATTAAATCGGCAGAATAATTCTCAATAATATTCTCAATGAAATTGTCAATGAAATTGTCATTAAAGATTATTCTGCAAATTTTAATTTTAAAAAAATAAGAAGCCAATTGATTTCGATTTAAAAACAGTTAAAATCTTTATTTTATGTTTAATTTTCTATAAAATTCTGCTACCAATCAAAAATCATATATAACCCTCAATCATAAACATTATTGTTAACTCAAAAACCGGAAAAGTGTTTGGTTAACAACAGGGTGTCGTTCGGCTAAATTCAACCCCGGCCGAGCGACCATAAATTTTATTTTAAAAACCTATTTTTAAAAACGAGATGTTTGAAAATGTAATGCAGATCAGGATTCTGCGATTTAAGAATATTAGTTTGTAATTGAAAAACAATAAGAGAAGAGAGAAATCTTTAATTTTTCAAAAAACAAAAAAATGAAAAGGTAAGCCGTTGGGGGGACTTGAACCCCCGGCCTGCTGATTACGAATCAGCCGCTATACCGCTAAGCCACAACGGCGCTTTTTTGAATTGAAAAGAGAGTTTGTAAGTGGTTTTTAAGATATTTAAAGATTCTTTTTAATTACGCTTATTTGTTCTGATTTGATTTTATTTGATTTTATTTGATTTTATTTGCTCTTTTTTCATTTGTGATACATTAATTTAATAAGCCGGAGTGTATTATGCTGAAATATTCAAATCATTAAAAAGATCAGATAATTAAAAATCAATCACAGGTGAATAAAATATGGCATTTAAATCTCTCGGCCCGTCCACAGCAGCATTTCCGACCCCGACATGGGTCATTGCAACTTATGACAAAAATGAACGCGCAAATGTTATGACCGCCGCCTGGGGTGGCATTGTCAATTCCAATCCGCCTTCCATTGCCGTTGCGATTCAGCCGCCCAGATACACATATGAAAATATTCTGGCCAAAAGAGAATTCACGGTCTGCATTCCGTCAGAAGAATATGCCAAAGAAGCGGATTATTTCGGCATCACTTCCGGAAGAGACGAAGATAAAATCGCGAAAGCCGGATTGACTGCCGTTCGCGCAGAAAAAGTCAACGCACCGTACATTAAGGAATTTCCGATGCATTTGGAATGCAAATTGACTGACAGAATGAATCTCGGAACCCATTTCGTTTTGATCGGCCAGATTATAGATGTGAAAGCGGAAGAAGACATTTTGGACAACAAAGACAGCATTGAAATCCAAAAGCTGAAGCCGATTGTTTATTCCCCGACAGACAGAAATTATTACAAAGTCGGCGACGAGATTGGCAAAGCCTTCTCAATCGGAAAAGAAATTAAAGATAAAGACTAAACAAAAAAATCAAAAATATTCAATTAAAATCATTCAATTAAAAATCATAAGAGGGAAAACATGGACCCCGAATCAATTTATAAATCCGTTGTCGAAAAGGATAACAAATACGTTATGCCGACATACGGTCGCAAGCCGCTTCTCTTTACGGGCGGCAAAAATTCAACGTTAATTGATATTTTCGGAAAAGAATATATCGACTGCCTTTCGGGAATTGCCGTCAACGCAACCGGATATTCTAACCAAAAACTCATCAACGCCATCAAAGAACAAGCAGAATAGCTGATTCACATTTCGAATTATTATTACAACATTCCGCAGGCAAATGTTGCCGAAAAATTGGTGCAGATTACGGGACTCTCCAAAGTGTTCTTCTGCAACTCCGGCGCGGAAGCCAATGACGGTGCCATGAAATTAGCGAAACTGCACACCAAGAAAAACAGTTTCATATCAACAAATAATGCCTTCCACGGCCGAACCATCGGTTCACTCGGCGCAACGGCCAACATAAAATATCGTGACCCGTTTGTGCCGCTCGTGAAACCGGCGACCTTTGTGGAATACGGCGACGCGTCGGCAATTGAAAAAGCGATTACTGCCGATACAGCCGGTGTCATCTTAGAACCGATTCAAGGAGAAGGCGGCGTTCACATTTCCAACAAAGAATACCTCAAAGAAGTGCGTGAAATCTGTGACAAAAATGATTTGATTCTCATCTTTGACGAAGTTCAAACCGGATTCGGCCGCACAGGAAAATGGTTCTGCAAAGATCATTATCATGTTCAGCCCGATATCTTGACGATGGCCAAAGCAATCGGCGGCGGTCTTCCGATGGGCGCAATCGCGGCTCGCGACGGTTTGTCCTTTGAAAAAGGCGAACACGGCACAACTTTCGGCGGCAGTCCGCTGGTTTGCGCAGCATCTCTTGCCGTTATTGAAACCATTGAAGAAGACAAACTTCTTGAAAATTCAACAGCAATGGGACAATATTTCCTTGAGAAATTGGGACAAATGAAGCGGGACGATGTTGTCGGCATTCGCGGCATGGGTTTGATGATCGGCATTGAACTGAATCATGAATGCGGATATTTCATGGATGCCGCCGCTGAAAAAGGTGTTTTGTTAAACGTCACCGCCGGAAATGTGATTCGTTTGCTTCCGCCGCTCACCATTCAAAAAGAAGAAGTGGACCGCGTGGTTGAAGTGATTGAATCCATTCAAAAACCGTAAAACCAACACCCCGTAACATACGGAGAAAATTATGGCTCAAAAATCAAAAGAAGTTTACGCTTCTTTGCTCAAAGATTCCGTTTTAAACGTTCCCGAATACGTTCCCGGAAAAACAACCTCTCAAATCGTTGCCGAATACGGATTAAATCCGGATACAGTCATTAAATTGAATGCGAATGAAAATCCGCTCGGCCCGTCAAAAAAGGTGACGAAAGCGATTCAAAAAGAAGCTGAAAACGCTTCGCTTTACCCGACAGCGGATGCTTCAGCTCTTCGCGCCGCTTTGGTCGGATACACCGGTTTTCCGGCAGAGAACATCGTGGCGTCGGGCCCCGGAATGGACAGTTTGATTGACGGAATAAACAAATTATTCGTCGGCGAAGGGGATGAAGTCATCGTCCCCGTTCCGACTTTTACGTATTACGGCATTTCTGCGGCAAGTCTCGGCGGCGTTCCCGTTTATGTGAATTTGAATGACGATTATTCACTGAACGTGAACGCGATTCTTGACGCGGTGACGGAAAAAACGAAAATCATTTGGCTGTGTTCACCGAACAATCCGACCGGCACCGTTGTTGATGCCGAAGATGTTCGAAAACTGGCAGAGCAAACCAAGACAATTATTTTCATTGATGAGGCTTATATCGAATTTTCAAAAGCCGGCAGCTTGTCAGCTTTAATTAAAGAATATGACAATATTGTAATCGGAAGAACATTTTCAAAAGCGTTCGGCTTGGCCGGAATGCGTTTGGGTTATGTGATTGCGTCTGAGCAAATCGTCTCAGGTTTGTTGCGCGTGCTGCCGCCGTTTGCCGTCAGCATTTTAGCGGAAGTCGCTGCGATTGCGGCAATCGATGACAAAGAATATTTGGAATCGGGCGTTGCGATGGTTCAGGCGGAACGCGAAAAGCTGGTTGACGCCATCGAAAAAACGCCTTACAAAGCTTATCCTTCCGAAGGCAATTTCATTATCGCGGATGTTTCGCCGAAAGCTTCTAAGGAAGCGGTTGACGCGTTTTTGAGAAAAGGTATTATTATCCGCAGCTGTGATTCATTCCAAAATATCGGCAAAAACACGGTTAGAATTACCGTCGGAACGCCGGAAATGAATCAAAAAGTAATTGAGGCGTTTAAATATTTGAGTGATGAAAAATAATTATTTATTTTTCATACCTTCCAAATGTTTTATTTTTGAAAATGCCTTCGCCGGATTCTTCGGCCAATGAAAGCCTTAACTCGATTTTATCATCGCTATGCGTCTTGATTTTTGCCGTTTGATAAAGAGCATTTTCTTCGGCGACAATTGAAGATAATTTGGAACTGAGCATAAAAATGGCTCTTTCATGTTCGTCTTTGCTCTTATGAACATGCATCGGTGTAATGTATAAATCATAATAATCGTCGAATTCTTTTTGATAACCCATCTTTTCATAATTATTTTTCATTTTGACCAAGTCTGCATGAACCCGAATGAGATCTTGTTTTTGAATAGAATCACCTCCAACCTGCATCTGCAGTATACAGCAAATCTTCGTTCTGCTGAATCAAACCCAATGGAAGGTTTGGAATGATTCCCCTACGCTCAAAAACCTCTCTTAATTCGTTACATAAATATATTTCTAAATTTTTTCGAATAGAATAAGTCTAAAAAATATAGAAAGGTATGAAAACAAATAACAGAAAGGTGAAAGAATAAAGCACTCTGTAAACAAATAATTTTATTTATCATTCAAAAAAAGAGAAATGGAACAAAAAATTACGCTTAAATTTTGAATTGTAAAACATCCGCAAAACAATTGTAAAATTATTAAAATTAAAGCTGAAAATTTTTCGGTTTGAGGCAATCTTAAGACTAATATAAAATAGATGAGAATAAAATGATATATTGACTGATTTGTTGCGGGTTCATTACGGGGTTTATTACTCGTTTGTTACTGTTTGTAGGGGTTATTACTTGTTTATTATGGATTTGTTACTTGTTTATGTTACTTGTTTATGTTACTTGTTTATGGTTTATTACCTGTTTTTCGAAATCCAATTTGATACATTCATAAATCTGATACATTCAAATAATTCCGTTTCCTATTCATCCTCATGAATGCAAATGTCGGCGGCGTCGTTCCGCTTTCAACGGTTGACTGGCACGGAAAATCCGCTGTCGTCGTCTTTTTGAACGGATGTTCTTTTCGCTGCGGCTACTGTCACAATTATGATTTGCTGACAAAATCAAATCCGACAGACTTGGATCTTGTCAAAAAAAGAATTATGGAATCAAAGCCGTTTATCAGTTCTGTTGTTTTTTTGGGCGGCGAGCCGTTGATGCAAGGCGATGCCGTTGAAGAAATCGCCGTGTTCTCCAAAGAAAACGGTCTTCTGGTCGGCATCCACACAAACGGTTATTATCCCGAAACAGTTTCGCTTTTGATTGAAAAAAATCTCGCCGACAAGTTTTTCGTTGACATTAAAGCCCCGTTTGAAAAAGAAATATACAATAAAACCGTCGGCGTTCAAGCTGAAAATATCATAGAACGCATTCAGGAAACGATTCAAATAATTGATAAAAGCCCGGCAGAATTGGAAATTAAAACAACCGTTTTCCCCGAAATCGTCGGTACAAAAGAACAAATTGCCGATATTTCAAAATGGATGAATGAAAATATCCGACAAAAAACAAAGTTGACATACGTTCTTCAACAAGGAAAAGGCGGCAACTCCAATGACCCCGTTTTCCAAAAAATGACTTTTTTATCACCGGAAGAAATGAACGAATTGGCAAAAACCGCTCTCGAATATTTGAAAAATACGCCCGTGATTACGCAAACCGATGAAGACGGGCGCGTTGTTAAAAATTAAAAAAATAAAAAAGGAAGAATGGAAAAGAGATTTAGTGGCTTCTTTTCAATTCGTTTTTCAGTTTTGTGTTTAAGTTTTTATCAAAATTCGTTTTTTTGTGATTAAGAAAAATGAAAGTTTGAAAATCAAACTTTCAATTCATTTTGAATTAAATTTCAATCAAGTCTTTGATTAAATTTTCAATCAAAATTTGATTAAACTTTAAGATTTCTCGGATCGGCGCGTGTTCTGTCCAC
The DNA here is from genome assembly GCF_004363215.1 of Methanimicrococcus blatticola. Lineage (GTDB taxonomy): Archaea > Halobacteriota > Methanosarcinia > Methanosarcinales > Methanosarcinaceae > Methanimicrococcus > Methanimicrococcus blatticola. The sequence goes on along the minus strand of NZ_SNYS01000008.1, from coordinate 31,732 downwards.
CAACTCCTGTCTTTTGCCGGCGTTCCAGCCGTCAACGGACTGGAGATAGCCTGTGATTCTGGACAGGTGGTCAATGTTGTTGGAACCGCATTTCGGACAGCATTCTTTGATGCCTGACGCGACATAGCCTTCGTCTTTACAAACCGTCATGTCGCGCGTAAACGCGAAGTAACCGGTGTGTGTGTTCTTGGCGATGTGCATGGCCATTTCCTGAAGCCCGTCCGGGTCAGGCGTTCCTTCGCCGAGCCAGATGTGGAGAATGTTTCCGCCGTCAACGATCGGGAAGAAAGTCTGTTCATAATTGATTCTTTCAATCACGGAAATGTCTGCGCCTGGCGGAATGTGCGTGCCGTTGGTGTAGTAAACCGGAAGGTCTTTAGTGGTTCCGAGTTCCTTTTTGGTCAGCTCGACATCACCGTTCATGTTGTTTTCAGCCTTGTCGGCGTACTCAGGGTGGAGCAAATCAGACACTGCGAATCTCTGAGCGGTGGTTTCGGCAGGCGTTCTGGCAAGCGCGATTTCAATGCCGTTTTCCTGAGACAATTTCTGAGCGTGCATTTTCATTTCATACATGACACGAATGCCGAACTTGAAAGAATCTTGGGATTCATACATGGATTTGCCGGTGTGGTATTGAACCATTTCATTGATACCGATCACGCCGATTGTGTAAACGAGTGCATCAAAGTCAACGGCGACAGCACCTTTTTCACCGGTGTTCGGATCCTTGGGTGTCATTGCCGCAAACGGAATTCTGTTGCATTCCAAAAGGTGGTCCATCCATTTCTTTTTCACGCGGAAAACTTCAACGGATTTGTTCATGAGATATTTGAGCTCATCAATCAGTTTTTGGTCGTCGTGTTCCGCCTTGTAAGCGGCACGCGGGCAGTTCAAGGACATAACCATCCAAGAGCCCATCGAGAAGTGTTTGCCGTCTTTGAAGTAAAGCTTCTCATCGAATTCATCGTCGTCTTCGGGGTTGGCGGAGAACTGGTAAGCACAGCACTGATAACAGCTGATGCCTTCACCTGCGCCGCGGTATTCCGGAATCTGGTTGTCAAAGTAGGGTGTTCCGAACTTGGCAGCCAATTCAAAAGTGAGACGGTAGAGTTCTTTGTAAGACAAAACATCAGGGTTGGCGGCGTTAAATGCCTCATCTTCTTCCATAAAATCGGGTTCGATGGAAATTTCGGGTTTCGGGAAAGAAAACGGTTTACCCCATGCGTCGCCTTTGAGCATGACAACCATCAAAGCGCGGAATCCCTTACGGACTTCCTTTTCGAGTTCGCCGTATGTCCATTTCTTGGTGCCGTTTGTGCCGTCCCAAACTTTACCCATCGCGACAACAGGTTTGTCTTTCCAAAGTTTCGGAATGCCCGGAGAAAGCTGAACGGATGAGAAAACCGTCTGGCCGCCGCGGGCGCACATCATCTGCATCATTTCATAAACGAACATCTGCATGAGCTGTTCAAGCTCCTTGTCGGTTTTGTCAACGAAATAAGGCGCAAGGAAAGCAAGGAAATTGTAGAAACCCTGACCGCCGGCAAAGTTTGTCTGGGCGGATCCCATGACTTTAACGGCATGGAGAATTGCGACTTCCGCGTTCATGGCAGGGCCTGCAACGCTGGACTGGACGCCGACGCCGTCAGGCATTAAACCGTAGTAGAAGAAATATCTGAGATCCCAGTCCTGACAGAACGGGCGCGTTCCGAAGTATTCCAAGTCGTGAATGTGGAAATCGCCGTTTAAGTGAAGGTCGGCTAAATTGCCGGGCATTAAGAGAAGATTCTGTTCTTTAGACATCTTGTCGGCTTTCTTTTTGTGGGAGGTTTCCGCATTGTCCAATTGGTTGGCGTTGTCGTGAGATTCGAATCCGAGACCGGTGTCAATTTCACAGGCATCGTACACGGATGCGCCGACTCTTGTCATGACGTTACGCCATTCGGGATGGTTGTGTTCTAAGAGAATGCAGTTTACAATTTCACGGACGAGCGGACCGGAAAGGAAGTCTACGCCCATTTTGCGGATGCGTCCCTCAGCTTCTTTGGCAATCTCGGTGGCCTCTTCTTTCATGATTCCGGGAACGCCATAGAAACGTTCTGCGAGCGGCGTTTCTTTCATTAATTGGCGGACAATTTCGTTGCGGTTCCAATCCATCATGTAACCGTTGGTCGTTCTGACTTTGGGCATTGCCGGAACGGTACCGCCGTCAAGTGTTTTTTGGACTTGGCGAACATCTTTTCCTTCTGTGTTTTTGCTGAGATCTGTTGACATAAGTCATTTCACCGTGTGTGTTAATAGTTTTTGAAATTGATGATAAGTTGATAATTGATAAGTCAGTCGTAAGTTCTGTGAAAGTAATCGGAACAGAAATGTGTGAAGATTTCCGTGTCCGTTTTTAGGGATAGATGGCGTTTTAGGAGCAGTCTGTGAGGGGTTAATCACAAACTGCGTGTGTGGCAGATGAATGCGTTCATTTACGCAATCAATGTCATGATTTGTTCTTCTTTGACGGCGGTTCCTTCAAAGATTTCCTTATATGTGAGGAATTTATCATCAATTTGAAGAACCGGAGCGACATTTGTAAAAATGTTGTTGACTGCGAGTTCCGTCAACGCTGCGGGCGTACCCATGTCCATTTCTTCATATGTGACGTTTTGGGATTGGAAAAAGCCCTTTAATATTTTGCATTTCGGGCAGACTTCCGTTGTATAAATGATAACTTTTGACAAACCTTTCACCTGTATTATGTTTTGTTAAATAAAAAAGACAACAAACAAAATGTGTCTTTGTTTTTTGTTTTCGTTACCAACCGGCGATTCAAAAACATTTATGAAAGTTAATTTATTAAATTCCGACAATTAAATAATCGGAAACTTTGGTGAAACGTTAATAACTGTTTTGTTATTTAATAAGCTTTTTACCACCACCTTTGAATACAAACCTTAAAAACGAATACAGTATCCTCAAAGTCTTTGTATTCAAAAGAAAGTGTTCTTTTATATACCGAGTAGATTATAGTTTGGTAACATACTTGGTAAAATAGATGTGACGGGCTTTATTGCATATTAAATCTAAATAAGAATAATTATTAATATTTTATAAAAAATTTAAATTCACAATTTGGTTTATAATTATGATTGAATTGAAAAGAAAAATTCGAATAATCAGATGAAAAATCAAAATAAAAAATGAAAAATAATTAAGGCAAAAAATGAAATTGAAATAAGAAATTAGAAAAAAGAAATAGAAAAACAAAAATTAAAAACAGATAAAATTAAAAGAGGAAAAAATTAAAAAAACAGATTAAAAATTAAAAAATAAGAAAATCAAACATTTGATAATTCGCCGTTCTTTGTCAGCACCACAACCCGACTCGGTTCGGATTCGCCGGCATATTGATATCCGGCAAGATCGCCTATTTTTCGTGCAAATTCCAAAATTTCATTTTGCTCGGCCATGTTGGCGCGTGTAAGGCGCAGCCTGGAAAAACCGACATGCATATATGATTTCACTTCAATAAAATCGGGTTCCGCTTTTTGAATCAGTGCCGCAAATCCGGTTTCATCTGCCATGTTCAACCCTTTAACTGCCGTAATCCGAATGGCGGTTCTGACGCCTTGCGCCTTCTTTTCTTTGAGAACATCCAATGATTCAACCACTTTTTCCCACAGATGCGGGCTTTTCGGCCGACAGACTTCATTATACAGTTCAGGCGTTGACGCATCCAAGCTCATATAAAGCTGGGTCGGCCGGATTTTTCGAAGCATTTCCGGCTGCGTGCCGTTGGTCACCAGAAAAACCGTCATCCCTTTGGATTCATAAGCCGTGATGAGTTCAGGCAAATAAGGATAAAAAGTCGGCTCGCCCGAGAGTGAAATTGCGACATTTGACGGATTGCGCGCTTCGTCGTAATGACCGGGAACGGCATTTGGAGACCCGCCGAACCCCGTAATCAGTTTTCGCTGGGCTTGAATGCTTTCTTCAACGATTTTATCGGGAAGATCCCATTCGCCCGGAGAAACAGCCTGAACTTCAGTCGGGCGCCAGCAGAAAATGCATTCCTGGTTGCACATCAGTGTCGGTGTCATTTGAAGACAGCGATGAGATGTCACGCCGTAAAAAGAAGATTTGTAGCAAACGCCTGTGCCGTTCATGGAATTTTTGAGCCAGGCGCAGGTTTTAACGGCGGAATGCGCGCCTGCTTTCGCGTAGCCTTGGCGTGCCATCAGCTCGTCCATGGAAATATCTTCAAGAGAATAGCTGAACCGAATGCGTTCATCCGACGGAGATTCCGTCTTCTTTTTGATGTTGTTTGCATTCGTTTCATCCATTTTTTGACCCTGTTAAAAAATAAAAGTAAACAAAAATAAAAATAACAAAAATAATAAAAATCAGACAATGAAATACCGGTTGTTGCCGCTCGGTTTTTCTTCCTCGATTGCATCTGCGCCGATCAAACTGGCAATTTCCAACCCGTCACCGCCGATGTTGGCGAGTGAGGAATACAATTCATCTTTGGAAATGTATTTTTCAGTACGGGTGCCGTCTTCAAGCTGCACTTTGATGGAAATTTCAGATTTAATCGGGCTTCTGCGAATGCATTCTGCGACAATGGAACCGTATTGTGTCGCGATGATTTTCATGCAGTCAAAGATGAGATTGTTGGCAATCGCGTCGTCATCGTCGATTAGAATTTCTGTCAATTCGAATGAAGAGACGTTCTTGCGGATATATTCAACAATGTTTTTCGGGATGCGCTGAAGCGCGGCATCTTCGACCAAAGCTGCTAAATCCGTGTCGGCTGTGATGTCACGGCCTTCATCATAGATAGAGAAGTTGCCGTTCTTGCGAACGATGCGGATAATTTTCTTTTTGTTTTCCAATTCCAATGAGAAATTGTATAAATCATCATATTGGATGGAAAGAACAACAAATTCCGCCAGGCTGAGAACGCGGGGCTTGTGCTCTTTTGTAAACAGCCCTGTTGTTGCCATGACCGGCAGGGAGAAGTCGCCGAGCAGACGCTGAACGGTCAGCCGCTCGTCGGAGAAATTTAATTTGTAATTGAATTGAAGGCCGGAAGAATAGCAATAAAGCGTTCCGCCGAGAACTTCGTGATAAGAAATGTCGTAAACGCGCTTAGCGCCGTAAACGCTTGAAATCAAAAACGGGTTTAAGATTTTTATGATTTCGAGTTCTTTGGATTTGATCTGCGCGCCGGAATCTCTTTTCATGACGAAAATTTCAGATTCGTAATCTTCATGCGTTTTGCGGATGAATTTGTCGCAGACTGAGAGAATTTCAGTGACGCACGGTGCTAAAAGAGAAGCGTCGTCAGCATCTAAATTGGAAGGCATTGAATGGATTAAATTTTCTTTAAAGCTGCTTAAAATGGCAACTTTTCGTTCAAATAAAGCGCCCTGGTCTTTTTCCAAATCTTTGAGTTCCATGATTTGGTTTTCAAGCGGCAGAATTTTTTCAAGACATTCCACATAGTTTTTCAAATCTTGAATGAAGTCCCTCTGAATCGGGAGTTCCGTTCCGTCTTGATAAGTGTAAAGCATAATGCACCTTTGAATTGTCGATAAATGTAATAATGATATCAATGCCGATAAAATGAATGATGTATGAGTTTCTATTTACTCACTTCAAGAATATAACTGTAATTATTGCCGTTTTCTTTTTAATATTTTCGTGACATGAAGAAATAAATGACGAATCAAGAATGTCACACAAACTCATGACAACGCCCCGACAGATTCCGTTTTGATAAATAAGAATAAAAGAAAATGAAAATAATTTGAAAAATTTCTGACGAAATGAAAAACGACAAAACATCAAATAAAAAACAAACAAAACAAACAAAACAAACAAAACAAACAAAACAAACAAAACAAACAAAACAAACAAAACAAACAAAACAAAAACAAAAATATAAATATAAAAAATAAAACCGAAACATCGATTTTGATAAAATTCAAAAATCCGAACGCCGCCAAAAATCAAAAAAAATATGAAATTTAAGATTTTATCGGCGTTCGGTTTTCATAAAATTAAAGAAAAAGATGTTTCGGATTTTGTAAATATTAAAACTCCAAGTACGACCGCTAATTCCGAATTTCGATCTGAGCAAAACGAAGAGCGAAATCGGAATTTGCGGCTGCTCAAAGAAGAAGATGATGCGGATGGAAACGCTGATTTAATTTCTATGACTGTTTCAGCTGACATTGCTGTTTTTGTTTCAGCTTGTGTTGCAGTTTCAGTTTTGGTGCCGGCACCGACTGTCGCTGCTGCATATACCTGCTCCTTTTTATTACACCCGTTCGCTTGCGCGAACGGAAAGCGCGGTCACCTTGCCGTTTGCATTGTGCTGCCACCATCGCTGCCTGTCACCGTCACCGCTTACTGCTGTCGTCACCGCTTGCTGCCGTCGCCCACGCGCGAGCCGCACAAATTTTTAAAAAAAGAACAAAACCGAAAGACTGATTTTAAAACCAAAATGAAAACGAGAGGGCGGTTTTAAAAAAACAAAGCAAAAAAACAAAAGACAAATTTGAAAAAACAAAAAAGAAAATGAACGGAGAAAACTCCGTTGTAAATTAAAGTAAATTAAAAATAAAATTACAATAAAACCGCGCGAACCGGGTCCAAAATTTCATTAAGATATTTGACGCAGGCGGATTTCAAGTCCATTGGGTGAACTTTTTCTTCGGCGAATGCGGTTTCCAATTCCTGATACGAATTGAATGTCACGTTGCCGCCGAATTTTTCCGGCTTCTCAATTGTAATTGATTCGTAGCGCGGATAAATGTGGTATTTGAAAAGTTCCATGATCGGATTTTGTTCAAGGTCGCCCTGCTTGCAGTAGGCTTTTTTGATCTTGTTAGCGACATCTTCGGCGGTGTCGTCAACGGAAATGAAATTGTCGTTTGAAGAAGACATTTTATTGCCATCGAATCCGGAAATAATCGGCGTGTGAATGCAGACCGGCGTCTTGAAGCCGAGTTCTTTGAGGTGCTCGCGGGCAAGCATGTGAATTTTGCGCTGGTCCGTTCCGCCGACAGCGATGTCAACGTCCAAAAGCGCGATGTCAATTGCCTGCATAATCGGGTAGACGAGTTGAGAAACCATCGGATTGTCCATGGCGCGGCCGACCTCATCCATACTGCGGGTGGCACGGTTCAAGGTGACGGTTTTTGCCATCTTCAAAACGTTGAGCATATATTCTTCACCCAGCTGATAATCGGAGCCCAAAACGAATTTTGTGTTTTCTTCGCTCAAACCGAGCGCGATAAAGCAGCGCTTGTTATAGTCCGCGATTTTACGGACTTCCTCAAAAGTGCCTTTCTTGTTGAGATAAGCGTGGACGTCCGCAAGTAAAACAATCACTTCACAGCCGGCTTTCTGGCAGTCCAACAATTTGTTGACCGTCAGAACGTGTCCCATATGAATTCGTCCGCTGGGCTCATAACCGACATAGACCTTAGGCGCAGGGTTGCTTTTGATCAATTCAGTCAGTTCTTCGTCCGTGACGACTTCGTCCACGTTGTATTTAATTCGTTCGATCTTCTCTTCAGGGGTCATCAAAAAACTCCGTTGAATAAATTAGCAATTCAATGCCGCTTCCTTTGGGGCACTGTTTTAGTTGAAAATAAAAGAATCAACTCTGAGTTTTACATGAGTGCCTTTTAAAGATATAAATCATTCTGTTATTGATAACAGCAATCATTAAAATAAAAGAAAGAGAGGATGCGTCACACTATTGTGTGACGCGAGAGGGTTTTGAAAGGAAAGGAAAAATTACATGCCGGCGATATCTTTGCCGAATTCGCGGCATTTATCAATATCCGTGCCGGCCGGTGTTAAATTGACAATCAGCCCGTCTTTTAACAAAACAGCACCCGCTTTTTTGACATCGGATTCCCAAGTGCGCATCCATTCGCCGTCCCCCCAGTCGTAAGAGCCGAAGAGACCGATTTTTTTACCGCCCAATGTATCCGTCACGGATTTCATGAAAGGTTCGAATTCATCTTCTTCCAAAATTTCATCACCCATCGACGGGCAGCCGAAGATTGCGATATCAGCTGCTTGTATATCGCTGACAGATGCAGATGAAACTTCTTTAAGCGTTACGTCGGCGCCGGCAGAAACCGCGCCTTCACAGATCAAATTGGCCATAGCTTCCGTGTTACCGGTGCCGCTCCAATAAATAATGCACATTTTCATAAAGTAAAATCCTCCTTTTTTAAGAAGTAAGCTTCAGCAAGAGAAAGATTTCACTAAATATAAATATTTTCGTTGAGGCGAAATATATTATATAAGGCGAAAATGGAAGTGACAAAAATAAAAATGGCGAAAATGAAAAGGAAAACAAATTACTCGCATTTCAATTTACGAGACATGAAATAATTCATCATTTCATCACTCACTTGAATTCTTAAAACCGCATATCCGTTCATCGGATCCGGATGCGTTCGGAAATAATGAGAACGTACATCATCCAATGTGTCATCCATTGCTTTTTCGACAATTTTATGGATTTCCGAATCCGGAACAAACGAGAGAAATCGGGATGTAAAAATATGACAATCAGCACGGCCGGTCATTTTATTCGGCACCAAAATAACCATAATTTCGGAATTCCCAATATCAGATAACAGCTCTTTAAACTTTTCAAGTTCAGAAGGTATTGCATTATTCATACCCTTGAAAAAGAAGAGGAGAGGTTAAACGAATTGATTTTTTCAAAATGCAAAAGATTATAAAGAAAAGAAAAAACGGAAATAAGAAGAGGTCAAAAGAGAAGCGAGAAAGAGGAAAATAGGAAAAGAGTTAAAACGGCAAACCCGCTTTAGCTCGTTTCATGCGTTCTTCCCAATCTTTTTCTGCCAATTCATTAATGGTTTCAAGCTCTTTCAATTCTTCAGAAGAAAGCTTAACATAACCCTTAATTTGGAACATGGCATTAAACGGTTCAGAATACACAAAAATCACTCACTGAATTCTTTGATGGTATAAACTTCTACGTCCCTGTATAAATCCGTTTTTATTTCCATTTCCCGAACTTGCATTTTGAAAAGATATAAGAAATGCCACGCGGACGCAAGATCTCATATTCTGCATTATCAATAAAAAGAGCAGGCATTTCAGGCGTTAAATACAATTGAAGAAGAATCGGATGATCCGGATTTGTATAACTCAAAGCATTTTCCGCCCGCAAGCTGAAACTTCCATATGCATTTTCAGTAAAAGACAATTTGGAAGAAGATTGAACAGGAGATTGAGTTGAAAGGTCAAAAGGAAGCCAATTTAAATTATCCAGGCCCCGAAAAGCAAATCCGAAAGAAGGAAAACGGCTTTTAGAGATAGCGGAATCAATATTAGAAATGTCGGTGCATACCAATTTTTGATCGCAATCACCCAGAGATTCTAAAAAACCATCATACCTGCAACATGAATTCATAATATAGCAATAAGATTTATTTTTCCAATTTGGAGGAATTTCAATACTCCAATTGTTTTTTTGGATATTATAAGAATGAATATCCTGATAATGACCGATTGAAATTTTTTCTTCATCGGTTAAATCGTTTCTGGAATAACAAGACTTTAATACAATATATTCGGCAGATTCTTCTGCAATATAATTTGGAAACGAATCATAAAAAAGATTTGGATAAAGAAAACCTGATTCTGTCATAAAATTCTCATAATTCGAAAACGAATTAAAGAAATCGAAAAAACTGAAAACGAAAACATTATCAATAAGATAAAAAACGTCAAACAAAAAAAGACTAAATCAGAACTAAGAACACTAAAAGAAAAATGAATAGAATAAAAAAGGAAACGAACTCAGTCGTCGCCTTTCTTTTGGAATCTGCGAATCACGTCGCGAATTAAAACAATGTCTGCTGCGGTGACAACCCAGCGGTACGGGATGATAATACCATCGCCTGCGACGTCAAAAACGTCGGTATTAATATAATTTGCAACGATTCCGGAAACGGATTGGCTTTCGACATCAATGATTAAATCAACGACTTTGCCGACATAAATACCGTTGACGGTATAGATGTCAAGTCCGAAAAGTGAAGTCAGTTCAGTACGCATATTTTCTCGCCTTTGAATAATGTGTGAAATAATTAAAGAAATGTGAATGAATGATAAAGTATAATATGGGAATACAATATAAATTATTTGTTCGCTTTTATATCTTTTGACGAACAAACCTCTTTTCTGAATTTTGTTTTAAATATCCGAAATCGAATCTCAGCCGTTTTATTCAATTTTAAACTGAACGGTTGTAAATACCGGCCCGCGAACATCGATTTTCTTATTGTTTCCGGTCATGTAACGCTGTCCGAGATCAGTCAATTTCATGTTAACTTCGGAAAGCATCTTCACCATGCGAACACGTGATTCGTGCTCGGTTGCGCCGGCCAAAACAGCTTCTTCAGCTTCTGCCGCCGCTGCCGCCGCAAACGCATTGACAAACGTAAATCCTGTTCTTGCCGAATGATTTTCAAGCGCCTTTTCCCACTTCTTTTGATTGGGAACGCCGAGAAGATCACCATTGTAAGCGACCACTTCATTAAACGTAGCCGGCCCCGCAAGCGATGTATCAGATTCGGGCTCGACAACAGAAACCGTAACGGTTTTACCGCACAACTCTCCGCTCCAAATTTCAAAAGAGCAGGGACCTGCTTCTTTGCCGTACTGTCTGAAACCTTCAACAATCGCGCCGGCGATTTCTCTTCCGGCATCGGTTTTCGGAGTTTGGATCAATTCCACTTGGCGCGCCAATTCGGAATCTTCCATTTCCCAGTCACCGTATTGTGAAAACTGCGGATACGTCATGTAACGCATGTCTTTGGCGTCGTAAAGAATCATTGCCAAGCGCTCAACACCGAGCCCGAGATTCATGACCGGCATCGGAATGTTGTATTCGGAAAGCGCGGGCGCGGCATAAATGCCGAACGTGGCCACTTCAATCCAGCCGTCACTGTATTTTGTATTCGAGCCGTCAAGTTTCGGATGATAAGCGTAAACTTCAATTTGCGTATCGGGCGCGTAATATTTGCTGCGCTTGTTGTCGGGGCGGAACATGAATTTTTCAAACCCGAATTGAGAAAGCAAACCTTCGGCAACCATTTTACCGTGGTCAATGGTGACGTTTTCATCCATGATGACACAGGATGCGGAATAATAAGTCATGAGGCGGGAGGCGTCTTCCTGTTGTTCGCGGCGGAAACAGCGGTCAATTGAAAAGAGAGAAAACGGCGGCTCATTGCGTTCAAGAAGTTCGGAAAGGGTGATAAACCAGCCGCTTGTCATGTGACTGCGAAGCGTTTTACTCGTGCCTTCCGGTTTGAGTTCTTTGAATTCGGGGAAAACTTTGTCGATGAGCTCGGTCACGAAAACGTCAGTGACATTGAGCTGCTCGGCAAGCTCCGACACCAAATCGTCGCCTTCAATCGTTCCTTTTTTGTAAGCGTGAAGCACTTTTCTGATAATTTCAATGCCGTCATCATCAATTCCGACAATAATTTCTTTGATTTTACGGATACGCTCATCGGAAATTCCGACATTCGGTCGCGGTAAGCCGGCCAAATAGAAACAGCGGTCCAAAACAGCGGGTGCTTCGTCGCCGAACTGCTTGTAAATGTCGCGCTCTTCAACGATGAGCGGGTTCATGTATTCGGCAAAACCCATGCGCATATACGCTTCTCTCAGTTTTTGGATTGTTTCATAAACGGGATGCGGTTTTCCGAAGACCGGTTTCAATCGCGGATAACTTTCTTCAAGCGTGTTCTTTTGGATGAATTTTCCCGATTCAATCCACGCTTTTTCAAAGTTTTCGTTTTTTTCCCGACGAACTTGTTCCGGATCAAATTTCATAATTATGTGCCTCAATATGTGAATAAAATATAATTTGTAATTTAAGAATCTAAATTCATTTCAGAATAATAAAGATTCCCCACTTTCGAATTCTCTCATAATCCGAGACTGAATGAAACGGTTGCCCCCGAGATGAGAACGCCCGCGGCAAACCCGAGAATTGCGCCCGTATTCAAAAACGGCAAACCTGCTTGCGGATTCCCTTTTGAAACAACATACATCAAAACGGCAAAGCCGACAAATGTACCAATCATTGTAAACAAGGAAGGCATGGAAACCAATCCGTCGTGTTCGATGAAATGATTGGCTGCAACAACAAGCAGCGTCGGAATGACAGCGTCACCGAGACCCATGAAAAGCGCGTCTGATTTTTTCTTCTTCTTTTTAATTTCAGCGGCAGGATCAGCGACTTCGGAGTCGGCTGATTCGGTGTTGATTTCTTCAGAAGATGTTTCACTTTCTTCATCGTCGTCGTCAGAGAAATCCTCATCGATGTAAGAATAATCCCACCGCTTCGGAATCACAAACAAAATCGGCAATTTCAAATCCATCATGCCGTTTGCCAGCGTCAGCATGTGTTTGGTTTTGTAAACGGAAATGAAATCGTAAATGAGCAAACCAATCATCAAAACAATAATCGGAACGTAAGAGAGAGAAACACCGATCACGGCACAGGCGCCGATTGAAATCATCAGGCCGGCAAAGTCAATAATATACCATTCCGGATATTTGTAAAGCAGAACCGCAAAAGCGATGGCGGCAACAACTGCAAGAAGGAACGTGAAAGTCGTTAAGCCGACGGCTTTGTCTAAAAGTGCCCTGAAAACGTAATAAAGCGTCATGGCAATCGCAGCGTAAATGATACCGCGGATGATGAAAGTTTTATTTTTCTTAATCAAAAAAATAATCAGTGCCGTGAATAAAATCAGCATCACGATGTAATAAACCGAATACCCCACACTTTCCGGATTATCAAGCGGCGGTTGGCTCGAGATGTAATCGGTTGCAGACAGCCACAGCGATCCGGCCTGAACAATCAAAATAAAGAGCCCCATAATGAAATACGGAACTAAATTTTCCAATTTTTGAGTCAATGTCAAAGGGGATTTTTCGGTGCTCAAGAAAGAAACCTCATCAATCAAATAAAAATAAATAAGAAATAAACACAAGATACGGAACTGCTGCGGATTTTGATTTGAAAAACGAAATCGACATACAGAATTCAGAATAACAATATTGGGTTAATGTTTATATACTTTCGTAAACTCTTTTATATCAGATACGGCATGCCTTTTGCGAAATGTATATAACCCAAACAAACGGCGCCTCGCAAAACGGATTTTAATTATATTATTTAAATTGATTTTCACAACACACATTTATTCAGATATTAAAGAACAGGTGAGTACCTATGGACACAAAAGACATCATTGCTTTTCTCCTGATTGAAATCGCCACACTCGTCATGGCGTACGCATGGCTTCAAAGATTTGTTTACAACCCTTACAACTGGGTCATCATTTTCTGTCTTCTCATCGTCGTCGGCGTTGCAGCATACATGATTTTATCCGTCAACAGCCGTCTCAATGAAATTGAAGAAAGAATGGAAAGCCGCGACAAGTCCATTCGCGTCAGCATTATGACCGTTGAAGCAGACTTGGAAAACCAGCTCCAAAAACTCAACAGCAACGTTGAAAGCGCTGTGACTGAGATTAACAGAAAGCGTTTCATTTAACTGAAAACGCTTTACACTTTTCATTTTCTCTTTTTTTATGTCAAAACTATTTTAACATCTTCAGCGTTTTTTTGCCATGCTGAGCCTTCGCGCGCGAAACGGCCAAATTTTCAAAAATTGAAAAAACAATCTGCATTTTTTAACAAAATAAAAAATCAAAAATTGAAAAATCAAAACCTTTTTACACATCTTCGCCGTTTTTTCTGCTATGGAATCATTTAAACAAAACGCTGTCGTTTTCGATTGTGCCGGAACGCTGGTTGAAATGTATCGGGTCACGAAGGACTTGGAAACCGGAAAAATCATGCACGACGCCGACAATTTAAAACTTATTGCCGATTCAGACGGGAGAGGTTTGATTATTATGGATGCGCCGCTGGATTTGGTGCAGAGTCAGCCGCCTGAGAGATTGCTCTCGGACTTTTTGAGAAAAGAAAAAATTCCGTTCGGTGTGGCTTACGCGACAAAGGGATTCAACAGCGGCGACATTTCACGCATTCTTTTGAATGACCAAACGACAATGGCTGAATTTTTGGAAACGAATCGGGAAGCGACAGCTTTTTTTGAAGACATTATTTACGAGGTTTTCGGGTTTGTCGCGGATTCGAAGAAAGATAAAGTGACGCACGCAATGAGCACGGGCGGCAAACTTTTTGACACAGCGAAAGACGTTGTTGAAGCGGCAAAGGAAAACTGTGACATATTTATCGTATCGGGAGACGATTATGCAAATTTGAACCGCGTTGCTGACAGACTTGAGATTTCAACGGAAAATGTGATCGGACTTTGCAATGATACAAGAAAACAGGAAATCGTTTTTGATTTGCAAAACCATTACCCGAAAGTAATCATGATCGGCGACGGCCTCAATGATATGCTGGCGCTTCAGGCAGCCGATTACGGTATTTTGATTAGCCGCAGCAATTACCACACGCCTAACGAACTGAAAGACGCGGCAGATGATATTGTTGACGATTTGGGAGAATGCGCCGACCTTTTACAATCATATATATTAGAATAATTCTGTTTGTCATTATAGAATACATAGACTTCTGTAACGTTTATAAAGAAAGAATCTAACATGAGATACAATTTATTTTAAAATTTTTTAAAAAATCTGTAAAAATAGAAAACTGCCTTTTCAATATTGCAACGGTAGCAGTATAGAAAATTTGCAAGCTCAGGAAAGGAAAAAAGAAGCTTTCAAAACAGATGAATACCAGGAAAGGATAGTTGAGAATTATGTCTGCTTTCATTGAAGTGAAAAACCTGTCCGTTGATTTTGACGGCAAATTTGTATTAAAAAATGTGAATTTAACGGTTGAAGAGGGAGAAGTTATTGGCATTCTCGGGAAAAGCGGTTCCGGGAAAACAATTTTGATGCACGTTTTGAGAGGAACGGAAGCCATCGGAAATGTGACGGGAGAAGTTTTGTATCACGTCGCCCGATGCGAATGCTGCCACCATGTGGAATTCCCGAGCAAAATCGGCAAGAAATGCAATTGCGGCTGCAACGGCAAGTACGAACCGTTTACGATTGACTTCGCGTCCGCCGGCTTGCACGACGAAGGCCGAAAAGATGTAACAAAACGCATCTCCATCATGATTCAGAGAACGTTTGCGCTTTACGGCGACGACAGCGTTCTGACAAATATTTTAAACGCGCTGAATGAAGTCGGCTACAAGGGAACCGACACGGTTAAAAAAGCGGCGGATTTGCTTGAAGAAGTCAATGTTTCCCACCGCATGCTTCACATCGCCCGCGAATTGTCCGGCGGCGAAAAGCAACGTGTTGTTCTCGCCCGTCAGCTTGTCAAAGAGCCGCTGCTCCTGCTGGCCGATGAGCCGACCGGAACGCTTGACCCGATGAACGCGGATTTGGTTCACAAAATCCTGATGAAAGCGGTCGATACACGCGGTATGACCATGGTGATTACATCCCACTGGCCGGAAGTTATTTTGGAACTGGCGCACAAAGCCGTATTACTCGACGGCGGCGAAGTTGTCGACAGCGGAGACCCGAAGAAGATTGTTGACAAATTCATGGAAGATTATGTTGAAATCAAAACGGAGAAACCGACTGAATTCGGCGAGCCGATTATAAAAATCGAAAATTTGACAAAGAAATATGTATCAGCCGACCGTGGTGTTGTCCGCGCGATTGACGATATTTCGTTTGAAGTTTACGAGCGCGAAATTTTTGGTTTGATCGGCGAGAGCGGTGCCGGAAAGACGACAACCTCAAAAATTATGATGGGCATTGTTCCGCCGACAAGCGGCGAAGTAATGGTTCGCGTCGGCGAAGAATGGGTCGACATGGCTGTTCCCGGCGTCAACAACAAAGGGCGCGCGACGAAATATATGGGTATCCTGTATCAGGAATACAGTTTGTATCCCCACAGCACCGTAATTGAAAACTTAACGGAATCCATCAGCTTGGACCTGCCGTACGAACTCGGCATCCGCAAAGCGATTCAAACACTCAAAATTGCCGGATTCAGCGAGCAGAACGCAAAAGACATTCTGAATAAACAGACATTCGAACTCAGCGAAGGCGAAAGACACCGCGTCGCAATGGCGCAAGTGCTCATGAAAGAGCCCAATATCGTGATTATGGACGAGCCGACCGGAACAATGGACCCGCTGACACGCGCTTCTGTGACAAATTCGATTTTAAACGCCCGTGAAAAACTCGGCGAAACGTTCGTGATTGTGTCTCACGACATGGATTTCGTTCACGAAGTTTGTGACCGCGTGGCATACATTAAAAACGGCAAGCTTGAATCCATCGGCGACCCGCATGACATTGTTCCGAAATTGATGGAAAAAGAAAAGCCCAAGAAAAAGGACGACAAAGAAAAAAAGGCGGCCAAAGACGAAAAGAAAACAAAGTCAAAGCCCGCGTCAAAATCTAAAAAATCCGACTCTTCCAAAAAAGCCGAAATCGGCAAAGCGGAAGAAAAGGCGGCGGAAAAAGAAAATATTGATATTAATACAGACGGCGGCTGCGTTTAATTCGGCTGCCGGAGAATAAAAACAAATCCAACCGGAGAGGGAATGGTGGCATCCAAAATCAACGTGACAGTCAACGGAACCGTGCATTCGTTTAAGGAAGATATTACGCCGGCTGAAGTGATTGAAAAAACAGGCGTTCCTTACACCGAAGGGGCAAGCGTCTGTATTGTCAAAAAGCAAAAAGAAGAGGAAAAAACTCAAACAAAAGAGTATATTCTTCAAACGAACAAAGGACCGCTGGTCATCGAACTGAAAGATCCGTCTTCACTTTCGTCTCAAATTTGGATCAACTCATTTGAAAAACTGACACCTTTGCCTATTTTAATGGAAAGTTCCGACGCGATTTCATTCGGCCCGTTTGAAACGGAATATAATTTTGTCCGCGGCAGCAAACGTTACCGCAAATATGAAATTGTATTCAGCGCAGGTGGTTTTGACACTTCCAAAACCACGCTGATTATTTCAAAGAAGGATCATTATGCCGAATACGGCGTGCCCGAAGACGGTGTTTTCGCAACGCTCATTGCCGGCCGCACCAATTTGGATCAAATTGACAAAGGCGACGTGATTGAATCCATTACGCCTTACATTGAAGAAAAAGAAGCTTACGGCGACGGTTATTGTACAACGGATTTGTCCGTTCCGCTCAAAGACGGCGACCGCTTAATTACGGCGGCTGAAATTGAAATGTCACCGCATTCGCCGCAAGGAACAGAAACATTTTTCGCAATTATTAAAGACGGAACTTACACCGTTGACGCAACGGCAAACGCTTTCAGAGCCGATGAAACGCTGAAAGGGGAACCGTGCGAATATGAAAATTTTGAACCGCGCAAAATCGGCGCCGTTTGTTTGAGAACGGCCGGAACCGGACGCGGTCAGGCGTATATTTCAACCGCGAACCGCGCGTCCAGTCTGCTTCACTCGGTTGTCGGTCACGTGACATCAGGAATGGAGCTGGCGTATTTTGCCAAACCCGGAGACAAGTTTACGGTTGAGACCGCACCGCCGCGCCTTTTGCTGCTCGGCCATGACATCGGCGACTCCAGGGAGTTGCTGACCGCGCTCGGCATAAAAATGAAAGTGGACGGCTTTGGCGGAGATGACAACGTGATTGTCGCGCAGTCACCGGCAACCACGATTGAAATTTTAAGAGAAGGCGAAGTAACGGTGACAACCGTTCCGAAATCCAAACTGATTGAAGTTGAATTTTATTATGATGACGCGCCGAAAAGCGTTGAATTCTTCCGTCATTCCATTGATTTGAAAACACAGCCTGTCGGATCTCTTCCGGTTTCAATGGTGTATGACGAGACATTTATTTTCAAAGCAGTCAAGCAGGCTGAAAAATACAAAGAAATTATGCCTGAAAACGTGCCGAAAGGAAGTGTCAAAGCGCATGATATCGGTATTACAAACCAGTCGGCCAAAAGAATGGGATACATCGGCGTCCGTCTCGCGGATGAAACGATGTTCGGCCCGACCGGCGAGAAATTTGAAGCAACAAATATCATCGGCCGCGTTTTGAATCCGGAGAATTTGAAGAATATTGAAGAAGGCGATGTCATTTATATTCAAGAAATCAATGCCCGGAAAACAGAACAACCGCACGAATCAGAAGATGAAATGCCGGAGGAGGCGGAAGAATGAGCAGCGAAATCGCAAATGAGACATTCAAAAATAAGAATGTGAAAAAACCGCTTTCGGGACAAAAAGAAATTACGAAAATTGTTGCCGTCAGCTCCGATAAAGTGCTTCCGGCAGACGCTGCGCAAGCGGCTTACGCATCCGGATATCCGGTGACGCTGAAAGAAACTTGTTACGGACTGGTGATGACCGGAACAGAAGAAAACGTGAACGCCGTCATCAAAATTGTTCAGGATTTGGATAAAAATCATATTTTTGTTAAAGACCGCGGATTCCCGGCAGGTGACCCGCGCCGCTGCCGCGCAACGCGAAACGGCGGACAGCGCCCCGGATTTTATACGCTTCACGAAGAGATTTCAAAGATGGGAACCGTCGGCGAAGCGCTTGATAATTATGAAGCGGGCGTTGAAAAGACAGAAGCGGAATGGCCGACGCGCCTGAATTCATTCAAGATTGAAGATTACATAACGGCAGAACTTGGCAAGAACAAGAAAAAGCCTGAAATGACGCATATTGTCACGGATCGGATCGCCGCCAAAAAAGCGGAAGCGGACAAGAAAAAAGAGCCTGCGAAGAAAACGGCCAAACCCGATGAAAAGAAAACGGCAGCAAAAAAGACGGCTGCGAAGAAAACAACTAAAAAAGAAACAACGGCCAAAAAGAAGTAACGGCTGATTCAATTTATCATTCAATAAAATAGAAGGAAAAAACAAGAGGTGGATACTTTGGTGAAAGTTTTTATTTACCCCACAAACAGCTTTATTTTGGCCGATCTGGTCACGCGCGCAGGCCATGAGCCGCTGGTTATAATGAACCAGGTTCGCGAAAAAGTCACATCGCTCAGCGTTGATTCGCCGCCGCTCAATATTACGCCCGAAGACCCGAATCTCGGATTAAAATACGCAGCCATTGAAGTGCCGGCAGGCGTTCGCGGCCGTATGTCTTTGATGGGACCGATGGTAGAAGAAGCGGAAGCAGGCATTATTGTTGAAGATACGCCGGCCGATTTCGGCTGTTCCGGTTGCAACCGAACCAATGAATTGGTGAAATATTTGGCCAGAACAAATCTCGACAGAAGCAATGTTTTGGAAATTCGTTATCCGACAAATGAAGATCAAATGCATGACTTTGTTTACACGATTTTGGAATTTTTAGAAACGCTGCCGACTGGTTCTGAAACAAAAAAAGGCGGTGACAAGAAATGAGCAAAGCCAAACCTTTGAAAATGGCAAACGCCGGCGAAGAAAAATTATGTTTGGATTCCGAGCCGCCGAAAAACTTTGAAGGCGGACCGGAAACAAAACCGACCAAATCCAAGCAGGCCAAGCCCGAAGCGAAAGTCAAAATCGCGCTCGTTTCCTGCGGAACGGAATACGGCGGCGTTCAGCCCGCTTTTGAAGAAGCAGCGGCAAAAGTCAACGCTGAATTCATTTATCCTGAAATCGACATCAAGTCCCTTGACACAATCGGCAAGGATTTCGGCATTGAAGCGGCCAGCGGTGACCTCAGACTCATGATGGCACGCGCGCAAGCTGTCGTTCGCGGCGAAACCATTGCAGACGGCGTTTTTGTGACGACTTGTTTCAGATGCGCAGAAGCGGCAATTGTCAGAAACGAAGTTCGCCGATACATTCACCAAAAATCAAACATTCCTGTTATCAGTTATTCATTCACCGAGCAGACCGATGCCGTTACGCTTTACACACGTTTTGAAGCGCTGACAACCATTGCCAAGCGCCGCCATTTGTTGGCACGCGAAGTGCAGCACGGAATTACAGCCGGCATCGACTCGGGATCGACGACAACCAAAGCCGTCATCATGAAAGACAACAAGATTATCGGCATCGGCTGGGGCCCGACAAATGAAGTTTTGGACAGCGCCGAAAAAGCGTTGGTTCAGGCTCTTGAAATGGCAAAAATCGACCGCTCCGAAATTCAAGCCATGGGAACCACCGGTTACGGCCGCTACCTTGTCGGTGAGCATTACAATGCCGATTTGATTCAGGAAGAAATCACAACCAACTCCAAAGGCGCCGTTTATTTGGCGGATGTTCAAAAAGGACCTGCTACCGTCATTGATATCGGCGGCATGGACAACAAAGCGATTTCCGTTGAAGACGGCATTCCCGGAATGTTTACAATGGGCGGCATTTGTGCCGGCGCTTCCGGCCGTTTCTTTGAAACCGTCGCCAAACGTTTGAATGTTGACATTACCGAACTCGGCGACCTCGCCATGAAAGGGTTGCAGGAAAACGTCAAGATGAACAGTTACTGTATCGTTTTCGGAACGCAGTCCCTTGTCAATTCGCTTGCCAAAGGCGCGCTTCCAAAAGATGTTGCCGCCGCTGCCTGCCGCAGTGTCGTGGAACAGATTTATCAGCAGCAGCTTCAGGAAGTTGATGTGAAGGAGCCGGTCATTTTGGTCGGCGGTTCTTCTTTGATTAAAGGCGTTCCGCGCGAATTGAGCAACTTATTGAACGTGAAAGTGATTGTTCCTGAAAATTCACACCTCATCGGCGCCGTCGGTGCCGCGCTTTTGGCATCGGGATTCGTGGAGGAGTAATCATGAATATGGAACCGCTGGAGATATTTACGGTATATTCAGCCGTTGAGTCGGAAGCGGCCGTTTATCGCGATATTACGGCTGACGTGATGTCTGACCTTCGCCTGGCTTCCGCTGTCGGGAGAATCAGAGTTGAAATATATCCCGCCAAATCCCTTTACATGATGACGGCGATTCTTCGCGATGTGGAAATGCCGATTCGGATTTCAGATATGGCAACCGTTGAAACGTCATACGAAAACGGTGAGGACTACGTCAAAATTACGATTGACCGCGAAAAATACATGCCGGATTTGACGCGTTATTTGTGGGATAAATACACGCCTGCAAACGTTGTTCAGGCAGACCGCTGGACAATTTTGGTCCGTGCCGAGGATTCCAAAAAAGATGCGGCAGACCTTCCGGCGCACATCATTGCGAATCCGTCTAAAAATCTGCACGCGGATATGGTTGAATTTTCAATCCGCGCTGTCCCCGAAGGATTCCGTGTCCGTTATCATACATTTGAAAACAATGAATTCACGTTTATCGCCTCTGAAGACATCATTGAACCGAACCAATTGAATCACGCAAAAAAGATGATGGACGAGTTAAGAAGTGCTGTTCCCGATGTGACGGAGACGAAAAATGCGGACGGCAAAGAAAAGCGTGAAGCGAGAAACAGAGCAGAAAACACAGAGGAGGAGCAGTAATGGGAACGGTTTACGAGCCTTATGTTTTCAACGGCGGCGTTTACAAACACGGCCGGATTATTGAACTTTTAGAAGATGTCGGCGGCTATTTGGTCAACAAAATGATTACGATTACGGAAGTCACGATGGACATGGTGATTCCCGAAGACGATGTGCCGCTGATAGAGGAACTTGCGAAAAAACAGCTCGGAACGCTGACAAAATCACCGCTGACAGGCGTTGAAATCGCTGTCGTCTCCCCGACACTTGCTTCCCACCACCTGCCGCATTCGGCCTGCGATATCGCGGAATATTTGCGCCACCCGGGTGCGAAAACGACGATGATCGGATTGGCGCGCGGCATGGGACGCCGTGTTTCACTCAATGATGATTTTGAGCGCAAACTGATTAACGAGCATGACATCGCGCTTTACTGCCTGGGATCGTTTAAAGATTGTATCGTCAACAAAAAGCCGCGCCTTTTTGAAGGCGTTGAGGTGCCGATTGTCGCAACCGGCGGCCCTGAAGACATTGATGTTGAAGAAATCAACGGCGCGGATATGTATATCGGAAGCATGGGTCGTTTGTCTCACAGAATGCGCAGCACGAATGAAATCAATGCGCTTGACACGATGAATGATCGCGTGGCCGAACTTGTGGAAGAAATGCGTCGGAGACAATCAAAAGATCCGCCCGCTATTTTGCCCGCGCGCGCGATGAAAGAAATCGAGAATCAAATTCCCGAAATCGGCAAATCTCTTGCGCCGTCACCGCTCGTTTTGAAAATATCGGGCGTTCGCGTGAAGCTGCCGTATGATTTGTTCCATGAACGCGTCAGAAATGTTGAATTTGACGAAGGCCCGAAGCTTGGCGAAATTGCCGACATCACACGGTCGAAAATGAATGATTATATTTTGGTTCAAATTAAACCGAAATCGGAAGTCGGGTTTGAAATTTGAAGGGTGGTTCGATGGACAAATGTTTTAACAGAGAAAAAGATGCACATGAAATTCGGGAAAAAGAATTCATATGGGAAGGACCGTTTTCATGGCCAGGATATAAGGATAAAACGGGACTGGATGAAGTTCCCCTTAATAAGTCTGGAATTTATTTATGGACTTTTGAATACAAAGATAAAAAAAATGAATATATAATCTATCTGGCAGGTGCTGCTCGTACATTTAAAGCAAGATTTTTGACAGATCAATTTAATCATCAGACTTATTTTGAAAATGGATGGTATACAATTTTAGATGTAGAATTTGCCAAAAACGGAGAGCGAGAAGAGATATGGAGCGGTTGGCCTAATGCAAAAAAACCTCCCGAATGGATACATGACTCAGAAATAATCAAAGAGATCGAAAAAGAGTAGGATATGGAAGAACCT
Source organism: Methanimicrococcus blatticola (assembly GCF_004363215.1). GTDB lineage: Archaea > Halobacteriota > Methanosarcinia > Methanosarcinales > Methanosarcinaceae > Methanimicrococcus > Methanimicrococcus blatticola. The sequence goes on along the minus strand of NZ_SNYS01000008.1, from coordinate 8,813 downwards.
ATTTCGAATGAATGTATTGAAAAAATATGGTCAAAATATAACTATAAAAATAGTGAATTCAAAGAAATATTAAACAAATATTTAGGAAAAAAAGAAATTGAAGAAATATTAATCAAACATTTAAAAAAAGTTGATTACAGGTATGCAGAATATTTGATAAAATTCAAATCTGGTAAAATTAAATCTAAAACAGGTTTAGAAATAGATTTAAACAAGGCTCTTGAAAATCAATTACGTTCAATGCGTATATTTGTAGCAGAAGAAACGGATGAACGTCTTCGATATCGAATGGAAGCTACATTAATGCATGGGATTTATTATTCAAAAGAACCTTGGTCGGAATTAGCAGACAGAGGAATGAGTCTAAACAATGTCAGGTTCAATAATGAACTGCCCGTTCTTGCAATAAATTCCTATGAAAATAAAAACATAAAAATACACGGCTTATTTGACGAATAGGAAATATAAGCATTACAAAAACGATTATATATTCCCTATTCCGTTTTAGCATATCAATTTCTAAATTTATAGAGTATAAACGGTTTTAGAAATATTATAACGCTTCACGGAAGCGTATTTACATTCATCACATCATTTTTCAGAAGGTTAAATCTGATTTTTGGAGGATTCATAAATGAAAGAACAAGTTGAAATGAAGGAATTAAAAGAAGGCAGATACGTTATCATTGACGATGAAGCCTGTGTCATTAAAAGCATTGCAAAATCCAAGCCCGGAAAGCACGGCGCAGCAAAAGCGCGTGTTGACGCAATCGGTCTTTTTGACAACTCCAAGCGTTCCATTGTCGGCTCCGTCGCAACAAAAGTTTACGTTCCGATCGTCGAGAGAAAAACCGCACAGGTTTTAACAATCACCGGCGATGTCGTTCAATTAATGGACCTCGCCGAATTCAACACTTTTGAAATTCCGCTTCCGGACGAATACAAAGAACGCGTTAAGGAAGGCGAAGAAGTTTCTTACTTGACCGCGCTCGGCAAAATTAAACTCGATTTGAGAAACTGAGGTTTCTCATATCATTTTTACATTTCTTTTTTCGCGGTTATTACCCCGCCCCGTATTTGTTTTATTAGGTTTTCACATTTATTTTACATTCACTTTTACAGATTAGGCCAAACCATTTCCTTTATATACCTAAAGTCTCTTTTGAAGTTGCCAATTAAAATGCTATTCTTATTATTCTGATTTCGTTTTCGAAATCAGGCAACTTCTTTGAAGGAACGGTTCATCAAACAGATGATAACTCTCAGGCGTATGCTATGGCTGCATGACGCTTTTGCTTCAAACAAGTTTTATTAAAATTGAAGAAAACAAATTTTGTTTTCAGGCTTATGAACTTTGAGTCACAGCTTATTCAATTTTTCAGATCATCACTCGTGTTCATCACGTTTTACGCATTAAATCAATTTAAAATCAAATTAAAAATTAAATAAATCATTCCAAAATATCTCGGAAGAAAAAATTATGGCAAGAAAACAACAAAAGAAAGTGGACAGCTGGAAAGAAAAGAGATGGTACAACATCGTTGCGCCTGAATTTTTAAACCGCACCGTTGTCGGTCAAACAATCGCATCCGACCCGGCACTTCTCCCCGACCGTATCATTGAAACAACCGTCGGCGAAATGTCCGGTGAAATGTCCAAGAACAACATCAAAATGAGATTCAGAATCATCAGCGTTAACGGCGATGTCGCTGAAACCGTTTTCCTCGGTCACCACTTGACAAACGACTACCTCCGCTCCATCGTGAAGAGACAGACTTCCAAGATTGACGCAATTTTGACCGTCAGAACCGCAGACGGCTACATCGTTACAATCAAACCGACCTGCTTCACCGTGAAGAGAGCAAGAACCAGCCAGATTAAGGCCATCCGCAACATGATGACAAGAATCGTCGTCAGACGCGCTGTCAAAACAAACTTCGAAGACCTTGTCCAGGAAATCGTTACAGGAAAGCTTTCCTCCATGGTTTACAAACAAACCAAGAACATCTACCCCTTGAGAAGAGTCGAAATCAGAAAGACAGAAGTCGTCAAGACCCCTGCTCAGCGCAGAGTTCCGAAAGTTGCTGAAGAAGAAGTTGCGGCCCCCGCAGAAGCACCCGTCGAAGCACCGGTGACCGAAGTCGCAGAAACCCCCGCAGCTGAAGAAGTTGCAGAAGCTGTTGAAGAAACAGCAGAAGAATAATTTAAATTAATTTCCAAGAGAACCAAAGCCCGTAATAACGGGCTTGTTGCCCCTTTTTTTGATTTTTAAAAAAAATAAAAGATTTAAAATTTAAAGATTTTTTTTGATTTGAATCTTAAATATCTAAATCTTAATCTCAAATATCTAAGTCTTAAATATCTAAGTCTCAAATATTTTAATCTTAGATTTTTAATCTTAGATTTTTATTTGATATTGTTCATTTTAAATTGTATTTTTAATGATTATTAAATGATTAAAAACACTGAGCTTATGCTTTGTTTTCACTTTTGTCGTATTTGAAAACACGGTAAACAAGAGCTGCCAACGAACCGCCGATGAGCGGTGCGATGATGAAAACCCAGACTTGCTGAAGTGCGAGGCCGCCGATAAGCAAAGCGGGCGCCAAACTTCTGGCGGGATTCACAGATGTTCCGGTGAGCGGAATGCCCATGATGTGAACGAACACAAGTGTTAAACCGATAACAATTCCTGCGATTGCGCTTGTTTTCTCGTTGTCTGTGACGCCGAGAATCGTGAAAACGAAAACAAAGGTCAAAATAATTTCAACGATGATTGCGCCAATCATGCTCAATCCGACGGCAGATGCTTCGTCAAAGCCGTTTTGGCCCAAACCTGTAACTGCAAATCCGCCGAGGTCGGCAGAATTGATGATGAACGCCAAAAGCGCAATACCGACAATCGCCCCAATGACTTGGAAAACGACGTAGCCGACAAAGTCTTTCGGAGACAAGCGTTTGTCAATAAGCATTGCAATCGAAACGGCGGGATTGACATGGCATCCGGAAATGTTACCGATGACGTACGCCATGGCAACAATTGAAAGACCAAAAGCCATTGCAATCCCGAAGGTTCCGAGAACAGAACCTGCAATTGCCGCGCTGCCACACCCGAAAAGAACCAAAACCATAGTTCCGATAGCTTCGGCAATGTATTTTTTAATAGAATTCATAAAATATTCACTCCTCATTAAAGACATTCATCCGAGTTTAATATCGAATATTAATATTGAATAGAGATTCGAATAATGTCTGAGGATTACATGCCATCGAATGGATATAAATTTTTTACTACGGATACCTTAAAAGAAATTATTTTTATTCGAATTATTCAAAAAATAAAAAACATTCAAAAAATAAAAAATATCCAAAAAACAAAAAGCTCTTTAATTTCAAGACTTTACCCTTTTCAGCTGCTGAAAAATATCCTTAAATATGATAACTCCCTTTAAAGCCAAAAGCTTAAGGAACATTATTTATGAATTTTACAAAAGAAGAAATCCTCGGTGTTCTGGATACATACGATTTGGACAACATTACGATTGCCACAATCTGTTCTCACTCCAGCCTTCAGATTTTTGACGGTGCTCGCAAAGAAGGTTTTAAGACGCTCGGGATTTGTTTAAGGGCTCCCCCGAAATATTATGACGCTTTTCCGTTGGCCAAGCCCGATGAATTTTTGGTTCTTGACCGCTACGATGAACTTTTGGACAAAGTCGAAGAACTGAAAGCCAAAAATGTAATTATCGTTCCGCACGGCTCTTTTATCGCATATATGGGAACCGACAAATTCGCGCAGCTCGGCCTTCCGACATTCGGCAACCGCAATGTTTTGGAATGGGAATCTGACCGCAAAAAAGAAAGACAATGGCTTGTCGGCGCCGGCATTCATATGCCTGACGTGATTGAAGATCCGAGAGACATTGACGGCCCCGTGATGGTTAAATACGACGGCGCGCAAGGCGGCAAAGGCTTTTTCATCGCCAAATCCTACGAAGACTTTTTGGAACACATTGATGATACCAAAACGTTCACGATTCAAAGATTCATCACCGGAACACGCTATTATTTACACTACTTCTATTCTCCGATCAAAGAAGACGGTTACACGCTCAGCAAAGGCACTTTGGAAATGCTCAGCATGGACCGCCGCGTCGAATCCAATGCGGATGAGATTTTCCGCCTCGGCTCTCCGAAAGAATTGATGGAAGCAGGCATCATTCCGACATATGTTGTGACCGGAAATGCCCCGCTTGTCGCCAGAGAATCCTTATTGCCGCTCATCTTTGAACTCGGCAGCCGCGTCGTTGAAGAATCGCTGAAGAAATTCGGCGGCATGATCGGTCCGTTCTGTTTAGAAACCGTTTTCACCGATGATTTGGAAATCAAAGTGTTTGAGATTTCCGCAAGAATCGTTGCCGGAACAAACCTTTACATCTCAGGATCGCCGTACGCGGATTTGGTTGAAGAAAACCTGTCAACCGGCCGCAGAATTGCCAGAGAAATTAAAACGGCAAAAGAGATGAACAAATTAGACGAAATTATTTCTTAAAACCACAAAGGTGAATATGGATTCATAAATTCGAATTTATAAATTCAAATTCACATTCTTCCTTTAATTGCTCTTTTGATTGAGAAGTACATAACTTCCAATCCGCTTTTCTTTTTTATTTTTTTTAACAAGCCTCATTTTATTGTTTTTTAAAACAGTCCTCACTTATTGTTTTTTAAAACAGTCCTCTGTTTTCGATAAATGAATAAAATGTTGCGGCTCGCGCGCGGCGTTGCCGGTGGCGGCAGCGGAAACTCAAACGGCAGGTAGCAGCAGAAACTCAAACGGCAGGTAACAGTGCCCACGTTCGCGCAAGCGAACGGATGTGATAAGAAAGAGCAGATGCACACAACAACGAAAACCGGACCGACAGCAACGAAAAACCAGATTGATCGCAACACAAACCTGATTGGCAGCAACACAAACCTGACAAACAGCAGCAGAATAGAATCAGATTCGAAAAACGTTTGTTTGATTTTGCTGTATCAGTGGGGTACGAATCCGAAAATTTCCGATTCCTCGCTTCATTTTACTCAGCTCGGAATCGTAAATTAGCGGGCGGTTGTTTGGGGTTTAAATTTTTAAAAAAGGCATACATCCGTTTTTCTTAATTTTTGAAAAACGAACGCCGACTAAACCTTAAAATAAAACCGGCGTTTTGTTTTTGGATTTTAACGGGCGTTCGGATTTTAGTAATATTTGAATAAAACCGATGTATCGTTTCGCTCAAAAATCAGGGACTAAAAAGCCGATAAGGTAAGAAAAATTAAGATGTGTAAACCAAGAACAAAATTAACAAGTAAAAATAAAAAGCATAAACAAAAAGCATAAACAAAAAGCATAAACAAAAAACATAAACAAAAAACATAAACAAAAAGCATAAAACGAAAAGCGATTCAAAAAGCATAAAACGAAAAACGATTCAAAAAAATAAGAGAAAAATGAATTGTAAAAATTCATTTTTCAATACATTTCTGCTTTTACGTCTTTATCTGAAGAAAGACAGGATGAAGAAAATGAAGGATTCAAAGAATCCCATCCTCTTGACATTTTCGTCTTCTTTAACGAATCCTTCAGCGGGTTCGGCAGGTTCTTCTTCGGGCAAAGGATCAATCGGTTTTTCAGGAACGGTAATACTTCCGCTTCCGTAAGAACTGCCTGATCCGCCTGTTTTCGGGCCGGGACTTCCGGATTTCTCGTAGTTCCAGTTCGCTTTCAGAGTCATGGATTCTGTGACAGGGTCATCAAAGTTCCAAGCCTTGCCGTCTGTACCGACCCAAGTCACTGAAACCGTGTCATCGGGCATGACATAGCCGAATGATTTGGACGAATACTCTTCAGGCTCAAGAATCGTTTCTCCGGATTTCACGACAATCGAATATTGGTTCAATTCATTGCCGATGTTACCCAGAATGAAGACACTTGAATTTGCGTCAAATGTAACAACCCGCATTAATTCATCGCTCCAGACAGCGTACAATGTGAAGTCAGGCTCTTGAACAATAAAGTTCTCAAAGTCCCAAATTCTGTTGTCTGCCGTGACCCAGTAGACCACTTCAGCACCATCCTTGGACGGAACTTCAGGTACAGTCAAATATTCACCGGAGTTCACAAGCGTGGATTTGCGTGTGTGCCCGTCAGCAAATTCGCCGGTTGTGGCATCGAATGTAACTTCGATATCACCTTGAGAGTCCCAAACAGCGAACAAGTAGGTCTCGATCTTGTCGATTTTAATTGTACCGCCGGCAGGGATTTCATTTCCGTTCTGGTCAACCCAGTGACTGAATGAAGCGCCTTGGTTGTAGACATTTGCTGCTGTCTGGTCCAAAACAACATAGTCTTGGTCGTGCGTCAATCTGAACTTGTGCGCAGTTGCGTATTCAAGCTTTGACACGCCTTCTTCAAATTGGTCAGCGACGCTGATGTCATTGAAGTAGTAGACACGGTGGCAAACAGATTCCCAGTACGGTGCAAGAACAACATTGCCGTTGACAATCATCGTATCGTCTTTTGCATAAGTTGAACCGGCAAAGCCTTCTGTAACATCAACCCAGTGACTGACTTCATAGAATTCAGCAGTCAAGCCGAGCTCTCCGACAGTCAAAATGGCGTAGGCATCTGTTGCAGGAGTGGAGTCCGTATACACAACATTACCTTCGAGATCATCGAGGTATGTCACCGTGAATTTCGCGATTTCAGGCGTCCAGACAGCTGTCAGATACATATCAGTTGCAACGCCGATCCGATCTCCCGGATTGAATATTGCTTGAGATGTGTCTTCCCAGTGTGAGAAAACGTATCCTTCTTTTGCCGTGAAGCCGAAATCTTCAGTTGACAAAACGATATGGTCAAGACCGTATCCGACGTCGCGCGAGTCGGGGTCGCCGATTCCGAAGTCTCCCGGAGCATAGACAACCACCTTACATCTTTCATCCGGAGCCCAAACCGCCGTCAAGGTAACATTTTCCTTGATTGTGATGATATCACTTACAGCGAACGGTGTGCCGTTACCGGCAACCCATCCGGAGAAGAAATATCCGTCCTGAGCCGTGAATGAAACGTCTTTTTCGGATTTGACAACATAATCGACGTTGTAATCCAAACCGCCGTCTGTTTGCGCGGTTCCGATTCCGGCACCCGGCTCATATGTCACCGTGTATCCGGTCTTGGGAACCCAAACAGCCGTCAATGTCTTGCTTGAAACGAATTCGAACTTGGAACCCGGATTGAAGATGTTATCCGTATTGGATTCTCTCCATGTGCTGAACACGTAGTCATCGTTCGTCGAGACAATGCCGGTTTGTTCCAATGTCAAAACCGTATAATCTTCGCCGACAACAGGTGTTTTGTCAGGGTACCAGCCGCTTCCGTAATCACCGGACACATAGGTCACTGAATTACAAGCTGTTGTCCACACAGCCGTCAAAGTCTCGTCGCCGGTAAGATGTGCACCGATTGTGAGAAGTTGGTCGGGACTGTATGTCGTTACGCCGTCAGAAGCCAACCAGTGTGAGAAACTGCAGCTTTCATCAAGTGGCAAGAAGTTGAGCGGTGCATCATACGGGCTGCGGACAGTGTATTCGGAGTCGCTGTAGTAGAGTGTATCACTGTAACTGCCTCCGATACCTTCGCCGCTCAAATAAGTGACCTTGAATGAGCCGTCATCCAATTTCCACATTGCTTTAAGATTCAGGTTTTCCTTAATGGTCACCAAATCTGCCGGCTGATATCGTGTGTCTCCGGTACGGTCAGAGAGATCCATCCAGTAGTCAAAGACATACAAATCGGGTGCCTCGATGTTAACATTGGTCGGTGATTTGACCTGATAGGAGGAATCGTATTCCACCATATTGTCAGCATAACCGAGTCCGGGGCCGTTGTATGTGCCGTCTCCCGGATAGTATGTTACAACGTAACAGTTCGAAGCGTCCCAAACAGCAACCAATGTCAGGTTTTCTGTAATGGTTATCTGCTCAGGCGTACGGTATTTCTTCGTGTCGCTCGGGTCCTCATTCACCCAGTAGGAGAAGTTGTATCCGACCTTAGAAACACCGGCAGCATCTTTAGACAAGATGTTGTGTGTGTCACCGTAGTTGAAATCAGGGACGGTAATTCCGCCGACTCCGCCTTCTCCGGGCTTGTAAGTCACCGTGTAGTTTTCTTCAACCCACATCGCCGTCAATGTAACATGACAGTCAACGTCGAGTGTTGCTCCCGGCTGGCAGGTGTTTTCAATTGCTTTTCCATCCGGATCAACAATCCAACAGTGCAATCTGTAGCCTTCTTTTGAGATACCGACATCTACACAGCTCTTAACGAGATATTCTCCGAGAACATCGGAGTCAATGTGAGCTGCGTTTTCACCGACATCGGACAGGTAGCTGACAGTGAATCTGTTTTGCGTTTCATCGTACGAGGCGGTGTAAACAGCGTCTTCGGTGACTGCAACAATCTCGGGCGTCCAGCCGGCAAACGTGTAGGAAATACCGTTTTCGTCAGCGCGGACAGGGTCGGCGAGCTTGTAGGAAGGCATGTCGTTGAAGTTGTAGATTTCAACATCAAGTTCGGTGCCGTCATAGTCTTTCCAAGTGACGGTGTAATCAATCAGAGATTCATCGTACGAGGCGGTGTAAACAGCGTCTTCGGTGACTGCAACAATCTCGGGCGTCCAGCCGGCAAACGTGTAGGAAATACCGTTTTCGTCAGCGCGGACAGGGTCGGCGAGCTTGTAGGAAGGCATGTCATTGAAGTTGTAGATTTC
>NZ_SNYS01000007.1 GCF_004363215.1 Methanimicrococcus blatticola | reverse complement strand
ATAAGCCCGCCGGCGTTCCCTGTTGTACTGAAGTGTGCGAGCCTTCGGGAACCTTGGATCGCTGCCATGAGTCTTTCTTTATCATTCTTATTTTGATAAAGAGTTATAATTGAATAGCGGGAGCTTTTGTATTTTGATAAAGATTTATAATTGAATAGCGGGAGCTGTTTCTTTTTGTTTTCTCTTCTTGAAAATCTTAGAAGATTATTTATGTTCAAGCCGCATGTAGGGGAGAAAAACATTTCCTATCCGGTATGTTTTGATAAAAGGAGGTTTTTAGGTTATGGAACATGAACACGGCCCTGATTGTTGTTGCGGAGAATCAAACACGCTCACAATCGAATTCGATGATGATACATCTGTTGAATGTGAAATTCTCGGGACATTTGAAGCAAACGGTAAGGAATACATCGCATTGCTGAAACAAGACGGATCCGAAGACATTTTGATTTACGGATTTAAAGAACACGAAGATGATGTTGAATTAATTGATATCGAAGACGAGGAAGAATTCCAAAAAGCAGCAGATGTTTTGGATGAATTGCTCGACGATGAATCTTAAAAATGAATTAATTTAATAATTTCATCTCTTTCTTCTTTTTGAATTGAATTTTTGATTATTTTTGCATCCGGATTTATTTGCCGAATACTTTCAGAAATTAAATTCAATTCTTTTTCATCAATTAAATCCGTTTTATTCAATACAATTACTTCCGAGACGGCTATTTGATCAAACGTTATTTTCTTTTTCTCTTTTACGTTTTTAAAAAAGCGTGAACAATCAATTAAAGTAAAAAGCGGGGCAAATTGACATTCTTCAGATCCGGATTTCAATGACATCTTATTGAGTTCATCCTTTACAACAAGCGGTGAAACTGTTTCCTTAGGCTCAATCAACAAAATATCCGGGTGAACGCGGTCAAGTAATTGTTCAACAGCCGCTGACATAACTTCTTTTAAATTACACGTGACACAAGCTGTTGTAATTTCTTTTGTATCCATATCATATCCTAACAAATCACCGTCAATTGTTTCTTCGCCGACTTCATTTGTAAAATATGTAACAACTTTTCCGTCGGCAGCGTAATGTTTTCCGATTTCTTTAATCAAAGTCGTCTTGCCGCTTCCTAAAAATCCGCCGATAATTACAATTAACGTTTCATCTTTATTTTGATTGTTTATCGTTGTCATTCTTTAACCATGTGAATATTGTTTTTCAAATTAAAAATCCCTCCGTTTCTTTTAAATACTAAAAAACCGTTTAAGAATCTCTCTTATAGGGGGGTCTTATCGCCAACGTGGCAGAGCGGCTATGCGTTCGCCTGCAGAGCGAATCTACTTCGGTTCAAATCCGGACGTTGGCTTTTTTTATTTTTCTTATTCTATCTATTTTTTGAGAAGTTGCGCTCTTATTTTATTATTCTCTATGAATAAGAAAAAATGAAAAAATAATTTTAAAATTAAAGGAAATATTTAAAAAAAGAAATCAGCTGGAAAGCGATAAAATCGCTTCAGCCAAATCACCGTTGTTTTCTTCAAGTGCTTTTTTCGCTTCTTCTTCAGAAACGCCGGTCTGTTCGCAAACCAAACGAACATCCTCATCCGGAATGACCAGTTCTTTGGGTGCTTTTCTGACATCACCGTTAATTTGGTAAGTGTCAACGCCTTGCGCTGTCATAATTGAAATTGACGGATTGTCAATGATAATATCGCCGTCTGTTGTTTTAATAATCACTTGTTCTGCATTATTGATTTCGCTCATCTCAATGCCGAGCTGTTTCATCATTCCTTGCATTTTCTTCGGATTCATTCCGCCGCGTCCGCCGCCCATTCCCGGAAACATAATTCTCACCTGAATATGAATATATATGAATATAATTATCTGATTCTGAAATTAATAAAATAAAAAAGACACGATATCACAGCGAAAAGCTGTGTTCGTGCTGATATTCTGTTCTGTTCAATTAATGGCAGCCGGCACATCCGCCGCCGCATGCTTCTGCTGTCGGATCTTCAACAACAAAGCCTGTTCCCATTTCGTTGTCAATGTAATCAATGACTAAATTTTCAACGGTTTTTTCAAGTTCTGTGTCGTAAATCACTTTGGTTGCGCCGATTTCAGCGGTTTTGTCGGCTTCGCCGATTTTGTCTTCCAAAGCTAAGCCAAAAGACGGACCGCCGCATCCGATGCCTGCAATAAAGACACGGAGATAGTGATCCTTTTTATTTTGTTCAGCCAATACATCATTTAAAGCAGCGACAGCTGCATCCGTAATTGTTAACATGTTTTTCTCCTCTGTTTTTTATTTTATATTGAAAGTTCATTCAATAAAGAACATAGCGGCGAATCAGATATAAATCCTTTTGCAACTTTTTCATTTGTCATTTTAAATTAAACAAATTCAGCACCGTCATCGGCCGGGTTTGTTAACGGTTGGCCGTTGTACGCGTTCAGTTCCAAAGCCGCTTTTTTACCTTGTACTTCCCAAATGGACGCAAAGACTTGTGTCACTTTTATTTCAAAGTCCTTTTCCTGCGGGCGGAAAGTTTTGTTTTGGTAAATAATGGACTGCGCATCCATATCATTGGATTTAATTTCCTGTGTATGCTTGCGCTTCAATTGTTCCAAAATGACTTTTTGAGCTTCCTCTTTTGTCATCTTCGGCTGCTTCATGACATATTCAATGTCGGGAATCACGGTTTGTGTGCCGATGTCACCGAGTTCAATGTCATCTTCGTTGCCGTTGACGGCGTTGTAAAGACCTTCGCCCGATGCCGCCATCTTGACATGGTCGCTTCCGATTTTTCGGTCCACTTTCAGTGTATAAGTGTATTTCCAGTAAGGAACAAACTTCAAAACAACATCTTTGACTTCACCGAATGAAGACTTGCCGGCTGCGGCCGCGCGCTCAATCGGCATGTTGATTGCAGATGCGCGAATGCCAAGCGTTTCTTTTTTGTCGGCGTGGAATCTTTCAGGTTCCGGCTCAGGAATGTCGTAGGATTGCGGCAAAGGACGGTCTGCTTCAATATATTCCGATTCTCTTCGGGAGGATGTTTGCGCGCTGAATATCGCGGCTGTATAATCTTCCTCAGGTGCCTCAAAAATGTCGCTGAAATCATAATTTTCAATCGGCGCATGTGCTTCTGTATGATCTTTTTCATAAAACTCCGGCAAAACACCACTGGCCGGGTTTTTCGAATTGGCAAAAGCGCTTACAGGATCAAAGTTTTTTTTTTGATCTAAAAGAGATTCCAAACAGTAGTTGCCGACGACGCTTTCTAATGTTTCGCGGCTTAAATTGGCAACCATAAACGCGCCGACATAGCGGGCAAGCGCGTCTCTGTCCCAAATCATCACGCCGGTATCTTCCGCGTATCTTTGAACGGTTTCCTCGCCGCCTTTGATTTTCTTAGTCGTGATGTAAAGGCTGTTTTTGCCGTTTGCCTGCTGCGTAAACCGCTCAAGCGTATTCAAATTGCCTTCAATATCGCATTTCACCCAGATTTCATAATCCTGGCGTTTGCCGACAATATCGCAGAACGTGCCTTCGCTCGTTTCATACCCGTAAGATTTAAACATTTCCAAAAGGAGTCGCGTTAATTCCTGTTTCATATTTCTGTTCTCAAATCTTTAATTGAAATAAATTAATGGAAAATAATGAAATAAACATATGTGAAATAATAACTAGTAAACACATTTTATTATAAATACATTCAGTCATATACGAATCGGGTAATTCATTCAACTATCTCGGTATACTCGGAATTGACTCAATTATACGTCTTATCTATCTTGTCATACCGGTCGGGTAATAATCAATCATTAGAAACGTATATATTTTTTGAAATGACTATTTCCTTTATTGTGCACTCAAAATTTTGCCGAAAGTTCTCGGCAAATTATGATGTACCTCTTTCATTCGATTGGTTTTTATCAATTTTGAATGGTAAACAATTTCCCGGAGGGATTAATTATCGCTTTAAATGATATCATGGAAACTGCTGTTCCTTATACAAATTGGCAGGTTTCCGACGTTATATTTGCAATTATCGTGTTGATTGCGGCATTCATTGTCGCCCGTATTTTGGTCAGTGTTTTCAAACGTCTCTTAAAACGCACAAAAATTCCGGAATTGGCGGCCAGCTTTTTGGTTCAGCTCATCACGGCACTTTTGTATGTTGCTGTTTTGCTGGCATTCTGTTCGGCGCTCGGCATTACAGTCGGGTCTATCATCCTTGGTCTTTCAGCCGTCATCGGTTTGATTTTGGGCTTTGGTATGCAGGACACATTAACCAATTTAGGCGCAGGTGTTTGGCTCGCTGTTTTAGAACCCTTTAAAAAAGATGATTACATCACGGTTTCAGGCCAAACCGGTTATGTCAAAGAAGTCGGTCTCATGTCAACTGAATTGATTACACCCGACAACACTTACATCATGCTCCCGAACAAAATGGTTTGGAACAGCGCGATTGTAAACATGTCGCATTTGCCGACACGCCGCTTTGAAGTTGCCATGTCATTCGCTCTTCTCGGCGACGCTGACAGCACAATCCGCGCCGTCATGGATGTTTTGAAAAAGAATCCCGAGGTTCTTCAAACCCCTGAGCCGAAAATTTATATTTCGAATTTAACGGCAGACACCGTTGATCTTCAGATTCGCGCCTGGGCCGGAACCGAAGACGTCGGTACGATGGCAACGACTGTTAAAGAAGAATTACTTCGTGAATTCGACGACAAAAAATAATTTTACAGAAAAAAATTGTTGAATTTGACTGACAAAAGTTAAGTCGAATTTGACGACAAAAAGGAAATGTTGATTTATTCAATATTTCTTTTTTTAATCATTTTTCCTTAATTTATTGTTTAATTATTATTCATTTTTTTTAATTGTCGTTTAATTGTTCTTTGTTTGTTATTATCATTTTTTTTATTTGTCATTGCGCCATTTTTCTGTTTTCTCTCTTTTGAGTGTCTCGCCGTATTCTTTTTCACTTTTCATTTTCACCCAAATGATTTATATACACCCACCTGTAAAGTTTGAAATTGGTAACATTTATAGATGATAAATGTTGGTGATAAATCATGAAGATTGCAATTTTAGGAGGAACCGGTAATATCGGCAAAGGCTTTGCGCTCCGTTGGGGACAAATCCACGATGTTATTGTCGGCTCAAGGGAAAAAGAGAGAGCACAAGAAGCAGCAAATGAATATGCCGCTTTCTTGAAAGAGAGATCATTACCCGCAAAAATTACGGGCGATGAAAATAAAGCCGCGACGGAAGCCGCTGACACTGTTGTAATTGCTATTCGCTATGATCAGATTCCGTCCGTTATGGAACACATTAAACCGGCACTTTGCAACGGACAGACCGTTTTATCCGTTGTCGTTCCGATGATTAAAGACCGCTGCTACCTCAACATGGGAACAGAACCGGTCAAAATCGAAGTCGACCCCGAAGAATACAATGCGGATTACTTCTGCTACGCTGTTCCGAAAACAGGCAGCGCCGCAAAAGAAATTCAGGCTCTTCTTCCGCCGGGAATCGACTTGGTTGCTTCATTCCACAACGTTTCTGCAAAACGCTTGGAAGACTTTGACAAAGACATGGATTTGGATATCGCTGTCTGCGGCAACAACAAACAGACAAAAGACGTCATCATGCAGCTTGTCCGTGACATTCCCGGCTTGAACCCCGTTGATGTCGGTCCGCTTGAAGCCGCCGCACTGACCGAGCCGATTACGCCGCTCTTGCTCAACGTTGCAAAAATGAACAAAGAGTTGCGCCACGCAGGCATTAAGTTTACTTAAAAAATCGTTCGCTTCGCTCACGATTTTTCAGGGGCGAGGGGGAGGGCGGTGTTTGCAGAAAATTTGCTCACTTTGTTCGCAAATTTTTATGGCTTCGCCGTCAATCGTGGGCGGTGTTTGTGAAACGCTTCGCGTTTTATGGCTCTGCCTACGATTTTATAGGGTGTTTATTTAAAATCGCTGTGCGATTTTATGCGGCTTCGCCGCGGCAATACCGTGCCTGGGGGCACTTTTTGAGAGGGTGCCGCGCGCGAATGCATCATTTTTTCGGGTTTCGAAAAAACGAAGATTCGGTTTGATCTTTTTTTTGCTGTGATTCGTTTGTCATGGTGCAAAATTTTATACTTGTAACTGGTTTATATTTGTAAATTTAATTTTTAATTTAGAGAGTGTTGATTATGGCTCAATTTACAACTATTTCAGAAATTCTTGAAGCCGTTAAAGAAGAGGAACTTGATTTTATCAGATTCCATTTTTCAGATGCTGACGGGGTTTTCAAAGAACTCGATGTTCCTCCCGCGCTTCTTGAAAGTGCTTTTTCAAAAGGTTTGCCGTTTGATAATTCCGTTGGCGGCACTTTCAAGCCGACCGGCTCAGATTTGATGCTTAAGCCTGACCCGCGAACGTTTTCCATTTTAGATTACGGGAGACAAAATTATGGGCGCGTCGTTTGCGAATTAACTTTCCTTGACGGGCAGCCTTTTGACGGCTGTGTCAGAAGTGCTTTAAAATTATTCGTTCGCAAAATTTACCAAGCCGGCTACACTTTTTCGGTGTCTTCTTCCCTCAGTTTTTATCTCTTTGACGCTTCCTTTGTGGCATCAGGCGAATCCTTTTCTCCAAGTCCTGAAACTATTATGAAAACAGAAGCTGTCAAGCGTGAAATTCTCTCGGCCCTTAATGTTGCCGAAATTGATATTGTTTCCCTGCGCCAAATGCATCAGGGGGGGCCGATCTCAATTGTCTTCAAAGAAGGCAGCGTTCTTCGAACGGCCGACAACATTATGACGGCGAAATATCTCGTCACCGATGTCGCGCGCCGCCACAATTTACATGCCTCTTTCATGCCGAAACCGGCAACAACAATGGAAGGCCTGACAACAACATTCGGGTTCACGCTGATGAAAGACGAATTCAATGAATTCTATCATCCCGATCAGGAAATGATGATTTCAGACAAAGCCCGCGGATTTATTGCCGGAATTTTCAAACACATCCGCGCGATTTGCGCCGTCACCAATCCGACCGTTAATTCTTACAAAAGAATTGTTCAAAAAGGAAAGGCGCCTTATTATGTTTCATGGTCTGCGGTTGACCGTCATTCCCTCATCCGCCTGCCGTCTTCTCGCGGGCGCGCAACAAGAATCGAAGTTCAAAATGCCGATTCATCCTGCAATCCGTATCTCTCGCTCTTGGTTTTAATCGCGGCCGGCATTTCAGGCATTGATGATAATTTAAAGACGATTCCTGCGGTCAATTTTGAAACGCACGATTATTCCGAATCCGAAAAACAGGCGCTTTCCGCAGGAACGCTTCCGAACACATTGCGTGAGGCACTGCTTGCGTTTAACAACGACGCTTTGATTCGGGAAGCGCTCAGCGATTCAATTTCTTCCTCCATCTATCAAACAGGAATATTTGAATGGAGCGATTATATCGGCTGTGTTCATACGTGGGAACTTGAAAAATACTTATAATCTTAAAAGAAAACGAAGTGGTTTACTTGACAAACGATTCAAAATCATTGGACGCTGTCGCGTCTCTCCTTGAAAAATATTCAAACGCGCACGGCATTTCCGGAAACGAAGATGAAATCCGCCGCCTTCTCAAAGAAGACTTAAAAGACTGTACGGATGAAATTAAATTCGATGCGCTCGGCAGTTTAATTGCTGTCCGCAAAGGCAGTTCCCCAAACGGCCCGACCATCATGTTGGCCGCGCACATGGATGAAATCGGTTTAATGGTTAAATACATCGAAGACAGCGGTTTTATCCGATTCGCCAAATTCGGCGGCTGGTTTGACCCGACGCTTCTCAATCAGCGCGTCATTCTTCACGGCACAAAAGGCGATCTTTACGGCGTTATCGGCTCCAAACCGCCGCACGTCATGACGCCCGAAGACGCGAAATCTCCCGTCAAACACAAAGATTTATTCATTGACATCGGCGCGAAAAATGCCGAAGATGTCAAAAATCTCGGCATCGAAGTCGGTACCTGGATTACACCTGACCGTCAATTCGCAAAACTCGCCAACGACCGCGTGACCGGCAAATGCTTTGACAACCGCGCCGGTGTTGCTTTAATGGTTGAAGTCATGCGCCGCCTGAAGGGAAAAGATATCAAAGCAACTGTTTGCGCTGTCGGAACTGTTCAGGAAGAGGTCGGCTTAAAAGGGGCCAAAACCGCCGCTTACGCCGTTGACGCTGATGTTGCTATCGCGCTTGACACCACCGTTCCGGGCGACCACCCCGGCATCACAAAGCTCGACTCTCCGCTTGAAATCGGCGCGGGACCGATTGTCTCCATTTCCGATGCTTCCGGCCGCGGACTGATTGCGCACCCGCAAGTCGTTAAATGGCTCCGCGAATCCGCAGACAAAATTGAAATCGACGTCCAGCTCAGTGTCGGCGAAGGCGGCACAACAGACGCATCCGCCATTCACTTGACAAAAGAAGGCATTCCGACAGGAACGATTCAGATTGCGACGCGCTATATTCACTCTCCTGTTGAAGTCGTTGATTTGAATGACATTGAAGAAAGCGTTGAACTAACGGTTGCCGCAATCGAGAGGGCGCACAAATATTTCTCAAAAAAGACAGAATAAGCGGTAAACTCTTTTAATTTTAACCGCTTTTCTTTTTTACTTTTACAATTCATTTTTACAATTCATTATTTGATCGGAGGATGCAAGAATGGGATTATTTAATTCTGAAATGACGCCGCAGAAAGCCGTTGAAGCGCTCAGCTCGGACAAACAGGAAAAAATTGATAAAGGCATTGAATTTTTGCAAGCCGGCGGTCCGGAAATGCTGCCGTTTATGGTTGAAAAATTCCAAACGATTGTTCCTCAAGCGGCACGCTCAAGAAAACACGCGACTGTCGCCGAACGCCTTTATGATCTTTTATGCAGCGCGGATCTGCCGGCAGAATTATGCACGCCGTTTGTTGAAGCACTGATCAACGCGCCTGATAATCTCGAATTTTCCTTAGACAAACTTCCTGCGGCCGTTGTCATCAACAGTTATTCATTCCTCGAAGCAACAATCCGCGATGCAGATGTTGAAACCAAGAAAAAAGTCGTTCCGTTTTTTGATAAAATTCACTTGCCGCCCACCATTCTTCCGATTCTGGCTTCATTCTTAAACCGTGAATCCGGTTACGCTGCGGAAGCGTTGGTTTTGATTCCGCAAGTGGATGGCGATTTGTCACCCGTCTCCGACGCGCTTTACAATATGCTTGACCTTTATCCGCTCGGTGACAATGCTGCCGAATCTATTTTGGAAATGCGCGGCAGACTGACGCCCAATATTGAAAAATTGGATAAATATTTGATGGATTTCAGTTCCCAAGTTCAGAAAAGAGCGATTCGGGTCGCGGTTCCGCTGGCAGAAGACAACTCCGCCGTTTATGCGCTTCTTGAAAAATCCATTTTGGCTGACGAATCCGCCCGCGTTCACACGCTTGAAGCTTTGGAGAAAAAAGAGATTCTCCGCCCCGATCAAATGGATTTGGTCTGGATGATTTTGGTCAACTCCACTTCTCCGCTCACAGAGGAGCGCGGCATGAAGTTTTTCGGAAGAATCGAAAAATCCGTCCGTCCGCTGATTCTTCATTACGCTCAAAACGGAACGTCGCAGGAAATCGCCCGCGCTTTCACATGCATCAGCTTCATGAAAGAAGAAGGTCCGCGCGTTTGCAAAGAGCTTTTGGGCGTTTACATGGCTGATGACAATCTTCTTTTTAACCGTGCCGGCTACTCCGCTTTTGCCATCATCGCGAGCATGATGAAAGTCAACTGCGCCGAAGAAGCTATGGCCCCTTCGCTTGCCAAAAAAATGCGTGATTACTGCACGCAAAACAACTTGGACACGCCCACTGAAGTCATGGCGCTGCTTGCTCCGGGTGAACTCTCAGACGTCATCGAATGGTCGTTCAAACGCATCTTTGATTCTTACGGTATCGGCTACACGCCTCAGTTCACGGAAGAAATGCTTTCCGGCATTTCCGAACTTGTCAGCTTTGAAGCCGCTGTTATGAACTCTTTCATTAAAGCCATCGGATTCACGTACAGTTATGAAAGCGGTGAAGATAAGCCGATTCTCACACACAAAGAAACGGCTGCCGCAATCAACCGCCTGCGCTCTGTCAATACGCCTGCAACCTGCAACATTTTGCATTTGATTTCACGCAAAAAAGATTTGGAAATTACACAGGCTGACCCGGCCGGCAATGTCATTTCATCCTTTACGCTGTCCTTTGAAGAACACAGAAAATTGGCGCTTGATGAATTGGAACGCCGCGGTTTCCCGGCATACAATCCGATTAATTATTTGAAACAGGAAAGGCCGAATTATTAACGGTTTTTCTGTCTTTTTCTTTTCTTTTTTCAAAAACAGTGTGTCGTTTTTCAATTTTGTTTTGTTTAAAAACGTTTGTCGTTTTTCATTTCTATTTTTAAATGGCGGGTCTCGCGCGGGCGGGCGGCGTCGGCGGCAGTCGGTTGCAAATGCAAACGGCAAGGTAACAGCACCCACGTTCGCGTAAGCGAACGGATACGATAAAAAAGAGCAGATGCAACGCAGCAAAGTAAACACAACGCGACAAAAGCAGACGCAACGCAGCAAAAGCAGACGCAACGCGGCAAAAGCAGACACAGCGCGGCAAAAGCAGACGCAACGCGGCAAAAGCAGACGCAACGCGGCAAAAGCAGACACAGCGCGGCAAAAGCAAACACAGTAGAATAAAACCTTATAAATCAGTTTTTTGGGTTTGCTGTATCGGCTGGGTACGAATCCGCAAATTTCCGTTTTCTCTCTTCGTTCGAAAACAAAAATTAGCGGGTGGTTGTTTCGGGTTATTGAATTTTAGCTGGTGGTTTTTTTGGGTTATTGAAAATTGCAACTTAAATCCATCATTTCATTTTCGATTCACCGATTATTTTTTATGCCTCTTTTGTTATTTTTCACTATCATAAATTCGGTGTTATATATGCAAGAAAAAATTATTGAAATTGCAAACCGCATTAAGGAGCTTCGTGAAGTTTCCGATATTGCGCCTGAAGAGATTGCGTCCGTTATGGACATCTCTGTCGATACTTATTTGAAATACGAAAACGCGGAAGCGGACATTCCGGCAAGCATGCTTTTAGAAATTGCCAATTTCTTCAAAGTCGACATGTCTCTTCTTTTAACAGGCGAGTCCCCGCGCATGAACGTTTTTACGGTGACGCGCGACGGCAAGGGCGTTTCTGTTGAGCGCCGCAGCCAATACAAATATCAGGCGCTTGCCGAAAAATTCATCGGCAAAAAAGTGGAGCCTTTTGTCGTAACGGCCGAGCCCAAAGACGGAGAGCCGACGCTTCACTCTCACCCGGGACAGGAATTCAACTACATTTTAGAGGGCAGCTTAAAGATTTACATTCACAGCAATGAAGTCATTTTAAATCCGGGCGACTCGATTTATTTTGATTCCAACTATCCGCACGCCATGAAAGCGCTTGACGGAAAGCCCGCAAAGTTCCTGGCAATCATTCTCTGATGCCGTTTTAATCCTTGAATGTCCTATCACAATTATCCTTTATGAGAGTTATTTATGAGTAATCTGATCCATGATTTTGTTTCAAAAACCGAGTTTGAGTCTTACGAAGATTTTAAAGAAAACTTCAAACTCAATATTCCCGAGAATTTTAATTTCGCGTACGACGTGCTTGACCGTTACGCAGAAATTGATCCCGAAAAAGTCGCCTTTGTGTGGTGCGACGATAACGGCAACGAAAAAATAATGACATTCGGCGCGTTAAAAACAGAAACCGATAAAGCCGCTAATCTTTTCAAAAAACACGGCGTTAAGAAGGGGTCTGCAATTATTTTGACGCTCAAAAGCCATTATACTTTCTGGATTTGCCTGCCCGCGCTTCATAAACTCGGCGCGGTTGCCGTTCCCGCAACGCATATGCTTAAAGAAAGAGACATTGTTTACCGTCTTGAAAAGTCCGGTGCCTGCGGTGTTGTCGGAATCAATGAAGGCGGATTAGATTTGATTTTTGATGCCGCGCTTCAAAAAATGGGCAAAACCAATTTCCTGAAATTCAATGTCGGCGGCAATTCAAACGGTGCTGACGGATGGCTCGACTTTGAAGCTGAACTTGCTGAGTCCTCACCTGATTTCGTTCGCCCGACCGGCGCTGATGCAACACAAAACACCGATGACATGCTTTATTATTTCTCATCCGGTACAACCGGTTTTCCGAAAATGGTTTGCCACAATTTCGCTTATCCGCTCGGCCACATTTTAACGGCCGGCTACTGGCAAAATGTCAGTGACAATGGTCTTCACTATACGATGGCAGACAGCGGCTGGGCCAAATGTGTCTGGGGCAAAATTTACGGGCAATGGATTTGGGGCACATCCGTTTTCATTTATGATTACGACCGCTTTGACGCGGGCAACATGATGACGAAAATCGCACAGTATGGTGTCACAACTTTCTGTGCGCCGCCGACCACTTATCGGTTCTTCATCAAAGAAGATTTATCCAAATACAATTTCAGCACGCTTCAATATTGTGTCGTCGCAGGCGAGCCGCTCAATCCTGAAGTGTATGAAAAATTCAAAGAATTCACGGGCATGCAGCTCATGGAAGGTTACGGTCAGACGGAATTGATTGTTTGTATCGCAACGCTTCCGTGGATGACACCGAAACCCGGTTCAATGGGAAAACCTGTTCCCCTCTACTATATTAAAATCATTGACCGCGACGGCAACGAATGTGATGTCGGAGAAGAAGGCGAAATCGTTGTCAAAGTCGCTGAAAATCCCGGCTCGAAAAACATTTCGGCATTGCCACCGGGTTTCTATTCCGGCTACAAGTTTGATGACGAAAAAACCAATGCTTCCTGGCATGACGGCTATTACCACACGGGTGACACCGCCTGGAAAGACGAAGACGGCTACTTCTGGTTTGTCGGCAGAACGGATGACATCATCAAAAGTTCCGGCTACAAAATCGGTCCGTTTGAAGTCGAAAGCGCGCTCATTCAGCATCCGGCTGTTTTGGAATGCGCAATCACAGGCGTTCCCGATCCGGTCCGCGGTCAAGTTGTGAAAGCGACAATTATTCTGACAAAAGAGTACAAAGACAAAGCGTCGGATGAACTCAAAAAAGAGCTTCAGAATCATACGAAAAAGATCACGGCCCCTTACAAATATCCGAGAATCATTGAATTCGTTGATGAACTTCCGAAAACAATCAGCGGCAAGATTCGCAGAATCGAAATTCGTGAAGAAGATGAACATGTGAAGAAAGAAGAGTGATTCTTCTTTCTTTTTTTTCTTTTTCCTTTTCTTCTTTTTTCATTTTTGTCTGCCATCGCGCGCGAGCTGTATGGCTTTTATGAATTCAATTAAAACATTCTTCGTTTTCTTCTATTTGTCATCAGACTCGCTCTTTTCGTCCCTCATCTTCATTAATTATAAATACAGTCATTTCTTCCAATAATGTCAAATGAATGAGTTTATTCTCTTCGAGTTATTTTTCTAAGAGGTGGATTAATGTCTGAATTACAAGAAAAACAGTCTCCTTATCCGGTGATTCATGCGCTTGAGTGCAAGGCTTGCGGCCGGTGCATTTTGGATTGCCCGAAAAAGGTTTTGGAAATGGGAACGGTTTTGAACGAACGCGGTTACACGTATGCGGTCTACAAGGGAGAAGGCTGCAGCGGCTGCGGCAACTGTTATTATATGTGCCCCGAGCCGAACGCGATTGAAGTTCACGTTCCGAAAAAAGAAAAGACGGAGGCCTGAATTATGTCTGTTCAATTAATTAAAGGAAATACAGCCGTTATTATCGGCGCGATGTATGCCGGCTGTGATTGTTATTTCGGTTATCCGATTACGCCTGCCAGTGAAATTCTGCATGAGGCGTCTCATTACTTCCCGAAAGCAGGACGCAAATTCGTTCAGGCCGAATCCGAAGAATCGGCAATCAATATGGTTTACGGCGCCGCTGCAACCGGTCACCGCGTGATGACGGCATCGTCAGGTCCCGGCATGAGCTTGAAGCAGGAAGGCATTTCTTACATGGCCGGCGCGGAATTGCCGGCGGTTATTGTTGATATTCAGCGTGCGGGCCCCGGTCTCGGAAATATCGGTCCCGAGCAGGCTGATTACAATCAGGCGGTTAAGGGCGGCGGACACGGCAATTACAAAAACATTGTTCTTGCGCCGAATTCCGTTCAGGAAATGTGCGATTTGACGTACAAAGGATTTGATTTGGCGTTCAAATACAGAAACCCGGTTATCATTTTGTCCGACGGTGTTTTGGGTCAAATGATGGAGCCGGTGATTTTCCCTGAAAAAGCGATTGAACCTGTTCTTGATACTACCTGGGCCGTCTCGGGGACGGAAGACACGAAAACGAATCTTGTCACGTCTATTTTCCTGGATTTCGCGCAGCAGGAAGCGTTCAACATGAAGCTTCAGAAAAAGTATCAGGAAATCGCCGACAAAGAACCGCTCTTTGAAGAATATATGACGGATGACGCGGAAATTATTTTGGTTTCTTACGGCATCAGCAGCCGCATTTCCAAGAGCGCGGTTGACGAAGCCCGCAAGGAAGGCTTGAAAGTCGGTTTGTTCCGTCCGATTACATTGTTCCCGTTCCCGGAAAAGGAATTGCAGAAAATCGCTGAGCGCGACTGCACATTCATTGCCGTTGAAATGAGCGCAGGACAAATGCGTGATGATTTGATGCTTGCAATTCGCTGCAAGCGTCCGGTCGAGCTGGTCAGCCGTCTCGGCGGAAACATCATTGAAATCGGTAAAGTCATGGAAAAGATTCGCGAAGTTGCGGCAAACAGGAAGGTGTAATCATGTCCGGCGAAATTAAAAAATGCGGATGCTCCGGCGGTCAGGAAAAGGTTTTCAAAAGACCCGAGAGCATGAATGAAGTTTATTTCAGAAAAGGCGGTGCTGCGCCGACAGCAACGCATTACTGTCCCGGTTGCGGTCACGGCGTGATTCACAAACTCATCGGCGAAGCAATCGACGATCTTGAGATTCAGGACCGCAGCGTCTTAATCAGTCCCGTCGGCTGCGCTGTTTTTGCTTACTACTATTTTGATTTCGGAAACGTTCAGGTCGCTCACGGCCGCGCGCCCGCCGTCGGAACCGGTATTTCCCGCGCGCAGGACAACGCTGTCGTCATTTCCTATCAGGGTGACGGCGATTTGGCATCCATCGGTTTGAACGAAACGATTCAAGCTGCCAACCGCGGTGAAAAAATGGCTGTCTTTTTCGTCAACAACACGGTTTACGGCATGACCGGCGGTCAAATGGCACCGACGACGCTTGTCGGTGAAAAAACCGTGACCTGTCAAGACGGACGCGACCCGAACTTTGCCGGCTACCCGCTTCATATGTGCGAAATTTTGAACAACTTGACCGCGCCTGTTTTCATCGAGCGTGTCTCGGTGTCTGACATCAAACACATTCGAAAAGCAAAAATCGCGATTAAAAAAGCACTTGAAATCCAGCGTGACGGCAAAGGCTACGCTTTTGTTGAAATATTGTCGGGCTGCCCGAACAATTTGAAACAGGACGCGAAAGGATCGATTGATTTCATCAACGAGCAAATGGAAAAAGAATTCCCGCTCGGCAACCTCCGTGACAGAACTGCGGAAGTCGCCCCGCTCATTCGTCCGGCAAGCGATTTCTCCAAAGAAAAGCTGGAAGAAATTTTCAGCGTCAGCGCAGGCGTTGATACGGCGAAACCCGACTCGAACTTTAAGGATTGTCTTGTCAAAATCGCAGGCTTCGGCGGTCAGGGCGTTCTCTCTATGGGCATCATTCTCGCTCAAGCCGGCATTTCCGGCGGCAAAAATGTATCCTGGTACCCGTCTTACGGACCCGAACAGCGCGGCGGCACATCCAATTGTTCCGTTGTTTTGTCCGGCAATCCGATCGGTTCCCCGATTGTTTACACGCCCGACATTTTGGTTGCGCTCAACCGCCCGTCTTTGGAAAAATTCGATAAAGATGTCAAACAAGGCGGTTATTTGATTTACGATTCATCCATCGAAAATTATACCGCTCCTGAAGGCGTGAAAGCGCTCTGCGTTCCGGCTTTGGAGATCGCAACAAAAGGCGGTTCTGCAAAAGCTGTTAACACGGCAATGCTCGGTGTTATTTTGGCTTTGGGCGCGACCGGTTTGAATCAGAAAGAGTTTGAAGATGCTGTTTCCGAGTCATTTTCGGATAAGCCTAAGTTGATTGATATGAATCTTGCTGTTTTGAAGGCAGGATTTGATTGGGCGAAGGAGAATTTAAAGTAAAAAATAGAGTAAATAATAATATTTACTCTTTATATCTAATTTTTTGTATTGTAATCTTATATATCTTGTTATATTATTATTCTTGATGAAATCGGTTATGATTATTTTAGGTAATGGATTTACTATTGATTTTTTAACTCATTTAAATATCGGTGAAAATATAATTGATGTTTCAAATCTCTTCCGTCATGGTGAAAATGTCCCTTGGCCAGTAGATGATACTCCCGGGTTTTTATCCTATAAATATTGTCCAAATTTATGGACTCTTGGAGCTAGACCGTTCTTAAATATCGATGAATCAAACAATTTAATTGAAGACATTATTACTTGTTCTAATACATATTTTACAACATGGAGTTTAAACAAAAGAGATGTTTTTTACACAAATAATTCTCCAATTTATATAAGAGCAAATGCTGAACTGGTTGCTTATCTCTATTCTCTTTTTATCTATTATGACAATAAACTAGATTTTGATGAAATTAATCTTGACGATTGGTCTTGGGGGAAATATTTTAAACAATTATCTCTGGATGAAACCATTAACAATGTATCTATTGTTACCTTAAATTATGATATTTGGTTAGAAAAAGTTCTAATGAAGTTAGGAATTGAATTTAATATATCTTGTTTCGATAATAAAAATACGAAATTTCAAATTTATAAACCTCATGGTTCAATCAGTTTTCAACATAAAAGCAAAAGTGATTGCACTGCATACAATATTGAAGTTTCAGATCCAACACCTGATTTAAAAATTGCTGATTTCAATGTATGTTACACAGATTTAGAAGATTACAAATCAATATGTGCTATTATCCCTCCTGCCGGCGATTCAAATCGATTAACTTATGAATGGTCAAAATGTATCAAAGACGAAATCAAGGAAAAAGCAAGGCAATTAGAAAAAAGGGATGAACTAATCATTTGTGGTCTTTCTTATTGGCCCGTTGACCGGTTAGAAATCGATTCAATGCTTACAGAAATTCCGCCCGAATTAGATTGTGTAAAGCTTGTTAATCCTCGTCCTAATAGATCTTTAAATGCAGTTATAACCACTTTATTTAAAAATGTTATTTTTTATACATCTTGCAATAATTTAGGTGATTGAATGAATGTCTTAAACCGAAGCTCTAATAATATGAAAATTGCTCAATTTTGGGAATATTATCAATTAAATAAATTTAATTTTGAACCTCCATATCAAAGAGAAGGGGATGTTTGGAGTGAAAACAAAAAATCATTTTTAATTGACACTATCCTCAAAAATTATCCGATGCCCCCTATCTTTCTCCGTCAAAAGATCGATGATAATGGTAAAACTATGTATGATGTAATTGATGGAAAACAAAGGTTAACATCAATAATTTCTTTCATTAATGGTGATATTTCATTGCCAGATAACTTTTCCGAAGACGATTTCGGGAGTGAATTATTGAATGGTGCAAAATTTGCTGATTTGGATATTGATCGTTTAAGAGAATGGAAAAAAGAATTTTGGAGATATGAAGTTACCATCGAATATATTGATTCAGATGAAGATGAAATAATTGACAATATTTTCGACCGGTTAAATCGGAATGGAGAACCACTGACAGGCCAAGAACTCCGAAAAGCAAAGTACAATTCTGCTCCTTTCTATGAAATGGTTACTCAATTGTCTACTACAAATTTTTGGAAAATTAATCTTTCCCACTTGAAAATTAATCGGTATGATGATGTTGAATTTATATCCGAGTTAGTGTTTGTAATTTTAGAGGACAAAATTCCAAAATCCGGCAGTAAAACCAGAGATAAAAGCCGTTATATCGATGATTTATATAAAAAATATTGTTCTGACAATTACTTAACGCAGACAGATATTGACAAATGTATTTCTGATTTTAACTCTATTACTAACATTCTTAAGAAATTAAACTTGAATTATAAAACATTTAAAATTGATGGCGTTTCCCACCTGTATGGCCTTTGGTGTTTCTCATGGGTGTTATTTAAAACTAATAACAATAATGATTATTCTTTAAAGTTGAATGATTTCTTTTCAGAACTGAGAAGTCCATCTGTCCCCAAGAAAAATAAACATGTTGAAGAATATAGTAATTCAATGCAATCTCAAACGAAATCAAAATCTTCGAGGTTAAAAAGAGTTAATTCAATTTTAGGATATTGCGGTCTTAGTACTATTCAGGAATAATTGTTTTGAATCATATGTTCGATTTAAAATTAATATTCGAAATTAAGTTTTTATTTAATCTATACAGAATTCTTTTTGAATTCTGTTCTTTTGTTTTAATTGCTGTAAAGCTGTTCCCAATATCGTTCAATTTCTATTTCTGAAAAACCAATACCTTGTAGAATTTCAGGAACTGCATCTTTATTCCATGGATTTATAACACCTATGAAATGACGAAGTGCTGCTTTCACCAAATCATCATTTAATTCGTTGAAAGTAACTCCATATAATTCGATTTCTGTGATGCTTTCTTCAATAGCCAAACAATCCTCTTCGATGTCTGTCCAATCTGTTAAATAATCCATCAATAGAAATGATAATTCTTTTTGCCTTCTCAAGTCTACACCTTTTAATCTTTCATTTTAATCAATCAATATCGTTTTATTTGCATTTTCCAAGAGTTTTGGAGGAATTTCATTTTCTAGTTTCCAAACAAAACTAATAGGCTCGCTTCCGGAATGGCTGATATATTCACATTCGCCAAGGAATGTGAATGTTGCTGTGTAATTTTCTTCTTTTTTATATTCTCTTACAAAAAGAGCGATTTTATTCCCTGTTTTCTTATGATTGATATATCGCTGTCCTGTGGTAGAATCCACTTTTGTCCGACTTTGGCTTTGCCAATGGAATAAGTTTTCATTTATTGCATAATCTTCGTAAAGCGTAGACGGAGAAAAGTCCTTTTCAGATTTATTGAGTGTTATGAAGAAAATATCCAACTTTTTATCCTCGAAGTATTTGACACCTTCTCGGAATGGGGGGCGGTTTTCTTCATTGTAATAATCAAATGCAGCCATTACTTGTGCCATTGAATAGCTGCAGTGAATATCCAAAGGACAGTCAAAACTGAAGGTGTTTTTCTCAGGGATGAAATCGATTTGCTCATAGTTGTATTTGAGAATGTCTAAGACTTCTTCCTTTATCTCTTCACATTTTAAAAAATTCCAAATTCCATCCTCTATTGACACGAATCCTTCTTTTTCGGGTTTGGATTGGTATATCGTATAATAAAGCATATTTAACATCATTTGGTCGGTTTTTGATGTTATTTTAGGTTTATTCTCAATGTAATGAATTAAAAATTTCAACCATTGGACGGAATTTATTTTGAAAATCCCTGAAAGTCTTTTTGTTAATGCAATTTCGTTTTCACATTCAAAATCTTCTTTAATATTTGCATCAACCATCATTCGTCTTAATGTTCTATCACAAGCCGGTCCATAAAAATCTGAAAGTTTTAAATTGTAATGTGTTAAAAAGTTTGAAAGCGTTAACTCTTTACCCGTATCTTGTTTGAAGTATTTTATCCTGTGAATTAAGAATTTTCGCGTATTTTTTGAATCTTTTATATTCCTCAATATGTATTCTTGAGCTTGTTTTTCAAGTTGAATAAAACATCCTTTTGGTAAGTTTGAGAATCCATTCTCAACAAAATATTCAATCGAATGATTTGATTTACCAACAAGCGCTTGAAATTTCTCTTGGAAATTGTAGTTTTTGTGGGCTTGAGCAACAAAATCCAGAACAGTTAAACATTCTTTGTCTTCTGAAAGTCTTAATCCTCTTCCCAGCTGTTGAATGAATATTGTTAGACTTTCTGTCGGGCGCAAAAATAAAACGGTGTTCACTTCTGGAATATCGACACCTTCATTGTAAAGATCTCTCACGCAAATGAATTTAATTTCTCCATTTCGAAGTTTATCTTTTGCAGTTTTTCTTTCTTCATCTGTTGAATTCGCATGTAAAGCAATTGAAGGAATATTTGAAAAATTAAAAAAATCTGACATAAATATTGCATGTTCAACGCTTGCACAAAATGCCAGTCCTTTTACGTCGTTAATGTCTGTTATGTATTTGTCAAGACTTGTGATAATATCGTTTGCTCTTTGTTTTGCTTTTGACTTATCATTCACATAAATCTCATTTAAATCTGAAACATCATAACTTCCTTTTGTCCATTTCAATTGAGAAAGGTCAACACTATCTGTTATACAGAAATATTGGAATGGCGAAAGCAATTTTCGGTCAATTGCTTCTTTTAATCTCATTTCTGCTGCAATTGTATTTTCGAAATGCTCTAAAACATTCTGTCCATCCATTCTTTCAGGGGTTGCTGTTAAGCCCAACAGAATTTTTGGTTTGTAATGTTTCAATAGTTTTTGATATGATGGGGCGGCAGCATGATGGAATTCATCGACAATAATATAGTCATAATAATCAGATTCTGTTTTTTCATCCAATTTCAAAGAGTTAAAACTCTGTATGCTAATGAATAGATGGTCCAGATTCGTTGCAGTGTATTTTCCAACATGAATCTCGCCAAAATTATTATCTTTTAAAATCGCTCGAAATGTGGCAAGGCTTTGTTCAAGGATTTCTTCTCGATGAGCAACAAAAAGAAGTTTTGCACTTGGATTTTCCTTTTTGAAATATTTGTAATCAAAGGCAGATATGACTGTTTTTCCAACACCTGTTGCAGCAACAAGCAAGTTTTTTGTTCTACCAAAAATTTCTCTTTCAGCTTTTAGTGCTTCCAATATCTCTTTTTGATAATTGTATGGGATGATATCAAAATTAAATTGAATTCCCTCTTTCTGTATTTGATTCTTTTTGAGTGAAATCTCTAATAGGCGTAAATCTTCTTCGTTTTCAGAATTGAATGTTTTGAATTCTTTATCATTCCAATAGCTTTCAAATGTTGCCTCACATTTTTGAATCACATCAAAAGAATCTTTTTCAGTGACTTTTAAATTCCATTCCAGTCCTGATGTCATCGCTGCATTTGATAAGTTGGATGAACCAATGTAAGCTGTTGTAAAACCGCTTTCTCTCTTGAAAAAGTAGGCTTTTGCATGTAATCTGGTTCTTTCGATATCGTATGATATTTTAACTTCTGTATTTTTTAATTGACTCAGTTCAAGGATTGCTTTTGGGTCTGTTGCACCCATATAGGTTGTTGTAATGACTCTTAATTTTCCACCATTTTCTGTGAATTCCTTCAATTCATTTAACAATAAACGCAATCCACTCCACTTTACAAATGAAATTAAAAAATCAATGGAGTTTGATGATAAAATTTCTTTTTTCAATTCGCTCATCATGTCAGGTTCTGATATTGAACCTGTAAAAAGAGAACTCTGGGATAATGGTGTAACTGGGCGAATTACTTTTTTTTCTTTTATCTGATTCATTTTCGAATAAATGTGAGTTAATATTTCTCCATTCTCTTCAATTTTTAACGATTTGAACTCTTCGTCATCCAATTTCATTGCAAGAGTTTCTATTATATCATTACATGTTTCGATTTGGTTCAAAATCGCATCATTCTCACCATTCTCTCGAATCATTTTCAAAGCTTTGCGGGTTACTTCTGAAATGTATGCTGATAATATTTTTCTTGCCTCTTCAACATCTATTGGTTCTGTTCCAATGGAGTATTCCAAACCTCTTAATTCTTCAATTTTCGGTCTTAATTTATTATTGATAATTTGTTCATAGATCCCTTCATTTAACATACAATGAGTAATATCTTATTTTGTAATATAATTTCTGACTTATCTTCTAAAATAATTTAAGGTATAATCTGTTTGTTATTTTGGTGATTATTTATGGAAGAAATACAAGCAAACAAATCAAAACTCCGCCTCCTCACTTTCATCCTCTCCCCTCTCATAACAGCCGCCGTTTTCTTCCTCGCCGCCGGCACATTAAATTTCCCCGAAGGCTGGATTTTCAATATTTGGTACACACTTCTCGCCTGGGCTGTCACTTGGTATCTTTGGAAAAAAGATCCTGCCCTTTTGAGAGAACGGTCCGATTTCGGTAGCTTCAAAAACCAAAAAGGGTGGGACAAAATATTTGTTCCGATTGCTGTTGTTTCTTATTTCATTTGGTTCTTTATCATGCCGGTTGAAGTCTGCCGCCTCGGGTGGGTTACGGATGTGCCGATTGCCGTTCGCGTGTTGGGGGGCGTGTTGCTGCTCATCTCATTTGTTTTCCTTTACCGTTCGGTCACAGACAATACATTTCTTTCTCCCGCTGTTCGTATTCAGGAGGAACGAAAACAAAAAGTCATCACAACCGGATCTTACGGTTTTGTCAGGCACCCGATGTATCTCGGAATGGCCGCAATCATGCTTGGTGCACCGTTTTTAATGGGGTCAATTCTCGGACTGGCTCTTGGAATATTCCTTACGATTCTTTTCATGATTCGCGTTCCGGGGGAAGAAAAAATGCTTAAAGAAGAATTGGACGGCTATTTGGAATACACAGAGAAAGTCAAATATCGGATTTTTCCGTTTATTTGGTGATTCTCTGTAATTCTTTGATGTTTCATCGGTGATTCATCGGTGAACTTTTTTCAAATCCTTTTTTTAATTCAAAAAAAGTTCACTCACTCCCACTTTTTTCATCAAAAAAACTAATAATCTTTAAATATCCAAAAACCCCATTTAATATTGTAGAAAAAATCGCCGACAAACTAAAATTCTCTCCAAAAAAAAGTATTTTGATTTTTCTTCGGACGTTTTGGGAGTAATCCTGTCAATTGCGATTTTTGTGTGTACTATTTTAAAACAATCAAATAAACATTTCAAACTTTATGTAAAAATTGGAGTGTGTTATAATATGGTTAAACAAATGACAGCAGTAGAGAGAGCACTTGCCGCCGTTCGCGGCCAAGAGGTAGATCGTACGTCGTCCGCGGCCGGTCTTATTATGACAACCGTTGAAATGATGAAATCCGTCGGCGCAACTTATCCCGAAGCACATCACAACCCGCAGATGATGGCTGACATGGCAGCTGCCGCGCATGAAATGTGTGGGGTTGACGGGACAACATTTCCATTTGACATGTCCCTTGAAGCGGAAATCCTGGGTGCCGAACTTGATTGGCGCAAAGTCGACCGCCCGCCGATTAAAACAAGCCCTGTCAATGATCCTGACAACTTTACGGTTCCCGATAAAATCGAAGAGCTGGGCCGTATTCCGGTTGTTTTGAAAACGATTGACATTTTGAAAGAAAAATACGGTGAAGATTTGGCGATTTTGCCGACAACCGTTTGTCCGTTTACGATTGCAGGACACATGGCAGGCGTTGATAATTTGTTCATGTGGATTTTGAGCGATCCTGATAAAGTGCATACACTTGTCGATAAAATCACAGGCTTCGTGATCGAATATCAAAAATTGATGGCCGCACACGGCGCTGACATTCTTTTCGCGATTGATCCGACATCGTCCGGCGATTTGTTGTCAGGCGACATGTACGCTGAATTTGTTCTGCCTTCCATCAAAAAGATGAAAAAAGGGACCGGCGCGTCGACAATTCTGCATATTTGCGGCAACACAAAACCGATGCTTGAACACATTGCTGTCTCCGGCGTTGACGCTTTTTCATTTGACAAAGCCGTTCCGGTTTGGTACGCCAAGCAAAAACTCGGAAACGTTTCCGCTTACGGCAATTTGGATGTCATTGAATTGTTCCCGAACGGAACGCCGGATGACGTTTACAACGCAACCGCCGAAGTGATCCGCCAAGGAATTAACATTGCCGGCTCCGCCTGTGATGTTCCTGAAACGACACCGCTTGAAAATATCCGCGCGTTTGTCAAAGCGTGTGAAGAAACGCCCGTTCCGTCCAAAAATGATTCCATGGCTTACGGTAAACAATTGGCGGCGCAGGTTGCAGAAAAATAATCATTTAAAGCGATTTCAACATCGCTTTTTCTTTCTCTTTTTCTTTTGCATGCATAATCCGTTATCCCTTCTTTACTTTTTTAAAAAACTCTCTCTCGGTTTCGCAATATTTTTGTAAAACGGTGCAGCTCGCGCGACGCGGGGTCGGCGGTAGCGGCAAAAACTCAAACAGCAGGTGGCAGCGGAAACTCGAATGGCAGGTAGCGGTGACATGTTCGCGTAAGCGAACGGATGTGATAGAGAGAAGAAGATACAAGCGGAATGCAACCTGTTGCTTCCGACTATGTTGCTCTTGGCTGTACTGTTCCCGACTGTGTTGATTCGTGCCGCGCAAAATTGTAAAGTTCTTAATTTCAGATTCTTATTTTTCTTTCGTCTTTCGTTTTTTGCTTCTGAAATCATTCCAATCCCATTCAATCCAAATCACGCTGAAAAAGACAAAAGCGCCGCCGAGAATCTGAAGCGGAAGCAGAATTTCGCCGTAAGCGAAGTAAGCAAAAATCGCGCCGAAAATCGGCTCCAGCGCAAAAATCAATCCGACATGCGAGGCGGATGTGTATTTCTGAACAACAACTTGAGCGACACAGCCGAACGCGATTGAGAAAATTGCAAGGAAGAAAATGGCAAACCAAACGTCAGGAGATTCCGGGAAGCTCGGCGTTTCAAAGAGAAATGAACAAATTCCGGCATAAAGGGCTGCAAATCCGAGCTGAACAATGCCGAGATTCAAGGCATCAATTTTTTCGCTGCTGACAAATTTCTTTGCAATCATGATGTGAACCGCATAAACGGCAGCGGCGATGATGCACAGCGCGTCACCGATGCCGAGACCTGCAATGCCGGTTACTGTCAGCAGCAGAATGCCGATTGCAGCGCCGATTGTGCCGACAATAATCTTTCTCTCGGGCAGTTTTTTGTAAATAATCGTTGAAAAAAGAGGAACAAAAATCGCTGTCATGCTGATCAAAAACACCGTATTCGATATGGATGTCATTGTCAGGCCGTAGTTCGTTCCAATCAATGTTAAAAATAAGAGCGCGCCCAAAACGGAACCGGCTAATATTGTTTCTTTATTGATTTTCAAAAACGTTTGGTAACACAGAAGCGCGGCGATTAAAAAGCCGAGCGCCATGCGGATGGCCATGAAGTTAAAGACTTCCAGGTCTGTTAAACCGTAACGCGTTAAGACATAGGAAAGTGCCCAAAAAAGAACGGCAATAACCATTATGAAATCCGCTTTTCTTCGGGACAGCATATTTCTAAATCGTCGTCATTAATTTATAAAGATTTTCGTAAAATCCAAAAAATATATAGACGGGTCATTCCGCTTCACTTTTGCTTTTTCCTCTCAGCTCTTTGATGTCGGTTTCAACATATAAAACGCTGATGAAAACAATTGCAGCGCCGACAATTTGTATCGGCAGCAATTCTTCTGACGCAAAAAGGTAAGCGAAAGCAGACGCGAAAACCGGTTCAAGCGCAAAAATTAAACCGACATGTGCCGGTGTCGTATATTTCTGCGCGACAACCTGCCCGACAAACCCGAATGCGGTACAGAATAACGCTAAAAAGAGGACAGCCGTCCATGCGCTCTCTGTTGCCGGCAGATGCGGTGTTTCCAAAAGGAAGGCGCAAATCGTTCCGTAAAGCGCGGTAAATCCGAGTTGAACGATGCCGAGGTTAAGCGCGTCGATTTCTTTGTTATTTGTCAGGCGTTTTGCGATTAATATGTGGCTGGCGTAGGCGACTGCCGCTAAAATGCATATAAAATCACCGATGCCGAATCCGGTTCTGCTTTCCAGTGTCAGAAGCGCAATACCGACTGTTGCGGTAATGCTTCCGATGATTATCTTTTTCTCCGGCAGTTTCCGGTAAACGATTGACGAGAGAATCGGGACAAAAATCACGGTCAAGCTGCCGAGAAAACCGGCGTTTGAAATTGTTGTGTATTGAAGGCCGAAATAAACGCACGCCAATGTCAGGAATAAGAACAGTCCGAGAATTGAGCCGCCGATGAGTGTTTTTTTATTAATCTTTGAGAAATGTTTGATGAAAACAAGTGCCGCGACAATAAAACCGAGACCGAACCGAAGAGCTAAAAAGGTAAACGGCGGAAGTGTCTGCAATCCGCTTTTTGTAAACAAGTATGACAGCCCCCAAACGAAAACGACCAAAAGCAGCAAAAGGTTTGCTTTTTTCATCGGCGTGAGTGTCATAAACGGCTCTATTATCGGATTTGTTCTTAAACATTTCTGTTTTTGAAAATCATTAAACCCCGGGGAATTTCTTTTCATTTTTAAAAACATGGTCCCAATTTTGTTTCTTTTTTTGAAAACGCGGTCTCAAGTTTTTTCTTTTTTGAAAAACGGAGTGTTTCGCGCGCGACGGCGATTGGTGGCGAAGCCGCTAAAAATCGCGAAGCGATTTTTCTTAAACACCCGACTCCAATCGGCAACAATAACCAACGCCGGTTTCTACGAATCTCAAAAGTTTTGCACCATGCCAAAAATTCACTGTTTTTTTGGTTCGTTTCCAATACTTTTATAAATAAAAAAACTCCTTTCTTTTTTAATGACTGAAAACAAATCTAAAAACGTTGAAATCAGCGGGCTTGAACTCAGCCCGCGTAAGGTTTCTTATCTTAAATTTCTGCTGACAAAAGGAGAAACAGTTCGAACAACTGAAATCTCAGAAGCGTTTGATGTCGACCCGTCGACAGTGACAAAACTGATTGCGGAACTCGCCGATGACGGTTATTTGGATCACATTCCTTACCGCGGCGTTACGTTAACGGAAGCCGGCAAAGTTTACGCCGAATTCTGTCTCAAGCGTCATCAGATTCTCGGGCTGATGTTTTCTCATTACGGTTTAACGCCTGACGAATCCTGTGATGAAACGTCGCGCATTGAAACGTTTGTTTCAAAAAAAGCGGTCGATCGGATGTGCTCTTCTATGGGTCACCCGACAATATCATGCTGCGTTAAGCCGGGCGAAGCGCGTCAAATCAACCACGATTCCTGTTTCCATGAGTCGCGGCCGAATTTGATTAAAAAACTGTAAAACTCTAAAACCGTAATTCTTTATTTATTTAAAATCGAATATTCATTCTTTTCATCTTCATTTGGTGAGGTTTGTTTATTCAACTCTAAAAGTTTGGTATTATGCCAAAAAATAATCAAATTTGTCAAATCCTCCCAAGTTTCATTAAATTTATCACATCAATTTAATCCAAATTATTCAACTATCAATTATTTTCAAAATCAAACAAAAGAGAGCATAATATGAAATTCAAAAAAGCGAATCTAATTTTTTTAACGCTTGCAGCCGTTCTTTTAATCGCCGCCGTTTCATTGTCGGGATGTCTTGACAGCGATGATCATTTCGACGGCGACGGTCATGATCACGACCATGGCGATTCAAACGCAACCTACGACCCGCTTGACAATGAATCCGTCAATCAGGTTTTAAACGGCAGCAAAATTTTAGTTGCCGTCAGCGTTGTTCCGCAAACGGAATTTGTTGAAAAAGTCGGCGGCGACAAAGTGATTGCCATTTCAATGATTCCGCCGGGTGCCGGTCACACTTACGATCCGTCGCCGCGTCAGCTGGAAGATTTATCCAAAGCCGATCTTTATATGGCACTCAACTCCGGTGAACCGTTTGAAACGAACAACATGCAAACATTCACGGAATTGAATTCAAATATGACTGTCATGAATTCCTCCGCCGGCATAACGCTCATTCAAAAAAACAACTCAACCGACCCTCACATTTGGACATCTCCGAAAAACGCAATCGTAATGGTTGAAAATACTTACATGGGCCTTGCTTCTGTTGACCTTGCCAACGAATCTTATTACCGCGCAAACGCCGATGCTTACATTCAGGAATTGGAATCATTAGATGCCGAGCTGGCAAACGAGCTTTCCGATTTGAGCTCCCGCAATTTTATGGTTTATCATCCCGCTTGGGGATATTTCGCCCGCGATTACAATTTGACGCAAATCGCCGTTGAGGTTGACGGCAAAGAGCCCGCACCCAAAGATATTGTGAAATTCATTGATCTGGCTAAGGAAAACAACATTTCCGTCATTTTCGTTCAGGAACAAGTCAGCGTCAGCGGCGCAACCGCCATTGCCGAAGGATTCAACGGCAGTGTTTATGTCATTGATCCGCTTGCGAAAAACTATGTTGAAAACATGAGAAAAGTCGGTCAGGTTTTGGCTGAAAACATGGCTTAACGGAATGGTGAAATCAAAATGAATTCAAAAGAATTTGATTCAAACGCGCCCGTCTTAGATGTCCAACATCTCTGGGTCCGCTATGACGCGCATACCGTTTTGGAAGATGTTTCACTTCAAATTGCCGGGCCCGGTGAAATTCTCGGAATCATCGGTCCCAACGGCGGCGGAAAAACCACATTTTTAAAATCTATTCTCGGCTTAATCCCGATTTCAAAGGGCGAAATTTCCGTTTTCGGTTTATCGCCCGAAAAAGCGCGGCAGTATATCGGGTACGTGCCGCAGTACAACAAATACGATTATGATTTCCCGATCAGCGTTTTGGAAGTCGTTTTAACAGGCCGTCTGAAGCGTGCCGGTTTGTTTCACCGTTATTCTAAAGAAGACAAGGCAGCGGCGATGCAAGCACTTGAAACCGTCGGCATGGCGGAGTTTAAGGACAAACAAATCGGCGAACTTTCCGGCGGTCAGCGCCAGCGTGTTTTCATCGCCCGCGCGCTTTCAAACGACCCCAAATTTTT
Organism: Methanimicrococcus blatticola; assembly: GCF_004363215.1. Taxonomy (GTDB): domain Archaea; phylum Halobacteriota; class Methanosarcinia; order Methanosarcinales; family Methanosarcinaceae; genus Methanimicrococcus; species Methanimicrococcus blatticola. The sequence continues at coordinate 211,658 of NZ_SNYS01000007.1, read as the reverse complement.
GCTCATGGATGAGCCGAATACCGGTTTGGATACATTCATGCAGGATGAGCTCTACCGCATTCTGGCTGATCTCAAAAAGGAAATGGCAATTATCGTCATCAGTCACGATGTCGGTGCTGTTTCCGCGCACATGGACAAAATCGCATGCATGAATCGCCGCCTCTTTTTCCATGACAGCAAAGAAATGTCACGCGAAGACTTCATCGCCGCTTACGGCTGTTCCATTGATCTGGTCGCTCACGGTGTTCCGCATCGCGTTCTTGGGACGCACCCGTACGCACACGGCGCGGACGGCAGCACTTGCGGGTGCGGCAGCACGCCTCTTGTCATCTCAGATCTCGCCGCCGAAACACCGGCAGCCGGTCAAAAGGATGAAACAAAGGAGGCAAAATAATGCTTGAAATTTTAGATGCGCTTCAATATACCTTCATTCAGCGCGCGATTCTGGCAACGATTTTGACATCCATTGCCTGCGGTGTCATCGGCGTTTATGTCGTCACCAAAAAAATAGTTTTCATTGCAGGCGGCATCTCTCATGCTTGTTTCGGTGGCATCGGCCTCAGTTTTTATCTCGGTCTCAATCCGCTCATAGGATTATTGCCTTTCAGTATTTTATCCGCCGGCGCGCTCGGTTTCTTGAGCAAAAAAACAAAAGTTTCCGAGGATTCCGCCATCGGCATTTTATGGTCGCTCGGCGTTGCAATCGGCGTAATTCTCATTTATTTGACGCCGGGATACGCGCCCGATTTAATGACCTATCTTTTCGGCAACATTCTGACGGTTCCCGCCTCCGATATCTGGCTCATGATTGGAATTGACATTGTCATTTTAGTGACTGTCGTTCTCTTCTTCAAAGAGTTCCTTTCCATGTGCTTCGATGAAGAATACACGCGTGTCGTCGGCGTATCTTCAGATAAAATCTATTTGCTGCTCCTTTGTCTGCTTGCACTTGCAACGGTTGCCATGATTAAAGTCGTCGGCATCATTTTAATTATCGCGATGCTTTCCATTCCGGCATCCATCAGCCGCAAGTTTTCGCATAATATGAAAACAATGATGGTTTATTCAAGCGTCATCGGCGCAGTCTTGAGTTTGATCGGACTGGCTTTGTCATATCAGTTTGATTTGCCGTCAGGCGCGACGATTATTCTCGTGATGAGCGTTGTTTATTTGTTTGTTGTCGGGGTAAGTGAAATTCAGAAAAGAGTTCAAAGAAAGAATGTTGAAGTTGATTTTGAGTGATTTTGAATAATTTTGAGTGTTTTCAAAATCATTTCTCTTTTTTATTCTTCGTTCATTTCTTCAATAAGGATTTTCAGTATCAAATCAATGTTTGGCGTAATCACTTTGATTTTTCTTTGATGCAATTTTAAAATCCTGCGCGATTTTATTATAATTTCTTCTTCCGCTTTTTTTTGAATATTCATATCGTTGCCGTTTCGATCGATATATCTTTCCGAAATATATCTCTTTGACACAGGAAACATTTTCTGAATTATAAAAACTGTTTGTCGGTTTGCTAAATAATCAAAATGGATTATGTCACATCTTCCATTCTTTTTAATATTGTAGTTATAAATGGTTTTATATTTTTCAATTTTAGAGGATACCGGAATCATCCACTATATTTCTGAATTATTCGGGTCTTTAAATGAAAAAAAGAATGGTCTTTTTCCTTTTCTTCGATTTTGAATACTTCTATTTTTTAATAATTCTTCATCCGGAAATTTTTCAAAAAAATCGTCTGATAAAAAATAAAAGCGTTCGCTCACCGATTAACCTCCTTAAAAATGAAAGTGCCGGCATTTTCCTTTTACGTATGCCGACTGACGTGAATGCCGTGCCCGCGTCTTTTTTTCAACTCCGAACATCGGGAAACGGAGAAAATGGTCTGTGTTTATTTCTACTTCGAACATCAGAAACGAAGATTTCCATAACAGTTTACACCGTTATGATTACGAGAGCATTCATCCGTAATATACAGTCTTTCGACTTGCAATTATAAAAAAGACACCTGGTTATAAATATCTTTTTTTATTTCTGAAAACCCTTTTTTGTTAAATGTATATAATTTCAAAATTGTAAATTTTAAAAATAAAAGTGAAAAGACTTTCACTTCTCAATCGGCAATTTTCTTGATTTCCAAGCTGTAATGCCGCCTTCAATCATATACACATCTTTAAATCCGGCATTGTTTGCTTTTTGGGAGGCGGTTGCCGAGCGGTTGCCGGCACGGCAGTAGAAGACAATTATTTTATTCTTGTCCAATGCATTCAATTTTTGGTCGAAATCCGGGCTGCGTATGTCAATATCCGTTGATCCGGCAATGTATCCGTCAGAATTTCTTTCCTGTTGTGATCGAACATCAATGAAATTGACATCTTTTTCTGAAATCAAGGCTTGAATTTTTTCGGGAGATTCACTTTTATAGCTCATTTTTTAACACCTATTTTATAAATAAGCGTCAATTTATATATCCCTTTTTATTTATACGCTATTCTTATATTTTATCACTTTTTTCATTTAATTCAAGTTAAGTAATTTATATTATACGAGACTATTGTAAAATTGATTGGAACATTAAGCAGGTAATTATAATGGGGAAAAAACAAGAAACCAAACAGTATGAAAAATCGGAACATTATGCGATCGGCGTCGTAGAACCCCGGATTTCGCGCTACATCCGATATTTCGTTTTATTTGTTTTATTGGCAAGTATTGCTTTAATCGTTTTACAGATTTTTATCGGTCTTGAGGACGGCGTCACAATCGATAATCTTCTTCAAGAAAACATCTATTACTTCTTTTTCATCATCATGACGCTGATTTATTTAGCGCTTCCCGGTTTTGTTCAAAAAAGAATGGGATTTGTTGTTGATCCGCGTTTAATCATTGTGATTTCTCTTTTCATTTTCGCAGGATCTTTCCTCGGTCAAGCTTTCAGCTTCTTTGACCGTTTTACGTGGTGGGACACAATGCTTCACACCATTTCCGGCATCATTTTGGGATTAATCGCGTTCGCACTGACATCTGCTTTAAACGATTCCGAAAAATCAACTTTGAGATTAAATCCGTTCTATGTCGCGCTTTTCTCATTTACATTTGCGGTCGCCGTCGGCGCGCTTTGGGAAATCGGGGAATACACATTGGATTGGCTGTTTGGGACAACAATGCAATGCTGGGATGAAGACGCTGCATTGTATTTGACCGGAAATCCGGCTTATCAGAACGTCGCCATCATTGATACAATGGAAGATCTGATTGTGGATACAGTCGGCGCGCTCATTGTTTCTGTAGTCGGCTATTTCTATCTCTCCCGCGGTAAACCGTTTATGACGACAAAACGTATTCGCAACTGTTCCGTGTCGGTGTCCGAATCAGAATCAAAGTCAAACTCGAAATCGAATTCAAAATCGAACTCAAAATCTGAATCCGGTGCTGAATTCACGACCGAATCTGAATCAAACTCAAAATCTGAGGACAAATCATAATTCAAATAATACATTTTGACCGAAATGTTTCAGCATTTCGGCCGATTATTTTATTTCATATTTTTAAGAAAGCTTTAAGACCAAAGTCGAACAAAATGGTTAAGCATCGGTTTGATACATCATGGCTTATACTGAAATTATTGTTATTCTTGTTTTAATATTGATTAACGGGCTTCTGTCTTTATCAGAAGTTGCAATCACATCTTCGCGCAAATCACGTTTGAGAAGCGCAGCCAAGGACGGAAAACCGGGTGCTCAGAAAGCACTCGATTTGGCCGAAGATCCGTCGCGATTTTTATCAACGGTTCAAATCGGCATCACAACAATCAGTGTTTTTATCTGTATTTATGCCGGGGCTTCTTTATCAGGCAGTTTGGCTGAAATCTTTTCGAGCATTGGAATTATTGAAGATTATGCTCGGCCGCTTTCCGTTTTAGTTGTCGTTTTAGTTGTTACTTATTTCTTAATCGTTCTCGGGGAATTAATCCCGAAGAAAATCGGCTATTCCCGCCCGGAATCCATCGCGAGCATTATTTCCCGCCCGATGAACTGGATTTCCATTTTATTGTCACCGATTACCTGGTTCGTGAATGGCTCGGCGAATTTTGTCAGTCAGATTTTTGGCATAAAAGCATATGAACCGGCAACAACCGAAGAAGATGTTATTGCCGCTGTCCAGGAAGGCATTGACGGCGGGGCAATTGACGAAACCGAACAGGATTTGGTGGAGCGTATTTTCAGTTTGGATGACCGTAAAGTCAGTTCTTTGATTACGCACAAAAACGATTTGATTTTCATCGAAGTTTCGGCAACGCAAGCCGATGTTCTGGCGACGATTAAGAAAACACCTTTTTCTGTTTATCCCGTCACGGATGGCGGTATTGACAACATTGTCGGTGTTTTGCTTGTCAAAGAGCTGGTCGGTGAAATCAACAATCCGGATTTCCATTTGGAAAACGTTATGCAAACCGTTAATTTTTTGCCGGACAATATGACGATTTTATCCGTTTTGGAAAATTTCCGCGAAGCGCGGCATGAATATGCAATTATTACCGATGAATTCGGCAGCATTATCGGTTTGGTCACGCTCAGTGACATTTTTGAAGCGCTTGTCGGCGATACTTCCTCCCACCCGTCTCATGAAGAATATGAAATATTCAAACGTTCTCCCAACACATGGCTTATTGACGGGCAGTATCCGTTTTATGATTTTTTGGAATATTTCGATTTATTGGATTACCGCAACGAATACCCTTATAACACGCTCAGCGGCATGATTTTGGATAAATTCGGTAAAATTCCGGGTGTCGGCGATACGCTTGAATGGCTTCACTATGAAATTGAAGTGGTTGATATGGATTCGGCCCGCATTGATAAGGTGCTTATAACAGACAAAGGATCTGCGCCGTCTGAATAATCGTTGGTGAGCATTATGTTTTCCGACTTCAATTTTTCCGATTCAAAATATGCTTTGCTCTCGTTTTCCGAATTGCCGATTTCATATCGGCGTGAGGGGGAGCCGAGAGTATTTGAAAAGGATGAATTTGAAGCGGCAGAAAAGCTTTTGGAAAAGGCGGTCGCGGTTTTTAATGAAAAACGGTCAGAGGATTTTGTAACTTTTATGGCGGAAAATCCGGCGTCAAATTGGGCGCAGACGGATCTTTTTATTGAACTTGAACGGTATTATCGTCAATATTTCCCGTATTTGAATGAAAGAGGCGACCGGTGTCTTTGGATTAATTTGTTTTGCCGTCCGGTCGGTGATTGGAAAACGCACCGGGTGCAGGTTGAAGGCGGTGGCGTGTGTTTCTTCTCTGTCGGTTTTAATTTAGATACCGGGAAGCGATTTGATTTTCTTGTCAATGACAAAAAGTGAGATGAATCTTCTTCTTTTCTTAAAAGTTATATACCTAAATTGTGTTATTTCATGAAGCTTTGTGAAGCATAATGAATGTTACATGCTGATTCATTCAACCGATTCTGATTTAATTATCTTGGTCGGGCAAGACGAGGGTTATGTGAGAGGCATTCATTAAAAATAATAATCAAAAACGAGAAATATTAACCAAAAACAATGTCGGATTATACGTTAATTTTGTAAAATTTGAAAAATTAAATTTTATTTCTCACATCATTTAGGAGGAAAAACTTATGGCAGTAATTATTGACAGAGATGAATGTACAGGCTGCGGCCTTTGTGTTGACGAATGTCCCTCTGAAGCACTCAGTTTAGATGCTGAAGGACTCTCAACCGTTGACGCAGATGCCTGCGTTGACTGCGGTGCTTGCGTTGATGTTTGCCCCGTTGCAGCTATTACATTGTAAAACCGTTTTCTTTAAAATTTTAAATATTTTCAATTTTTTAAAAATTCACCCTTTTTTTGAAAAGGGCGGATTTTAAGAAACACAGACAAGATGTCTGTTTTCTTTTTTGTTTTCTTTTTTGTTATTGCAAAAATTTTTTGTTTTACCGCTGTTTTTTCGAGCAATCAATAAAAATCGTGTCAACCGTTACATTTTTGCGAAAATGCTTTTATACTCTTTCAGCTTTTATCAACTATCTTGTTCCTTTTTGGAACAATTTCAAGTTAATTTGGAGGATTAAAACATGTTACCCGTTGTAAACAGAACTGAATGTACCGGTTGCGGTATTTGTGTTGATGATTGCCCGTCCGGCGCAATTTCCTTAGATGACGCAGGTATTTCCGTCATTGACAAAAATGCATGCACAGACTGCGGCAACTGCATCTCCGCCTGTCCGGCAGAAGCAATCGCCGAAAGCTGATTTTTGTATATTTTTGTACATTTTAAAGTTGATTCATTTTATGAATCACTTTAACTCGTTTTATTTAATTCATGGTTGTTTTTTAATTCATTTTCTTTTTAACTCTTTTTCACTTTTTAACTCATTTTCTTTTAATCCGTTTCGCTTTTGAATCCGTTTTTATCTCGGGGCTGACTTGCTTTTTTTGTGTTTTTCTTTTCAGCGAAACATTAATAATCTCATCAATTTTATTAATCGCACTTATACTGTTTATACTGTTATTGGTGAAATTAATAAAGAGAGGTCATTTGAATGGCAAAGATTAAAGTTGGTGTTCTCGGCGCAACCGGTAATGTCGGTCAACGTTTTATTCAGGCATTGGACAACCATCCGTGGTTTGAAATTTCAGCGCTTGCCGCATCCGAAAGAAGCGCAGGCAAAAAATATGGCGAAGTCGCCGACTGGAAAATCGGTACTGAAATTCCTGAAGCCGTCGAAGATATTGAAGTTGTCACAATCGACCCGAAAAAAATTGATGCCGACATTGTCTTTTCTGCTCTCCCGGCTGATCTTGCAAAGACGATTGAACCGGCTTTCGCGCAGGAAGGTTTTGTTGTTGCCAGCAACGCCGCATCATTCCGTATGGAAGAGGACATTCCGCTCGCTATTCCGGAAGTCAATCCCGATCATTTGGGACTCATTGATGTTCAGAAAAAGAACAGAAAGTGGGACGGCTGCATTATTACCAATCCGAATTGTTCTACAATTATGATGGCGGTCACTTTAAAGCCGCTTCTTCAGTTCGGCATTGAATCCATCAATGTCGCGACGATGCAGGCCATTTCCGGTGCCGGCTACAATGGCATTTACGCGATGTCCATTTATGACAATGTTGTTCCGTATATCGGCGGCGAAGAAGAAAAGATTCAAAGCGAAACGCTGAAAATTTTCGGCGACTTCGACGGCAGTAAAGTCAAGAATGCGCCTTTCAAGGTGAGCGCTTCCTGCCACCGCGTGCCGGTCATTGACGGTCACACCGAAGCCGTTTGGGCAACGCTTGCCAAAAACCCGAAACCCGAAGACGTCCGCGACGCTTTCCTGAAATTCGACCCCGGGCTTTCTCATCTCCCGACCGAACCCAAGCACCCGATTATCGTTCGTGACGAGCCCGACAGACCGCAGCCGAGACTTGACAGAGATATGGGCAACGGCATGAGCGTCTCCGTCGGCAGAATCAGAGAAGGCATCAGATACATCGCGCTCGGCCACAACACCATCCGCGGTGCCGCCGGTGCCAGCGTATTAAACGCCGAGCTGCTCAAAGAAAAAGGATACCTCTGAGGTTTCCTTTTCATTTACCTTTTTTACTTTTTTTGGGTTTTATTTTTAATTCTTTTTTCATTTCGCTTGTTTCTATTTTTAAACCGAAACATCGTTTTTCATATTTTTTAAAACCGAACGCCTGCTTAAACCCAAAAATAAAAACCGATTTTGTTTTAAGATTTAGACGGCGTTCATTTTTTCTTATTTTTGAAAACGGATGTTTCGGTTTGAAAAGTAAATGAAAAACCAAAACGACCACCTCCAACGACGCGTTTCACGAACGTAGTGAGTGAAAGAAGGCGTTGGAGATTCGCCCCATGCGATTAATAAAAAACAAAGCAGAGATGTTAAAGGTTAAACATATTCAGCCGAAAAAAGAGTTTCATTCACGGCGGGTAGTAATCCGCAATTTTCAATTTCATTCGCTTCGCTCATGAAATTTCAATTGCGGTCGTACTTGAACTTTTCTTTTATTTAAACAAAAACAAACATCGTTTGTTCATATTTTTTAAAAATCGAACGCCCATTTAAACCCAAAAATAAAAACCGGTTTTTATTTTAAGGTTTAATCGGCGTTCGTTTTTTTATTTTTGAAAACGGATGTTTCGGGATGAACTGTAAGTGAAAAACCAAAATAACCGCCTCAAACGACGCGTTTCACGAGCGTAGCGAGTGAAAGAAGGCGTTGGAGATTCGCCCCATCCAATTAATAAAAAACAAAGTAGTGGCAGTAAAAATCGAAAATATATCCGATCGGTAGCGAAGGTTTCATCAACGGTGGGGAATATCCGCAATTTTCAATTTTTGCTCGCTTCGCTCATGAAATTTCAATTGCGGTCGTATGTGAACTTTTCTTTAATTTTAACGAATCCAAACATCAATTTTATTATTTTTTGAAAACCTGAACGCCTTTAAAATCTGAAAATAGGGAACTTGCTTTTGTTTTAGTGTTTAACCGGCGTTCGTTTTTTATGTTTTTATAAACAGATGTTTGGGCTTGATTTGTTCCCTCAAATCGAACAGATTTTTTTGATTTTTTTAAAAATTTTAATCTTTTTTCAAATCAGTTCAAATATCAAAACGAATTCATCATTATTAATTAAATCAATTAATTTTTATTAATCAATTTTATTACTTCTATGCATAACATTTTTTTAAAATTCAATTTATCATTTCTTCTTTTCGATTTCTCTTCTTTTTTCTTTAAGGGGAAATGCTTATTTGCTCGAATCAACAAGTTTTTTTTAGAGATTTTAAATAATTCATTCACGAATCTTTCGAAAATGGTGAAACAATGACAAAAGGATTCTTAATTGCGGCAACAGGAAGCGGTGTCGGAAAAACAACCTCTTCCATGGGATTGATGGCAGCACTCAAAAAGCGCGGCAAAATCGTTCAAGGCTTTAAAACCGGTCCCGACTACGTCGACCCTGCTTATCATACCGTTATTTCCGGTCGCCCGTCTTACAATTTGGACACCTATATGATGGGAACCGACGGCGTTGTCGATCAATTTATGTCAGCCTCTGTCGGGTCTGACATTTCCATCGTCGAAGGCGTCATGGGACTGTTTGACGGCATGGATTCCACCGAAATTTCAGGCGCGGCGCATGTCGCCAAAACACTTGACGTTCCCGTTTTCTTAGTCATTAACACGCACGGCATGTCACGCAGCACTGCTGCCATGCTGAAAGGATATGCCGAATACGATCCCGACGTTCACATCGCCGGCGTTATTCTCAACAAGATCGGCAGTCCCAGACATTTGGAACTCATCAAAGGCGCGCTCGATGACAAAATTCCGATCGTCGGCGCGCTTCCGAGAAATTCAGATATCGCCGTTCCCGAAAGATACATGGGTCTTCACCTGCCCGATGAAAAAGATTTAGATTATTCTCAGCTTGCCGATTTCATCGAAGAAAACATGGACATCGACTTGATGCTCCAAATCGCTGCTGATTATGAAAAAGAACGCCCTGCGCCGAAAGAAATCAAAACGCATGAGGCGGATGTTAAAATCGGCGTCGCTCGTGAACCGTCTTTTTGTTTCCATTATCCTGCCATGTTTGATGCGCTCAGACAAGCCGGCGCAGAAATTGAATTTTTCAGCCCGACAGCCGGTGAACTTCCCGAAGCTGACGGTTATTATTTCGCAAGCGGCTATCCTGAATTTCACGTCAAAGCCCTTTCCGAATCGCCGGCAACAAGAAAATTAAAAGACTTGGCCGCCGACGGCATTCCGATGTTCGGCGAAGGCGCCGGTCTTTCTTACCTTTGCGAATCCTATGAAACCGAAGACGGCACATTCAAAATGGCCGGCATTCTTCCGGCAGAATCGAGAATCACAAAGAAACTTCAAGGACTCGGTTACGCCGAAGCCAAACCCCTCTCCTCCGAATTCGGCTCTAAAAACATTCGCGCTCACGAATTCCATTATTCTTTAACCGAACCCGAAAATGATTCAAAATTCGCATACGAAATGCTTCGCGGAAAAGGAATTGCCGATAAAAAAGACGGATTGCACGAATACAATGTGCTGGCCGGTTATATGCAAATGCACCCGGGATCATTCCCCGTCGCAGATTTTGTTGAAAAATGCAGAATTAATAAGAGAAAGTAAGATGAACGGCTTTATTCCGTTTTCTAATCTTTTTAGTCTTTTCTTCTGTATGATTTTTCTTTCAGATCATTTTTTACAATATTGATCAATTTCAAATTTTTCATGATGCAGTCTTCCATCTAAAGTGGAAATTTTATACCAGCGATATAACTGGCGATTCTTAATAATCGTTTTACATCCTACACAAAAATTTGTAAAATAGAAATCTGTTAGTGTTTCACATCTCTTTTTAAAATGGACACCCTAAGAAATTGCACAATTTATTTCTTCTGCTTCAAAATCTTTCGGATATATGTATTCTGATCCCTGTTTATTTTCAATTGAGATGATTGCTGCTTTTACTGGTAATCCGCATTCTAAACATTTATTTTCGATGACGTGAAGTATTTTTCTAAATTGGTCAGATTTACATATGTCACATTTACTTTGCAAGCAAAAATCTACATCATCAGGAAATGATGCTTTTTCTTCTATGTTCTCAATATCTGTGTCCGACTGTAAATTTATTTGAATATATTTTATGTTCTCTTCCTTGTAGAATAATAATTTATTCTCAGCAGTAGGATTGGAAACTACAATTTCAATTGCGACTAGTACCTTTTCATTTTTATCGAGTAATGCAATATCGGGTCGATACAAAATTAAATCATGTTCCGTCCGGACGAATTTTACATCTTCTAATAAATTTGCCGAATGGTTTGAATTGCATAACTTGCAATTCCATGTAATATTAAATTCATAATTTGTTGTAACATAAAGTTCCAATTCTTTCGCAAGTAAATTTTTAAATGAATAATGTAAGGCGGTTTCTGCCGTACAGTTTTGAGTTATTATTTTATGTGAAAAATGTGGCCTTTTTGAGCCCTTTCCGGTTTTTCCGCTTTTGCGAAGTATTAATTCCGTTTTACAAACAGGACATGAGTATTTTTGTCCTTTTTCTGCATCCGTTACTGTTATGATTTTTCCTTTTTCATCAATTGCAACAGTATATAAAATATCGAACATTCAACTCTCCAAAATACATTTTCAACTTATTTCTTCAAATTCTTTCAGTTCTTCCAACGTTTTTACAACAATTTTTCCTTCTTTGAATTGCTGAATTGATCGGTCTAATTTTCTTAAATATGCTCTATTTCTCATTTGTTTTTGAATTTTTTCAAATTTATTGAGTTTTTTCATAGCATCAACCTGGTTCATTATTTTCTAAATTGTTATTTTCGTTTGCAGTTTTTTCTTCATCCTTGCCGTATTTTTCTTCTTCCGCCTGCCGCTTCGCCGCCAAAAACTTCAACGCACTGTAATAGCTCAGCGGATGACGGATTTTCGCGCACATATTATCCTTGCCGACACAGTTGCCGTAAGTCTGCATTGTCGCGCAGGATGGTGTTTTGTATTGATTGTTTGCGATGTGTTCCACTTGGTAGCGCGTTTTTTCTTCACTGAAGTCGGGAGATACGTTGAATGCATTCACAACATCATCGGTTTGCATGCCGACGTTGAGCAAAAATGAAACCATTGCAAAACGCATGGAGTGTGCCAGGTTGACACCTTCTCTGACATTGGAAAGCGCTTTGTTGATGCACGGCGGGAACATGGAAAAGTCCACTTCGCCCAAATCCGCGTCGCCGAGATTTTGACGCTGCTCTTCGTATTTCGCTTTCAATTCTGTCACTTGAGCGTCACAAGCATTTCGAATCTCATCCGGAATTTCGGGAATCGGAAGGGATCCTTCAATTCTTTTTCGAACCGCTTCCTGAAGCAGGCGCGCAAACTCTTCGCGCTGAATCGTCACGTAACCGTGTTCCAAATGGCGGTTAATTAATTTCCACGACAAATCTTTCATCGACAGTGAATAGCGAATATAATCCGAAAAGTAAATGCGGATATGTTCTTCGGATTGAACGGCGGAAACACCGAAATCTTTTCCGATATCTAAAACAAATTCCGGATCTTTTTCAATCCTTTTTTTCATGATGGAATGTACGGCGGTTGCTTCGGCAAGCGCGTAACGGCGGGTAAACGCAGGCTCGTTGACGCAGGAAACCAAAATGCGCGCGTACGGGTAAGATAAAAGCTCCGACAAAACTTCTTTGTCGTTTCCGAAAGACGGTTTGGATACTTCTCCGTCAAAAGCTTGCATGACACGCTCAAAGCCGCGCCTTCTGACCGACTCAAAAGCGATGGAAGTCATCAGCGAGTCAAGAGAAAAATCCAATTCTTCGACATATTCTGACGTTTCCGTTAAAAAAGGAAATAATGCAAGTTCTTCCGGAGACATTGGTCTAACTTGGTGTTTGAATTATATAAAAGAGTATGCCGGGTTTGAAATATCCTGGATAAATCAAGTAAAATAATCAAATAAAAATATCAAGTAAAAATCAACAAAATCAAGAGTAAGTTCAGATTAAAATCAATAAATCAATATATGAACAAAAAATCAGAAAAGAGGGTGATTAAGATGGAAGCGAAGATCGCTTCCACTTTTAAAAATAATTAAAATTGACATCAATTAAGCGTCAACGATTCCGTCTCTGGTAACTGCCAACACCGCTTCGCCTTCCGGCAAATTCGGAGAGTCAATGAGTTTGACGATTCTCTTGTCGCCTTTGGATTTGCGGATGTACAATCTGAATGTTGCCGTGTGGCCGAGAATGTGTCCGCCGATGGGCTTTGTCGGGTCGCCGAAGAACGCGTCGGGCTTTGACATCACTTGGTTTGTCACCAAAACGGCGGCATTGTTGAGGTTGGCAAAACGCTGGAGTCCGTGAAGGTGTTTGTTTAATTTTTGCTGGCGGTCGGCAAGCGTTCCGCGGCCGATGTATTCTGCTCTGAAATGAGCGGTTAAAGAGTCGACGATTAAGAGACGAACCGGTTTGTCGGAGTCTTTTAATTCGTTGGCGAGGTCCATTGCCGAGTCGACGAGTAAAATTTGATGGTTTGAGTTAAAAGCGCGTGCGACGTGAATATTTTTCAAGAATTCTTCATAATCCAATTCAATTCCAAGTTCGTTGGCTTTGCCTTCAACCATTTGCTGAATTCTGTCGGGGCGGAATGTGTTTTCCGTGTCAATAATAATAACGGAGCCGCCGAGGCCGCCTTGTTCTTGGTCCAATTGAACATTCACAGCCAGTTGGTGCGCAACCTGTGTTTTTCCGGAGCCGAATTCGCCGTAAATTTCCGTAATAGACTGACTTTCAATGCCGCCGCCCATCATTTCATCAAATTCTGTACAGCTTGTTTTGATTTTTCCGATGTGCTGGCGTCTTTCAAAGACCATGTCTCCCGTTTCAAAACCGCCGATGTCGGCAGCCTGTCTGGCAGCGTTGATGATCTTGGCGGCGGTTGCTTCTCCGATCTCAGCGGTTGCGCCGAGTTCGGCCGGGGATGCGACAGCGACGGCTTCAATGGTGTTAAAGCCTGCTTCTCTTAATTTTTCAGCCGTTGCCGGTCCGACGCCGGGGAGGTCTTCTAAAAGTATTTCAGTCATGTATAATTCTCCTACAGATGCACAGTTTTCAAGTTTAAGATTTAAGTTTAAGATGTTCTATTTTTATAAGTATAATTCTTTGCAGGTGCATTGTAATCCCTAAAACACCTGTTCGTTATAAATAGCCGCAGTAAGCAAAGTGAAAGTATTCGGTTTTTGGATGAATTCAAATGCAGCCGATATCATTCATTCCGTTTTAATTTTTAATTTTTAATTCTCTTCAAAATTATTCCGGTTCTTTTATCTTTTGCTTTCATCTTTTGCTTTCATCGTTTGCTTTCATCTTTTGAACTGTCTGATTGCATGAACTGTGCCCTATTTCTATTTTTTTAAATTTTTCTATAACTGATATAAATCTTTTAAATCTAATTGGCACAAACTTAATAATCTCTCATGCTGTTTTTTCGTCTATGGTCAGAATCGTTTTAGGCGGAACATTCGAATCTCTTCATGCCGGTCATTCCGAATTAATCAAAGAAGCATTTGGAATTTTAAAAGAAGCCGGCGACGGTGTCGTTCACATCGGGCTGACTTCCGATGAAATGGCGTCGGGCAAAAATCATGCTGTTTCCGATTATATTTCCCGCGAAAAAATGCTGAACGATTTTATTTCCGGGCTTTTGAGTGAAATGAATCTGCCGGCTGATTCTTATCTGATTACACGCTTAGAGGACTCGTTCGGTCCTTCTGTTTCCGGCGATTACGATTATATTGTCGTCTCTCCCGAAACTCGGGGCGGTGCTGAAAAAATCAATGAAATTCGCCGTCAGAACGGACTTTCCGAACTCACTGTCCGGGTGGTTGATTTTGTTTTGGCGGAAGACACAATTCCGATTTCAACAACGCGGATTTATAACGGTGAAATCGATAAAAACGGTCATCTCCAAAAAAAGAAATGAAAAATTAATATAGCAGCGTGTCTCATTTTTATTTAGAATTTTTATTTGGGTTTATTGACAGGTTTATTGACAATTTCAACTCATTTATCTAAAAACAGGAGGATCTTCTATGGGTCGCGTTTTTTCAGAAACCGATAATCGTATTTTCAACAAACTGGCACCTGAAGCCGGCGGCAGCACGGATTCCGGCGCAGGGCATTCTTTCCCATTCATATTGAGGCCGATTTCACACCGTTTTGCCGAAAGCGGCGAAGATTTCAGAGAACGGCTTTCGCGGTTGGATGCCGAAGAAATCGAATATTTGGCGGATTTGGTTTTGTCTAATCAGGAAGAAATTACAAGTTTGGATGAAGAAGACATGGAAAGCTTCTTGGATTTGGTTGAAGAAAAAATATCTTTTGACAAACGCCAAGAAATCACGCACCACCTCGGGATTGTGGGATAAATGGTCAACACAAAAAAATTGAAAATGCACGACAAATTACTGTTCGGAACCGCCGGCGTTCCCGTCAGTTCCAAAGGGCGCAGCACCATTGACGGCATCGGCCGCGTCCGCGAACTCGGGCTCGACTGCATGGAACTCGAATTCGTTCAAGGCGTTCGCATGGGCGAGAAAACGGCTGAAGAAGTAAATGCCGCCGCCGCTAGGAGCGACGTTGCGCTCAGCGTTCACGGTCCTTATTACATTAATCTCAACGCTGCCGAGCAAGAAAAACTGGATGCCAGTGTTCAGCGTATTTATGACTCCGCCCGCATCGGCAATATCTGTTCGGCGACAAACATCGTTTTCCATCCTGCTTTTTATCTCAAAGACGATCATAAAATCGTTTACGATCGTGTTCTTAATTTGCTGAAATCGTTGGCCAAGCGATTGGAGGATGAAAATATTCCCGTCACGCTCCGCCCGGAAACAACAGGAAAAGCAACGCAATTCGGGGACATCGACGAATTGCTTTCCATTTCCGCGGAAATCGACGGCGTTTTGCCCTGCATTGACTTTTCACATGTTCACGCCCGTGACGGCAAGCACAATACTTACGAAGAATTCAAAGAAATCTTTGAAAAAATCGAAAAAACGCTCGGAAAAGAAGGACTCAAAACAATGCATTGTCACATTTCAGGCATTGAATATTCTGCGAAAGGCGAGCGCAACCATTTGATTTTAGAAGAATCCGATATGAATTACAAAGATCTCATGAAAGTTTTCAAAGAATTCAAAGCGTGCGGCACAATTATTTGTGAAAGCCCGAACATCGAAGACGATGCGCTTTTGATGAAGAAAACGTATGAAGCGATTTGATTAAATTAAAAAATCCTCGCTTTGCTCGGAATTTTTCAGGGCCGTGAGGGAGTGATGTTTGTGAAAAATCGCTGTGCGTTTTTTTGCGGCTTCGCCATTGTAAATACAGTGTTCAAGCAGTATTTGCATCTGCTTGGCTGCCGCCGCGCGCGAGCCGTTCCGATTTCAAAAAAATAATAAAATCTGATCGGTTTTTATATTTGTCAAAATTTGATTTCGGTTTTTGCGGTCATTTATTTATATTTTAATCAATTTTTACCAATTACTTTCCATTTTTTCCTTGCTTGCCGAAATTGACGGCGGCAGGAATTTCAGTACTGAAAATTAAAAGTTAGAGGATGTTTATGTCTTACATTCAGAAAGAAGACCCCGATATGGCAGCCGTTTTCGAAAGAGAACTCAACCGCCAGGAAACACGTTTGGATTTAATCGCTTCCGAAAATTATGCCAGCAAAGCGGTGATGGAAGCCATGGGCAGCGTTTTGACCAACAAATATGCCGAAGGCTACCCCGGAAACAGATACTACGGCGGCTGCGAGTTTGTCGATGAAGCGGAAACTCTTGCAATTGAGCGCGCCAAAAAGCTTTTCGGCGCTGACCATGTCAATGTTCAGCCCCACTCCGGTTCCGGCGCCAACATGGCGGTTTACTTCTCCGTTTTGAAACCGGGAGACACCATTCTTTCCATGAATTTGTCTGAAGGCGGTCACCTGTCTCACGGCAGTCCGGTCAGTTTTTCAGGTCAGTTGTACAACATCGTTCCGTACGGCGTCAACCGTGAAACCGAAATGATCGACTACGACGAACTCGAAAAACTCGCCAAAGAACACAAACCCCAAATGATTGTCTGCGGTGCTTCCGCTTATTCCAGAACAATCGATTTCAAGAGATTCAAAGAAATCGCAGACTCTGTTGACGCTTATTTGTTGGCTGATGTCGCGCATATTGCAGGCCTTATCGTTGCCGACGCGCACCCGAGCCCGGTTCCGTACGCCGATTTCGTGACAACGACAACTCACAAGACACTTCGCGGTCCCCGCGGCGGCATGGTTATGTGCAAAGAAGAATTTGCAAAAGCCATTAACAAATCCGTTTTCCCGGGAATTCAGGGCGGCCCGCTCATGAACACGATTGCAGCCAAAGCAGTCGCCTTTAAAGAAGCGCTTTCCGAAGACTTCAAAAAAGATCAGTTCCAAACCATCAAGAACGCGAAAGTCGTTTCCGACACGCTTTCTGAAAACGGTTTCAGAATCGTTTCCGGCGGCACGGACAACCACTTAATGCTTATTGACTTAACTTCTTTTGACATTACCGGAAAGGATGCCGAAGCCGCTTGTGCAAAAGCCGGCATCGTTTTGAATATGAACACCATTCCGTTCGACAAACAAAAAGCATTCATTGCAAGCGGTATTCGCGTCGGAACGCCGGCAGCCACCACCCGCGGCATGAAGGAAACAGAAATGGAATTCATCGGCAGCGCAATTTCCCGCACCATTAAAAACGCAGGAAATGACGCCGAACTCGAAAAGATCAGATTGGAAGTCAAAGAACTTTGTGAACGTTTCCCCGTTTACAAATAATCTTTTGATTTCTTTTTTTAATTTTATTTTCTAAACGCCGGACATTCCGGTTTTATTTTAAGGTGATTTTTTGTCTGAAATCGACACTTCTAAAATTATCGACGGCAAAGCCGTTGCAGCCAAAGTGGAAGCTGAAGCAACAGCTGCCGTTTTAAAACTGAAAGAAAAAGGAATTTCCCCCAAGCTTGTCACCGTTTTGGTTGGTGACAATCCGGCATCTCAAATGTATGTCCGCATGAAACACAAAGCCTGCGAACGCGTCGGCATTTTGGCAGAAGACAGCCTGCCGCCTGTAGACATCACTGAAGCCGAACTCTTAGAACTCATCCGCGGCTTAAACGAAGATGATTCCGTTTCATCCATTCTGGTTCAGCTGCCGCTTCCGCCGCACATCAATGCGCAAACGATTATGAACGCCATTTCGCCGATGAAAGATCCCGACGGATTCCATCCGTTCAACATGGGCAACCTGATGATTAACGAAGAAGGCCTTGTTCCGTGTACCCCGAAGGGCATTATTCGCCTGATGGAAGAATACAATGTTGAAATCAAAGGCAAAAACGCCGTCGTTGTCGGCCACAGCAATATTGTCGGCAAACCGATGGCAGCCATGCTTCTCAATCGGGACGCAACCGTTTCCGTCTGTCACGTTTTCACAAAAGATTTGAAAATGTACACCAAAGAAGCCGATATTTTGGTTGTCGGCACCGGTGTCAAGCATCTGATTAAAGAAGATATGGTTAAAGAAGGCGTTGCCGTTTTTGATGCCGGCATTACGACAGATTCAACCGGAACTTACGGGGATGTTGATTTTGAAAATGTGATTAAAAAAGCCTCCCTCATTACGCCTGTTCCGGGCGGTGTCGGGCCGATGACGATTGCGATTTTGATGCAGCACGTCATCAAATGCGCCGAGATGATTGCGGAAACTAAAAAATAATAAACAAAAAAATTAAAAATAAAAATTTTAAAAATATTGTAAGCGATTCCGGGGAATTTCATGACATTTTCGGTAAATATGTGCGGCTTAACTTTCGGCGGCAGTCATCCGCCGCATGTGATGGGTATTTTGAATCTCAGCCCGGAATCGTTTTACAAAAAATCTGTCCGTGATTCGTCTTCAATTTTGGAAGCCGCTCAAAAAATGATTGACGACGGCGCAACGCTTTTAGATGTCGGCGCGCGGTCCACATCGCCGTGGGCGGAAGAAATCAGCGTTGAAGAAGAAAAAAACCGCCTTTTTTCAGCACTCAAAGAACTCTCCGGCAACATTTCCGTTCCGATTTCGGTGGACACAATGTATGCCGAAATCGCGGAAGGCGCGCTGAACCGCGGCGCTGAAATCATTAACGATATTTCCAGCTTAAAAGCAGACGCGCGAATGGGAAAAGTCATCGCCGATCACGATGCCTGCGCGGTTTTAATGGCAACGCAAAAGATTCCGGGCGACCCGCTCGGCATGGACGCGGTCATGTCTTCTTTGTCCAACGCCATTTCAAATGCGGAACACGCCGGCATTGATCCGCAGAAAATCATTCTGGATCCTGCCATCGGGCACTGGACTCCGGAAAAAACATCAGACTATGATTTTGATGTTATTAACCGGTTTGAAAATTTTAATGTTTTTGAAATGCCGATTTTGGTTGCTGTTTCTCGTAAATCATTCTTAAATTCCGTGGTTGAAAAACCGGCTGAAGAGCGATTGATCCCGAGCTTGGTTGCGGCAAGCATCGCCGCTTACAAAGGCGGTCATATCATTCGAACGCATGATGTTTCTGAAACCGTTGACGCGATGAAAGTCGTTTATGCTGTCAGAAACGCAAAACTTTCGGTTTAACCTTGAATTCTTTTCGGTTAAATCCTGAATTCTTTTCGGCTTGGTCCTCAACTCTTTTTCGATTTTTATTTTTATTCTGTTTTTGTTTAGTGATGTTGTGAATCGGCCGCGTGCGCGACGACGCGTCATTTTTTGTGTGTTTTTGAAAACACTTAATATTTCTTATTTTTTAATCTGTACTAACACGCTGTGCCTGTTTTCTTTTTCACTTCCGCTTATTATCTTTTCAGATTCCGTTTTAATCCTTTTTATCTTTGGTTTTATGAAAAAACATCTCAAAAAATGTTCGTTTTCCGTTATTTTTTCGCCGAAAAGTTTTCGTTTGATTCGGTTTCATTCTGCCAATTCCTTTTTTAAAAAATGTAATTTATTTTTCTTTTTTTCTATATTTAATTCTCTTTTTGTATTCTTCTCGTCTATTATTTATTCAAATTATCAATTTTATTTGTTTTTGGTATGGCGAAATCTCGTCAACTTTTTATATTAATAATTGGTTTAATTTTTGTTTGTCATATGAAGTTATAAAAAAATAAGAATCTGTAACAAAGATTGATTGCTTTTTTATTGCTTCATCAAATTCTACACCCCTCTTCAATCGGTTTTCATAGGGCCGGTTGAATCTCGTTTCTTTCTGAAACGGTTTTGTTTAAATTTCCGGAATTTTTCATTCCCTTGAAAGCACATATTTTCCGGAAAAAGGATTGATTATATGAAAAAAATATTTTCACTGACTCTCGTCTTATTATTTATGCTCGCCATGGTTGCACCGGCCGCAGCGCACTCGGTTATTGTTTTTCCGGGCGCTTCACAGGAGGCATCCGTTAACGTCAAAGCCGATGACTTTTATTTCAAAGTCGGCGACACCGCAAACCTTTACCTCTACATCATTCACCCGGCAGAAGCCAATTACGCTGAAATCGGTCCCGCTTTTAATTTGACTCAACAGGTCATCTACCCGAACGGCAGCATCGCAAACGTGACATTGACACGCTCCGCCTCCAACGTTACATACGACACAGGCAACGGCAACTCTGTGACAACCAACTGGTATTCTTCCAACATCAAACTCGATCAGGAAGGCGTTTACTACATCACCAGCATCCAAAAAGGATATGACAACGGCACACAAAACAGAGAAAGACAATCTGTCACAGTTCTTTATGCAGGCAACAGTTCAACCGGCTGGGACAACTTGAAAAAAATCGGTCTGAACACAAGCGCTAACGTTGTTCTTACACCCAACACAGACACCCGCAACATTAAAGCAGGCGCATCTGTCAATTTCACTTTCCTTGGAAACATGAGCTTCTTCGCGCAGGAAGTCATCGACTCTAAAGATGTCCTTGACCCGCTCCCCGTTGAAGTCGCAGAATACATTACCCCGTCTCAAATGAAAGCAAACGGCGAAGGACTTCTTACAACGACCCACGTTAAATCCAACGCAAACCCAACCTTTACCGCAACCGTGTCTAAAGCAGGTATTTGGACATTCATGGGTGTGAATGAAGAAGGAGAAATCGGCGGCGACAACTACCAGGCTGTCTACGTTATGCCCGTTTCTGCAAGTTCCAACAGCGGAAATGAAGGCAACAGCAGTAACAACAACAGCAGCAACAGTACCGGCGATGATGACAGCAGCATTCCCGGAATCGGCGTTGTCGGCATTATTGCATGTCTCGGTGTCGCAGGCGCTTTGTTCATGAGAAGAAAATAATCTAGTTTTTGAAAACGAAAGTGAGTTTTTACTCATTTTCTGCTTCTTCTTTTTATTTTATTTCAGTTCTTCTCTGTCTGTTTTTTAATTCATCCTTATCCGATTCTTTTATTTGCTTTTTTATGCGGGTACTTTGCCTCTTTTAATCTTTCAGCACCAATTATATATAATGTTATTACGATATTCAATTTTCGTAATACGAAGTAAATTTAAATTTTTACTTTTTATTATTTTCTGAATATGCTTTCAATCCTTATATTCAGGGGCAGTGGATTATTATGACAAATAAAATCATTTCATTCTCAATTGCTTTCTTGCTGATTCTTTTATTGGTTTTGCCCGCTTCCGCTCACTATGTGACGATTTTTCCGGGCGCTTCTCAGGCTGGATCAATAAATGCAACCGCAGAAAGCTTCTATTTCGAAAAGGGAGATTCAACAAATCTCTATTTGTACATCGTTCATCCGACCGACGCTAATTTTGCTGAAATCGGTGAAAATTTCCAAATCAATATGACATTGATTGCACCAAACGGAACGGAAACACCCGTTTCAATCAAGCGTTCATCCGGCAATGTCAGTTATGAAACCATTGACGGTTCAATTGTTACTGCAAACTGGTATGTCGGATCAGTTAAATTTGATCAGGACGGCGTTTATTATGTCAAAGGCTCTCAAAAAGGATTTGATGATAACGGAACAATGACGCGCGAAAGATACACAGTTGCGCCGCTCTATGTCGGCAGCAGCTCAGCCGGTTGGGATAATGTTAAGACTTACGGTCACACCGCAGGAATTCCTGTAACAATCTATCCGGTATCTAATCCGAACAACATCAAAGAAAACAGTTCATTAACGTTCTCAGTCGACGGCAATTTAAGCTGGTTTGAAAATGAAGTTGAAAACCCCGCGCCTGTTAAAAATCCGTTTCCGGTTCGTGCGGAAGTGTATGTCAATCCGTATGAATTAAAAGCAAACGGGCCTTCCGAAGGAATTTATACGCATTTGGATGCAAACTTGACAAAATCCTTCACATTCAATGACAGTGGCGTTTGGTCGGTTGTTGCCTTAAATCAAGATCTCGGCGAAGACCGCGATAATTATCAAATCGTTTACATGCTTCCTGTTTTGCCGCAGTCTTCCGGCAGCAACAATACAGGCGACGATGACAGCAGCATTCCCGGAATCGGTGTTGTCGGCATTATTGCATGTCTCGGCGTTGCAGGCGCTTTGTTCATGAGAAGAAAATAATCAAAAACATTTTTTGATTTTTGAAAATGAAAATGGGTTTTTACTCATTTTCTGCTTTTTTATTTTTCACTTTTCTTTTTTATTTCTGTTTTACTTTCAACAGCCATCGCCGCGCGCGAGTCGCACCATTTTTCAAAATAAATGTGGGGTATGTCTCATTTTTTCATTTTAAACAAAAGCCACTTCCGAATTTTGCATTTTTTTACTATTTAATGCACCTGCTGAACGTAAAAGTAATTGTACAGCTATCTTGCCGATTCCGTTTGCTGCCTGAAGTCACCGCGAGTCATCGCGCGTGATCTGCATCTTTTTTTGTTATTTTCGGTAAAAATGCCCTTCGTTTTTCTGATTATTTTGTATTAATCATGATTATTTTGTATTAATTATGTTAATGTTAATTTCTGATTTTCTTTTAACTTTATATACAAATAAAGCATATATCATGATATTCTTAATTTTCGACTTTATTGAATGACAGCGTCTATTGGGGGATGCCGTTCATGAAATTCGAATAAAAACGATTTTAATAAACCATTTTCGATTTGCTATGATTATTACCAAAGCGAAGCCGTTTGAAGAAATTCTGCCTTTCGTGGAAGGTCGAAAAAGTATTTTCATCATCGGCTGTAATGTCTGCGCCGCTAAAATGAGGACCGGCGGTGAGCCCGAAGTCTTGGAGCTTGCCGACCGATTAGAGCAGGCCGGCCATCCGATTATCGGCTGGGCACTGCCGACAGCAGCGTGCAGCGTTCGCTCTTTTGATCATCTGGTCGCGAAAAATGAAAAAATCAAAGACGCCGATTGTATTTTGGTGATGGGTTGCGGCAGCGGAACGTCTGTTGTCTCATCCGTTACAAATGTTCCCGTGACAGGCACAAACGAAACCGTATCGCTTGGCGGATGTTTAGGGTTACATCCTTCCGAACATCTTTGTATCCTGTGCGGCGAGTGCAATATCGGCGACTTCAGCGGCATTTGTCCGAATGCGCGCTGTCCGAAGTCTCAAATGAACGGGCCGTGCGGCGGCTCTAAAAACGGAAAATGCGAAGTTTCCCGCGAAAACGAGTGTGTGTGGTATTTGATTGAACAGAAAATGGATTCAATTCATTTGATTCCGACACTCTCTGACATTCAAATGCCGAAAAATCATCTAATTTGAAACGTGTTAAAAGTTAATGATTATGGAATGCAGGGATAAAATGGCAACTAAAATAATTCCGAGGACGATCTCTAAAAACGTCTCGCATCCCGGGGTAAATATGGGTTCGAAAGGTACATTTAAAGAGAAATTAAAATCATCGCAGTTTCTTGTGACAGGAGAAGTTTCACCGCCCAAAGGCATTGATTTTTCACCGGCAATTGAAAATATGAAATCCATTCAGGGATTTGTTGATGCGATTAATATTACTGATAATCAATGTGCAACGCTTCATATGTCGTCCATGGCGTTTGCACGTCTGATGATTGAAAACGGGTATTCTGATCCGGTTATGCAGATGACCTGCCGTGACCGTAACAGAATCGGACTTCAGGCGGATTTACTCGGCGCAGCGGCACTCGGTATTCCCAATCTTCTTGTCATGAGCGGCGATCACCCGAAATGCGGCGACCACCCGACAGCCAAACCCGTTTATGATTTAGATTCTGTTCAACTGTTAAGAACAATTAATCATCTCAAAAAAGGATATGATTTTTCGGGAAACAACCTCACCGGCGCACCTGATTTTTGTGTCGGTGTCGTGTCCAACGCGGATCCGAATGAGCGGCTCCAAATCATGAAGCTTGAGAAAAAACTTTCTTTTGACGTTGATTTTATTCAAACGCAAGCGATTTTTGACATTGAAAAATTCAAGGAATTCTTGGAAAAAGTAGAAACGGACGTTCCGATTATTGCCGGAATTATTCCGATCCGGTCGGTTCAAATGGCTCGTTACATGGACAATAATATTCCGGGCATTTCAATTCCGGATGAAATTCATGAACGTATTCAAGCAGCAGACGATCCGGTTTCCGAAGGAATGATTATTTCAGCGGAATTAATCATGCGGCTCAAACCGATTTGCCGCGGAATTCATATGATGCCTGTCGGCGCACATACTTATACTGAAAAAATTCTGAAAAAAGCGCATGTTCTTGAATAAAGTAACGCTTTTTTCATTTATCGTTTTTTCATTTATCGTTTTTTCATTTACTGTTTTTTCATTTACCGTTTTTCATTTTACTGTTTTTCATTTACCGTTTTTTTTTGTTTTCCTTTTTTTGTTTTCCTTTTTTTGTTTTCCTTTTGTTTCCGCAATTCTTTTAATGAAGAACGGATTTTGTTATTGTTTACTGTTTATTCAATTTCTAAAAAAGGATCTTTATGTCTGTCCCTCCCGCTCAAAATTCACAGCCCGGCTCGCCGGTTGATTTGCCGCTTGAAATCTTCGGCTTAAAAAGTGATTTGATTTGTCCCGGTGAGGATATTCTTTTAAAAATCAGGGCGGCGTTTGAGCAGGCGAATTTGCTGCCTCAAACAAATGATATTCTTGTGATTGCCGAATCCGCTTTGGCGACCTCTGAAAATCGGGTTGTTCTGTTGGATGATATTCAGCCGAGTGTTGCCGCCTTGGAATATGAAAAATTGTATCAAATCGATGCCCGCGAGGCTGAACTTGTCATCTCGGAATCCGATGTTATTTTCGGCGGCGTTTTCGGGGTTTTGCTAACGCTTAAAGACGGTATGCTCTGTCCGAATGCCGGCATTGATAATTCCAATGCGCCGGAAGGCTGCGTTATTTTGTATCCTGAAAATCCGACAAAAAGTGCCCGAAAAATTGCCGAATTTGTTTTGAAAGAATTCGGTGTTCATGTCGGTGTGATTATTGCCGACAGCCGAACACAGCCGCTTCGCCTCGGATGCACAGGCGTTGCAATTGGAGCTGCCGGTTTTTTGGCAACGGTTGATAAACGCGGAGAAACGGATTTGTTCGGTCGCCCGCTGGCGGTTACGCGCGTCGCGGTTGCTGATAATTTGGCATCGGCGGCAGAAGCTGTCATGGGCGAAAGCAATGAAAGTACGCCTTTTGCTTTGATTCGGAACGCGAATGCCGTTTTTGACTCGGAGGCATTCGGAATCACAACGATTTCTCCCGAGGAATGCATGTATTGGGGCGTATTGAAAAAGAGTGGCAGCGTCTAATTTTTTTGAAAAGTTATTCAAAACACAAAGATTATTTAGAAGCGAGATCTATTTTATCTTGTTTCGATTATTAAAAAACAAACAGGTGAGAAAAATGAGTTTGGAAGTTATTGATTTTACAGCGGCCTGGTGCGGTCCCTGCAGAATGCAGAAACCGATTATTGAAGAATTGGAAACCCAATACAAAGACAAAGTGAAATTCAGCGTCGTCGACGTTGATGAAAATCAGGAATTGGCTCGCCAATATTCAATTCACGCCATTCCGACAATCGCGATTTTATTAAACGGCGAATTGGTCAGCAGTTTTGTCGGCCTGACCTCCAAAGAGAAATTAGAAGTCGAGATTGAAAAATATCTCTAATTTAATTTCGTTTTTCTTTTTATTTTTTATATTTTTAAAACACGGGTTCTTTTTTCATATTTTTAAAATTGCGGCACTCGCGCGCGGCGAAGCGGCTCCGATGTGCAAGACAGCAATGCAAACGGCAAGGTAACCGCGCAACGCAAACGGCAAGGTAACAACGCAACGCAAACGGCAGGTAACAGCGCAACGCAAACGGCAGGTAACAGCGCAACGCAAACGGCAAGGTAACAGCAGCCACGTTCGCGTCAGCGAACGGATGTGATAAGAATGAGCAGATGCAACGCAACACGCCGACACAACGCTGAATGCAGCACGCCAACACAACGCAGCACACCAACACAACGCAGCACACCAACACAATGCTACACGCTGATGCATGCAGTAATCGAATTTCTTCAATAACATAAGATATCAAAATTAAATATTGACAAAATCTGGTTTCATTTTTGCCGTATCGGCTGAGTACGAATCCGCAAATTTCCAATTCCTCTCTGCGCTTCGCTCCGATCGGAATTGAAAATTAGCGGTGGTTGTTTCGGGTTTACTTATTTCCAAAAAAGTATTTTCGTTTTTAATTTTTAAAAATCGTGACTCATTGCGCCAATTTATATCTTAAAATCGCCGCGATGCCGCCGAGTGAATTCAATTTCTGTCCCGGCTCAAATTCCGTGCTGAAGACAATGATTTTTCCTTGTCCCGCTTCAGTGTCTTTCATCATTTTTTCAATCGATAAATCGGATGCGCTGTTCGCTGTTTCTCTTTCTTCGCGCAGTTTTTCATCGGCGACGAGTAGTGTTTCAACGGCACCGTAATCAATGGCGGTTTTGACTTCTGCCGGGCCGTACGCGGCTTTGCCGTCGATTGCGATTTCTTTGAGCAATTCATCCATCATTGCGGCTTCACGAGAAAGGCGTGACTCCTGCATGATTTTATCAATGGAACCTTTTTTCAGGACTTCCAAAAAGCCGGGAATCCCGATCATTGTGCTGTCTTCAACCGCTGTTTTAGACGCAATTTCCGGATACGCTTTCTTGAAATAATCCATGAAATCATCTTTCGTAAAACCAGGGCCGCAGACAACGATTGCCGCGCTTTCATCATATACAAAATTCAATTGTTCGCCGATTTCTTTAAAGAAAACATCGCGAAGCCCGTTTTCTCTTTTTCCGGAAGACTGGCGAATGTGAGAATACGGTTCAATGCCGTAATGACGTACCAAACCGATGTCGGCATCGCCTTCTTCAATGCCTGCAATAATGACGGACGGACGTTTGCCGGCAATTTCCGCTTCCTTAATACGCTCAAGCTGGTCGTTTTTCCATTCATTCTTAATAATTGAGAGATTCATGCCTTCTTCAATGTTGAGCGTGTGATGCATTCCGGTATCCATGCCGTGCTCAATCACGCCTTGAATACGCAAGCGGTTCGCGAATTTGTGAAACTCGACTTTTTCAACGCGAATGCCGAGGCGAACCGTTACCTTTTCCAGTTTTTCCGGGCGAATCTTATCACTCGCGCCTTCCGGCTTTCTTTTGGTGAGTGCGAAAATCAAATCATTCGGATCGATAATGTATTTCAAGTGCCAAAGATCCTCTAACGTCTCCGCTAACAGCGCGATTTCGCCGCTTCGGCCTTTCAGATCTTTTTTTAACACTTTCATTTTCAATCCGCCCGTTTTGTTTTATCTGTTATTTTTGCTAAGTTTTACTGAGATTTTGCTAAGTTTTTGCTTAATACTGCAAAATTATTTCATGTTTTCCATCGCTTTCACCCGGTCTTCATAACTGACTTCTTTTACAATTTGATGAAGCATCCAAACAGTTCCAAACGCATCTGAAAACATCGCGTTGATAACGCCCATTTCTTCCATCTCTGTCATCGGCTGAATGACCGTACAACCCGCATCCGTTGCTTTTTTGAACGTTTCTGCAATATCGGGCACAATAATATTGAACCAAATGGCTTTCGTCTCTTCCGGTTTCGCGGCGATCATGCCGTATGCGGGATTTTCGTCCAACAAATGAAAACGTGTGCCGTAAATCGTGAAAACGGCTTCATTTAATCCTTTTTCAAGGTCTGTTGCCTCAATCCTTTGGACTTCAAAAATCTTTTCGTATAATTCCAACGCTTTGAGGCTGTCAGAGACAATCATATCAATTTCAACGCCGATCATTGTTTTCAATCCCTTCTCTTTCCTTTTATTCTTCAGATTCTTTTTTCGCTTTTACACCGTCAGGTCCTTTTCTGATATCTGACTCACCCGGCGGCATGACCATCGCAATTAAATCAGGCGATGCAATCTGTTTCAAAAATTTCTGATCAGGGAAAACATCGGTATAAAGGCGGTACATCTTTTTCGACAAATCGTTTTGATTGAATTTTCCGGGAATCACTTCGCAAACGTATGTGCCGTTTTTCGTGACGGCTGAAATCGGGCCGCCGATGACGCGCGTCTCGGCTTTTAACTCTAAGCCGACGGCGAGTTCAAGCATCACGTCTTCAAAGTAGCGGCGCTCCCCTCTGATGATAAACGATCCTTTCGGGACGTATTCGCCTGATTCCGGCGTTTTTGACACCTGGTCGCCTTTGACCATGTAACAATCGCCGGATGCGTTGCCGCCTTTCCAGAGTGTGGAGTGGGAAACGGCAAACGTTGCGGCTTCAAAGAGCGTTGTTTCAGGCACTTCCTTTCCTTCCGTTTTAATGACGGTGAGCGGCGCGCCGGGGTGTTGGGTGTGGAAAACGAAGTCGCGTTTTTCCATGTATTTTTTGAAAATTTCTTCGTTGGAATCGGAATCTCTGCCGCCGACAACCAAAAATCCGTCAGAGGATGTGAACCACTTGAAGCGGTCGTACCAATGCTTTTTTCGTTTGAGGACAAAGTCGGTGCCTTTGGATTTATCTTCCTTCTTCTCTTTTTCTTTCTTTTCAATAATCGCTTGCGTGTCGGCGAGTGCTTTGATGGCACCGTCTTTCTTTTTCTCAAACTTTTTCGCCTGGTCGTAATAGACATTGGCGTTTTGCGGAATTGTTTTTCGAATGTCAAGAACGGCTTTGTAGTCCGTCAAATCCACCGTCACGGAGGCGTCTGCCGGCTGAATGGAAACAATCGCTTTGGCGGCTTCGTTTGAATTTTCCTTTTTGGCGCCTTCAATGATTTTCTTGATTTCATCCCAGGAGCGACCACTGTCACGCGCGCCGTTGAGAACATTTAAAATCGACTCGACAAAAGCGTAATTGGAATAAATCGACTCGGCGATTTTCGTATTCTTTTCAATCTCACGATCAAATTTTTCAATCGTTTCCGTCTGCTGTTTCAAGCGGCGCTCGTAAATCCCGAGTTTTTTATCCTGCTTGATTTCTTCCTTTTTCACTTCAACTTCTTTGAGCGCCGCTTTTCCGAATGCTTCATCCAACGCCTCCGAGAATGTTTTGAATTCGACAAAAGGCAAACCTTTATGCTGCGCCAAATTGAGTGCCACAACATCGGCAATCTCCATTCCGGGCGGCAGCGTGAAGGCAGGTGCCGGCTCGGCGGTGTTGCCGTCTGCTGCCGTATCGCTGCCTGCTGCCGTGCCGTTGTCTGCCGGCGCGTCGGCCGCAACAGATACCGCTCCCCCATTTCCTTTATTCGAATTTGAATCAGTTTTCCCGTTCTCTTTCTTTTCCTTTAAAATCAGTCTCGGACTGAAACTGCTTTTTCGAATCGGGTCAAGCATTTCATTAATCGTATCATAAATAATTTGAATTTCGTCATCCGTTAATTCGGCGGCCGGTTTTGTTTTATCAACACTGCATCTCTTGAAAACTTCTTCCGAATAAAGGCCGCCGAGATTGAATTGATTGGCAAGCGTTCGAATCGCGTCTCTGTCGGACGCTGAAAGAATTTCTTTCATTTCTTCAACGCTTGTTTTCATCGGATTGATTTGATTTTTCGGCAGTTCGTAAATTTCGCCCGAGCGAATGCGGCGCTCTTTAAACGTGACCGGCTTCATCGGGAGGATGATTTTTCCTTCTTTGTCGGTCAAAATGATGTTTCCTTTGGAAAAAAGCTCGGCAATCAGAATGCTTTCTTCACCGCCGCGCAGAAGTCCGATTTTGATAATTCTGTCAAATTCGTGCTGTTCGATTGAGATAATTCTGGCACCCATGATGTATTTTCGAAGAAGCATCGGAAAGCTTTGCGCGACTTTCGGCGATTCTTTCAGATATTTGCTCATATGCAGGCGTCTGCCGCTTTCGATAATTAAATTATCTCGGCCGCGGTTTCTGGCAAATAAGTTAATCCGGATCTCATTTTCATCCGGCTGGTAAATCTTTTCGATCTTCGCGTCGAGAAGAGTTGTTTCTCCGGTTGTTAATTCCGCAACAATCGCGGCCACATCCGCGCTCGTCATTTCTTGTTTCATTGAAAGATATATAATAACAAAATGTCTATAAATATTATCGACATTCAGAGTTTCTAAATCTGAATTTTATTTCTATTATCTCTGAATTCTATTGTTTTATCAAACCGGTGTGAAAATGGACGAGCTGACAAAGCGTTTCTTAAAGGCGAAATTTCAAGCGCATTATAAAAATTTAAATCTCCAGCTTCCGCCCTCTTTCACGTCGCGGGAATGGGGATTTATTTCATTTGACCCGATGCCCGATGTCATTATGAAACGCCACAAATATTTCGGCTCTTTCAATGAAGTTTCCGAATATTTAATCGGCATGGCACCGGCGCATGTTTATTATTCTGTTGCTTATTACGATATGCCGGGCGCGCCGCGCATGGATCAAAAAGGGTGGAAAGGCGCGGATCTGATTTTCGATTTGGATGCCGATCACTTGCCGGGCGCGAAAATGACGTATTCCGATATGCTGGATCACGTGAAAGCGGAGTCGCTCAAGCTCGCCGATTTTTTAACGGATGATTTCGGGTTTTCCGAAGACAACATCGAACTCGTCTTTTCCGGCGGCCGCGGTTATCACTTCCACGTTTACGATGACAAAATCTCTCAACTGGACAGTGCCGAGCGCCGTGAAATTGTGAATTACATCAGCGGGCGCGATTTGGATTTCAAATTCTTCTTTAAAGAAGTCGCAATGGTCGGCGATACCGGCTCGGGTTCTAAAGAATTCATGGGCAAGCGCGGCAAAATTCCGACGAAATGGGTTTTGGAAGGGTATGAAAACGGCTGGGGCAAACGCATCGCCGGATATGTCGTTGATTATTTGAAAACTGAAGCTGAGAAAGGAAAAGACAATCCTAAGGAAATGTTTAAAGACTTAAAGGAGAATAAAATAGCAGGTGATGCCACTTTAAAAAAGCTGGCAGGGTTTGCATCGGATGAGTCTTTGCTTTCCGAAATCACAGACAAAGGACGATTGGATTTTCCCGTCAAAGATTTTAAAGGAATTATTGAGTATATCATTCAAAAAACCGTCGCGGAATTCGGTGTCGATGCCGGCGCCAGTGTTGACGAGCCGGTGACGGGTGACATTAAGAGACTGATTCGTTTCCCGGGATCGCTTCACGGCGGCTCGGGCTTTGAAGTGCAGACACTGAAATTCGATCAGCTGCCTGATTATAATCCGCTAACGAATTCGCTGGCGTTTGATGACAAACCGACAAAGGTTCGAATTCAGCGTCCGTTTTCGTTCCTGCTCAACGGACAGGAATTTTCCGTGGTCGAAGGGAAGGAAGAACTTCCCGAATACGCCGCTGTATACTTGATGTGCAGGGGAGTTGCAAATTATGGATATTGATAAAACGCTTGAAGAGGTTAAACAAACGGTTCGCAGGGAGAAGGCCCGCGATTTGAAACCTATTCCGTCAGATTTCTATTCGACGGCGACAGCAGCCGCTAAAGAACTGGAATCCGAAATGGTAAAAATCGGTCGCCCGAGGTCTGTTGAATACAAGATGCTGGAAGACGAACTTTCCGGTCTTGTCACGGATGTTGAAACCGTTTTCATGAAGCGCGCCGGCAAAGTGGTGGAACGCGCAACGTCAGGCGCTTTTACGAATTCTAAAAATATTCTTTTGAAAAAAGATGTCGACAAATTATTGCCGGCGGAACAGGAACTTTATGAAGATGTTCTTCGCGCAATTTTAAAAGCGCGCACCGCATTGATTGCTGATTTGGTAGATGCGGACAAAGAGGAATCGGAAAAACCCGTTTTTAAAACCGAATCAAAAGGTCAGATGCCGATTCAAAAGAGTGAGCCGAAATCTCAGCCAAAGTCGGAGGAACCGCCCGCCAAAGAGACAGCCGTTTCTGACAGGCCTGCCGCACCCACCACAAATCAGGCACCTGCATCTTCCGCAAATGTTATAAATGAGAATTACGTTTTTGTCCGAATATTAAAGGATTTACCTGAATTTATGGGCGAAGATAAGCGTACTTATCAGTTAAAAGCGCAGGATGAGGTCGAATTGCCGGCCGCGAATGCGAATTTGCTGATTAAACGCGGTGTCGCTCAAGGTATAACCGGCAGTTCCGAAGGCAATCCTGAGTCCTGATGTTGCGGGAATGAATTATTCATTTTCTGCATCTTATGTCTTGACCGGGATGTGCGTCCCGATATTTATTGTGAGAAACGGCGTACTGATTCGTTCAGAAGCGCGCGACCGATGATGTCATTCCGGCAACGGATCCTTTTGTACTTTATTTGAATTCGGCGGGGCTTATCCCGTTGGATGTTATTAAGGAATCGCAGGTGAAACATCATGAAGATGCCCAAGACCATTAAAACATATTGCCCGTTCTGCAAAAAGCACACGGAAATCTCTTTGGAGAGAGTTAAGAAAGGCAAAGCCTCCTCTCTTACAATGATTGCCAGACAAAAGAAAAGACAGACCGGTATCGGTAACGCCGGTAAATTCTCTAAGGTTCCCGGCGGCGACAAACCGACCAAGAAAGTTGCATTGAAATACAGATGTAACGAGTGCAAAAAAGCACACCAGAGAAAAGGCTTCAGAGCAAAGAAATTCGAATTCGTGGAGTGAGCACAATGGCAGCAGATTATACAAACAAACCCAAAAGCAGATTCTTGCGCGTGAAATGCAACGACTGTGAAAATGAACAGATTATCTTCGGCAGTGCCAGCAGAAAGGTCGTCTGCAACGTTTGCGGCAGAACCTTATCCGAAAGCACCGGCGGTAAATCTAACATTACCACCCACATTCTTGAAGTTCTCGAATAATTCGAGACTTCTTTTTCATTCTTTTTACTTTTCATTTCTTTTTTATTTTATTAAAATCTGAAAGCGGATGCTTTCGTTTTTTATTTCTGTTATGATTTTTGTAAATTGGCTAAATTGTAAATTAATCAAATTATTCGTGGAATCGAGTTTAGCGACGGCGGGGAATAACCTGCAATTTTCAATTTCATTCGCTCCGCTCATGAAATTTCAATTGCGGTCGTATTTGAACTTTTCATCAAATTAAAACAAAAACCAAACATCGTTTTTCATTTTTTTTCAATAAATCCGAACGCCCGATAAAATCCGAAATGAAATGCCGATTTTTGAGTTTAAGATTTAATCGGCGTTCATTTTTTATTAATTTTCAAAAAAAGCGATGTTTGGGTTTTAGCAATATAATTGAAAAACCAAAACAACCGCCTCCAACGACGCGTTTCACGAGCGTTAGCGAGTGAAAGAAGGAGTTGGAGATTCGTCCCATTCGTTGAATAAACAACAGATTCTGTCGGATTTAATTGATTAAATTGGCTAGATTTTAAATTGACTAAATCGTAAATTGGCTAAATTGTAATTGACTAAATTATTTGTCGAATCGGGTTTATCAACGGCGGGGAATAATCCGCAATTCTTCAATTTTACTCGCTTCGCTCGTAAAATCTTGAATTGCGGTCGTTTGTGAGATTTTCTTCAAATTAAACAAAACCAAAATCCGTTTTTGTTTATTTTATCAAACCTGAACGCCCGTTAAAACCCAAAACAAATAGTTGGTTTATTTTTTAGGGTTTAATCGGCGTTCGGTTTTTATTTTTCAAAAAACGGGATTTTCAATTTTTCATTTTCCATTCTTTGAATTATTTTTTGATAGAAATATATTACAAAAACAGCCGACATGATCCCAATCAGCGCGCCTGCCACAACATCTGACGGGTAGTGGACTAATAAATAAATTCGGGAAAGTCCCGCGAGGCATGCTAAAAATAAAGCGGGAATCGCCCATTTTTTGAAATATCGGGCGACAACCGTCGCGGTTGTAAATGCCGTTGCGGTGTGACCGGACGGGAACGAAACGGTCGGATCTGTTCGAATCAGCATGTCCGCTGCTGTTAAACCGAGTTCAATGTAAGGCCTCGGGCGGTCGATGATTTCTTTTATGATCCATGTGATGCCGGCACTGAGTAAAACGGCTGAAAATAAAATGAATGTTATCGGGCGGGTTTCCTTTTTCATCCAAAAAAAGAGGCAGAGAAAAAGCGCGCCGAGGCGAAGGCTTCCTGCATAAGAAAAAAGGACGGCGACCGTGTCTATAAATGAAATTCCGCCGGTCTGGTAAATTTGAAGAATTATGTAAAAATCAAAGGATTGAATGAGTTGAATAAGTTCGAACATATTTTTTACCGTTTATTCTCTTTTAATATCCTTTTTACTTTTTTTAATCTCTTTTTCTTTCTTTACTGTTTGTTTCTTTTTCTTTTATATGAGTCTCCTATTTATATTTGAAGTGAATAAATAGAATCATTATTGAGTTAGACATATCTTATAAAAAATAAAAATCGGAATCCGATCGTGAATCGGGTTTCGATCGAGGGCATATGCTTATTTGATTATTAAACAACACAAGGTGTTAACTATATAAACAACTGAATAAAAATTAGAATTGTATTTGAACAAATCCGAGATGATTTATAACTTATAAAGAGTGACCAGTGTCAATCATCGGCACATTTGAAACCGTCATCTCAATCACAATAACGGAGAGTATATATTATGACTGATGAAATCCCGAACAGACCGAGAGCAGATCCCACGTTTGAGCACAGACGCCATGGCGACCGCAAGCAAGAGAGCGGACGCGATGACCGCGAAGAATGGGTTTGGGTTTTGGATTATCTCCCGTACGGCAGAGAAACGGATAACCGTCCCGTTTACCAAAAAAAGCCGCTCATTCACGCACTCGGCGACAACAAACTCATTTTGATGGAACTCATTCCGATTGAAGGCAAAATCCCGCCGGTCCATATTAAAACACATATCGGCGGAAGAGACGAAGAGTATGTCGAACGCGTCAAATCACGCATTCCTTACGATGATCTTTCCAACGGCGCAAAAATGGAACTGCCGCTGGTTTTAGAAGACTATGTGATTGCCAACGAAGAACGTTTCATTCAGTTTTTCAGCAAAGCAGCACCGCTTTCCATGCGTCAGAACAGTTTGGAATTGCTTCCCGGTGTCGGTAAAAAATTGATGCTGGATGTTTTGGAAGAATCCAAAAAAGGACCGTTTGAAGGATTCGCCGACTTAAAAACCCGTGTTCCGGCACTTCATAATCCTGAAAAATTGATTGTTCAGCGCATTATTGAAGAAATGAAAGGCGATCAAAAATACTACGTCTTTGCAGCTCAGCCGTCTCGCGCGCTGACACAGCCGCACGAAGAAGGCGGTCGTTCGCACGGTCACGGTAACCGCGACAACAGGCATGGCAGCAACCACGGTGGCGGGCATGGCGGCGGGCGCGACGGCGGCAACCGCAGCGGCGGTTACGGCAGAAGAGATTAATTTCAATTCCCAACAACATCAAAAATATTAAAAACAACAATAAACAACGGGTGATTTTCACCCGTTTTCTTTTTATTTTGATCTCTTTTATTTCTGTTTTTAAAATTCAAAAGTTTAATCAAAATTATTCAGAATTATAATCAAAATTTCAAATTTATTTTAAAATTTCCATATCATTTT
This sequence comes from Methanimicrococcus blatticola, assembly GCF_004363215.1. Taxonomy (GTDB): domain Archaea; phylum Halobacteriota; class Methanosarcinia; order Methanosarcinales; family Methanosarcinaceae; genus Methanimicrococcus; species Methanimicrococcus blatticola. The sequence continues at coordinate 175,921 of NZ_SNYS01000007.1, read as the reverse complement.
AAAATTTCAAATTCATTTTAAAATATCAAAATAAAATATCAAAATAAAATATCAAAGTTAACATTTTTAAAATATCAAAACGAGATGTATTATGGTTTATCAAATTCTCAAAGAATACGGCGTCAAAGGCGGCAAAATGGATCAGCATTTCTTAACGGATGCCGCTGCGTTAGATGAAATTGTTGACGCTGCTCAACTGGAACCGTCCGATATTGTTCTTGAAATCGGCGGCGGCATCGGTAATCTCAGTGAACGGATTGCGCCGCGCGTTTCCAAACTCATTATCATTGAACTCGACCCTCAAATGGTCAGCGTTCTCAAATCACGCCTTTCCGTCTACGAAAATATTGAAATCATCCAAGGAAACGTCATGGATATCGATTTATCAAATCTGCCGTTCAATAAAATCGTTGCCAACCTGCCGTATTCAATTTCTTCTGACATCACGTTGAAGTTTCTGAAACACGATTTCGATCTCGCTGTTCTCATGTATCAATACGAATTCGCGCAGCGTTTAACAGCGGAACCCGGTGGCAAAGAATACGGGCGTCTCTCCGTTCATGTCCAATACAAAACAGACGCGTCTTTGATTTTGAAAGTTCCGAAAGAATCTTTTGAGCCCGCGCCGAAAGTGGATTCCGCAGTCATTCTCCTTAAGCCGAGGCCGGCTGCTTATTCGGTTGACGATGAAATATTCTTTTTCTCGGTCACGAAAGCATTGTTCAGCCAGCGCCGGAAGAAAATCAAAAATACACTTCTCGGAAGTCCGCTGAAAACAGAAATGCCGAATCTGAAAGACATTTTAGAAACAATGTATGAGCAGCCGTTTGCAAACGATGCCGTTTCTGAATCACTTCAAGATAAAACCGTCGGCGATATTTTATCCATGCGCGCCGAAGAATTGTCGCCGGCAGACATCGCACATTTTTCAAATATGCTTTACCGCCAAAAATCATAAAATCAAGAGGGGGGGTCGGAATTCGAATGACTCAAAACACTGCCGCGTGTCAGCCCGTTATTGTTACAAAAACGGAATACAAAGGAACAAAAGTTGTTGTTTTGGAAGACGTTTACGAACCCGCCGAAGATACTTTTTTGATGGCGGAATGTGCCGTTTCTGAATTTTCAAAATTTCAAACTGTTAATAAATCAAATGTGGTCGGCAGGGAATCGTCTGATAAATTGAATGAAAACGGCAACGAAAATTTTGTATTAGAAGTCGGCTGCGGGTCCGGGTTTGTTTCCGCATTTCTTCAAAACAATATTCCTGATTTGCATCTGACGGCAGTTGACATTAATCCGGCTGCTGTCCTCTGCGCTCAAATGAACGGCGTTCGCGCGATTGAATCCGATATGTTTGAAATTTTTGAAAAACAGCCGCTCGGTTTTGATATGATTTTATTTAATCCGCCTTATTTGCCGACATCTGATGATGAAAAAGTGAGCGGCATGCTTAATTATGCATTTGACGGCGGAATTTCCGGGCGCGACAGCATTGACCGGTTTTTAAGTGAAGTCGGCGCTTATCTCAAAGACGGCGGTTTCTTTTTGCTTCTCATTTCGTCCATTACGGGATTGGATGAAGTTACAGCGGAAATGAAGAAAAACGGATTTTTTGCCGAAGTCGTCGGGACAGATAAGGTTTCTTTTGAAGAGCTGATCGTTTTGAAAGGAAAACGGCTTTAAGCTTTCTGTTCTTATTCTTTTTACTTTTATCTTTTTATTTTTATCATAATTTTTATCATTCTTTTAATCATTAATCATTATTCAGAGAGGGATATAATGGCATCAAAAGTTTACTTTACAAATTTCAGAGCGCGTCGAACATCTGACAGCAAAGTCTGTAAAATCAAACGTTTGTTCAAGGCAGCCGGTTTTGACGGTATGTTGTCAAAAGGCGATTTGACAGCCGTTAAACTTCATTTCGGTGAGCGCGGCAACGACGGTTACATCAATCCGGTTTTCGTCCGCGCCGTCACGGACAGCATTAAAAAAACAGGCGCGTCTCCATTCGTCACCGATACGAATACGCTTTACATCGGCTACCGCAGAAACGCGGCTGACCACATCGAAACCGCTCTTCTTCACGGTTTTAATTACGCGGCGCTCGGCGTTCCGGTCATTATCGCTGACGGGTTAAAGGGCGACAACGAAATTTCCGTTCCCGTAAATCTGAAAGAATTCAAAGAAGTCAAAATCGCAGCCGACATCGTCAACGCTGACGCTATGGTTGTTTTGACGCACTTCAAAGGACACATCATGTCCGGCTTCGGCGGCGCGGTGAAAAATTTGGCGATGGGATGCGCTTCTGTTCGCGGCAAATGGGAGCAGCATGAAGCGGCTCAGCCGGAAGTCAATCCCGACAAATGCACCTCCTGCGGCGCATGCATGGACGCTTGTCCGGCAAACTCAATTGAGATGACGGACAACGGCGCGCACATCATCGGCGCGACCTGTCTCAGCTGCGGTCATTGCATGATTTGTCCGGAAGACGCGATTTTCCATGACTGGGGTCGTGTGCCCGCATTCATCGACCGCATGACCGAATATGCTTACGGCGCCGTGAAAAATAAAAAAGGAAAAGTCTGTTACATGACTTTTGTAATGGACGTGACGCCCGATTGCGACTGCGCTTCCTGGAGTGACGCGCCGATTGTTCCCGACATCGGCATTTTGGCATCCGATGATCCGATTGCATTGGATCAAGCCTGTTATGATTTAGTCAACCAAAGCATTGGTTTTGAAAACAGCAAATTGAGGCACAATCACAATCCCGGTGAAGACAAATTCAAAGGCGTTTGGAAAGATGTCAACGGTTGGCGCCAAATCGAATACGGCGAAGAAATCGGACTCGGGACGCATGAATATGAATTGATTGAGGTTTGAGGAATAAAAACAAAAACTCAGACTTTATTTTTCTTTTTAAAAAAACGTGATTCCGTTTTCATTTTTTGTTAAAACGCAGGGTTCGTTTTTTATTTCTTTTTTAAATTTGTGCCGTTCGCGCGCGGCAGGTGTTGCCGCGGTAAACACAAATGGGAGGTAGCAGCGGCAACACAAACCGTAAGGTAGCGGCGGCAACACAAACCGTAAGGTAGCAGCGGCAACATAAACCGTAAGGTGGCAGCGGATCCGTTCGCGCAAGCGAACGGGTGTTCTAAGAAAGAGCAGACACACGCAGCAAAACAGATACACGCAGCAAAACAGACACGCAGCAAAACAGATACACGCAGCAAAACAGACACGCAGCAAGACTGAAACAAGAACAAAGCAAATGCGGGCAGCAAAATTTGAATAAAAAGCGTTTTTTCATTTTTGCTGTATCGGCTGGGTACGAATCCGCTAATTTCCGTTCCTCTCTTCGCTTCGCTCAGTTCGGAACGTAAATTAGCGGGCGGTTGCTTTGGGTTTTAAGTCTGAATTTAAAATGGTTTTTGTTTTTTGTTTTTTGTTTTTTGATTCTTTTTCCAATTGAATACGCTTTCTTTTTTCAAAATGTTTAAATATAATCGGACGCTTTGAATATTTCGCTTCAAGAACGTGAGCCGCCTTAACTCAGATGGTAGAGTGTCTGGCTGTTAACCAGAATGTCACAGGTTCGAGCCCTGTAGGCGGCGCTTCGTGTTTTAATATATTTTCGTTATTCTTTCATTATTTTTAATTTTATTATGATTTATGATGAATTTGTTTGTTTCAAATCATTTTTAAAAATTTTTTAAAAATTCTGCTCAGTTTTTCGAAAGTATTTTAATGTCAAAACGCTATCCAATGTATTGTTTTAATACGTTGCAACACGGGCCTGTAACTCAGCGGTTAGAGTGCTCGGCTCATAACCGAGCGGTCACTGGTTCAAATCCTGTCAGGCCCACTCAAAAACCTTATATACTCATAATGAAATGTATGAATTATAACTGTTGGTAATACAACGTTTATCCGAAAACAAATTCAAACCAATTCGGTCATAAAATTTATATACAATACAACAATCTTTCAAATCGGCTTATGCCGCCTTAACTCAGATGGTAGAGTGTCTGGCTGTTAACCAGAATGTCACAGGTTCGAGCCCTGTAGGCGGCGCTTATTCTTTCTTTTTTAAAATTTATCTCCCTCTTAGATGATTTTGTCTTCTTCTGCAAATGATTTTTCATCCTCTCTTTATTGATCTTATTTTATTTCCATAACTGATCTGCCTTTTTTTATAAATACAACAAACTATAAACTTTGCAAAACATTGTCAAATATTCAATAAGGAAGAAAAATATGTTTTATTCAGCGCAATACCCCTCCCCCTTCGGTTTAATTACGCTTGCAAGCGACGGTGATCATTTAATCGGTTTATGGATTGAAGGACAAAAATATTTTGCCGGAACCGTGACGGAAGAATTGATTGAAAATCCGGATTTGCCGGTATTTGCCGCTGCCCGAAATTGGCTGGACAAATATTTTGCCGGTCAAAAACCGTTCGTCTCCGAATTACCGTTATCTCCTCAAGGCACGCCGTTTCGTCAGGCGGTATGGGATGTTTTGTGTGAAATTCCGTACGGCGAAGTCATGACTTACGGCGAAATCGGAAAAATTGTTGCCGTCCGCATGAATAAAGCAAGCATGTCGGGGCAGGCAATCGGGGGCGCAGTGGGTCATAATCCCATCTCGATTATTATTCCCTGCCACCGCGTTGTCGGATCAAACGGCAGCCTGACAGGATACGCCGGCGGCATTGATAAAAAAATTAAATTGCTTGAACATGAATCCGTTGATATGTCTCATTTGTTTGTGCCCGACAAAAGCACGGCGCCTTAAACGCTTCCGTGGCTTTAATTCAGCAGCTTTCGGCAGTTTTAATTCAACAGCTTTCATCAATTTTAATAATGTTTAATCTTTGTCGTTTGAAATAAATTTGGATTTATCGGCGGCGCTTCTCTTTTATTCTTTTTTCCAAAACCTTAATAATCTAATCTTCCTTTAGTCCATATCTCAAAATTTTCTATTTCTATTTCGATTCTTAGACTTGAGGTTGAAGATGTTTATGATAACAGAGAAAGACGTTTTAGTTCCGTTAGATGTGCTCGCTGATTTTCGTGATGATTATATCGCCAATTATCTCCGCGCAACACAAAACACAGGCCGTTTAATGCTTTTTGCAGGCGACCAGAAAATTGAACACTTAAACGATGACTTTTACGGCGATGATATTCCCGCAGAAGACAACGATCCCGAACACTTATTCAGAATCGCGCAAAATGCCGAAATCGGTGTTTTCGCAACGCAGCTCGGATTAATCGCACGCTACGGCATGGATTATCCCGACTTGGCCTATTTGGTCAAAATGAATTCTAAAACACATCTCGTCAAAACCTCACAAGCCGATCCTTACAGCGGTCAATTGTACAGCGTTGACCAGCTGATGGAATTTAAAGAAAACAGCGGCCTCAACATTGTCGGTGTCGGCTACACCATTTATCTCGGCAGCGAATATGAATCCGACATGCTTGCCGAAGCCGCGCAACTGATTTACGAATGCCACAGATTCGGTCTCCTCACCGTTTTATGGATTTATCCCCGCGGCCAAGCTGTGATTGATGAAAAAGACGCTCATCTCATCGCAGGCGCAACCGGCGTCGCTGCTTGTTTGAACTCTGATTTTGTTAAAGTCAACGCGCCGCGCTCAAAAGACGGACAGGACTCTGCGATTTTGCTCAAAGAAGCGGTTCAGGCAGCAGGCAGAACAAAAGTCGTCTGCGCCGGCGGATCCAACGCCGCTCCCGAAGATTTCTTAAGAGAATTGTACAAACAGTTAAACGTCAGCGGAGCCGCAGGAAACGCAACCGGCAGAAACATTCACCAAAAACCGTTGGATGAAGCTGTCCGCATGTGCAATGCCATCAACGCGCTGACCATCAAACGCGTTCCGATTGAAGAAGCCATTCAAATCTACAAAGGGGAATAATTCCCCCCTTTTTATTTTTCATCATTAACTCTTGTCGGAGTCTCTTTTTATTGTTTTTCACAAGTCAATATTTTTATAGGAGAAAAATGATTTTGCTGTATAGTTTACATGGGTGAAAGGTTTATTCAACTTGATTCGAGGCTTTCATTATTTTTCAAATTTTTCAAATTCATTTTTTATTAAGGTGTAATTATGCAAGAAGAAAAAAACAAATGGATTAAATTCGGTGCCATTTTCGCCATCCTTATCATGGTCGGCTCCGCCGTTTTTGTCGGAATTCTTTACGGCTGGGACAGTTTAACCGGCGACGATAACACAACAACAGAATATCCTTTCACAGATATTCCCGGAACGCACACAAATTTTACGTTTAAGAATGCAAAAGACGGCGCACAGCATGTCCCTGAAGGTGTTTTGAGCATTAATATTCTTAAAATCTACAGCAATGATACAATTGATCAAAAGGTTCAGGAAAATTTCCCGGGAGCCGTTTCTTCTAAAGTGATGACCGCTTCTTACCAAACCGGAATGTTGGAATATTATCCGGTTGAGAATGAAAGCAACGTCAGCATGGTCATCAACAACAGCAAACCGCAATACGATGATTATGAAGGATACAACATTGTCTTTATCAGCCCGTACCAGCGTGTTATTGCAGGCAGTCCGATTGTTATCGCTTCTTTCTTCAATTACACTGAAAACACTTTGGCCAAGAAAGCTGTTGACGTTTTCGAAGGCAAAGCGTCCGGTTCTACAAATTTGAACGACATTTTGGCTCACGCCGACGATACGGAAACCTATGATGAAATCATCGTTTACAAAGCAAATGACGGCAGCGACTATGACAAATATTATCAGCGCTCGTCCCAATATGTCAACACAACGACATTCACGCTTGCTTTCCAGTTGGAATCCATCATTCTCAACCCGAATGACGCCATGAAGCAGGATGTCCGCAATCTCGCGGCAAACGCGACTGAAGGTGTTGAATTCACCATCACCGAAGAAGGCAATGTCATGAAAACATATGTTGACGGTTCCGACTACACAACTTTCATGAAAGATACAAATGCTTTGTACCAGTTGATTTCCACTCATACAAAGCAGGCAAACAGCACCGCCTGATCGGATTTTATTAATATTTAATTTATTTTTGCTTTCCGTTCCGAAAGGAGCGGATTCTTTTTTGTTTTTATTTTTTGAAAAAGCGTAAGCTGTTTGATTTTTATTTTTGAAAAGTGTAAGCAATTTGATTTTTATTTTTGAAAAGTGTGAGCTGTTTGATTTTTATTTTTGAAAAGTGTGAGCTGTTTGATTTTTATTTTTGAAAAGTGTGAGCTGTTTGATTTTTATTTTTAAAAAGTGTAAGCGGTTTGTTTTTACTATTGAAAAATGAAGATATTTGGTATCATGATTAAACAAGAGTTTGATTAAACAAGAATTTAATTAAACAAGAATTTAAATGATTTAAAAAACAAAATCAGTTTTTCAGAAACCTTTATATCCGATATTTGCCTCTAAAATCTGTTTTAATCTGAGACTTGATTTCGATTACAGATGCTTAAATCAATTAAGCAAATTCAATTACGATTCAAGATTTTAGTCAATAAAACAACTATGAATAATGAAAGTTGGGAGTTGTTTTCTCTTTTTCGTTTTGTGCAGGCTTTGCCTCTCAAACGTTAATTCTGAAAAACTGCCGGCTTGAAGGAGATTGATTTATATGGCAATTGCAAAATTCGAAGCCCCTGAAGAACTTCAAAAGAGCGCATTAGAAGCTGTGGAAGCAGCAAGAGACGGCGGTAAAATTAAGAAAGGCACCAACGAAGCAACCAAAACCATCGAAAGAGGAACTGCAAAGCTCGTTGTCATTGCTGAAAACGTTGAACCCGTTGAAATCATTGCTCACCTCGGCCCGCTCTGTGAAGAAAAGGGTGCCGCATATATTTTCGTTAAAGAACAGAAAGACCTCGGTGCCGCATGCGGTCTCACCGTCGGCTGCGCCGCTGTCGCAATCACAGACGCAGGCAAAGCATCCGAATTGGTTGACGATGTCGCACAGAAGGCTGCCGCTCTCAAAAACTGATTTTAAGCGCAAGCAAATAGGAGAGATGAATTATGGCAGAAGAATTTAACAACGCAAACGGTTTTCCGGCCGAAGTGATTGAAATCATCGGAAACACCGGTATGCACGGTGAAGCCAGTCAGATCCAGTGCAAAATTTTAGAAGGTCGTGACAAAGGCCGTGTCATCACAAGAAACTGTGTCGGTCCTGTCCGCGTCGGCGATATTTTGATGTTGATTGAAACATCACGTGAAGCCAAGAAATTAAGCATGAGATAATCGGTGATTCAAAATGGAACAAAGAAAATGCAGTTTTTGCGGGAAAATGGTTGAACCCGGTACCGGTAAACTCTACGTCAAGAAAGACGGCGCAACATTTTTCTTATGCTCTTCCAAATGCCAAAACAATTTGACAATGGGAAGACTCCCGAGAAAAACAATCTGGACCGAAAAGGGCCGCGCCGAACAGAAGAGAAAGTAAGTCTTTGACTTATTTTCTGTTTTTTATTTTTATTTTTACTTATTCTATTAATTCTACATTCATGAATGGTGATTTTTTATGGAACAAACATATGTTATGATTAAACCCGACGGCGTTGCACGCGGTTTGATGGGCGAAGTTCTCGGCAGAATCGAGAAAAAAGGCCTTAAAATCGTCGGCATGAAGTTTGCCGTCATGGAAGAAGCCAAAGCCAAAGAGCACTATGCAGAACACGCCGAAAGACCGTTTTTCGCAGGTCTTGTCGAATTCATTACTTCCGCTCCGTCTTTGTCTTTGATCGTTGAAGGAAACGACTCTATCAAGATCATGCGTGCCATCAACGGCGCAACAAAACCCGCAGAAGCCGCACCCGGCACCATCCGCGGTGACTTTGCAGTCGACACCGGCAGAAATCTTGTCCACGCATCCGACTCCCCCGAGGCAGCAGCACGTGAAATCAAGATCCACTTCGGTGACTGCGCTCCCTTGACTTACAAGAGATGCGACGACGACTGTCTTTACGAATAATTTTTTTGATTTATTTGAGCTGAATTATTCGGCTCACTTTTTCGTTTTTATTTCTTTTTTTTGTTTCAGGCGGCTGCACGCGTGAGCAACATCATTTTTTTGAACTTGTCCCTAAATTTACCCCTAAATTTAATTGCCTGATTCTCTTTCTTTATTTGTCATTCTTTGCTTTTTAAAAATGCAAACTTATTTAATGTACCGTTTAATAATGATAAATTCGGAGGTTTATCATTATGAAAAACTATTTTGATCTGACAGGTAAAGTCGCGATTGTCACCGGCGCTTCCAGCGGTTTAGGCGTACAATTCGCAAACGCTTTAGGAAATCAGGGCGCAAAACTTGCTTTGGTTGCAAGAAGGGCTGATAAATTAGAAGACGTTAAAAAAGAATTGGAATCTAAAGGCATGGAAGTATTCACGCAGATTTGTGATGTGACCGATTCGGAATCCGTCAAAACAGCGGTTTCTGCAATCGTTGACCATTACGGAACGGTTGACATTTTGATAAACAATGCCGGTCTCGGAATCGGCGAGGCGGCAGACACGATGTCGGATGAGGTTTGGGACAGAATGATGAAGACCAACATCGACGGCGTTTATTTCTTTGCCCGCGAAGTCGGCAAAATAATGCGAAAGAACAAATACGGCAGAATCATCAATTTGGGATCAATCCATTCCAGAGTCGCCATGCCTTTCTCAAAAATGATGACGGCTTACGCGACCACAAAGGGCGCTGTTTTCATGATGACAAAAGCGCTTGCAAACGAATGGGCGCGTGAAGGAATTACCGTTAATGCCATCGGCCCTGCTTATTTCGAATCCGAAATGACAAGCGATATTTTGAAAGCAGAAGAATTTACAAAAATTTTGGATACATATTGTCCGATGGGCCGTGCCGGAAAAGCCGGCGAATTGGACGGCGCGATTATTTATTTCGCATCAGACGCGTCAACATACACAACCGGACAGCTGCTTAACATTGACGGCGGCTGGACTGCAATTTGATTTTTTAAATTTTTCAATGGGTGTTTAATGCCGGCTTGTTCCGGCATTTTAAATGCTTTCTTTTTTCAGCGTTTATTTTTCCTCTCTTTTTCCGCTCGTTTGCCTCTCATTTGCCTCTCATTTGTTTCTCATTTGCCTCTCATTTGCATTTTTATCTCAATGCCGTGAACAGTGACTTTTTTATATCGGAAAGCCGTTGCTGTTATTCTGTTTCAGTAATTCGATACGTTGCCGTTTCAAAGATTTTTATACTTCGAAGGCATACTTTATCGTATATTCCAAATTTCATTCAAATAGAGTTTTGATTTCAGGGCGGTGCGAAGCAGCGAACCTGACTCAATTTTGATTATTCGCCGGCGCGGTTGTTTCGCTTTCGGTTGAGGTGATTTTTATGGCAGAGGAGAATAAGAATTTAAGAACGCCGATTGTTTGCGTGATGGGACACGTCGACCACGGCAAAACCACGCTTTTAGATCAAATTCGCGGAACGGCTATCGTTAAGGGTGAAGCGGGCGCGATTACGCAACACATCGGCGCAACGGAAGTGCCGATTGATGTGATTGTTGAAAAATGCGGGGACAAGCGTTTGGCTGACAAATTTATCGTCCCCGGACTTTTGTTTATTGATACGCCCGGTCACCATGCTTTTACAACACTTCGAAGCCGCGGCGGATCTCTTGCCGATTTGGCAATCGTTGTCGTTGACATTAATGAAGGATTCAAGCCGCAAACCATTGAAAGTTTGAACATTCTCAAACGCTTTAAGACACCTTTTATTGTCGTTACGAATAAAATTGACAGAATCCTTAACTGGAAATCCCATCCGGGAGAATCTTTCTTATCCACTTACAAAAAACAAACGCCCGAAGTTCAGGGCATTTTCGAACAGAAATTTTATGATGTCATCGGCCACCTTTATGAGCAAGGATTCAGTGCCGACCGCTTTGATCGCGTCACGGATTTCCAGAAAACGCTTGGTGTCGTTCCGATCAGCGGGTTGACCGGCGAGGGTATTCCGGACGTTTTAATGGTGCTTCTCGGTTTGGCACAGCGTTTCTTGGAATCTTCTCTTCATTATGATGTCAACGGTCCCGGAGTCGGTACCGTTTTGGAAGTTAAGGAAGAAAAGGGTCTCGGAACAACGGTTGACGTGATTTTATATGACGGCTCTCTTCAAAAAGGCGATACGATTGTCATCGGCTGCCTGGGTGAGCCGATTGTCACGAAAGTCAGAGCGTTGTTAAAACCGCGTGAACTCAGCGAAATCCGATACGAGAGCAAATTCCAGCCGATTCCGAAAGTAACGGCTGCGGCCGGTGTTAAAATTTCCGCGCCCGATATCGGTGACGCGCTTGCCGGCGCGCCCGTCATTCAGGCAACGCCTGAAACATTGGATGAAGTGATTGAAAAAGTCAAATCCGAAATTGATGATGTTCAAATTCAAACAGATACCGACGGCGTTATGATTAAAGCCGACACAATCGGCTCTTTGGAAGCGATGGTTCACGAATTTAAGAAAGCGGATGTCATGATTCAAAAAGCGGAAGTCGGCGACATTACAAAACGCGATATCATGGAAGCGTCTACCATCAACGATCCGATGCATTCCGTTATTTTGGCATTCAATGTCAAAGTTAATCCGGACGCTGAGGAATTGATGGAACAAAAGGTTGCTCACAATGTTAAAATCTTTAAAAACGATGTTATTTACCGTATTTTAGAGGAATATCAGGACTTTGTCAAAGAACAGGAAGAAGAGTTAGAGCAACTGCAAGCTGACACGCTTATCAAACCTGGACAGTTTAAGATTTTGCCGGGTTGCGTTTTCAGACAAAGCAAGCCGGCTGTCGTCGGTGTTCGCATTCTCGGGGGCGTTGTGAAAAACAACACCGAAGTCATGCTTCCCGACGGAACCGTTGTCGGAACCGTGAAAGGTCTCGAACTCAGCGGCAAAAAAATTCCGAAAGCAACTGTCGGCATGGAAGTGGCAATGGCAATTGACGGCGTGACGGTCGGCCGCCAAATCAAGGAAGAAGACATCTTATACGTTCACATTCCCGAGAGCGATTCCAAAGTTTTGGAGTTTGAAATTTTTGACACATTAACGTCTGATGAACAGGAAACGCTTGACAAATATCTTGCTATCCGCAGAAAAGACAAACCGTTTTGGGGAAAATAAATAATTTGGTGAAATAACTCATTATGAATCGAAATTATTAATTTTTTAACATTTTTTGGAAATTTGTAATTTCGATATATTTTATTTTTATTTTTTTCTTACTTTTAAATTTTAAAAAATTAAAAAATTTATTTTAATAATCATCTTCTATACGGGTGTATGGCATTGACAGTTCCCGAAAACTCTGCAGAAAATCTTCCTGTAATTTTCAAAGGCGCAAATTCTGTTCAAGATTTGCTGATCTATGATTCCGTTTCTGTTTCTAAAAATGGTGACATCTTTGAAATTTCGGAGTTGTCGGCTGATTCTCGTTTAGTTCTTCTTCATCCGTTGGAATTGACTGTTTATTTTGATGACGGTTTATATATTGTTGAAAGCGATCTCTTCGAAATATTCTCATTTGATAAATCTTTCAAAAACGCTTTGTTAGATCTTGAAATTCAATTTTATGATCTTTGGGAGGACTTTGTTTCAGTTGATGAAAAACGGTTGGCATCAAGCGGCATTGTGCTTAAGAAATTGCTTCAAAAATATTTGAGGGAAAAAGATGCGATTTAAAAGTCGCGAAATCGAATCGGCACTCAAAAAGAAAGGATTCATTGAAGTTCGGAACGGGGACCACAAACATTATTATTTTGTTGATGAATCCGGTTATACTTTTCTTAAAACTCGGGTCAGTCACGGCAATCCCGAATACAGCGGTCGACTCTTGTCAAGTCTAATGAAGCAGCTTCATTTGAATTCTTCGCAATTACAAGATTTGGTTAATTGCCCGCTGACGAAAGACAGACTTCATCAAATCTACGAGCAGGAAATGGAAATAATTGAAAAACAAAAACTGGAAATATTAAATGATTCAAATTGATTTTTTTCATTTTCAAAATAAAATTTTAAAAAAAATTGGAGATAAAATGGCGCGAAGAACGTTCAGCCTTTCTAAAAAAACCGGCAACCAAAGAACCGCTGTCACTTTCAAACGAAATAAAACGAAAACCAATTGCGTTTTGGACCAGACGAAAATTTGGATTTTGGAAGAAGGCGGCCATTTTGAAATGCTTCAGTTTTCTTCCAAATCAAAATTGGAATTGTTTAAACCGCTTTCCTTAACGGCTTATTTTAATGAAGGGTTTTTCATTATCGAAAGTTCTCTCTTTGAAATTTCCTCCTCCCATAAATCTTTCAAAAAAGCGTTGGAAGACTTGGAACTTCAAATTAATGATCTATGGGATGATTTCGTTTTGGCGGATCATATCGCTTCCGGCGGTCTTGCGCTTCAAAAAAACATTTTAGCGCATGTTCGGGAGAAATCGATATAATCATCCTTAAAATGACACGGTTTTTACGAATAACATTTATAAATGATGAAGCGATTTACTCCATACACGACGACGGTATTATTATCTCGGAAAAATTGTTTCAAACCGGCAGATTGCCTTGTATTTGATTTCTTATGAATCGGATTTTTCGGCTCCGATCTCATTTTCACTGATTTCACCTCAATTGCATCCGGTTTTAAACGCTCAATTTTATACTCATTATTTCGCTTGAATACATTTTTTATTTTCGTATTCGAAAGGAATCTTAACTTAAATTTAAATCATTCATTAAATTAACAATTTAACGGAGTTATATCAATGGCAATGAAAATGGTCCTCGCAGACCCGAAAACAGGTAAATCCTACAAGATCGAACTTGACGCAGCAAAAGAAAAAGACATGTTGGGCAAAGCAATCGGCATGGAATTGGACGCTGAAATCGTCGGTCTCCCCGGCTACCAGATGAAAATCACAGGCGGTACCGACAAAAGCGGTTTCGTCATGAAAGGCGACCTCCCCGGCCCTGCAAAAAGAAGAATTCTCGGTGCATCCGGTATCGGTTTCTCCCCTAAAATCAACGGTCAGAGAAGAAGAAAGTTCATCCGCGGCAACGAAATTTCCGTTGACACCTCCCAGATCAACGCAAAACTCATCGGCTACGGCGACAAATCAATTGAAAAATTGCTCGGCCTTGAACCCGAAGAAGAACCTGTTGCAGAAGAAGCTCCGGCAGAAGATGCAGCACCCGCAGAAGAGTAATTTTACTCTTCTTTCTATCCTTTTTTTAAATTTATTTCATTCATTCTTCTGTCAGGTTATGTTCGTTTATTTATTTTTTAAAAATTCACTTCATCTCAATTGAATTCTGTTTTACATCATCTGTTTTATACAATCTGTCTAATCGGTTTTACATCATTTGCGTTAGGGCGAAATAAGCACAAGCATGAAGATGAATGTGTCTAACAAAAAATGAATTGCGTAAGATACGAAAATGTTTTTTGTTTTTAAATATCCGTACATCGTGAAGATGGAACAAAATCCTTGAAGAACTAAAACCGAGATGAGATTTTGATATGCCGGCAAATGAAGCAAAGCGAAGAGAATCAATGTTAATACGGTTGCGATAACAATGCTCATTTTTCTGTTCTTTGTGAAATGATAAAACACTGTCAAAAAGAAGATAAATGGTATAATTTTTATCAGTTCTTCGCCGAAAAGTTGAAGCGGAAAAATCAGCCATGTTGAAATTAACATTAATTCGGAAGTAACCGGATTATCTTGAGCGACAATACCCAAATAAGTTAAAACAGTGGACAAAAAAAGTGTAACTGCGAGTTGCGAAATTAATAATATCACGATGAGTTTAATATCACTTTTTTTAATTTTTTTGCAGATTAAACCGTATTTCCAATTTATTGCAAATCCGAATCCGAGAACCGGGATGATAAAATACACTAATCTTCTGAATGTTCCTAATTCGGAAAGAAAATCCGAAACCATAATCAAAACCAATGTTAAGATGACTGATAATATCATTACAGTCCATTTTCCGGTGCTTATGCGCGGATTCTCGTTATAGAAGGGAAAATCCGGGGTTTCGCTTTCAAATTTAAAAAAATCGTCTTTTTGCATTTTATCAACCTATTCGTTCTATTGCTATTTATCAATGCAAATAAAATACAATTATTTATTATAATATTTCTGATAAAATCTAAAGTATCGGATATAATATCAAAAAAGAGAAAGGAAACGGAAAACAAGTTTCCGTTTTTGAATTTGTTTGAATTCGTTTATTCTTTGTTAAAGTCAATGTCGCCTTTTTCAATCAAAGCGCCGAGGTCTTCCAAACTGAGGCGGCCGTTCTTCTTTAATTTTTCCTGGGCATTGGAGTGAATCTTGTCGACACGCTTTTCATCTCTTTCATTTTGGAAGTCTTTCAATCTGTCTAAGTAGATGTCAAGTTCTCTTCTGGTGATTGCGATGTTCTTCTTCAGCGGGTCGATTTTTGCCGTTGTCGGCTTGATTAAAGCGTATCTTTCGGTGAGGCGTTTGTGGTAGCCGTCAGCTTCCTTTCTCAACTCGTCCACTTTTCTGAAAACTTCAATCATTTCAACGTGATACTTCTGAGATTCTTCGGAAAGCTGTTTGATTTCAGCGGAAAGCTCGTCACTTTTGGTGTACATGCCTTTGTTTTCGTTGTAAATTTCCTGAATCTTGCCGTGAAGTTCGTTGGCTTCTTTTGTTGCTTTGACACGTTCTGTGAGGTCGGTCAAACGCTCGAAAAGATTCTTTTCGTGATCCAAATTGATGTCGTCTTCAAGGAATTTTCTCAAATTCTCACTGTAGTTTTTCATCAAAATGTCATACGTGCCTTTTGAAATCTTATTGTATTCGTCTCTCTTGGTTTTGAGCTGATTGATTTCATCAGATTTGGATTTGGTTTGTTCCATTTCCTTGCTTCTTTCCGCTTTCAAAACCGCAATTCTCTGATTCACTTCATCTCTCTTAGCACGGCTTTCCTGCGCGGTTTTTGAGATTTCGCGAACCTGGGCGTTTAATTCGTCTCTTTTGGTTTTTAATTCGTCGCCGTCAGCTCTGTGAGTTTTCAATTCGCGGAAAATCGCTTTCAAAGCTCTTTCATCGTGTTCAAGCGTGTTTCTGAGTTGATTGGACTTGCTTTTTGCTTCCTGCTCCGTCATGTTGGCAACAGCAACTTGCAAATCTTCCAAACGCTTTTCAACCGATTCTTTATTTTCCTTCAAAATTTCTTCTTCCGCCTTTTCTTCGGCAGCGATTTCATCTGCAACGACCACTTTATCTTCGGCAGCGGGCGTTTCAGATTGAGCTTCCGTCGTTTGTTCAGCTTCTGCGACAGATTCGGATTCCGTTTCTGTGACAGGCTCCGATTCTGTTTCAGTGACAGGGTCTGCTTCTGCAACGGCCTCAGTCTCTGCAACAGCGTTGGTCTCCGCAACAGCTTCCGCTTCGGGAACGTTTTCTGTTTCGACCGGGGTTTCCGTATAAGTTGTATTTTCTTCAGTCATTTTAAGTCCTCACTTCATCTCTTTCCAGTATTCCAAGGACTCTTTATGGCTGTCAATTCTTCTGGAAAGCCAGTCCGCTCTTTTGTTTTCCGTGACTTCTCCCTGTTTTTGAACCAGGAGTTTTTTGTCAGCGTCCAATGCTTCTTTTAAAGTGTATTCTTCAACATAAGCTTGGTAAGCGGCATCAATTTTTGCCAAAAGTGCGGATTTGTCGCCGCCTTCTGCTGCGTTAATGTCCGAGCGTAATGTTTCATAAACGGCTTTTCTCTCCTCTGCGGTGTCGGAGGTTTTGTCGGAATTCAAAGCGGTAATGCCGGCTTCGATCTTTTCAACATCCATCGGCTTGAGGTCCAACTTCTTCAATTCTTCTGCCGCTTCATGACCGGAGTGGTGTTTTTTCTCGTCAAAAACACCGGTTTTTTCTTCATTATCGGCAATGCGCGTTTTTAAGTCTTCAATTTCCGTTTCCAAACCGGTGGAAGTTGTTGTCAGCGCATCGAATTCTGCCTGATATTCCGCAATTAAGCGTTCGTGTTTTTCAACAACGGCAGAAATGAGTTCATTTCGTTCTAAGATTCTGATTTCTTCAGTTTGCACACTATCACCTGAAAAGGCAATACTCTTTGAAAAACGGCGGTCACATTCTGCAGTTATGCGACCTCGCGTTTTTATTTGTATTTTTTAATTTAGTTTATTGAAGTTAATTGTCTTCTAATTTTAAATAATAATTTAAATAATAAATGTAAAAGCGTTCAATCGAAAATTATTGAAAATCAATTACTGTTTTTGATTCAAAAAATGAGGGTTTTTCTGTTCCGGTTTTATATGCCGCCGTTTCGAAAAAACAGACGTTATCTTTCATTTTTTTTGGATAAGATTCAATTTGAATTATTTAAATGCTTTGACTCTGTTTTGCTGTCTGATCACAGTGTAAAATACAATGCGTGCGGAATTTCATCAAAGTAGATTGCCGTGTTTGGATCAACAATCCCGCATCTGACTGCGCAGGCAACTGCTTTTTGGCCGATCAGGTTGGCGGTTGTCGCACGCATCAGCAGATCTTCAAGAACATCTTCCGTTGTTTCTTCGCCTTGATAAAATGACGCGTTGACTTTGATTTCACATTTTTCATTTTTAAGGGTTTGGCCGATGAGCTCTTTGTCACAGGCCGCCACCATGAAATGTTTTTCGGTTTTATAAGTTTTAACGTACATGTTTTCCCTCATTTCCCTCTTCATTATACCCTTCTTATTTACTCGAAAGTTTGTAACCGTCAGATCCCGGCGGGCTGTAAATGTCCCCTTTGCTGCTCATTTTATGGATGTACACTTCAAGCTCTTCAGCACTGATTCCTGATTTTTCAGCTTCGGCCTGCACTTCTTTTCGAGATGCGACTCCGCCTTGTGATCTCTCGGAAATTGTTCGGATAATATCTTTTACAACGCCGATTTTGTCTCGCTGGGATTGGCTGACGCCGGAATTGATAATGCTTGCATCCAGCATGCCGGTCGTCGGGTCAATACCGACATTTTTCAGGCATTCCATTGTGATATCGGTTGTTCGGATCGCATCATCCATCGTCACGCGGTTGCTGAGGCGAACGCGGGCGCTTGCTTCGGCCAGTCTGATCAGTGCTTCTAACTGACGCGCGGTCACGGGAATGGGCGTGTTTTTGCCTTCGCCCTGCTTTCTGAGGCTGGTATAAAAATCAACCAAATGCATTCTGGCATCATCGTCCATGATCGGGTACACGTTTCTTCTGGAATACGCGACGTATTTTCGAAGCAGGTCAGGATCAATTTCGGGAATGACGTTGGTCATTTGCGAATCAATGTATTCCTGCGTAATATCGGAAGAGGAAATGTTATTTTTGTGCTGCATCAATTCGCCGGCGTAATGGGTTTGAAGAACGTGTTCGGCGATTTTGGTATCCATTTGGCTTTCGGGAACATCGAGTAAAAGGAAAATCAAATCGAAACGGGACAAAAGTGCCGGCGGCATATCTATTTGATCCGCCAAACTTTCATAACGGTTGAAACGGCCGTAAACCGGATTTGCCGCGCCGAGCAATGCGCATCTTGATTTCAAGGTTGCGATAATGCCGGCTTTTGCAATACTGATGGTTTGCTGTTCCATGGCTTCGTGAAGCGAACTTTTATCTTCGTCACGCATTTTGTCCATTTCGTCAACGGCCGCAATACCCATGTCAGCCATGACAAGCGCGCCGCCTTCAATTGTCCAGCGTCCGTCGCCCATGTCATCTTTAACAGCCGCTGCCGTCAAACCGCTCGCAGAAGCACTTTTGCCGGATGCAAAAACACCGCGCGGAGAAAGTTTGACGATGTATCTCAACAACTGACTTTTTGCAACACCGGGGTCACCGACAAGAATAACGTGAATATCGCCTCTTGTTCGCGTTCCGTCCGGGAACTGCTTAACAACGCCCGAGAAAAGCTGGTACATGAGCGCGCGTTTCACATGCTCGTTGCCGTAAATGGTCGGCGCGATAGACGCGACAATTTTGTCATAAACTTCAGGGTCGCGGCTGAGCTCTAAAATCTGTTCTTCTTCTTCAGCGGTAATGTCAAGCTCGTCGTATTCCTGGTCGAGACGTTCAATGGAATTGGCATCCAAAACCAAGTCATAAAAGGTAGATTTCCCTTCACGGAGCGCGCGCGGAACGGATCGCAGAATGCCGTTGACAATCACGCGGTCACCCGGGGAAATTTGTCCCGTCAAATCGTCATTGAAATTGATTTCAATGCTTTGCGGATTCGAGCCGCCTTTAAGGCTTTCCGGTGATTCCTGGATTTGTCCTTTTTGGGAATCAATAAATTCGGATTGCTCAATCACGAGTTTGAACGGGCCGCGTTTGCCGCAGTTTTCATTTTCACAGCCGGAATACGGTTCATCTAATTTGTTTCCGGGCTGCTCAACATATGTAATCGTGTCGCAGCGCATACATTTAAATGCTGCTTTTGTAATGCGCGGGCGGACTTCCGTTGCCCGTCGAATCATGCCTTCAATGGCGATAAATTTAGAAAGGTGTTTGCTTCTCAAATCACGAATCGGAATCCTGTTCGGAATATTAATGACGCGGACGTGCGCATTTTCCATGTTTTTCGATGTCGGCAAATCCATATCTTTAAGCGCGAATTCTAAAGAAAGAATCACCGATTCGGGATCTTCCATCAAATCGCGCGCGATGTCACGGTCGAAAACTTCCAGTTTGTCGTAATTGACAGTTAGGCTGCGCTTATCGGGATAGCTGTTCGCGAGTTCCAAAATGTCGTCCTGATGGTACCGCTTTAAGAAGTCCTTTAACTTTTTATTCCATTTTTCGTCAACAACCATGATGTCACCGAATTTTAAAGAAAATTACAATAAATTGGAAAGAAGTAAATGTTTCAATCCTATGATAAACCTTTTTAAATTTCTGTCTGAACAATGAATATTTTCAGATAAATATTGAAAGGTGTCAAGGTGAAACTATTCGTTTTTTCATAAAACTTAAAAGTATTTATATGAAAAACAGTATTAACAAAGAACGCTGAGTTGTTTTCTCTCAGTTTTCATTGTATTTTCATGCCCGGTTAGTCTAGTGGTAAGGCGGTGGTCTCGAAAACCACTTCTTCTTCGAAGAGCGCAAGTTCAAATCCTGCATCGGGCGCTATTTTTATTTCATTTTTATTTCATTTTTGTTTTATCGGTTTTATTTCTTTTGTTTCATCAGTTTTGTTTCATTGGTTTTGTTTCTTTTGTTTCATCTCTTTTCATCGGTTGTTTCATTGAATTTTATCTCGCTTCGCTGTCTTTTTTTCACGCGGGTGTATTCGATGTATGTCAACACGATCATTAAAATATCAAAAATCGTCAACAGAATCAAAAATACAGACGGTGTAATCGTGTATTTGTAAATCTGGTAGATGATAAACGCGATTAAAAGCATCATCGAAAGCGGATATGCCCACAATTTTCGTTTCAGAAGTGCGTACACGATGAATGATTTTGCAATTCCGTGTGAGAGAAGATACAATATGAAAAAATTCTGAAGATCAATTGAGAAATTTTGACTGAGCCCGATGATTATTTTGACAATTGAATCGGTCGGCTCCTCCGCCCATTCGCTTTGAGCCAGCCAAACCATAATTTCCTGAACTCTTGCCGGGCTCATAAACAACATTAAAACGCCGCCGACAATTTGAAAAACGCCGTTGAGTCCTTTCAGAAGAATACCGATTTCAAAACCGATATGATAAATATCTCCCGATAACAGATTTTTGAATCGGTTTTTTAATTCTTGTAAACGACCGGTGTTTTTCATAAAATCATATTTAAATTTTCAACTTATTATATTATTGCATTTTCCGGTAATTATTGTCTTCTAATTTTGTTTCTATTTTTATTTTCTTTTTTCCTTTTTAAGAACTTTTATATAGACCCGCATTCATAATTTGGAATCAGAATGTCTCGAGATATCCTTGTCGACCAGACAATTGAAGTGCTTCGGCACGCCGGGTTTATGGTCTCTGACCGCTGCGATATTCGCCCCCGGAGTTTTGATATTGCTGCCCGCCGAGGAGACACCTTGCTTTTATGCAAAATTTTACTCAATCTCGACGGTTTGACGGAAGAAACCGCAAACGAAATGCGCGTTCTCTCAGAAATTCTCGGCGGAACGCCGCTTGTCATCGGCGAAAAAACACGTGATCAGCCGCTGGAAGATAACGTCATTTATATGCGCTACAAAATTACAGCCGTCAACATTCACACATTTTACGATTATTTCATCGAAGGCATCCCGCCATTAGTCTCAGCATCACCCGGCGGACTTTACGTGCCGATTGACGGCAACGCACTCAAAGAAGCGCGCATCGAAAACAACCTGTCACTCGGATCGCTTGCCGGCATCATCGGCGTTTCCCGCCGCACGATCAGCAAGTATGAAGAAGAAGGAATGCACGCGTCAATTGATACTGTTTTAATTCTCGAAGATTTGCTTCAAATTGAACTGGCGCAGCCGATTGATATTTTAAACCCGACGGTTTTGATGAACCAAAAAACGACGGCAGAACCGTCCAATCCGAATCCCGTTAAAGTCGGCGGTTCAATTTCCGGCGAAAACAAACCGCCGAGTTCAGAAACCGTCGCCGAAAATGAATTATTGACTTACGTCTCAACGCTCGGCTTTGACGTGAAAGAAACCGCTCACGCGCCTTTCCGCGCCGTTTCCAAAGACAAAAATTCCGTCATTTTAACAGGCGTCAGCAAATACAACGCCTCCACGCTCAAGCGCGCGCATTTGATGAGCAGCATCTCCGATGTTTTGCAAACAGATGCCGTTTTCTTAATCAACGGCAATTCCAAAGTCAAATCCGTTGAAAGCACCGCGTTCATCGAGAAAAAAGAACTTGTGAAAATGAGCGGGCCGGAAGATCTGATTGAGACGATTGAAGAGCGGAAAGTGCCTGAGAAGAAGTGAGACGATTTGAAGAACTAATCCTTTCCTTTCCCCAAAAAACCAATAAAAAGTTTTCTATTTTTACAAAATCCTCTTATTTTACATATCTTCCGCTTTAGGTTGTCATCTCTTTAAATTTGGTTGATGGCAGATCAGAGGGAAGATACAGTGAATGGAAAAAATATAACGATTACAGTGAATGATATTGAAATCTCAGTTTCATCTTTTGATAAAGAAGATTTTATTTGCATAACCGATATTGCAAATGCAAAATCAAATCTTTCAAGGCCGGCTGATATCATTAAAAACTGGATGAGAAATAGAAATACTCTCGAATTTTTAGGAACATGGGAAACAATTTACAACCCTGATTTTAAAGTGGTCGAATTTGACCACTTTAGATCAATGGCAGGCTCGATTTTTGCGGTTGCCGCCGTGCGCGAACCGCTCCGCTTTTCAAAAAACAAACAAAACGCGATACGTATTTAAAATAAAACAGAAATGAAACGGATTTCCCGTTTCGCTTTCATAATCAGCAAACGTCAGATCCGGGTTCCAAATCCTGGTCCGGCATCAAAAGAGAAACTTTGCCGTTGCCGTCATCGGCCGCTAAAATCATGCCCTGCGACTTCACGCCGCACAATTTTGCCGCTTTCAAATTGACAATCACACAAACAGTTTTGCCGACAAGCTCTTCTGTTGTGTAGTATGCGCGAATGCCTGAAACAATTTGGCGCGGTTCAGGCTCGCCGACATCGACCATGATTTTGTAAAGCTTTTCTGATTTCTCAATAATTTCAGCGGAAATGATTTTTCCGACTTTGATTTGTGTTTTGAAGAAATCATCAATCGTAATTTCAGGCAATAATTCCGGTTCATTTGCATTTTCAGCTTTGTTTTCTGCATCCATTTTTTCACCCGCGGCGCAAGCGCATTTCGGCGCGTTTTTGCCGCCTTTTTCTTTCTTTGCGTTTTCCACTAATTTTTCTTCATCCGGCACCAAACCGGCTTCCTTCATTGCCAAATGAACACGCTTCTTGGCGATTTCATCCATTTCCGCAATCTTGTCATCTTCTAATTTCGTAAACAAAATTTCAGGCTTACCAAGATCCGATCCCGGCACAAGCGGCACAAGTGCTTCGTCATAAAGAACATCCGCCACATTTCCGTCAAGACCGAGCTGAATCCACGCTTCCTGCATTTTGCCGGGCGTCACAGGTTCAAAAAGAACAGCCAACGCTTTCACAAGCTGAAGGCAATTGTACACCACTTCGCCGCATGCGTCCTTGTCGGTTTTAATAAGCGCCCACGGTTCATGTGACTGGAAATACGTGTTGGCATAAGACGCGAGTTCCATGACGGTGTCGGAATACTTTTTAAATTCATATTCTTCAAGTGCCTTGATTGCGCCAGCCGTTGTCTGCTTAATCTTTTCCAAAATTTCCGGGTCAACCGTTCCGTTCGGAATCGTGCCGAAGTTTTTGGACGCGAATAAAAGTGACCGGTAAAACAAGTTTCCGAGAACGGCTACGAGTTCAGAGTTAATTTTTTCCTGAAGCATGTCCCAACCGAAATTGAGTTCCTTGGTGTGGGACGTGTAGCCGGCTAAGTAAAAGCGGAGCAAATCCGGGTGGAATCCTTGGTCCAAATAATCCTCGCCGACCCAAACAACATAACCGCGGCTCTTTGAGAATTTCTTGTCTTCAATTTTAACCATTCCCGAAGCCACAACGTCTGTCGGGAGAGAATATCCGGCACCTTTCAACATTGCCGGCCAGAAAATACAGTGATGGTAGACAATGTCGCCGCCGATAAAGTGAACAATCTCAGAATCTTGTGTTGCTAACGTTCCGTCTGTGTTGGCTTTCCAGAATTTCTCCCAAGAGTCACCGGCGGATTTGGCCCACTCTTCGGTAAACGCAATGTAGCCGATGGGCGCATCCACCCAAACATAAACGACAAGACCGTCAACGCCCGGGAACTTAACGCCCCAATCCATATTTCGGGTAATGCACCAGTCTTCCAACCCTTGTGTCACCCATCCTTTAGCGTAGTTGACGGCGTTGTCCGTTCCTTTTAATGTTTCTAAATAATCTTTTAAAAACCCGTCAAACTCGGAAAGTTTGAAGAAATAATGTTCCTGGCTTCTGTATTCTGCGGGATTTTTGCAAACCGCGCATCTCGGGTCAATTAATTCGCCCGGGAAAAGCGGTTTCTTACAGCCTTGGTCACATTCGTCGCCGCGCGCGATTGCGCTGCAGTGCGGGCAGATGCCTTCCACATAACGGTCCGGCAGGAAACGGTCGCAGTGCGGGCAATAAGCAATATCAATATTTTTGGAATAAACATAACCGCCGTCAATGAGTTTTTGAACAATGTCGGTGGTTCTGACATGGTTTTCTTCGTCATCCGTTGTGCCGTACGCATCAAAACGAACCCCCATGCGCGTGAAAATGTCCGAAAAGTGTTTGTGATAAATCGTCACCAGTTCTTTTGGTGTGATGCCTTCTTTTTCTGCGTTGACGACAACCGGTGTTCCGTGCGTGTCGGAGCCGCAAATGAAGACAACTTCACGTCCCTGTTTTCTTTGGGAACGGACGTAAATGTCCGCCGGCACGTAAGTGCGCATGTGACCGAGATGTGCCATTCCGTTTGCGTACGGAAGCCCGCAAGTGACAATCATCGGTTTTGTGTCTTTGTTCATTTTGTGATTCCTCAAGTCTTGAGTTTTGATAAATTTGATAATTATTCGATTTTGATAAATATATTTGATAAATGATTGAAAATGAGATAAATATGATTTTGATTCATCTTCAATTTCGTTGAGAGGGTGTTATGAAGTCCTCCCGAATTTATAAAATTTTGTATACGTATTTGCTGAACAGAGAAATATTTAATTCAAAACAACCTTTTGGTTTTCATCGTTCTTAAATTGTTTTTGGTAATCATAGGAGGATTTTTAAATTGAATCAAAACACTCCCGCGGGTTCATCCCCCTCCGGTTCCAGTTATCGGCCGTATTACAGTTACGTGTCTGAAACAAAACCGGAAGAAAACATTGCTGATAAAGCACCTCCCGCATCTTCCGCACCGGTGTTGAGACCTGTATCGAGACCTGTGTCATCCGCACCGTCTGCGCCTGCCGCTCGTCCGGCTCCGCGGCCGTCTGCTCCGCCGACCCCGCCTCAGAAAAAATCCAATAAAGGATTATGGATCGTTGTCGGTCTTGTTCTCGTCCTTTTTGTTCTTGTTTCTGCGGTTTATATCGCAGCGGAAGGGGCATCCGGTGTCGGCTCGGGCAATAAAGTTGCTGTCATTCATATCAACGGATACATGTATACCGGCGATTACGCTTACGGTTCCGGAATTGCAGGCTCAGACGCCATTTGCGGTCATATCCGTTCCGCCGTTGATAACAACAGTGTCAAAGCGATTGTTTTAAGAATCGACAGTCCCGGCGGTACCGGTTCATGCTCCCAGGAAATTAACATGGAAATCCAGCGCGCGCGCGACAAAGGCATTCCGGTTGTCACTTCAATGGGCGATCAGGCGACCAGTGCCGCTTATTATGTGGCTTCCCAAACCGATTACATTTATGCAAGCCCCGGAACAACAACGGGCTCAATCGGTGTCATCGGCAGACACGCCGACAATTCTTCCATCTATGAAGAAAACGGTGTCAATATCACTGTTTTCAAAAGCGGTGAAATGAAAGACATGGGCTCGGATTACCGTAGTTTAACGGCTGAAGAAAAAGCATACTGGCAGCACATTATTGATGTCAGTTTCAATACTTTCGTCAACGATGTTGCAGAAGGTCGCGGAATGACGCGTGAAGAAGTCTTAAAACTTGCCGACGGCAGAGTTTATGTCGGCGAAGACGCTTTGAAATACGGTTTAATTGACGATTACGGCAATCTTTATGTCGCCGCCGACAAAGCAGCGGAACTGGCCGAAATCAACAGCTATTCCCTTTACTATCCGGACAATGTGACATTGTCTTCATTGTTGTTTTAATCTGAAACCGATTCGAATTGAAACATTTGTTTCAATTCTCTTCTTTTTGTTTTTCTTTTTTCTTTTCGGGTTTTTTCGTTTACTTTTTGTCTATGTTTATTTTTCACTTTCATTTTTTGTTTTTACAATTAGCCAAAACATCGTTTTTTCAAAAGAAAATGAAAACCGAACGCCGATTAAAACCCAAATTCAAAAACCGCTTTTTATTTTAGGATTTAAATGGGCGTTCGGGTTTATCGAAATATTATCAAATTCGATGTTTGTTTTTGTTTTAATTTGAAGAAAAGTTCAAATACGACCGCAATTGAAATTTCATGAGCGGAGCGAATGAAATTGAAAATTGCGGATTGCTCCCCTCCGTTAATGAAACCATTTTTAATGGCTGAACATCTCCAATTTACATCTTCTCTGCTTATGTTTTTATTGATCGCAGGAGAAGAATCTCCAACTCCTTCTTTCACTCGCTGACGCTCGTGAAACGCGTCGTTGGAGGCGGTTGCTTTGTTTTTTCATTTATTTTCCATCCCTTTCTGTCCTTCTTTTTCAATTCTTCCTTTTCAATCCTTCCTTTTCGGTCTTTCTTTTTTCAGTCTATTTTGCTCATAAGAATCTAAAAATAATTTGCCGTTCTTTTTGACATCTGATGCTGATTGGAATTGACGATACGGATTCAAATGAGGGTATGTGTACGACTTATTTGGCGGCGCTTTTGGCGGAGGAGCTGAAGGCTTTCGGGGTCGTCAACGGCTTTCCTTATCTTGTTCGCCTGAACCCGACAATTCCTTACAAAACACGCGGCAACGCGGCTCTCGGGATTCATTTTTCGATGTTTGATGAAAATCCGGAAACAAAAAGGGATTTGATTTCTTTTGTTACTGAAAAAATCAATGAATATTCTGATTTATCTTGTGAAAAAACAAATCCCGGCGCGGTTTTTATTTTTGACGGCGCGTGTGAATCGGAATCTTTGCGCCTGCTGCTTTACGACTTTTTCAAAAAGGCGGTCACCGATGTTATTGAAATTGAAGAAGCGGCCGCGATCTTAAATCAATTTGAATCCGAATTTCCGGATTCCGTTTTTCATTTTTCATTGAAAAACGGCCGCGGTTTGATTGGAGCGCTTGCCGTTTGCGGCGCAATGCTCAATCCCGGATGGGAATCCACTTACGAATATTTGGCTTACCGCCTGCCGAAAAATTGGGGCAGCAACGGCGGGCCTGAGCGTTTTGTTGATCCCGAAAGCCTGATTTCCGTCGATCAAAAAACAACGCCTGAAACATGGGATACGATTGATTACGATAAAAAGACAAAACCGTTTCCGGTTTGTGTCCCGGGCGGCAATGACCCTGTTTTATTCGGCATTCGAGGCAATTCCGCTAACGCGGTAAAAACGGCGGCTGAGTTTGTTGTTTCAGAAGAAGTTGAACGGTTTCAAATTTTTCAAACCAATCAGGGAACTGATGCTCATCTGATTTCAATCAATCCAACAAATCCAATTAATTCAATTAATTCAATTCATTCTGTTTCAGAAATGCAGCCGCTTCATTCCTATATTCTGGAAGGGACTGTTGATTCAAAAGCTGAAACAATTGAAGGCGGTCACGATATTTTTAAATTGAAAGATTCAAACGGTACGCTTTTAGAATGTGCCGCCTACGAGCCGACCGGAAATTTCCGTCATATTATTCGGGAACTGATTCCGGGTGACGAAATCCGTGTTTACGGCAGTTTCAAAAATGAAACGCTGAATCTTGAAAAAATTAAAATCCTGGAACTCGCCGATGATTTCAAACTTGATAATCCGATTTGTTTCAATTGCGGCAAGCGCATGGAATCGGCCGGAATCGGACAAGGATTCCGTTGCAAAAAATGTAAAACAAAAGCGGATTCCAAAATTGAAATTCATATCCCCCGAAAAATCCGTCCGAGATATTATGAAGTGCCGCCGTCGGCGAGACGGCATTTGTCAAAACCGTTGATTCGATATTCGAAAGAAGATTTAGAAAAATGAGATTTCGTTTTTATCAATTTCAATAATTTTATTACGCGGCAAGTTACAATACGTGTTTAAGATCATGCAGCGTCGCGCGCGCAAGGGGGGCATTTTTCTGCTGTGTGCATCTGCGCCTTCTTATCACACCCGTTCGCTTGCGCAAACGGACCGCGTTCATTCCTTCTGTCCTTGATACATCCGATCAATTTTTTCAATCGTATCGATTTCTTCAATTGTTTTATCATCGCGAACACGAACAAGTCTCGGGAAACGGAGTGCGTATCCTGCGGGATAATTCGGGCTTTTTTGGATTTCTTCAAAAGCGATTTCAAAAACAACTTCCGGTTTTATTTTCAGCGTCACGCCGTCTTCGGCTTCAATCAGGTCGGCGAACTGTTCCGTCAGAGTGTCCAAAAGCTCGTCGCTGAGGCCGGTTCCGACGCGTCCGATTTCCAAATACACATTTTTAATGTTGTCAAAGCAGGCTAAAACGTAGGATCCGATTTTGTTTTTGCGTTTCCCGGAACCCCATTCGCCGCCGATAACAACCAAATCGAGCGTGTCCATTACCGGTTTTTTCTTCAGCCAATTTTTGCCGCGCTTTCCCGGCGAATACGGCGAAGTCGGGTTTTTAATCATAATTCCTTCGTGGCCGGCGGCCAATGCCGCTTGATAAATGTCAGCCGCGACTTCGGGATCTTTTGTAATTTGTAATTCATCAACGCTGATGCCTTTTGCATCCGTTTTGACAATATCCGAGAGTCTTTGTCTTCGTTCCGTCAGCGGTTTTTCAATATAGCTGACACCGTCCGCATAAAGCAAATCAAATAAATTCACATGAATCGGGATGTCTCTTGACGTTGTTTCAACATCATATTTTCGTCTGAAACGGCGTAAAATGTCCTGGAACGGGCGCGGGTTTCCGTTCTCGTCAATCGCGACAGCTTCACCGTCCAAAACGGCATTTTCCGCAGTCACCGCGGAAGACACTGCTTTTACGACATCGGGGAGGGAATTTGTCACATTTTCCAATCGGCGCGTGAATAATTCGATTTCATCACCGTTTTTGTGAATTTGAAGACGCGCGCCGTCGAATTTCCATTCAACCGCCGCTTCATCCAATTCGGCAAAAGCCGCTTCAATGCTCGTTGTCACTTGCGCCAGCATCATTTTGACCGGACGGTTGACCTGAATATTCTGGTGAGACAACGCGTCAGCGCCGCCCCGCTTCGAGGCTGCGGCAACTTCGCCCAAATCATTGGTCACCATGAATGCGAATTCAACCTGATTCACGGGAACATCAAACGCTTTGGCGATGGAGTCTCTGACAATTCCTTCACCGATTCCGATACGCAACTCTTCAAGCGCGATTCTTGAAATATATTTGGCTTCAACAGGCGAAGACTCGGCAAACAGAAATTGAAGACTTTTTATTTTCTGAGATTGCGCGCCTTTGCCGGAAGCGTCGGCAATTTCTTTGAGGCGGTCATAAACTTCACGAATCGACAACCGTCCTTTCGTTCCGCAAGCACTGCCGTTTCCTTCTTCGTTCTCATCATCTTCCGCTACAAAAAAGCTTGAAAAAGTCGATTGGCTTTTTTTATCATCACAAAGTGCCCGATACGTTGTTTCGCCGACATCTCCCGTTTCGCGAAGAAGCGCTTTGATTTTATCAAGGGATATCCCGGCCGCCTTTGAAAGTGCCGAATAAAGAAGATTCGGGCCGAGCCCGAGCTTTTTGCCGGTCCAGGCGGGGAAAATTTCGCCCATAATCATATAACATGAAACCGCCAGCTCATCATCATCCACATTTTTTAAAAAATCGGCGAAAACATCCGTCATCTCCAATGAGCCCGGAATGCTTTCGACTTTAATGCAAATGTCGGTGAATTCTGAAAACTGCGTCATGTTATTCGCTCAGTCCTGTTTGTAAATGGAAATGATGTCACTCAATATCGCGCTGGCGGTTTCAATGGAACCCGCGCCTTTTCCCGTCACCGTAATTTCGCCGGCCAAATCTGTTTGAATTGACGCGACATTCAACGTGCCGCTGACAGAAAGCGGGTGTCCGATCGGAACAAGTCTCGGCGACACCGTTAAAGTGCCGTCTTTTCTGACCTCGCCGATGAGTTTAATCGTTTTGCCGTTCTTGGCGCTCATTTCAAGTGCTTCATATGTAATTTGAGTAATGCCGGTTCGGTCAACATCATTAATTGTCTTGTTCATCCCGAAAACCGCGTTTGCCAAAATCACAACTTTTCCGGCGGTATCGATTCCTTCAACATCGTATGTCGGATCGGTCTCGGCAATTCCCAAGTCGACCGCTTCGGTTAATATTTCAGAATATGTGGATTTTTCTTCCAGCATTCTTGTTAAAATGTAATTGCAGGTGCCGTTAAAAATGCCTTTGATACTGCTGATTTCGTTGCCTGCCATCACTTCTTTTGTCAAATTGATGATCGGCATCGCGCCGCCGACAGTTGCTTCGTAGCGGAAAGCGCATCCGTTCTTTTCAGCCGTTTCGTTCAATTCTTTAAACTTTAAAGTCAGCGGCCCTTTATTCGATGTCACGACACTTCTGCCGTTTTCAAAAGCCGCTTGCATATTCAAAAGACCTGCGCCGCCCGTAATGACATCTGTCGGGGAAACTTCAATCACCAAATCATGTTCCACCTGATTAACGACATCAATTCCCGTCATCGCTTTTTCGGCAATCGTTCCCTTTTCAGCCTTAACAGCCAAACATTTCTCCAAATCCAATCCGTTTTCATCAATCACAGCGCCTTTGGAATCCGTAATTGCAACGACTTTAATTTCAATGCCTTCCTTTTTCAAATCTTCTTTTTTCATTAAAAGAACGCGTGCAACGCCTTGACCGATCGATCCGAATCCGATAATTGATGCTTTTACTGTTTTCATTTTCATCACTCCAGTTCAATCGGCAGCACTAAAAGAAGGTCCTTTTCTTTCGTAATTTCCTTTAAAAGCGCAACCACTTTTTTCAGTTCATCTTTTCCGACAGCGTTAATTGTAATCGCGGCGGAAGTCGGTTCATCAATTTCCGGCATGGAGAGCGACATATCTGTCACTTCGGCAATACCTGTTTCATCAATTCGGCTGATTGTATCCCGAATATCCGTGTTTACGACATGTCCGATCATAATCACTGTAATCGTTTCTCTGTATTTTTCTTCGCCGATTCGAAGAACGCGAATGCCGGTTTTTTCCATGTCGTCTTTTATTTTAGCAATCACCGGGCTTTTGGCATCAAGCACAAGCTGGACTTGAACTTTGCCGCTGCCTGTTTTTGTTGCATTATTTGTCTTGTGGTAGTGGAAGACAGATATCAGGTTCGCTTTGTTGCGCGAAACAGGCTCAAGCGCCAGGATGAGCTGCCCGGGCTCATCTCTTAATTCAATGTCCATCGTAACTTTCATAAAAATTCCTCGAAAAGAATGACGCAATCAATCGAATACAGTCATCCATATACATTCATATTTACGGTAAATACGATTGTTATAATCCGCTCTTTATTTATTTTTGATGGTTTACGTTTTCAGTGAATATAACTCAAAAAGAAAGAAAAAGATGAATGAAAATAATTTTTAAAAAGAGAAATGAAAAATAAATTATAAAAAAGAGAATGAAAAAATGAAATAAATGAAAGAGAAAATGAAAACGAAAATGAAAGGGAAAACGAAAATGAAATGAAAAATATAAAAGAAAATAAAACGGTAAACCCGTTCTTATTTGTCAAGTCCGTACATGTTTTTGCTTCTTCTGTGTGACGTGTCGCAAAACGGCATATTTTTCGATTCCCCGCAGCGGCAAAGTGTCATGCGGTTCCTGATCTTATATTGCTTCCCGTCAGCGCCTTCGACCGGGATGCCGCCTTTCACCCAAAGCGGACCTTTGATTTGCAACGCTGTGTCCTGCACCAATCCGATTTCCTGATCCGATTTCGGTTCGTAAACATTTCCCTCTTTGTCAACAACTGTCAATCGGCCCGAGGCGCAATCACATGATTCTTCGATTGCCATCTGTTTCAAATAATCTCTGTCGGAATGAAGAACCGCATCCCAAATACGCGGGCCGCGGTCACAGAAACGCAACGAAGCGCATAAGCTTTCTTCATCAATCAAAGTCAGTTCGGGTCCTTCATAAATGCGCGTGTTTTTCTCATCGCTTTCATGCGTTGCGACTTCCGTGCCGTCAAATGTTTTTTTCATAAGTCCTGCCGGTTTTTCATGCGCGCCGTCGCAATACGGTTTATTGTCAGAACGCCCGCAACGGCAAAGATAATACGGTTCGGTTTGGTCCGGATATTTCTTCCCCGTTTTCCAGCTCATTGATGTTCCGTCATTATCAACAACAATAACGGACTGCACCAGCGGAATCTCAGGGCTGACCTCGTAAGGACCGTTTTTTATAATTTTTATTTTTTTTGTCATTTCGATAACTCCTTATCGGCACAGCGGTCAGCGCGGTGTCAATATATTAATTATCTTCTAATTATTATAAAAATTATATGTGGGCAAAAAAAGTGTAAGATGATTTTAAATCCGCAGATTTAAAATCGAAAAGTAAATTTAAGATTTATGTATTCATTTCCAAACACAGTGAATTAAAGGTCCAATGTGTTTTCCAAACACGGCGGAATCAGAGTTCCAAAGTATTCTTCCAGACACCGTGAAGATTACAGTATGAAACGGCGCCGAGTGCTTTGAATTGTTTTAAATCAAGTGTTTTGAAAGTTGCGACCGGTTCGGTAACTGTCGGCGCGAAATCAGCGCGGCCGATATAAACAACCTGATCGTTTTCTTTTTTGATGCCATAGAGTTCAATCCAAACGATGTGATGTTCAAGCGTGTTCGGATGCGGTGTTTCTTTTCCGACTGTCACAATAACGACATTGTCGTGGGTGCCGTTGTGACCGTTTCCGCGTTCAATTACCGGGACGTGTTTTTCTTTCCCTTCTGTTTCGGGAGCTTTAAATAAAGACGTAAAATCCATGTGTTTTTCCTCCGAGTCATCAATATGATGATTTCATATTTATTTAATACAGAGTTAAATATAAATTTAATCTTAAATTATTTGTTTAAAAAAGTTGAATTATTAAAAAAAGCATCCGGAATGCTTTGGATATTCACGGTTGGTTCGTTTTAGAATGAATTTTTGGGGTTGGGTTCTAATACTATTCGTTTTTTTAATATTCGTTTTTAAATGTGGAGATTATCCGTTTAATCGTTTTTTTCCGGACGCCGTTGAAATTCAGGACTGAATTTACAATAGATAATAGGAATAATTACTATTTAAAATTAATGTTTAATCCAATGATTTTAATTTTTTTAGAATTATTATTCTATTTTTTTTGATAATTTTATTAGATAATTTATTAATTTTTGACATTCACTTCTCAAAATTTTATCTTTTTTCAGTCTTCTCTTTTTTAATTTTATCAAAGGATTAGATATTTATATATCAATAATAATTACTATTAAGCAAGAATTTCTAATTTATGTGAAATTCTTAAGCTGGAATGATTTACGAAAGTCGAAAACAAATATAAATATGTATACTGCATAATATTAATTGATATATATTTTTTCAGAATATATATTTAATTCATACAATTTCGACTTCAGTAAATTGAAAATTGTTTGTATTGGCTGTTTATGATTGAAACAGGGTGACATTTATGATAGAAGATATCGTCTTATTAAGTCGGCTTCAATTCGCAATCACTGTCTTCTTCCACTTTATTTTCGTTCCGTTGACCATTGGTCTTGGCGCGATGGTTGCAGGCTTTGAAGTCAAATATTGGAAAACACAACAAGAAAAATGGAAAAAGTTGGCTCAATTTTGGGGCAACCTCTTCAAAATCAATTTCGCATTCGGTATCGTAACCGGCTTTGCCATGACGTTCCAGTTCGGAACAAATTGGGGCGCTTACGCCGAATTCATGGGTGACGTGTTCGCCTCTCCGCTCGCTCTTGAAGCGCTCATCGCTTTCTTCTTGGAAGCTACATTCTTTGGTATTTGGCTCTTTACCAGCCACAAAAAACCCGCTCTTAAAGCGGTTTCAATGATTCTGGTCTCTGTCGGTACCATGATTTCAGCCATTTGGATTATTACGGCAAACGCATTCATGCAAAACCCCGTCGGGTATGAAATGGCGGCAGACGGTTCCAAAATCCTTCTTTCCGATTTTGGCGCGGTTCTGACAAACCCGTATTTGTGGTACATGCTGATTCACACGCTCATCGCAGCTTACTTGCTGTCCGCCCTTTTCATGGTCGCAGTCAGCGGTTACTTCCTGCTCAAAAAATCAAACGTAGACATCTTCCGCTCATCTATGAAGCTCGGCGTTTACGTTTTGATTATTTCAGCAATCCTTTTGCCGTGTCTCGGAATGTTTTACGGCCACTATGTCGGCGAAGTCCAACCGGTCAAAGCCGCAGCAATGGAGTCTGTTTGGGAAAGCGGATCCGATAAGCCGATGTATCTGATTCAGATTCCGTCAAACTCCGGCAACATTGTTCAGGCAATCGGCATTCCGTATGTGGGCAGCTTCTTGTTAACGGGAGATCCGCACGGTGAGGTAACCGGACTTAATGACATTGCCGAAGAAGACCGGCCGCCGGTTGCAATTACATTCTTCAGTTTCAGAATCATGGTGATTTTGGGAATCATCTTCATATTGGAAGCTTTGGCCGGTCTTTATTTGATTCGCAAAGATCCGACATTGGAGTCTTCCAAGTCCAATAAATACATGAAACTCATGCTTTACAGCATTCCGCTTCCGTACCTTGCAATCGCATTCGGGTGGGCAGTCGCCGAAGTCGGCCGCCAGCCATGGATTGTGTACGGTCTTTACAGAACAGGAGAAGCGATTTCCGCTGTTCCGGCGGTTCAAATCATCTTCTCGATGGGACTCTTAGTACTCTTCTACCTGCTTTTGTTCTTCCTCTTCCTCTACTTGATGGTCAGAGCAATCAGAGCAGGACCGGAGGTGAAGGAACATGCTTGATTATGAACTTCTCATTAACATTTGGTTTGTTCTTTGGTGTGTTATTTGGGCAATCTATTTGGTCGCTGATTCATTCCCGCTCGGTGCAGGAATGCTGGCGGCCTTTTTGCCGAAAAACATGGCTCAAACGCTTCAAACAGCTAAATCCGTCGGCCCGTTCTGGGGCGGCAATCAGGTTTGGCTGATTTTGGCAGCCGGCGGCACGTTCGCGGCTTTCCCGCTCATCTTCTC
Organism: Methanimicrococcus blatticola; assembly: GCF_004363215.1. GTDB lineage: Archaea > Halobacteriota > Methanosarcinia > Methanosarcinales > Methanosarcinaceae > Methanimicrococcus > Methanimicrococcus blatticola. The sequence continues at coordinate 140,626 of NZ_SNYS01000007.1, read as the reverse complement.
TAAGATGTTCACATGGCTTTATATTCCGATGATGCTTTTGCTGGTCGCAATCATTTTGCGCGGCATCTGCATTGAGCTGATTTACCACGACGACAACGCAAAACTTCAGCAGGTGTTCCGCTACGGCTGGGCACTCGGCAGTTTGCTCATCACAGTCGTTTTGGGTGTCGCGTTCACCAACTTCTTCAGAGGAATGGTGATTAATGCGGGCTACGTCTACGAAGGCACACTTCTCGGACTCTTCGGCGTTCATGCTTTGCTCGGCGCGTTGCTGTTTGTTTTGTTCTTCTTGACCTCCGGAGCTTTCTGGGTCGCGCACAAAACAACTGGCGAGATTTCGGAAAGATGCAACGGCTTCGGCAAGAAAACATCAATCGGCGTTGCAGTGGTTGCTTTGATTTACATCATCGCGCTCTTCAACACAGACGGATTTGCCGCCAACTACAACGTGTATCCGATTCTTTACGCGGTTCCGTTGATTGCGGTTATCTTCGCTTTGACCTGTATCGCTTTGGCGGTTAAGAAATCCGATAAGCCGCTTTTTGCATTCGTTGCAAACCTCGGCACGATTTTCTTCGGCGCAGCAACGGGATGCGTGTCGCTTTACCCGTACATTTTAAAGTCGACAATTAATCCGGAATTCGGTGTCAGCATTTTCGCGGCGGCTTCAAGTGAATTGACGCTTACGCTGATGTTCTACGCGGCTTTGATTTTCGTGCCGATCGTGCTGATTTATCAGCTTTGGTCTTACACCCGATTCAAAGATAAAATCCAAGAAGCGTAATTTAAAATTAAAAAGATCAAAATTAATTAAAAAAAGGCGGAACCGGAGAAATCCGGCTCGCCTATTTTTTTTCGTTTTTTGCTACTAATAGTGTTTTCGATTTCAATTTTGTATTGGTGTTTCACAATACTGTTTTTTAAATATTCTTTATTTAGTGTTTTATTCTGCGCACTTCACTTTTGTTACTCTGCGACAGGATAAGTTTGAATGTCAAGCGGTGCTGCCATCAGCGGTCCCGCGTCTTCGCCGAATTTAATAAAATGCGGCTCTTTGGTGTGTTTGTCCAGCATTTCCGGACTTGTCCACTGTTCAATCATCATGAATGAGTTTTCTTCTTCAGCGCTTTTGTAAAGGCCGTAGCTGATACATCCTTCATCGTTTCTGCTCGCTTTTAAAAGCGGTTGAACTTTCTCAAGGAATTCCTTTTCCGTTCCGGGTTTGATTTTGATTACTGCATTGACAATAAGCATTGAGCTCACCATGTTTAATGTAAAATCAGGGTGTTTATAAATCTTGCCGTAATCTGTCATTTTTATAAATGATATTTTCTAAAATCAAAACAGCAATTCGTTTTCGAGTTAAATTAATAAAAAAGAATAAAAATTTATGAAGAATTATTCGTCATCTTCGTCTTCAAATTCCGCGTCAACCGCGTGCGCTTTGGATTGAACGCGTTCATTATGTTCTTGAGCGTATTGCTCTTGCGCTTCTTTAAGCGACATATATTCGTTTCTTCTTTTCATCAGTTTGTAAACGTTTCTGATGATCATGATCAGGAAAAGGGCGATCAAAAGGACTAAAATCCAGTCGATCCAAGTAAATGTTTCCCAGAATGCCATAATTTTTCCTCGTATTTTGAATTATTTTTTTCAAAACCACTCGATTTCACTTGTTATGACCGTTAAGGCTATATTTAATTATTCTGTTTATGGCAGTCGCAGATTCAAAACCTTTATTACTTTTGAATTTCCTATTATGTTTCCTGCTTGCTTTGGCGGCAGAATTTATGATAAAACAGTCGAGGGGCTGTGGCCTAACCTGGTAGGGCGATGGGCTCCAGCGGATATATGATGAGCAACGGGTCAACCGAGCAACTTCCGACGGGAAGATGCGATGAGGAACCGTTGGAGCGCTGAAGTGCGTTTGTAAGAGTGCCGTTTAAATCGGCAATTCGGAGAGACCCGTCGGTTGTGAGTTCAAATCTCACCGGCCCCACGTTTTATCATTATTTCTTTTATTTTTCGTTTTTAAAAAAGAAAGAGCGGATGCTCTATTCAATTATGTTTTATGAAATAATATGAAATTGATATGAAATGATTTTTCATCTCATATCTTTTATTTTATCGTCTGGCACGTTATCGGTTTTGTTTTCTTGCCGCTGTTGCGTTTGCCATTGCAATCATATCGCCGGTGTCGGTTGTGTTTGTAACGACAATCATATTTTTCTCACGCGCAATTTCAGAAAGTGTTTGCAGTTCTCTGAGGCGGATTGCAACCGGAATCTCATCATACAAAGCGGCAGCATCACGCATTTTTGTTGCCGATATATGTTCGCCTTCTGCTAAAATAATTCTGGAACGCTTCTCTCTTTCGGCTTCGGCTTGCTTGGCAATGGCACGCAGCATGGAATCGGGTAAGCTGACATCGCGAATGGTAACGGATGTAACGCGAATACCCCACGGGTCGGTGTCTCTGTCCAAAAGCCTTTGCAAATCCGTGTTGACTTTTTCGCGCTGTGTTAAAACTTCGTCCAATTCCATTTGACCCAAAACATCGCGTAAGGTCGTTTGAGCGAGCATGGCCGTTGCGTATTTGTAATCTTCAACTTCTGTAATTGCCATTTCAGGATCAATCACTTTGTAATAAACAATTGCGTCAACCGTAATCGTGACGTTATCCTTTGTAATAATATCCTGTTTCGGAACGTCAATCGTTACTGTTCTCATATCTATTTTTTCAGTTCTGTCTAAAAAAGGCGTCGTGAAAAAAAGTCCGGGTCCTTTGACTCCGTTTAATCTTCCCAATCTGAAGATGACGACGCGTTCATATTCTTTGACGATGTGAATCATTTTTTTACCTTTTTAAATTTTATTTATTGGCTTTATTTCCATTCCCATATTCATTAGACGATTTTTGTTTATCACCTTTGCCATTTTTCTAATTCTCAAATAATATATACCACGGAAACCTTTTCAACTTATGATTATCAGACAAGAAACCGAAACGGATTTCCCGCAAATCTATGATTTTGTCAAAACAGCTTTTCAAACCGCAAAAAGATCTGACGGTTCTGAACAAGATTTTATCAATAAATTAAGAAGCAGCGGCAATTATATTCCGGAATTGGCTCTTGTCATGATTGATGACACTGTTTATGAAAATGCAGGTGATGAAAATGCAGGCGATGAACCCGGCGATAAACTCATTGGCCACATCATGCTGACAAAATTCGGCATTCACGGCGTTGCTTCCATGCCGAAAAACACGTTTGAAATTCTTCTTCTCGCGCCGCTGGCCATTCATATTGATTACCGCAACAAAGGCATCGGTTCCGATTTGGTTCGGGACAGCTTAAAGCGCGCCAAAGCCGAAGGTTACGCCGCTGTCATTCTTGTCGGCGACCCGCAATATTATGAAAGATTCGGCTTTGTTTCCGCCGCCGAATTTAATATTAAAAATAAACAAAACATTCCCGACGAAAATGTTATGATTTTGGAATTGGTGCCGGGAATTTTAGACGGCATTGAGGGAACGGTTGATTTTGATTAAACCGTTTCATGAGTCCCATCATTGTTTTTTTCATTAATTTTTAGTTATTTTCATTAACTTTCTTATTTTTTTCTCCAAACCAATCCTTTGTCCGATTCGCGATTTTCACAAGCAGTAGCATGACCGGGACCTCCGTTAAAATGCCGACCGTCGTTGCCAGCGCAACAGGCGATGTTGTTCCAAACAACGCGATTGCGACAGCGATTGCCAATTCAAAGAAGTTGGACGCGCCAATCATCGCGGCCGGCGCGGCGATGTCATGGGGCAGTTTCAAAAGTTTTCCGCCGCCGTAAGAAACGGCAAAAATCAAAAATGTTTGAATCGTCAGCGGAATTGCAATTAATACAATATGCAGCGGATTTGCCAAAATCACTTCGCTCTGAAATGCGAAAATAATAACCAACGTCAAAAGAAGACCGACAATTGTGATGTGGTCAAACTTTTTCAAAAAGACATTTTGGAAATAATCCGATCCTTTCTTTTTAAGAACATACATTCTTGTTAAAATCCCCGCCGCCAACGGAATGACGACAAACAGAACAACCGATAAAATCAGCGTGTCCATCGGCACGAAAATATCGCTGATGCCGAGCAGAAATGCCACAATCGGCGCAAACGCAATCAAAATAATAATGTCGTTTGTCGCGACCTGAACAACCGTGTAAGCCGGATTTCCTTTCACCAAATGGCTCCAGACAAAAACCATTGCTGTACACGGTGCTGCGCCGAGCAGAACCGCGCCTGCCAAATAATCTTTTGCCAATTCCGGCGGAATGAGCGCTTTAAAGACAACATAAAAAAAGAAAGCGGCGATTGCAAACATTGTAAACGGCTTAATCAACCAATTCACGACCCATGTCAAAAACAATCCTTTCGGATTTTTGCCGACATTTTTGATGCTTTGAAAATCCACTTTCAGCATCATCGGATAAATCATAATCCAAATCAGAATCGCAATCGGAATGGAAACATTTGCAATCTCAAACCGATTGAGCGTATCGGGAATTGCCGGCAGAAATTTGCCGACAAGAATGCCGACAGCCATACACGCCAAAACCCAAACCGTCAAGTACTTTTCAAAAAAACCGATACCGGCTTTTTCTTTCTTTTCTTTTACACTATTTTCAATTCCCACATTGTTTTCAATTCCCACAGCACACACCTCTTAACAAACCAATTCGCCCTCTATTTATTTTATTTCAATATTTATGTCAGCAACAGCCGCATTTCTCTTCCTTTTCGGGAATTGAAACGGCGTCTGCCAAAAAAGCCGCCATTTCGGCGACTTTCTCATCGTTCAATGTATAACGCATCCAAGACCCGTCTTTTCTGGCAACCGCCAATCCGCAGTCCGTTAAAATTTTCATGTGATACGAAAGCGTCGGCTGCGTGATGTTGAATTCTTCCAGCAGATTGCAAGCGCAAAGTTCGGTTCCCGAAATCATTTTGATAATTCTCAAACGTGTTTCATCCGAGAGCGCCTTGAACAATAACGCGTATTCGGCGGTTGAATATGTCATTTTTATCTCCTTTTATTTTTGTTTTTATTTTTGTTTAATTTTTAATTTTTTCATTTTAATTTTTAATTTTTTAATTAATTGATAATTGTTCTATCCGTGTTTATCATTTTGTTATTTTTTTTAATATTCTGTTTTCAGATTTGTCTTTTTTAAAACACGAGTTGGAAGAAATAACCCGCAAAAACGGCCATCCCGAGAACAACCGTCAAAAACGCAATTATCATCGGTGTTTTAAACATTGATTTCAAAAGAATCACTTCTGTCAGACTGGCGCCGGCACCGCCGATAATTAATGCCATGACAGCCCCGAGACTCATTCCTTTTGAAACCAAAGCGGCGCTGAGCGGAATTAAAGTTTCAACACGCAGATACAACGGAATACCGATGACTGCCGCAATCGGAATGGCGAGCAGGTTATCGTCGCCGGCGTATTTCGCAATGAAATCTCCCGGCACAAAACCGTGAATAACGGAGCCGATCGCAACACCGAGCAATAAATACGGGAATAAATTCTTGAATTGTTTTGCCGCTCCTTTAAATGCCGTTTTGACATTCATCCAAAAAGTCGGTTTTTTATCAATCACAATCGGTTCGGGGGAGGGGCAACAGGTTTTTACCGTTGTCAAAGTAATCGGCTTTTTCCCGGCCGGCGAATCACAACATTTGACGGGGACGTCTTCATTTTCCGGAATGATATACTTTTCAAAACCGAATTTGCTTAAAATGAATCCGGAAACAATGGCAATAACGATGGCAATACAAACATAAGTGACTGTTACTCTCAAACCGAATGTCGCAATAAACAGGCCGACAACAACGGGATTCAAAAGAGGGGATGTGAATAAAAATGTAAGCGTCGGGCCGAATCCGGCTTTCGCTTTTATCAAACCGCGCAGCACCGGAATTGTGGAACAGCTGCAAAACGGTGTCAGCATTCCGAGAAGAACCGCGAAAATATATCCCGTTCCGTATTTTCCGCCCAAAACGGATTTAATTTTTGATTCGGGAACATATTGCTGAACCAAACCGACAAGTCCGCTGATCGCAAAAAATAATATCGATAATTCAAGTCCTAATGTGATAAACGATTTCAACGTTTCTTCAATCAGCGGCAGATATTGTTCTATCAAAATTTGTTTCTCCTTTCAAATCATATTGATATTTGTCTATGTGTTAATTTATTCAATTCTTTTTTGATATTTATACTTGTCTATATCGACAATTATCAATGTGAGTGCATTCCATTTCAAAGTTGTTACAAATCATCAAAAATGTATTAAACAACGAATGTCTTTTTGAAAATATGAACAACGCAAATCACGAATGGAATGAACATTTTTCCAAACAAAAGAAAATGACGAATTTTCAAACAGGCGCTCAACGTTTTTCCGTTCAAAAAAATACAGATCAGATGCTTCAAAATCTGCTTCAGGGAAATGTCGAGCGTGTCAAAGATCAGCTCAACTGCCTGCCGTTTCCGCCCGGCTCAACCGTTCTTGACATCGGTGCCGGACCCGGAACGCTTGCCGTGCCGCTGGCCGCTGCCGGCTGCAACGTGACTGTCGTTGAGCCTGCGCCGCCGATGCACGCGGCACTTGCGGAATACAAAAAAGTAAAAGGCGTTGACGCTGACATTTCAATCATTCCGAAAGTTTGGGAGGATGTTTCTCCCGATGAAATCGGTCAATTCGATTATGTTGTTTCTTCTTTTGCGATGTCCGTTCCCGATTTGAAAGACGCGCTTTTGAAAATGAATGATGTTGCCCGAAAAGAAGTTCATATTTTTTGGTTCCTGACAGATCCGCCGTGGGGCAGAATCAGTGAAGCGCTTTGGACAAAACTCCACGGCGAAGATTATTACGGTCGCCCGCTTGCCGATTTGGTTTGGAACGCTTTGTATCAGACCGGCATTTATGCGAGTTTGGAAGTGTTGCCGCTGAAAGATTCTCATTATTATGAATCATTTGAAGAAGCGCTTGATGAATATGTTGACAGATTGGCAGCAACAGAAGATTGGCAGATTCGATTGGTTGAAGATTATTTGAAAGAACAGATGACAGAAGTTTCAGGGAAAGGACTTGTTTTGCCCGAAGACGGATTGTACGCGCATATTTGGTGGAAAAAGTAAGATGAGGCTCATTAGAAATCTACTTATTATACCGACATCTATTGCTGGTTGATGAATATGATTCCTTTCAAAGAAGATTTTAAACCGTCGCCTCAATACAAACCGTATTTAGCGATTTACACAATTGCCGTTACAGCTGTGCTTTATGTTTTTACATTTGGCTGGCTTATTTTTCCAGCCGCGACAATTTTTACAAGTTACGTCACCACGAGCGTGGCAATAACTGTTTTTGTCATCATTTTGCTTCTTGTTGTCGCTTTCGTTCTCGTTTGGGTCCGGCTCTACTACAAATCCATTGTCTACCACTTAAATGACACTGAAATGACATGGAGGCGCGGCGTCTGGTTCAGAAAAACCGGCATCGTTCCGTACAACAGAATTACAAATGTTGATATTTCTCAAGGTCCGGTAATGAGAATTTTTAAGATTTCCAATCTTCAAATTCAAACCGCCGGAAATTCGGGCGGCAAAGCCGGTTCTGAAATTTCAATCATCGGAATGGAAGATGCAGAACCGCTGCGCGCTTTCATTATGGATTTTGTTCGCGGCGTGCCGCCGGTTACCGCTGTCACGGGCGGTGAAGATTCGACCGTTTCTTCCGCTTCACAAACGGTTTCCGCCTCTTCAAACGATATGTCAGCGCTGATTTCCGAAGTTAAAACAATTCGACAGCTTTTGGAAGAACAAAAGAAATAATGTTCTTCTCACTCTTTTTTCCAAACCATTCGATATTCAAGTTCGTTCGTTTCGTCATTAATTTTCTCGGAAATGATTTGAAATCCGTTTTTTAAGTAAAAGTGAACGGCACGGGAGTTTTTTGAATAAGCGTCCAGTTCCAAAAACGGATATCTTTTTTGACATTCTTCAATCAACTGACGCCCGATTCCATGTGATTGCCGTGTCGGCAGAACAAATAGGCCGGCGATGTATTTCTCATCCATAATACCGATAAAACCCTCAATTTTATTGTTATCGATATAAATGTAAATTTCAGCGGCGGGCAGCATTTCTTTGACCGATTTAAAATGCCGGTTCCAATATTCGGCCGGAATAAAATCCTGCCCGTGAATGTTAGATGTCAGCCAAATTTCGGCAATCTCGTTGATTTGGTCGGCGCGCGCTATTTCAATCATCAGAAATGTCAATCCTTTTCATCTATTTCATTTCTTCCTTTTGCTCTTCTTCATTTTTTCCTTTCCGTTTTCCTTTTTTTTGTTTCACATTCTTTTGCAATACTTTATATTCTAAAATCCGTTTTTTATCACCAAGTGAAAAATTATGAGTGAAAAATGTTCTAACTGTTACGGTCAGGGTTTCAATATTTTAGAAACCGGCCCGTGCCCGAAATGCAGCGGCGTTGTCGGCACGGGAAAGCCGAAATCCATTAATCTGATGGATCTTTCCGACAAAAATCTTGATTCTTTCGTGAGCGGTGTCTGTGACACTTGCGGCGGAACTGGCATTTACGAGAAAAAAGAAAAATGTGAAGAATGCCGCGGAAAAGGTGAAATTTACCACTGCACACGCTGCGGGAAACAAATTCCGTATCTCAATGACAACGGTGAAGAAATCTGCAACGCTTGTCTGTCGTCCGGTTGCGTTCACAAGCTTGACAACTCCTGCGACTACAATGATTTGGCAAGCGGCAAGCTTTACATCGGCTGCGTTGACGGCGTTGTTGAAAATCTCGGCGCTTTCGTCAAACTCAATGACGGCATCAAAGGGCTTCTCCATGAGAAAAACTTTGACAGTGCCTGCTCTTCTTTAACCAAAGGCGATGAAATTATTATTCAAATTAAAAACATCAACCGCTCCGGCCGCGATGTGAAATTGGATTTGGTTCCGAAAAGACCTGCCAAATATGAACTCGTCGAAGTCGAAAAAGAATTCCCGTTGACCTCTGTCGGTAACATGACGGCAAAAGACAACGGCAAAACCGTCAAATTCGCGGGCGAAGTTCTTCAAGTGAAACAAACCGGCGGCCCGACGATTTTTACGATTTCCGATGATACGGGATCTGTCCCGTGCGCCGGATTTTCAACAGCCGGTCAGCGTTCTTATCCGGATATTGATGCCGGAATGGCCGTTTCCGCTGTCGGCGAAGTCAATATTCGCGACGGTGCCATTCAAATTGAATTAATGAGTTTGAAACCGCTGCCGGCCGATGAAACAGCCGCTTTGATTCAAAAGATTGAAGCCGCAATCGACGAACGCGCCAAAGCGTCTGATATTCCGTTCCTTGTCGAAAGTGATGTTTTGGAAAAATTGAAACCGGCCATGCTTCAGGCCGCTAAAGAAATCCGAAAAGCAATTTTGCGCTCACGCCCGATTATTCTGCGCCATCACGCTGACGCTGACGGCATTACATCCGCGATTGCCATCGAGCGCGCCATTTTACCGCTTATCCGTGAAACCGGCGGTCCCGATGCCGAACACCGCGCTTATAGAAGATCGCCTTCAAAGGCGCCTTTTTACGAATTGATGGACGTCGTGAAAGACGTTTCCTATGCGGTCGAAGATGAAATCCGCTTCGGTCAGCCGATGCCGCTCATTGTGATGGTGGACAACGGATCAACCGACGAAGATGTTCCGGCATATAAACACACGCAGGTGTACGGTATGGATGTCGTTGTCATTGACCACCACCACCCACACGAATCGGCAGACGAATATTTGATTGCGCACGTCAATCCGTATCATGTCGGCGGCGATTTCGGTCTCACAGCCGGTATGCTGTGTACGGAAGTGGCGCGTATGATTCGCCCCGAAGTCAGCGATGAAATCGTTCACCTGGCAGCCGTTGCCGGTGTCGGCGACCGCTCGGAGTCACCCGAGTGCGCGCAGTACATCGAAATGGTTTCCGACAAATACACGCTTGAACATCTCAAAAAGATGGCATTGTCTTTAGATTATGAACAATATTGGCTCAAATTCGGAAGCGGTGTCGGAATTGTTGATGACATCTTAGACCTTCGCGACCACGACACGCATCTTCGCCTCATTGACATGCTCACCGACCAGGCAGCAGGCATGATTAAAGATCAGCTTGAAGTGTGTCTTCCGAATGTCAAAATGACGGAACTCAAAAGCGGCGCGATTCTCAATACAATTGACGTTGAAAAATTCGCTCACAAATTCACGTTCCCGCCGCCCGGAAAAACATCCGGCGAAATCCACGATATCATGTGCAATCAGAAATATCCCGACAAGCCGGTCATCACGCTCGGGCTCGGTCCCGATTTCGCGGTCATCAGATCGAAAAAAGTCTTAATGAACATTCCGCAAATCGTCCGAGAACTCCGCGAAGAACTCATCGGCAGCGGTGTGAACGGCGGCGGCCACTTGGTTGTCGGCAGCATTAAGTTTGTGGAAGGCGCGGCCGATGTCGTGATTCCGAGATTGATTGAAAAATTAGCGGAAGCGGATGTTGAATAATCCCGCTTCTTTTCATTTTCTCTTTTCTTTTTTGTAAAAACGCGGTTGCTTTCTTTATTTCTTATTTTAAAACGCAATACCTTTTTCGTTTAATTTATTGAAAAGCGGAGCAGTTCGCGCGCGGTGGGGGGTAGCGACTGTGCGGTGTCGGATAGCAGCAGACAACTAGTGCAAACGGCAGATGACAGTGGTTCCGTTCGCGCAAGCGAATGGGTGTGCTAAGAAAGAGCAGATGCATGTAGCAAAACGAATCGCATTAGCAAAAAAGCACACGGGAACAAAACAAACGTAGCAAACAGGCGCAACAAAAAAATGCATTAATTTAAAAGTTGTTTTTCTGTTTTTGCTGTATCGGCAGGGTATGAATCCGCAAATTTCCGTTCCTCTCTTCGCTTCGCTCAGTTCGGAACGTAAATTAGCGGGTGGTTGTTTGGGGTTTCAGCGAAGCTGATGAAAATCGCGTAAGCGATTTTCTGCAAACACCACTTCCCCTCAGCTCATGAAAAATTGTGAGCGAAGCGAGCAATTTTTGCAAACTTCCGTTTTCTCTCTTCACTTCGTTCAGATCGAAAACGAAAATTAGCGGGTGGTCGTGTCGGGTTTAAATAATTCCCAAAAAGCGTCTTCTCTTTATGTTATTGCATATATGCGTAATTCTTGAAAAATGAAAAACAAAGTTAATCGGATTTTAATTTTGAAAAAGAAAAAAAGGAAACAAGATATTGAAACTATTAATCAATATCTTATTTCTGATTCGCACGGAATCTAAATTATTCGTATTTGTAGCCGATTTTCATTGCTTTTTCGATGGATGCGGAAGCATCATCAATTTCGGCTTTCGTGAATGTGAGTTCTTCGTTTCCTGTTTTAATCTTCAGGTCGCCGCCTTTGACGGTTTTACCGATTGCAACGCAGGGGATTCCTTTCATGATGTCGGCAATCTTGTCGGTTGATTTCACGGTGAGGATTGCTCTGGCCGGGGATTCGGAGAACAAGAGGTCGTCAGTACGGTCAATGCCGAGGGCTGTTAAGTCAACTTCTGCGCCGACATCGGTGAGCATAGAAGCGAGTGCTTTTGCAAGGCCGCCGCGTGCAATGTCGTGTGCGCTTGTCACATCACCGGTCGCACAGGCTTTGGCAATGGCTTCAATGATCTTGTCGTAGTTTTCGGGAACTGTCGGGACTTTTCCTGCGTTTTCCATGTTTGCGACACGATAGTATTCGCTGCCGCCGAGTTCTGCTTGGGTTGTGCCGATCAGGAAAACGGTTTCCTCTGTTTCTTTGAAGAAGGAGGACGGGACAGGTTTTTCAAAGCTGACAATGCCGAGAACGCCGATTGCGGGCGTCGGAAGAATGGCTGTGTCAAATTCAGCGCTTTCGTTGTAAAGTGAAACATTGCCGCCGACGACAGGGATATTCAGTTTTTTAGCGGCATCGGAAAGACCGAGGACGGACTGCTTGAGGTACCAATATTGTTCAGGCTTATTCGGATTGCCGAAGTTCAGGTTGTCCGCTAAACAAAGGCCGGTGGCACCTTTGACTGCGATATTCATCGCGTTTTCAATCACTGTCATAACCGCGCCGGTGTACGGGTCCAAAAGGCCGACGGCAGGCTCACAGCCGCAAGTCATCGCAACGCCTTTCTTGTCGGTCACTTTAATAATGCCGGCATCGCCGCCGCTTTCACCACAGACCGCAGGAAGCGTTGTTTTGGCGTATTTCTCCCAAACCGATTTGCGGGAGGCGAGGTTGTAAGAAGAAAGCATTGTAAGAACGCAAGCTTTCATGTCGGCCGGAAGCTCGGGTTTCTTGGAAATCAACACCTCGCTTCTGGCTTCGGGTGCTTTGGAAGGCATTTCTCTTTTCGGAACACCGCTGACGACAAAGTCGACCGGGAGCTCGGCTTCGATTTTTCCTTTGTATTCCACTTTGAAAATGCCGCCTTCGGTTAAGCAGCCGACATCAGCGGCAGGAACGTCATGCTTTTTCATAATTTCCATGACCGTTCCCATGTTTTCAGGTTTTATTTCTGCCAGCATTCTTTCCTGAGTTTCGGAAAGCATAATTTCGTTAATGTTTAAATTGTCAAACATCAGCGGCACATTGTCAGCAATTAAGTGGAAGCCGAAGCCGCCTTTTTCAGCCATTTCGATGCTTGCGCCGGAAAGACCGGATGCGCCGAGGTCACGGCAGGATTCAACCAATTTTTTCTCAATAATTTCGAGTGTGGCATCAATGACGCGTTTTTCGAGTTCGGCATTACCGGACGGAATTGTTTCTCTGGCGGGAGAGTCGTCTTCTGACATGTCCGCAGATGCGAATGCTGCGCCGCCGAGGCCGTCTCTGCCGGTCTTTGAGCCGAAGAGGACAAATCTGTTGCCGGCGGTTTTAGAAATTGAAGTCATGATATTTTCTTTCTTGCCGAGGCCGACACAGACAACGTTTACGAGCGGGTTGCCATTGTATCTTTCATCGAAGTAAGATTCACCGCGGATTCCGGCCACTTTAATTGTTTCGGAGTAGTCGGCCGAGCCTTGTAAAATGTTATCAAAAATCCATCTGTTTTTCTCGGAATCCAACGGGCCGAGATAGAATGGAGCTAAAACCGCAACCGGTGGTGTTCCCATCGAAATCACGTCACGGACAATGCCGCCGACACCGGTGGCTGCGCCGCTGTAAGGATCAATATAAGAAGGGTGGTTGTGGCTTTCCATTGCGATGGAAAGGACGTATTCGTCGTCGAATTTAACAACGGCTGCGTCATCGCCCGGTCCGATAATGACATTTTCGCCGGTCGTTTTAAAGTTTTTCAAAAGCGGCCAACTGGAACGGTAGGAGCAGTGTTCACTCCAAAGGTTCAAGAAAATGCTTTGTTCCAATTCGTTCGGTTGACGGCCTAATTTTTCAACAACAAGCTTGAGATCTTCTGCGGGTAACATAATTATTGAGCCTCTTTCTGCGGTTTTATTTATACAATAGAAAAATACAGATAAATTTGAATCGTTTCTCCGAAATCTTGCAGAAACAAATCGGTTAAACATTTAATTTACAAAATTAAAAAATCTCACTTCTTTAAAAGTCTTCCCATAGGACGAAAAAACGCCGCTATTTATCATAATTTATATTGACAATACGAAACAAAAATCACAGTGAGTTATTTTTTGATTTTGAAAATATTACTGAAATATATCATGATTGATTTATTCTATAAATAATTCTTTTTTATTTTTTTGAAAAATGCGAACTTATTTTTTATTTTTTTAAATTTTGTCCCGTTTACGAGCGCAGCACGGCACAGTGCGGCACAACACGGCACAACACGGCAAACACGGCATAATACGACACAGCATGAGCAAATCAAAGCAGTTGCGCACTGTTTTCAAGTTTCAAGTGCGCCGTCGCATAAAAATGCGGGGGGCCGAGCGAATTTTTATCATACCATCAGGTATAGTATCTAATATTTATATTTCCGAAACATTTTGGTGTCAAAAAAAGACTCAATTCATGAGGCTGATATCAATATTTGAGGCTTAAAAATGGATATTCAAAAAATATTGGAGCAATACCGCCGCGGCGAAATCGATTTAACAGAGGCTGAGGAATCCATTCGCGCAATGGGTTTTTTATCCGTTTCGGATGTTGCGCGTGTTGACACTTTTCGCTGCAAGCGAACCGGCGTTCCGGAAGCGGTGCTGGCTGAGGGCAAAACGGATGAAGATTTGACGGCGATTGTCCGCGCGCACGTTGACGCTGTCGGCCGCGTTTTGGTGACGCGCGTTTCCGCACCCCAAATGGAAAAATTGGAAGCGGTTTTCCCGAATCATGTCCAAAAAAGCCGCGCTCAAACAATTTGTGTTGTTCATTCTGACGCGTATCCCGAACCGCCGAGGACGGGCGGCACGGTTGCCATTATTTCTGCCGGAACGGTTGATATTAAAGTTGCCGAAGAAGCCAAAATGACAGCGGAAGAAATGGGCTGCAAAACGATTGAAATTTATGATGTCGGCGTTGCCGGATATCACCGTCTTATTCTGGAAATGGAAAAATTAAAAGAAGCGCGTCCTGATGCGATTGTTGTTGCCGCCGGACGTGAGGGGACACTCCCGACAGTTGTTGCGGGAATTATTGATGCGCCTGTCATCGGCCTTCCGGTTTCTTCCGGATACGGCGCGGGTGCAAACGGCGAAGCAGCTCTCTTGTCTATGCTTCAATCCTGTTCCGTCATCAGTGTCGTCAACATTGATGCGGGATTTGTTGCCGGCGCATACGCAGCAAGAATTGCCAACCGCATGCAAGCGGCAAGAGCCGGCAAACGCGGTGGTGAACATCAATGAAAGCGATTTATTTCGAGCCGTTTTCGGGGGCTTCCGGCGATATGATTCTCGGAACTCTGATTGATTTAGGAGCACCAGCATCTTTTATTCAAAAACATATTGAATCGCTTGCCAATGTTTCAATGACTGTTGAAAAAGTCAACAAGGGCGGCATTGCCGCGACAAATGTTTCGATTTCCGAAAATTCACCAAACAACGAGCGCCATTTTTCCGAAATCTGCGATATCGTTTCAAGCGCAGGCTTGCCGAAAGAAGTTGAACAAAACGCGCTTGCCGTTTTTAAAATCATTGCAGAAGCCGAATCCGTCGTTCACGGAAAACCGCTTGATAAATTACATTTTCATGAAACCGGTCAGGACGACGCGATTGCCGATGTTGTCGGCGTGTGTCTCGCTTTTTATAATCTCAAACAAAACCCCGAAACCGCTTACAATGAAATCATCTGTGCCGGTGTTAATGTCGGTGGCGGCTTTGTGAATTGCTGCCACGGCAAACTTCCCGTTCCGGCACCGGCAACGCTTGAAATCTTAAAATCCGGCGGTCTTTCTTTTTATTCTGATGGCAGCCGTGAATTGTTGACACCGACGGGCGCTGCGATTTTATCTCATTTTGCCGCGCCGGCGCAACTTCAAACAAGCAAAACTGTTTGCATCGGTTACGGCGCGGGTGATGCTGAAACAGAATCTCCGAATGTTTTGCGTGCTTCGCTGATTGATTATTCGGGCTGCCTGCCGTTTCAAAAAGATCAAATCGAAGTCTTGGAAACAAATGTGGATGACGTGACAGGCGAAGTTCTCGGGAATTTGGTTGAAAATTTAATGAGTGCCGGCGCATTGGATGTTTCCGTTTTTCCGATTTATATGAAAAAAGGTCGCCCGGCTCACATGATTAAAGTCATTTCAAAAGTCGGGGATTCTGAAAAATTGGCGCGGCAAATTATTCGGGAAACCGGATCATTAGGCGTTCGCGTTATGCCGACCAAACACAGATTGTCTGTCAAACGCGAAATTGTTTCAATACCGGTTTCAATCGACAACAAGTCTTACGAAATTCCGTTTAAAATCGCCCGGTTCACCGACGGCGAACTTATTACTGTCACGGCAGAATATGATAATTGTAAACAAATCGCCGCTGAGACAGGATTGCCGCTTCGAACCGTTCTTCAACGCGCCGAAGAAGTCGGGAGACAGCATTTTTCTTAAATTTATTTTTTCTTTTCTTTATTTTTTCTTTTACTTTTTTTCTTTTATTTTTCTTCTTTACTTTTTTTCTTTTCGATTTTTTATTACAATTTATTTTTCGACCGCTTATGTTTTTGTTTGACCCATGCCTTCTTTTTCATATAATCTGCTGTATCTGTTTTATCGTTTTTTTAAAAGCGGTCGGCGGTTTCAAAAATCCGATAACTATATATACACCTGAAATATTTAGAAAGAAATAGGGTTAGGTAAACGTAAGTTGTTTTACACTTTTTTGTCTGACGACACAACCTCCGTAAAACAATCCTTATCAAACCGTTAAACAAAATGTTGACCCCCAACAACATTTTGATTCTTTTTATTTGTCGGCGGGAAATCCCCAAAACACACTCCGTCGACAGCTTTTAATCCTTCTTTCTTTTCAAAAATTCAGATTATTTTTTCGATATTCGTCGGCATTATTCGTTTTTCTATTTATTTATCGGTTTTTTGATATTCAACTAAAATTGAGTTTTTCATTTTTTATATTTTTCACAATATTTTCAAAAACACTTTCACAAAATATCCGGGCCGTTTCCGTTTTCCAACCATGCTTCTCTTTGAAAAATTCAAAGCTGCCGCTTTCTTAATTATTATCTAAATAACCGGAAAATAATTCGTAAATAATTAAAAATAATTAGAATCTAATTAAAAAACAATTTAAAAATAAAAATTTTAAAAAATATTAAAAAAAGTCAGGAATATATCAGAAAATCAAAGACATATCCGCTTCAAAACCGATAACGGCGTATCCGAGTTCAAACGCTGTTAAAACGCCGGGATGCAATTCGCCGAAAACGCCGACCTTTTTGCCGCCGACGTAAATGTCTGCCACTCTTCCCGGAAGGAAAGCCGGATCGTCGGATTCTTTGATTTCGTATTCCGTTTTCGTTTCTCTTAAAAACGCATCCACAACTTCAGACATTTCCGTAAAGTTGGCCGCGTGGTGAATTGAAACCGCCGCGATTTTTTGTTTGTTTTTAGCGTTGACAGCCACTTCGCCGACTTCAAAAATCTTCTGCGGTAATTCTCTGTGACGGTTGAGTGCTAAAATTTCCAAAAGACCGGGCAAAATCGTTGTTCGAATCATTGTCTGGTCTTCGCTGATCGGATGTATCACGTACGTCACATCGTTTGTCACGGGGCGGCGCATGTTTTCAAAATGAATCTTTTCGCTCGTCAGCGTAAACGGCATAACTTGACTGTAGCCGAGACTGATCATCGCTTCGCTTGCGGCAAGTCTTGAAACTGAAAGCGGATTGGATTTGCCTGCTGTGTAATTTTCGGGCAGCTTTGCCGGAATGTTGGCGTAGCCGTATCCGATTGCCACGTCTTCAATCACATCATATTTATGCAAAATATCAGCGCGGTATGCCGGAATTAAAACCTCAAAAGCGGCAGGATTTTTCGAAATCAAGGTCGCGTCAAATCCCATTTTCGCAAGGGATTGAATCACTTCGTCGGCTGATAATTTAAATCCGAGGTGGGTTTCGATTTCTTCCTGCGCAATAATCTGTACCAACGGTTCCAGGTTCGGAAGAATTGTTTCCGATTCTTTTTTGTTTGCGCTTTCATCAATAATTTTAACGGCTTCAATAATGCCGCCGCGTTCGGCAAGGGCGGCAACGACAATATTTAATGCCGTGTACACTTCTTTGCTCGTGCCGGTAACGTCGATAAATAATTCTTTCGTTGATTCGGTGACGGTTGTCAAGGTTCCGTTGATAATCGGCGGGAATGACAAAACATTTCCGTTCGCGTCTTTGATAATCGGATATTTGGTCATATCTTTAACAAGGTGGGCAAACTTGACGCCTTTGGCATGCTTTTCCAAGATTTCCGTCATTGTCATTTTTTCGGTATGATCCAGCGGAACAAATGCATAGTCCGGTGATTCTGTTGTGTATGTAAAAGGCGCGGTAATGCCGGTCATATCATGGACACCGATTGAAACTTTTTTGCGGCCGCGACCGAGTGCCCAGTGCAGATCTTCCTGCAAATCCATGAGTGACTTAATGGATGCGGAAGTGAATGAAAGTCCGCGGACGACAGCACAGCCGAGAACGGGGCGTACATCTTTGACTTCTTTTTTAATCGTGATTTCAATCTGCGGCGGGTTAATGGTATATTTCTTAAGGCCGGGCGACATGCCGAAGAACGCTTTCATTGCACGAGAAACGCCTTCAACGCTGTAAAGGTCGGGGCGGTTTGGGAAAAATTCGATATCGATTGTTTCTTCTTCGACACGTTCGACTTCGGCACCGATCATAGAGACATTGTCAATAATTTTCTGCCGGTCAATGCCGGAAAGCGTCTCCAGATCCTTTGAATCAACAGTAATAACAGGCATAATGAATCAGATTTGAAAGATGAATTTAGATATAATGTAGAGTAGAATAATAATAGAAATATGATTAATTTCAATGAATCGGATTTATTAAACGCTTCCTTTGATATATGAATTATTCCGTTTATAATTCGAGTTATAATTCGAGTTCGTTTCTTTTTCTTATTTCTTTATAATTCATGGTCGATTTTTATTTTTTATAATTTCGGGTTAGCGTTTTTATTTTTTATACGACTGGAGCGGCTCGCGCGCGGCAAGGCAGACACAAGCAGCAACTCAAACGACGGGTGACGGCGGTTCCGTTCGCGTAAGCGAACGGGTGTGCTAAGAAAGAGCAGATGCACGCAGCAAACCAACTGCACACGGCAAATCGGATGCACACGGCAAATCGGATGCACACAGCAAATCAGATGCACACAGCAAATCGGATGCATACGGCAAATCGGATGCACACAGCAAACTAAATGTCGCAAACTTGACGCACGCTGCAAATCAAATATATGCTGTAAAACAAATGCTGTAAATGAAGTCAACTTCTTGAAAAACTGTTTCTCATTTTTGCTGTATCGGATGAGTACGAATCCGCAAATTTCCATTCCTCATTTCGTTTCACTCAATTCGGAATGTAAATTAGCGGTCGGTTGTTTCGGGTTTAATCTATTTTGAGAAAAACGGTGATCTCATTTTTTCATGAAAGAAAAATATGAGAAAACGATGAATGAAAATATCATTTTTGTGCGCTTCTTTTTATGGCTCTTTTACTGCTCTTTTGCGGCTCTTATACTCTCTTCACCTGCCGCTCATCTGTTTTTTGAGACCGATGGTTTTTTATAGAACTTTAATCAGTTATTTGTTAGATTTCTATCTGAAATTTCATCTTTTTCAAGTTATTTTTGTTTTTAAAACATCGCGATGCATCTTGAAAAGTTTGTTTTAACTTTAATTATTATTCTATTATTCAAAATCAGGAGACATAAGAATGGCAAAAACAGGTCCGATTATTGTCTTAGACCCGGGAAAAGAAAGAACAAAAGGAAACGAAGCGCTCTTTATGAACATCAACGCCGCAAAAGCGGTGGCCGGTCTTGTTCAGAGTACGCTCGGCCCCAAAGGCATGGATAAAATGCTGATTAATAAAATGGGTCAAGTCAGCATGACAAATGACGGCGTCAATATCTTAAAAGACATCGGCATCGAACATCCGGCAGCTAAAATGGTTGTCGAAGTTGCCCGATCCGTTGAATCTACAGCAGGCGACGGAACAACAAGTTCTGTTATCCTTTCCGCCGCGCTTTTGGACAAAGCCGAAAAACTTGTTCGCAAAGGAATTCATCCGTCCGCAATTGTTAAGGGATACCGGATCGCCGAAACCAAAGCGCTTGAGCTTTTGGAAAACTCTGCTATTGATGTGGCAAAAGGCGATCGTGCAGACATCTTAAAGAAAGTCGCTATGACTTCCATTACCGGAAAAGCACCTGATGTTCACAAAGAATTCTTAGCAGACCTTTGTGTCAAAGCCGCAGAAATCGTTGAAGAAGACGGTTTTGTGGATGTCAGAACTAAAATTATTCGTGTTGTCGAGCTTCAGAGAAGAATTGACGAATCCGAAGTCATTGAAGGCATCGCGTTAAACACCGGCGCGCTCAGCAGAAAAGCACCGAAAAGAATCGAAAACCCGAAAATCGCGCTTTTGGATACGGAAATCATTGCCAATAAAACGAAAGCCAATTCCGTCATGGTTGTCAGTTCTCCTGAAGAACGCCAAAAAATCATTGACGGCGAAAGAAACGATTTGACCGCAATTGCCAAGAAAATCGTTGACACCGGCGCAACCGCTGTTTTCTCAACGAAAGTTGTCAGAGGTCCTGTTTTGGAATACCTTGAAAAGCATGATGTTTTCGTTTCCCGCCCGATGGAAGAAAAAGATATCGAAAACGTGTCTTACGCAACAGGCGCAAAAATCATCCGCAACCCTAAAGAAATCACAGAAAATGATTTGGGCAGTGCTGATTTGCTTGAACGCGACACACGAAACGGCGGCGGCAAAACCTACATTCGCGGCGGTCACAACTCAACGGTTGCGACAATTGTTGTCCGCGGTGAAACGCTTCAGCACGCTGACAGCGTTGACACAGCACTTGACGATGCGCTCTGGGTCATCAAATCCGTCATCGAAGACGGCAAGATTGTTGCCGGCGGCGGTGCCAGCGAAATGGCAGTCGCACTCGGCCTCTCCGCTTACGCCCCGAAGGCAGGCGGTTACGACCAGCGTGTCATTTCCGCATACGCAGACGCATTGGAAGAACTCCCGAAGACGCTTATCCGCAACGGCGGCTTGGATGTCATTGATCTTTCATTGGCACTTCGCGCCGAACACACGAAAAACAAAAATGCGGGAATTAATGTGTTCACCGGAAAAATCACGGACATGCTTGAAGCAGGCGTTGTTGATCCGTACCGCGTTAAAGCCAACACAATTAAAGCCGCAACCGAAGCTGCAATTATGATTCTCAGAATTGATGACATGCTTCGCGCAACCGTCACGCGTGAAATTCCGGATGCGCCGGCTTCTCATATGGCCGCCACCTACAACGGCATGGCTCCGCCGCAAATGAACGAACGCAGATAAATGATAAATCGAAAATCATGACTGAAGACTCTTTTGAGTCTTCACTCTTCTCTTTTTTATTTTCGTTCTTCTGTTATCTCTGCTTTTTTATTTTCACTCTTCTTTATCTTCGCTTTTTCTTTATCTTCACTCTTTTTTTATTTTCGTTCTTTTCTTCTTTTTATTTTCAATCGGACTATTCTTTTAATATTTTCGGGAAATCCTGTCTCGCGCGCGACGGATGCCGCAATCATAAATAAAAGCCATTCCAAAAAAGTCATAAAACTAAAGAATGTCTTCTTTCCTGTCTTAAAAATTAAAAAAGAGTGAAACCGGATAATCCGATTTCAGTAATTTGGTTTGTATTAATCTTAAATTCTGTCGAGGTTGATGACACTCACGCTTTCCGCTTCGGGAATTTCGTTTAATGCATCTTCGACGGGTTCAATGCCGCCTTCATCGTCTTCAACGATGACGGTCACCATCAATGCTTTTAAGCCGAACGCGATCGGTTCTTCAATGATTTCACCGTTGAGTTTTCCGCTTGCAGGGATGGCTGCTTTGATTGCTTCTTTGAGTGCGTTTAAGTCTGTGTCAGCATCTGCCGGCATAACTTTAATTGTTGCTGCAACACCGCTCATAATTTCACCTTTTTTAATAATTTGTATGTTTTTAATTCTCTTCAATCTCGCTCAGGGTCCGACGAATCCGCATTTTGTGCATTCGTAGGTGTTGGCGAGGACACGGCAACTCTGGCATCTTCCGATTCCTTCGCCGCATTTCGGGCAGGGGAATCTGACGCTTCCGTCTTCGACGAGATTTTTGCCGCATGTTGTACAGTTATCGACTTTAGTCATCTTCTATCTCCTGTTTAATTATTGATAAAATTAAGAATAATTAGAATTCATAAGACTGCAGGCATGAAAGCCGTCAGCCTGAATGTCTGCAATAATGACTCTGAAAAGATATCTTATGATTTAAAGTTTATTGCAGAATTGTTTTTCCAAATGCGTTTGAAAAATCTCCGTCTTGATTGGAAGTGAAAAATGAATCAATGATATAAAGGCTAAATTTTTAATAGTTGTATTTCTATCAATTACTTTACTTCACTTGTCGGTTCGCCATATTTGCCGGCTTTTAGTTTTATTTCACACAATTCAATAGGTGGTGTTTTTATAGCGCCGAGAAAATATACAGAGAAAAATAAATCGAGTCTCCCTGCACTTCCGTCATTTAATAATAAACTGAAAAACAGTTATTTAAGGACGTTTTTAATCTCACTCGCAATGGCATTGTTTTTGACTTTTTCCCTCTATGGTATCTATGGAATGATTTCCGACCGAGGGGCACAACCGATTCCGATCGCGTTGGTTCTGTTAATCTTTGCCGTTTTATTCGTCATCGGATATGAGTTTTTCAATTCACGTTTCGTTCGCAGAACAACTGCTGTCGTCGTCGCTTTTTTGGTTGCGTTTTGTTTAACTATTTTGGTTATGGCACTCGTTAAATTTGTCTTTATGGCTTACGACGGAACTGTAGCAGGTATCGGCGGGGATGTATTCATAGTGGCCGTTGCATTTTGTTTAATCGGCTCTGTCATCCTTTTAAAATACTTTGAAAATTTCTGATTTGCAGTTCGTCTGTAAATCTTATTTTTCATTTCTATCATGTATTATAACCGGGGCTTTATTCATGCAATCTGTCTAATTTATTTTGTTCAGTTAAATTGGCTTATTTGAATACTAACCATTGGTTATTATTTCAGCCGAGCTCGTTTATTTTCAAAAAATTGCCTCGATGCAAGAAACCTTTATATACCTTTGACATATTTATGATTTGTTCAATTATTACTCCTTTGGAATTTAGGATGAAAAACATGAGTCACACAGAATATGATGATGAAGCCGTTCAATCCGATTCTGCCGAATCGGCGGAAGACGATTCTTTCATGTCAGAATGCATCCCCGAAGAAGACGGCGGAACAACTGCCGAGACCGATGGCAACATCGGACAAAGCGAGGGTGTCCAATCCGATGCTTTATCGGAAGAAAACGCCGCCTTATTAAAACGGGTGGAAGATTTAACTTCTGCATATCTCACACTTGCGGCTGACTTTGAAAATTATAAAAAACGCAATCAAAAACATATTGAAGATATTAAGAAATTTGCAAGCGAACCGCTTATGTTAAACATGATCGAAGTCGCCGATAATTTCGAACGCGCGATTGCTTCTGCCGAAAAAGAATCGGCGGACAAGGATTCATTGATGGAGGGCGTGAAAAACACATACCGCCAATTTATGAATTATCTTGAATCAAGCGGGCTTTCAAAAATATCTTCAGAACCCGGAACTGAATTCGACCCGCATCTTCATGAATCCGTCGCGCAAATTCCGATGGCGGATTGCCCTGAAGAAACGATTGTCGAAGTTTTCAAACCCGGTTATACGCTGCATTCCAAAGTGATCCGCCCGGCAACGGTGACGGTTTCAACTGAGCCTGATGAATGAGACGCACATTTCATTATCAAGTCATTTCACACATTCCATTCAATTTCCAATTTATAAATTCAAAAAAAATCAATAAATCGTAAATTCTCTACAAATCAAAAACAAAAGGTGAATATATATGGCAAAAATCTTAGGCATTGACTTAGGCACAACCAATTCATGTATGGCAATTATGGAAGGCAGCGAGCCGTCAGTTCTTCCGAATGCCGAGGGTGGCAGAACAACTCCCTCTGTCGTCGGATTTTCTAAAAAAGGTGAAAAGCTCGTCGGCCAAATCGCCAAAAGACAAGCTGTTTCCAACTCCAAAAACACTGTCCAGTCTATTAAGAGACATATGGGCGACGCAAATTACAGGGTCACATTAAACGACAAGGAATATACACCGCAGGAAATTTCCGCGATGATTCTTCAGAAATTGAAGACAGATGCAGAAGCCTACCTCGGCGAATCCATCACCCAAGCCGTTATTACAGTTCCCGCTTACTTCAACGATGCCCAGAGACAGGCAACAAAGGATGCCGGAACAATTGCCGGTTTGGAAGTTTTAAGAATTATCAATGAACCGACCGCCGCTGCTTTAGCATACGGTCTTGACAAGGAAGAAGGATCCAAAGACCAAAAAATTCTTGTTTACGACTTGGGCGGCGGAACATTCGACGTTTCCATTTTGGAAATCGGCGACGGTATCTTTGAAGTTTTGTCAACCAGCGGTGACACAAGTCTCGGCGGCGACGACTTTGACAACAGAATTGTCGACTTCCTCGTGACAGAATTCAAAAAATCCCACGGCACTGACTTATCCAAAGATCTTGCCGCTCTCCAGCGTTTGAAGGACGCTGCCGAAAAAGCAAAGATTGAGCTTTCCGGCGTGACCACAACCAACATCAACTTACCGTTTATCGCACTCGGGCCTGACGGCGACCAACTCCACTTGGACGTTGACATTACCCGCGCGCAATTTGAAAAGATGACTGAAGATCTTCTTGACAAGACGCTTGTCTCTATGCGCCAGGCATTGGAAGACTCTAAATTAGACATCGAAAAGATTGACAAAGTCATTCTTATCGGCGGCTCTACAAGAATGCCCGCCGTTGTTGAACTGATTGAAAAATTCACCAACAAGAAGCCGTACAAAAACATCAACCCCGATGAAGCCGTTGCCGTCGGCGCAGCAATTCAGGGCGGTGTTTTAACAGGCGATGTGAAAGACATTCTTTTGTTGGATGTTATTCCGTTAACACTCGGCATTGAAACGCTCGGCGGTGTTTCCACGCCTCTCATTGAGAGAAACACAACGATTCCGACCAAGAAGAGCCAGATCTTCTCAACGGCTGCAAACAATCAGACTTCCGTTGAAATCCATGTTCTTCAGGGCGAACGCAGTGTGGCGTCCGGCAACAAAACACTGGGCAGATTCATCTTAGACGGCATTCCGCCGGCACCCCGCGGCATTCCTCAGGTTGAAGTGACGTTTGACATCGATGCAAACGGTATTCTTCACGTGGATGCCAAAGACCTCGGCACCGGCAAGAAGCAGTCCATCACCATCCAAAAACCGGGCGGCCTTTCCGATGAAGAAATCGACCGCATGGTCAAAGATGCTGAATTGCACGCCGAAGAAGACAAGAAGAGAAAGGAAGAAATTGAAATCCGCAACAACGCCGATTCTCTCTTGAACGCGGCTGAAAAAGCAGTCTCTCAAGCTCCTGCCGATATCGTGACCGAAGATCAAAAGAAAGCGGTCGAAACGGCAATGGATGAACTTAAAACAGCACTTGAAGGTCCGGATATTGAGGCAATTAAAGCCAAATCCGAAGCCTTAGAAACCGCTGTTTATCCGATTTCAGAAGCATTGTACAGAAAAGCTTCCGAAGCTCAGGCTGGTTCTGATTCTGGTGCTGCCGATTATGGCGCATCACAAGAATATACGGCTTCAAACGACGATGCTGTCGATGCCGAATATGAAGAACCGGTTGAATACAACGATGCCAATGATTATGAAGAGCCTGTCGAAGACGGCTCAAGCGACGACCAAAAATAAATTAAAAGCGGCGTTCGCATGTGTAAAACGAACTATGAGGAATTGGATAAAAGGGTGCAGGACATTTGTTCTGCTCCTTTTATGCAACCGACCTGCGCCTGATTCTATGGCGTAAATTCTAACGGATTGAAAAAGGTTTTCTTGAAAACTGTAAATTTCATTGAATTAAAATTTGATTGAACTTAAAAATTCAATTAAGATTGAACTTGAAATTCAATTTAATGATTGAACTTAAAAATTCAATTAAGATTGAGCTTGAAATTCAATTAAAAATTCGATTGAAATTTTAAAACTTTCACGATTGCCGAAATTCTGTTAAAATTCGACAGGTCTGTCAAAATGACTTTTCCGTTCGCGGAATTGTCTTCATAACTCACGCTTATTCGACGTGAGGAAACTTTAGGTATCATTCAACGATATATGCAAACCCATGCAACAAAATATCATGTAAACCACCCTGTAAAACCAAACCAAATTTGAATGACTTTCCGGGTTACCGTTAATCACATCGAATAATACCAAAAACGCTACCCAAAAACACAACAAAGTTTAACCAACGAAACAACAAAACCCTCAAAAACGAAAAACATCCTAAAACGATAGAAGAAGCCTTACATGAAAGATATCCGCCGTATTTCAGCGGATATTTTCATTAGGTAGGTTATTTGACGGGATTTTATGTTCGTGTTTTTGGGTAAATCCTGTCGAATGCTTTTCCGCATTCAGGCTTATAATAAATATTTCATCTATTTCAATATTTCAGGTCATTATAGTAGTTTAAGCGAGACAAATGCCGATTATATTTGATCTTTTATCGTCAATCATCGAACAATTAGTTAACATCCAGTCGAAAATTTATCTCGTTTTTTAATCTTGTTCATTCATCTGCCGCAATTCAAAGATATTCAATTACTTTGTAAATCTTCCATCATCTTTATTACTGCTCATTATAATCAGTATCATTTATTCATTTTCAAAAAAGGGTTCTTTATGACAACAAAGAAAGATTATTATGATATTCTCGGCGTACAAAAAGGCGCATCCGACGACGAGATTAAAAAGAGTTATCGTAAGCTTGCGATGAAATACCATCCCGATAAGAATGATTCTCCCGAAGCGGAGGAAAAATTTAAGGAAATTTCTGAAGCTTATGCTGTTTTATCGGATTCTGAAAAACGCGCTTCTTATGATAAGTTCGGTCATGCCGGATTTGACAGCCGCTACTCAGAAGAAGATATTTTCCGCGGCGCTGATTTCAGTGATTTCGGTGACATTTTCGGTGATATTTTCGGCAATATTTTCGGCGGAGGATTCGGCGGAACACGTTCACGCGGTCCTCAGCGCGGCGCCGATTTGCAATATGAGCTTCGTTTGACATTGGAAGAAGCTTACAAAGGAAAGACGGTTGAAATTGAAGTTCCGAAAATCATTATGTGTGACAAATGTTCGGGAACCGGTGCCAAGCCCGGAACGATTGCAAAAACATGTCCTGAATGCCGCGGTATCGGATCCGTTTCAAGAACAATTCAAACGCCTTTCGGCAATATGATTTCTCAATCCACTTGCCCGACTTGCCATGGCAACGGTCAAATGATCGAAACGCCGTGTCCGAAATGTTCCGGCAAGGGGAAAGTGCGCTCGACAAAGAAAATGTCTGTCGCGGTTCCGGCCGGCGCTCCAAACGGTATGCGTTTGCGCTATCCCGGTGACGGCAATGTCGGTGATCCCGGTGCTCCCGCAGGCGACTTGTACGTGATTGTCCGCGTCACGCCCGACAACTACTTCGTTCGGGAAGGCGATGACGTTTATGTCAATGTCGATTTGAACTTTATTCAGGCAGCGCTCGGAACGGAGATTACAGTCAGAACACTTGGCGGCGACGTCACGATGACGGTTCCTGAAGGAACGCAAAACGGCAGCACTTTCCGGTTGAAAGGAAAGGGTTTCCCGCACGTGAACAGCAAATCCGTCGGCGACCAATATGTGACGGTCAATTTGATTACGCCGGACAAGTTGAATCCGGAACAGCGCAAGATGCTTGAGGATTTCGCCAAATCTTCCGGTTTTGAAGCAACCACAAAAGCCGGCGCAAAAAAGAAAGAGAAAAAAGAGAAAGGCGGCTTCTTTAAGAAAATTAAAGATTCTCTTGAAGATTAATTTAAATTTAATTTTTCAAAATGAATGCAAATTTAAAACAATGCGGAGTTTTCCGCATTTTTTTTATTATTTTTGTTTTCTTTTTTGTTTTTTTTTTGATTTCCCCTTTTGTTTTTCTTTAACATTTACGAAAAATGGTATTTCCGATTTTGTGTATTTTATGTAAAATGGTGCAGCTCGCGCGGCGGCTGGCTTTGGCGGCAGAATACCGCCGGCTTTTCGGTCAGTTTTTCGGCAGCGGCAGTCACGTTCGCGCAAGCGAACGGATGTGATAAAAAAGAGCAGATGCATGCGGCAAAGAACGTACCTGTGAATAAATTTGACTTAAAAAGAAGCTTTTTGTTTTTGCTGTATCGGCGTGGTACGAATCCGCAAATTTCCGATTCCTCACTCCGCTTCGCTTCGTTCAGAATCGAAAATTAGCGGGCGGATGTTTCGGGTTTTAGTTATTTTTTAATCATACATCCGTTTTTCTTAATTTATGAAAAAACGAACGCCGATTAAACCTTTAAAATAAAGTCGATCATTTTATTTTTGGGTTTTATCGGGCGTTCGGGTTTTAATTTAATTTGATTTTAAATTGATGTATTGCTTTCTGTTTTTTAAACAATTATTTATTTTTTCATCTGTTTCGCGGCAGCCATTTCCGCTCTGTCAAAATAAATGCTTTTGCCGGACATGGAAAGCGGAATCGCGTACGCGCATTCTGCGTCAATCATTCCGGTTTTGCAGGCGGCAGCGCCGGCGGAATACATGATTCTGTTGTCCAAACACATGTCTTTGGCTTTGGCGGCGGCTGATCCGAGCGCAATTCCCAAATCAACGGATTTGACGGAACAAATCGGACCGTTAAACGGCGTTTCTTTCGTTTTTTCCGCATTTTTAAAATCAGCGCAAGTTTCAAAACCGCAGGCACCGCAGTTGAGGCCGATCGGGCGGGTTTCTTTTAATCCGATCATGATGACGGCATCCGAATTTCTTATATTCTCAGCGTCGCGGATTAAAAATGCGCCGAGCTTTTCGGCCAGATTTTCCATGGCAGTTGCAACTTTTTCAACATCTTCTTCCTCTAACAGGTAAGTCACAATATTGTCAAAGCCTTTTGCTTTCGGTGCTGTTCGCGCGGCGGCAAGAATTTCTAAAGCCATTTGATTGACGGCTTCTTTTTCGCAGTTAACTCTCATGAAACTGAAAATGATTCGTTTTCATATGAGTTTTTCGGGGGTTGAAGTACGAAAATAAAAAATCAATAATAAAAAATAAAAAAGAGTTTCAAATGAAAAAAGAATAAAACAATTTAATATTCGAACCGCTTATCTTCGTTCAATGTTTGATGATACACTGAGAAATTTCAAAGATTTATCTCCTCGCGATTTTCGTATTTTAACGGGTATTGAAATCGAAATGAAAAATTATGAATGGGTTCCCGTTCCCGAACTGAAGAAATATGTCGGGCTTCCCACCGAGAAATTGGCTTTTCATTTAGAGCGTCTGCGCCGCAAAAAAATGGTGATCGGAACGCTTGATCCGTATGAAGGCTATAAAATTTATTTTGAAGCGTATGACGCGCTCGCACTTCATACTTATGTTCAGCGCAAAACAATTGCTGCCGTCGGCAGTGAAATCGGCGTCGGCAAAGAATCCGTTGTCGTTGAAGTTCTCAAAGAGCCTGAAATTGAAATCGCCGAGCCCGAAGTTTTGATTCTCAAATTACACCGCGAAGGGAGAACCAGCTTCAAGCAGGTCAAAAGAACGCGCGAGCATTTGGTTGGCAAAGAGCATTTTTCATGGATTTACGCCGCCCGCTTGGCCGCAAAGCGCGAATTTACGATCATGAAAAATCTGTATCCGGATATTTCAATTCCCAAACCGATTGATCAAAACCGTCACACAATTATCATGGAAGTTGCCAAAGGCAGCGAACTGTCCAAAACAAAAGTCCTTGATCCCGAATGGTATTTGGATGAGATTCTCAAACAAATCCGTTTGGTTTATTCCAAAGGAATCATTCACAACGACCTCAGCGAATACAATATTTTCGTATCGGACGAAGGCGTTCAGCTCATCGACTGGCCGCAATATATCACAAAAGATCACCCGCACGCCGAAGAATTACTGCGCCGCGATATCGAAAATGTGACCAACCATTTCTCAAAAAAATACATGGTTGAAAGCGATGTTGATGAAATTTTAAAAGATATTTTAGAAAACACGACTTTCGAAGGCGATATCACAAACGAGCCCGGCATCGAAGATTTGACGACGGCAGAAGATATGGCGGAAGCCGAAATGATGACGACAGATGATTTCGAAGAAGGTGAATTCGCTGAAGATTTTGATGATTTTACGGTTCAGGATTGAACAAGAAAATCAAAAAAAGAATAACATACAGAAATTACAACGTAAAAATACAAATTAAGAATACAAATTAAGAAAAAAGGGGATTTTAATCCACCAACAAAAGTCCCCACCATTTTACTTTATCGCTGACGGGAAATTCGAGTGCCATGTCTACTTTTTGAAGCGTTCCGACAACGTCAACGCCGACGGCTTCCATAGAGGGTCGTGCCCGATACGGTGTTTTACATTCGCCGCCTGTTTTGACGCAGGAATCGCAATAATGACAGCTGCCGCCGGTAAATCCGGCCGCGAATCTGTATCCTTTTTGAAGGGAAACGCCTTCCAAGCGAAGTAAAATGTCGGATAAATCTTTCGATTTTTTGCGGATTTCATTGGAAACGTCTTCGGAATCTGCCAACGATGCCGGTTTCGGCGGATTGTCATATTGGGTTGAAACCAAAAGCGCAAATCTGTAAAGCTTCAAATATTTTCTGAATTCGTCCGGTGTCGGCACATTCGGCGGACACACCAAATCGCCGTAGTGACGGCAGAGGGGGACAAAACATTTCAGGCGGACACGGTCGTCAACGACCACATCTTCGCAGTCAATATAAAGTGCTTCAATCGCTCCGGCTTCTTTGGCTGTCTGAAGCAAAACCGTGACATTTTCTTTGTCGGTTTGACTGAGCTTATCTCTGTTTTTGATTTTTCCTTTCGGCATTTTCCCTCTCCTTTTATTTTCGTTTTTATTTCGCGGATTTTCCTTTTCCGGCGGGCTTGTCAATAATTTTTAAAATATCTCTGGAATACAAACTGAGGCGGATATAATCATCCTCTTCAAGCGGCGTGTGGTGCATAATCGCGTTTCTGATCGGATCCAATTCTTTCAAACGCTGAATAATCCATCCGCGGTCAGGGAAATATTCTTCAAAAGCGTCCCATGCAAACGGATTGTTGATGATTCTGCGGTAGTCGCTGAAACCGGCGTAATTAATCAGCGGTTCGTTGGTGTTTCTTTTTTTATCCGGATTCGTGCGGTCATTCATGATTCTGCGTTCATTCCAGCGGTCTGCCAAAAAACTCATGTCGGTGCCTTTCCACCATTCTTTTCCGAAACGCGCTTCAACGCGGTCAGAAACAAACAAGCGCAGCTTTTCTTCCAATTCTTTTAAAATCAAATAACTGCTTTCGGAATCAGCTGTCTTTGTTGAAACGGTTTTTCTCGCCGTTTCCGTTCCGAGCTTTTCGATTTTCTCAGTAACCGGCTTGATCGATTCTTCTTCCATGTATAAATTTTTCAAATCATATCTGACGGTCAATTTGGAATTTGCGCCGTTCGGCGGCTTGACTTCTAAAATTTCCACGTCATATAGCCGATCGATTCGCGTTTTCATGGCTGAAGTGACGGTCGGCATTTCCGACTTTAAACCCATATCGGTATGAATATCGCCGGCAATCAATGTAATTTTATTCTGTCCTTTTAATTTGGCCGGCTTAAAATAATTCTGATAAATATAAAGACGGACATTGTCGGCTTTTGTCATCGTTTTTGATAATTCGACAGGCGTTTTTGTTTTCGGCGCGGCAGTCGGCGTTGAAGGCGCAGCGGCGGGTCTTGCAGGTGCGGCTTTCGTTGCAGGTCGGGCGGGTGTTTTTGCCGCCGGCTTGGTTGCTGTTTTCGCTGCCGGTTTGGCTGTTGTTTTCGCTGCCGGTTTGGCTGCTGTTTTTGTCGCCGATTTGGCTGCTGTTTTTGCTGCCGGCTTGGCTGCTGTTTTCGCTGCCGATTTGGTTGTTGTTTTTGCTGTCGATCGGGTTGCCGGTTTTGCGGCTGATTTGGCAGGCGTTCTTCGCGCCGGCGTTTTCTTTTCGACTTTTGTTTCTTCTTCATTCTTTTTGAGTGCAAATGTTCTTCTTAAAAAATTGCCGACGCCTTTTTCTGCCATACTTTCTCTCCAAAAACAAATTAAAATAATTCTTCAATTAATCAAAAATAATTTGAAAAAATATTGCTTGTTATTGAAACCGGCTTCTTGTAAGCACACTTTCAATTGATTTCTTGTTCATAGAATAAGTCATCTGATATATAAAAGATAAGGGCGGGTGAACCAGCGCGAAAAAACAGAAAAATGGAGCGGGTCGACGTAAAAAGAAAATGAGAAAAATATAAGAAAATAGAAAAATGATTGAGGATTCAATCATTTCGGGGCGTAATAGCAT
Source organism: Methanimicrococcus blatticola (assembly GCF_004363215.1). GTDB lineage: Archaea > Halobacteriota > Methanosarcinia > Methanosarcinales > Methanosarcinaceae > Methanimicrococcus > Methanimicrococcus blatticola. The sequence continues at coordinate 108,199 of NZ_SNYS01000007.1, read as the reverse complement.
CTTTTCGGGGAGTCGACAAGGCCTTGGTCCTTTAATGAAGCAATGATTTTGCTGACTTCTTTGCTGTCAATACCCGTTGCAACGGCGACGTCGCCCGGTCTGAGCGGTTTTCCGATAGATTTCATTGCAGTCAGAACTTTTTCTTCTTCAGGGGTCATTTTATTTTCTCCTCATGGTGTATGTTGAAACGAACAATTTTTGCTCTTTCTTACTATTCTTCTTTTGTTTTTATATTTATTTATTCGTTGCCCTGTCGAGCACATTTAATATCAGCGTAATACATTGGCTTGAAAGCAGTGAAATCGGTCCGACTGATATCTTTAATGCATCTGCGTTTTCAATCATCTTTTCATCGTCTTCAAAAACGCCTTGATTATCGCCCAAAATATAAACGCCGTTTTCCAAAAGCGCGGCGGATTCCGTTTGAATCATCTCTGTCACGTCGTCGCCATCTTCTTTCAAATAAAACAGCGGCCGCTTTTCTTCTGAAAATTCATTCAAAAGCTGCGCTAAATTTCCGTATCTGACAAAAACACCCGGGGTCGATTGTTTTTCAATTTCGGACGCGTCAATCAAAAGGGCTTTTTGAATCAGCGACCCCGAACTTCTCTCATCCGGATTCAACGAGCGCATAGTTTCGCCGTTAAAACGAACAATTTTATCCGGGCCGGGCTCGCCCTTTAAAATCAGCCAAACATTAATGTCGCGTCTCATTCCAAATGAAATAAAAAGCGCGGACGTCACGCAGCGGCACAAAACATCCATTCTTCCGGCAGATCCCGGGAGGTCGTTTAAAGAAATTTTGCCGCCGTTGACAGCTTTGTTTCCGATTATAACGAAATCTTTCATAGCGATAATCTGAAATGAAAATATAAAGCCGTATCCGTTCGAAATTAAAAAAAGAAAATAAAAAAGAAAATTTAAAAAAGAAATTTAAAAAAGAAATTTAAAAAAGAAAAAAGAAGAATGCAATTACTCACATTCTCGATATTTTATCTCCTGTCGCCGAAAATGCGAAGCAGATTAAGGAACAGGTTGATGAAATCTAAATACAAATTCAAAGCGCAGATGACTGCCAAATTCTGTGAATAAGGCGCACCGTATTCGATGGATTTTCCCATTTCTTTTATTTTTTGTGTATCATAAGCGGTTAACGCGGCAAAGATTAAAACAGCGATGATGCTGATGCCCAAATCAATCCAAACAGCCGTGCTCGGCATAATCATATACAAAAGCATGTTCAAAATCATCGCAAGAATAATGCCGATTAAAGCCATAATTGCAAAGCGTCCGATGCCGCTTAAATCTTTCTTTGTGAAAAATCCGACCAAACTCATGCCGATAAACATGCCGGCAGTTACAACAAAGACAATGAATACGGACGAAATTGTGTAGGACATTATAATCGCCGTCAGGGTAATTCCGTTCAGCAGCGCATAAATTATAAACGCTCCGGATGCCATTGCCGGCGACATGGATTTGATTTTCCAGCTTAAAATAATAACAACAAGCAGTTCCAGAATTAATAAGATAAAGTAGTACGGCAAAAACATTGCCTGAAGTGACGGACTCGTGTAAATTGCGTATGAGACGACCGCCGTGATTAACATTCCGACAAACATCCACATATAGACTTTTGACAGAAACTGATTTCCGGATGCGTCCGGAGCATAGTTATTTGAGCTCATTAATTAAAACCTCCTAATGGGGTAACGTTTTTGAGACGTTTTTTACAATTCATTCTGTGTGCAAATACATTCTGTATGCAAATATTCTGTATCCAAAATACAAAATGTATATGAAATGTATACAAAAAGCATACATTATTCTTGATAGATAGGCGCTTCCTTTTATAAAATTTATTGAAGCGGACATTAAAAAAGATTAAAAAAGAGAACATTCATTTCATTAATCAAGGAAGAATGAAATGATTTTTGCAACCATTGATGTCGGATCGAATGCCATTCGCATGTTGTTGACGGATGTGCGCACGGTTGAGGACGAAGTTATTTTTGAGCGCATGACAATGCTGCGTGTTCCGGTCCGCTTAGGCGAAGACGCTTTCTCACGCGGAAAAATTTCAGATGATAAAGCGAAAATGCTGATTAAAACCATGTGCGGCTTTCGTGAAATTATTGACGGGTTCCATGTCACCGATACGATGGCGTGCGCAACATCCGCTTTGCGCGAGGCGAAAAACGGAAAAGAACTTGCCAAACAAATCAAGAAAAAAACCGGAATTGATTTGAAAATCATTGACGGCAAAAAGGAAGCGAAGCTGATTTATGCCAATCATATCGAGAAAAACTTTGACCCGCGTTATTCTTATCTTTATATTGATGTCGGCGGCGGCAGTACGGAAATCACCTACGTCGGCAACGGTGTTCGAAAATCCAAATCCTTCAATGTCGGCTGTATTCGTTTAAAAGAAGGCTTCGTTTTGAAAGAAACCCGAAAAGAAATGGACAAATGGTTGAGAAAAACCGTTCGCGGAAACAATGTCATCGGCATCGGCAGCGGTGGGAACATCCGCAGTTTGTATCTGCTGGCCGGAAAAGTCAACAATGAACCCTTGAAAATTACCGACCTCGAAGACGTTGATGAATTATTGCACAATTATTCTGTCGAAGAACGCGTAACAGAACTCGGATTAAAACCGGACCGTGCCGATGTTATCGTTCACGCCTGTCACATTTACAGTCATATTTTAAATGTCTGTCATATCCAAACCATTCACGCGCCGATTATCGGTTTGTCGGATGGGATGGTGCATGAGCTGTATTCAAAACATAAGAAAAAATTTATGGAATAATTGTTTGATTAACAAAATCCTTCTTCTGTTCTTTTTATTTTTAAAACTTCCCTCTTCTGTTCTTTTTATTTTTTGAAATTGTTCCTCAATTTTTTGTATTTTTGGAAAATTGGTGCGGTTCGCGCGCGGCGCGTGGTTTTGGTGAGGTGAGTGACAAACGACAGCAACGGCAGTAACGCAAACGGCAGGTGACAGCAGTAACGCAAACAGCAGGTGGCGGCAGTAACGCAAACGGCAGGTGGCGGCAGTAACGCAAATGGCAGGTGACGTCAGTAACGCAAACGGCAGGTAACGGCAGTAACGCAAACGGCAGGTAACAGTGGCCACGTTCGCGCAAGCGAACGGATGTGATAAGAAAGAGCAGATGCACGCAGCAAAGCTGATACTTAAGGCGAATCCGGATGTAAAGTCGATTGTTCATTTTTTGCTGTATCGGCGGGGTACGAATCCGCAAATTTCCGTTTTCTCTCTTCGCTTCGCTCCGTTCAAAAACGAAAATTAGCGGGCGGTTGTTTGGGGTTTCATTTATTTTTAAACACGACATTTATTTTGTTTTTCTTCCTTTTGTTTTTCTTCATTTTTTTGACACTTTCACTTCGGTTATCAAAGATTAATATACTATATTGTGTAATTTTTAAATTCAGTTGAATTTATTTATCTCATTCAAACGAGTGCAACGGTAATCATGAACTCTAAAAAGGATTTGGAAATTAAGACGCGAAAACGCGATTCTCCGCCGTTAAAATTAATTTCGGAACTGACGCCGAAGGGCTCTCAGCCGGACGCTATCGCCCGATTAGCCGAAGGTGTCGACCGAGGCGACCGTTTCCAAACACTTTTGGGTGTGACCGGTTCCGGAAAAACGTATACGATTGCAAATGTCATTGAAAAAGTTCAGCGACCGACGCTTGTTATCGCGCATAACAAAACATTGGCAGCGCAGCTTTATAATGAATTTAAAGAATTCTTCCCCGAAAACCGCGTTGAATATTTCGTTTCTTATTATGATTATTATCAGCCGGAATCTTATATTCCCGCCAAGGATCAGTATATTGAAAAAGACGCTCAAATCAATCCGAAAATCGAGCAAATGCGCCTTGAAGCAACCGCCTCGCTTGTTTCCCGCCGCGATGTTATTGTCGTTGCTTCCGTTTCCTGCATTTACGGTCTCGGCAATCCGGAACGCTTCGAGCAGATGGGGGTTGAAGTCACGGTCGGCATGCACATGAAGCGCAACGATTTAATCGGCAGGCTTGTGGACAGCCAGTTCGAGCGCAACGATTTAGAAATTGCGCCCGGAAGGTTCCGCGTCAAAGGGGATATCGTTGATGTCATGCCCGGTTATTATGAAAATATTATTCGAATTGAGTTTTTCGGAAATGAAATTGATAAAATCTCAGAAATAGACGGCTTGAACGCCACGAAAAATTTTGATATGGATTCCTTTTTTATTTATCCTGCGCGCCATTACGTCGTTCCCGATGATGTCAAAGATCGCGCAATCGAAGGCATTCTGGCTGAATTGGAAGAGCGTCTGCCTGAATTGGATATGCTTGAAGCACACCGCCTCAAACAAAAAACGCTTTATGATATGGAAATGATTCAAGAAACAGGCAGCTGTAAAGGAATTGAAAATTATTCAATGCACTTTGACGGCAGAAAGCCGGGCGAACAGCCGTATTGTTTGATTGATTATTTCCCCGATGACTTTTTAGTTGTTATTGATGAAAGCCATCAGACACTGCCGCAGATTCATGGTATGTATAACGGCGATCGCGCCCGTAAAAAATCTTTGATCGATTACGGTTTCAGACTTCCGAGTGCTTTTGACAATCGACCGCTCCGTTTTGAAGAATTCGAACAATACATGAAACACACAATTTTTGTATCTGCGACGCCCGGCGATTATGAAATCGAACAATCCGCTCAAGTTGTTGAACAAGTGATTCGGCCGACCGGATTGGTGGACCCGATTGTCGAAGTCCGCCCGATTAAAGGGCAAGTGGACGACATTATCTCTGAAATTAATAAAGTGATTGCCAACGGTGATCGCGCGCTTGTAACGACATTAACCAAACGGCTGGCTGAAGAGCTGACGGAATATTTGGCCGAAGCCGGCATTAAAACGCGCTATCTGCATTCCGATATTAAAACGATTGAGCGGACGGAAATTATTCGAAATCTCCGTCTCGGCAACTTTGACGTGTTGGTCGGAATCAATCTTCTTCGAGAAGGGTTGGACATTCCCGAAGTCGGATTCATCGGCATCTTAGACGCGGACAAAGAAGGATTTTTGCGCAATGCCCGAAGCCTGATTCAAATTATCGGCCGCGCGGCGCGTAATTCAAACTCCAAAGTCGTTCTTTATGCCGACAAAATGACGGATTCCATTAAGAATGCAATGGGGGAGACAGAAAGACGTCGCACTCTTCAGATGGATTACAATAAAAAACACGGCATCACACCGCAAACGATTCGAAAACCGATTCGTGAACAGGTCGCTGAAATTTCAGATGTCAAATATGTCCCGAAAGCGGAAATTCCGAATTTAATTATTCAATACGAATCCGAAATGAATTTGGCTGCCGAAATGTTGGATTTTGAACGGGCGATTCAAATGCGTGATATTATTCGGGATTTGGAGCGAAAACTTCGCGGCGATTCCGGTACCCAAAATGCGGAAAACAATGAATCTGACAAAAATATGGAACAAACAAAGGGCAAAAAGAAAGGCTGGCGACGAAAAGCCGATGCCGAATTGAATGAAACATAATTCCAAATTGATCTCCGCTTTTCTCAAGGTCTATATTTTATATATTCTATTTAATAGCGGTCCGAAGAAATAAGTTCATATATGATGTGTATCAATATTCTGTTTGTTGAATAACCTACTAATATACTTTATTAGTATATTTATGGTGATTATAAACCGTGCTTCATAAAAGGTGTATTATTAAATTCACCCTATTCGGTTTTATTCTTAATAAGGTCGCTTTAGCTTCAAAAAATTTAAATATATATTCTATCTATAAAGATAGAACGTATAAAATATTTAATTATGAATACATTCTTATTCGATAGAAGACTCAATTGGAAATGGTTTCCATTATTATGGAGTATTTGGAATGCGGGTACAATTAAAAAGGGTATGTTTCGTTGCATTATTAATTTTCGTGATTGGCGGATTTATAACTCCGACTTTCGCTATCAACGATCTCAGATATTCTTCATACCACAATATGACGGCAGAAGAAATTCAGAAAATCGTGGACGAAACAACCGGAACTCAAATAGACAGATTTGATTTCATGCTGGAAAATAATCCGGATGTATTAGCTGTCTATGGCGTTATCCCCGATAAAGCAAAAGGAATTGAGGCTTACGAATACTGGCTCCAAATGGGTAACATCTCGAGAGCTTTGGCAGACGACGAAGTCATGCAAAGCTACCATTACGCAAACGGCGGTGTCGTCATTGGTCAAGGCACGCAGTGTGTTTGTTATACATCTATTATGGTTTTAGACGAACGTATTGACGAGCTTACGGAAAAAGATATGCTCGCCATAAAAGCACGCGTTGATTACTACGCTTCACTGGAAGGTCTCAACGATGCGCCGTTGGTCTTTTTTAAAGGAAAAATGATTGATTCTTATTTGACCGAAGAGCAGCTTTTGTATCTTTATGATTCCGGATACGAAGGTCTCAGAATTTATGACGGAATTGAAAATTTAACCGATCTCCGCAGTGATTTCGAAACTGTTTCAATGTCTTCTAATAATTACGCTTTTGACAACGAAGGTCTTTCCGGCGATCCGTCTTTGATGACTCGCATCCGTTCCATTTTCGGCGGCTCTGCGGAAACTGTCAAATTGTCTTCCGCAAGCAATTACGACGGATTGGCAACCGAGAGAGTCAGGCCGATGGTCGGCGGGTTGATGATTGCAACCTCCACAAGCGGCGGAACCATCGGCTATGCGGCCAAAGAGGTCAACGATTCTGATTCTCGCGGCATCGTCACGGTCGCCCACGTTTTCCACTTCGAAAATGCAACTTCTTATCAACCGAGACAAGCTTACGGTAACAGCAACGCAATCGGTACGTTTTCAAAGATGAGCAAGGAAGGAGACTCTGTTTTCATTCCGCTGAACGCGTCTGATGTTAAAGCAGCCATTTATACCGGCGAAAGAGACGATCAATTGTTGGATGTCATCGGTTATGAGGGTGCCATCAGCAGCGGTATGCCTTTGTGCAAATCCGGTGTCGTTTCCGGCAATACGGAAGGGACGTATTACGGTGTCCGCTACAATCAAACATTCACTGTTAAAAACGGCACAATTAATTATACTGTTAATCATGTCGGTGTCATCAAGGAATTGTCTACAGAATCTTATTCCGTCCCTGGTGACAGCGGCGGTCCGATTTATGTTAAAACCAGAGCAATTGTCAACGGAACCGAGCAAGATGTTGCAGTTCTTCTCGGCATTCTTGAAGGCGGCGACGGTGACGGTACAGTCTATTATGTTCCGTGCACAGAAATCAGAGATCGTTTGGGTGTTGTTCCGTTAACGCTGAATGATCGCTGATAAAATAAATATTTAATTGGGAATATCTTTTATTAAAGAGCTCCCATTCATCACTTTTTTGAAAAATTTAAATTCTTTGTATTCTAAAACCTTTCTTTAGATTGCGATTATAATTATATCTAATTATCATTACATTTCGTCGTTATCTTTCCTTTTTACGAGAATCTTTTTATAATACTTCATCATTAAATCATATTTGTAAGTGAATTTGTTCAGCATTTCTTCATGAATGTTAACATTTTCATGTCATGTCGACAGATGTTGAAAACAAAAATCGAAGGAATTTATGATGAATGCAGAAATATTATTGCGGAGCCGTTATTTACGACGAGTGTCCGTCTTTTTTGTTCTGCTGTTACTCATTTTCCTTTCCGTCTCTTTTGTTTCAGCGGCGGAAGGCGAAGTAACTTCAAGTTATTTACCTGCCGAATACATCCAATCTATTATTGATAATACACCTGCGACAAATCCTGCATTGCTTGATGAGGTCCGATCCGATCCGAACACCGTTGCAGTTGCAGGAACAATTCCGGCTCTTTCTCAAGGTGAAGACGCATATCGCTGGAGTCTTGTTCTTCAGGATGTTTTGAAGAATATAGATCAAAAAGGGTTGTTAGTTCCTTATCAGTGGGACCACGGCGGCATTGTTATCGGCTACGGTTGCCCCGGCGATCACATTCAAATCTTCGTCAATGCCGATTCCGAATATTCGGATGAAGATATTGCACAAGTCATAAAAGTTGTTCAGGATGCCGGCAAAGAGGCAGGCATTAAGGATTTTCCCGTTGTTGTCGCAAAGAAGACACATGCGCAGAGTTTCCCTGCCGATCTGTCAACACAGCCCCAGGATGAAGTCAAAACCATTCCCGGCGTTGGTCTCGGTATCAGCATTCTGCTTGTTGCCGCGGTTGTTTTATCCGCCCGAAAACTGAGAAAATAATCCTTCTCTTTTCTTCTTCTATTCTTTTTCTAATTCGTGTTCATTTTCAATTACGATAAGTGTTGCTATTTTCATTCGGAAATGTATATATATATCTACTGCATTTTATAAACATTCACTATTACTAGTTAATCGATATTTTTTTAAAATCGTTGACTGTAATTGTTGTTAAATAATTATTATACATATGATCATCTGAGATAATTATGGCTGACATCCGGAAAAGCAAACTCACAAAAATAATCAGCCGTCTGTTTGTTTTAATAATGCTGCTCTCTTTGGCATTCTCCTCCGTGCTTCCTGCCGGAGCAACAGAATCGTATACGGGCGAGTATTTTTCAGATGCTTATATCCGACGAATTATCGATGATACGCCCGCAACTGACTCTGCTCTTTTTGAACGCGCCAAATCTTCTGAAAACGTGATTGTCGTTTCCGGCACCGTTCCTGTTTTAGCAAAAGGCCGTGAATCGTATGAATGGTTTGTTCTGCTTCAAGGCGTCATGAAAAAGGTTGACAATAGTGGCGAATTAGATCCGTATCTTTGGGATAACGGCGGATTTGTTATCGGATACGGATGTCCGAGTTCTTTTGTTCATATTTATGTTTATTCCGAATCTGATTATTCTGAAGAAGATATCAACGCGATTGTTCAAATTATTCAAAATGCCGGCAAATCATACGGCATTGATGACATCCCGATTGTTGTGGAATTAAACACACATCCTCAGGGATACATTAACTGTTCTGCTGTTCCTTCTCCACAAACACAAACAAGAGAGCCTGAAAAGACAATTCCGGGCGTCGGATTGGCAGCCTGTGTTATCTTGTCTTTGGTTGTCGTTCTTTTCATCCGAAAATCCAAGACGTGAATTCACACTTCGCTTTTCAATGATTTTTATAGAGGTTACTGTTGTTTTTAATTTTTATAGCTATTGCTGTTGTTTTTAATTTTTATAGCTATTATTGCTGTTTTTCAATGATTTTTATAGCTATTATTGCTGTTTTTCAATGATTTTTATAGCTGTTACTGCTGTTTTTCAATGTTTTTTAGCCGTTGCTTCTGTTTTTCAATATTTTTCTAGCTGGTATTGCTGTTTTTCAATATTTTTGTTTTTTAATAAATGGGTTGAAAGCGTTTTTAAAAAAAGTCTGTTAATTGCATTTGGTTGACATCTGTTTTTTTGAGATTTGAGACGCCGATGTTAATTTGTCTGATCTTTTTATTGGTTTCATTGTTTGCCATCAATTCTTCAATCATGTCTTTGGCATGCCTTTTTAAAAAGAAAATATCAGATGTATGAACCGTATGGCTTTTGGATTTTGTAAGCGTTGTGAAATCCGCATATCTGATGCCGACGGTTATTGTTTTAAAAAACATTCTTTTCTGCATTAAAATCATATGCACTTCTTCGGAAACAGATTCTACTCCCAGTGCAACGGCAGAAGAGTCATTCGTGTACGGATTAAACGAATAAAAACGGCTGATTGATTTGACGTCGGCTGTTTCCATCACTTGGGAGACATCAATGCCGTTTGCAATCTCCTGAAAAGCCATTCCCTGACGGCCGAGTTTTTCATAAATTTGACGTTTATCCGCTTTTGCAAGATCGCCGATGGTTTGAATACGCATCATGTCAAACGTTTCAGATGTTTTTTTGCCGACACCCGGAATCTTGGTGACCGGAAGTGGTGACAGGAAATCAGCGACTTCTTCCGGGTGCACGACTGTCAGACCGTTCGGCTTTTGAAAACCTGAAGCGATTTTGGCAACGGATTTATTCGGCGCGATTCCGACGGAGCATGTAATTCTTTCAACGGCTTCGATTTCCTTTTTAATCTCACGGGCGCATTCTGCCGCTTCATCAAATGTTTTGACAGTGTCTTTGAACAAAACATACGCTTCGTCAATGCTGACCTGTTGGACGGTTTTGACATGGTTTTGGATAATCTTGATGATGTTGTCTGAAACCTGCTTGTACAGGGTTTTATTCATCGGAAGGCAGACGACATCCGGGCAGAGACGCTTGGCTTCCGCGAGCGGCATTGCCGAGTGAAGGCCGAATTTGCGTGCCGGGTAAGACGCTGCGCTGATCACGCCTCTGGCTGTGTCTTTGTGGAGATGGAATGTTTTTGAACAAACAACAACAGGCTTGTCTTTTAAATCCGTATTGTCACGTATTTCAACGGATGCAAAAAAGCTGTCCATATCAATATGCATAATGATTTTATCGGCTGCCATAATTCTCTTCGGGTTTATTTAAACTGTTTTTGAAATGATGCAATTGCTTTTTCTTTGACGTCTTTGAAAAGGTCGTTTCCTTTTGTATCAATTCCGGCAATCAGCGGACCGAATTTTTCAACTTGAAGTTCCCAAACGGCTTCGGGCATTCCCAAATCTTCCCACGCGACACCATTAACTTTTTGAATCATATCAACTGCCAAAGCCGCACATCCGCCTGTATATGAAAGATAAATGCATTTTTGCCGGCTCATTGTTTCGGCAAGCCCTTCCATACCGCCTTTTCCGATTAAAACGCGGATGCCGTGATTTTTCAAAACAGCCGGCGTCATCTTTGTCATCCGGTCACTTGTCGTCGGCCCGGCAGCAACAGCTTTCCAACCGTCCTCTTTTTTTTCCATGACCGGTCCGCAGTGGTAAATCGCCGCTCCTTCCAAATCGAACGGAAGCGATTTGCTTTCTTCATCGTATTCCAAAATTCGAAGATGAGCTTCGTCACGGGCGGTGTAAATTGTACCCGATATGTAAACGACGTCGCCTGCATTGATTTCAGAGATGTCTGTTTCAAAAAGCGGTGTTTTGAGATAATGGGTTTTTGACATCAGTTGCCGCCTCCGTTGTATTCGGCGGTTGCGTGACGATTCGCCCAGCATTGAACGTTGACCGCAACCGGCAGCGATGCTGTGTGGCATGACGCTTTTTTCACTCGAACGGAGAGGGCGGTTGTGTCTCCGCCGAGTCCCATACATCCGATGCCGAGATCATTGACAGCGTCCAGTATTTCCTTTTCAAACTCATCATAAATATCGGAATCGTTTTCAGCAGTTGGGTCTTTTTCGGCATCGGGGTCTCTCAATTTTTCCAAAAGGGCAACTTTTGCCAATTTCGCGGATTGATTAAACGAACCGCCGATTCCAATTCCAAGTATGACGGGCGGACACGGTTTGCCGCCTGCGTCTAAAACGGTTTTGACAATAAATTCTTTAATTTTCGGAATTTCAGTCGGTGTAAACATCTTTAACGCGCTCATGTTTTCCGAGCCGGCGCCTTTGGGGGCAACCGTAATTTTCAGACTGTTTCCGGGAACAAAAGCATAATTCATTTCCGGCAATCCGTCGCCGAGATTGTTTTTTGTGTTGTGTCGTGTCAGCGGATCAACGACATTGGGCCGAAGCGGAACGGTTTCTGTTGCTTTTGCGCATCCGTTGCGGATTGCGCCTTCCAAATCAAAATTTAAATGAAGATCGCGTCCGATTTCAACGAAAAAAATGAAAATGCCTGTGTCCTGGCAAATCGGGACGCTTTTTTCGCCGGCGATTTCGATGTTTTTTAATATGGCTTCCAATTGGGCTTTTGCAATTGTATCGGATTCTTTGGCAGCTGCGCGATTAATGGCGGCAAGCGTGTCTTTTGGAAGCGTTGTTTCCGATATTTTCAATATTTCCGCAACAGCGTCGGATACGGCTTCAAATGTCAAGTTTTTGATTTTAACGTCCACCGAAAATCTTCTCCGGTTTTGATTTTATAAATATTTCAGTCTGTTCCTTTTGATTTTATATGGTCAAAAGGTTTTCATGATTTATATTGATAACCCCGATTTATTTCTTCCCTGTTTTTCTTCTCTGATTTTATTTCTTCTCTGTTTTTTTCTCTGATTTATTTTTCTCGATTTTATTCCTTCTTCGATTTTTCTCCGATTTATTACTTATACCTTAACTGTATTTTGTATTTTAAAGAGGTTTAAAATGTCTGATGAAAACAAATTAAATATGTTTCTTCCGCCGGATGACGAGGCTTTTTCGTGTCCGTATGCGGATGGCGGCGAAGAAGTCAATGCTCAAAAATGGCATAAGATCGCCATGGATTTGGCGGCAGACGGCGCATTGGATGAGGCTTTACAGGCATTTGAAAGCGGTCTTGAGCTCGAGCCCGAAAACGCGATGCTTTTGCGCAGCAAAGCCGCTGTTTTGAGCCGTTTCGGCAAAAAAGAGGATGCATATCAGGTTTATTTAAAAGCGATTTCTTACTATCCGGATGACGCTGTTTTCTTAAACGGTGCCGGCTATGTTTTAATGGAAAGCGGCCGCGCTCTTGATTCGCTTCAATATTTCGATAAAAGTATTGCTGCCAATTCGCAATTCCCGAATCCGTGGCTCGGCAAAGGGATTGCCTACGGTGAACTCGGTCATTTCGAAAAAGCGATTGAAGCGTATGACAAAGCCATCGCACTGCGCTCTGATTATAAAGAAGCGCATTTCGGAAAAGCTGTGGCACTTGGCGCGCTTGGGAAATACGATGACGCGATTTTTGAATTTGATAAATCTTTGGAATCCGATCCGGAAAATCCGGATGTTTGGTATTACAAAGCGTTGGCACTCGATTCAATCGGTGATGCTGATAACGCGCTTGCCGCTTACAAAAAAACTGTTGAGCTTCGTCCCGAATATGATGACGCGTGGAACAATTTGGGCATTCTCTTAAATGCACTCGGCCGCTTTGATGAAGCGGTTGAATGTTTTGTTCAAGCTTCTGAAATCGACGGCGACCAAGCGGATGTTTGGTTCAATCGCGGTTATACACACGCTGTTTTGGGGCAATTTGATGATGCAATCGGCTCTTTCAGAGAAGCGATTGAAATCGATCCGACTTTTGTGCCCGCTTACATGGAAGCCGCATTCGTTTATGTTCAAACCGGCTTTCCTGATGAAGCGATAAATCTTTACGATCAAGCCATCGCGCTTGAGCCGACAGCCGAAGCTTATTTCGGCAAAGCCGTTGCGCTTCAGGTTATTGGCGACAAAGAAAAAGCGGATATAGCATTTGAAAAGGCGTTTGAATTGGATCCGCGTTACAAAGAAATATTTGACGCGCAATCCGGTCAGACAATGAGGTGAAATTATGAAAAATATGGGATTCGTTTTATTTATTACACTTATCTTGTTCGTTTCGGCAGCAGGCTGTATCAGTTCTGATGCCGGCAGCTTGAACAACAGTACGCTTAATGACAGTCAAATTGCAGACAACGAAAGCAATTCGATCAATGGCGAACAGAATCAAAGCACAAACACAAATCAAAGTACAAATATCAATCAAAATATTTCTGTCGGCGCAGGAACAAAAATCGGATCAAACGTCAGTATCGCATCTGATGCCGTCATCGAACACGGTGTCACAATCGGCTCCAATTCGGTCATCGAATCCGGCGCGCATATTAATCAGGGCGTTGTCATCGGCACCGGCGTGACAGTCGGTAAAAACGCCGTCATCAAACAGGGCGTCATTGTCATGTTCGGCGCTGTTATCGGCGAAGGTGCTATTCTTGATCAGGGCGTTATTGTTCTTCCGGGCGTTACAGTTCCTGCAGGATCTGTCCTCACGCAAGGCGAAATTGTCAATTCGACAAACGCAAACCAAACTCAGAATGTGCCAAGCGGCGGAGTCGGCGAAGGAACAAAACTCGGCGAAAACGTCAGCATTGCGCCGGACGCAATTGTTGAACAAGGCGTTACTATCGGGTCAGATGTCGTCATCGAATCCGGCGCGCGCATCAGCCAGGGCGTTGTTATCGGGTCCGGCGTCACAGTCGGCAAAAACGCGGTGATTAAACAAGGCGTTGTCGTGATGTCAAACGCTGTTATCGGAAGCGGTGCCGTGATTGATCAGGGCGTTATTATTTTGCCCGGCGCAACCGTTTCAGAAAACGCGGTTATCTCACAAGGCGCGATTATTTCTTAAAATAATAAACTAAAATTAATAAACGAAAACAAAAATTAAATTTAAACGCTGATAATATATCAGCGTCTTTTCTTTTTTTAAAATTAAAATTCAGACCCATTTCAGAATACATTTTCGGTTTGCATATGTTTGAACAAGCCGGCGAACCAATTGGCTGCAACTGTCCAAAAGTCCGCGTAAATCGGATAATGATCGGAAACCGCATACGTTTCTTCTGCCGTTAAGTTATATTCGGCGGTGTAATTAAAAACACCTGACGTGTTTGTGAAATATTTTTCCAGCGACTTTGTTATCACAATTCTGTCGTATGTGTTTTTCGATTTGGTGGTTGTCACTTCATCATTTCCGATAATCCAGACATATTCATCGGATTTTAAAGCGGAGTCGCCTTTTTCATTGAAATAAGAGCCGTCAGCGTTAAAGTCGCCCATTACAACATAATTTTCCTGGTCTTTGTAAATGGTTTTGGCATATTGAACAACGCTGTCCAATTCATCAATTTCATTTTTCGCGTCATCGGGTTTGGTGTGAATCAAAACAAAAAGCGCGTCAAAGTCGCCGGCATGCGTTCTGAATGTTACCATGTACGGTTCGCGCTCAAACGGGTCTGTTCCGTCCGGCTCAGGGTAGACCAAAGGTTCGCTTGCGACAAAAACGGAGTTCGCATCGTAAATGTAAGCGTATTGTTCCTTGCTGGAAGAACGGCCGAGTCGGTCGCTGACAACATAATCGTAATTGTACGGTTTACCGTTTTCATCGGTGCCGTTGTTAATCATTTCAACCAGTTTCGGGAGGGATGTGCCGCTTGAGTCGCGGATTTCCTGAACGCCGACAACATCGTAACGGCGGATGGTTTTCACCAAAACATCCATCACATCATCTTTGGCCGCTTTGGATTGACCGAAAATCTGAATGTTAAACGCAGCAATTGAAATCTGCTCTTTTTCAGAAACATTTTCAGAAGGCGGCGTTTGTGTGGTGTTGTTTGTTTCATTCTCAACGGGCGGCGTTATATTTTCCGTCGTATTTCCGGTTGAATTATTCAAATCCGGCATATCGCCATCAATACAGCCGGCAAAAAGGGAGGTTAAAAGCAATACAGATAAAAGAACGACTAAAATCGCGGATTTCGATTTCATAAAAACAAAACGGTTTCACTTGATTTATTTGTTTCGTCAAAAATCGTGCGCTTCGCTTACGATTTTTCATGGGTGCTTTTTGGGCGGTGTTTGCAGAAAATGTCTCGCTTCGCTCGCCATTTTAATGGCTTTGCCTTCGATTGGAGGGTGGTGTTTGTGAAACGCTTCGCATTTTGTACGGCTTCGCCGTATCTGAATACAGTGTACAATTCGATCGTCTGTCGGGGCGGTCGCGTGTGAGTCACTCGTTTTTCAAAATTAGAACTAATCGGGGGGCGTTTATGAATTTGAATATGAAAAATGAAGCGTGGAAATGAAAAAATGAAAGTTGAATCAGCAAAAAGATAAATGGAAATAAAGGAGAATGCGATTAAGCATTCTTTTCATTTTTTGGGCGCATATCTCCAATATTCGGCGTAAACCGGATAGTGTGTTGAGATGATTTCCGCTTGCTCTTGCGTCAAATTGTATTCTTTTGTAATGTTAAAGACACCCTTTGAGCCGATCAGGAAATGACTGGTTGTTTCAGTGACAACAATCTTGTCATACGCTTTTCCATCTGTTGTTGACAAACATTTGTCTGTTGTTGCCCAATAGAACTCATCCGATTTTAACGGCGAATCCGTTGTCGTATTATTGTAATACGGCTCATCCGCGTTGATGTTTCCTAAAATTGTCATGTTCAGCTGACCGGTATAAACATTTTTGACATGGTCGACCGCTTTTGACAATTCATCAATTTCACTTGCGGTGTTGTTCGGGTCTGTGTGAATGTTGATGAACAGAATGTCTCCCGTTCCTTCATGGGCGCGGAACACCAACATATACGGCTCCCACTTGAAAACATCACCGTGCGGCTCTGAATAAATGCGCGGAATGCTTGCCGGATACACAACATTTCTGTTGTAAATGAATGCGTATTGCTCTTGGTCGCTGGCCGGTCCGATAGGCGTGCTTAAATTATACTGATAATAATAGCTCTTTCCTGTGTCGTCCGTGCCGTTATTTAATGCCGTCACCAGTTTTTCCATTGCGGTTCCGTTCGGATCGTCAATGCCTTGTACGGCAATAATATCAAAATGATGAACGGTTTTGACAAGCGTGTCCAAAATTTCGGGATCTGATACTTTTTTCTCATTGAAATCTTCTATGTAATAAGTAGCCACTACAACGACACCTTCGCCGGCATCGTTCTTCGTGTAATTTGATTTCTTTTCTGCCGACTCTGCCAAGCAGCCCGACAGGGAAACAGAAATCAACAGTATCAATAAAATCAAACCGTAAAACGTTTTGTTTTTGATTCCCATGCTTTACAATTATTCGTTTATAGGATTTATTTATTTTGTCTAAACGAAACTATTCCTTCATATCTGTCATGTAATAATTCCGAACGGGAACATTCTAATAAAAAAGAGAAAGACGAAAAAAGAATGGGGAAATGGAAAGAAGAATAAGGACAAAAAGGAAAAAGAAAGAAGAATTAGGAAAAAAGAAAGAAGGAAAAGGAAAAAAAGAAGAAAAAAATGAAAAAAAGAAAACGCAAATTTTTCGCTTCATTTAAGAATTCGGCGGATATGTCCAATATTCCACATAAACCGGATAATGCGTTGAAATTGCTTCGGTTTGTGTTTTATTCAATCCGTATTCTTCGCTGAAATTGAAAACGCCTGCTTTTCCGGCATAAGATCCTTTTAAGTTCGACGTTGCGATAATTCTGTCATATGTGTAACCGTCCGTCGTTGTCGGCATATCATCTCTGATAATCCAAACATATTCATCGGATTTCAATGGGGAGTCTGTTGTTTTGTCATAATACGGCTCATCCGAATACAAATTGCCGACAATTGTAATATTTTCATGGCCGGCATATTCCTTTTTGATATTTTCAATCAATTGCGGAAGCGCGTCAATTTCCTCTTTCGTGTTGTTTTTATCTGTCGTCAGCAGAACAAACAAAACCTGGCCTTGTCCTTCATAGGCTCTGAAGGCGATTAAATACGGATTTCTGTTAAAAACATCGCCATCCGGTTCGGAATACATGCGCGGGGTTGAAGACGGATACAAGACATCTCTGTCATAAATGTAAGCGTATTGTTCTTCGCAGCAAGTTGTTCGACCGACCATTTCGCTTAAATTGAACTGGTAGTTATACGGCGTTCCGTTTTCATGCGTTCCGTTATTCATTTCTTTAATCAGAATCTGCATGGCTTTGCCGTCGGGGTCTTTTATTCCTTGAAGGCCGATGACATCGAAATTTCGAATGATTTTTGCAAGGGACTTGACGACTTCCTCGTCAGATGCCTTTTCTTCATCAAAATTATCAATGTAAAAAGTGGCGCCTCTGATGACACGGTTCGCTTTCACTTCATTTTTCGGTTCGTTTTCTTCGATACAACCGGAAGCGATTAGACCGCTGAACAGCAGCAGTATAATGACCAAAAGGATAAAAACCCGTTTAATACTCATGAGTATTATCAAAGTTTAATGTTATATTTTAATTTAATTGTCATATTATTAATACAAATGACTATTAATTAATTACTTTTATATTTATTTCGGCCAGTTGAAATCGACTGCTTTAATCCTTTTCGCCGAGAACTTTGGATTCGTACTGTTCATATTTTTCATATATTTTTGCCAGTTTCATGACATTGGACATTTTGGAATCCGTAAACACAATCATATTTTCCAATTTTTGAATCAGTTCGGAATTTTCATTCGGGTTTTTCGGAAGCGTTGCGCAGAACCGGTATATTTCATAATTCGGCGGGAATTCATATGTCAGGCGCAATGCCGTTATCAGCATCAAAATAGAATATTTAAAACTGACATAATTCATGTTTTCAATTTCATCAACATTCGCTTCTTCCATCTCAGGCACGATGAAATTTAAAATCATATTGGCGGTTTGAATATCTTCTTTGCCGATAAAAACGCGGTATTTCACCGGAATATGTGATTCAACAGATGCTTTCGGATTCTTTATTTTTTCTCTTAAACTCTCGACAACCACTTTTTTAATCGATTTGTAATTTCCGACAGTCATTGTTGTCGCAATCATTGTTTCAATTTTTGTCAAATTTTCGGTTTTGACGGCTGCGTTTTGTTCCAATTTCTTTATTCGAACCATTGTTTCTGAAATGCCGTTTGCGGTCCACGCTTTGCTGATCGGCAGTTCTGACGCTTTGGCAACCAATTTCTGCTCCGCCATTGTTTTTCGGGCAACCGTTCGAATGATCTGAACGGTTTGAAGATTGTTTCCGGCAACCGGCGTTTCAATCGGAGTCATCTCCGAAACATCTTCAAAAAAAGTGTCGGTAACGCCTTTGACTTTTCCGCAATGCTCGACAAAATAGAAGAAAGAAGGTTTGTCTGTATCAGCATCTCTGTATTTTTCGAATTCATATTGAAGAACTTGTAATTGATTATAAATTGACATAGCTCAAATAAGGCTTGACGGATTTATAAAATTTCTTCACGATTTGATGAAAGTGAAAAACGATTTTAAAAGACGAAAGAAAATAAAAGAAAAAAGAAAAAGAAAAAGAAAAAGAAAGAAAAGAAAAAGAAAAAAAGAGAAAAGAAAAAAAGAGAAAGGAAAAAAGAGAAAAGAAAAAAAGAGAAAGGAAAAAAGAGAAAAGAAAAAAGAGCGAAAAGAAAAGAACTAAAAGAAAAAAAAGAGAGAAAACGGAAATCATTCCGCTTTTCTGATGTAAATAATTTTCACATTGTTGCTGTTGGCGTATTCTTGAATTTCATCCGTCATGTCGCCGGCTGAAATAAAGAGCCCGAAATCGGTCTTGTAATGATTTTTGGCATCAATTGCTTTTTCGATTTTTCTGTTTGTAATTGTGCCGAATTCATCGTTGTCAATCATGACAATGTAGCGGAGATTGTCTTTGTACAAGAGCATGTCCGCATCACCGGCCGTTAACTTGGACACGTCAAAGCCCATCTGCTCGAAAATATCTGCTGCTTTCATGGCCAACGGCGCTTCGCTCGGGATTGAAGATGATTTCAATTGGTGACCGCCGTTTGACAACGCTTTCACGGAACTCGGATTCAAGCGGCGTGTGCCGTCCGGATTCAGTTGGTAAGATCCGTCCGCGTTCAGCAAATAATTTTCTTTTGAGTCCAGCAAATAGTTGCCGTTGTCGTCTAAGAGGTATTGTCCGTCAGCGGTCAGTTGGTAGGCGCCGCCTGCTTCAATCTGCAAGGTGCCGTCTGTGTTCAGTTGCATGGTTGTATCGGAAAGCAGATTGTGTCCGCCGCCGCCAATTTGTTCTCTGTCGGGTGCGCCGCCTAATTTGGCATTTTTGCGTTCCCAAAGCAAATATTCTTCTTTCTTCAGCTTTTCCTGGTCAGGCTCGCTGACCGGAACACTGTTCGCATTTGCGTTGTTTAAAGCGTATTCATAATTGGATTGGTCGAACAAAACCGTTCTCATCTTGTCGAAGTAGCGGTTTTCCGTCTCTTCATAGTATAAATCTTTGGCATCCTGAACAGCCATGCGGAAGTCATCAATTTGGCTGCGTCTGCCGCGAAGCAGGAATTTGTATTCGCGTCCGTCTTTGGTTGTCATCATAAATGTTGTTCTTTTCAAAAGGAAGTAAGAAAACAAACTGATAATTGCCAAAATCCCGACGATGGCTGCAAAATAAACAACCCATTGACTGAGCATTGAAACGACTTCAGCATCTGTGTGCGTTCCGAAATAAACGGCGCTGTATTGCGCCAAATAATAGCCGATCGCGGCCGAATTAATGTAAAGGAGCGCCGCCATGATTAAAAATATGAATCCCCAAATAATTTTTCCCCATTGAGGGCGGTAAGTCCATCCTGTTGAAACAACATCTTCCAAACGGAATTCTCTCATGTGGAGTTTTCTTCTGTTTAACGAGAAAAGGCGTTTATTTGTCAGTACAAGCGTTGTCCAACTCTTATATTCAGATGCAGCCACATTATTGTTTGACCATACCGTCTCATCTTTCATATCAATAGAGTTAAGGACACGTTCTTCTTTTCCTAAATATTTTGAAAAATTTGCCATAATCGTTCACCGAATTCTGTTTTTACAGGCTTTTGTTTACAACGTGTAAAATATGCTTGTAAGATACTGTTTTGATATTTATATAGTTTAGTTTTCCCTCTCAGTCCTGCAAAAAAATCGTTTTCCAATCTTATAACTCGAAACAGGTTTCTAATTCTTATATTGTTCTGTCAATTTCGGCATATTTTCTATAATTGTAATTCTGTAAACACAATTCTATTGTAATCCTGTAATCAGAATTCTGTAATTTATAATTCTATCAATTCAACAACACGTCACAATCAAAATTCACAATTGCAGCCGCTATTCAAAACACAATTGAATTTCTAATTTAAAAACAGTATTCGATTGAATTCCGGTATTTAAAAACGGCATTAAAAACGGCATTAAAAAATGTATTTAAAAATAAGAGGCGGAAAGGACGAATCCTTTCCAAATTTTATTCGCAAATTCAATCCATTAATAAGGGACAGGAAGTCCCATTTCAATGCGGTGTTCGATTTCTTTTGCATTCTTGGTCTTCTTGTCCGTTGACAATTTTTCAATCATTGCGAAACCGAATTTGCTTTCCATGTCCAACGGCTGTGTTTCCAATTTGCCGGCGGCAATCATTTTGTCAATGAAATCTTTGCCGCGTTTGTTTCTGATAATCACTGTGCTCCAGCCGTCGGGTGATCCGACAGAGCCGGTGGCAAAGTCTGCGTATTCGGAGGTGTAGTCCATGCAGACGTGGCAGGATTTCTGTTCAAACGGCATGGTTTCTTTGATCGGAATGGCAATCGGTTCACTGCCGTCTTTCGGATAAACAAAGAGTTTTCCTTTGCCGATGTCCGTCTTTAAAACGTCTGTCATTTTCACGCCGGCATACTCCTCAATCAATGTTTTCATGCCGTTGTACGGGAAGTTTTCCATACAGAAAATGCCGATGACAAGACCGATGTTGTTGACCGTTCCGCGGAATGCGGCCGGGTACTGCATCATCTTTTTCATGGCAATTACTTGGCAGGGCGTTCCGACAAATCCGAGTTTTTCAAGCGCGTGTTCTTTCACAGCGTCTTTAACAAGAGACATGTTCGGGCTGAGGGAGTATTTTGTACCGCGGGCGGACAAAATGTCTTCTCTGGTCTTTGCGATTTTGGGCATCGGTTTGAAGCCTTCTGTCGTGTCGGCGACGATAACGCCGTCCAAGAGACCATTTTCAAGACCGTAAATGTAAGCTGCCGTTACAATGCCGCCGTCCTGTGATCTCTTTAAGATTTCCTGGTCGGTGGAGCGTGCTGAAATAATTTCAATATAATCTCCGATGGGTTTTGTCATCCTTCACACCTCCAAAAGTCCTTTTGATTTAGGCATTCTGATTCTCGGGCACTGTAAAACACAGGAACCGCAGTTGATGCACATTTCCATACGAATGTCGGGCTTGCCGTCATACATGGCAACCGCACGCATTTGGCAGGCGGCGGCGCATGTACCGCATCCCATACAAAGACCCTGGCTGATGACCTGTTTGATGAGGTTTTCACCGCTGGCGTCTGTGTATTTCACGAATTCGGCGTACATTTCCAAGTAATCCGTGTCGCCTTCAAGAGCCGCCATCACGAATTTGACGATTGAGTCGGTTGAGGGCGGGCAGCCGGGGAGCGCGAAATCAACTTTCACGACTTCAGCGACCGGTACGAATGCTGTGTGAGTCGGCTGCGGGTTTTGACCGCCACGACCAAAGCGGGTCACGCCGCCTGTTACAGCGCAGGAGCCGAGCGCGACAACAACTTTTGATTTTTCGCGCACTTCTTTGATTAATTCAACAGCGTGGTGGTCGTCTAAGCAAATGCTTCCTTCCACTAACGCGATATCAACTTCATCCGGATAAACACGTTCAATGACGATTTTGTCTTCCGTTTCCGTTACTTTTGTCACTTCATCTGCCAATGTAATGGCGTAAACGAGATCTACGGCGCTTAATATGTCAAGCAGCTTCTCGTATGTGTCAGCAAACGAGATCAAGCAACCCGTACATCCGCTCATGTGGACATGTGAGATTTTTACCAATATAATCACCCGATTTTCATTTCAATTGTTCTCCAAGCAGAGAACATCTACTCTGTCCCGGTCATTTTTCCAATTCTTCTAAAACCATTTCGGCGGCTTTATCAACAGCGGCAGTTACTTCTTCTGAAAGTTCAACGCAAACATCCGGTGCGGACATATACTTATACTGGCATCCGATGACGACAACTTCAATACCGTATCTGTTATGGATATCATTCAGCATTCCCGCAAGGGGCATATCATGCGCATCAATGTGATATTTGGGGATTTTCGGCAAATCGTCGGGGTAAAGTCTCGTTAATTCCCCCGGCTTTAAACCGTAATCAATAATATCGGCAATGATTACTTTTTTGACTTTCGATTCTTCATCTATCAAAGAAAGAATGAAGTGTGAAGCTCCTGTTCCTGCATCAATGATTCCGACAGTTTCCGATTTCAGTTTCGGTGTTGTTTCTTTCAGCTCATTTAAACGCTGAACGACCGCAAATCCGAATCCGTCATCCGCTAATAGGATATTTCCGCAACCCAGAATTAATGTTTCTTTTTCAAGGTATTCCGGCATAAATTCACCTGGTTTATTCTATGTATTAATCTCATTTTTATTTATATGGAGATTAATTATATGGAATCATTAGAAAAATACTTTGTGGGACATTTATTTAAACAACTTTTCATCGACGGTGTTTCCGTCATAGTCTTTTGCAATCATGTGCGTTGCGCAGGAGACACACGGGTCATATGCGCGAACAACGTGTTCGGCAAATTTGTAGTGGTGTCCGACGGTTGCTTCTCCGATAATCGGAATGTTCCATGTGGTTGCAACGATTGCGCTGTACTCAACGATTCTGCCGTCTTTTCCGACGACTGCCGCGTGGACATTGTGACCGCGGGCGGCTTCAATTGCGCCGACACCGACTGTTTCGCCGTCGCCGACAATCGGGTCCGTACAGAATGGAGCACCGCTTGTGTTTAATTCGTCCAAAAGGTCCAATGCTCTTTCAGCGTAGTGAGCCATTTCCAACGCTCTTGCTTTGTGAATGCCGAGTGCGCCTTTTGTTTCTTTGAAATCTTTAAATGTAACCATACGGGCGCGAGGTCCGACTTCAACCAAACTTCCTTTGTATTTCGGAATGTTTGTGCAGGCCTGAAGCGCGACTTCCTTGGGGTAGTGTTCAAAGGGAGAATATTCAACAGCCTGTGAATAGTCGAACTTTGAAATGTCGCCGTAGGTCAAACTGGTTGCCAAAAGCGGATAGTCGTGGTAGCCGAGTTTTTCGGGAATTTCTGTTCCGTCATTGAGCTTTCTTTCGTTGTAAAGGTTCATCATGTAGTCGCACTGGACAGCCGCGAGTTCCAAATAGTTCTTTGCGCGGGAGATGAGCTTTTCTTTTGCTTCGGGCGTGATATTTTTGGCCATACCGCCGATTTTGATGTTCGGGGGGTGGATGGCTTCGCCGCCGATTGTGTCAACAAAGTACTGTCCGATCTTTCTCATTTCCTGAATGCGTTTGACAACGTCGGCGTATTCGTCTTTGGGGACGTAGTCGGGTGCAATCAAGAACTGGTGAAGCGGATGGGAATGCATTTTGTTTCCGATTGCTGTCAATTCTCTTAAAATCAATCCGTCTTTTGACGGTTCCATGCCGCAGGCTCTTTCAAGCGCTTCAACGGAGGATGTCGAGTGTGCTGTCGGGCAGATTCCGCAGAAGCGTGAAACCGCGATCGGTGCGAATTCTGCAACTTTTCCGTATAAGAATTTTTCAAAACCTCTGACCGGCGTCACACTGTGATATGCGCCTGACTCAACGATGCCTTCATCGTCAACGGTCAGAACCAAATTCGTGTGGCCCTCGTGTCGGGTTGTCGGTTTAATTTCTACTGTTTTACTCATTCAATCACCTTTTTATCGCCGGAATTTTCGGGATAAATCCTCTCTCTACCGTTTTTATTGAATTTCCTTTGAATCTGAGATCTTAGATTTCAAAAATGATATAATTTTACTCATTTGAATTCAAAATCAGTATGAGTAAACCGCTTACGCATTTCTCTTATTTATTTCATATGCTTGGCGAAATTATTTATCATGTTTAATTCGGAATGAATTATCGTGATAAATTAATCGAATTTATCATTTTTGAAGTCATGTCTCTCAAATTCAGTATTTTTCAGAATTTCTTCTCTATTTAAATATGTTGTGGTAAAAATTTTAAATCATTTAATTCAAAATACGAAGCAGATGTCTCGATTGGTAATTCTCCGGCTATTTTGTTTTCAATCACTTCTATTTGTTTTTCAATATACGGATTATATCATTTCACAGTCATTATCTCTCCATCTCAATGACAAATCATTACAATTAATGGGTTTTTTTGAATTCCGACTCGTTTTTTTTATTTTTCTGTTCTGCTATTTTTGAGGTCAACCGCCGTTTCAGAAAAGTAATTAAATATCATCTTTAATAATTGATAAATGCGTGTAATTTAATTACATGGATAAAACGAGTTACAGAAAGGTACCAAAGTGCCGAATTATCAAAACAATCAAAACAAGTTATCAAAAACAAAGAGGGTAATTATCATGAATTTGGAGCAAATGAATGCTTACGGCAGTGAATTGAAATCGCTTCTTCAATTGGAAGGATCTCCCGTTGCCATTAAGCTGATTCCCGCAGGCAATGAAGACGAAGTGACCGGAAAATTCTCACAAATTGACCGTCAAATGCGTCACTGCCAAATAACGGATCATGTCCGCCGCACCGGGGAAATGTTTTATACAACACTTGAAAATCATCAATGCAAAGGTGGTGCGGCAGCGCTCGGCCTGACCAAATTGTCTGATAAAGTCAGGAGCGGTGAATTTTATTGCGACGGTCTCCATCATTTTGAAACCGTTGAAGCCGCCAAAAAAACAGTTGATATGATTACATTTTTGGCACCGAATTCCAATTCAATCGCACTCTACGGTCCGCTTGAAAAAGCCTCGTTTGAGCCGGATGTCGTCATTTTCATTTGCAACCCGATGCAAGCCATGCTTTTGACGCAAGGGTGGGAATACCGCGATGGCGGCCGCATCACAGCGGAGTTCTCCGGAAAACAAAGTGTCTGTTCCGATGCCGTTGCTCAAGTCGTTAAAACAGGCAAACCCAATATGACGATCGGTTGCAGCGGCAGCCGCGCTTACACCAAAATTATGCCGGGCGAATTGCTTTATTCCATTCCGGCGCAGGATATTGAGAAAACAATTATCGGATTGAGAATGATTGTCGGCGAATCCGACTAATTCTCATTTTCTTTTTTTAAATTTTGTTTTCTCTTTTTTTTAAATTTCTTTTTCTCTTTTCTTTCTTTTTTTAATTTTCCTTTTTTTTATTTTTGTCTGTTTCAGGAAGTTTTCCGGATTTGTTTTCAAGTTTTTTCTTTTCAGATTTCACACGTCGCTCCAGTTTTTTGATATCTTCTTCGGGAGGAAGATTTTCCGGTTTTATGCCGCGTCGGTCAAGCATGTTTCGAACGCTTACATTATTTTGGGTATGTTCGGCGGTTATGGGCATTTCTCCCTGTAATTCCTCTTGCAAAACGTTATGATTTGTCATTTCAGTTGCCAGATTTTTTGCAGCAATGGTCAGTGTCGGGAGAAAATCTGCCAAAGGACGTGTTTGTGTTATGCCGTATTTCTTTTTCATAATCTGTGTTGTTTGACCACCGAAAAGTGCTGTATCTCCCACTGAACGAATCCGGCCAAAACCGGCATAATCTACACCCCTTTCGTAGATGTTTTGAGAAAATGTTTTTTCAGACTCGCGTAATCGTTCCCTGGCATCCATTCGAATTTGAAGACGCATTCGGTCTTCAATCATTTCTTGTTTTCTGGTTTGAATCGCAAAATAACTCTGTGCAAAAGCAATGCTTTCTTTACGCGGATCCCCGTTTTGGGCAATAAGATAACAAGCGTAACGGGTGAGCATGAAATCGTTAATCGAACGTTCTGCTCCGCTGCCCAAATTGACCATTTTCGTAATGCTACGAAAATGGTTATTTGGTTCTCCTCCTCCTGCTTTACAGGAGTCAATTGCCTTTTTGATAACCGATTGAAAGTTTTCCCATCGGGAATACCCGAGCGGTTCCATTAAGTCACGGGCAAACCAAAATTCTATATTCTCATCAGGCAGGCATTGACTGATTTTATCAAAACGGTTTTTCAATTCTTTGACAACATCTGAATTCATAATAATCGCAGCATTTTATTCAACGAATTAAACGAAAACACATCGGAGATGTTATCGAAAATTCGAGTGTGAACCATTCATTTTGAAATAAATGCCATAAGTGTTGTGAAATTTTTAAAATGAAAAACCTTTTAAAAGAAACGCATCCGTTTTTAAAAATAGTTGAATATTTATTTCAAAATCCAATCATTAAAGACAGGTCTTGAAATAAATTTAGCATTAATCTTGAATAAATTTTAAAAACACATTTTAAAAATAAATTGAAGATTTGAATTTTATTCATTCCATAAATACCGATATTTATCCAAATATCCGTACTGTTCGGCTTCTCTTGATCTTTGATAAATCAAAGCGGCCGGATGGAATATTTTAACGATATGAGTACCGTTTTCATCAATTTTGGATTCGCCCCATTCCAAGGTTTCGCCATATGCCTTTTCGGCGGTGTTTCCGAGGAGAATGATAATGGTCGGCTTCATCAATTCAATCTGTGTTGTTAAAAACGGGCGGCATATCTCAATTTCTTTTTTTGTCGGTGTCCGGTTCGCGGGCGGGCGGCATTTCAGCGTGTTAATGACAGCCCATTCGCCGTCTTTGAGTTCCATATAGTCAATAAATTTGTCCAAGAGTTTTCCGGCGCGGCCGCAGAACGGGATGCCGGTTTCATCTTCATTTTTGCCGGGGGCTTCGCCGATAAAAACAACTTTCGGATTTTCAGATCCTTTTGAAATGACTTTGTTTGTTACCGTTTCATGAAGCGCGCAATTTTTGCATTCTAAAATTTTCTGCTCCAAATACGGAAAGCCGCCTTTCACCAAATCGGTGACGACAGGGGAATTTTTATCAGACATTTATTTCTCCGTTTATTTGATAATGTTTCTTCTTTTCGGTTTATGTTGATGACAAATGGGTTTAAATTATATATATTAACATTCTTTATTTCACATCGGTTTGTTAACATTTATCCCGATTTCGTTCTTAACGCCGAAATCATTCATAACAATGACGGCTTATTGAATCGGGACTTAATTCATTTTATAAAATTAAATGCGGAAAGATTTCCATGAAAGTGGTTGTGATCGGGGCCGGCGAAGTGGGTTATAATATCGCCAAAGTCATGTCGGATAAAAATGATGTTATCGTCATTGATAAAGACGCTGAACGCGCGGCCCGCGCCAATGAATTAGATGTTCAGGTCATGGTCGGAAACGGCGCGAATGTCGACCTTTTGAGAGAATTGCCGGCGTTTGACCTTTTTGTCGCGGTATCCAGCAACGATGAAATCAACATTCTTTCCTGTCTGGCCGCTAAAACGCTCACGCAAGGCAAAGCCAAAACAATTGCGCGTGTCAGTAATCCTGATTATATCAAAAAACCCGTTTCTCAAAAACCGGAAGTCGGCGTCGATGTCATGGTCTGTCCCGAACTGTCGCTGGCCTCTGAAATCGCCGAGCTTCTTTACATCCGCGGCGCAGTCGACGTTGAAGTTTTCGCAGAAGGCAAAGTCGAAATGATTGAATTCATCATTTCGGAATCCAATCCGCTCATCGGCAAGCTGTTTAAAGATCTCCGCTTAAATCAAGTGTGTACGGTCAGCGCGATTCTTCGCGGCGAAGATGTCATTATCCCAAACGGCGACAGCTATGTCATGCCGGATGATCACGTTATTGTGATTGCCAAGACCGGCGATGTTGACAAAGTCGAAGCGTTATTCTCTCCCGAAACCGAACCTTCCAAAAAGCGGAAAAAGAAAATTATACTCATCGGCTGCGGTGATGTCGGTTTCTATTTGGCGAACCTCATTGATAAAGATCCGTTAATTGATTTGAAAATAATTGAACAAAACGAAGAGCGGTGTCTGGAAGTCGTGGATTTGCTGCCGCATTCTTTGATTTTAAAAGGCGATGCGACAGACATTGATCTTCTCAAAGAAGAAGGCGCCGGAAATTCAGATGTTGTTGTTTCCGTCACGGACAGCGACGAAAAGAATCTTTTGTGCGGACTGATGTCCAAACATTTCGGCGCAAAAAAAATCATCGGTCGGACGACACATCCTGATTATATTCCAGTCTTTGAAATGGTCGGCATTGATATCGCGCTCAGCACCCGAAATGCGACGATCAATGAGGTTCTGCGCCTGACGCTCAGCACGAGCATCGAGTCTCTGCGCGCGCTGCCGCAGGCCCAATCCGAAATATTGGAATATTCCGTCACGGAAAAATCCAGAATTGCAGGAACGGTTGTCAAAGACCTTCATTTCCCGTCGGATGCCATTATCAGTATGATTGTCCGCGGCAACGAGCCCCTTATTCCCAACGGCAGTTTAACGATTCTTCCCGAAGACCGCGTCATCATCTTTTCCAAGCCGGAAGCTTATTCTAAATTAAACAGGCTGTTTAAATAAAAACAATCATGGTGCAGGGCATGAATTTCAATAATGTTTTTTCAATTGTCGGAAAAATTATGCTGTTGCTGGCACTTGTCCAAACAGTTCCGGCAGCCCTCGCTTTCTATTATCATGAACCGGTCAGCCCGTTTTTGGCTTCCATCATTATTACCGGAATGATCGGCCTCATATGCCATATTAAATTTCAAAAAACGGATGAGGATGAATGGACTGTTCGGGAAAGCTATTCGGTTGTCGCGCTCAGCTGGCTTTTCAGCGCGCTTGTCTGCTCGATTCCGTTCCTGCTTTCCGGCATGTCTCCGATAAATGCGTTTTTTGAAAGCATGTCCGGCGTGACAACAACAGGTTCCACCGTGATGGCAAACATTGAACTGTTCCCGAAAAGCCTTTTGTTTTGGCGTGCCCTGCTTCAATGGCTCGGCGGTCTCGGTGTTGTCGCTTTGTTTATTGCCGTCATCCCGAAAGTGAATATGAAAGGGCGCCAGCTTTACAAAGCGGAATTTTCCGGCCCGACAGAAGACAAGCTGAGCCCGAAAATCAGCAGCACGGCTAAAATTCTGTGGCTCTTTTACATCGGTGTCACGGCTTTGTTAGTGATTCTTTTATTCCTGCTCGGCGTTTCCGCGTACGATTCTTTCGCGTTCGCCTTTTCAGTTATGTCAAGCGGCGGTTTTGCGCCTTACACTGACAGCGTTCTGCCGATACTGAGCAACCCGCTGACATTTGTTATCATCATCATTTTCATGATTATTGCGGGAACCAATTTCGCTTTGATTTACAAATCCATGACAAAGGGCATTCGTTATCTTTTAAAAGACGAAGAATTCCGCGTATACATTGCTTTCTTCCTCCTCGTTTCATCTGCCTTGGCAATCATTTTGCTGCGCGACACGGATTACGATTTGATAATGTCAATAAAACACGCTTTCTTCCAGATCAGCAGTTTGATGACGACAACCGGTTTGGTAACCGTTGATTTTAATATGTGGAGCGATGCTGCAAAAATCATTCTTTTCTTAGCGATGTTAACGGGCAGCTGTTCCGGCTCAACATCCGGCGGCCCGACTTTTGTCCGCTGGATTATCCTTTTCAGATACGTCCGCCGCGATGTCTTTAAATTTATTCACCCAAACGCCGTCAAACCCGTCAAATACAACGGACGCAGTTTATCGGAAGAAACGGTTCACTCAACGATTTCTTTTATGATTCTGTATTTTGTGATTCTTTTAGTCAGTTCGGTTCTTTTAGGCATCCTGGGCCTTGATTTGGTCTCAGCTGTTACGTCAGCACTGACAGCTCTTGGAAATGTCGGCCCGAGCTTCGGTCTCATCGGCCCGCTCGACAATTTCAGCGTGCTTCCGGCCGCTTCCCGCCTGATTCTCATCTTTAACATGTGGATCGGCAGACTGGAACTGTACACCGTGATTCTGCTGTTTACGAGAGAATTCTGGAAAAGATAATCCAAAAAAAAGAAACTTATCGAAAAAAGGAAAGTAAAAAAGAAAAATAATCGAAAAATCTTACATTTTTCTTTTTCCGCTGTTTTTTATTTATTTTTGATTTCATTCAATTCTTTGAGCAAAATCACACACGGTTCGTATCTGCGATATGTTCTTCTTTTGTATACGCCGGATCCATATTGTCGAAATAACGGTGACATGGCAATTCTTCGCAGCCGCCGCAGTGTTTTAAACTTTTATCGTTGACGGCACAGTCGTAAATCGCGCAGATTTTTTTCACCTGTATATTCCGTCCAAAAAACTTTTCCTTGAATTGCGAAACAGCCGCCGCAATCTTTCTTATAATAATCACAAATCGAACAATCAACACCGCAGGGACTTATCATATTCAGCATCTTTTAACTCCGATTGTTTTTTCAAATTAAACGATGCGATTTTATTAATAGATTCAGAATGCAGTGAAATTAATAGCTGAATTCATCTGAAATTCAAAAAAGAAAGGAAATAATGAAAAAATTTAATTTAATTCTTATTTCTCTTTTTCCAATACCAATAAAGGCCGCCGCCGATTAACAGAATGATCAGCAATGGAATCGCAAGCTGCCACAGCGGCATTTTTCCGCAGATTATTTCTGCAGGCGTCGGGTTTGCCTCTTCTTTTTGGAGAATTTCTCCGGTTTTAATGTCAAATTGACAATAAACGCCGTCTAATGTCACAACCGACAACGTACTGTTATTTTGATCAAATATCTCTTCTCGTTCTTGATATTCTCTCCAATTATAATGGGAGGCAGAAAAACTTCTCTTTGACGGATCTTCCATCAATTCGGCGGCACTGTAATGTTTATACTCTTTTCCGTTTTCAAAAAACCGGACACATCTTTCTTCATTCGTTTCCTGCCAAGTCATTGCAGCGAAATTCATGCCGTCAGGGGTGAAATACAAATCCGTTTCATAAAAATATTCATCCATTGTGTAGATGTTCTCAAGCGTGTCAATTTTGTATAAACCCGTTTCAGGCAGGTGACTTGTATCAATAAACGGATATGAATCGCTGTCTGTTGTCATGTAAAAAACTGTGCCGTATTCTTCAAATTCAATCGAATAAGAATAGGGAGCGATTTGAGAATCACCATACGCCGGACAAATTAAAAATATTGACAGGATTAATAAAACCAAAATCGGAACCGCTTTTTTCATTGTCATACTCCTTTTATTCATATGTTTAATATATTAAAAACAAGCGTGGTCTTATTAATAGTTTCAGATGAGTGCGGTTTGGATTAAAGCATTCATTAAGTGGAAAATGAAATGATTAAATCATGGCTTTTAACAGGTCGTAATAAACGCTTTTCATTTTCCACATCAGTTTTTTATCAGATTTTAAAACAGCGATTATGGCTTCCTTTAATTCAAAATCTTCAAGCGGAAGACCGGCAGCCATTTGCGCAATCCGATTCATGTCTTCATCCGCCCATGTATTGTACGCTTCTTTGATTTTGTAATTGCGGCGAATGGTTTTTCCGAGCGTTTTATCCCACTCGTTTTGATATTTTTGGAGGAAATGATTGCTGTAATCGCCTGCCGCGATTGCTTCTGCTGCCGTTCGGCCTGCCATTTTGCCCGCATACATCGCGTAACGGATGCCGGCACCGGTGATCGGGTCGGTTTGCCGCGCGGCATCGCCTGCCAGCATCAGTCCGTCTGCTGTCATTCGCTTCAGCCCGCCTGATGCAGGGACACCGCCGAATGCGGTGCCGAGGATTTGAGCGTTTGGAAATTTGCCTGCGATAAATTTTTCCAAATATTGAATCGCATTTTTTCCGTTGTTTTTGTTTCCCAATATTCCGATTCCGATATTGGCGGTATGATTCCCTTTCGGAAAAATCCAAATGTAGCCGCCGGGGGCAATTTCGTTGCCGATGAAAATATCGCATTTTGTTTGGTCAATGGTTTCATCGTAAACCAAAAACTGTGCGCCTGATTCAATTTCTTTGAGATTTAAGGCGGTGTCAATCCCTGCCATTCGGGCGATTTTGGATTCAACTCCGTCCGCACCGATGACGATTTTTGAACGGGTTTTGCGTTCTTCGCCGAGATGATTTAAAACAACGCCTTCGACTTTCCCGTCTCTCATTATCAGATTTGTTGCAGGGGTTTTGGTGTAAACATTCGCTCCGGCCGCTGCGGCAAGATTTGCCAAATGGCGGTCGAAGATTTTTCGGTCCAAAATGATGCCGGCTTCACCGTCAATGCCCGACATTTTGGTTGTAATTGAAAAAGAAGTGCTGCCGGGTGCGTGAACTTCCGCTTTGTGAAGCTCGTTGCAAGTAAAAGACGGATCAATATCAATGAATTTCATCAGCTCGGTTTTGGATGTTCCTTCCGCGCATCGAATCGGAACACCGATTTCCTGCCGCTTTTCAATCAGCAGAACGCTGCAACCTTTTTCAGCAGCAGTTTTGGCGGCAATTGATCCGGCGGGTCCGGCGCCGACGACAATAACATCGTATTCCGTTTTCATATTGACACCGAAAAATAGTAAAAAAAGAAAAATCAAAGAAAATAAAAAAAGAAATGTCAGCCGGTTTATTACAAACCGAGCTGATTTGCGCCCAACTTGAGCAACAATTTTTTATCGACTTTGGCAAGGATTTTCACGAGCTGTGAGACATCCAAAACGCCGGTGAAGTCAACGCCTTCGACCGCCTGAGCAACCTTTGTCGCTTCTTCGTCACTCATGTCGATGTAATAATTCTTCAAAATTAAATCGCGGCTCATGATTTTTCCGCCTTTCTCTTCCCAGGCTTTCTGATACTTTTTCATGGATTTTTCGGAGAAATCACCGGACGCAACAGCTTCCGCTGCATTTCTGCCTGCCAATTCACCGGACCAAAGACCGTGTTTAATGCCGCCGCCTGTGATCGGATCTGACAACTGCGCCGCATCGCCGACAAGCATCAAACCTGCGCCGTAAATTTTGTCAATGCCGCCGGAAACAGGGACACCGTCGTAATTCATTTCAATGATTTTTCCGTTCGGGAATCTGCTTTCAACGAATCTGTTCAGGAAATCAATCGGGCGTCCGCCTTCTTTGATTTTGCTTCCGAGAAGACCGATGCCGACATTTGCGCGTCCTTTTCCTTTGGGGAAAATCCAAACGTAGCCGCCGGGTGCATATTCGCTGCCCATAAAGAATTCGACATTGTCTTCGTCAATATCAATTCCGGTCATCAAATACTGAACGCCGGTTTCGATGTCTGCCGGTTTAAGGGTCGTGTTAATGCCACCCCATCTGCCGACTTTGGATTCAACACCGTCGGCACCGATAACAACGTTTGCCATAACTTCTTTTTCTTCGCCCAAACGTTTGATTTTAACGCCGGCAACTCTGCCGTCTTTCATAATCAAACCGGTTGCGGATGTTTTTGTGTAAACTTCAACGCCTGCTTTTGCGGCTCTTTCGACAAGCGCGCGGTCGAAAATTTTTCTCTCCAAAATGTAACCGTAAATTTGGTTTTCATCTTTGGCACGCATTTTAATCGGTGCTGCGCCCGGGACATAAATCGTTGCGCCTTTAATCGGCGCTGCAATCCAGCGGTCTTCAATGTCCAAATATTTGTCCAAGTCGCCTGTTCCGACACCTTCAGCGCAGCGAATCGGGTCACCGACTTCTTGGCGTTTTTCAATCAAAA
Organism: Methanimicrococcus blatticola; assembly: GCF_004363215.1. Lineage (GTDB taxonomy): Archaea > Halobacteriota > Methanosarcinia > Methanosarcinales > Methanosarcinaceae > Methanimicrococcus > Methanimicrococcus blatticola. The sequence goes on along the minus strand of NZ_SNYS01000007.1, from coordinate 73,862 downwards.
GAACAGATGCGCCGCCTTCTGCTGCGAATCTGGCTGCAACGGCACCGGACGGGCCGCCGCCGACAACAATGACATCATATGCGTCTTTCATCTTTGCACCTCAATTGCGCCGATCGGGCATACTTTTTTGCACGTTGAGCAGCCGTTACAAAGACTCTCATCAACGTCAATCCAGACCTCTTTTAAATCAAGTGCCATTGTCGGGCAAACTGCCACACACGCACCGCAATAGCCGCACTTGTTTCTATTAATAATTACTGTCACTTATGTCACCTGAATGGGGATTTTAAAATAAAAAGATAATAAATATGATACAGTTGAAAGAGTGATTCTTCATTCTTTTATATATTCATTGTCCTTGAATGATGCTCCTTTCTTGTCAATGGGGCACGCTTTTAGACATTTTTCAAATGAAACGGAATCTATTTAATTCTATCTATTTTATATAGAGCTCTATCTTACCTTTTCAATCATTATCGATAAGTATCTCATTGACGAAATCACGAATTTTTCCGGATCCGTGCTGTAAGATGTCATTTAAATCTTCGGGCTCGTCCATATCGGCAGCCGCATAGAAAGATTCATGAATTTCACATATTAAATTTTTTCTTTCTGCTTCTTCTTTATGCTTTTTAAAGCTTTCACCGTAATAATTCACTTCAAAAACGTCCGGCGCGCCGATAAACATCATGTTTGTGCCGCCGTCTTTTCCCGGCGCAATTCGAATGTAATCCGTTTTTTTGGTGTTCCGGGCGGGTGCGGTCATCGCTTCGATATTTTCTTTTGTTAAAAGTGCTAAATCCGCCATAACAATTAAAACCGGATTTTCTGAGGATCTTAAATATGCATTCACGGCGGTGTTTAAATCAGATTCATCAATCATGATGGTGATTTCAAAACCGGTCTCTGAAATTGTTTTCAGGCGTTTTTCATCTTCCGCGTCTAATGCGCTTTTGGACAAGATATCCACCTGTTTTATTCCGGATTCTTTTAAAACCGAAAGAACATTTTCGAGCGAGAGCCCGACAAAAATTTTCCGTTCTTCTTCCGTTAAAGCGGGAGCTAATCTCGATTTAGGATTGTCGGGTTTAAAGGGAATAACGGTTTTGATTGCTCTCATCGGTTTTTCTATTTACGGTAAATGAATATAACATTAACGGACAGCGTGAATGAATCGTTAAAAATTATTGATGAGTTCAAAGAGATAAAAAAAGAGATTAGAAAAATTGAAAAAGAGATTGAAAAAGAGATTGAAAAAAAGATTGAAAAAGAGATTGAAAAAAGATTAAAAGATTGGAAAGAAATTAAAAAAGATTGAAAAAAGATGACGTTGCTTAAAGTTTTTGAACTTTAGGCGCACCGCACATACATTTTTCAACTTCGCCGGTTTCACAATATTTTTTAAAGTGTTCCATTTGATTGGTGCCTTTTTCCGTGATTGAAAATTCGCAGAATCTGAGGAAGATGTCGTATGTGTCGGGCGTGATGACGTGTTCCATTTTACAGGCATCGTCTTCGGCGACGGCTTCGGAAACGCCGAGCGCCATCAAAAAGCCTTTGATGGTAGTGTATTTTTTCTTAGTGCTGTTTGCGGTTTCCTTTCCTTTTTGCGTTAATGTGACGCCGCCGTATTTTTCGTAATTGATGTATCCTTCATCCGTCAATTTTTTGAGCATTCCTGTCACGCTTGACGGTCCGACATCTAATTCACGTGAAATGTCTTTGACTTGGGCATATCCTTTCTCGGCAACGATTTTGTCAATTTTTTTCAGATAATCTTCTTTCCTCTCGGTTGTCATATTTTTTCCTCTTATGTTTTAATCATCAACCAACATTTTTAAAGGTTGACGAAATTTTTTCTTTGCATAGAAATTTATTTCATATATCACTGTTTCTAATTATTTAAACGTTTTTCACCAAGACGAATATTTGTCATTTTTTTAAATCTGAATCTTATCTTTTTAAACAGGAATGTTATTTTCAGTCATTTTTTTCACACTTCATGTGAATTCACAACTCTTATATAACATAAATTCCTCTTCAGATGCATTACTTATCTCTTACATATCTCTTTTCGAGTTAATTGAAATGGTAGAATCATTATGGTCAAAGAAACTTTATTATTGGTCGGACACGGTAGCAAGTTGCCGTATTCGAAGCAGTTGATTTTGGATGTTGCCGAAAAAGTGAAAGCAAGAAATGAATTTGAAAATGTTGAAATCGGTTTAATGGAATTCAATGAACCTTCCATTCCCGATGCGCTCAAAAAAATCATTGACGGCGGCTCCAAGAAAATCATTGTTGTCCCTGTCTTTTTGGCTCCCGGAACGCACACGGAAAAAGATATTCCGAGAATCCTCGGTCTTTTGAAAGAAGAAGAATGTGCTTGCAGCGGACATAAGCATGATCATGACGGTCATGACCATCACGGTCACGATGATCACCACCATGACCACGATCACAAACATGAGCATGGTCACGCCCACGGTCACGGACATCACCACGGTCACCACCACGGCGACCCCGTTGACATTCCGGAAGACGTTGAAATTATTTACAAAAAACCGCTCGGCGCTGACGATAGAATTGTTGACATCGTCATGGAGCGCGCTTTAAACTCTTAAATTGAAAGTTTTGACTTTCAATTTTCTTTTTTTCTTTTTTTCGTTATGTTGAGCAAAAACAAACATCATTTTTCGTAAGTTAATCAAAAAGCGAACGCTGTATTTTCAAATCTTCTCATTTTGAATCTTAAATAATAATGAGCGTTCAAATTTGAAATTCAATTCAAAAAAGATGTTTAGTTTATTCGTACTCAAGAAAAGTTCACTTACAACCGCAATTCAAGATTTTGTGAGCATCAGCGAACAAAATTGCAGAATTGCGGATTATTCCCCGCCGTTGATGAAACCAATTAAATTGGCTTAAATTTGATTACATTAAGTCCTTCTCACATGGTTTAATTAATTTTATGGGTCCGGATCTCCAACTCCTTCTTTCACTCGCTTCGCTCGCGAAACGCGCTGTTGGAGGTGGTTGCTTTTGTTTTTCATTTATTTTATTTGAATCAAAACATCGTTTTTTCTCAATTTCTGAAAAAAATGAACGCCGATTAAACCTTAAAATAAAAATCGGTTTTTTATTTTAGGTTTTAATGGGCGTTCGGGTTTGAAAATAATGAAAAACGATGTTTCATTTTTGGTTTAATATGTGAAAAGTTCAAGAACGACCGCAATTGAAATTTCATGAGCGAAGCGAATGAAATTGAAAATTGCGGATTATACCACGCCGTCGACGAAACCAAGTCAACGAATAATTTACAATTTAATATAGCAGATTCTGGTGTTTATTCAACGAGTGGGGCGAATCTCCAACTCCTTCTTTCACTCGCTTCGCTCGTGAAACGCGTCGTTGGAGGTGGTTGCTTTTGTTTTTCATCTATTTTATTTGAATCAAAACATCGTTTTATTCAATTTCAGAAAAAATGAACGCCGGTTAAACCTTAAAATAAAAACCGGTTTTTTATTTTGGGTTTTAACGGGCGTTCGGGTTTGATTTTTTTAGGGAACGGATGTTTCGGTTTAGTTTGGAAAACAAATATTTCGATTTAATTTGGGAAACGATGGCTGATTTAATTTGTGGAATGATGTTTTATTTAATTTGGGAAATGATTTTTTATTTTATTTGGAGAACGGATGTTTAATTTAAACTTCATACAATTCAAAATCGTCTCCGGTTCCCAATAATTTTGTTGAATCGGCTTCCGGGAGTTCGTGGACTTGTTTGAGTTTGCGGTTGATGTTTCTTGTTTTAGAATCGACCGTGTCCAAAACGCTTGCCGCTTCATCCAGTTTTTTGCGTGTTTTTTCAAGCAGGTCACCGAATTTGATGAATTCGGTTTTGATAGCACCGAGAAGTTTTTGGATTTCACCGGTTCTTTTTTCAACGGCGAGCGTTTGGAATCCCATTCGAAGGCTGTTCAAAAACGCGACCAAAGTCGTCGGACCGACAATTGTGACACGATATTCGCGCTGAACAAATTCAAATAAACCGGGACGGCGCAGAATTTCAGCGTACAACCCTTCCGTCGGGATAAACATAATCGCAAAATCCGTTGTGTACGGCAAACAAATGTATTTTTCCTGAATCGTTTTCGCGTTTCTTTTAACCGCCGTTTCCAATTGTTTTCCGCAGGATTCAATCTCTTCGGGATTATTTTCATAAGCATCCAAAAGGCGTTGATAATCTTCAATCGGAAATTTCGAATCGATTGCCAAATAAATCGGCCCTTCCCCGTCTTTTCCCGGGAGGCGGACGGCAAACTCCACGCGCTCCGCCGAATTCGGCTGAATCGGCGTGTTTTTATCATACTGATCCGGCACCAGTACTTCTTCTAAAATCGCACCGAGTTGAATTTCGCCGAGATTGCCGCGTGTTTTTACATTCGTTAAAACCTTTTTCAAATCCCCGACACCGTTTGCAAGCGTCTGCATTTCTCCAAGACCCTTGAAAACATCATCAAGACGTTGACTGATTCCTTTAAATGACTCATTAAATCTTTTCTCGACACTTTCCTGAAGCTTTTCGTCAACGATATTTTTCATTTCATCCAATTTTTTATCATTAGACGACTGCATTTGAACAATTCGGATTTCCGTTGTTTCACGGATCTTTTCAAGTTTCGCTTCCGTAATCTGATTCAATTCCGTTTGGCGTTTTTCAAAAGTCTGAAATTTATTTTCCTGAGACGTCTGAAACAAAGAAAGAGCTGCTGTCATTTCCTTTCGATTCTGATTCAAAGAAATGCCAAGTTCTTCACGATTTTGAGCAATTTCATTTCGAAGATTCAAATCCAATCGGGAAAGGTCGCGGTCAAATTCACTGCGAATAAACGCGGTCTGTTCATCCAGTTTTTTAGAAAAATCCTGAAAATCGCCGCAGATTCCGGCAGCACCGCCGCTTTTTTTGAATATTGTCAAAAACAAATTGATCAAAAGAAGCAAAACGGCGGTGCCGAGTAAAATCAAAATTAATAATTCATATTCCATTTTCAAAGCTCCGTCATATCTTTTTGCGTTTGATTTCAACGCAAGAATATATATGACGGCACCAAGCGGAGTGAAAGTACAAATTTAAAAAAAGAAATTGAAATTTAAAAACAAAATAAAAAATGTATCAGAAAAACAAGAAAGAAAACAAGAAAGAAAACAAGAAAGAAAACAGGAAAAAAACAAAAAAGAAAACAAAAAAGGGAATCATTTCAATATTTTCTATAACCGTTAACGTCTGCCAATTCTTTAATCCGCGCTTCAGTTTCCGCGCCGTACCATCCCTTTTTCACATAGTGCGGATGAACAGGGAGGCGTTCTTTGAACTCATATCCCTTAGAACTCAGCAGATTTTTCAATTCTTCAATTTCCGGCCAATCGGATTCCGGATTAATAAAATCAATCGTTACGGGAGAAATGCCGCCCAAATCCGTCACGCCGTATTGAATCAATTCAAGCGGCGGCATTAAATTCGGCGCGACCTGTATTGAAATGTCCGGCGTCAATATGTTTTTTGTCAAATGGATCAAGTCAATCATATCTTCTTTTGAAGGCGGTTTCAAATCACGGATAATATTTTCCTGACCCGAATTCGGCGTGTAATTCTGCAAAATAATTTCCTGAATGTGACCGTATTTTTCATGAAGTTTTTGAATCACCTGAAGAGATTCAACCCAATCGTTTCGTGTTTCACCGATTCCGATGAGCAGCCCCGTCGTAAACGGCATCTTCAGCTTCCCTGCATTTTCAATCATTTCCAAACGCGCCGCCGGCACTTTTCCGGGGCAGTCTTTATGCGCCTGAACATCCGCCGTTGTCTCAAGCATCAAACCCATGCTCGCGTTCAGCGGCGCAAGCATTTTCAATTCTTCAAAAGACAAAACACCGCCGTTAACATGCGGCAGCAATCCGAAATCCAAAGCCAACCGACAAAGATGCGCCGTGTATTCAATGACTGTTTCAAAACCGGCATCCTTCAGCTGTTTTCCGAATCTCTTGTTAAATTCCGGATTTTGTTCGGGAGATTCGCCGAAAGCAAACATCGCCTCCGTACATCCCGCGTCAGCACCGCGTTTTAAAACAGCCGCAGCTTCTTCTTCAGTCATTAAAAAAGCGTCCTGATGTTCTGCCGGACGCCGAAAACCGCAATAGGCGCATTTGTTCCGGCAAACATTCGTGACGGGAATAAAAATATTTTTAGAATAAGTAATCGGACGGTTTTTCATTTTTTCACCGATTCTTATTTTTAAATCTCAGTTCATGTCGCGGATGATTTTCATCGCGTCGCGGACACCAAGCGTAATGCCTTCGATTTCAATGCCGCCTTCGCCTTTTGCGCCGTCGCCGACGACAAGTAAGTTTGAGACAGGCGTTTTGTTTCCGAAATCCGTTCCCGAGAAAGCGCGGTTGACCGGCCATCTGCCGTGGTGAACCTGAACCATTAAAATTTCAATGTTTTTGTCGGGGAACATATCTTTGACATCCTGAAGGCCGAGTTCGATTTCCTCATCAATTTCGCTCAATCTGTCAAGCGCCGTTCTCTGGTGGCACATCACCAAATGCTTTCCGGGCGGCGCCAAGCCGGGGTCGGCATTTGTCACTTCGTTTAAACCGTTGATTCTGTTCGAATAAGGCGTCAGCATAAGGCTGCATCCTTCCGGCAAAATCCGCTCATCAGACGCGAAACAAATTTTCAAACCGGCAGATGGTTTCATCGCATCCAGCTTTTCTTCGTAATCTTTGAAAACCGAAGAAGACAATGCCAAAACATGAGACGCGCATTCCCCTTCAACGCCGTCAATGGTGCAAATTTCCCAGGCTTCTTTGTGGCCGATGTCACTGATCACCAAATCAGCCGCAATCTCTTTGCCGCCGGCAACAACGCCTGTCGCTTTGCAATCTTTGACAATTATTTTTGTCACTTCAGTGTCGGTTGTGATTGTGCCGCCATAGGATGAAATGATTCTGACAAGTTCATCAATCACGGTTTGACAGCCGCCGACCAAAATGCCCGGGCCGCCGTATCTGTAAACATTATGGAAAATTTCAAACATTTCGCGTGTTGTGACTTCATCAGCGGTTGTGCTGAGCGCCCAGCCGGCAAAAGAGTCGGCACAGCGGTCGATTCTGTCATCCTGAATATACTTGGAATACCATGTTTTGAATCCCGTTTTCTTGGGGCGGATGAGACCGACTTTGAAGCCGAGCGTTAAAAGAACCATCATCACTTTGTTTTTAGATGTCAGATGCTTCTTAAAATCCAAATAAGAAATATCTTCAAAACCGTCTTTATAATTTGTTTGGCTCAAATCTTTGGGCATTCGAACAATTGCCATCGGATCCGATTGAACAATGTCAAAATCCGCGCCGAGTTCGCGAAGCATCGTCGCAAGCGGACCTTTGATGCCGTGCGGAACCATGTGAAGCGCGCCGGTTGACATTTGGTAGCCGTTGTATTCGATGTTTGCAAAACGACCGCCGATCAGTGATAATCTTTCATAAACTTCAACTGACCAGCCGTCTTTGGCCAATTGCGCCGCCGTCAGCAAACCGCCAAGACCCGACCCGATGACAACCGCTTTCTTTTGTTCCATTTCCGTCATTTCAAGCCTCCTTTCCGGGTTGAATCGCTTTCATCGGACAATAAGAAAGACAAACGCGGCATTCTTTACATTTCTCCGAAATCACCGCGCGTCCTTTGGCAGTGATTGCACCGTGTTTGCAAAACGCAACACACTGGCTGCAGCCGACACAATTACTATTGACATACATTTTATAATACACCGATTAATTTTTCGTCTGCACTGAAGCAGAATAACGTTTAAAAATATGAAAAAGTGAGATGAAGCCATACTTATTTGACTTCATATAAAAATGTATCATTTTCAAGATCCGTTTTTCCAATATAAACGGTTGCACATTGTTGCATTGTTGTAATGATTAGATGACGATTATGTATTGTTGTTCGGATCCAATATCTCCATTTCGCCGTTTGAAGAACCGAACGCGTTGATGCCGTATTTTCGAATCACTTTCAAACTGGCAAGCGAACCGGCGGCGATATTGACATAATATGTAATTGCGCGCCAAGCGATGACGGTGACGCCGACAAGAGATGACGGAATGAACAGGGAATACAATGTGTAAGCCGCAATTTCCGTAATGCCGCTGGCACCGGGCGTTGCCGGGATGACCATGATGATTGAAAGAACGATTTGCGTCGCGAACATCAATTGCAAATCCGGATGAACGTTTAAGCCGAGCAGAATCAGCCAAAGAACCGAGAAATGAACAGCCCAGTAAAGAACGGTATAGACAACGGCAACAATCAAATTCAATTTTCCGACGGAAACAAATCGTTTGAAACTGGATTGGAAAAGATCAATTTCATTTTCCGACACAACAATCCACTTATTGATTTTCGGTTTATATTTTGCCGGCGCTTTCTTTTCCGCAAATATCAAAATCTTGCGGCAAAGCTTTTTTGCGAATTCCGGCCGAATGATCGCGTAAATCAAAACAGCCAAAAGGACAAATAAAACCGCGATTCCGATCATCAAAAGCGTGTCAATGCCCCAAATGCCTTTGCCTTCTTCGCTCGCTAAGAAAGAACGAAGAACAAACATAGACGGAATCAGACATAAGAAGATGAAAAACGCGTCCAAAAACCGCTCCATAAAGATAACGGCGGTGGCTTTCCCGACAGGAACTTTTGAATTTTTGCGAAGCAGCAAAATCCGGACCGGCTCACCGCCGACGGATGACGGTGTCAGCGAGGCCAACAAAATGCCGGTCAGCACATTTTCAAGCGCGTGGCGCGTTCTGATTTGATAGCCGAGTGAGCGCAGTAAAAACTTCGTTTTCCGCGCCGTTAATACGTAAGATAAGACCTGAAGCAGGAGGGCCGCAACGATGTATTCTAAACGAATCTGTTTGAGCGATTCGATGGTGTCGGCATCTGTCGTCAAAAAGATGATTGCGACAGCCGAAATCAAACTGATTGCCAGGCTGATTATGAAAAATTTCTTATAATCCACCATTTCGTTATTTTCCCCTCATTTCGTTATTTTCCCCTGTTCCTTTACCCTTGTTCCGTTTTTGTATTAATTTAAGACCCGCTGATATCTGTTCCGTATTTTTCATTCAGCTTGTCATCTTTGACGTTTTCACCTTTTGAAATCACGGTTTCCGGCCACAGTTTAACGCCGGAGTGAATCGTAACATCTTCATCGAGGCGGGAATTCGGCCCGACAATTGTGCCGTTTTCCAGGCTGCTGCCGGCACCGACAACGGAGTCGCTGTCAACAATCGCGCCCGATAAAGTGGTTCCTTTGCCGATTTTCGTGCCGTCAAAAACATAAGAAGATAAAATTTTCACGTCATCTTCAATGACGCAGTTTGACCCGATAACGGAATACGGGCCGATTAAGACGCGTTCGCCGATGATTGTGTTTTCACCGATGACCAGCGGACCGACAAGTGAAGAGTTGTCGCCGACCGCAACGCCCGTTCCGACATGAAGCGGACCTTGAATCTTGCCGTTTGAAATGAATTTTCCTTCTAAAACCGTTTCGGTCATATCGTCCAACATCCATTTTTGAGCGTCGCGGTACGCGCCGGCGCTTCCGACATCTGTCCATTTGCCGCGAACCAAAACGCCGTTGATACGCTCATTGTTGCTGAGCATCATCGGGAACAGATCTTTTGCGAAATCAAACTTTTGACCGCTCGGGATTTTATCAAAAACGGACGGATTGCAGACGTAAATACCGGTGCTGGCAAGGTTACTGAAGATTTCGCCGGCTTTGGGTTTTTCAAAGAAGCGTAAAATACGGTTGTTGATATCCATGTCGGCGATACCGAATTCTCTCGGATCGTCAATGGAAAGAAGGCCGATTGTCACATCAGCATCATTATTTTGATGAAAGCGGAACATTTCACGCAGGTTGAGCGTCATAACATGGTCGCCGCCGACAACGATAAACGGTTCGTTGCCGAGCAACTCCTGCGCGTTTTTAACGCTGCCGGCCGTTCCGAGCTTTTCTTTTTCATAAACGTAATCAATGTGGACGCCGTAAACGCTGCCGTCGCCGAGTTCTTCTTCCACGTCTTCGCCTTTGTAACCGAGCGTGATGACAATGTCATTGAATCCTTCTTTTGAGAGGTGTTCAATGAGATGAAGGACAGACGGCTTGTTGGAGATGGGGATCATCGGTTTGGGCCGCTTAAATGTCAAAGGGCGAAGCCGCGTTCCCGTCCCGCCGCACATGATACATGCTTTCATGAACTTAATACCATCCTTTTTATTTATATAAATTCGCCTGCTCTGAACTTTTTTTAATTTAAATCAATTCCATCATAAGCATTTTCTGATTTATATATAATTCGTTTACATTTTGTCAATTATTTGTTTGTTCTTCAATCTGAAAAGGTTTAATTGTGTTCAATCCTATTTATTCATTTATCATTTTAACAATAAGGCGGCAGATTCGTTCATTTCGGGGGAAATTGAACAAAACAGAATTGCCAAATTATAATCAGGAGGTTGATGTTTTTGACAAACATTTCATTGGGAATTGATGCAGGCGGCACATATACGGATGCGGCTTTGGTGGACATGGATGACCGCCGAATCCTGCAATCTCAAAAGGCGCTGACAACTTACCCGAATCCGCTTCGCGGTATTCAGAATGTGTTGGACCTGTTAGATCCTGCAATCTTAAAACAAGTCAAACTGTTGTCGGTTTCTACAACATTCGCGACAAACACGATTTTGGAAAAAAATGGCGCGCCGGTTTCTTTGATTCTCATCGGTTCCCAAAAAGTTCCGGAACATCTCAAAGACAATTGCGTTGTCGTCAAAGGCGGCCACAATTACCGCGGTGCTGAAAACGAAGAACTTGATTTGGACGGCATTCGGGAATACGTTTTGTCTGTGAAGGACAAAGTGTCGGCTTTTGCGGTTTCTTCTTTTTACAGTATTTTAAATCCGGATCACGAGAAAGCAGCCCGTCAGCTGATTCATGAATTGACGGGCTATCCTGTTGTTTGCGGTTATGAGCTGGCGCAGTCGCTTGGCGCGTATGAGCGCGGTGTGACAGCCTATCTGAATGCGTCTCTTTTGCCGGTTGCGCGCGTTTTCTTAGAAGCCGTTGCCGAAGAGACAAAGCGTCGCGGCATGAAAGTGAAAACAACGATGCTTAAATGCAACGGTGCTGTCGCCATGTTCGGCGAAGTGATGGATCGGCCCGTCGAAACGATTTTCTCGGGGCCGGCGGCCAGTGTTCTCGGCGCGTCTTTCCTTTCGGGAAAAGAAACTTGTTTGGCAATTGATGTCGGCGGAACGAGTACGGATGTGTCTATGATTGAAGACGGCATTCCGCAGATTTCCGATCTCGGCGCAACTGTCGGCGGATGGAAAACAAAAGTGCGCGCAATTAAAATGGAAACAATTGCTGCCGGCGGTGACAGTCATATTTGGATTAAGGCAGACAATGTTGTGGACGCCCGTCTTCCTTCCGTTATGATCGGGCCGAGACGTGTCATTCCGATTTGCCGCGCTGCCGTTATGTATCCGAAATTTGCCGATACTTTGAAAGATCATTGGGCAGCTCATAATATGTCTTTGAGTGAATTTTTGCAGAAGACAACGCTGGTTTTAAGAAGCGGTTATGAGGCTTCGAATCTTTCGTCTGATGAAATGAAAGCTTATCAGAAAATCGGCGATGAGCCTGTATTTTTGGATGATTTGAATTGGAAAGACTTCCCCGAGGGTGAAATTCCGTTTGATATCATTGAAACGCTGGTTAACAAGCGTTTGATTCAGTTGATCGGATTTACGCCGACAGATGTTCTTCATGTGACGGGCGAGTTTGTGCAGTGGGATGTTGAAGCCGCTCAACTTGGTGCCCGAAAGCTGGCTGAAATTTTCAATATGGCCAAAGAGGATTTCTGCCGTTTCATCAAACGCAAGTTCGCGAAAATTATGGCGGTTGAAGCGGTTCTTTTCCTGAATGATACATTTTCAAGGGATGAGCTGAATTTGTTTATGGACAAGTTCGGCGGAACCGGCAATGGTTCTTATTTGCGGTTCAAATCCGATATTCCTATTATTTTAATCGGCGCGCCTGTTCAATGTTTCATTTCGGAATTGGGAGAATATTTGGATGCTGAAATTATCGCGCCCGAACATTATGCCGTTGGCAACGCCGTCGGCTGTTTGGCCGGGAAACTCGCGAAACGCATTGAAATCCGCGTTGAGGTTGAATCCAAGGAAGAAGAAAACGGCGACTGGACAATTCGTTACACAACATTCACAACCGAAGGACAGCGTTCTTTTCCGACCAAAGACGCCGCCGTTCATTACGCCGAAACATTTGCCAAAAAAGACATTTACAAATACATGAAAGAAAACGACATCAACGAACCGGACGTTGAAATCCGAGTCAAAACAAAAGAAATGATTTATGACCCGCAAAAACCCCCGGTTCAAATTGATGTGTTGGTGGAAGGATTCGCGGAGAATAAAGTGTAAACACTTCTCCAATCTTTCATTTTTCTTTTCATTTTTTGTTTTCTTTTTTCTTTTCATTTTTTGTTTTCTTTTTTCTTTTCATTTTTTGTTTTCTTTTTTATTTTCTTTTTTTTGTTTTCTTTCATTTTTTTTATTTTCATTTCTTTTTTTACTTTTTTACCTTTTTACTTTTTTTCAATTTTATGAATCATTTTGCAGGATGCCTTTATTTTTGAAAAAATGCAGGTTCCCTTTTCATTATTTTTTAAAAATTGTTCGGCTCGCGCGCGTGGCAGCAGGTCGAAAATAGAAGGCGATTAATTCGAGCGAACGGAGACGGTAGTGCTCATGTTCGTGCAATTGAATGGTTGGGATAAATTTGATTTGAAAAGCGTTTTGTCATTTTTGCTGTATCGGATGAGTACGAATCCGCAAATTTCCATTCCTCATTTCGTTTCACTCAATTCGGAATGGAAATTAGCGGGCGGTTGTTTCGGGTTATGATGAAGTTTTGTTTAAACTGAAACATCGTTTCATTATTTTTCAAATCCGAACGCCCGTTAAAACCTAAAATAAAAACCGTTTTTTATTTTAAGGTTTAATCGGCGTTCGTTTTTTTTTAATTGAGAGAAAACGATGTTTCGATTCAATCAAAAATTATTGAAAAACCAATGTAGCCACCTCCAACGACGCGTTTCACGAGCGTCAGCGAGTGAAAGAAGGAGTTGGAGATTCTTCCCATTCGTTGAATAAACAACAGAATCTGTTATACTAAATGTAAATTATTCGTTGACTTGGTTTCGTCGACGGCGTGGTATAATCCGCAATTTTCAATTTCATTCGCTCCGCTCATGAAATTTCAATTGCGGTGTATTTGAACTTTTCATTAATTAATACAAAAATCAAACATCGTTTTTCATTATTCAATAAATCCGAACGCCCGTTAACCCCAAAATAAAAAACCGGTTTTTATTTTAAGGTTTAATCGGCGTTCACTTTTTTAAAAATGAGAAGAAACGATGTTTCGATTCAATCAAAAATAATCGAAAAACGAAATAACCGCCTCCAACGACGCGTTTCACGAGTGTCAGCGAGTGAAAGAAGGAGTTGGAGATTCGCTTCATCAGTTCAATAAACGACAAAAACTGAGATGTTCGCTTCAATTAAAATCCGATTGAATCGGGTTTAAAGACGGCGTGGTAAGAATCCGCAATTTTCAATTTCATTCGCTTCGCTCATGAAATTTCAATTGCGGTCGTACCTGAAGTTTTCATAAAAATTTAAAATAAAAAATATCTTTTTTGATTTTTCAAAAAGATATTTTGTTTAAACAACTTGTTCCTGACCCGCATTTCTTCTTTTATGCAAATATCTGAAAACTGCTTTTCTGAGTTCAATAAACAGCAGCATTCCGATACAAAGTGCCAAAATGAATACCCATTGAATGAGCGTCAATGCGGTCAAGCCGAAGATATCTCTTAAGAACGGCACCAAAACGATGACAACTTGAAGCGCGGCCGAGCCGAAAAACGCGAGCCACAAATACGGATGTTCTCTCGGGTGAATCTTGAAAATGCTGCTGCGCTCCGATTGGAAGCCGAGCGCGACAAATAACTGAATCAAGCCGAGCGTTATAAACGCCATCGTGATGCCTGTTTCCGGCGATGTTTGACTGCCGATGTAATACGCAACCAGCGTCAAAATCGCGTCAACCGCGCCGATGACGAAAATATTCACCCATTGACGATTTGTTAAAAACGGAATCTTCTGGTCGCGCGGTTTTCTGTCCATAATATCCTCTTCAGGCGGCTCAACGCCGAGCGCAAGCGCCGGGAATGTGTCAGTCACCAAATTCACCCACAAAATATGAATGGGTGACAGAAGTGTAAACCCGAGAATCGTCGCCGTCAAAATCGCAAGCACTTCGCCGATGTTTGAAGACAGCAAAAAGCTGACCGTTTTATGAATATTATCGAAAATACCGCGCCCTTCCTTAACGGCAATCACAATCGTCGCGAAATTGTCGTCCGTTAAAACCATGTCCGATGTTCCTTTGGCAACATCCGTTCCCGTGATGCCCATGCCGACGCCGATGTCAGCGCGTTTGAGCGCCGGCGCGTCGTTCACGCCGTCACCGGTCATCGCGACAATTTTGCCGCGTTTTTGCCAAGCATCGACGATTCTGACTTTATGTTCCGGCGAAACACGCGCGTAAACGCCTATCTCAGTGATTTTTTGGTCCAATTCGGCATCGCTCATCTCTTCCAAATCCGCGCCCGTAATTGCAATTCTTCCATCATCCAGTAAACCGAGATCATTTGCGATTGCAACAGCCGTTGTTTTGTGATCACCCGTAATCATGACCGGTGTAATTCCGGCTTGACGGCAGACTTTAATCGTTTCTTTCACTTCCGGGCGCGCCGGGTCAATCATTCCCGACAAACCGCAGAAGATAAGACCGTTTTCAATCGTTTCCATATTTTCAATGCTGACATCAATCACGGTATCTGATGAGTCTGCGAAATCCGCAGAAGTTGCAGAAACTGCAGAGCCGACAGGATCCACAAAGTCGGCAGAATCAGTATCAACGTCTTTGTAAGCGAAAGCCAAAACACGAAGCGCTTTTTCAGCCATTTCTTCATTTGCCGTCAGAATGGATTTTCTCATCTCATCCGTCATCGGAACAATTTCACCGTCTTTAAAAGCGGACACAGACCGGTCAACAATACTTTCCGCTGCGCCTTTGACATAAATCCTTAAACCGCCGTTTTCTTTTAAAACGGCAACCGTTGAGCGTTTTCTGTCTGAATCAAACGGAATTTCTCCGGCACGTTCCCGCTTTTTGAGATCGTCTGCCGTTTTCAAACCGTTTTCCATCAAATAATCCAAAAAAGCATTTTCCGTCGGGTCGCCGGTTGATTTGCCGTTTTCATCAATTCTGGAATCATTGCATTCAGCAAACGCTTCCGTCAGCAAATCAAGGTCTTTTGAATGCGGGTCATCAATTTCTTCAAAAACCCACATCTTTTTGACAGTCATTTTGTTCTGCGTCAATGTGCCCGTTTTATCCGAGCAGATGACTTGTGTTGAGCCGAGCGTTTCCACTGCCGGCAGCCGCCTGACCAATGCGCCTCTCTTTGCCATCCGAGACATGCCGAGTGCTAAAACAATCGTTACGGCAGCCACCATGCCTTCAGGAATTGCGGCAACGGCAAGCGAGACTGCTGTTAAGAACATGGTCAGTGTGTCTTGTCCCGTCAAATATCCGATTGCAAAAACGACAACAGCAATCACAATAACAATAATTGAAATGTATTTTGAAATCTGATTCAATTTCTTTTGAAGCGGCGTTGTTTCTTTCTTTGTTTCCGATAACTGCCCCGCGATTTTTCCGATTTGCGTGTTCATTCCGGTTGCAATGACAACACCGCTGCCGCGGCCGTAAACAATATTCGTTCCCATAAACGCCATATTTGTTTGATCGCCGAGGGATATTTTTCTGCCGTCCGGGCCGGCTAATGGGTTGACTGTTTTGTTGACGGCTTTGGATTCGCCTGTCAGCGCGGATTCTTCAATTTTTAAGGAATTTGCTTCCTGAATTCGAATATCAGCCGGAATGGTATCTCCCGCTTCCAAAATCACAATGTCGCCGATAACAAGATCCGTTGCCGGAATCATTTTAACAACGCCGTTTCTTAAAACGCGCGCGTTTGGTGCCGCCATCTTTTTCAAAGCTTCTAAAGAGGCTTCCGCTTTAAATTCTTGAACGGTTCCCAAAATCGCATTGAGACTCACAACAATTGAAATAATAATCGTATCAATCGGCGGCTCGCCTTCCATATGGCTGACATATGCCGTAATAATGGCTGCCGCAATCAAAACCCAAATCATCAAGTCCTTGAATTGAGAGAGAAAAATAGTAATAACCGATTTTTTGCCTTTTTCGTCAAGTTTGTTCGGGCCGTTTTCTTTTAAACGTCGCTCAGCTTCCTCATTTGATAACCCTTGAGGATTTGTTTGAAGCAAATCACAGGTTTCATCGGAAGAAATTGCACACCAGTCGGCGGGCGTTTTTTCAGGATTCATGATAAATCATTCCGATATTTTTTAGTTATGTTGAACAAAAAATCAATGCTGATTCGATATATAAAAATATCAGTTTAAAAATTAAAAATTCTGAAACAAATCGCCAACAAAAAACAATAGGTCTAATAAAAGCAATGTAAAGCATGAAAAGCAATGAAAAAACACAGCGGAATCCATAAAACTCAGCCGCGAGATGTCTCAAAACGTCAATAGGTCGCGAAAAAGAGAAAAACACACAGTAGAATAAGAGCAAAAATAAGAGCAAAAATAAGAGCAAAAATAAGAGCAAAAATAAGAGCAAAAAAATCAGTGAAAAGTAAAAGTATATGTCGAAAAATCGGTTGTTACCGATTTTTCAATATTACTTTTCATTTTCAAGTTTTGCCTGTGCTGCCACCAGACGTGCAATCGGCACTCTGTAAGGCGAGCAGCTGACGTAATTCAAACCGAGGTTGTAAGCAAAGCGAATCGAGCTCGGCTCGCCCCCGTGTTCGCCGCAGATGCCCATTTTCAAATCGGGTTTGGTGGATTTGCCTTTCTCAACACCGATGCGCATGAGTTCACCGACGCCTTCCTGATCGATGGCAACGAACGGATCTTCGGGCAAAATGCCTTCTTCAATGTAAAGCGGAATGAATTTCGCGACATCATCTCTTGAGAAACCGAAAGTTGTCTGCGTCAAGTCGTTTGTGCCGAAAGAGAAGAAGTCCGCTTCTGCGGCAATCTTGTCAGCGGTCATCGTTGCGCGCGGCAATTCAATCATTGTACCGACAGTGTAGTCGATTTTAACGCCGCATTCGTCCATGACTTTTTGAGCGGTTTCAACAACATCCTTCTTTGTGATTTCCAATTCGCGAACGTGGCCGACGAGCGGAATCATAATTTCGGGCTTGACGGTGATGCCTTCTTTATGAAGACGGCAGGCCGCTTCAAAAATAGCGCGCGTCTGCATGTTGTAAATTTCAGGATAAGTAATGCCGAGACGGCAGCCTCTGTGGCCGAGCATCGGGTTGAGTTCATGCAAATTGACGACACGGTCAATAATCTTTTCAACTTTCTCAATTTCCGCTTTGGGCGCATTTTTCTGTTTGAGCGCTTCCAAATCTTCTTTGAGTTCATAGACTTTTGGGAGGAATTCGTGAAGCGGCGGGTCCAAATAACGAATTGTTACGGGTTTTCCCTGCATGACACGGAGAATCTGTGTAAAATCTTCGCGCTGCATCGGCAAAAGCTTGTCCAAAAATTTCTGGCGTTCTTCTTTGGTTTCGGAAAGAATCATGTCACGAACGACCGGGATTCTGTTTTCTTCAAAGAACATGTGTTCGGTTCTGCAAAGACCGATACCTTCTGCGCCGAGATCCAATGCTTTTTGCGCATCTTCGGGGGTGTCTGCATTTGTGCGGACGCCGAGGTCACGGATTTCATCTGCCCAGCCGAGAAGCACTTCAATTTCTTTGCTGATTTCCGGCGGAATCAAAGGCATTTCACCTAAAATCACACAGCCGGTGCTTCCGTCAATCGTAATAAAGTCTAATTCATTGATGACAAGGTCGCCGACATAAAACTTGTTGTCTTCGGCTTCTGAAATTGTAATGTCACCGCAGCCGACGACACAGGGCTTGCCCATTCCTCTGCCGACAACAGCCGCGTGAGACGTCATACCGCCTCTGACTGTTAAAACACCCTCGGCAACATACATGCCGCCGATGTCTTCGGGAGATGTTTCAGTTCTGACCAAAATGACTTTTTCGCCTTTTCCAACCATCTTTTCAGCATCTTCAGGTGTGAAAACAACTTTTCCGACAGCAGCGCCGGGTGATGCGGGAAGACCTTTGGCGATTACATCTTGCTTGCAGGACGGGTCAATCATCGGGTGAAGAAGTTGATCAATCTGGGCCGGCGTCACGCGCGTCACAGCAGTCTTTTTGTCAATGAGTCCTTCGTCAACCATATCAACAGCGATCTTGGTTGCGGATTTAGCGGTTCTCTTGCCGCTTCTGGTCTGAAGCATGTAGAGTTTGCCTTCTTCAATTGTAAATTCAATGTCCTGCATATCCTTGAAATGCTTTTCAAGGGTTTGACAGATGTCGATTAATTGTTTGTAAGCATCAGGGATTTTCTTCTCAAGCGTTGAAATTTCAGACGGCGTTCTGATGCCGGCAACAACGTCTTCGCCCTGGGCATTGATGAGATATTCGCCGAAGAATTTGTTTTCGCCGGTTGACGGGTTTCTTGTAAACGCGACACCGGTTCCGGAATTGTCACCCATATTTCCGTAAACCATGGATTGAACGTTAACGGCAGTGCCCCAGTCTCCCGGGATGTTGTTAATTTTACGGTATGTGATGGCGCGCTGAGAGTTCCATGAATCAAAAACAGCATTAATTGCCATGAATAATTGTTCTTCGGGATTTTGCGGAAAATCAAATCCTTTTTCGTCTTTAACGATCTTTTTGGAAGCGGCAATCACTTCTTTTAAATCTTCGACAGAAAGATCGGTGTCGGATTCAACGCCCGACTTTTTCTTTTGTGCTTCAAGTGCTTTTTCAAATTTATTAAATTCAATATCAAGCACAACATCGCCGAACATTGAAATGAAACGGCGGTAACAGTCATAAGCAAAACGCGGATTTCCGGTCTTGGAGGAGAGACCTTCAACAGAAACATCATTTAATCCGAGGTTGAGGACGGTGTCCATCATGCCCGGCATGGAAATTCTTGCGCCCGAACGGACAGAAACAAGAAGCGGGTCGGCATTGTCGCCGAGTTTTTTACCGGTTGTTTTTTCGAGTTTGTCAACGGCCGCTAAAATTTCTTTATGCATTTCGTCCGTTAACCCTTTATTCGCTAAATAATGCGTACAGGCTTCTGTTGTAATCGAAAAACCCGGCGGCACAGGAATGTTTAAATTTGCCATCTCAGCTAAATTTGCTCCTTTTCCGCCAAGGAGATTTCTCATGTCACTTTTACCCTCTGTCTGGCCTGCGCCGAACATGTATGTATACTTTATCAAAAGTTTTCCTCCGTTCTGTATTCGTCCCGACGAAATGGCTAACCGTTTTTTATTCGTATTATTGTAATATCAGATATGAAATCCTCTACTGATTCATATACGGGACGTTGATTGAAAATGAGTATACCTGTAAACAACTGCATGATTCGCCACAAATCACTTGCAGGTTGCTTAAATCTATAAGTATAGATTGAAAAATGGAAATATCCTATTAAATGATTTTGGCTCTGATTTTTTATAAAAATATATTTATTCTGTCAAAATGACAATTCTTTTCAGTCTTAAAAATCATTCCGATTAGTTGATTTTTCCCAAGCAACTTTTAAATAGAATTAGAAAACGGAGTTACAACTCCGCTCTCCTTATTCTTTCTTTATTCGCCGATGACGCTCATCTCTGAAATTCGAATCGACGGCGTAATGATACCGCCGACAGAACGAACGTCTTTTCCGGCACCGTCAATGTTTTTGAGCATTTCAAAAATGTTGCCCGAAATCATGACCGATTTAATCGGCTTTGAAATTTCACCGTTTTCAATCAAAAACGCATTGCGTCCTTCAATTGAAAAATCGCCTGAAATCTCATTGGCCGTATGCGCGCCGATGACTGTGTTGACATAGATGCCTTTTTTCGTTTCGGCAATGACATCACTTTGCGGGAAGTCAATGATAAAATTGCTGAAATCAACGCCCGGCGCGGATGAGTAGGAATAACGGTATCCGTTTCCGGTACTTTTGACATTGTCTTTTCCTGCGGTGTAGCTGTCATACAAATATGATTTCAGAATGCCGTTTCCAATGACGGTTGTTTTCTGCGTCGGCGTGCCTTCATCGTCAAAAGCACCGCTTGAAATACCGCCTTCAAGTGTTCCGTTATCAATGATTGACAAATCGGAATGTGCGATTTCATCGCCGAGGCGGCCGACAAGGCCGGACCTTTCTTTTTGGATATTGTCGGCGTCAACGGATGGCACAAGCGTGTTTTCCAAAATGTCGGCAAACGAAAACGGATGGAAAATCACAGGCATTTTTTCCGCGCCGCAGGAAATACCTTTCAATGATTTTTTCGCCAAGTCCGCCGCATTTTTGCCGATGACGGTAAAATCAACGTCTTTTTTGCGCGACACATTATAATCATAAGCCGTTGAAACTTCGCCTGAGGCTGTTGTCACATCCGTAAATCCTGAAACGGCTGTTCCTTTCCGTTGAGCGGATAAGCCGTCTGTATTCATAATCATAAAGTATGAAACCGATCTTGAAAATCCGCCGGAAGTCGGAATCATATTTTCAATGCTTTTGACACCTGAAATCATATCGGTTGCGCATTCAATGCATTCATCCAAACTCATGTCAACGATTTTATCATCAAACAAGCCACCGACTTCTTTATACACCGCTTTTTCGGGGAAATTTTTAAAGAGCGGATCCGCTTCCATCACTTTCGCCGAAGCGACCGCCGTCCGAAGCGTGTTTTCCAAATCCGACATCAGATTGGTTCCGGCAAACCCGACGGCGCCGTTGACAACCGCGCGAACACCGTAACCGGCACTTGTGCTTTGTTTTGCCGTTTCAATGATGTCTTTTTTAAATTGAATGCTTGTCGACTCCCCGATCGAAAAGACAATTTCCGCGTCGGACGCGCCGAGTTTTTCGGAAAGCGCAAGTGCTTTTTCAATGCCCGATTTGATTTCTTCAATGGAAATCTTATTTTCGGGAAAGATTTTATCCGCATTGATTTTTGTCATTTTAAGCACCTCCCACCGTTGCTTTTGAAATTGAAATGTGCGGCGCGCCGTCGGTCACCGGAACGGTTTGCCCGGATTTGCCGCAGTGGCCGGCATGCAGTTTCACATCTTTTCCGACCATTTTGATTTGGTTTAAAATGTCAAGTGTTTGTCCCGACAATGAAACGTCGCGGACTAAATCGGTGATTTCGCCTTTTTGAATCAGATATCCTTTCTCGGCGTTGAATTGGAAAACGCCTTCCCCGGTATTGACCTGACCGCCGCGGGAGCCGATTAAATAAATGCCGTCTTTGATGTCTTCTAACATTTCTTCAAACGTCGCGTCCCCTTTGTCAATGTAAGTGTTGCTCATGCGAACGACCGGCATTGAATATCCTTGGGCGCGCGCGTTTCCGGAAACGCCTTCAAAAACGCCGGCGGTTTCTCTGGAATGCATGTACGAATTCAGCACGCCGTCTTTGATCAAAACCGTTTTTTCGGACGGCACGCCTTCAGCGTCAAACGGATAATAACCGTATTCATGGAGGGTCGGATCATCAATCACCGTGATTTTGGGTGATGCAATTTGTTTCCCGAGTTTTCCGGAAAGGACGGAATCATTCTGAAGCACCAAATCCGCTTCAGACGCGTGCCCGACTGCTTCATGCGTAAAAACGCCGGCAAGTTCCGGATCTAAAATCACGGGAAGCGCGCCGCCTTTGGGCGTTTTGGCTTTCAAAAGTAATTTTGCCGTCTCAGCGGCATCCTTTGCCAATTGATACGGATCGTTTTTTTCAAAAATTTCATAGCCGGCAATGTTGAATCGGCTTTCTCGTCCTGCTTGATAATTATTTCCTTCGGCGGCAACGGCGGATACTGAAAATCCGCTTTTAATCGTTTTGTATTCTCTTTCTTCGCCTTCTGAATTCATGAAGCGTGTCATCAAAATGGATTCCGAATATGAAACGCGGGTGCTTTTGATACTTTCTTCTTTGGCATATTTTTCAATTTCCCGAAGCAGTTCGACTTTTTCTTCAATGCTGATGTCTTCGGGATTGATTTTAATTGCCGGCATGCTGCCGACTTTTCTTTTCGGCACGTCCCCGAGAATCACACGCTCTTTGGGCGTATTCTTATTCATGGAAGCCGCCAATTCCGACGCGTTCTTAATTCCTGTTTCCAAATCCGTTTCGCCGTCAATTGAGGTATACCCCCAAGAACCGCAGCAAAGCGCCCGAATTCCCGCGCCTTTCGAACTGTTTTTGGAAATCGTTTCCAGTTTTCCGTTATCTAAAATAATCGTCATGGAACGCCCTTCAATTTGATTGGCGTCATAATATTGAATTTGATCCAATGTTTTTCCTCCGTTTTTATTTTTATTAATTTTAAGAAATTGGAATCGGTTGTATTTTATTTTTATTGATAAAAATTCGGATCGCTTTTATGAATGTATGAAGAATGTATGAATAGTAGGATGTTGAGGACAGCGGTGACGCGCGGCGAAACAGCAGCAACACGAACGGTAAGGTGACTGCAGAAACACAAACGGTAGGTAATAGCGGCAACGCAAACGGCAGGTAACAGCGGCAACGCAAACAGTAGGTAACAGCGGCAACGCAAACGGCAGATGACAGTGACAACGCAAACGGCAGGTAACAGCGGCAACGCAAACGGCAGGTAACAGCGGTAACGCAAACGACAGGTAACAGCGGCAACACAAACGGCAGGTAACAGCGGCAACGCAAACGGCAGGTAACAGCGGCAACGCAAACGGCAGGTAACAGCGGCAACGCAAACGGCAGGTAACAGCGGCAACGCAAACGGCAGGTAACGGCGGTAACGCAAACGGCAGGTAACAGCGGCAACGCAAACGGCAGGTAACGGCGGTAACGCAAACGGCAGGTAACAGCGGCAACGCAAACGGCAGGTAACAGTGCCCACGTTCGCGTAAGCGAACGGCTGTCATAAGAATGAGCAGATGCATGCAGCAACACAGACCTGACTGAACAGAACGCAGCAACGCAGACCTGTCTGAACAGAACGCAGCAACGCAGACCTCTGTCTGAACAGAACGCAGCAACGCAGACCTCTGTCTGAACAGAACGCGGCAACGCAGACCTCAGGCTGAACAGAACGCAGAAAATCAGATGCGGCCGAGAGATGTTGATTATGTCTTAATTTTAATCTATAATTCGTTTTTATCGACGGCGGGTCATAAGCCGCAAATTTCGCTTCCGTCTTCGTTTCACTCAGCCGGAATCAAAATTAGCGGTGGTTATTTCGGGCTTTATTTTTTTAAAAAAATGAGTTCGTTTTCATTCAATCTTCATTCAAAATCCAAAATCGAACAAAACCCAAATCGAACAAAACCAAAATCAAACAAAACCAAAAAAATTGAATTGATTCTGTCGACCGTTTATATTTAATTCTGTAATCGAAAAGGATAAACTATATAAATTTAAAAACTATTTCAAATATCAGGTGATTTCAAATGATTGGCATTAAAGAATTCGCATATGTTGCAGTGGCATCCGTCGCTCTTTCGATCGTTCTTTTCGCATGGTACGCATTCGGCGCACCGTTAACGGGACTTGACTTGACAAGCGATGTGAACCAACTCGCTCTTGTCTTGGGCGGCGTTGTTGTTTGCGGCATTGCATACGCATTATCCAAACCGGACTTCTGATTCCGGTTTATTCATTTACTTTTTTTATTCATTTTTTATTCATTTTTTATTCATTTTTTGTTGCTTTTCTGTTGCTTTTCGTTTTTTGTTGTTTCGACTTTCTTTTTGATTTTGTTTCAGCACAGGTCTGATTGCCGTTTCAAGCCTTTCTTTTAAATATTTGTTTTACTTTATTTATCTCTTAATCTTACATCTTGAAACATTTCATCATTCATATTATGGTTTATCGGGGAAATTAAATGGCGACTCTGACTTTTAATGATATTTTTGAATCGAATCTGATCAACAATGTTGTCGACTTTTCGTTAACAGACATTTTTATCGCAATGGTTTTGGCTTTCATCATCGGCCTGTTTATCTTTTTCGTTTACAAAAAGACCTTTTCCGGCGTCATGTATTCGTCCGGATTCGGTGTTTCTTTGATGGCCATGGCGCTTGTGACGACAATGATTATCATCGCCATCAGTTCCAATCTTATTCTCTCACTCGGTATGGTCGGCGCGCTTTCAATCGTCCGTTTCCGTTCCGCTGTTAAAGAACCGATGGACATCGCTTACCTCTTTTGGGCCATTTCAGCAGGCATTGTCATCGGCGCCGGCTTGATTCCGCTCGCCGTTTTCGGCTCCGCTTTCATCGGACTTATCCTGATTATTTTCGCCAGCAAAAAACCGCTCGACAAACCTTACATTCTCGTTGTTGACATCAACGGCGATGACGTTGAAAAAGAAGTGATGGAAATCATCAAAACTTCCGTTAAAAAACACGTCCTTCGTTCCAAAACATTATCTGAAGGCAACACCGAACTGACAATTGAAGTCCGTCTCACCGATTCGGAAAGCGAATTCCTGAACAAAATTTCAAAAACGGATGGGGTCGGCAGTGCCGTTTTGGTCAGTTATAACGGAGAATATGTGACATGAGTTCCGATCATTCCGACAAAGGATCCGGTCTCATCAACAGTAAATATATGAACGTGCTGGCAGTCGTGCTCATCGCTGCCGCTCTTATTTTTGTGACGCTTATGCTCGTCGCTCCGAATTTAATTCCGATTCAATCCGCCGCATCAGCTGTGAATTATGACGAAATGATGTTCAACCGCTGCGAAATCACAACGATTGAAATCGAAATGGGCGAAAAAGATTGGGATTATTTGCTGTCCAATCCGTCCGACAAAAATTATATGCCGTGCAACGTGACGATTAACGGGCAAAAATTTAATGCCGTCGGCATTCGGGTGAAAGGATATTCCAGTCTCGTTTCGGTTGAAGCCAGCAACTCCGACCGTTACAGTTTCAGATTCAAAGCCGACGAATACATTACAGGACAGACTTTTTTCGGGCTCACCGATTTTGT
The DNA here is from genome assembly GCF_004363215.1 of Methanimicrococcus blatticola. Classification (GTDB taxonomy): domain Archaea; phylum Halobacteriota; class Methanosarcinia; order Methanosarcinales; family Methanosarcinaceae; genus Methanimicrococcus; species Methanimicrococcus blatticola. Next base: position 48,440 of record NZ_SNYS01000007.1, on the reverse strand, counting down.
TGTCAACAATCAATATCGTGATCCGACATACATGAAAGAATACCTGGCGTATGACGCGATGGATTCAATGGGCGTTCCGACACCTCTTTTCGCTTACGCTGACATTGACATTAACGGTAAGGACTGGGGTCTTTATTTGGCTGTTGAAGCGGTTGAAGATGATTTCGCGAAACGCGTTTTTGGTAATGATTACGGTCATCTTTACAAGCCCGAAAAATTTGATAAGGTCAATTCACCCAAAGACAACGGATACATGCCGCCACCGGATGCGGATTTGAATCAGGGCGCATCTCTCATTTACACAACAGACAGCATTTGGGATTATTGGCAGCTTTTCGGAAATGTGGTTTTTTCCGACACATCCAAATCCGATTTTCAGCGCGTGATAACTGCAATCAAGCATGTCAATGAAGGCGACGATTTAGAGAATTATGTTTTCGTTAATGAGACGCTTGCGTTTTTTGCGGTCAACGGTATTATTGTTAACATGGATACTTACACCGGACCGACGCTTCAGAATTATTATTTGTATGAAAACGACGGCAAGATCTTAATTTTTCCGTGGGACATGAATTTCGCGTTTGACGGATACAAAGACAACAGCACGCCGTCAGTCGTTGATTATCCGATTGACACGCCGATTTTTTCAAATGTTTCAATGTATCATCGGCCGCTTTTGAATATGATGCTGAAAAATGAAACTTACAAAGAACAATATTATTCATACATCGACACGTTCAATGAAGAATATTTCAAAAACGGGCGGTATGAAGAAACGATTAATTCGGTTGACGAAATGATCGGCGACTCTGTTCGTGATGATCCGACAGCGTTCGTTTCTTATGAACGGTATGCGGCAGGCGTTGAGGCGCTGCGTGTATTCGGGCAGTACAGGTCACGCAGCTTGGACGGGCAATTGAACGGCACAATTCCAAAAACTCACTTCGATCAGCGGGTTGACCAAACGAATTTGTCCAAAGACGCGCCGGTTGACGCGATGTTTATGGAGCGGACTTTTGTTTATGACATTAAGCCTGAAAATCCGAGATATTCGGTTATTATTCAAAAACATCCGCCTTCAACGTTGCCTGAAAATATGAATGAGCCCGGCGTTTCTTCTGATCCCGACGCGCTTCCTTCTGAAAATCCGAGAAACGAAGGCGAAAATGGAAACGAAGGCGAAATTGAAAATGAGAATCAAACGAGGGTGGATATTTAATGCAGGATCTGAAATTCAGGCATGAGTTGAAGTATTACATCAACGTTGCCGATTATCTGACAATCAAAAACCGTTTGTCCGCTTTTGCCGATAAAGACAAAAATGTCAACGAAAGCGGCACTTATAAAATCCGCAGTTTGTATTTTGAAACTCCGACAGATCGAATTTTGTCCGAAAAAATCAACGGTGTCAACAATCGTGAAAAATTCCGCATTCGTATGTACAATGATGACGATTCTTACATTCGTCTGGAAAAGAAAACGAAAGTAAACGGCTTTGCAAACAAAATTGACGCTGCGGTGACGCGCGATGAATGTGAAAAACTTTTGGGAGGCGACATTTCATGGATGAAACACTCCGAAAGAGCGCTTTTAACGGAATTGTACGTCAAAATGAAATACGAACAGCTTCGGCCGAAAACGGTTGTTGATTACGTTCGCGAACCGTTCATCTACAAACCGGGAAATGTCCGCGTGACGCTTGATTCTCAAATCAAAACCGGCATTCATACCAAAGATATGTTTAACCCGAAAGTTCCGACTGTTCGAATGCACGGTACCAATGTCATTATTTTGGAAGTAAAATATGACAATTTCCTCCCGGCAATTGTTCAAACTTCCGTTCAGGTTCCAAACCGCAAAAATACAGCCTTTTCAAAATACGCGGTCGCCCGAATGTTCGGCTGACCTTTTTTTATTTATTTTTTAATAACGATCCGTTTCGATTTAATATTTTGAGAAATATTCGCTTCGGTTGTAATATTTTGAAGAACATTCGCCTCAATTTTAATATTTTGAGAAAATGATGCGGCTCGCGCACGGCGGTATTGCCGATTTCCAAGCAGTCGGCGACAACGTAGCCGGCCGGCAGCAAGACCGTTCGCGCAAGCGAACGGATGTGATACAAAGAAAGTGAACGCAGCAAAGCAGATGAACGCAGCAAAGCAGACACAGATGCTGACGGCAAACTCAAAAGAAATGGTGGCACGAGAAAATGAGACGCGCTGCATTAATAAACTGTATAATATTGAAAAACTCTTCTTTGTTTTTGCTGTATCGGCGAGGGATAAATCCGCAAATTTGCATTTCACCCTCCGCTTTGCTTCGGGCGAAATACAAATTAGCGGTGGTTGAGTTGTTTTTCAATTATTAATTCTTTAAAAACATACATCCTTTTTTTGAATTTATGTAAACCGAACGCCGATTTAACCATTAACAATAAAGCCGATTAAATTTCATATTTTAAGGGGCGTTCGGGTTTTATTTAATTATAAAATCTGATGTATCGATTAAATCCGTTTTTCAGAAATACGAAGTTTTTCATTAAATGTCGGCTTCTTTCCCATTCTTTTTTATTTGATTCCCTATTGCCGCCAATTTTATATATCCGTTATTACTTCTTCAATGTAAACCTATAATCAAAAACAGGTTTACAATAACCCCCTTTAAAACGGAGAAAACGATATATGGAGAACTTACAATTCAGGCATGAACTCAAATACTACATCAACATGGCAGATTATTTGACAATTAAGAGTCGTTTATCTGCTTTTGCCGAGCGTGATTTGCATGTCAATGAAGACGGAACTTACAAAATCCGCAGTTTATATTTTGAAACCCCTAACGATCGCGTTCTTCGCGAAAAAGTGGATGGTGTCAATAATCGCGAAAAGTTCAGAATCCGTATGTATAATGATGATTCTTCTTTCATTCGATTGGAAAAGAAAACAAAAATCAACGGATACTGCAACAAAATGGATGCGCCTGTCACACAAGATCAGTGCAAACGCTTGATTGCAGGCGATACCGCTTGGATGAAAGAATCCGAACACGCTCTTTTGGTCGAGCTTTATGCAAAAATGAAATTTGAATTACTTCGGCCGAAAACGGTTGTCGACTATATTCGCGAACCGTTCATTTACAAGCCGGGAAATACCCGCATCACGCTTGATTCTCAGATTACGACCGGCGTTCATGCAAAAGACATGTTCAACGCTGACCTTCCAACGGTTCGGACACATGGAACGAACATCATCATCATGGAGGTCAAATACGATGAATATCTGCCGGAATTGATCCGCAATTCTGTTCGCGTTCAAAACAGAAAGAATACGGCTTTTTCAAAATACGCCGTCGCGCGTATGTTCGGATGAGGGAGAAAAATGTCAATTGATTTATCTTCCGTCATTTTATTGGATCATGTTATTTCCAAAATTGCGCTTCTGCTGTTCCTTTTGGTTGTGCTGAAATTCATCAGTAAAAGACTTTCAAAAACAGGCGTTTCGGCTTTAAAGACATTTGATAAGTTTTTCATGAAAATTCATTTGCCGATCGGCTTTGCCATGATTGCTTTGGCACTCATTCACGGCGTTCTTTCAATTTACAGCATTGAAACAGTCGGTTGGTTGCCTTTTGTCCTTGGAATCGTCTGCATGGCATCTTGTTTGATTGCGGTCGGCAGTTTTTATCTGAGAAAGAAAATGAACAAATCCAAGCATTGGCTTCCGGTTCATCAAATATCAACAATTATCGCTTTTGTTACTTTAATCGGGCATATTGTACTGGCTAAAAACCCGGAAATCTTTCTCGTTTGATATCTTGTATAATATATCCATTAAAAACAGAAATTAAAATACAAAATTAAAAAACAGAATTAAAAAGCAGAATTAAAAAGCAGAATTAAAAAAACTGAAATTTAAGAAACAAAATTAAAAAAATAAAATTTTAAAAATGATTTAAAAAAATTAATATCGGTTTGAAACGGGACCCGCCTTTAATATTCGCCCGACAGCGAATGTAACGGCGAATCCTTTATTTTAGGAGTAAACAAAATATGGCTACTTTAACATTTAATGACATATTGTCTTCAAGCATTGTTGACAATATTACAAATTTTTCATTGACAGATATGGCAATTGCCATGATTTTATCTTTCATTATCGGTCTTTTCATTTATTACGTTTATAAGAAAACGTTCAGCGGCGTGATGTATTCGTCCGGATTCGGTGTTTCCCTTATTGCGATGGCTGTCGTCACGACAATGATTATTATCGCAATCAGTTCCAACATCATTCTGTCACTGGGTATGGTCGGCGCGTTGTCAATTGTTCGTTTCCGCTCGGCCGTGAAGGAGCCGATGGACATCGCTTATTTGTTCTGGGCAATTTCAGCAGGTATCGTCACCGGTGCCGGTCTCATTCCGCTTGCTGTTTTCGGCTCCGTTTTTATCGGTATTATTTTGATGATCTTCTCTGTTCGCAAGCCGACTGACCAGCCGTATATTCTTGTCGTTGATTTCGACGGTGACAAAGCCGAAACCGCTGTCATGGACATCATTAAATCTTCCGTTAAGAAGCATGTTCTTCGTTCCAAGACACTTTCCGGTGTCGGTACCGAATTAACGATTGAAGTTCGTCTGCCGGATTCCGAAAGCAAGTTTTTGAATAAGATTTCTGAAACTTCCGGCGTGAAGAGCGCGGTTTTAGTCAGCTACAACGGAGAATACGTGACATGAGCGCGTCAGATAAGAAAGGCGGTTTCATTGACAGCAAATATCTCAACATCGTGACGGCAGTCTTTGTCGTTTTCGCCGTTCTTCTTGTCTGTATTCTGATGTACAATCCGAGTCTTCTCGGCATTCAATCGGCAAGCGCTCATCCCGATTACGAAGACAAGATCTTCAATCAGAGCATGATTACGTCAATCAGCATTGATATGTCAGAGGAAAACTGGATGGCGTTATTGGAAAATCCGTTGACGGAAGAGTTTTACATGGCGAATGTGACCATAAACGGTGAAACCTTCTACTCCGTCGGCATTCGAACCAAAGGAATGACCAGTTTATCGCAAGTCGCAAGCAGTGATTCGGACAGATACAGTTTCAAATTGAAGGCGGACACTTACATTGACGGTCAAACTTTCTTCGGTTTGGAAGAATTCGTTATCAACAATATGTATCAGGACCCGTCTTACATGAAGGAATATTTGGCTTATGACATGATGACTTACATGGGCGTCGCCTCCCCGCTGTTCAATTTCGCGGACATCACGATGAACGGCGAGCCTTGGGGTCTTTATCTGGCAATTGAAGTCATGGAAGAAGACTTTGCAATGCGTGTCTACGGCAGTGACTTCGGTCAGCTCTACAAGCCTGAAACAATGGGCATGGGCGGCGGCAATGTGGGCGGCAATCGACCGGAAGGCGGCGGCAACTTCGGCGGCGGTATGGGTATCACTCGTCCCGAAGACGGCGACTTCGACGGTGACTTCGGTGAAATATCGAACCGGAACGGACAGATGATACCGATTCAAGGCAATCAAGCGATGCCAACGGCATCGATAACCTTGGCGACATCGGCCGATAATCAAACGATTACCGTGAACGGCACAACATTTGAAACTCAAGAAGACGGCACATTCACGGAAGAAGACCGGGCAGCGATTGCAGCCGCAATGGCGGAAGCCGGTAATACGCGTCAGAATTTCGGCGGCATGGGAACCGGCGGCGGCGCAGATTTGGTTTATACCGACGACAACATTTCCAGCTACAGTCAAATCTTTGAGAACGCCGTTTTCAAAAATGCTAAAAATTCGGATTTCAATCGCGTCATCACCGCTTTGAAATATTTGAATGCCGGCGAAGAATTGGAAACTTATGTCGATGTTGATCACACGCTTCGTTATTTTGCGGTGAATACAGTTGTCGTGAATCTGGACAGTTATGTCAGTGGTTTGAAGCACAATTACTATCTGTATGAAAAGGACGGGCAAATTACAATCCTGCCGTGGGACTATAATTTGGCATTCGGCGCATTCCAAAGCGGGACCGCGTCTTCAACAGTCAACTTCCCGATTGACACGCCTGTTTCCGGGGTCAGCATGGAAGACCGCCCGCTCATCGGTGTCTTGCTTGCGGAAGATGAATACATGGACTTGTATCATGAATATCTTCAGGAAATCGTTGATGAGTATTTCAACAGCGGTTATTATGATAACAAAATCACGGAACTGGATGATCTAATCGGCGAACACGTGAAAAACGATCAAACAGCTTTCTTCACTTATGACGAATATGTGACAGCGGTTGAAGAGATGCGTGTTTTCGGCGAGCTTCGCGCGGAAAGCATCCAGGGACAATTGGACGGTACCGTTCCGTCAACAAGTGAAGACCAAACAGCAAATCCTGACGCACTGATTGATGCTTCCGCATTGAATATGAGTGCTTTAGGCGGCATGGGCGGCGGTATGGGTGGCGGCATGCCGGGTGGTGGCGGACGTATGCAAGGCGGCAATTGGCCGACCCAAGTAACCACACCGCAAGCAGCAGACGATTTGTCAGTGCCGCCGACCGGCACAGGCGCAGCTCCTGCTTGAATTTGAAGCTAAATCAAAAAAGTAAAGGTTGAATGAATTTGGTTTTCAAATTCATTCACTTTTTTTAAAAAAATAAATAAAAAATTAAGTAATGAAAAAAATGAAAATTTATCCTCATCAGAGAATAATTTCAATATCTAATTCTTCAGCGAGTTCCTTGTAACGGTTTCGAATCGTCACTTCGGTCACGCCGGCAACATCGGCCACTTCTCTTTGCGTTCTGCGTTCACCGCAGAGAATAGATGCAATGTAAATGGCTGCTGCAGCAACACCCGTCGGGCCGCGACCGCTTGTTAATTCTTTCTCGGAAGCCTGTCTTAAGATTTCAACACTTTTGGACTGAACTTCACCTTTCAAATTCAAGCCGGAGCAGAATCTCGGGACGTAGTCAATCGGAGAAGTCGGCATGAGTTTGAGTGAGAGTTCTCTTGAAATGAAACGGTATGTTCTGCCGATTTCTTTTCTGCTGACTCTTGACACTTCTTCGACTTCATCAAGCGTTCTCGGAACACCGCACTGGCGGCAGGCTGCATAAAGAGCTGCAGCGGCAACACCTTCAATGCTGCGTCCGCGGATGAGGTTTTTGTCGACCGCTTTTCTGTAAATGACAGACGCTGTTTCACGAACAGTTCTCGGAAGACCCAATGCGGAGGCCATACGGTCCAATTCGGAAAGCGCGAACGCAAGGTTTCTTTCCGTTGCGTTGCTGACACGAATACGTCTCTGCCATTTTCTGAGGCGGTATAATTGCGCTCTGTTTTTGGAAGAGATGGATTTACCGTATGAGTCACGGTTTCTCCAGTCAATCATCGTGGACAAACCTTTGTCGTGGATGGTGTATGTCATCGGAGCACCGACACGGGAGCGTTTCATACGCTGGTCGTGGTCGAATGCACGCCATTCCGGACCTTCGTCAACGAAGTCGGCGTCAACAACAAGACCGCAGTCGCCGCAGACAAGTTCCGCGCGCTCATAATCGTGAACGAGATTTTGACTGCCGCATTCCGGACAGGAGTAGACTTCCGTTTCTTTAGGTGTCTCCTTCTCCTTTTTGGCGCGAATCATCTCTTTAATTTTATCTCGGTTGACCGTTTCAGAATATCGAACCCTTTCTATTTCTACCATTATCATCACTTATTTTTTATTTTCCGTTTTGAGGCGAATTGTTTTTAATCATTGCTTTTTGAGGTCATTTCGCAGGGATTATTTAACGTAGACTTTTTCTTTGACCAATTTTTTTGCCTGCGCGGTATCCAATTCCCTAAAAATACGCACCAAAAAATACGGCTGCTTTTCCGATCCGAAGACCGTCACGACTTTCCCGACAGGGCGGACACTTTTATCAATCACTTGCAAATTCATCATCTTATTCAGCGGTGTTCCGTCAGGCGTGTCATATTTGACAACAAAACAGGATTTCCCGTGCAAATGCGATACAGTTCCGAGTCGTTTCATAAATCCTCAAAATACGTCATCATTTCGATGTTTGTTAATCCGTATGTGTTTTTTTGTTTTCGAACCGTTTACAAATCGCTTAATTTGTCGAGCGTGTTCGATAACATAACCTTTAAATCCTTAAATCGCTTATGAGTTAATCATTGAGATTTAAAAATCGAAGCGGCAATAATCAATTGCAATCCGCAAATGAATTATACTGTGTATAAGCCAGTTCATACTATTTAAACTTGCCGCAACAGTTATAAAGAAAAACTCTCTTTTTTAGAATTACTTATATTCTATAGTTCCATTTTTGATAAATTATGCATCGGAAAGCTCCGCTGTTTTCTTGTAAGATCCGGTAATAAAAAGTAAAATAAAAGAGGTAAAAGCCGGAATGTTCCGACTTTTTACATTATTTTTTCATTTACTCAGCGGGTTTTAAAGCCGCTTCCAATTTTTTAAGAAATTCAGTTTTTCTCGGGCCGTCAATAAGCGCGTGTTCGACGACTTCCGTAATGTTTGAAACCGGTACGATCTCAATGATATCCTTGTAGGCATCTTCGATCATGACATCAGATTCGTTGGCTTTTGGAATGATGACTTTCTTGATGCCTGCTTGTGCAGCCGCTTCAATTTTGTACGTCACGCCGCCGACCGGAAGCACATCACCGCGAACGGAGAGTGACCCTGTCATAGCAATTGTCTGATTAACCGGAATCTTTTCATACGCGGAAAGAACGGCTGTTGCAATTGAAACGGATGCGCTGTCCCCTTCAACACCTTCATAGGTGCCGACAAACTGAATGTGAATGTCGATTGCTTCAATTTCTTTGCCGGTCACTTTCTTAATCACGGCGGAAACGTTTTTCACCGCTTCACGCGCAATTGTTTTCAATTGACCTGTTGCAATGATGTTGCCTTGAGCACCTGACATCGAAGGCGTGACTTCCGAAATGATCGGAAGAACAATGCCTGAGTCACCGCCGATAACGGCTAAACCATTGACACGACCGATTTCGCCGCCTTCTTTGAAGAAGGATTCATAATCCTTTTTGTTTTCAAGGTAGCGGTCAGCTAATTGCTGTTCAATGGAGCGTGAAATCTTTTTGGCGCGCAGCACGTGCTCAGCTGTCGTAAACGGCGCATTATCCGCACGCGCAAGGTCGCCGGCCACACGGACTAAGCCGCCTAAGTCTCTCAACTTCAGCGTCAATTGTCCTTTGCGTCCGGAACGGCGTTTCGCTTCACGAATTATTTCTTTCACAGCATCTTCGTCAAACTGCGGAATGTGTCCGTCACGCATGACTTCCTGTGCCACGAAGCGAATGAATTTGTCGCGGTTTTCGGGCGTATCCGGGATGGATTCGCGCATATAAACTTCATAACCGTAGCCTTTGATTCTGGAACGAAGCGCAGGGTGCATTTTTTCAAGCGCGTCAATGTTTCCGGCAGCCACCATAATAAAGTCACAGGGGACCGGTTCGGTTTTGACAAGCGCGCCCGAACTTCTTTCAGACTGACCGGTAATTGCATATTCTTTTTCCTGAAGCGCTGTCAACAAACTCTGTTGTGATTCAATGCCTAAGATATTGATTTCATCCAAAAACAAAACGCCTTTGTGAGCTTTGTGAATGTCACCGGCTTCAACACGGTCGTGTGCCGGTGTTTCAAGGCCGCCTGACTGGAACGGGTCGTGTCTGACATCACCGAGGAGCGCGCCTGCGTGAGCTGCGGTTGCGTCAACATAAGGAGCCTGCTGCTTGTTGTAGTTGGTAACCAGGAGTTTCGGAATCAGCGCTTCATCGCGGCCGATAAACTGGCGGCCGACTGTTAAAAGAAGCAGACAGATAAATATCGCAATTAAAATACTCTGACCGGTAAAAATCGTATAGATAACAATACCGACCATCAAAAACATTAAAATCATTGTTTTCGACTGCGCTTTTTTCTGTGCTTCGGCGCGGTGGGCGGCGACGATTTCGCGTCCTTTCCCGGCCGGCACTCTGCGGATGCGCGGGTTGTTAGAGTCTTCTGCATTCGGATATACAAGAATGTCTTCCAATTCTTCTTTCGGAAGCAGTTCTGCCATTGCCTTTGCCAAGAGGGATTTACCCGTTCCCGGCGTTCCGATCATCATCACGTGACGTCTTTGGCGGGCGGCTTTTTTAACGATCTCAACCGCTTGTTCCTGACCTAAAATCTGATCAATTAAAAGCGGCGGGACGTCTATCTCTCCTGTGTTATTGAAGCTGTATCCGAGCTCGATATTCTCGTTGTCATTTGGAATATCTTTTATCTCGGGGCCGTCGTATCCGGTTTCCGAGGTTTCGGTAACGGGTCCGGTACCTTCAGCAACTTCAACATCCGTTTTTGGAGTGGTGTTTTCCTCAAAGAACGTGCCGTCTTCAGGCTTTTGTTCTGCGAGTTTGTTGAATGTTTCCATTTTTATCACACTAAATTCTAAAATATTAAAAATCGATACGCTGATTAAGAATCAATTAAAAAAACGAAACCTTGTAAAAAGCTTACAGAATAAATAAACAAGCTCTTTTATCTTATTTATTTTATGGTATCCCAGAATATAAAGCGATATTACTGTATAAGAACTTAATTCTTGAAAATTCAAATAAAATGTTTCTAAAAAGGGTATTCCTTGAATCTGTTAAAATATAATTCCATCAAAAACAAATCAATAAAAATAGTCGTAAAAAACAGGTTATAAAAAACAGTTACAAAACAAATCAATAGATATCAAACCAATAGATACCAAATCAATAGATATCAAATCAATAGATATCAAACCAATAGATACCAAATCAATAGATATCAAATCAATAGAAATAACAGTACAAAACAGATTATAAAAAAATAACAGTTAAAAAACTGTTCAATAAAAATAATCATTCAATAAAAAATAATAAAAAATAGTGATTAATTATCCATTGCCAACACATCTGTTCGAATTGCATGGATCAAAGCCGCCGCCAAAAGAATGATGCCGACGCAAAGAAAAATGCCGACCAAATATTGAACGGCAATTAATGAATAAAAAATGACTGCAACAATAACGCCGACTGCCGTGTATTGGATTTTCTCAATCAAACCGTACGGTTCAATAATTTCTCCATTTTTTACTCTGTAATATTTGTATGCCGTCAATCCGACTATTATAATAACCAATGCCAAGAAAGCGTATCCGCCGACAAAACCGAGAATTATGCCGACAATCATTCCCGCAATGCCGGCAATGAGGTATTTCTTTGTCATTTCTTTGTCCATGTTCACCAATATATCCCCTGTCATTTGGTTATTCACTCTTGTTTACCATTTTATAACACTGTTTGTTGTTTCTCTTCCGTTAAAACAGTTTTCTTTGACTGTTGTTTGACGGCGTAATTTATGTTATTTCGTTTTTCATCGGGGAATATCATAATTTCACTGATTCTAATTTCACTGATTCTAATTTCATTGATTATAATTTCATTAATCATAATTACTGAGGAATATTATATATTCAAAAAACGCTATCCAAATGGTAGTTAAAGTTTGTAACCTTCTCGGTATTGAGGAAATTAAATGAAAGCGTCTCATTTTTTTATATTGTTTGCTGCCGTTTCAGTGATTTTAGTAGCTTCGACAATGTTTCAATATTCGCTTTCTTCTCAACCGCCGATTCATATTAACCAAATGGATATTCATTTTACCAATGAAAATGCAACGGTCAGGATTGATTATGAAGTCGGATTTTTGTCGCAGTTATATGTTTTCTTCTTCGGCAGCCGCAATCTGGATCCTTATCTGGATGTTTTGCTTTATGATTTCGAAGAATATCGAATTACTTCTGTTCACGGAACGACCGCGACAATCGAATTAATCAATTCTTCCAGACGGGAGGGATTGTATTATCTTCATGACAGTCACCGATTGGGATATGAAGTCGGACACTTGGCATTGTATTTCCCTGACGGCAAAACAATGACGTTTGATAATGCAACCGAAACGCCGAATGTTTTCTATTAAATTTCTTAAATTAAACAATCAACAAAAGTTAAATCAATAAAATTAAACATTTCAATAAAATCATTCAATTTTTGCGATTTTCCGGCGCATATTTAAAGGACTGCTCCCGCAGCTCAAAACCTTTATATACGATTATCATATTTATGAGAAGTGCACAGCCGTAAGGGAACAAGGCAGCAATAAGCTGTCACGATTTCGGTTTTTCCGATAATCCGAAAACTTCCTTACAATGTTCGTTAATGGGCTCGTGGTCTAGATGGTTATGACGTCGCCTTGACATGGCGGAGGTCCTGAGTTCGAATCTCAGCGGGCCCATCAAATTTCGATTAAGCTGTATGCCGGAATAAACGGCAGCACATCTGTGCCCAAATAGCTCAGTTGGGAGAGCGCTGCCCTGAAGAGGCAGTTGTCGCTGGTTCAAGTCCGGCTTTGGGCATTTAGCTATCGAAACCGTTTAATAGCTTGAAGCAGTTTTAGAATTGTTTCATAATCGAAGGACACTGGTAGTGTAGTGGTTATCACCGGGCGTTGCCAACGCTCGAACCCGGGTTCGAGTCCCGGCCAGTGTACTCATCTTTCTTTTCTTTTAATAATTAACAGCAGAAGAAGACATTCTTTTTATTCATTCCTTTGTTTTTCTCTTTCATTCCTTTTGTTTCTTCTTTTCATTCTCCTTTTCATTCTCCTTTTCATTCCTTTTGTTTCTCTTTTTCTATCTTCTTTTTCTTTTCTTTCTCTCTCTTTTTTTATTCATTGAAAACTGTTAAATCATTTCGATTCGTTTTTCACGCAACATGGAATTCAAATCTTGCAAAAAACTGTATCGTAAAGAGACTCACCGCATCAAGTCTCCCGAAGAAACCTTTGAAATTGTTGAACCGCTGACGGAAGTTGCCGGCATTACGCGGGTCGCCGACATCACCAAATTGGACCGTCTCAACATTCCCGTTTTTTCATGCATTCGGCCGGGCGCGGCGGACGGCGCGATTTCCGTTTACAACGGCAAAGGCGTGACACCGATTGCGGCGCGTGTTTCTGCCATCATGGAAGGGATGGAACGTTACTCAGCGGAGCTTCAGCAAGATGACCAACTCGTGACCGGCAAGTATCCCGTTTTGGCAGAAGAATTTGAAGTTTTGGATCCCGTTGAATTAATTTTACCCGAAGCGGTTGATCCTGATGCGGTTATTCCATGGACGCCCGCTTATGAAATATTGTTTGCCGATGACGGCGAAACACTTCTTTTGGAAGAACTTCTTGTTCCCGCCGCGGCGATTTATCACCCGCTTCCGTCTCACTATTATTCGGTTTTCAGAACCGGGACAAACGGAATTGCTTCCGGAAACGCTCTTGAAGAAGCGACTTTTCATGCTATGTGCGAAGTGATTGAGCGTGATGCCTGGTCGCTTTGCGAAGCCGAGAAAACCGGCGGCAGATTGATTGTTGACATTGATGACGCTGATATTTTGAATTTAATCAACACTTTTAAAGAAGCCGGCGTCGACGTTTTTCTTCGCGATATCACAAGCGACATCGGTCTTCCAACGATTGCGGCAATCGCGGATGATGTTGAATTGAAAGATCCGACGCTGCTTTGTCTCGGCATGGGGACGCATTCTTCTCCGAAAATCGCAGCACTTCGTGCGCTCACTGAAGTTGCCCAAAGCCGCGCCACTCAGATTCACGGTGCCCGCGAAGACGCAACAATTGCAGATGTCCGCAAGCAAATCGGATATGACCGTACCAAACGCTTGAACGCGAAATGGTTTGATGAATCCGCAACCGTCCAATGGAACGCGCTGAAAGACATTTCAACGGATGACTTTTTGGATGAAATTAAAAACACGGTTCGCGCTTTGAATCGTGTCGGGCTTCAGACCGTTATTGTCAAGGATTTAACGCGTCCCGAACTCGGAATTCCGGTTGTTCACGTGATTATTCCGGGAATTGAAGCTTATGCGATTGATTCTGACAGAATGGGCGTTCGATGCAAGGCGGCGCGCTCAAAGGCTGCAAAAACAGGTGGCAGGGTTCGCAAATATGTTCGTGAAACGTGAACGGATTTGTGAGCGGCATTATTGACTTTTAATTGAAATTTAACTTGAAATTTAACTTGAAAAATTATGGCGGCTAAATCAATTATTGTTTTTCTCGGGCCGAGTTTGGATTTGAAAACTGCCCGCTCTCTTTTGCCGAGCGCAGATTTTCGGCCGCCGGCATCTCGCGGTGATTTGGAAAAAGCCGCCGCTGAAAATCCTGATATAATTTGCCTCATTGACGGCGTTTTTTTTGAACAATGTTCGGTCGGTCATCGCGAAATTCTTTCCGCGCTCAACAAAGGCATTTTTGTTGCCGGTGCTTCCAGCATGGGCGCGCTTCGCGCATCGGAAACCGAGTCATTCGGAATGGTCGGCATCGGAAACGTTTTCGAGCTTTACAAAAACGGAGTCGTTGAGTCCGACGATGAAGTTGCCGTCATCTGCGATCCCGTTTCAAACGAAGCCGTGTCGGAAGCATTGGTCAATATTCGCGCCACTTTGGAAAAAGCCGCCTCCGAAATCGTTTTAACACCGGAAGAAAGCGCGGCTCTCTTTAAAATCGCCGCTGAAATGTATTATCCCGACAGAACATACGATTTCTTAATCGAAGAAGCCAAAGGAACAGAAGCAATTGACAGCCAAAAACTCGATTCTTTTGAAAAATGGATTGCCGACGGAAATGCCGCCGATATCAAAAAAGAAGATGCGATTTCCGTTTTGAAATTTATTCAATCCAAAATAAATGATGAATAAATCAAAACGAAAAAATTAATTTTTATTTCATTTTATCTTTTATTTTATTTCATTTCTATTTCATTTTCTCTTTATTTATCTCATTTAATTTTTGTTAAACCGAAACATCGTTTTTTCAATATCGAAAACCTGAACGCCGATTAAACCTTAAAATAAAGATCGGTTTTTATTTTGGATTTTAAAGGGCGTTCGGATTTGAATAAATAATGAAAAGCGATGTTTCATTTTTGTTTTAATTTGTGAAAAGTTCAAGAACGACCGCAATTCAAGATTTTGTGAGCGGTAGCGAACAAAATTGCAGAATTGCGGATTACTCCCCGCCGTAATTGAAATCATTTTTCTACTAATGGTGAATCTGTTCAATATACCAGGGTCCGGTTTGTTTTTTATTGAATTGTAGGGCGAATCTCCAACTCCTTCTTTCACTCGCTTACGCTCGTGAAACGCGTCGTTGGAGGTGATTGCTTCGTTTTTTCAATATTTTTTGATTGAATCAAAACATCGTTTTTTCTCAATTTCTAAAAAAACGAACGCCGACTAAACCTTAAAACAAAAAATCGTTTTTTATTTTGGGTTTTAACGGGCGTTCGGGGTTGAAAAAATAATGAAATGGATGTTTCGGTTTTGTTTTAATATATGAAAAGTTCAAAAACGACCGCAATTGAGATTTCATGAGCGAAGCGAATGAAATTGAAAATTGCGGATTACTCCCTGCCATTAATGAAAATATTTTTTCAAAAGTGAATATTATGCGCATATCTTACCGCCCCTGCTTAGTTTTTATTAATCGCAGGGGTGAATCTCCAACTCCTTCTTTCACTCGCTTACGCTCGTGAAACGCGTCGTTGGAGGTGATTGCTTCGTTTTTTCAATATTTTTTGATTGAATCAAAACATCGTTTTTTCTCAATTTCTAAAAAAACGAACGCCGACTAAACCTTAAAACAAAAAATCGTTTTTTATTTTGGGTTTTAACGGGCGTTCGGGGTTGAAAATTAATAAAACGGATGTTTCGGTTTTGTTCATTGAAAAAAGGAACAAGAAAATAGAATAAAAGAAAAAGGAACAAATGAAAATGGAACAAACGAAACGGAATAAACGAAACGGAATAAATGAAATGGAACAAACGAAATGGAACAAACGAAATGGAATAAATGAAACGGAACAAACGAGAAAAAATCGAAATGATTGAAAAAACGGATTTTGAAAAAGGATATGAAAATTTATCCTCCTGAAACGGATGGATAGACCGTGACTTCATCGCCGTCTTTTAATATAAAATCGGCTGCTTTGCCCGGTATAACTCTTTTTTTATTGACTTGAATGATTAAATGGCGTTTCAGATTACCTTCTTTATCTATCACCAAATCAGGGTCAGCTAAGTGGGTGAACGCAAACTCTGTGATTAAACCTTTGACACTTGATTGTTCCGGAATTTCCATGTGAATCAGATTCTCGGTTATTTTTTTATGCGTTCCGAAAACGGATATTGAAATTTTCATTTTTATCCCTCTCACTCATGTTTAATGTTTGCATTCATTTGTTTTTGCCGCAAATTTCGCAATCGGCCTCTTTTTCAATTTCAATGAAATCAAAAGTGTTCGCCAATCCGTCCCAAATAAACAATTTGCCGATATGTTTTTTTTCCGTGCCTGTTATGTATTTGATAACTTCATTCGCCTGCATGGATCCGATAATACCCGCAGTGGCACCGACAATCGGAAAAACCGATTTATTAGAGTCATTTTCGCCCTCATCTGACTCCGGAAACGCGCAGAAATAACACGGTCCGTCTTCCGGATAAAATGAAGCGAGCTGTCCCTGAAATCCGGAGACGGCCGCATGGAAATAAGGACGCTTCGTTCGAACCGCAAAAGCCGCCAAAACTCTTCGGGTTCGGTCATTATCAAGCGCGTCAACAATAATCTGACAATCGCCGATTAAATTTTCAACATTTTCTTCCGTCAATAAATCACAAACGGATTCCGCCTGTATCTCGGGATTCATCCGTTTTAACTTTTCGACACCGGATTCCGCCTTCTTTCGGCCGATGTCTTCTTCATGATGCAAAAATTGGCGGTTCAAATTCGTTTTTTCAACCGTGTCGCAATCCAGCAAAACAATTTTCCCGACACCGGCAGCCGCCAAATATGTCGCAACCGGGGAGCCGAGACCGCCTGTTCCGGCAATAAAGACAGACGCTTCCGCTAATTTCTGCTGGCCTGCTTTTCCAAAGAGCGGTAGCTGCCGGTCGTATCTTCCTTTTGCAGGCGCGCTGCAATTGCATTTCGATTCCGGTTGATTCATGTGATTCATATTCATCTCATTTTAATGTTATAACATTTAGTGTTATAATGTGCTATTTTATTCCGGTTTACAGAAATCGGATTCTTCCATAGCGAATTGTTTGTAAACAGCGCATTTTTGACACAAACATTCCGTATTATCTTCTTTTTCAGCTTCATCAAATCCGATTGTTCCGACTTCTCCGTTTTCATTGCCTGACCCATACGTCGGGCAGCTGCCTTTGGCGCAGTACATAACGTTTCCAAAATCCGGGTGCAAAGCGCATGTCGGACAAAGACACGCTTTTGAGTGATGAAATGAAGCGCAGACACCGAAATATTTGCCGTATTTTTGTTCAGATTCCATGGTATTTCCTTCGAGACGGGAAAGATATGCAAAATGCTCTGATATGCTGATATACTGATATGTTGATTAATGCCTTATCCGATTCATTTCCCGGTTGCCGGCTATTTTCATATTTTTTTTTATTTTCATTTTTTTTATTTTTTATTTTGTCAGTATTTCATGCATTTTCTTCAGCTGTTCGGGATCTTTGGAGGTTGCCGAATCAACGATAGAATGTGTTGTGCCGCCGCCGTCGCCTTCGTAGCGCGGGAATATGTGGATATGCGTATGCATCACGGTTTGACCGGCTGATTCGTATGTGTTCGCGCCGATTGTGAGACCTGTAATGTTATCCATTTTATTCATGATTTGGTTGGAAACTTTGTTGACGGCTTCAAAAAGTTTGCCGGTTTCTTCGGGCGCCATCTCAACAAGCGCGTCGGAATGCTTTTTCGGAATCACCATCGTATGTCCGTCGGCGCAGGGGCCGACATCCAAAAAGGCAAGCGCGTTTTCATCCTCATAGATTTTGTAGCACGGGATTTCTCCGGCAATGATTTTACAGAAAATGCAATCCATTTTAAAACACCTTTTTATTATTTGAATAGAAATGCGTTCGAAATCATATTAATTTTTGCTGCATCATTTTGTTTTATTTAGCCGTTTTATTTGGATTTATATTTGGATTTATATTTGGATTTATATTTGGATTTACATTTGGATTTACATTTGGATTTGCATTTGTAAAGGACTAGTTTTAAATATTGAAATCTTTTTATGATTTTGTTTAATTTATTTTGACGGAAAAAGGCGAAAACGGATATCGAAAAACACCTCTGTTCTAAAATATCTGTTTTATTAATGTCCCCATACCGTTTTTGTTTTCTTTGTTGAAATAAATCAGAGGTTATAAGTGTAGATGGACCAAAATGCTACCCCTATTATTGATGCATTACGTGAATTCGATCAGAAGAATATCACGTCGTATGATGTCCCCGGCCACAAAAGAGGAATTCGTGAAGACGATTTTCAAAAGTTGGTCGGCAAAGAAGTTTATTTGATGGATGTTAATTCTCCCGTCGGAATGGACACTTTCGCGCATCCCAAAGGCGTTATCAAACACTCTTTGGAATTGGCAGCCGAAGCTTACAAAGCCGACAACGCTTTTTATCTGGTCAACGGCAGCAGCAGCGGCGTTCAGATCATGATCATGACGGTTTGTTATGACGGCGAAAAAATTCTCATCCCGCGAAACGCTCACAAATCCGTGACGAATTCATTGATTTTATCAGGCGCGGTTCCCGTTTTCATGGAACCTGAAATCAATCAGAATTTTGCGATTGCCAGCGGCATGACGCTGAAAACGATTCAAAAATACGTTGAAGCCAATCCCGATGCGAAAGCGCTTTTCCTGGTGTATCCGACATATTACGGCGCGTGCGCCGATCTGGAACAAATCATCGAATACGCGCACAGCAAAGATATTGTCGTGATGGTGGATCAAGCACACGGCGCGCATTTTTCCTTTTCGTCCGCGCTTCCGAAATCCGCAGCCGAACTCGGCGCTGATTTAGTTGTCGCCAGCACGCACAAAACAGGCGGCTCGCTCACGCAAAGCGCGATGCTTTTACACAACGAAGGATTGGTCAAATATCATTCTATTAAAAAGCGCGTTCTTATGTTCCATACGACGAGTCCGAGCTATCTGCTGATGGCGTCTTTGGAATCGTCCCGAAAACTTTTGGCAACGCAAGGCGAAGAAATCTTTCACGAACTCGTTCATGAATGCCGCAAAGTAAAGAAAGAGATTTCCAAAATTCCCGGCCTTTCCGTTTTGGACGAAAACGAAGGTGTCACGACAATGACTTACGATCCGACTAAAATCGTGATCAACGTGACGAAGCTTGGCTTAGACGGCTTTGATGTTTACGACATTATGTTTGAAAAATACGGCATTCAAATGGAATTGGCTGAGCCGACAATTGTTTTGGCCGTCATCGGAATCGGTGATACAAAAGAAACAATCTGGCGATTGGTTGACGCTTTCAGAGATTTGTCCGACACCTATTACGGCAAATACGAAATGCTGGACATTCCCGAAGAAATCGTTTACGTTCCGCCGCAAATCCTGTCCCCGAGACAAGCATTTTACGCCGACAAAGTTTCGGTGAAAATCGGTGAAGCCGTCGGTCGCGTCGCCGCCGAAGCCGTGATGATTTACCCTCCCGGAATTCCGATTTGCATTCCCGGCGAATTAATCACAGCAGAAACGATTGAAGAAATCCTTTACTGCCAAGAAAACAGCGACTGCGTTCAAAAAGACAGCAAAGAGAAAGATCACATTCTTGTCGTCGATGACAGCACCGAATGATTTTCTTTTTCTTTTATTTTTTAATCTTTTTTTTGACTTAATTTTTTGATCTAATTTTTTGATTCAGATTTTTCTTATTTTTTGAATTTAATGTCTCTTTTTCATTTTATTTTTAAATCATTCGGACGTTTTCAAATAATTTATTAAATCTCAAACAACCACCCGCTAATTTACGATTCTGAACGGAACGAAGTGAAGTGAGGAATCGGAAATTTGCGGATTCGTATCCAGCCGATACAGCAAAAGTGAAAAATAGCTTTTTTATTATTCATTTTTGTTCTGTACCTGTCGGCTGCACTGCTTTGCCACTTACATTTACTTTGTTGCTTGCATCTGCTTTGTTGCTTGCATCTGCTTTGCTGCTTGCATCTGCTTTGCTGCTTGCATCTGCTTTGCTGCTTGCATCTGCTTTGCTGTTTGCATCTGCTTTGCTGCTTGCATCTGCTTTGCTGTTTGCATCTGCTTTGCTGCTTGCATCTGCTCTTTCTTATCACATCCGTTCGCTTGCGCGAACGTGAGCACTGTTACCTTACTGTTTGCGTTGCTACTGTTACCTATCGTTCGCTTATGCTACTGCTACCTATCGTTCGCTTTGCTACTGCTACCTACCGTTTGCTTATGCTGCTACCTGCCGTTTGCTTATGCTGCTGTTACTTGCCGTTTGCTTTGCTGCTGTCAACTGATCGCGCTGGTTGATTGCGGTCGTGGTTTGCCTCATCAAATTTTAACCGCGCACTTGTTCTCATTTTTATTATTTTTTTAACCGCTCTGCTCTTCCAATTATATTCTCAAAATGGGCCCCGACGCGCGCACCGAGCTGCTCAGCTTTTCAAGTCTGCCAAAAATGCGTCAATCTTTTTTTGACGCCGTTCTTCGTCTTTTCGGCGGTCTTCTTCCATACGCCCGTAAATTCTCAGCGTGTAAAACAAGTCTTTAAATGTGAATTCCGGCCAAAATTTGTTGTAGTAACAGACGACGGCGTTGTTGCCGTTTGCTTGCCACGGCAGGAAATTGGACGTTCTGCGCTCATCTCCCGTGCGGATTAAAAAGTCAACACCGGGGACAATCTCGTCGGAAAACGGGAAGAGGAATTTTGAAATTTCATCGTCCGATAAAAAATCGCCGGCAGGTTTTTCTTTATTTTCGGGAAGAACGGCTTCTTCGGCAATTCTTTCAAACGCTTGTGTGATGTCATTGCGGCCGCCGTAAGCGAGCGCGACGTTTAAAAACATTTTATCGTTGCCGGCGGTTTTTTCTTCCAAATCTTTAAACGCGCTCAGCGTTTTTTCGGGCAAATTGTCCGTTTCGCCAATCATTCTGATCCTGATTTTTTTGCTCAGAATCTTCTCATCCGTTGAAAGCTTGTAAAGCATCTTTTCAAGAAGCTCAAAAATGCTTTCAACCTCCGTCGGATTCCGCTTGAAATTCTCCGTTGAAAAAGCGTAAATCGTGATGTGTTTGATTTTTGCCAAATATGTCCAGTGAAGCAAATTTTCAACCGCGGAAACGCCGGCTGTATGACCCCAATTCGCTTCTTTTCCCTTTCGGTGAGCATATCTGCGGTTGCCGTCCATAATAAAAGCGATATGTTCCGGAATGTATTCAGCGGAACGCAAAAAAGTTCTTGAGTTTTTTCTTTTTTGAGGCATAGCGGCAACCGTTTCAAATTTTAAATGATAATTTAAATGGTAATTTAAATGATAATTTTAATACTAATTTTAATAACAAATTCAAATGATTCCATTTTTAAAATGATTACATTTTGTTGAAAGTTAAAATTATAAAATAATTTTAAAATAAAAAATAAAAGAATGCTTTATCAGCATTCTTTTTTTACTTTTTACGAAATACGAAAACAAAAAAACAACATGCTCAATTACTGAGCGGTATGGGTAAGAATTGCTTGAACGACTGTTTTGTAGTCATCCTTTAATGAATAGATATTGTGATCGCCGGTAACATTAATGCTTAAAATACCGAGTCTCGTGTTCATTAATCCGACCATAGCGGAAACGCCTCTGTAACTCACGTCACAGCTTTCTTGTTCCAAATGTTTGTAAACGTCGCCGGTCGTGAATTTGTCACCCGTAATAAACAAATTTAATACAATTTTTCGTATTCCGTTTTCATCTCTTGAAAGGTATTTTTCTAATCTTTCCTTTACTCTGTCTTCTGATGATTGCAGCCCTGACACCCCTCTTTGTATCCCTTAATTGATTTTTGGGTTGACTTCGTATGCCATATGTTTACGAAGTCCGAATTGTTCTGTTTTCAGTTTTTACGGCAAATAGTCCGATTTTGAAATCGTTTAAAAGCTGTTTTGAATTGCCGAACGGCTAAATTATAACTCCCTATCATAATTTAAACCGAATTTTATAAACTGTTTTTACAATTCGTTTTTAGAGACCATCCGCAAGATTTATCAGCCGATTATGAAAAACGGCTTACGCGTCAGCGGATTAAACAATCCTTATAGAGATTAATCCTTTATAAATTTTTACGCGTAAGCTTTAAATATTAGTAAATTCGCTCACTGCCGACGACGAAGCCGCCTGTGAACGGATATTGTTCAATAATCCAGATTTGAATTTGTCCGAAATTCGGATTTTCTTCTTCAAAAATAGTTGCCAGCTCCTCGGCAATCCCGCAAGCCGTTTCAATTGTATTTCGATCCGCGTCTACTGCATAAGATTCTTCCGGCAGTTCGTTTTCCTTCAAAAAAACATCAAAAGATTCTAAAAACTCAGCCGGCACTTTAATCCGCCCGAAAATAATCGTCCCGTCCTCTGTGATTTCATCAAAATCCCGGGCATTCTGCCGCGCCGTTCTCAAAAGTCTTAAACGAAGCTGGACGGCATCTTTGTAACGGGATGAACAAAAGTTCATTTTGCATTCTCCGTTTTCGGAGTCGCACAAATCAAATGCATCAAACGCCTTTCTCGCCGTTTCAGCCGAACCGAGAACCGTATTGGACTCATCATCAATTAAAACATACCCGCGTTTTTTCATTTCTTCGGCATTTGTTTCTGAAAATTCCAACTCATTCAAATTCAAAAAACCGCCGGCTTTTTTCACAAAAACAGCAACATTTTCCGCCCCGTCAATCGCAGGAATTTCAAATCCGGCGCAAATGCCGTTTTCCTATGCCGATTTCAAAGAAACGTCAAAATCGGAGTCGTCTAATTTATCCCATAATTCAAACGGCGGATGGAACCTGATTTCATCCAAACCCGCCGCGGCAAGCACTTGCAAGTATTCATCACTCGGCGCCGTTGACGTATAAAGATGAATGTGATGATTCTCTCCAAATTCCTCTTTGAGAAGCCGAATATAATGAATCACCTTTTCAAGCTCTAAAAGCGGTTCGCCGCCCGTAATTCCTGTTCCTTCGGCAGACATTGCGCGCGCTTCTTCCAGTACGTCTGCGTCCGTTAAAACAGCGCGTTCATTCGCAAAAATCACATCTCTATTTTTCCGCTCTTCCGAAAGCGGACAGAAAAAACAGTCCCTGTCGCAAAGTCCCGTCACGAACAAAACCATTTTCGCGCCTTTTTGACAGCAAAGACAACCGTCCGTTAAAAAAGTGCTGTAAGATCTGCTTTCGTCGGGTCGGATAGTATCAAGTTCTTTCATAAATTACTCCGCTTTCTGTTTTTGATTACCGGTTTGGTTATGTAAATTTAAAAAATTTAATCATTTTAATTAAAAGTCATGATAAAAATATACCTTCCTCTAAAAAGTTTCCTCTTATCTTTTATCTTCTATCGGTTGTATTGATTTCTGTAAGTGTTTTTAATTGTTTGACAGCTAATCTGTTTAAAATGATTAACCTTTCTGATTGTGTTTTTCCTTGTTCAATGAGTATTGCATTGTAGCTTTCCATATTTGCAAGAACCAGTAACTGATTCAAACTTGCCTCATCACGGATATTATTTGCGTTTTTACTCTGTCGAGTTTCTTTCCATTGTTTTGAAGTCATTCCCCACAATGCAACATTTAATAAATCTGCTTCCCCGGCATATGTCATTGAAATCTGTTCCTGTGTAAGTTCCGGCGGCAGTAAATTCTCTTTAATTGCATTTGTTTGAATTCGATAATTTATTTTTGACATCTCGCGATTCAAATTCCAATTTAAGGATAAGCGGCTGTTTTCATCATTTTTGAGGCGCTTGTAATCTTTTATTATATATAATTTAAATTCAGCTGAAATCCAAGATGCAAATTCAAAAGCGATGTCTGAATGTGCATATGTGCCCCCGTAACGTCCTGATTTCGATACAATGCCAATTGCATTTACCGCGGAAATCCATCTTGAAGGAGAAAGTGTAAAAGCGTTTAAACCCGCTTTTTTTCTAAACCCGTCGAATTCGACGGGTTTAAAATTAGGATTGTGGAGTAATTCCCACAAACCCAAAAACTCAATTGTATCTCGCGCCCGCATCCAATTTTTTATTACATCATTTGGTTCATCGCTTTTATATTTTGCAATGTCAGTCAACGAAATATATTCATTTTGAAAATCATATGTGTATATGCCAATACTGATTCCTTTTGCATTTATTGTATCTTTTACTTGTTTTCGAGACAGAAGAATCACCTTCTGTCTCCAATTTTGTCTTTTTTATGAATCTTTTTAAATTATTCAACTCATATTGTTTTTGTGAGTATAATATCTCCATACGCCGAAAAAAATCGAATTTTACTAGAATTTTAAAGAATGTCAATAATATAAAACCAAAAAAAAGCGTGAAAAATAAAAAAGAAAGAAAAATCAGAATTTCGTCACAAAATCCTGAATGTTTCCAAATTCACAAGCGGTTTCGCATCAATTCTGTTTTTCTTGCGCAAGGCTTCTGCCAATTCGATACAGGATTTTTCATCGCCGTGAACCGTGAAAATGCGCTCGGGTTTGGGCTGCATTTTTCGGATGTATTCGTGAAGCTGTCTCACATCTGAGTGACCGGAGAAACCGTCAATTGTTTCCACGTTCATGTTGACTTTGACAGTGTTGTTGTTGCCGACGGCAATTTCAGACCAGCCTTTTTGGAGACGGCGGCCGATGGTTCCGTCAGCCTGGTAGCCGACAAAGACAAGCGTATTGCGTTCATCCGGTGCTAACTTATAGAAATAACTCATGACAGGACCGCCCGTCATCATGCCTGATGTCGCGATAATGACACACGGATGCGGTTCTTCCAAAATCTTTTCACGCATGTCTTTGGAATCAACCTGCTTGAAAGATTCCGACAAGAACGGATTTTGACCTTTTTGGAAAATCTGTTTCTTGAGTTCGCTGTTCAAATATTCAGGGTGCGTTGCGTGAATCGCGGTTGCTTCCCAAATCATACCGTCCAAATAAACGGGAACATTCGGAATGTAGCCTTTACGAATGGCTTCTTCCAAAACAATCATGACTTCCTGACTTCTGCCGACTGCGAATGCCGGAATCAGAACAGCACCGCCGCGGTTAACGGTGTCGCGGATAATTTTCTGTAAATTCTTTTCGGCATCCCGAAGCGGTGTCTGATAACCGTTGTTGTTGCCGTATGTTGCTTCCGTAATCACAGTTTCAACACGCGGGAAACGGTTGACGGCGGGGTCGAAAAGACGTGTTCTCTCATACTTGTAATCGCCCGTAAAGACAATGTTGTGAAGACCGTCGCCGATGTGGAAGTGCGCAATGGCAGATCCGATAATGTGACCGGCGTTGTGGAATGTCAGTTTCATGTCAGGCGCGATGTCCGTCACTTCTTCGTAGTCGAGCGGAATCATATGCAACAATTCTTTTTGAATCGTTGAAGAATCGTAAGGCACCTTTTTACCTTCTTTTGAGGCGATGTCAACGTAGTCCAGCTGGAGCAGAACAGTCATGTCTCGAGTCGGCGGCGTGCAGTACACGGGACCGTCAAAACCGTATTTGTAAAGCAGCGGGATCAATCCCTGGTGGTCCATGTGGGCGTGCGTTAAAACAACCGCGTCCAATTCGCTGAAGTTGTTGACTTCGGGAACGTAAAGGTAAGGCGTTTTGTCTTCTGCGCCGAGGTTGACACCGCAGTCAATCATAATCTTAGATTCGGGCGTTGAGAGGAGGTAGCAGCTTCTGCCGACTTCCAAACTGCCGCCGAGACCCGTGACGCGGATCCACTGGTCTGTGTGCGTTGTTTCACGGTGAATTTTACGGCCGACATCACGCAGAATCTCTTTTCTTTCTTTGAGATTGTTTCTCATGAAATCGCGGACATTTTTAACGGTCTTGGATTTAATCGGCGGCGTTCTTGCCACTTTCGGAATCCAGCCGATTTCTTTGGTAATTTCACGAAGCGTGTCGCCGTGTTTACCGATAACGAGTCCCGGTTTTTCGGCTTCGATAATCACTTCGCCGGAATCGGGGTCAAAATAACAATTTGAAATAACGGAATCCGCCGGAACGATTTTGTGAATAATCTCAATGGATTTCTCCGGCTCTGCCAACACTTTCGGGTCGGGACGCACCGCAATTCTGATACGCAGCGCCTTGGCCAAATTTCTGATAATATTTCCGTCGTCGGCAAACTTTTTCGGGTCTTCCGTATAAAGTACTAATTGTGGGCCTTCAAAACTCACGCCTGAAATGGTTACGCCTTCAGGCAGATTTTTTTCGATTTTATTTTGAAGGTCAGCTAAAACGTCATCTATTGCCATTATTTTCTTCCTTTTTTAAAATGAATAAATTGTATCGTCTAATCGTATTGTATTGAAATTTGAGTCTGTTGAATTGATCTGAAAAATGATTTATGACGTTTTCAAAAGGCAACATGAAAAAAGCGGCCGATTCAATTTCGGAGCTCTGCTTTCGAAACTCAAAAAATCAATTATTTCTGGCGCTTAAATGTGAGAATCTAAACGCCGTTCATTAAACTTGAATAATAAATAAGTTGAATAATAAATTAAATAATAAATAAGTTGAATCAATAAATTGAAAGTAAAAATGAAAAATGAAATACAGAATCAGTTTAATGTTTTTCTGTATTCATTGACGTCTTCGTCTTCCATTCTGATAAATTTGCCGTCGGTAATTTTAACGACGCTGATTGCGTCACCGGAGGCTGAATCTCTTTTCATTGCATTGTGAAGCGCGCGGATTGCAAGTTGCGCTCCTTCGTCAACGGTCATTCCTTCTTTATAATTGTCTTCCAGAACACCGTAAGCAATCGGGGAGCCGGAGCCGGTTGAAACAGCTCTTGTTTCTTCAATGGTTCCGCCCAACGCGTCAATTGAATAAAGGGACGGGCCGTTTTTGTCAACGCCGCCGATTAAAAGCTGAACGCCGTACCCTCGAACGGAATTGAGCATGTTTGAAAGCATTGTGGAAAGGCCTTTGATTGTCACCGGTTCTTTGCGTCTCATTTCATAGAGTTTTGACTCAACTGTCATGGCGCGGACAATCTGTTGCGCGTCGCCGACAGTACCTGCAATGGTGAGGCCTGTGGTGTCGCTGATCTGGTACACTTTTTTAGCTTCACGACTGGCGATAAAGTGTCCCATCGTTGCGCGCCTTTCGCTGGCAAGAACGATTCCGTCTGTACAAATCATGCCGACTGTCGTTGTTCCTTTGAGTACTTCTTGTTCCATAATAATTTACCTGATTGTTTTTGTTTGAAATTTTCTATAATAAATGTGAATATTAATTGTGAAACATTCTCTGAAATTTATGCCCTTTTTGATTTTATAAAAACCATTACTGTTTAAATTTATTTTTTCCAAATAAATTTTGAAAACATAAAATAAAGCACTTTAAGGCATCGCAACCGATACCTCTCAATGTCAGCCGTTTTAAATTTCAGAAGTAACAGCCGATTTGAAAAAAGTTCTCTGAACCGGCTTAAATATTAATTTATGACATAATCGTTTTCGATGTATATATATTTTCCTTTGATTTTATTCCCGTTCACGTTTTTCAAACGGTCTTTCGGTTCTTTTCTTATTCAATTCTTTGATCTGATTAGATTTGATTTAATTAGATTTGATTCTTTGTTTTTGATTTTTTCAATCCTCTTTTCCGCAGTTTTCAAAATCAACTTCATACGCCAAATCATTAATCCGTTTACAAATTTCTTCATCCGCGCCGTTTTCTTCCAAAAGTTTATTTCTTTTTTTCAGCGTGATTATTTTACAGCCTTTGACCATATTATCGGCATGCGCAACAATCTTCTCTTCCCATGTTCTTGGAAAGTAATCATCATCCGGCAATCCGAAATACGCCGCTTCTTCTCTTGTGACGCCGGCACCGATATGTTTTTTGATAATTTCCAAAACCGGCTTCTCAATGCCGTGTTTTTTCGCGAGTTCGACACCGATGATCGCGTGATCCATACCATGCGTTTTCGCGCGTCCCAAATCATGAAGCAAACCGCCGATTTCAACAAGTTCCATATCGACTTGGTGTCCTCTCTCAATATTCCGCCGGGCGATTTCAAGGGCGGTATCGGCAACAGTAATGCAATGCTGAATGACTTTTTCTTCACAGCCTTCGTCTTTGAGAATCTGAATGGCTTCTTCTCTTGAAATCATTTTCATCACCTGAATTTTGATTAAATAATTCTAAAAAATGCATTCGGGTTTTGTTTCGTTTTTGAAAAAAATGGTGCTGCTCGCGCGCGGCGGCGCAAGCAATTCAAATCATGCCGTTTCTTCAAACTCTTCAATTCTTTTGTCCAAGAGTTCTTTAAACGGTTCATTGTCCTGGAAAACCAAATCTTCACCGCAAAGCGGGCAGAGGAATTCCGTTTCTGTTGCTTCGTCAAAGACGAGGCGGAGACAATTCTGCGGACAAACGTAGAAAATATTGTTGTCTTCGTATTCCTTGCGTTTGACCAAGTTTCTGTACAATTTTTTCTTTTCACGCTCAATCTGGTGGTAAATGCCGTCCATATTGATCATCCAGCGGAATGTGAGCCAACCGCTGTTGGCATCTCTTTCTCTGTGGCAGATTGTGAATTTGTTTTCATAAAGAATGAAAAGAATCTTGCGAACCGTGTTTAATGTGATTTCTTTTTCATCGCCGACATTTTCTTTGGCGGTGACAGCTTCCTTTTCAGCGGCAGCCAATTCCTTTTCAAGCTTTTTTGTTTCTTCGCCCTTTTCTTTGGCCGCTTTGATTTCGATATTCAGTTTTTTAACTCTGTCATCGGCTGCCTTTGAAACGGCGCGAAGCGGATTAAGCGCATTGCAAATCTCTTCATCCGTTACTTCGCCTTCCGGCATATTTCGAATCAATGTAATGCCGTCTTCACCGATTAAACGGAGCAGATAGCCGTGAATCAAGGGATCGTCTAAATTAATCAAATCGTTTACCTCATTCGGATATTTTAAATCATGCGAATGTTCCCGCATTCGTTTTGTTAAAATCGTATTTATAAAATATAAATCATAATGACTTTTTATAATAGATAAACCTGTGCGTTTTAGCTTTTATATTTTTGCTTTTTCTTCAAAGCGCAAAAATTCCGTATTCCGTCTTGAACACTTTAATTTCGCTTCCCGGGAGCGCGTTAAAGCCCATCGGTTTTTGAATCGTAATTGTTTCAAACGTTTCCGGATCTAAAATCTGAATGCCGTGCTCTTCAACGGAAACAAGAACCGTTTCTTTCGCGTTTGCGGTATTCCCGAGCAGTTTTGTGTTTTTGAAATGTTCGCCTTCGATAAAGAAATTGGATGAATTCATCAAATTAATTCCCGTCACACGCTTGCCGCAGTTCTTGATTTCAATCACTTTGTCTTCGAAATAAACGACATCGCCTTTCTTAAATTCAGGCAGCTTCATCGCAAAAGTCGTTCGGTAAATATCTTTGCCGTCTTTCATACCGGCAAGCGTATATGATTCCGTGACTGTTCCGCCCATCACTTCAATGATGTGTTTGCAAACATGTTTCCCGGCTTTCGTTGAGCCGATATAAACATCGGCGCCGTCTTTAAACGTCATTGTATCCGTCACGAACGCCAGCTTATCTCCCTTTTTCAACTGCGCCAGCATGGATTCTTCAACAAGTTTCAGCGCGTCCATCACTTCTTCTTTTGTCGGCGTTCTGTTATTGGCGCGGATTTGAATTATTCCTTCGAAATATCCGCCGGCGCGACGGCTGCACATTTCACAGGCTTCTCTTTTAATCCGAACTTCCGTTTTGCCGTTTTGATAATAGGTAACATCATCGACATCGCCTCCAACATCGACCAAAACATCAAAAATGTAGGGCGAGCGCGCGTGCGGGTGCATGCCGACAGTGACGTTGTCAATCGTGTCGGGAATGGCGAGATGCTCTTCCGCTGTCAGCATCGCCACCTCTTCCGGCGTTCCCATGTCTTCCCATTTGCTTTTGTAATAGTGGGCGCCGCAGCGCTGGCAAATGCGCGCGTGAAGTACCTCCGGTAAATCAAATAATTTTAATTTTTTGCCGAAACATTCCGGACAAACATTTTTCACGGTTTTGTCCGTTTCTTTGCCGCATTCCGGACAAACGGTCATCGCAGAAGACGATTGTTTCGGGTCCAGTTTATTTTCTTTTTGTGTCATGTTTTTCATTATGTTTTCTTTTCCGGCGGCCAATTTTCTTCCAGCCACTTCGCCAATCTTCCCGAATCCATCGGGCCGACAACCGCCGCGATATTCATTGATTTCTCAATCTCATTCTGCAAACGCGCCGCCAATCCCGGCAGCACAAGCGTTTGATAATCGGTTTCTTCAAAGTTAAACCGTGCTTCTTCAAAATTCTTTTTAACGACTTCCGCTGTCAGCTGTCCGCCGGCCACTGCCGCTTCCACGCCGAGCCCGCCTGTGTTGACCGCCAAAACGTAACCGTCAAAGCCGGCCGACGCCAAATCGCTTTCCACCGTGTAGTAGGTCAGCGCGAAGTTTGTCGTGAACAAAACCGGCGACGACGAATCGGGATTTCCGATTTGATAGAGTTTGGGCTCAACCGAAGACGGCGTTCTCGGGTCGGTGTAAATCATGTCGGTGACATGAACAATCGGAAGCAGCTCATGCCCTCCCAAGCCGTGAATAATCATAATGTCAGCGTAGCGAACCGTCAAAGCAGACGCGGTTATTGTTTCATGATAATCGGCAACAATCTCCTGCGGCAGTTTCTCATTCGCCCGCGGGTTTGATTTTCTTGCGGCAATCGGCAAAGCAATCAGCGGAAACGCCAAATCTTTGTCGCCGTCAAGTCCCGCTTTTCGGAGCTTGATGAAATTCTGGAATGTCTTTTTAAATCCCGCGCTGTAAGAAGCGGTGCCCGGATCAATCACAATTTTTGACACGCCGTCTTTTTGAAGGGTTGCCGAAAGCGATTTTGTTTCATCCAAATTCCCGGCAGCCGTAATGACAATCGGAACATCAAATTCAAGCGCCAGCGTTGTCATTTCTTTGCGGTTTTTCACATCGCAGGCGTACATCAGCGGATTTTTCCCGTCCGCCGCGTCAAGACCCGCGCGCATAATTTTTGCATCTTTCGTACACAAAATCAGCGGCAAATCGGAATGCGCGATAATCTTTTCAACGCATTTTCCGAATGTTTCGGGATTGCCGGATGTTGAGCGAACCGCAATCATATCCAAATAAAGGAAGTCGCCGACATAGAATTTTTGAAACGATTGAATTTTATTAATTCTCTCAAACAATTCGTCATCACTCATCGTGTCCCAAACATCAACCGCGACCGGCGGTTTGTTGTAAAACGAAAGCGTGTGGCGGAACATCACATCATCGCCGCCGATTATTATTTTTTTGTCACCCGCGCCGATTTCAATTTCACGAATCGCGGGACTCAAAAGATCGGCGAGTTTTTCGTATTTTTCGGCAAACTCCGGCGGCAGTTTGTCATAAATTTCCTTAACATCGCTGACTTTCATTTTTTTGCCGGCAAGCTGCGTTGCAACCGCCATCTTCGATGTTCCGAAAAGCGATTCGCAATCATCGGGAAGAAGCGGATAAATGTTTAGCGGGCTGACTTGTTTCGCCATTTCAGTACACCTCCGTCAGCCAATCGTCGTTCATTTCAGAATCAACGGTTGAGGCATTACCCAAAATTCCCGTGAATTCTTTCAAGAATTGAACCGCTTTGGGATGCATCATCATAAACAAATCATTTCCGGCAAGCGCAAGCGTCATTCCTGTAATAATTTCCCAAATCGGGCCGCGGTACTCACGGTCGCCCCAGTCGGAATCCGCTGCTTGCGGAGATGCAATCATCCAAGCTTCGCGGGCGCCCCAGGCGTTTGTCGTTCCGGATGAGAGCGGATAAGCCAACTCGGCATCACCCGTTAATCCCGCCATTCGAATGCGTTCCATGTTGGAGTACGCGTAATCTAAACCGTAACCGAGCGCGGCCGTTGTCGGGTCCATGATCAGTCCGTCTTGCTCGATGCCGCATTGGCGGAACAGTTTGCGGTTGAGCTCTTTTTGGGCGTTGATGTCCATCTGTGTCCATGATAAAATCACATGCCCGTACTTTTTAGCGGCGTTGCCGACGCGTTGGTAGTCCATGTTCAGGTTGGCCGATGCGATGAGCGCGCGCTCACCTTCTGCTGCTTCCGCCGCTTTTTCCAAGACTTCCGGATCTTTTTGCGGATTGCCGCTTCCGCCAATCACAATCGGCACGTCGACCGCCTGCAAAATCTCTTCAACGGTTTTTGCGGCTTCCTTTGCGGATGTGTCTTTTATGGCGGGATCGGTTGAAACCAAATGAATCGTAATCATGTCGGCACCGAACTCGTTGACTGATTTTTTCGCCCAGGCGGCAGGATCTTCCAATACGTCTTCATAATTGGAGCGAACGGATTTGGCAAGGCCGACCGGCATGTCAAAAACATCCATTGTCACGCGGTTGATGTTAGGCATTGCCGCGTCAAAAAAGTAAGGCATTGTTTTTTCGCCGCCGATGACAAACGGTTTTTTCCGGCTGCCTGCGCCGAGCGTCACTTCTTGAATCGATTGTTTAAATTGCGTGAAATCCGCCACATTGAATTTGGCGGCGGCAAGCGTGTCTGAAACCGGATACGCATTGCTCAGCAATGCTTCCAGCTCACTGTCCGTTTCACAACCGAGAAGTGAAGAAATTTGAGAAATGCGGGCGAGAAGTTCTTTTTCATCTCCTTTCGCGCCCGATAAATCCGAAAGCTGCAAATCTGTTTTGCCTTCGGTTTGTAGAATCTGAAACAATTTTTCCAAATCGGAATATCTCATTTTACGCGTCATAATTCGGGTGTATTCAATGCTGAATTCCTATTTAATTATTCATGTCGGTTCCAATAATCCGCCAGCGCGTTTAAATTTTCGGCATCGTTTTCCGTCGGAATTAAACGAATCCGGCCGAGCAATTTTTCATATCTCGGACCGCCGGACTCCATCATTCCGATTTTTTGAATTAATTTATCCTTTAAAGAACGTGACATCCAAACAACATTGTCCCAACCGCCTTCTTTTTGCATGAATTTATCCGACAAAAGATACATTTCGCCGACGCCCGAAAACCCGGAAATCTGCTGACCGTATCCCGTAAAAATCATCATTTCTTCAAACGTCAAACAATTCACGCTCGGCGTTTTTGTCGTTCTGTCAATAAGCCCGATGCCGTTCATTTCAGGAATATAAAACGCGATAATCTCAAAAACCGAGCCGGTCGTATGCGGATTTTCAATCAGCGAATAAAGCAGAACTCTCTCGTTTTCACCACCGCTGCCGACAGCAAGCGCGCTGTTCACGCCCGCGTACTCTCCGCCCGCCTCATCCAACAATTCGCCCTTTTCGATTTCAAAAACATGTCCGTCGGGATTTGCCAAAGCCGATGCCCCCGCTTCAAACCAATTAATCGTTCCGCAAACGGACGGGCGGTCCGGCGTAATCACACAAACATGCGCCGGGCTGCTGATTTGACAAATTTTGCAGCCGTAGAATTTATCGGCTTCGTCATCATGAATCGAAAGTGCCCTTTCATCTCGCTTTTCATAAACGCGTCTTGCGATCTCAAGCCCTGCTTTCACGGCTTCTTTGTCTGTATAAATGCGAACCGCTGCCGATTCAATAAACGGGAATTCTTCCATCAGTTGTTCCCTGACAAAACTTTCAATCTTCTCAAAAGTGACTCCGTTTTTAACGGCATCAACGCTGATTTTAATTTCAATTTGATCGCGCGTTTGTTCATGAGAAACGCCCGAAATCAAATTTAAAATGTCACCGAGTTTCTTTTCAACAACCGCTTCCAAATCCTTTTCCGAAACCGCCGCTTTCACGTCGTCTTTGATGCCGATGCGAATGACCAAGCCGAACGGCGATGTTTTCCCGAGCTCTTCCAATTCGGGTCCGATTAAATATTCGTCAAATGAATCGGCTTTGCGGCTCGAACCGCCGGTGTCAGCGACAGGGTCTGCTGCCGTTACCAGCTGGTATCCGTCTTCAACGCCGCCGAGAACGACAAATATGTCATCATCTCGAATGTGTTCGCCCGCCGTCTGCGGCGCCGCATTTATTTTTTCGTCATGATTCATTTTCTAACGACCGATTCATTTCAATAAATTCCGTTTCGATACTCTTCAAGCCCTTTTTGGCGCAGCGCACAAGCCGGACATTCGCCGCAGCCGCTTCCGATAATTCCATTATAGCAAGTGACAGTTTCTTCCGCCACCAAATCAAAAACACCGAGCTCTTCTGCCATTTTCCACGTTTGCGCTTTTGTTTTATGCATCAGCGGCGTATGAATTTTAATCTCATAATCCATTGCCAGCGTTATTGTTTTTTCGGCGGATCTGATAAATTCTTCACGGCAGTCGGGGTATCCGCTGAAATCAGATTCCGAAACACCTGTAATCACGTTGTGCCAGCCGTTGTTTCGCGCAATCACGCCGGCGATTGACAAAAAGAATAAATTCCTCCCGGGAACGAAAGTATTCGGATAATCCTCTCCCTCCGGAATTTCTTTATCAACTTCAATTTCTTCTTCCGTTAATGCGCAAGCCGAAATTGATTTCAAAAAATCCAATGAGAGATTCATTCCCTTAAAACCGTATGTTTTTGTTATTTTCTCGGCCGCTTCCAGTTCTTTCTGATGTTTCTGGCCGTAAAAAAAAGAGACGGGAATAATGTTTTCTTTCCCGTAGATTTTCTCTGCCCAAAACAAACAGGTGGTGCTGTCCTGGCCGCCTGAAAAGACGACAACGGCACCGTCAGCGGCAACTTCTTCTATTTGATTCGGATAATTTTTTGTTTCCATTGTTTCTTTTTAGTGAACCGGTTTTATTTATTCCTTTTCACTTTTTTTAACCAATTCATCGCGGAATTTTATAAAACCGCAGGCAGATTGCCCCACCGGAATAATTTGAATATCCGCAATCTTTTGTTCCTTTTCATCAATAATGATTTCCGCAACAGACGGCTCAGACATTCTGGCTTTTGTCGGCGACCCCGGGCAAAGCAAAAACTTTCCGCCGTATTCATCAATCGTCGGCGTATGAATATGCCCGTAAATCAAAACGTCAACGCCCATTTCTTTTAAAACATACCAGCGTGCCGTATTATCATTTAAAGAAATCCCCGCTTCATGAACAACGCCGAATTTGATGCCGTTTTGTTCAAAAATCAATTTTTCAGGCAACGCTTTTCGAATCATTTCCGTGTCACGGTTGCCGTAAACCGCCCTCAACTTCCCTGTTTTTTGAAATGCGCGGTAAGCGTCATCCGATTCAAAATCGCCGGCATGAACGATTATGTCTGCCTCATCCATCTTTTGACGCAGAATCTCGGGAAAAAAGGAAAACTCATCCGAATTCAATTCGGGAAGATGCGTATCGGAAATTACTAAAATTTTCATTTTATCTATCCACCTGTTTTTGTTTTTAATTATGATTGAGAGTATTCTCTGTCATTATATATGTTTTTCAATATAAAATAAAATACCATTTGTTAATGTAATTATTAAAAAACAGATTCCCGTTTTTGAAAAATTAATGTAAATGAATCCCCCGTTTTTAAAAAATAAGAAAAGCCGGAAAGGCTTGCGCGCAACCTGCCGCTGCAAATTACTATATTGCGACTGTATTAAAAGCGGCGCAAGCCGCATAAAAATTGCGCAGCAATTTTAAATAAACACCCGATGAAATCGTAGGCGAAGCCATAAAAATCGCGAAGCGATTTTCGAAAACACCGCCTTAAACTGCCATGAAAATTTGTGAGGCGAAGCCGAATAAATTTTGTTTACTTCATGCCGGTTTTGCTGAGATCCATAATTTCGTATGGAATGCTTTCGTTTTCAAGACGCGTCATCAAATAGGACACTTCATCTTCAACGATCACAACAACGGAGGCTAATCCGTGGTAAGCGGCCTGAATGACGGACTCGGACGCGCCGAACATAACATCCGGCGTGATGCCGATTCTTTTCAATGCCATGAGCGCTTCCGTGCCGACCGCGCCGATGTAAGGCTTGGATTCGACAATCGGTTTTAAGCGATCCAAATTTGTAAATGAAGATCCGCCGCGTTTGATTCTCGGAATTTTGCAGATTGTAATGGATTCGGTATCCACATGCATATATCCTTTCAAATCGGTGACGCCGATATCAAAACCTCTTTCGCCGTTCATGATGGCGGTGCCGTAAATGCCGGTATCTTTGGTCCGGTTGGCGTATAATAATCCTTTGCGCATTTCAATGAAAACCTTTTCATCTTTTCGAATCGCTTCATCGCAAATGGCAGTCCATGTCGAAACATGGCTGATGATGTCTTCCATCACCAATTGTGAGTAACGTTTTAATTCCGAAGCATTGTCCAAAACCCATTCGACACCGTCTTTGGTGATCTTGTAGCGGACACGCCCGTCAGAATGAATCAATCCTTCCGCCGTTAATTCTTTGATGTATTCGGAAACTGCCTGCGGTGTAATTCCGATTTTGGTTGCAATTTCTTTTTGGCGAACATTCGGCTGATGTGCGGCGATTTCCGTCAAAACCTGAAATTTGGTCATCTCGCTTTTGCTTTGAAGGATTTTTGCATTCAAGATTATATCTCCTCATCTTTTTCGACTAATTTAAGACGCTGTCCCATGACGGAAAGTCTGTCGGAACGGCGGGCGATAGCACAGATGTGACTGGTATTCATATTTAATTCGCGGGTGAGTTTGCTCATGGAATTGTTTCCTTCGGCAACCATTCTTTCAAGGCTTTCGATTGTGTCTTTCACTTCTTCATAAGGTTTGAAAGCCAGCATAATGATGTCGCTTAAATCTTCAAATGAGCTTTGGAAATTCACTTGAACATTTGAATAAGAGGTATGATATTCCTTGACCGGGGATTTTCCGGGCTCGGGAACGCGCCATTTGCTTTCCAAGAGACCCGCTTTTTTAAGGTTGATTAAACTGCTTAAAGATTCAGCTTCAATTGCTTCATCCAATTCTTCCTGCGTCATCCAATTTGATAAAAGTAAATCGAAGACTTTTTTGTGTGTCCTTGAACTGAAAGTTCTCAAAAGAGGAACCAGATATGAAGGATCGTTAATAATTCGCGTTCGTTCTCCCATTTTCAAAGCCTCAAATTTTGCCTGTGCGGCAATAATTGTTTTTACAGTGTTCGTTTTTAAGCCGTTCGAAAACATGTCTGTCTTTATCGCCCGTTTTATTTTTGAATCAAATACGGCTGATTTGTATCCGAACATGGTAAAAGTTATATTCATATATTGTGTTGTTTGTTAAATCAAAAATGATTTAAAAAAGACAGGATACGCAATAGGTGTGCAAAGTATTTTAAACTTATCAAAATACGCAAATTTAATCAAAAAAAATTGTGCATCTTTTCTTAAACGAACTCTGTTTCCTCTCTTCGTTTCGAAAATTCGAAACCCGTGAAATCAAGTTTAATTCATTGTCAATCATGTTAATTACTTTCGTTCGTTATACGTTTATTGATTTTGGTGTACTTATGCAGGAACATTCGGATTTATCGGTGGAAATTTATGATCTGTTAAAGGACGGCCGCCAGCTGTCTATCAGCGGTATTACCCGCGAGCTGAAAAGCCGTGATTTCAACGAACATCGTTTGATTGTGACAGGCTATCTTCGTGCGCTCAAAGATATGGATTGCTTAAATGAATTCGATTTGTCGCCGTCTAAAATTTACACGCTCAAAGAAGACAAGAATGCCGGCGGCTTTGTCAGAACCAAAAAAGAAGTCAAAACCGTTGATGTTTACGGATTGGTCGGGGAAAAGCTTTCCAAAATGACTTCAGCAGCGACGAAAATTGAAACCGCCGTTTATATTTTTATGACGCTTTTTGACCGCCCGTGCTTTGAATCCGAATTAAACGCGGCCGGAATTGATTCCAATCAAATCACCCGTTATTTCAGCTCAACAACGGGTTCAACGCCGGATTCCAATCTTGTTGTCAAATCAAAAGATTTCAAAAAATATTATGATGAGCTGCCGCAGATTCCGAAAAGTTCGCCGGCGTATGAAATTCATACCGACAAATTGGATCCCGATTTCTTAATGCGTACCGTCAACATTTTAAGCGCGCTTCTCAAAGACGAAATTGACGTTTCCGAGCTTGTTTCCAAGACCGCCAACAAAAGCTTATTAGATTTTTAATTCCACTTTTACTTTTATTTTTTTAAATTGAGGATTTTACATGTATCCGATTGAACAAATTTTAAATGAACAAGACCAAAAAACAAAAGTGACATGGGCGCTTGATTGCGCTGAGCATATCCTTTCTTATTATGAATCATCCTTTCCCGACGACAAGCGTCTTCGCGATTCGATTGAAACCGGACGCGCCTGGGTTCGCGACGAAGTAACCGTCACGGATGCCAGAAAAGCAGCCGTTGCCGCGCACAATGCTGCCCGTGACGCGGTCGACACGGAATTTGCCCGCACCGGTTTTACGCCGCTGACGGAAGGAGAAGGTGCAGAAGCGGCGGCATGCGCTGCAGCCCGTTCGGTCGGACAAGCCGTTGCGGCAGCGCACGCGGCAGGACACGCACCTCACGCAGCAACATATGCGCTCAAAGCCGTTTCTTTTACAGCGACGCCTGATGAATATGATCAAATCATTTCAAAAGAGCGGGAATGGCAATATCAAAGATTGCTTGAATTGTCTCAAAAAAAGTGATTTCTCTATTCATTTTTATTTTTAAAAACGGAAAAAGAAAATATTAAAAACAGAAAAGAATCAATTTCTGATTCATTCCTGTTCAATATAAATTGCCGGTCTGCCGGGTTCGGCAAATCTGGATTTCTTTTCGGGATCGTATGCGTTTCCGGCATCAATCTCTTCAGCGTCAAAGATTTCAACAGGGCAGCCGAGTTCTTTTTCAAGGAACGGTTTGGCTTCTTCCAAAATCTGTTTTTCATCAACATTCGCATTCAAATAGCTCAAAACAGCGTCAATGGATGAACCGCGAATGTCATTTGCAACCTTTTGAACATATTTCTGTCCTTCTTTGCCGCGGGAGCGGATTGTCGGGTCAGCCATGCTTTTTTGAATCAATTCTTTCACATCGACATGGTTTCTGACGGCTTCCGTGATTTCTTTGGCTTTTTCTTTCACATCTTCCTTGACATAATGGCCCATTGTTTCAATGGCGGAATCCATAATTTCAGGATCTGTTCTGATGCCTTTCGCAATTTCTTCCGTCGGGACAAATTCGTCAGACGCCAACGCGATTTCAGCGGCTTTTCTCAAAATCAGGGTGCGCCATTCGTGCGTTGTGTAAAGGTAAACTTTTTTGGGCGTAATTTTTGCCACGCGAATAATTTCTTCGACATCTTCAAGCGTTTTAATGATGATGTTTTCGGCAACCTCAGCGGCTTCGTCAATCAAAGCTTTATTTTCTGTCGGGTACGGCACAAACGCAATGGACTCCGTGTGTCCGAGTTCGCTCCAAACTTCTTCGCAAATGTGCGGCGTAAACGGCGCCATCAATTTGGTCCAGGTTTCAACAACTTCGGTCAAACACTGTTCTCCGCCTCTTCTGTGATACCATTTGATATCGTTATAAATCAGGAAGAACGCGTTTTGAATCGCGTGTCTCGTATGAATTGAATCAAAAGCAATATTGACTTCGCGGATGTACTGCTGAATGCGGCTTTCAATCCAGCGGTCGATGTGTGTTTTATCGCCGTTTTCCGGAATCTTGCAGCCGCTTTCAACGACTTGGCGAACGAATGTGTAGAATCTGCCGATTTGTGTTCTGGCCGATTCAATGCCTTCTTTACGCCAGTCGGCATCCTGCGCCTGCTCGGCCGCGGAGAGGATGTACATGCGCGTCACATCGGCGCCGTAGGTGTCAACCGCTTCTTTCAGCGTCAGAATCGGACCTTTGGATTTGCTCATTTTTTGTCCTTCAAGGGATACGAATCCGTTGACGGCGAGTGCTTTCGGCCATTTGGATTCATCAAAGAGCGCGACGTGGTGGAAGAGGAAGAACAGCAAATGGTTCGGCACCAAATCTTTGCCGGAAGAGCGAATGTCAACCGGGTACCAGTAATTGAATTCCGATTTCATTTTGTTGATGAGGTCGGCATTGAGTCCGCTTGACGCGGCGGCATCTTCTGCCGTTCCGACATCCAAAAAGAGGTAATCCAAAAACGGACGCGTCATCATTTCAGGCGTGATGGTTCCGTCGTTGATGTAATTGGCAATTGTATAATAAGACATGTAAATGGTTGAATCGCCGAGGGATTCAATCAGCCAGCGCGGGTCACACGGCAGCTGTGTGCCGAGTCCTTTCGTTCGGGCGCAGGCTTTGTCTTTGAGCCAGTCGATTTTGTTCTCAAATTCCACGCGGAATTCGGGCGGAATCACATCCATCTGACTGAGACATTTGTAAACTTTATCTTTCCATTCCGGGTTTGAATAATTCAAGAACCATTGGCCTTTGACCATGTTGACGACACACATTGTGCCGCAGCGGCATTGAACCGGTTCGCTGAATTCATAAAAAATACTGCCGATGCCTTGTGAAATGAAATCCTGCGTGAGGCGGTCTTTAATTTTTGAAACCGGCATGCCTTTGTATTTGCCGGTGATGTCTTTGAGGGTTCCGCCGTGAAATTCACGTCTGTATACGATTTTTGTCGCTTCTTCGGCTTTAGGGTCTTTTTGGTCAACAACGCCGAGCTCGGCAACGACTTCTGCTGCGGGTGCTTCACCGTAATCGGGAACATCAATGACTTGAATCGGCTTGATGTTTTGCACTTCATCAGCAGTGATGCCGTATTCGGTCAAATCCTGTTTTGCCAAATCTCTGAGTGCCAAATAATCGTAAGGCGCGTGCGCCGGAACGCTCATTACAACACCGCTTCCGTTGTTTCCGCGAACGAACGGCGCGGGCAAAATCTGGATGATGTTGTCGGTTGCCGGGTTTTTCAGTTTCAAACCGATGAGGTCGCTCGCATTCATGTCTTCAATAAATTCAACATTCCAATCGGTGTAAAGCAATTTTTCATAAGCTTCTTTGCTGACAACCCAATATTCTTCAAGCTCGTCTTTTTCCATTTTCAGCTTGACATAACTGACTTCAGGGTTGAGCCAAAGGTTTGTGACACCGTAAACCGTTTCCGGGCGCAGTGTCGCGCAGGGGAAAATCGTGTCTTTGTGTCTGAATTTGATCAGCGTGTATTCGACAAGCGTGGCTTCTTCACCGCGCAGGATGTCGTGGTCTTCCACCGGATTGTTGTCGTGCGGACACCATTTAACGGGGTGGGAGCCTTTGACGATGAGGCCTTTGTCATAAAGGTTATTATATTGCCATTCGATGAATTTTTGGAATGCCGGATCCATTGTTGTGAATTTACGGCGCCAGTCAATGGAATAGCCGATGATGTTCATCGCGTATTCGGCTTCGACTTTGAAGTAATCCACGATTTTTTCGGGCTCGTCCAATGTCGGGAGGATGTTTTTCGGAATGCCGTGAAGTTCGGTGTAAACTTTCATTGTGGTCGGGTCTTGTTCGCGAATGAGGTCGGCCAAACCGACAATCGGTGTTCCCGTCACGTGAAAGCCCATCGGGTAAAGGACGTTGTATCCCTGCATTCTTTTGTAGCGGGCAATAACATCTCCGATCGTAAAGGTACGGGTGTGGCCGGCATGAAGATTCCCGTTTAAATACGGGAACGGAATCGTGATAAAGTATTTTTCCTTGCCGGATTCAGGGTTCGCTTCGAATATTTTTTCAATTCTCCACTTTTCCTGCCACTTGGATTCGGTTTCTTGTATGTTATAGTCCTCTTGCATTATTTTTCACCGGAATTCCGATTATTAATTTCCTTTTTCCTTATTCAAAGACGGCTTTTCTCAAAGCTTCCAAATTGGCTTCGACAGTCACAGGCTCAACGCAGACGCTGATGACTTCTTCCGGATCTTTGAGGAGGTGGCCGGTAGTCACACAGACAACGGTTTCGTCTTTGGAAATGAGTCCTGCTTCGACGAGCTTTCTGAGGCCGGCAACGGATGTTGCGCTGGCGGGCTCAACGCCGATGCCTTCAAGCTGTGCCAAGTCTTTCTGCGCTTGAACGAGTTCGTCGTCGGTGACGGATTCGGCCATACCGCCGGATTCTTTGATGGCGATGAGCGCTTTTCTGGCGTTGACTGGGTCGCCGATTCGAATGGCGGTTGCGATGGTTTCCGGATTCTTTTCCGGCGTAATGTCATCGGCATCGGCTTTGTACGCTTTGACAATCGGGCAGGCGCCTTCGGTTTGAATGCCTGTCATCTTGGGGCGTTTGTCAGTGATTCCGAGTGTTACGAATTCTTTAAAGCCTTTGTTGATTGCGGTAATGTTTCCGGCATTTCCGACGGGGAGAACGACGCGGTCGGGAACTTTAAATCCGAGCTGGTCGACAATTTCAAAAGCAATGGTTTTCTGTCCTTCCAAGCGGTAGGGGTTGACAGAGTTGAGGAGATAAATCGGCTCCTGTTCACAGAGTTCGCGAACGAGCGCGAGCG
This sequence comes from Methanimicrococcus blatticola, assembly GCF_004363215.1. Lineage (GTDB taxonomy): Archaea > Halobacteriota > Methanosarcinia > Methanosarcinales > Methanosarcinaceae > Methanimicrococcus > Methanimicrococcus blatticola. Next base: position 5,631 of record NZ_SNYS01000007.1, on the reverse strand, counting down.
CGTCATCGAAGTTTCCTTTAATCATGATGACTTTTGCGCCGTGCATGAGTGCTTGTCCGATTTTGCCGAGCGCGACTTTTCCTGCCGGAAGCAAAACAACGGACGGGATTCCTGCTTTGGCACCGTAAATGGCGAGCGCCGCGGATGTGTTTCCGGTGGATGCGCAGGCAACTGTTTTCATGCCGAGTTCGATTGCTTTGGAAACGCCGACAGTCATGCCGCGGTCTTTAAAGGAGCCGGTCGGGTTCATGCCTTCGTGTTTGACATATAATTCTTTGATGCCTATTTTTGCGGCGAGGCGGTCGCATTTGTAAAGCGGCGTGCCGCCTTCGCGGATGCTGACGGGCTCGATTGCAATCGGAAGCAAATCTTTATACTTCCAAACGGACGGCGGCGCGGTTTTGAGTTTTTCCATGTCCATGTTCTTTTTGATTTCATTATAATCGTAAATGACATCCAAAAGGCCGTCACATTCGCGGCAGGTGTAAATGATTTCGGTTTTTCCGAATTCTGCGCCGCACTCGATACATTTAAGGTGATAATCCATTGCTTGATGCTCCTGTTGAATAGAATAAATTGGTTTAAAGTTCGTTTATAATATGAATGAAAAATGAAGTGTAATTTTATTTATTATCTTATCGATTGATTAGGGTTTCAGAATTACTTTAATGCATTATTAAGTTTGTGTCATTTATCCTTTTTTATAAAATTATTTATTCATCCTTAACTATTTATTATACGGTGTTTGTTTTTATGGCTTATAATGATATATTTTCGGAAAAAAAGAGTGAACAATAGCTGACATATGATTATTTTCAAAATAAGATTTTACAGCATCCCGTATTTGATCAAGATATATATGGCTTATCATTGGTTGATGATGAATTATCTTGGTATTACGATTACAAATTTCAATCAAAGCATTATCCAAGTCCTATGAATTATCTTGAATATGATTGTTCGGTTTATAGGAATAATTTTGAACCTTATTTCAACGATTATTTTTTTGAAATTTTAAAAAGACGCGTTTCAGAATCTTTTATTAAAGGCGACAATATTGTAAAAAACGATTTATCCGGAATTGAAACACGCTTTTTGAATTTTTATAGAAGCTTTAATGGTGCTGGCATTCACGAAACTTATGTCGGAGCAGAAAATCCTCAGAAACTTATGATTCTGCTGAAAAAGATTTGTGTTTTAAACAATTTTGATCCAATGTGTGTGGAGTCAGCAGCTCATTCTACTGTACCAGGCAGAGCTTTGTTCTTTTTGGAGTTATTTGTCCAAATGAATTATTTCGATGTAATTGAAAAGTTCCAGCAAACAGTTTTTGATATGGATGAATCAGAACAAAGACGTTTGATTTCCTCTCCTTCTCTTATGTTAGTTCCTTGGGATCATCAAGAAGAAGCTTTTAATGAATGGAGTAAGACCAAGAATGGAATTGTTGAAATGGCAACAGGCACTGGAAAAACTGTTGTCGGTTTAATGACTATTCAGAAATTAAGCGAAGAGTTGGGGCCAAATCAAGAGGGAATTGTTCGAATATTGGCTCATTCAACTGCTATTTTGGATCAATGGAGGCAAGAAGCGGTAAGGAAATTTAATCCATTATTGGACGAAACAAAAAGTTACAAAAGTTCATTGAAATTTAATAATGTTACAATTCATTTCAATACTATTCAAAAAATTGTTAAAGATGCCACAAAATTGGAAGCAAATGTTTTTAATCACGATGAAATTTCCGAGGACGAAGAAATCTCAAAAATTTATGAAAGAGCAATGGAATCTATAATATTGGATGATTTAAACAGCAAATATTATTCAGACTTATTAATTGTAGATGAAGTTCATCATTCAGCTGCTCCTTCTTATCGCAAAATTTTCGGTATTAAAGCAAAACAAAAAATAGGTCTGTCAGCGACGGTTGATGACAACAAAGGTAATTTTAAATTGAATATTCTTGAAAGAGAACTTGGGCCAGTCGTATATAATTTTGATCTGAAAAATGCAATTGATAGAGGAATCTTGCCAAAATTTAAATGGGATTTTCATACGACTTATTTGGATGACACTGAAAATGCAGAGTTTGAAAAAATTACGAAATCTATTCTTACAAAATTAACTGAAATTAATGAGGAGTCTAATGTAATTCTAAAAAAATCAAAAGAGGTCGAAACCGAATTCCGGAAACGAAAATATCCGCTGCCGAAATATCATGTAAACAAAACGCATTTTCTTGATTTAAAAGATTTTATAAGTTTTACGTCGGCGGCGCAATCGTGCAAAATCACGTTACCTCCAAAATGGGTTGAACTTTTTGCGCTTATTTTCAAACGCAGGGAAATCATTCATGACTCAAAACCTAAATTGGATGAAGCTACTAAGCTTGCTGAGATGTACCTAAAAAGTGATAAAAAAATAATTATGTTTTTGAAAAGGACTGAAACATGTGATGAAATTGCTGAGTTATTAAGGATTAATTTTTCAAATGTTTTTGTTGTCCATTCAAAAATTAAAGATTACAAAACAAATTTGGAAGACTTCAAAGCCGCAAAATCCGGTATTTTAATCGGAGCAAATATTCTTAACGAAGGTATTGATATCCCTGATGCCGAAATCGGTATTAACGTTTCTTCTTCAAAAACAAGATTGGAATTGATTCAAAGAATCGGGAGAGTTATTCGTAAAAAAGGTGATAAGGTTCCTCATTTTCATCACTATTCTGCTATTCCTAAGCTTTTAGATTATTATGGATTTGATGAAAATCTTTTGTCATACATTGAAGACTTATCTTTGACTGAAGATATTGCTTGGTCTCAAGAAACCGCTCTCAAGCTGGGAATAGATCTTAAAATCAATGATACGGAGTCTAACGATATCAAAAGAATGGAACAATATGTTGCTAATAATGTTTCCCTTGATGAAGAATTTGAAACGTCTGTCGGGTCTCTGAATATTTTAAAAATTCTGCATCCGTTTTATGAACGGACAAATGTTAAAAAACCCGCATATCTGGCTTTAAGAAGATATTTGCAAGAATATGATGGAATTGAAATATCGGATTCAGATTGGTCAACGTTTATTTTCAAATCTTTTGCACCCGATCATGATTATTCCGAAGGGAATCCCATGATTAATATTCCCGGTCATTATTGGATTCTATTATTGGGTGGAAGAAATCCTGAAAATATTGTGAGAATTTTTAATCAATATGAGAAACAGTTTTCTTAAATTCTCTCAATTTTTATTTTTAATGTTTACAGAATTTGAGTTTCGTCATTTTCCCCTTTTTTCGCGTATGTATTAATCAATATGAATCAGTATGGGTCGCATACGGTGGCAATTTGATAGCAGAAAATAAATCTGACCAGCACACAGTAAAATGGGAATTGTATGATTGCCTCTTCTCATTAACGAAGCTAAAGTGTATGATAGTGTAATAAATAAACAAATTTAACATTTTCTTCAAATCTGTCCATTTTCTGCCAAAATCTTATATATTTGTATACATTTATGCATTGTTGTAATAATCTAAACATTAAGGTAATTCAAATGAAATTTACAGAACAATGTTGGCGTTTTTAATCTCCCTCTGATTCGCTGTTGCGAAATTGACAGACTGAAAAACAAAAATCAAAAAAACAGGAGATTATGATATGAGCATCCCTTACAGAATTTATTTAGATGAAGAACAGATTCCGAAAAAATACTACAACATCCGCGCGGACATGCCAGAACAGCATGACCCGCTTTTAAATCCGACAACCGACCAGCCGGCAACGCTGGAAGACTTGAAACCCGTTTTCTGCGATGAACTTGCCAAACAGGAACTTGACACGACAACACGGTATTTTGATATCCCAAAGCCTGTACAGGAATTTTACAAAATGTTCCGCCCGTCCCCGCTGATTCGCGCTTACAATTTGGAAAAGGCACTTGGAACGCCCGCAAAAATTTACTACAAATTTGAAGGAAACAACACGTCCGGCAGTCACAAACTCAATTCCGCCGCGGCTCAGGTTCATTATGCCAAAGAACAGGGCTTAACAAGTCTGACAACCGAAACCGGCGCCGGTCAGTGGGGAACTGCGCTTTCCATGGCTTGCGCTTTCTATAATTTGGATTTGACGGTTTACATGGTTCGCGGCAGTGCCGAACAAAAGCCGTACCGTAAATCCGTAATTGAAACATTCGGCGCCGATATTATTCCGAGCCCGAGCAATACGACGGCTGTCGGGCGTTCTATTCTCAAAGAACATCCTGACACCGGCGGCAGTCTCGGCTGCGCAATCTCAGAAGCCGTTGAAACGGCGGTTAACACGCCGAATTGCCGTTACGTTCTCGGATCCGTTTTGAATCAGGTGCTTTTGCATCAGAGCATTATCGGTTTGGAATCAAAGGCGGCTATGGATTCTATTGATGAATATCCGGATGTTGTCATCGGGTGCGCCGGCGGCGGTTCCAATCTCGGCGGATTGATTGCGCCTTATATGCAAGACAAATTAAAAGAGAGATCTGACGTCAGAATCGTTGCGGTGGAGCCGGTCTCGTGTCCGAGTTTGACGCGCGGCAGATATGTGTATGATTTCTGTGACACAGGGAAAATTACGCCGCTTGCGCGCATGTACACGCTCGGCAGTCAATTCATGCCGTCAGCCGATCACGCAGGCGGTTTGCGCTACCACGGTATGTCGCCGATTCTGTCTAAATTGTATCATGACGGATATATGGAAGCGGTATCGGTACAACAAACCAAAGTGTTTGAAGCGGCGGTTCTGTTTGCCAAGCACGAAACAATTTTGCCGGCACCCGAGTCGGCGCATGCCATTCGAACAGCGATTGATGAAGCGATGGAGTGCAAGAAGACGGGCGAAGAAAAGACGATTCTTTTCGGCTTAACCGGTACAGGATACTTTGACATGCAAGCTTATTCAAGTTATTTGGCAGGTAAAATGACGGATTATATTCCGTCTGATTCTGATCTTGAAGCAGGATTTAATCAGCTGCCAAATGTCGAATCAATCAAGTCCTCCTCATCGACTTCGGTTCATTCTATGACTTGAATAATCAAAAACAATTGAGTAATAAAAACAAAAACGTACACCACCTATGAAAAATAAAAACCGTTTTCTGCGGTCTTTTATTTTTCAATTTTTCAACATTTCTTTTTAATTTCGCTGATCGCTGATTTTCATTCATAATTTTTATTTTTTTAAAGTTGGAAAAAATCCCTGGTGCAAAACGTTTAAATATTTGTCATCACTCTTTGAGTTCCTCTCAAATCTCTCTGATTTGTGAGATAAAATTCAATATGAAGAGTTAAGACGGGAACTTTTATATACCTCAAAGCTCTTTTGAGAATCTCTCGTTTGACATGCTTTGAAATGTCTTGTGAGAGCAATTTTACATTCATCTAATAATGAAGTCGGGAGCTTTTTCTCTGACTGATATGTGACCTGATGTTTCGGTAAACTTCGGCGGTGATTTTCAAATCAAATTGTAAATCATCGTTACGAGATTTACAGGAATATCAAAACTGTGTATTGTAAGGAAGCAACTCTAAAATCTAAGAACTAAGTGTGAATAGCGCTTTATTCGTGGTTGAGAAGTTTTTTCCGACAATTCTGT
>NZ_SNYS01000006.1:153261-260206 GCF_004363215.1 Methanimicrococcus blatticola | reverse complement strand
CTTGTCGGAGGAAGAAGTCCACTGAGCAGTCAAAACCATGTTTTCAGTGATGGTAAATGTAGAACCAACATCGTGAAGAACACCGTTTTGGTCTTCCCAGCCGTCGAATGCGAAACCGGGGTTAGACAAATCGCCCAAACCAAGAACGGTCACTTTAGAATTAATCGCATAGGGTGAATTTGCATCAACAGGAGCAGTTCCTTCAGCACCATTGCCGTCATAAGTGACAGTAAACTTGTCGGAGGAAGAAGTCCACTGAGCAGTCAAAACCATGTTTTCAGTGATGGTAAATGTAGAACCAACATCGTGAAGAACACCGTTTTGGTCTTTCCAGCCGTCGAATGCGAAACCGGGGTTAGACAAATCGCCCAAACCAAGAACGGTCACTTTAGAATTGATCGCATAGGGTGAATTTGCATCAACAGGAGCAGTTCCTTCAGCACCATTGCCGTCATAAGTAACCGAAACAGGAGAGGCTTTAATCCAACCTGCATACAAATCAATTGCAGATGCGCCTTCAACCTTCTTTGTAGCCAAATCCCACTTTTTAGAGGAATCCAAAGGACCGCCGAGAGTTTGCGATGTTGTGTACCAACCGTCGAAAGCATATCCGATCGGCAAATCATCAGTAAATTCAGGAACATCCTCAATTAATCCGCCAATCTGAGCTGTTGTTGAATATGTGCTGCTGGGAGGTGTTGTCTTGAAAGTTCCGGGTTCACCGTGGTATGTCACAGTAACTTCAACGACTTCTGCAAAGACTGCAGTATATGTTTCGTGTCCTGTGATCTTGTGGGTATTGCTGGTCGGGTCAACCACATCACCGTCTTTAAGCCAGTGTGAGAAATAGTGTGTTAAACTGTTGCTCGGTTTCGGTGTGGGTACTGTAATACCTGCATCTGCCCAGAGTGTGTTTGCCTGAATTCCGGAGAATGTGACTACTTTTTTATTATCATTCAAATAACCATTCTCGCCGGCATAGAAGCTCACGTTATAGCCGCTGCTCTTCCACACAGCATAAAGATCAAGTTTATTACCTGAACCGGAAACTGTATATGGTGAACCGCATTCGTACTTTTTGCCGTCTGCGTCCTTCCAATATTCAACATATTCCCCGTCTGCGGTAAATAAATCAGCTTGAGCAAGATTTATTTTTGCTCGTGCAACGTAGAATGAGACGTCCTCGATTGTACTCTTTTCGGAATGATAAGTTAATTTAACCAAGTCATTACGGTTGGCATATTGTGCGCCGGGTTCCATGTTGCCGGTAACCTTAAGTGAGTCGCCGGGGCGGTAAAGTGTATCATCATTTTTCACTTTCCAACCGGTGAACACCAGAACATCGCTCAGTCTCAAGCCGTTACCGGGTTTCAATGTAACAGGAACGCCTAAATCGTATTTGTTGTCGTCAGTCGGAACAGTTCCTGCGATGTGACTGTTACCATCGTAAATGACAGTAAATCCGCCTGTTTGCCACTGACCGTATAATTTTGTGTCACCCGTAATAACTGTATCAGGTGCGTACGGAACTAATTTGTTGGACACATACCAGTACCAGCCTTTGAAAACACCTCTGTCAGGATCAGAAACTCCGATCTGAGGAAGACCAGCAGCATTGAAATCAATCGTATCTCCCCTTGCACCGGTCTGAGTTGCAAGAACCTTATCAGAGCCTGTGTTTTCGTAGAATGTAATTGTAAATTCGCTTGAGCGCCACTGTGCATAAATCGGTAAAACTTCACCGGTTGCTTTTGTGGGTTGTGCGACAGAATCTGCTGCAAAGTTCACAGGAAGTAATCCGTCGGCATCATAAGTCCAGCCTTGGAACACATAATTAATGCCGTCGACTGTTTTAGTCGGGTCGGATGTCGGCTTGAAATAAGAAAGATGTTCGCCCCATTTCACAGCTTTGTACTCGGTTTCGGTCTTTGTGTAACCGGCCACGGAGGGCAAAGCGCCTGAACTGAAACTGCCGCCGTCCAAAACATAAACAATGTTACGTGTAAATCTGTCATAATAGAAGACTTTCGGATCTTCTTCTTGCTCATCAGGGTTTAAAGCAATCATACCGCTGATTTCTTTGGCTTGAAGGTTTGATGAACTGCTATAATATGTCTCAGAATATAACGGGCTTTGCACATATTTTTTTGAATCATATGTCACAGTCCCAGGTTCATGCAAAAGATCTTCAAAGTAATAATGCACCATATGTTCGGGTGCGGTTTGGGCCCAATTTGCCAGATATGTAACGTCCAGACTTCCCGCATTCACCATTTCAGGCGACAAGTAAGGCCTGTTAGAAACATAATTGGTTGAACTGTTTCGATTCCACGAAGCAAACTTTTGATAAACATTTCCATCACGACTGTATTCAGCGGATGAAGTGCTGGGCCATAACCCGTTAATTTCTTGCCCCATTTTTGCAGTGAATGAATATGGAGTACCATCAGACAATTCGCTTGTCGTATTATAAGTTTGAGAATAAGTTTTCCCCTTAATTTTCAATGTTGACGTAGTGACCTCGCCTGAATGATCAGTAAATTGATTAGGCCTCAAATCAAAAATGAGTGTGTACACATCTAAATCGTAGTACAAGTTAACAACAGTTCCGCCGCCACCCAATATAACAGGTGAACTGCTTTTATAAGATTTATATGTGGCATGATCCACAGAACCGCCGAGACTGTCAGGATTCAAATCAGAAACCGGCGTTCCGGCAGTTGCCTTTTGCGTTTCAATTTTCAACGGAATATATTTGTCGGGCGTATTAGGATCTTCGATCCAGTATAAGATAGTATAATCTACAGAATTGCCGGTCCATTTTGCCGTCAGCATAAGAGATTCTGTAACGGGTTTACTGAAATCGAACGTGGTTCCGTCCGGGTAAGTCCATTCCTTAAAGGTATAGCCTGTGCGTGTCGGACTTGTCGGTTTAACAGCATATCCGCCGTTAGTGACTGTTTGCGGGGCAACTTGTGTACCGTCGGAAATGAAAACCAAAGTACACTCGTTGCTGAAAGTCGGAAGGAAAGTAATTATTCCGTCTTCACCAGCATAACTGCTGCTGACTATTGTCGGGAAGATGAAAGCGGTACCGGAATCACTGCCCTTAAGATACCAGTGTTTAAAGCTGTATCCTTTATCGGAGATAGTCGGCTGCACACTTGATGCATGGAGTTGTTCGCCAGGAGCAAGTGAATAGCTGTCAATAACGACATTTTGGTTATCCATGAAGAGGACAATGTAGTTTTGACTGTATTTTGCTCTTAAGACAGATCCTGAGATGACAGTGTCTGTTTTAAAATCAAATGGAGTCGATGACCCCTCCTTAAACCAGCCCATGAAGGAACGATAGCCGTCAGGTATGGCAGGATTGAAAGATGGCTGGACACATGTGCCGTCATCGTTAATCTCGATATAGTAAAGAGATTCTATTCCGTTAGCCGGATCAAGAATCACGAAATCAGTGTCTGCCGCGGCAGCAACCCCACTGAATAGTAATAAAGCGATACAAACTGCAAACAATGCAGTCATAGAGTGATGTTTAAATCCCATAATAAACTCCCTAATGTTATTATGGCGACTGATGATGATTCCCCGTTATTTGACAGTTGATAAAAAACTGCCTGATTGAAAAAAATCAGTGCCGGTAAGGTCCCATACGCCTTAACCGTTTTTTGAAGGATACCTAAATAAAAATTTTTACTGTTTTTAAACATTTTGCAATTTGAACCGATAACGATTAAAAAATAGAGAGCCCAATAGACACTGTTTTAAAAAATATCGAATGAAAAATATACTATTATTAATAAAATAATAATTAGAAAGAAATGAAATTTATAAAGACATAAAACGCTAATGATAGAAGTTTCTAATTAGATTTACTAATTGTAATTAAACATTATAATTCATTACAATTCTAATTATTGAATGAATTAAATAAAATAAAAAATCGAAGAATATCCTGTTTTTTAAAAAAAAACAGTGACCAAAAATAAAAATTTACGACAAAAATATTAATGAAATCGAAATTTATGATTTGTTTTAAGAATGCCATGTAGCGAAACAGTAACTAAAAGATAATAAGAAAAAGAGAATAACAAAAGGATAAAAATAAGAATTCCCGGAATTGTTTTTAATTAGGAATTAATTTGAAAATTGTTTTTAAAAATATTTAATCTGATTTTCACCCATTTTATCGATATTTTATCGGACGTTTTACCTAATTTCTGTTTGTCATTTCTTACCTGATTTTATTTTGCCCAATTTTCGATTTTACCTAATTTTAGTTACCCACTATAGAAGTGCCGAAAAAGTATAACGGAGGACAGATGAAAAAATACGAAAGAGAAGTTCGAATGAAACCAGTGTCGGTAAAAGGGTATAAACCAAACTGAAGCTAACCAAATATTTAAAATGAGTTGAGAACTAAATGTGTCTTATTAAACGATGCAATAAAAGCACAATAGAAAAACATAAAGCAATAAACATAAAGAAACAATAAAACGAGATTCAGGATTGATATTATGAATACAGCCGGCACAACCTCCAAAGACACGCCCGACAAAATAATGGAAAAAAAACCCGACAGCGAATCGCTTCAAGAATTCGATGCGGATTCCGTTGTTGTCATTCCGGTCAATGAAGATTCTAAAAAAATCCGGCAGATTTTATCCAACGACACTTCAATGAAAATCATGGAGCTGTTGAAAAAAGAAAGCCTTTCGGCCAGTGAAGTTGCCGATAAGCTGGAAATCCCGCTGACGACGGTCAAATACAACATTGATCAGATGGTCGACCATGACTTGGTTCGTGTACAGCGTATCAAATACAGTGAGAAAGGACGCCAGGTAAAGATTTATGAAGCACCCGAAAAAGTGATTATTTTCGCGCCTGAAAAAATGAACCGCCTTTCATTGATTTCCATGATTCAGAAATATGCTTTCGCGTTTGTTGCGGCGGCATTCGGCGGATTTGGTTTGAATTATTTATACCGCAGACATTGGGATAATCAGACCGCAATGATGATGAAATCAGTCGCTTATGATGTTCCCCCCGAAGCGGGACCAATCCCGCCGGAAGTAATGGAAGAATCTATTGATGCGGGTGCAGGCGCATTGTCCGGCGGATTTATTCATGAAACGATTATGTCGTTTAATGACTGGTTCTTCAACATCATGAATTATCATTCATTTTGGTTCATTGCCGGCGCGCTTTTTGTCTGCGTTGCCGTTTGGACAATTGAATATATTACGGTTAAGAAAAGCATCAAATCGGAATGAATAAATAAATCATCGGGTTTATTATAAGAAATTATAAAAAATAACCACGATGATTATGAAAGTCGCATTAAAAATCGGATATGAAGGAACGCATTTTTCCGGATCCCAAATTCAGCCGGACCAACGAACCGTTGAGGGCGAACTCTTAAAAGTGTTACAGGAAACCGAGGTCATCACAGATATTGATGCCGCAAATCTTTCCTCATCCGGCCGAACAGATGCGGGCGTTCATTCAATCAGCCAAGTCGTTACTTTTTTTACAGATAATCCGAGAATGGCGATTCCGCGCATTTTGAATTCAAAACTGCCGCGTGACGTATGGGCTTGGGCGTATGCAGAAGTTCCCGACGATTTTGACCCGCGCCGCCATGCGATTCATCGAAAATACCGCTACATATTAAGCGCCGATGAATATGACATTTCAAAGATGAGAGACGCGGCGAAATTGTTTATCGGCGAACATAATTTCTCGAATTTTACAAAAAAGGATAAAAAGAATCCGCGATCAACCGTCAGACAGGTTGAGAAACTGGATATTCGAAGCCAGGGATCCGTTATTAAAATTGACATTGTTGCAAACGCTTACTTGTGGAACATGATTCGAAAAATCGTTTCCGCTTTAACGCTTGTCGGCAACGGCACAAGAGACATTGATTGGATTTCAAAAATGCTTGACCCCGAGAATTATGAAGAAGGAATTGAACCTGCACCGGCTTACGGCCTGATTTTTTTGGATGTTCAATACAATCCCGAGCCGGAATGGGTTGTTGACTGCTATGCTGTGAAACACACCAATGACTTTTTTACAAGAGAAGCCAACCGCTTCCGTATCATTTCAACCATTTTGGAACAATTCGTGATGCAACCTGAAAAAGAAATGGATTTAGATTAATTGCCTTAATTTTTATTCAAAACCGTAATCGTTCGCGTCAAACTTTTATGAACGCGCTGTTTATACACGTTTTTTATAACAAATCCTGCGTTTTCAGCAAAATTTTCAACTTCAATTTCGGAAACGACAACCGCTTTTTTCCCGGATTTTAAAACGCGGAACATTTCTTTAAAAGATTCATCATAAAGCTTTTCTAAGGATTCCGCTTTAATCGCAGCCGATCTTCCGTAAGGCGGATCGGTAATGATAACATCCGCCGTTTCATCGTCAAACGGCAATCCGCAAGCGTCGCCGACAAATAAATCATAATCAATTTGATCGACACCGTTTTCACGCTCTTCTTTTGAGAGCAATAAGCCTGTCGATTGCGCATAACCGCCCAAATTTGTTGCGGCTCCGATGATGATTTTTTCCTGCGCATCCACGCCGAGAACTTTTGCGCCGAGCAAACCTGCTTCAAGCAGAATGCCGGCCGTCCCGCAAAACGGATCGACGACAATCGAACCATCCTTGGCACCGGCGATGTTGGACAACGCTCTGGCCACACGCGGCATTAAAACGCCCGGGTAAAAAAATGGTTTCTTTTGCGGTGATCTGTGCTCGTATGCGCCGCGGTCAACGGCTGCCGCTAAAACGCCGAACACCGCTTTATCCGTGAGCGTTAACCGGAAAGTCACGTCAGCATTTTTAAGGGACGCACGAAATCCTTGACGATAGATTCGCCCGCCGATTTTGCCTTCCAAGTCAACGGATTTTAAAACGGAATTGTCGCCGAGACGCTTGGCGCGAACAACAAATGTTTCATTCTCGCCCAGGTAATCGGCCGCATTGAATCTTTCCGCTGCCGATAAAATCATTTCTTCATCAACATCAACGATTTCAATCACTTTAGAAATCGCATGCGTCATCGCTAAAACATCCGGCATAACATTGCACATCATTGAAAAAATATCATCATCCGTTACCGCCGGATCGTTTGAATAAACATCAACGACGATGCAGCTCAGATATTTTTCATGAACAGAATACTCTAAACCGCGGGGAGAAAGAACACTCAAAACTTCGGCGGCGGGAATTTCAGGATGCTCGCCGGACAGCTCAAACGCGTATAACATAATAATCAGAATAATCAAAAAAGAAAAGAAAATCCCGGGAGGATTTTCAATTACAAAAATTTAACCTGCTTCGGCATTTTGCCGAATCTTTTCTGCACTTCGGGCGGCCAGTTTTCGGGATCGAGACCGTGCTGTGCCAAGAAGACGGCAGTCCATCTTTCAAGGCCCACGCCGGAGCAGCCGCTCCAAAGCTTTTCACCGCTTTGGCTTTTCACGTTGAAGCCGTTAGGATACTTTTCGCCGTTGATGCTGACGTTTTGGAATTCCAGCCATTCGCCTTCCGAACCGCGGTACGGAAGCGGTGCTTCATAGTCGGTTGTTCCTGTCACTTCATCAGCCGCAACGCCTGCAATGCCTTCCTGTGCCATGAACCACGGCGTAACCCATGCCTTGCGCCACTTCAAGTCCAACAAATCATTGAAAATGTGCATGTAGCGTTCGTGAAGTTTTTGTGTGGTTTCGACGACCTGCTCTTTTGTGCCGAGCCAGACCAATTCAATTCTGTGGAATTCGTCAACGCGCTCAATGCCGTGAATGCCGCCGCTTTCGTAGCGGTGGGAGGTACCGGAGCGGTCAAAGATGAGAACCGGCAAGCTTTCTGTTGCGATTGTCTCGCCTTGGAAAAAGCCCCAGGACGGCGGACACTGAGCGTAACACATGCCGCCAATCGGGTCGCCGATTTTGTCTTTTAACATTTCAACAGGTACTTCATGCGTGACTTTGTAATAGTCCATCACGTCCTCCCAATATTCGGGATCGCGCGTCTTGGGCGGACAAACGTAATAAATTTCAGGATAAATGCCTTTGGCGTGACCGGAATGTTTCCAAACGTCCCACATCACCATTTTCGGAAAAATCATTTCATCATAGCCGAGCGGCACTAAAATTTCATCAAAGACAATCTGCTCAAACACACGGAAGAGACGGGTTGTAACGGGACCGTGAATCCACTGGCCGCGGGACGAACCTCTTTTCAGCCACCCTTCTTTGAGCATGTCTTCTGTCGGGTCATTGGTGTAAGGGAACGGTCTGTCTGCACTTTCCCAAAGCAGATTCCAGTGTTCAGCCTTCGCGCCGTAATCGCCCTGCTCCAATTTGTCTTCAATCAAAGTCAGAATACGATCCGGAACCTGATTGCGCATTTCCGCTTCGCCAACTTCCAACGCCAAAATGAGGTTTCCGTCTTTGAAATCAACGGATTTGACATACGGAATATTCTTGTTCTTCAAATCGCGGTCTGCCGGAACGGTAATTGTGAAAGTTTCAGATTCAACGCCGCGAATGCCGATTTTATGCGTTTTGCCCAAGGACTCGGCAAATGCTTTCTTCAAACGCATCGCAGCATCATGAACGCGAACATAGCGGCCGGAAGTCAATTCGACATCAATGCTCTTGTCGCCAAGCGTCCAGCTTTTGATTTTTGCGCCTTCGCCTTCCGGCGCGCCTTTTGCCAAAATTGTCTTTTCGGCTTCTGCCATAATTTTTTCAATATCTTCTTTTCCGACAGCAGGATCTGCGCTTGTTTTCAAAGAAGCTTTTAAATAAAATTCCATTTTGTCACCTGAATTAATGAGTAATGACTCAAAAAAGAGTTTATCAGTTTATTAATTTTCTGTTTCGTCAGCGTTTTTTTGAGACGCTTTTTTCACGCGAACCGCGCCGTCGGCATTCATCAATAAATCATCTGCCGTTGCCAAAAGAGAGCCGAGTTTTTCTGATTCCATCAAAACGTCGGCGTAGCCGTCACAAATTGTTGTTTTTGTCCCGTAAATATTGTCAGGCGCAAGGGACGTGACAAGTTTTTCAGAAACACGGTCCGCTTTTTCTTCATCCGTTTCATCAATAAAACGAATTGCTCCGGAAATATGAATCTCCGGACCGTTCTTTTTCGAATTGCCGGAAAGATGATTCGAATTGCCGGAAAGCTGATCGCCGACAATTTCATTTAGTTTTTTCATAAAACCGTCAACCGTTTCTTTTCCGGGCGGTAGAAGACCGCCGGATGCGATGTTGTGCCCGCCGCCGCTGCCGCCGACGCTTTCTGCGGCTGTTTTAATCGCGACAGACAAATCCAAGCCTTGTTTAATCAAACCGCGTGTTCCGCGCGCGGAAATTCGGATGACGCCGTCGTTTTCATTGAGACAAACAAACGGACGGCTCGGGTTAACGTAACGGATATAGGTGGTTGAAATGTTTCCCGCCGAATGCAAATCTTTGCCGTAAATGTAAGAAACGTTTGAAAAAGACTGAGCCGTCGGCAGAACTGCTGCCAGATTTTTGACCAGCGTTTCCTGAATCATCCGATAATTATCAAAACATTTGTTGATGACGGACTCATCCCCCAAACAAAGCGCGATTGCCGCTTCAAAATCATCATCTTTGCTGCAGCTGTCCAAAATGCCGGCCAAATCAAAAACATTCTCAACCAGTTGATTTTTAAGATAATAGATGTCACCGACAGCCGCTTCAACCGCATCGGGGCTGTCAAGCGGTGCCAGTTTCGCCAAAACAGCGTCACACAAACGATTCATTTCATCGTCATTCAAATCATGAATGTTTTTGTTTTCATCCAGGTTTAAACCGGATAAAAAGGAACGGATGTCATCGGGCTTTCCCGTGATGTCCAAATACGGCTCGGTGGTTCGCATGAAGATTTCAAACAAAGACCCGTCACCGACTTTTAATCCGCGGCGGCTGACGACAACGCCTGCCTCTTTGGCTTGCTCTAAAATGTCGGCGTTTGCGGCAACCATCAGTTGGCGGTCGCCGATGATACCGGCAACGGCAAGCGAAGAAAGATCCGCGTTTTCATCGCGCATGGCCCGGGCGGTCAAGTAAGAAACGCCGGCACCGGAAATCATGTAAGAGCCTTCCAGTCCGACCGTCATCGGATTGACAACGACTTTCGCAGGCGTTTTGCCGACAGGAACGTGGTGATCTAAAATCACCATCGGATTTGGAAGCGCGGACAAGAATTCAGCCTGGCCGCTGCCGATATCGCAAAAAATAATTAGAAAATCTTCGGGAAATGAAGACGCTAAAACAGAAACGAGTGATGCGTCCAATTTCGGAAAAATTTTGTGATAATAGGTAATATTTTCCCGTTTAAGCGCCTGAATCATAATCGCGGCACTTGTCAGTCCGTCTGAATCGTTATGCGTCACCAAACAAACATGTGAATATTGTTTGATTAAACGCGCTGCCGAATCAGCGTGCTTTTTGAGGTGGCGGATTTTTTCCGATTCGGGCATAGACTGATAATTTACCATAATGTCACACTGTTTTTTGATTTGTTTTAATGTTCATGTGTTCATGTCATTCAAATAGTTTTGTTTACGAGAGCGTCGGCACGTAAACAAACAAACCGACCAAATAAACAACATAAACCAATGCGATGACAATGCCTTGCAGACGTGTAATCTTTTTCCGATAGCCGAAAACCGCAACGAGAATGAAGAGCATCATCATGAAAATGTAATCATAGCGGAGAAGCTGGCTGTTAACGGTTAAATCGACAAACATGGATGAAACACCTAAAATCATCGTGATGTCCAAAATGTTGGAACCGACAATGTTACCGATGGAAAGATCTTGATATCCTTTTCTGAAAGAGGTGATTGCGGTAATAATTTCGGGAAGAGATGTGCCGATTGAAACGAGCGTCAAACCGATAATGAGTTCCGGAATGCCGAGCTGATGCGCAATTTCTGTGCCGTAAGTGACAACCAAGCGACTGCCGCCGACCACAAAAACAGCACCGACGAGGAACATCAAGATGTCCAAATAAGTGTCTTTGATTTTGATTTTTGCCCAGATGCCTTTGCGTTCAGTCGGTGTGTCATCTTCGGGTTTTTTGGGTTCTTTCTTTTGGTCCCAATAAGTGTAAAGGATGTAAGCGGCGAAAAGAACGAGCAGAATCAGACCGTCGACTTTTGTGATAACACCGTTCCAACTGAGGAAGAAGAGAACTGCGCCTGAGATTAACATCAAAATCGCTTTGATATTGAAACTTTTGTCATCAACCGCCACCGTTCGCATCGCAACGATAAAGCCGATTGCGATACCGACGTTACAAATCGTTGAGCCGACAGCGTTGCCGATTGATAAATCCGCCTGACCGTTTAAAGCGGCCATAAAACTGACCAAGAATTCAGGCGCGGTTGTCGCAAAACTGACAATTGTCGCACCGATAACGGCTTTGGGAATACCGTAACGTTTGGAGATATTCACCGCCGCGTCAACGAACCAGTCGGCGCCAAAAGCAATCAAGGCGAGCCCGACAATAAATAAAACATATACAAGAAGACCATCTATAGTCATTGATTAATCCACCATTATTACTATTACAACTATTATAATTACCAGTATAACTTGAATCGCCGGTGATTCCGGCGTCTGAATCTTCAAAGCACGAGAAGAAATCAAGCAAAACATTGCATATTAAAGAATTGGTAAAAAAGTAAATGACATTTATATATAAAAGAGTGTAATAAAAAATAAAAAAAGTGAAAATAAAAACCAATTGTAAAAAACCGATAAAAGGATTAAATAAGTTTGGGAGTGAGGGAAAATAATGTCTGAAGAACTGCCGAAAGAGACAAGCACCGCCCGAAACATTGAGATTTTTGAAATGACGCAAACCGAAAACCAAGAGATTCCGATTGCCAAAGAATCGGATAAAGTCGGACTGCCGCCTGGAACTTTAATTTATGTCGATGACGACGGAAAGGATGATGAAACCCTTCGGGAAAAAGGTATGGTTCGCGCCATTCAGTACAATGAATCCGGTTTTACCGAAATCAGAATCAAAAATATTGAAGAAATTCGTTCGCTTGATCAAACCGATAAAATGACATGGATTAATGTTTCCGGATTGTGGGATGTCAATGCCGTTCAAACAATCGGAGAGATATTTCAGCTCAATCCGCTTGTCCTGGAAGATATTCTGAACATGGAACAGCGTACCAAAACGGAAGATTATGAAACATATTTGCTGACGATTTTGAAGCAGATGTGGTTTGATTCAGAAGCGAAAGAGATCAAAGATAATCAAATCGGCATCATCACGTTTGAAAAAACCGTTTTGACATTTTGTGAGGAAGAAACGCCGCTTTTCGGAACGATTGTTGAGAGAATTAAAACGGGCGGAAGAATACGAAAATACGGCGCGGATTATTTGACATACGGCTTAATCGACATCATTGTTGACCATTATTTTTACATTAATGATGCTTTTGATGAGTGGCTGGACGATGCCGAAAAACGCATTATTAAGAAAACGGAAAAAGCCGACATTGAAGAAATCAATCAGATGCGCCACGAATTATCGGCATTTAAAAAAGAGGTTCGCCCGATTATAACAATTGCGGAGAAATTTGAAAAAAGCGATTCCAAATTGGTTCGAAAGCAAACCAGAATTCTTTTCCGCGACATATATGACCATGCCGTCAGGATCTCAGATTCCATTGAAACCGATCACGAAATTTTAACCGGAATTTATGATTTGTATACGACCGGCATTTCAAACCGCTTAAACGAAACAATGCGCGTTTTAACTTTAATTTCAACAATCTTCATCCCGCTGACGTTTATTGCCGGCGTTTACGGAATGAATTTCAGAAATATGCCGGAACTTTATTGGGAATACGGATATTTCGCATGCCTCGGATTAATGGTTATAATCGTCATTGCAATGGTTCTGTTTTTCAAAAATAAAAAATGGATTTAATGGAAATTGCAGCATGCGGCGACGCGCGTGAATGCTGCAACTTTTTTTAATATTTTTAAAAACGCAGGTCTTTTTTTCTAAAAAATTAAAAACGCAAATCTTTTTTCTAAAAAAATAAAAACCGAGATTCAGTTTTCAAATTTTTGTAATCGGCGCGAATCACGCAACGGCGCAGACCGTCACCGGACAGATGCAGACAGCATCGGCGAGGTAGCCATAGCCCGTTCGCGCAAGCGAACGGATGTGATAAAAAGAAGCAGATGCACACAACAACGCAAACCTGACCGGCAGCAGCTCGAAGCGGACCGCAGCAACGCAAACTTGACCAACAGCAACAAAATAAAATCAAAAATTCGTATTGTGTTTTTGCTGTACCGGTTGAGTACGAATCCGCAAATTTCCATTCCTCACTTCGCTTTGCCCAGTTCGGAATGAAGATTAGCGGATGGTTGTTTTGGGTTACAGCGAAGCTGATTAAAATCGCGTAAGCGATTTTCTGCAAACACCGCCCTACACTGCACTTTGAAAAATTGTGAGCGAAGCGAGCAATTTTTACAAAATCCTGACATCTAAACAAATATTGTATTGCCGCGGCGCGTAAGAACGAACGTTTCTCGTTTCTAAAACTTCGATTTCCCGTCCTTGTTTTTTTGCGGCTTCGCGGATGAGAGTGACGGAACCGTCAAACAAATCGTCTTCGGATGTCATGGCGTAATAGTGAATGATGCCGCCGGATTTGCAAAGGGTAACGGCTGTGTCCAAAAAATCATATGCGTTGTGCGGCAGATTCATAATGACATGATCGCCTGTGCTTGCGTATTTTTCGGCTAAAAATAAAGCATCTTCGTTGAGCGCGGTGATATTTTGGACTTTATTGAGCGCGATATTTTCATTCAGCAATTCAACCGCCGCATCGTTTTTATCATTGGCGATTACCTGCGCGGGTTTTGCAGATTTTGCAATTAGAATACTGTACGGACCGACACCGGCAAACATGTCAATGACGACGTCGCCTTCTTCAATCTGTGCCAAAATTCGGTGGCGTTCGGTGGAAAGTCGGGGCGTAAAATAAGCGCGTCCCAAATCAACTTTGTATTTGCAGCCGTATTCTTTGTGAACGGTTTCGGTTTTGTCGATGCCGGCAATGAACTCCAAATCGCGCGTTCGAAATTCGCCCGATATCGGACCTTTGGAAAGCAAAACCGTTTTAACGGCAGGATGCGCTGTGAGGATCGCGTCAGCAACTTTCGAAACATCAATTTCATCGCCGGATTCGTTTGCCGCGATTTTATCATCTAAAACGGCAATGTCGCCGATGATTTCATATGCGACGGAAAATCCCAAAAGATCAGAAACTGTCGGCGCTTTTTTATGAACCTGAAATGACAAGTCTTTGACATACCAACTGTGGTATTCCATTTTCTCTTTCGGATGCGGCAAGCTTAAAATGAGCGGCATTAAACAATCCCGAACCGCCAAACGCTCTTCTTTTTCCGGATAACGAAGAAGCGGCAAATATAAATAAACATCATCAGCAAACGGTTTACAGGAATAATCAACAATGTCAAACTCATCCAAAATGCGGCGAACAGGCTCACCGTCTTCTTTGTGAACGCGAAAAGCATACCGAACGGCAACATCAAAGCCGTCGGCTGAAATAGTATTTTGTGTTTTTTGTGTCATTTTTCAGTCATCGTCTTCAGTGATTTTATAATAGCGGTTAGAGACAATATCTTTTTTCGTGATTCCTTTGCAATGATATCTTTTTTTGTTTTTCGTCAGCGGCGTCCAATTAATCGCTTTTTGCGGGCACCAATTGATGCAGGAAAAACACATTTCACATTCGTGAAGGAAAACAGGTTTTGTCGCCGTCAGCTTAACGTTTCTGACCGGGCAGACATCACGGCAGGTGCCGCAATTATTGCATTTATCGTTGACAGAAAAACGCTTGTCCAGTACCGGAATTCTGCGATACATCGGATTGAAAAGAAGCCATGAAACAGGTTTGGCAATGATTCCGGGCATTTCTTTATCGAAATGAGGCGTATTCTTTTGAGCGTTTTGAGCAATGAGTTGTGCTTTTGCTTCCGCCTTTTTGAATGCTTTTTCAACGCCGGCATTTGTTTTTGTTTTCGGAAGAACGAGGAAATTTGAAACAAGCGGAACGACATAGCCTGCCGAGAGGAAATTTCCCGTTCGAAGCAAACTGTTTTTAACGGTTGTCAATGTTTTGCCGGGAGCGTTTCCGCAAGTGGCAACCGCATAGATATAATCAGATTTCGGCATTTTTTGAATGAACTCAAGAACAATACGCGGCGGTTTAAACATATAAACCGGGAAAACGAGACCGATGGTCTCAGGTTTTTGCGAATGACCGGAATTATCATTATCAGAATGATCAGATTCCTGCGCCGCGAGTTCTGCCGGCAGATCTTTTGTAATCGGAATCAGTTCCGTATCGGGCAATGATTCCTGAATTTTGCGGGCAACCCAAAGCGAATTGCCTGTTCCCGAAAAATAATAGATTCTGTGCGCCACCAAAAATCACTCCTTCGTTTTCGTTAAAAGTATGTAATAGATAAACGGATTATCCTGTAATTATTCTTTTTCTTTTGATGTTCGAACAGCGAATTTTTAATATAAGACACCTCTTTATGAACAGTTATTCAGGAACGATTAAAATGACAGTTAAAATTTCAGTTCTCGTGTCCGGCAGAGGAACAAATTTACAATCCGTGATTGATGCCATCGAAAGCGGAGAAATAAAGAATGCGGAAATCGCCTGTGTCATCAGCGACAAAGAAGAAGCATTCGCGCTCAAGCGCGCCGAAAAACACGGAATTGAAGGAATTTTTGTCAACCCCGCCGACTTTTCATCGCGCGCGGAATACGATGACAAGGTACTTGAAATATTAAAAAAGAAGGAAACTGACCTTGTTCTTTTGGCAGGATATTTAAGAATCATCAGCGATTCACTCATCAATGAATACAAAAACAGAATCATCAACATTCACCCGTCTCTTTTGCCGTCGTTTAAAGGATTGAACGCACAAAAACAAGCCATTGATTACGGCGTTAAATTTACCGGCTGCACGGTTCATTTCGTAGAACCCGACTTGGATGCCGGACCGATTATTTTACAAAAAATAATTCCGGTGTTAGAAAACGACACCGCTGAAACGTTGGCTGAGCGCCTTTTGGTTGAAGAAAATAAAGCGTATCGGGAAGTTGTCAAACTTTTCGTTGACGGAAAACTGGAAGTGAACGGGCGGAATGTGAAAATCAAGGAATAAATTCGTTTTTTGACCGTCGCCGCGCGCGATCGGGACGAGGTTTGATTAAATTTAAAACCCGAGAAAGATATTTTTGATTAAAAATTGAAAATATGAACATCGTTTTTAAAAAAATAATATACCCCGAACGCCCGCCATTCATTGAAAATCTTCGATTCGTTTTTTGGATTTGAATAGGCGTTCTTTTTTTCGTAAAGATTAAAAAAGAGGATGTTCAGTCCTTAATAAAAAAGAAATTTCAGATACGACCGCTAATTCCGAATTTCGGTCTGAGCAAAGCGAAGAGCGAAATCGGAATTTGCGGTTGCCCAACGAAGAAGATACAAACAGAAATGCTGTTGCTTGTTTTGTTTTCGTTGTTGCTACCGGATTGTTTTTTATGACGTCGCCTGTGTCTGCTTTGCTGCGTGCATCTGCTTTGCTGCGTGCATCTGCTTTGCTGCGTGCATCTGCTTTGCTGCGTGCATCTGCTTTGCTGCGTGCATCTGCTCCTTCTTATCACATCCGTTCGCTTCGCGAACGTGCCGCCGCTACCAGCCAACTCCGACCATTGCCGACAGCCGACCGCGCGCGAGCTGACTATCTTTTCGAAAAAACCAAATCCGACTCGCTTTTTAAAAAATAAATAAAAAAAGAAATTTACAAAATTTCAATCAATTTTCCGATAAAGTACCCGGGTGTTGCTTCAACGATTTGAATTTTGGCGTTCATGCCGGGTTTTAATCCTTTTTCATTGAGAACCACGGGTTTGTAATCTGCGGTTCGGGCTAAAACACCGCTTTCTTTGCCGTATTTTGAGATGAAGACATCTTCGATTTTTCCGATTCTTTGGTTTTTTGTCTCCAATTTCAGCCGGTCTGTCACTTCCGTTAAATCACGCGAGCGGGCGGTGAGAATTCTGGAATCGAGATTTCGAAGCGTAAATGCTTTCGTCCCGGGGCGCGGCGAATATTTGGAAATGTTGATTTTATCGGGTTTATATTTTTGAACCCACGCCGTCGTTTCTTCGAAATCCGAATCGGTTTCGCCGCAAAATCCGACGATAATGTCCGTAAAAAGCGTCAGGTCAGGAAAACGAGTCTTGAAAACGGCGATAATTTCATCAACGTCTTCCATCGAATAATGCCGATTCATGTTTTTTAAAACACCTTCTGATGCGGATTGAATCGGAATATGAAGAAACTTGTAGATTTTCGGATGATCAAAAGCATCAATTAATTCCGGAAGAATCGGCTTGATGGAAAACGGATTCATCATCCCGACACGAATTTTAAAATCGCCGGGAATGGCGGCAATCCGGCTCAGCAAATCCGGCAAACGCGTTCCCGAGTAAGGCGACCCATTTGAAAAATCCATGCCGTATTGACTGTCATCCTGCGATGTCAGCCAAATCTCGGAACAACCTTCGGCAACCGCGGCTTTGACATCTTCAACGATTTCTTCGGGCGGAAAAGATACCAAATCGCCGCGCGCAAGACGCACGATGCAATAAGAACAGCCGAAGCGGCAGCCGGTTGAAATCTGACAGATGTGAATGTTGTCATGATAGCGGATTTTAGGAAGATTCAGAAATCCTTCCGGCGTTTGAGAAGAAATTCGAACGGGAACGTAATCATGATTTTCTTCAAGCGGCGCGGATTTTTTGTCTTTGATTTTTTGAAGAAGATCTTTCAAGCCGTTGACAGACCGGACGCCGACAATATAACTTTCGGGATTGGCATTGAGAATCAAATCCAACTGAACTTCAGGCATGCAGCCGCAAACAATCACATCTTTGCCGCGCTCGCCGAAGGTTCTGATTTTGTGCAGAATTTTCTGCTCGGTCGTATACTTGACCGTACAGCTGTTGCAGATATACACGTCCGCTTCTTTTTCGGAAGTGAATTCAAAACCCATATCCCGGATGATTCCGCGCATCGTTTCTGCCGATGCTTGATTTGCGGAACAGCCGAATGTTTCAAAATAGATTTTCATATTCAAACGAAACAAAAAAATTAAAACTTAAAGTTTTTAGAAGGAGAAGGATTTGTTTTCCTTGTCCTTGATGTAAACGCTTTGCGTGATGCGAACGGCACCGGAGCTGCCGGTCAGAATGCTTGTCATGCACGCGTCACCGTCGCCGAGCAGTTTTGTGCCTTTCATGAACGGGCCGTCAGTGACAGCGGTTGCCGCAAAAATCACATCTTTTCCGGGAACCAAGTCATCGGTTTCGCGGATCATATCGATTTCGTTTTCGGCGATGCCCATTTTTTGAAGGCGGGGCAATTTTTCTGCGAATTCTTTTAAGATGTCGTCTTCGGATTTTTCGTTGGCAACGCTCGGCAAAACAAGACGCCCCGTGATTTTTCCGCCGAGACATTTGAGTGCGCTTGCGGTCAAAACAGCTTCACCTGAACCGCCCGCGCCCATGACCATGTCAACGCCTGACTCTTCAAAGCAGGTCATGACGCCCGGAAGCAAATCGCCATCGGGAATAAGGCGGACGCGTGCGCCGGCAGCGCGGATGTCTTTGATTTTTTGATTGTGTCTGTCGCGTTCCAAAACAACGACGGTTAAGTCTTCGATTTTTTTATCAAGCGCTTTTGAAACGATTTTTAAATTGTCGAGAACAGGAGCGTCTAAATTGATTTTTTCACCCGTTTTCTTTTCGTACAAAACGACTTTCGGGCCGACAACGATTTTATCGAAATAGATATCGGGGCCGTAAAAAATGCCGCCTTTTTCGGCCATGGACATCACGGCGATGGAGCCATTCACGTCATCGGCTGCCAGGTTTGTGCCTTCCAGCGGGTCGACTGCGATTTCAACTTCAGGACCGTTTCCGGTGCCGACGGCTTCGCCGATATAGAGCATCGGCGCCTCGTCTCTTTCGCCTTCGCCGATTTTAACCGTTCCTTTCATGTCGATATGATTGAGAACGCGGCGCATGGCTTCAACAGCGACATGGTCGGCATACTTGCGGTCGCCTTTTCCGACCTGATAAGCGGAAGCCACAGCGGCAGCTTCTGTAATTTGGAGTAAAGATAAAGATAAGTTTTTTTCAATTGGGCCTGCGGCGGCCATCATCTCTTCGGTTGTTTTCGGATGCGGCATGATAATCACTCATTTTGAAATTCTGAAATGATTTTTAAAAGGATTGTTCATAGTTAAAAGTTTTCAAGAATTCGAAAAAACGGAGGCGGATTTTCGAGTTTGATAAAAACGGCGGCATTCGCGCGCGGCGGCGGTAGCAGGCAGCGACAGCTGCAATGCGGCAACAGTACCGGCAAATGCAAACGGCAGGTAGATACGGCACGTTCGCGCAGCGAACGGATGTGATAAAAAATAGCAGATGCATGTAAGCAAACAGCCTGCAGCTACAGTTCGCAGCAAGCAGCAGCAAATGAGATCAGCGCGTCACATCGACAAGAGCAACGCGTTCCATGACCAAATCTTTGAGACGGGAGTCGCCCGCAACCGCCAATTCGGCATCGGCAATCTCGAATTGTTTCATTAAAAACGGCTTCTTGTCTTCAATCGTCAAATCGGCGCATTCTTTCAGCTCAAATTCCGTTTTAAACGCGTTTTCGGCATTTTCTAACAGTTCCATTGAATCACCGAAAAAAACGAAAATGGAGCGGTTTTCGCCCTGAATTAAGCCCATTGAAAATGACTTGTCAATCTTTCGCTGACCGGATGAAAAACGCAGAACTTCCAAGCCGATGTCTTTGGCTTCGTTAACATTGTTTTCAAAAGCGGAACGGGCGCGATGAATTGAAAAAAGCAAATGATTTATGTCAACAATTTTTCGGGCATCAAAGCCTTGAATTTTAATATTATGCTTCGCTGAAAAATCATTTAATGATTGTAAAAAAGCAGGCAGGTCGTCAATAAAAAAGCAACCCGGAACAATCCGTATTTCATCAGCGTTCATAATCAGAAATAGAGCGAATGGATTAAAAAGATTTTGAAATTGAAGAATGAGATGTTGTGGTGCGAGGGATGGGATTCGAACCCACGAACTCCTACGAGACTAGGCCCTCAACCTAGCGCCTTTGACCGGCTGGGCAACCCTCGCACAATGAAATATATTCGAAAACGAACAAAGCCAAAAATACGATTTATCGTATATAAAGGTGTTGTTACGGCGGTTTTCGGTTTTTGTTTTAGATATAAAAGAAAGAAAAAATAAGGTAAAACCTTATTTAGAGATCTTTTAAAATGTCGGAAAACTCTTGAGCGCGTCCTTTGATGACATCGGCGGCTTTTAAAATCAATTCGGAAGCGGAATAGGATCCGTCAGATTCCAAAGAGAAAACAAAAGTGTGCTGGTCATAAGTGACTTTAAGAGACGGGTCGGTCAAATCAAAAATGTGTCTGACGTTACCGCATTTAATGCACTTCAATTCGTCTTTTTCCGTTAAATTTTCAATACTGCGCGCCATGAAAACGGCGTGTTCGGGACATTCGACTAAAACATTGCCGCATTCGGGACACGGTTCGACTTCAACAGTCGGAAGGTGTTTGTAACCGCATGCAACGCCTGCCTGCCAGCGAACATGATCGCGACCGTAGCCGACATGAGCGATTGCTTCAAGCATCACACGCTGACCTTCTTTCAGTTCGACGATCGGGATTTTTTCATCCGCGGGGCGAACTTTCGGGTCGGCGGAAATGAAGTCGCCGGAGTAAACCATTTTCGGGCCTTCGACGTCCAAACGAAGAGAAACTTCGCAGTTGGGACAGCCGACACCGTCAACGGCACCGCAGTCACAATCGGATTGCGGAACATAGTCGCCGTCCGTTGTTAAAGGAACGAGCGCGAGACGGAGGCCGAGCTGCTCGTCATAGAGAACGGACGTGTTGTCATACAAATTGACGTATTCAATTGCAAGCGTCGGAACGTCCGCAATCATTGCGCGACGAATACCGTTTGCAAAAGCGGGGTTCGTTCCCGAGAGGACAAACTTCGCCGAGCCTTTAGACAACTCGATAATATCAATATCCATCTGAATTCACCTGAAGTTCCAAAAAATAGAAAGAAAATAATCGAACAGAAATCAATTCTGTCGATTATATTTAATATTTTGTTCAAACCTTAAACGCGGTGTTTGCCGCCTTTGGGTCTGGTACCGTCGTGGGGAATCGGAGTCACGTCTTCGATTCTGCCAATGCGGATACCTGCACGAGCAAAGGCACGGATGGTTGCCTGTGCACCGGGTCCGGGGTTTCTCTGTTTGTTGCCGCCGGGCGCTCTCACTTTAATGTGAATGCCGGTGATGCCTTTGTCTTTTAATTGTTCTGCAAGTTGGTTTGCCATCTGCATTGCCGTGTACGGTGAACTTTCATCGCGGGCCGCTTTAACAACCATACCGCCTGAAGATTTGGCGATGGTTTCGGCACCGGTTAAGTCTGTCACGGTGATGATGGTGTTGTTGAATGAAGATTTAATGTGAGCGACAGCCCATTTCATTTCAGACATAATTAGTTCCTCCCGGGAGCTGCTGCGGGTGCTGCGCCTGTACGCGGGGGACCGCGGGGTGCGCCTCTGCCGCCTCTACCGCCTCTGCCGCCTTTCTTGCCGGCATCATTCTGAGCGCGTGCCTTTTTGTTGTTTTCGGCAACTGCTCTGAGTGTTAAGCCGTCAGCGATTGCGGATGCGATCTGAATCGGTCTTTCGGGGTGTGATTCCGTGGTCAACGGAGATTCGCCATAATAACTGATGTTCATTTCATCTTCTTTTGAAATGAGCATGCTCGGAATGGTTGCTCTTCTGCCGTTGATTGCAATGTGACCGTGTGTAATAAACTGGCGGGACTGGCGGATTGTTCTTGCAAGACCGAGTCTTAAGACCTGTGTTTGGAGTCTGCGTTCAAGAATGTTTTCGGATTTTAAGCCCAAAATATCATCAACGCCGGAATCAGGTTTCAAGATACCGTAGCGG
Organism: Methanimicrococcus blatticola; assembly: GCF_004363215.1. Taxonomy (GTDB): domain Archaea; phylum Halobacteriota; class Methanosarcinia; order Methanosarcinales; family Methanosarcinaceae; genus Methanimicrococcus; species Methanimicrococcus blatticola. The sequence goes on along the minus strand of NZ_SNYS01000006.1, from coordinate 237,973 downwards.
ATTAATCTGCCGAGAATTTGGTCAGCTTCGACTTTGGCGTGTCCTTTCAATTCTCCGTCAGGAGAAGAAGCGACGATAGCCAAAAGACTCATTGCGTCAGATCTGTATTTACGGAGAATACTTTCCGCTTTCCAGACTTCTCTTTTGTTTCTGAGACCATAGGCCTTGACCAATTCAACTTCACCGGCCATTCTGGTGTCTTGCCAGGGGTGGTTCGGTGTTTCATAAGACTTGTGTTTCTTACCCGGATATACCATTTCAACTCACCATCACTTCTTCTTTCTGACACCGACGGTTGATCCGCGTCTGCCTGTGGATTTGGTTCTCTGTCCTCTGACTTTGAGTCCTCTTTCGTGTCTGAGACCTCTGTAAGCACGGACTTTCTTCAAGTTGTTGGTATCTTCTTTGAATGTTAATTCAATGTCAATGCCGAGCAAGTGCTTGTCCTCACCTGTCATCAAATCTTTCTGTCTGTTTAACATCCAGGTAGGTGTGGATTTTTCAATGTTCAAGATTGCAGCATCCAACTTTGCAACATCTTCATCGGGTAAGTAACCGATGATTGCTTTGGGGTCGACACCTGCATCTTTTGCGATAATTTTAGAAATACGGAGACCGATGCCGTCAATACCTGTTAAAGCGTATTGAACTTGGTTGGCACCTTTCAAGTCGGTATTCATAATACGAACAAGATGCTTTATTTCGTCTTCTTCCGGCACTTCTGCTGCGACCGGTTCAAGACCTTCTTCTAAATTTTCTTTTTGTTTCTTTGCCATAAGTTTTCCTCCTTAGGGGAAAAACGCATCATGTAGCCCGAACAGTATGAAAACAGCTACGAGCAGCCCGATAAAAGTAAACAGGCTTCAATCAAATGCTTGAAACCTAAAGGATTCATCTTATATAACCTTTTCAGGCAGAACTCTAAGAAACGTAAAAATAAGAAAAAAATGAAAAAACAAAACGTATGAGTTATCCACTCTGCAACCGAAACAACCCCTTTTACTGAAAAATTATGCTGCATAGCTGTGAGACATATCTTCGATAACGGAAATTGTCATTTCATCAGCATCGTGAATTTGATCCAACGTACCCATATTTACCAAGTAGTAAACCAACGAATTATGAAGACGTGAGAGGTCTATGTCATTCATAGTTTTAAAAACGCGTGTAAAGAATATATTTGTTTCTGAAAAAATGGTTTTTTTCGTGGTGCTGCAAAGGATTAAGATTCAAAATATTGTATAATAAAAAAAACAATAGAATAATCTCAATAATTAACATTTGTAAAACAAAATGAAATAAAAATATAATAAAAGATAGAAAGAAAAGCGCCGAGAGGGAGATTTGAACTCCCGAGGGGCTGCGCCCCACAAGCTTTCCAGGCTTGCGCCCTACCACTAGACTACCTCGGCATGAAGCAGGAATTATAAAACAGATTTCTGGTATATATTTCTTATTCTTCAACGGCAGAAAAAGCGCATTTTTCGCGTTCGTTTTTATTTTTCCAAACCGCCGGATAAATTCCTTTATCCATCAAAACCGCTTTCGGTTTTGCAACAAATCCGTGCTCGTTTTCAGAAATTTCCCCAGGCGACATTAAAGCAATGGAAAGAGAAATGATTTCCCCTTTTTGAGAGAAAACGGCAACCAAATCGCCTTTTTTGATGTTCGTGCTGTAGCCTGCCAATCCGGGACGCGCTAAAAACGCGCCTGAACAGAGCGCATCAACCGCTGTGTCGCGCGCAACAAGCCGCGGGAGCTGAGAGAAGGCAGATTCCATCGGCAAGATAAGATCACGAAGATAAGATTCATCGCCTGATTCTTTCCAAATCACGTAAGCGTCTTTGAGTTCCTGCAAAGAGACGGGACGCGCATCCGTAAACGGACCGGCTTTGGAGCGGACAAGTTCCTGCATTTGCGCGCCGACACCGAGCGCAAGTCCGATATCGTGACAGAGTTTGCGGATGTAAGTGCCTGCTTCACAGCCGACACGCATCAAAACATATGTGTCTTGAATTTCCAAAACATCAATATAATAGATTTTGCGCAATCGAAGCGCACGTTTGACCGCTGACCGAACCGGCGGCATTTGATAAACGCTGCCGACAAATTCCGAAACGGTTGAGCGGATCAGTTTTTCTGGAACCGAGCGCTGCATTTTCATCAAACAAATATATTCTTTGCCGGATAAACGAAGTGCTGCGACAGCGCGCGTTGCTTTGCCGATCATCACCGGCTGAACGCCTGTGACACCCGGATCCAAAGATCCCGAATGGCCGGCAACATTCACTTCTAAAATATCGCGAACAAAAGCCGCCACTTCATGGCTTGTCGGGCCGGCGGGTTTATTGAGAACAACGACGCCCTTATTGATGTATTCTTCAATCGGGCGTTCACTCGGGAAAGTACCAAATTCGCCGGCTGAAGAATCTGTCAAAGAGACAAAATCTCCGCTGTCGGCAAAAAACCAATCATTGCGGTAAAGTTCGGATTCCGGCTTTTTTTCCTTTCCCTTTTGTTTTTTCATTGAAAGGAAAACGGGGATTTGGATTAAAAAGATAGCGATGATTAAAAAAAGAGAAAATTATTTGTTGACAGAATCAACAGCTTGCAAAATCAAATCCGCAATCGTTTCCGGATCAAATTTCGAAGAGTCAATCACCAAATCATAAATTGACATATCCTCAATGTCAATGCCGTAATACATTTCATATCGAACCCTTTCGGATTCTTCTCTTGTTTTCGTTTGGTCCAATTCAAACTTAAAAGAGGAATTGGATTGTTCGCGATTCATAATTCTTCGAACGCGGGTTTCTAAAGGCGCTTTCAATAAAACGCGCAAAATTTTTTGACTCGGCGGAACTTCAAGAGACATGTGTCCCGCGAGACGGCCTTCTAAAATCAGATTGTCCTGTGTTTTTGAAATTTCTTTTTGGCGTTCATCAATTTGATGATCATATTTCGGGTCGGACTCGGCAAGCTTTCCGAATTCGGCAAGCGAGAGATTCATTTCTTTGGCAATGCCTCTGAAAATTTCGCCCGAAGAAATAAAGTCCAAGCCGGAACGCTCTTTCAAAAGCAAAGAAACGGTTGTCGTGCCGGTTCCCGGAAGTCCGCTGATTGTGATAATCATCTCATGCACCTTTGTTTGAATGAAATAAAAAGAAAAGGAAAGAACATTACATGCCGGCGGCACGAATGTTCAAGAATTTTCTGAGCACCTGGCTGAAAGCCAAGGAGGACAGGAAGTACCAGAAAAGCCAGTACGTGAACATATAGAAAACACGGTCACTCAGCAACTGTTCGCCCCAGAACGGGAAAAGCATAGACGCGTCGGGATGACCGCCGATGTAGTAATAAGCCCACATCAAAAACGGAATAGAAACCAAAACGATGTAAAGCATCGGCTTAAACTGGTCTTTCATCATTCCCATCTGCTCTTGCATAATCTCAGCCTGCTGTTCTTCCAAGCGTTTGAGCATGTAAGTGTTCTGCGATTCTTGAGCCTCTTTCATCTCTTTTTGGAAAATTTTCATTTTTTCCTGGAATTCAATCATTTTAGACTGATCCACCACATATTTCTGGATGAGAGAAGAATAAATAGCCGTAATAATCGCCATGGCCGATAAAATTAAAAAGAAATTCTGATCGCCCACAAGAGAAACAACCGGTGACATGAGAACATTCATGACTTCACCGATGATATTGCGGACACTCGGAATCATAATGCCGATAAAAAGAATTAAACCGGCACCTAATATGATTTTATTCGCCCATTCTCTGACTTTTTGCATATCCAAAATAATCCGACCTGTACTTTTAATTTAAATTTGAGAGACAGTCTTTTTATTTAAAAGATGCCACGATTTTGTCAATCTCGGCAAAAACGACATCAATATCTTTTGTGCCGTCAATGTCTTTGAGAAGACCTTTTTCATTATAATAATCAACCAAAGGCGCAGTTTGCTTTTGATAAACATCCAAGCGATTGGAAACAGCTTCGGAAGTGTCATCCGGTCTTTGGAACAATTTGTCGCCGCAAACATCGCAGACGCCTTCTGCTTTCGGCGGGTTGAAAACGGTGTGATAGCTGGCACCGCAACCGGACATCCATCTGCCGGAAAGGCGCTTCACCAAATCTTCGTTCGGAACGACAATATTGATGACAACGTCAATCGGTTTTTTAATTTCATCCAAAATTCCGGCCAATGCGTCGGCTTGCGGAATGGTTCTCGGATAGCCATCAAGCAAAAAGCCGTTTGCGCAATCGGGCTGAAGAAGTCTGTCTTTAATAATGCCGATTAAAACAGCATCAGGGACGAGTTCGCCTGCGTCCATGTATTTTTTTGCTTCTAAACCGAGTTCGGTTCCGTCTTTAACATTTGCGCGGAGAATGTCTCCTGTTGAAATTTGAGGAATACCGTATTTTTGAGAGAGCTTTTGTGCCTGAGTCCCTTTACCGGCGCCCGGAGGGCCGAATAAAATAATATCCATAAAATCACCTAAAATATAAAACTGAATTCAGAAATGGTTTAAAATCTGTTGTATCAGAAGTAAAAGAAATTAACATTTTTGTTATAAAAAGGATTCCATAACGAAAAATACAAAAAACGACAAACGAAAAAAGCAGAATTTGATGAAAAAATGAAAAGGAATCGCTTCTGCATTTTATATATTATTTTGAAAACGAATATCGGTTTTATTTTTTAGAAACCTGTGCCGTTCGCGCGCGGCGACCGTTTTGCGTCGGCAATACCGAACATTCATAAACCAAAAAAAAGACTTAAGCGAATTTCGCCTAAGTCTTTGAGTTGAACTTAAAACATTAATCTTCTTTTCCGAGGAACGACCGAAGCATCGGATGCATTTCCATCAGCTGCTCAGACGCGAGATCCTCGTACAAACGGTAGACAATACTGACCGTCAAAAGCAGACCTGTCCCGCCCGCGCTGCCGACCGTACCGAGCAAACTGGCGAACAAAGTCAAGAGACCGATGAACGCACCGCCGATAATGGTCACTTTCGGGATGTAACGCTGCATATACTTTTCAATGGATGCAATGTTGTTTCTGAAACCGGGAACCTGCATTCCGGAATTGTAAATCTTTTTGGCCGTTTGCTTAGCGCCCATTCCGGTTGTTTCAATCCAGAAGAGAGCAAAGATAATACCGCCGGCAACAAGCAGGAAAGCGTCGACACCGACGTGAAGACCGATCTGCCAAAGCGCGGGCGCGTCAAAGCCCATGGAAGCGTAATTGGACTGAACCAAAGACGGAATCCAATCCGACGGACTGTTGATTGCCGAGAGATAATACATAATGCCGTTAACAGGCGTTGAACCGGAATATTCGCCGAGGAATGTAATACCTCTGCCGGCGAGTAAAACACCGATTAACTGAATGTTTGCCTGAAGCGCGCGGACCAAAATCATCGGCAAAACGGAAGCGTAAATCAACTTCACAGGGAATTTACCGCGGGCACCGCGAACGGATGTGTGGGAAAGCGGAATTTCAATTCTGACACTCTCAACGTAAACGACAACAACGAAGATGATGACCGTTGAAATGAGTGACAAGATACCGGCATTCACCAAGAGGTAGAGTATACCGTCAAACGAAGAGAAGAGGGAACCGAGTTCGCCGCTGGAAATCAACTGGACCCATTTCGGAATGAGACCGATTGCAAATCCGTCAGTACCGGGGAGCCAGTTCACCAAACCGGTCACAATAGACTGTGAAACACCGGCAACGATGAACAAACTGATACCGGAGCCGATACCCCATTTGGAAACGACTTCGTCCATATACATAATCAAAACGCCGCCGATACAAATCTGGATGAACAAGAATAAAGTAATCACCCACGTATCGACACCGAGTGCCGCAGCCAATCCGGCGTCAGGTTGAATGTAACCGAAAAGCTGAGGAAGCGTCTCAAGAATAATCATAATGAAAACAAGGAACTTTTGAGCGCCTTGGAAGTAAGATTGGTCGCGCGGGTCGGACAAATCTAAGTGGATAATGTCACCGCCGACTAAAAGCTGCAGAATAATGGATGCCGTCACAATCGGACCAATACCGAGAACGATTAATGATCCGGTCGCACCGGCGAAGAACGCGCGATAATGCGCAAATAAGTCAATCGATTCGGCCGACATACCAAACAAGGGAATGTTCGATAAAATAAAGTAGAGCGCGAGAATCGCAAGCGTCCACATAATTTTATTTTTGAACAACACTTGTTTATCAGGTCTGGCGACAGCGGGTAACCTTGCAAAGATAGGCTCCATTACACTCCTGAAACTCATTGTTGACACCTGACTTTCACGAAAACACAAAAAGAAGCTTCAGCAACCCCTGCATTTTCGGAATACATTTGATAATTAAATTTGTAATTGTGAAATATTAGATAAATTTGAGCAAATCAACCGCAAACGGCGGGTGAAAAATTCATCCGTAAAACAGATGAAAGATGAAAATGATAGCGATTAATAGTATTAATATATTTTTGTATTGTTGAAATGCAAATATTCATATGACGACTCAAAACAGCAATCATATGAACGAAGCGAATGAATCAAACGAAATAAAAATAAAGAAAAAGAGAAGCAAAAAGCTTACTCTTCTGCTTCTTCTGAATCGTCTTCTTCGAATTCGTCGTCAAAACCGACTTCGATACATTCGCCGCCTGCTGCTTCAATCTTGGAGCGGGCAGATGCGGAGAACATTTCAGCCTTAACGATCATCGCTTTAGTCACACGGCCGCTGCCGAGAACTTTGTCGATTCCGATATCATAAAGGTCAACAACGAATTTGTCGCCGTCTTTTGTGATATAATCCGCTTCATTTTCGTGAAGGAAAGAAACGAGTTCATCCAATTCGCCGACATTGACGATGAAAACCGGAGTATCAACGATAGCCGGTCTGGTAAATCCTTTGTAGATGTAACCGGGTCTGTATCCTTCGCGCATGGCACGGATGAAGTGGTGAGCGTTACCGCCCGCATGTCCGCGACCACCGCGGTTACCGGCACCTCTTCTGTTCTTGTGGGTACCGCCGCCGCAGGTGCGTGATCCTCTGTATTTTTTAGTTCTGATGTGTCCCATGAAAACCACCTTATCTCATTTTGTGCAAAAGCACTGCAATGTCTTCGCCGTGGTTACCGAGAACGCCGCCCTGTTGAACGGTTCTCTTCAAACCTGCGTGTCCTTTTCTCGGCGGGTGAAGTCTGAAAACCGGCTTCATTGCGGGAACATCCTTAATTGCGATTTTTCCGTCAACGAATGCTTCTGCAAATTCTTTGATGGTTGCGTAAGGGGTTGTTTCCTTAATGTATGCGTCGGTTAAGCGTTCGCCGCCTTCGAGTCTGCCACGGGTTTCAAAGATTTCCGCAACAGTTTCCGCGTTGACTGTACCATATGCGATATAGTCTTTGGATTTCTGGATCATGCCTTTGTAAACATCGTTTTCCGGAAGAAAAACGCAGTGATTCACTTTGTGGAGACGGAGCATTTTAAGTGTGTCCGCAATTGATTCTCTGACTGCGACTGATCCTCTGACTCTGATAACTGCGTACATAATCAGACACCTCCGTTGCCCTTCTTAGGCATGCGCATTGTGTTGACGTTGTTTAACGCTTCAAAAGTTGCTTTGGCAAAGTTGAGCGTTGTACGGGTGGTTCCGGAAGTCTGGGTCCAGATGTCTTTGATACCTGCTTTCTCAAGCACTTTTCTGGCAGTGCTTCCGGCAGCGAGGCCGAGACCTCTGGGTGCGGGAACCAATGTCACAACGACACTGCCGATCTTGCCTGTGGCTTCAAAGGGAACAGTGTGTTCTTTTCCGCAGGCGCATTCCCAAGAACCGCAGCCGCGTTTGATGTGCGTGATGTTTAATTTTGCAGCGTCGATTGCCTTTTTGATGGCGTTTCCGACCTGAACATCTTTACCCTGACCGATACCGACATAACCGTCGCCGTTTCCGACGATAACGGTTGCTCTGAACTTAACACGTCTGCCGGAGTCAGTCATTCTCTGAACCATATTAATGTCAAGAACTTCGTCTTCAAGTCCCGGCAAGAGCGCGTCCACGATTTGGGGTTCTCTTAAAGGATAACGGGATTTGAGAGCGTCTTCCATTGTTGTAATTTGTCCTTCTGCGACAAGCTTTCCGAGTCTTGTCTTCGGGACCCATTCGTCTTCATTGTAAGCCATGTTTCTCACTTGAACTCCGCTTTGATTTTCTCGACTGCAGCGTCGAACTGTGCCGGCAAGTCAGAGCCGTTGTATTCTGCCGCGACTTCACCGCGAATGCGTTCATCGGACGGGAAAATGGATTCATCGTGGGGGATTTCAAAGCCGGCGTCAACGATGCCTTTTAAAGCTGCGTAAACGCGTGATCCGGAAGTGGATGCATGAAGTCCGATATCAAGAATGCCGTATTCATAACCGTTCTTAAGGGTTCTGAGTCCGAAAAGCAAACCGGTTAAGTATGCTGCGGTTGTGTTTCCTGTCGGTCCGCTGTAGCCGTATTTACCGAGTTCGGTTGAGATGGCAGAAGAATATGTGACATCGCCGATCGGTGTTGGGGCTATAAGCTGTATCTGTACATTGCGTGTGCTTTTGCGCACGACAACGCGGTCCTCTTTGGAGAGAAGGAGTGCGAGACGGGAGTGGTAGTTGGTACGACCCTCTCTTCTTCTTCTCATGGGAACCTTATATCTTGGTCCTGTTGCCATAACTAGCTCCTCAACTATTTTGTATTAATTTTAATAGAATCTAAATTAAAAATGAACTAAGAATCACAAGAAATGAAACATTAATTCGGCTGCTCATTAATCGCTTAATGAAACAGAAATTCACAGTGCATAAATGTTCAATAATAATTGAACCGCAAAAGATGTCCTGTGAAAGGATTTGGTAATACAGGTTTTGAGTATATAAGGTTTCTGGCAAAACCCGAAATGAACTGAAAGGCGGAAGAAGAAGACTAAAATGAACTGAAAAACTGAAGAAAACGGCTTAAATGAATTGAAAAACGAAAGACGACACCATAAATGAACTGAAAAACAGAAAAATACGGCTTCATTTTTGATTTTTTTAGATTTCCTGTGTTTTAAAACCTTTCTATTTTTATACCTTTTTCTACTTTTACACCTTTTTCTATTTTTCCATAATTAGTGGCATATTCCGCTAAAAAAATTATATAAAGGCGAACACGAATAGAAAATTGTTTGTTTTCGAAGAATAATCGAAAACACTTCCGAGTTGTTCATTCTCTAAAAAAATCAAAAACGTCGGAATGAATGAATCCGGAACATCAATTACAGATGAAATTTGATTCTAAAAAACGAAACAAACTGTAAAATTACGGCTCATTATGAGTGAATTGGCAGAACAATCATGGTATTGGTTCACCAATAAGTGTATTGGCTCACCGACTTGATGCGCCTCACACTTCACACCACGCAACTCAAACCGCACACCTCAAACCGCACGCTTTACATGACACCCCTTGTCCCGGACAAAGAAAAACAATGTGAATCGGTGTGATGAGGGCGGTCAGAGAGATTTGAGCACCGCATAACCGGTATTAAACCATCGTAAAAAACGGAAAGAGACAAAACGATGAAAATAAAAACGATTCAGATACTGTTTGCCGCAATTGCAATTTTATTGCTGACATCTGTTGCCTGCGCGGCTGAACATGTTATTGAAACAGAAGACGATTTGAAAAGAATCGGGACGGGAGAGTTCGGTTTGAATGATTCCTATACGCTTGCCGAAAATATTACGATTCGGGATGCGGTTTGGAATTCAATCGGATGCAACGATTATCCGTTTACAGGTACTTTTGACGGGAACAATAAATCCATTACATTTTGTAAAGACATCACACTCGTAAATGAAAATCGAAATGAAGAACAAAACGAAAAACAAAATGAAGAACAAAACGAAAAACAGAATGAAAAACAAAACGGAAACGAAAAACAAAACGGAAACGAAAAACAAAATAATTTTGCTTTTGACGGTTTCGGATTATTCGGCAATATTGAAAATGCAAACATCAAAAATATTTGCTTAATCATCTGCAACATGACAACAGAAAATCCGGGAGCGGAATCCGATTCGGAATTCAATGTTTTGCCGACAGGGCCTTTAGCCGGCTTTGTTTCCGGTGAAAAAACAGAAATTACAGACTGCCGCGTTTATAAAGCGATGCGCGGAACCGGAATGATTTATTCAAACACAGGAGCCGGCGGTTTGATCGGAATGGTTGATTCCGGAATGATTGATAACTGCACCTCTCAAGCGGATGTTTCGGCTTGTGCTGCTGCCGGCGGCCTGATCGGAATGACGAAGGAAGCGTTTGTATCAAACAGTTCGTGTGTCGGAAACGTGAATGCGGATGTCGCTGCCGGCGGTTTCGTCGGAACAGTTGCAGGCGCGTCTGTCATCACGAACAACAGCGCGGAAGGAAATGCAACGGCTGATGAACAAGCAGGAGCATTCGTCGGCGAGATTATCGCGCCGGGAAGCAGTTTTATTTACTGCAGATCAAGCAATTTGCAGGATATTATATTCGAACTGTTTAGACTTTTTGAAAACGAATCAAAAAATTAAGATGATATATCTGTTGCTTTTACAGGCAATATGATTACAAAAAAGGAACAAAAACGGAAGTCGCAAACCACCATACACCACAAAAACGAATAGGGTCACCACCCCTAAAATCCCAAAAACGAAACACACACCAAAAAACGAACCAAAAAACGAACCAAAATCGAATCAAAAACGAAAAATCAAAAACGCAAACAACCAAAAAACGAAACCAAAAACGATATCTGCGACAGATCGTTCCTTTTTTGATGGGAGTGTTTTGATTCCGAATATTTAATCCGGAACAAAACACTCTTTTACCCACACATTTCCCTTACATGTTTCACCCTTTTTGTATACAGTCAATCCGATTGGACAATCCGATCGGATTGTGTTGACACATTAACCCATTGTGTCATTATCGTCATCCTCTTCATCCCTTCTTCTCACAACAATGAAAGAAGAGATACTGAGGGCAAATAAACCGAGAACAGACCACGCCATAGATTTCTGTTCAGGACCGGCGGTGTAATAGCCGGCCGGAGACTCATTTGTTTTGACTTCTTCGACAGCACCTGATGTGTCGGAAACAGGAATATTGTCTCGGATGACGGCGTTGCCGAATCCTCCGCCATTATCACTCCTGCCGTTATCGACGATTTCGCCACCATCACCGTCACTACCATCGCCGTCATCACCATCGCCGTCACCACCATCGCCGTCACCACCATCACCACCATCACCGCCATCGCCGTCACCGCCATCGCCGTCACCATCGCCGTCACCGCCATCGCCGTCACCGCCATCGCCGTCACCACCGTCGCCGTCACCGCCATCGCCGTCACCGCCATCGCCGTCACCGCCATCGCCGTCACCACCATCGCCGTCACCGCCATCGCCGTCACCGCCGTCACCGCCATCGCCGTCATCTTTCGGTTTGCCCTCGCCGATGCCGAACAATTTCGGACAAATCTCATCGTCGATGATATACCATGTATAATCAGAATTCGGTGACTCGGAAATATCCCAGGATTCTGAAACGAAACTGCCTTCTCCTGTCACATAAGTTTCATAATCGTCCAATGTTTCGACATCCAAGCCGGTTCCGTAATGATCAAAATAATCGAGGCCGGTTCTTTTGTAATAGAAACTGTCTGTACTGATGACATTGCCTTCAAGATTGCCGACTAATCCCCCGCCGGTCAGTTCTTCATTAAGAACGTCGTACAGAGACAATCCCTATGCATAACTGTTTTTGATTGAAAGCGTCTGGTATTTCCCAACGAAACCGACAAGTCCGCCTGCGCTTGTGAGATCGGATTCGACATCGCCGGTTGCATAAACATCACGAATTTCAGTGTCTCCCGAAACATGACCGAGGAATCCGCCGGCGTTCATATTGGAACGGACAAAACCTGTCGCATAGCATTCGGAAAAAGTTCCGGATTCGGATTCACCAATCAAACCGCCGGCATTTCCATCATATATCCCCTCCCCCAGGACGGTGACATCGCCTGTTGCGTAACATTCAGAAACAGACCCGTCAAAAACATAGCCGACGAGACCGCCGACAGAATTCTTTTCAACGTTGACATGAATTTCCGAACCGCTTTTTTCAACACGGCCGGAATTAATGACACCGACCAAGCCACCGACTTTATATTTTCCGGAAACAGAAAAGGGAGTGACAGCCCTGGGTTCAGAGTCAGCGGGATCTTTCAAATAAACAAAACAGTTTTTGATAACCGCTGTTTCAACGGATTTGTCAGACCCCAAATAGCCGACCAAAACCCCTGTCGGGTTATCCGATCCGCCGCCTGACAAATGACTTTGAACGATGACGGTCAAATTTTCAATAATTCCTGAATTTTCCCCGTTGCTTTTGACATTGCCGAACAAACCTTGACCGTCGAATTCATCATTGTCCAACGCGACGCCGCTTTTTTGAACGGCGAATGTCACAACATCAGCATCAGAATCAAGCCCGTCGGCATGATTCAAAATTGTAATTGTTTTATTATTTCCGTCAAATTTTCCGGTAAAAGGTGTTTCATAATTACCGATTGATATCCATATTTTATCTTCTTCGTTTGAAAAATCAAGTGTCAGATTCTCTTCCAGAATAAAATCACCGGCGAGATTTCCGCGAATTAAATCCAAATCAGAAACGGATTCGATTTGAACCGGTTCTGCGGATGCGATGCCGACTAAAATAAAATAAAATACTGCAAATACCACCAAAACGATTTTTTTGTTTTTCATAATAACCCTGTCATATTTTCCATAAAATTCGAAATTCTTTGAATATACGAATTTAACAAGGCGATAATATCAGAGATTTAATATAAATTTAATCGACATATTATCTATATTTTAAAAAAGTATGTATAAATTATGTAAAATAAATAGGTTTAATAAAACTATACAAAGTCAGAAAAGAATAGATTTAAAAACGGTGGCAGAAGAAAGAACAATATAATGAAAGAAGTAATAAGCCACCCAAGAATGACATATAAAATTTAGGAAGCAGCAAATATATAAAAATAAAAGACATTAAATGTATGCCGATTAAGGTTTACCGGAGGGGTTTATAGATGAATAAAATATTAAAAATATTGACAATGGCCGCAATTTTCATGTTATTGTTGACACCTGCCGCCTGTTTAATAAGTACCGATGAAGCGGAACAAACCGCACTTAAATATAAAGAACAAAATGAAAGTAAAGATATCTACGGTCCGTATACATATCTGAACTCTCCCTATTATCTTGTGGATTACAAACCTGCCGATGATGCCAATTATACAAATGGTGTTATCATTATTGATGCGGAAACCGGAAAAGTAGTTAAAGATAAAGAAATTGTTGAAAAAATTGCTTTGACTCACTATATTTTTTTTGGCGGTTACTCCCAGGAATGGATTGAATCTTATGAAATGGACTCTACGTATTACAAGACCCGAGAAGGAATAATGAATGAGAACATCAAAACGATAAAAGAATCCATAAAAGTTATGAACAACACGACAAAAATGGATAATTATCTTACCATAACAGAAGTGATGAAAGAAACATACAGTGATTTAAGTGCCTGTCGAGATAAACAAGTGGATGTTGCCAAGAAAATTAACGCAGGCGAAACATCTTATGAAAATGCTGTTATTGTCGTTGCATTAAAAAAAGAGTTCATAACACTTACTGAAACTTTTTTGGAGAATATGAAAGAGTATCGGAAACAGGTTAATGTATATTATGACTTAGGCAACACGATGGGGTATAACTCAGACAGATATTCATGGGAAAATGGCAGAGAAAGAGAATTAGCCCATATTGACAACTTGGTCGAAGCCATGACAGAAGATTACGAATATGACAAGACATATGTCGAAACTTCCGTCGAATATGCAGATTACCTGGTCGCTGTTTATGACCAAAAGTTAAAGAAATACGGAGATCCTGAAACGCCCGGATTCGGAATATTCTTTGCCGTTGCCGCCGTTTTGGTCGGTTCTGTTTTGATAAAAAGAAAAGAATAACAGATGAATGAAATCGGCAATATCCGTTTCAGATATTGCCGAGCAAATCAATTTCAATATTATTTTTGACCCTTCTTCATTTATTCTTCATCATCATGCTTTCTTTTTATCACAACAATATTAACAAATAAGAGAACAAAGCAAAGCTACCGCTCATCTAAAAATCAAAATTTCAAAAAAAGAGAATGAAAAATGTGTCAAAAGACACATTTTCAGAATTATTCTTCAACTTTAAGGTGGGCTTCAAGGTGAGCGACGTTTCTGAATTCGCCGCCTTTTGCCTTTCTGTAGAATTTACAGTAGGTGGTTCTGTCGATGGATTCATCAGCACGCATCTCTTTAAGTCTTCTTCTGAGTGCGCGGATTTTCTTCATCCACAAGCCTTTGCTGTATGTTCTGGCGCCTTTCTTACCTTTTCTGGAACCGGGGCCTTTTCTGTGACCGTACTTGCGCTTTTCAGCGACAAGTCTTGCACGTCCGCGGCTGACACCTTTGACTTTCTTGGCTTTAATCGTGCCTTCTGCAATCAAACCGCGAATGTCTTCACGGGTGATGGCTTGAGCGATTTCGTCCATTTTAGCCGGGTCGAGCCAAACGCGGTCAAGACCGCAGTCAAGGACCTGGGAGGCCATTCTTCTCTGGTTTTTCAAATTTGCCATGATTTTACTCCTCCTTTCCCGGGTTCAAGACCTTGATATTGAATTCTTTGGCTTTGGCAACAATTGCCGCCTTTTTCTTGCCGCCGACAGTGCCGCCGATTCTGACAGCTTCGTATTCGGGGTCAACAAGAACAAGATCGTCCACGTTGTAAACCAAGATTTCATCGTAACCGGACGGGTGCAAGCCTTTGGTCAAGACCGGGCTGCCGTAACCGACAGTTGCGATAGCGCCTTTACCGAGGTAACCGCGGCGCTGTTTGCTCTGAAGACCGCGCGGGCGTCTCCATGCTTTTGTCAATCTCTTGAACTTGTGGTGGTTCTGTTTGTGGAAAGACGGTTTCTTGCCTTTCTGAACTTTTCTGACTTTGAACAAACGTCTGATTTCAGGATCCGCATCAAGCAAATTGGTTGAGACAGCGGGTGCGTCAGCATTGACGTTTTCAACAGTTTCTTGAATGTTTTCTTCTGTCATTTAAATCACCTTTATTTCTCCACCACATAAATTCCGTCCTGGAAAACACGCGGGTCAAATCTCTTGATTTTGGTTTTCTGTTCGATGTTTGCCGTTGTCTGGCCGACATCTTCCTTGCAGACACCGGAAACCACAACGCTGTTGCCGCTGATCTTGACGGTTGTGTTACCGACAATCTTTGCGACACGGGGTTTCTTTTCTCCAAGGAAATTGCTGATGACGAAGGTTTTGCCTTCGACTTTTGTCTGCATCGGGAAGTGTGAGTAAACGATGTTCATCTTGTACTCAAAGCCTTCCGTCACACCTTTAATCATGTTGCGGATGTGAGAAGCGTATGTACCGGCCATTGCCTTGTAGTTCTTGCGCATGATATCAGAGTCAACGACGACTTCGCCTTCGTTGAGTGTAATCACGATGCCGGGGTAATACAATTCCTTTGTATTCTCGCCTTTGGGGCCTTTCACGGTCACGATACGGTTGTCGTATGTGACAGTAACGCCTGCGGGAACTTCAACGGATCTGGAAATTTCTTTTGCCATTTTTCAGTTTCCCCCTTAATAGACATAGGCGAGCAGCTTTCCGCCGACATTTTGTTCACGTGCTTCGTGGTGTGACAAGACACCTTTGGACGTGGTCAATACAAGAACGCCGAAGTTCTTTGCGGGCAAGTATCTCTTTTCCCACTTTTCGAAGTCGTCAAGGGCCAAAGAGTAACGGGGCTTGATTGCACCGCAGTCGTTAATGGCACCGGCCAACTTAACTTCGAAAACACCGGCTTTACCGTCTTCGACAAATTCGAAAGACTCAAGGTAGCCGCCTTCTTTCATAACGTTCAAAACATTACCGATAACTTTGGAAGCGGGGCGAATGACACAGGATGTCTTGCCGACAGCTTCCGCGTTCTTAATCACAGATAATGCATCTGCCAAGGGATCAAATAATACCATATCTTGTCACCTCAGCTGTATTTGTTAAAGCCCATCTTCGGGGCAACTTCTCTGAAGCAGTGCCTGCATAAGTAAATGCCGTATTTGCGAACGAGTGATTGCTTGCGACCGCAGCGCTTGCACTCATTGGCACCTCTTCCGAAACTCTTTTTCGTTTGTACCATTTTAAACGACCTCCACACCGTAGTTTTCCGTCAAGAAAGCAATTGCGTCTTCCTTGTTCATTTTGTGTCCGGCAGGGACTTTTCTCTTTTCGATGCGTCTCTTACTGATTCTGTCACCGGGTCTTTTAAGGACGACGACGACGTCCATACCGAAAACGCCGATGTTAGGATCATATTTCATACCGGGGAAATCCGTGTGTTCTTCAATACCAAAGGAAACGTTTCCGTTGATATCGAACTGGGAGTTTCTGAGAGTTTTTTCGACAATGTCTAAAGAGGTTGTGAGGAAGTTTTCCGCGTTTTCGCCTCTTAAAGTCACTTTACAGCCGATCGGCTCTTTCTTTCTGATACCGAATGCAGGTGCAGTCATTTTAGCAAATGCGCGAACGACTGTCTGTCCGGTGATTTCCGCAAGTATGTTTTCTGCATCGACGAGGTGCTGACCGCTTTCGCCGACACCCATATGGACAACGACTTTTTCAATGACAGGAGTTCTCATAATATTTGTCATATTTATTCTCCTAACTTAATCACTGGTTTGTCTTCACCGATTACGAAAACATAGTTTTCGATGGTTTCAATTTCTGAATCTGTTCCGGAAATCGTCACCACGTTGTTCTTGGAACTTTTGATGATGTTGATTTCTTTGAGCGTTCCGACCATACCGCTGTGACGGCCGCCTGTGATCATGGCGAGGTTACCGACTTTGTATTCCAACTTCTGGAGAATTGCTTTGTCCGGAAGTGAAATTTTAATCGTGTCTTTGGTTTTGTAGTCTTCAGACGCGAGGATGTTGGTACCGTCATGAAGGTTGAGCTGTGTTTTGCCGCCCTTCACGGTGGTCTTGTTCAATATTTTGCAGACCTTAAATTTGGCGCGTTCTTCATCAATTGTGTTGAGATAGAGACGTCCTTTGGAGTCCTGCAACATACGATAATACTGATTGTTTGCCGGGATTGCGATAACATCGAAAAGACCGACAGGGAACTTCAAGCTCTTGCGGGCAATACCGTCGACGAGAACCTTCTTTTCCAAAAGGATCTGCTTTGCTTCTTTGGCATTGTCAACGATCTTAAGCATATCTCTTAAGATAACGACGAGCGGAAGGCTTGAATCTTTGTTGTGCGGACCGGGGCTTGTTGCCGTAATCCATTTGTTGGTCTTTTTCGGGACTCTCCAGCTGGTCGGCATTGACATTCTTTTTTGGTGCATTTAACTCACTCCTTTCCGCGAATGCGTGCTTCGCGCGTTTTGTCTTTCAGTTCGAGTTTTGTGATCATCACAACAGACGGGTAAATCGGTCTGGGGACTTCTTCGCCGTTCACTTTCGTGGAGACGACACCGGAGACGTGGATTGTACCTGTTTGGAGATCGACTTTCTCAACCTTTCCGGAAACACCTTTGTAGTCGCCGCGCATGACGGTAACAGTGTCACCGACAATAACGTGGGCAGAGCGGGTGTTGTATTTGACGGACAAGTCGCTGTTAAGGCGAGCGCCCATGAATTTTTGCCTCATGTGAAGCGGGGCGTTGTATCTTGCCTTTCTTTGTTTTCTGGGTTGTTTGGATGTTTTAAACATATTGATTCACCTCAGACAACAATAGAAGCGGTTGTACCGACTTTCGGGAAACGTTCTGCAACTTCTCTGGCAACCGGTCCTTTAATGTCAGTGCCTTTCGGAACACCTGAATCATCGACGAGAACCATTGCATTGTCTTCGAAGGTAATGCGGATGCCGTCAGGTCTTCTGATTTCCTTCTTTTGGCGGACGACGACAGCGAGGAAGATTTGCTTTCTCATCTCAGGCGTTCCTTTCTTAACGGAAACAACGCACAAGTCGCCGACACCGGCACACGGGTATCTGTTTTTGACACCACGGTATTTCTTAACGGAGATAATCTGAAGGACTTTTGCACCTGTGTTGTCAACGCAGTCAATGCGTGCGCCTGCGTTTAAGGCTCTCGGAATGTTTGAGCGAATGGCTTTCATTCTTTGACCTCCTCAACTTTGACAACGACAAATGATTTTGTCTTACTGATCGGGCGGCACTCTGCAATCGTCACAACATCGCCGAGTTTTGCGTTTAAGCAATGGGGGTTGTGTGCGTGCATGATTGTGCGGCGCTTTTCATATCTCTGGTACTTGGGTACCATTTTTTCATAACTTCTTTCAATAACGACGGATTTGTCCATTTTAATGCTGACGACGGTGCCGACGAGGATTTGTCCTCTGACGGGGAGCTTGCCGTGGAACGGGCAGTGGACGTCATCGCATTCCTTTGTGGGTTCCGGAACGTCTAATCCAATATCTCTTGCCATAAATTAGCCTCATTTTCTTGATTTCTTTAAGTTCTTAATCCGATTTTGGGGTTGTGAGAGCGTGATGTTTCCATCGATTTTTACGGATATGTTACGGCCTGTTTGAGAGATCCTTTCCGGAATCGTAAATACGAATACTGTTCCTGCCTTAGGAACAATCTTAATGAAGCCTTGAGAGGTTTCAATTTTAATCGTATTTCGAGTTTCGTCAATGACGCGGCCGGAAAGACCGTTTAATGTCGGGTCGCAAGAACTGTCCACCTTAACGAGAAGCCCAATCAATTCGTGATAGGGCAACTCTGCAGGTGTGATCTCAATTTGTGTCATTCGTTATGAATTATCTTTCATCTCAACTTGAATCGTCTTGATGCGTGCAATCGTTCTCTTAATTTCACCGATACGTCCCGGGTTTTCGGGAGCGCCGCCGGCGGAAGTCAAAGCACGTTCGCGGATCAATTCGTCGTTCAACTTTTTGATTTCGTCAATTCTTTCGTCTGCTGACATCTTGCGGATGTCGCTGGTTCTTAAGATTGCCATTATTTCTTAGCCTCCTTGTGAACGCGGGCCATCGGGTGCCAGTAGTCGTATTCATTGTGTTTGTGCTGCCAAACGCCGTCAACCAATCTTCTGATTTCGTTGATGTCGGAATCTTCAACAACGATTTCATCGTCGTTTCCGGCGTCGCCTTCAGCGCAAACTTCAACTTCAGTCACTGTTTCGACAACTTCGACGGCTTCAACTGTGCCTTCTTCGTTGACGACTTCTGTGACAGTCACTTCTTCAACCACAATTGTTTCAGGTTCGCATGCTGCGCCTTCTGTTGCGGTCTCGGTTGCTGCTGCTTCAGATGCTGCAGCGGGTGCGGCAACGGTTTCAGCGGCGGCAACAGTATCGTCAGCTTCGGGTGCTGCGACAACGCCTTCTTTCATTTTGAAAGCGTCAGGCAAAACTGCACCGGGCTGGACGATCTTAACACGGCAGCCGAGCGTACCGAGTTTCTTGACGGCAACGGCGTAGCCGGTGTCAACGATCTGCTCTGCCGGGTGACCGGAGTGCTTCACGTATCCGTCAATGAATTTTTCGGTTCTGGCACGGGCACCTGTCAATTTACCGGAAATGATAACTTCACAGCCGAGTGCACCTGCTGCCATAACGGCGCGGATGGTGTTGGTACCGGCTTTTCTGAAGTACCATCCTCTTTCAATTGAGGAAGCCAAGCGGTTGGCCATAATCTGTGCATTGAGCTCGGATTTTTTAACTTCCTGAGCGTCAATTTGGGGGTTGTCAACACCATAAATGTCAACAACGTCCTGTGTGAGCTTACGAATCACTTTACCGGCTTTTCCGATAACCATACCGGGTTTTTCGGAATAGATCGTAATCTGTGTGCCGAGCGGTGTTCTGCTCATGTTCATTCCGCCGTAGCCGGATCTACCGAGCTGCTTTGCGAAATGTTCATCCAAAGAAGCTTTGGTATAACCGTCTTTCACGAATTTTTTCTCAACTGCCATTAGAGCACCTCGCTCAAAATGATTTCAATGTTCACCGTAGTGGTGTTCTTCGGGGAGGCGCGTCCGCGAGCTCTGGGGAAATATCCGCGAATAACTCTTCCTCTGTTGGCACGAATGCTTTTGACAAACATGCGGGAGGGTTCGAGTCCTTTGTATTCGGCGTTGCTTTCCGCGTTTCTCAAGACTTTCAAGACTTCAACGGAGGCGTTAACGGGGTATTTACCGTTTGCCATCGGTCCTTTCTTGTGACCGGAGCCGTCTGTGTGTCTCTTGAACGGAACTGCCTTTTTCATGACCACGACATCGTTCAGGTATGCTTGTGCCTGGGGCAATCTCATTCCCTGAATGAAGTGGCAGATTTCTCTTGTTTTCTTAAAAGAGATGTGGAGTTCTGATGCCGTTGCTCTGGAGGTTGTCTCCGGATCGGCTTTCACTGAATAGTTAAGTCTTCCCATTTTCACACCTCACTTCAACGGAACGAATTTACTGGAACGCGTTGCACCAACACCGGCGCTGCCGTGGGACACTCTGTGTCTTGTCGGAGCGAATTCGCCGAAGCGATGTGCGACCATTTCCGGCTGGATTTCAATGTCGACGAACTTTTTGCCGTCATAGACAGAGACAACTTTGCCAACCATTTCCGGTAAGATAATCATACCACGGGTGTGGGTTCTGACTGTCTTTCCTTCACGCATGTCCGCAAGGGCTTTCTTTTGGACTTCCGTGAAACCTCTTTTAATTGTTCTTCTCTCGCGTGAAGGGAGAAGTTCTGCGAATTCCTCAATGCTTAAAGCCTGAAGCTCAGCAATGGTTTTTCCGCGGTAAGTAAACTCACCCTTACGCTTCGGTAATCTTGATGATCCTGATTTTTTTGCTGCCATAATATCACCTTAACGTTTCTTTCCGGTTCTGCGTGCGGCGATGTGACCGACTTTGGCTCCCGGGGGTGCGTTTCTGCTGACTGTTGTAGAGCGAGTGGGGTGCTGTCTGTTACCGCCACCGAACGGGTGGTCTCTCGGGTTCATAGCGACACCTCTGACACGCGGGAATCTTGTTGCGCGAACTTTCATTTTGTGGAATTTTTTACCGGCTTTAAGGAACGGTTTTTCAACACGTCCGCCGCCTGCAACCACACCGATCAATGCACGGCATTCGGGGTTGAACCATTTCAACACACCGGAAGGCATCTGAACGGATGTTCTGTTTTCTTCGTGAGCGACAACGGTTGCATAAGTTCCGGAGGATCTTGTGAATTTGCCGCCGTCGTGGGGCTTTCCTTCGATGTTGCAGACCAAAACACCCTCGGGGATCTTTCCGAGCGGGAGGATGTTACCGGCCTTAACTTCAGCTTCGGGGCCGCAGGCAACTGCCTGACCGACAGACATGCCTTCGCAGGCAATGAGAAGCTGAGATTCACCGTTATCAAAGAAGACTTTGACAATGGGTGCGGCTCTTGCGGGGTCGTGTTCAACATCAATGACAGTACCGTTTAAAGTAACGCCGGCAGCTGTCACGGGGTGCATTAATTCTGCTTTAAATTTATGAGAAGGTGCGCGGAAAGTCGGGCTTCCTTTACCTCTTCTCTGTGCGATAATTCGTTTACCCATTTATACCACCTTATGCCAATCCGAGCCTGGTCGCAATTTCGTGTGCTGCATCCGGCTTTTCGAACGTGATGATTGCTTTTTTCTGTCCTTTCATGGTGGTCATGGTTCTGACGCTTGTGACCTTAAAACCGTAAAGCTCTTCCATGTCGGCTTTGATTTGGTGCTTGTTGGCACGGAAGTCGACGATGACCTGAAGTTTACTGTCTTCCATGTGGAGCATGGCCTTTTCTGTAATGAACGGATATTTAACGGACATCATTCCAAAACACCTTCCTTTTCTGAAAGTTGGTCAATTGCTGCTTTGGTCCAGACGGTTAAACGGCCTGCGTGTGTACCGGGGGCGAGAAGCTCTGCATTGAGTTCCGCAACGGTTGCAATGTCAACGCCGGACAGGTTTCTGGCGGCTTTAGAGACAGCTGCGTTGGGGCCGGTGACGACCAAAAGGCTTTTTCTGTTCTTGTATTTTCTTCCTCTCATCTTACCGCGGCCGGCACGGATTGTACGGCCTTCTTTTGCGCGGATAACGTCGTCGTAGACGCCGATGGCTTCAAAGAAAGAAACGACATCTTTTGTTTTGGAAAGTGCTTCAAAAGCGTTGTCGGCAACAATCGGGAGTTCTTCAGCCATGAAGATGTGACCGCGTGTGACGACAAGATCTTCATTGCAGGTTGCTGCGATTGCGGATCTGACGGCCATGCGTTTTTCCTTTTTGTTGACTTTTTCGGAGTAATCCGTTTCGGGTTTTGGCGGGTGGGCACGGCGACCTCCCTTTGCGTGGGGGATACGTGCTGCACGGGAGCCGTTGACAATTCTCGGGACGTGAGAAGCGCCGCGACCGGAACCCCAGCCTGTTGCAGAGGTCTGCATACCGGCGTAAAGTGTGGGACCGTACGGGTGTCTTCTGTTTGCCTGAGCGGCCAAAACGGCTTTCTTGATAAGGTCCGGGCGGAAATCTTCGGAGAAGACTGTCGGAAGTTCAACTTCGCCGACCGGCTTGCCTGATAAATCTAAAATTTTTGCTGTTGCCATTTATTTCACCCCTGCTGAGACTGCACACTGATGTGAACGATTTGCGGTTCGCCGGGCTGTGCTTTCTTGTATCTGATCGGGTCTCTGATGCGAATCAATCTTCTGGCAGGTCCGGGAACGCTTCCTTTGATAAGGATGTATTCGCCGCTGACAAGACCGTAATTGATAATGCCGCCTGCGGGTGTAATTTCTGCACCGTCTTCGCCGACCTTCAAAATGCGTTTGTTGTATTCGGTTCTCTGGTGGTAGCCGGTCTGACCCATTGCGGGAACTTGCCACTGCACGTGTGCGGGGCGGAACGGACCGAGTGTACCGATCTGTCTCAAACTGCCCTGTCTGGAGTGTTTTCCTTTCATGAGGGAAATACCCCATCTTTTGACGGGACCCTGAGTTCCTTTACCGGTTGTGATGGCTGCCGTGTCGACAATTGCGCCGTTCTTAAAGACATCGGTGAATTTGATTTCCGTGCCGAGAATGGATTTGGCGTATTCGAACTTAGCGCTCATGTCAGTACCGCTGATGCCTGTTTCCATGACATCGGGAACCTTTTTGGGGAGACTTGCGATTGCTTTGGGCTGTGTGTATGTGATGACACGGATGTCAGTCACTTCGCCGCTTGCAATGAGTTCTTCGATCTTTGCGAATGCGTCACTGCTCTTGTCGGTCTTGGGGACACGTAATCTGCGTGCCAATTCCGGCTCAAGAGTAGTTGTCCAGGCTTCTGCTGCTGCGACTTCGCCGTATGTGTTTTTCACGTACGCGCGGATAGCGGCAACATGGATTGCGGGGGTTTCGATAATTGTTACCGGAACCGAGATTTCTGCGCCGTTGGTAAGACTGTTCTTGATGTCATCGATCATAATGACATGAGTCATACCTGCTTTGTATCCTGCAAATGCCTGTAATTTGGGCTCACCAGAGGCCTCCGGCCAGGATCTGAATCTGGGGATGTGGCTCTTTGCTCTCTTGCGAGGGCTGTAAGCGCGTGAACCTCTGTCAGGTCTGTGTATGCTTGACATTTATTTGACTCCTAATGGTTTGTACTGTCGAATTGTACCGGGAGCAAAAACAACAGGTCAGAGGCTATGGAAAAGATTTAGAATCGAATAAGCATCGCTGATTAAAGTAACAGAGAATAGTAAAGAGCGCTCGGGCGGCAACATCTTAGGCCCCCGGTCTGACGCTTCAGTCCGACTATTATATTACACTTATGAATCAGATGCATAAATGAGCGCTGCATCGGCAGCTCACATCGATTATCATCTAATTTAATCCATCCACAACATCGACAACGAAAAATATTAATGATAACATTTCCGTGTTTTCGCTTTCAGAAGAAAGCAAATCGGGCATTCAGAGAATTGGCCCTGACACTTATGTTGTTCCTACGAGTTCTCACCGGATTAATATTAGACAAGCGGAAAAATCCGACTTGTTAATAAGTAAGACGAACCGAAAATAGAATAAGTTGTATTTAAAGATGTTCCCCGGAAAAGAGGGAAAATGAAAGCAAAATCAAAAAATAAATCAACAAATCAAAAAAAAGAAACAAAATAAAAAAATGAATTTTTATTAATTTTTTTGTTTTCTTTTTCATCCGTTTTATTCTTTATTTTTCTTTTGACCTTCAGGCTGAATTTTACGAACCCCTTTCTTGGGCAAATGCGGGAGGAAATATTTGCTGAAATCGTGGAACGGGCTGTTCCGGATTTCTTTAATTTCTTCCTTGACAACTTTACGTCTTCCGAATTTAATTTTTGCTCTGCCGTCTTTGTCGCTCCAGTAGAAATACCGGGAGAAAAGCAGATAAAGACCACCGATTACCGGCGTCAATATCGCACAGACCGTAAAAACAATCGCGTAATAGGAAAGAACGGATTTTCGATAAACGGATCGCGAGTTAAGAATGATTTGAGCCGCCAAATCATAATCTAAATTTCCGGGAACAGCTTCACTATTATAATAGACATTGTTGATGGCTGCAACATATTGTTTGGCTTCATCAAATTTAGCGACGTGTTCATAATAAATCAGACTGTCTGACGGAAGCGGATCTTTTGTTTTGTAAAGGTACTGAAGCTTGATATTCGGCATAAAAGACGTCAAAGCCGTCACAATCGCCAACACAGAAAAGAACAAAAAGCACCAAAAATAAATTGTTGCAATCAGCGGGCGGGCCGGCGTTTCATCATAAATACGGAAAGCGCCGATAATCAAAACGCCGAGAAGCGTTAAAATAATCGTGTTCTTGGCTTCAGCATACCTGAGCCTTTCAAGAATCATATTATAAGTCTGATAGAGAAAATCACGCACAATAATTCCTTCCGAAAATGAATACCGAAACGAGAGATATAATAGAATAGTGGGGGGAAGAATATATAATTTGTCTGATATTAAAAATTATAATTGCCTGATATTAAAAATCGAAAACAAGCAGTTAAAATTAACACAGGCGAATTTGAATCATGTTCAACGGTTATAAAAAGACGAACAGCGGGCTGAAATATTTTAATATTTTTGAAACCATAAAAAGGTATAAAAAGGATTAAAAACTAAATGAATAATATAAGGATATTGTTGACGACTAAAATATATCATCAAGCATAATGAGGTAACAGAGTTTAAAACTAAAATGAGTGAGATATATAAACAGCCGAATCCTTATTGTAAAAAACCTTTTAAAAAGACAACTTAAAGTGAAATCAACAAAAACAAAACAATATAATACTGATGAGGTAAAAGGCAAAACAAATTTGAGAAACGATCCAAATTTGAGAAACAAAACAAATTTGAAAGCAATCCGAATTTGAAAACCGGCCTGACTTTGAAAACAACTTCATCCATTAAAACGATAAAAAACGAAAAGGAGTTGACCATTTGATTATGGAAAAAAACGAAAAAAAACTGACTCGATTGAATTCTCAATTAATAAGGGAAGATGAGGAAATGAAAAGACGTGACTCTTTTGAAGCGCTGAAAGAATTTGAAGCGGAAATTGGCTACTCTTTCGACAACTTATCATTGTTGCAAGAGGCGCGGATTCAGGCGTCAAATAAAAGAACCGCTTTCTTTGGAGATGCGGTCTTAGATTTCATTGTCTCAGAATTTCTGTTCAAAAATTTTGCTGAACTGGAACAGGGGCAGCTGACAAATTTAAAATCTCATCTTGTCTGCGATGAAAAACTTGAAAAGATTGTCAAGAAAAACGAATGGGACGAATATTTAATTGTTGAAAAAGGCATTTCCGGAAAATCTAAAAAGATGAACTCGACCTTTTTGGAAGCCGTTGTCGGCGCAGTCTATTTGGACGGCGGTCTTCAATCAACAGAGGATTTTGTCTGCCGATTTATCGTCAACAGAAGAGAAGCTGAAAAGTCGATGAAATCATTGATTTCCCCGAAAGTGAAATTATATGAATTCTGCCAGCAGCACTATACCGGGTTCCGTCCCGAATCATTCTTGGTGTCTGAAGAAGGTCCCCCCCACGACAAAACATTCGTGATGGGCTACATTCTTCCAAAAGCCATTACCGGGCTGAAAACAGACATTACCGGCGAAGGCAC
Source organism: Methanimicrococcus blatticola (assembly GCF_004363215.1). Classification (GTDB taxonomy): domain Archaea; phylum Halobacteriota; class Methanosarcinia; order Methanosarcinales; family Methanosarcinaceae; genus Methanimicrococcus; species Methanimicrococcus blatticola. Next base: position 211,572 of record NZ_SNYS01000006.1, on the reverse strand, counting down.
CGGCAAAACAAAGTCTGACGCCGAAACTCAGGCCGCGGACAAAATCAATCGCCGTTTGATACGAATCGGCATCATGGAAAGAGAATAAAATTGAACAAATAAATTTTAACAAACAACGCCGATTTTTCATTTGAAGATGAAAATGACGCGCTTTTTTTGATTTGCGCAAGAAATTAAATAAATGCGCTGCTTATGAATTTTTGTGCAATACATCTCTGCCAAAAAAATGATTCTGCCTGTCAAATATGAAATAGATCTCTTCGGCAGCACACATATGATGAACATTTACCGCGGCTGTGACCACGGCTGTATTTATTGTGATTCGAGAAGCGAATGCTACCAAGGCGGCCGCCCGGAAGGAGATTTCGGAGTCGTTCACGCCAAAGAAAACGCGCTTTTTTTGATTGAACAGGAACTTCAAGCGCGCCGAAAAGCCAATGCGCCTGAAATGGTCATCGGAACGGGGTCGATGAGCGACCCGTACAACAGTTTTGAAAAAGAGTTGGAATTGACACGAAACGCACTGCGCCTTTTTGATAAATACAGATGCGGCGTCGGCGTAATCACAAAATCAGCACTTGTTGCCAGAGATGCCGATCTTTTTTCCGCAATTTCAAAACATTCTCCCGTCAATGTCGGAATCACAATTACAACACCGGACGAAGAACTTTGCAGGAAAATCGAGCCGAATGTTTCAACGCCGGCCAAACGTTTCGATGCGATTAAAAAATTATCTGATGCGGAAGTCTTCTGCGGCGTTCATATGAACCCGATTCTTCCGAATATTACGGATTCTGAGGAAAATGTTCGCCGGATTGTTGAAAAATCCGCAGAAAACGGTGCCGAATATGTCCTGTGTTACGGTTTCGGGATGACGCTTCGAAAAGGAAATCGGGAGTATTATTATGAAAATTTGGATAAAGAGTGGCCGGGTTTGAAAGAAAAATACATGAAAACGTATGGCAGCAAATATGTTTGTGATTGTGAAAATGCCAAAGAGCTGGCGGCCGTATTTGCCGAAGAATGTGAAAAATACAGTCTTTTGTACAAAATAAAAGATATCAATCGTGTCTGGAAAAAACAGAAACCGATGCAAAAACATTTGTTTGATTTTGAAAAATGAAATGATTATATCCGATTGAACACATATAAAAATCAGATAAAATCAAAATATTTGTAAAAATGTTTGCGGCTTTGGTGAAATCATGGACTGGACTTTTCTGCAAGAATTATATGTCATTTTTTTAATCGCTGTCGTTATTGTGAACACCTTAGCAATGCTGACAATCGTTTTTTATGAAAGACGCAGCCCGCAGGTTGCTGCTGCTTGGATTCTTTTATTGGTATTTGTTCCGGTTCTCGGCTTTTTCGTCTATATTTTCTTCGGCCGCCATTTGTACGGGAAATACAAATACGGTAAAAAGACAGTTGCCGATCACAAATTTGAGAAATATTCGAATACTCAAATCGAAAGTATTCAAACAAAAGAAATGGTACTTTCAAACGCCGGCAAAAATTTTGAATCGACGGTGAACTTGCTTTTAAAACAAGATCATGCGACGTATTTTGACAACAATGATGTTGATGTATACATCAGCGGCGCGGAAAAATTCGCCGCGATTAAAGAAGCCATATGGAGTGCGAACGAAAGCATCCATATGGAATATTATATCATAAGAGACGATCCGCTCGGCCGCGAAATCATGGACTTGCTGGCTCAAAAAGCAGCTCAAGGCGTTGAAGTTCGCGTTCTTTTCGATGCGGTCGGCGTTCACAAAGTGCGCCCGTCCTTTTACAAAAAATTGAAACAAGCCGGCGGCGACGTGAGAATATTATTCCCGCTGACGATCCCGTTTTTAAACACACGTATCAATTACAGAAACCATCGGAAAATTTTGGTTGTCGACGGACGGGTCGGTTTTATCGGCGGATTCAATATCGGTGTCGAACATTTAGGTGAGGGTCCGCTCGGCTACTGGCGCGACACGCATTTGCGAATTAAAGGCGGTTCGGTCAGCAGTCTTCAGCGCCGCTTCATTATGGACTGGAATTATGCCGCCAAAGAAAAAGGCATCACCAACGAAACAATTTATTACCCGATGGAAATTTATGATAACAGAATCGGTGACGTTGCCGTTCAAATCGCATCTTCCGGCCCGGATACAGACGGAACGGCCATCTACAGCGGTTTTTTGAGCCTTGTCGGTCACGCGAAAAAATCCATTTACATTCAAACGCCTTATTTTATTCCGGATCAAAGTGTTTTTGAAGCACTTCGCGTTGCTTGTTTGTCGGGAATCGATGTTCGGATTGAAATTCCGTGCAAACCGGATCACCCGTTTGTTTATTGGGCTTCATATTCGTACCTCGGCGACCTGATTCGTCTCGGCGCGAAAGGATACACTTATGACCGCGGTTTTATTCACAGCAAAACCGCTGTTTTTGACGGCGAAGTCGCAACCATCGGAACGGCGAACTGGGACATTCGCAGCTTTAAACTGAATTTTGAAACCAACGCGTTCATTTACGACACGGACTTCGGAGAAAAAATGAATCAAATCATTTTGGATGAATTGGAAACGGATTGTAAACAAATTACGGTTGAAGATTACAATAACCGCCCGTTCTCAACGCGCGTAAAAGAAGGATTTTCCCGATTGATTTCACCGCTCCTCTAAAGATAAATATAAACAAGCCGTTTCAAAAGAATATGTCAATGCATGAAATAGAGGATTTTGCCGAGCAGATGGTACATCTTGTCAATGAAAGCAACATCGGAAACGACGAAAAAATTGATTTGATTTACAACATTTACGAATTTCATGATTCATGGGATACGGGCTTTACAAAACTCCGCGTTTATCATATTTTGGTTGAAACCGGATATTTTCACCTTTTTGACCCGCAGAAGCATCCGGATTATGAAAAGTACAAAGACTTTTTTGACAAACTTCCGGAATCGAATGAAATGTACATTTACGAGGATCCGATTGCCGGCTACAGTGAGGATGCCAAACTGACAAGTTATTGGTTTGATAATGCTTACGATTCAGAAACGGATAAAGAATTCCCGCTCAAAAAGATGTGCTGTGAAGCAGGTTCCCCGGTTTGGGCGCATTTTGTCGGCGAAGAGAAGATGCCGAAAAAGATGACGTTGATTCGCCTTTTTGACCGGCTGACGGAGCTGGCGGTTGACAAAAATGATATTTATTCACTGGGCGAGCTGTTTTACTTTACGTCTTACACGTTTATGGAACCGGAAACGTTTGATGAAGAAAATATCAAATGCCTTGAAAAGATGAAAACGGTTCTTTTAAAAGATGACGTAATGGCAACGCTGAGCGAACTTTATTTGGATTACAGAATCGGTTCCCGCGAAGATTTTGAAGATGACTGTTTTGAGGACGGCGAGAACGGGCAGATGCTGAAAGAGTGGTTCGGCTACTATTTCGATTGGAGAGACAAACAGCCGCAAACAAAAAACAGCACATTTAATGCAAGTTCCAATGAAGACGTTTTGAAAGCGGCGGCTGATTTCAGAAAAATGCTTGCTGACGGCGAGATTGACGCGTTTTTCGGACTGTTTGCCACGTTCAATATGGAATTCAGTGCTTTGAAAGGCATGTTTTTGTTCAGCGACTTATATTCCTCCGTCACGCCCGAAGGTCATGAAAAGATTATGGCGTATGACATTTCTCAAACCGAAAACGAAGATATCAAGGGATTTGTCGCCGATTATAAGGAATGGTCGGAAAATAAAGAAGACGTCAGCTATTACGCAAAAAAAGCGCATGACAGCATTAATGTTGAACAAAATTTGCTGGCGGCTCAATATTACATTCAAAAAGGGCTTTCGATTGACCCGAATAATTCGGTTTTGAAACTCTATGAAATTTACATTTTCATGAACTACGCCGACGACGAAGACGGCAATCCCTCAATCAAAGCGTATTTGGACATTTTAGATGAGATTTTGAAAAACGGTCTTGAAAAGCCGGAACTGACCGGATTTGCTCATTATTTGAAAGCCTGCGGTTTTTATCGCATCGAAGAAAAAGAAAACTCGAAAACGGAAATGAAAAAAGCGATAGAAATTTTACCGGAATATCAGGCGGTTTATGAGGATTTCTTCGAGAAAGAATAACAGGACATTGAAAATAATAATCCAACAATAAATGTTCGGAAATCAAAAAAAGTAAGTTCCGAAAAATTATATAAATGATATCTTCATTGTGGTGTAAAATATTTTATATAGTCTATATATGACAAAGAAGACAGATAAAAAGGAAAAATTCCGAAAATTTATCTTGTCTTTCCACAAAGGAGAGTTATTTAATGGATTTTTGGAAAAAAGGATTTAAAAAATTTGCTTGTTTTGGAATTGTTTTGCTGATTCTTTGTATGCTGTCGGGAACGGCAGCAGCACTTGATGCGCCATATGTATCAGATCCTGAAATAGAGGTGCTTCAAGAAAAAGCAACTCATAGTACAATTTATTTGGAATGGAATAGCGTTATTGATGCAACCGAATACCGTATTTACAGAAGCAGTACAATACAAGGATCTTATATCCAGATAGGGACAGTATCCTCAAATGAGTATGTAAATACTGGTCTACTCCCAGACACATATTATTATTATATGATTGGGGCAAGTGATGGTTCACAAAATGAGTTTTCGAATACGATTGGGATTAAAACGAAAGCGTTGACGGCTTCGCCAACAAATATCAAAGCTAAAGCTTTGATTACAAATGAGAATATATTGATCACTTGGGATTCGGTAAATCAAGCAACCAGCTATAGAATATATAGAGCAGACCAAGAATCTGGAATATATACAGAGATAGGGACTTCTTCAAGTAACTCTTATACAGATAATAACTATACTTTCGGTTTTTCTGATGACACCAGTTATTGGTATAAAGTCAGTGCATTTACCGGCAGTTGGGGACTCGACGGCGGACCGGATGAAGCAATTACATATAAACGTCCGGAATTGACTGCAATAGAAGACGGTCCCGGCAAAATAAAATTGAGCTGGGCAAAAATTGAGAGTTACGACAAGCCGGATGCAAAAGATGCTGAAGGATATTACATCTACCGTAAAACGTCATCCACCCCTTATGAAAAAATTGGGACCGTTAATAGTGGCGACACAATCGAATATTTAGATACAGGCCTCCCTGATGGCACATACACATACAAAATTACTGCATATATTCAACCTGATAAAGGTAAAGAATCAAATGAGGAAACAGTGACCTTATCAGGCGGTGCTCAAACTTATACTGTCACATATAATGCAAACGACGGCGTTTTCGATTCCGCTGTGGATGTCGGCTCAACTCATACAGGTATGTTGACCGGCAGCAACATTTTAGAAGTCACCGGAATTAATTCGGGAGATAAATTAACGAAGCCGACTCCGCCACCAACCAAAAACGGCTATACCTTTCAATATTGGTATGACAGCAGCGATGTTGAATGGGATTTTAATGACGGAATCATCAATGACATGACTTTGTATGCCAAATGGCAGAAAAACGGTGGAAGCAACGGCGGAAAAGACCCGGAGCCGCCGACGCCGACAGAGCCGTCAAAACCTGGACAAGGACACAGCTCGGAATCAATGCAAGGACCCAAACCTGAACCCTTGAAGGAACCCGAGCTTGAGCCGATTACCCAAGGATTAGCAGCATGGGCGTTCCCGCTCTTTTTATTGATTTTGATAATCATCATTGCTTATCTGTACATACGTCATAAAAGAAGGCAAAGAATGATGAAAAACGGTGAACTTTAATCAGCATTTAAAATATTATTACACGGCAGGAAAAGAAAGAATCCTGCCTTCCTTTTTTTGTTTTTTTGAATGAAGAGTTTCTTCTTTGAATGATAAAATATTCGGCAAACATTTTCAAAAGAAATTGTCGAGGAAATAATAATTTGTGAAAACGTTAATATTAGAAAAAGGAATAATTATTTAGAAAGTAATAAAATATTATCAGAATAAAAAAGGTAATTTAAATGAATTTAAAAATATTGCTGCACATAGGAATTATTTCAATCCTGTTATTTGCATCAATAGGAAATGCAGCGGGATCAAACCCGACATATGTTCACGTTTTACACAATTACGATGGTACAGTAATTGGAACAACAGAAAATCCGATATGTGATGAAAACGACAAATATGAATATAATGTTGATCCGAACCTCAAAGGAAAAATCCAAACAAAATACAATAATAAGGATTATGAAGTTGAAAAAATAGAGATTCAATATGAGGTTGCAAATCTGAAAGTAGATATAGTCAATAAAATTAATGCTATGGAGGAGACGAAAACCCATACAGAAACTGTCAAAATGAATTCAACGACTTTTTCCTTCTATGAGTATCCAAAGATAACAAAATATGATAAAATTACAACCCTTTACGAACATTATATAAGCTTGGATACTTCAAATGCAAAACAAGACTATGAACCGGCAGTGGGTTATGTCCCGATGACAAGAGAAATGTCTGTGAAATTCATTTATACAACCGTCACATATCCCTTAGTCGGTGAGATTACATATACAGCAGGAAAGGGACCTGACCCTAACACTCCAATAAAATTAAGCAATGAAGACCCTAAATACCTTTACGGAACAGAAACACCATATCCATTAGAGGAAGGATCCCATTACGTAATGACAATAACTTATAAAGAAAAAACAAGCACACCTCCCGGTGAAAACCCGAAGCCCGTAAAACCGGAACCCGCGCCGGAGCCAAAGACGGAACCAAAACCGCCGACGACCCCGCAACCTGAACCGGAACTCGATGTCGAACCGTTCACTGAACCGATAGCAGAAAAACACGCGAATTGGATTTTCCCCATTTCAATCTTGTTTTTGGTTGTAATCGGTGCTCTTCTTTATGTCAGAGCCAGAAGAAGAATGAAAGAAGTTTAACATCAAAATAAACAAAAGCTGAATTAATCCTCAGCTTTTTCCATTTTCTTTATTATTTTTCATTTTTATTTTTCATTTTTCATTTCAGGCTATTATTTCGATTTCTTATTTTTTTTGTATTATAACGAATCGAAAACAAAATACAACCATTGCGAATGAATTGAAACCGCTGCCTTACCGATTCCGTTTGCCACATGTACCGAATAGATTCCGTTTGAACAGCTGCCACCGCGCGCAAATAGTATCGTTTTTTGAGAATTATGAAAAAACGAGGATTGTTTTTTATAAAAAATCGAAAAAGATAAACCTGCTTTTGTCAATGCCCTTGCGATTCAAATAATCTGTTTTACGCTTTTATTTAATCAGTTATTCACCCCGGCAGATTTATTTTCAGCATCAAAGAGTTTGCATTCACATTTGAATATATCGATGATATAATAGAATAATCTTATCATATTTTATAGAAATGTATATATACATAATTGCATAAGATACGTTATTAGAAAATTTTATTATTAAATGATTTTAGAGGGTTAAAATGATAAAAAACAAGACTTTACAAAAACCAATAAGAAGAAAGTTATTCTCAATATTCATGATTTTAATATTGGCAATGACCGTCCTCCCGATTGCGTCTGCTGAGACTCCGGGAACACCCACAGACATAACTGCGATTGCATTAGGTACAGAGGAAATTCTAGTTGAATGGTCAGAAGTAACCTCTGCCGAAATGTATTATGTTTATCGTGGATATAGCCCCGACCCAGATTCCCTTCAATTGCTCGGGATTACGATGGATATCTATTTTCATGATAGTAGTTTGAATCCGGATACCACTTATTATTATGTAGTTGTCGCATATGCCGATGAACAAGCAGGAGAACCGAGTGAATATGTTTGGGCAACTACCTCATTTACTGTAAATAATGTGGAAGCTCATGCAATAAGTGCATCTGAAATTTTTGTTTGGTGGGATGCGGTCCCAAATGCACAATCTTATAGAATATACCGGTCATTCGTCGCGGATGAGACTTATACCCTTGTTGCTACAAGATCTACACCAACATTTTACGATCGAGGATTGGTATCGGATACATTCTATTATTATAAAGTGCAAGTTGGTGATGAGTACACTTCCCATGGACTATTATCAGACTATGCATCGGCAAAAACAGAGCCTATCTCTCTACCGCCCAAACCGATGAATGTTGATGCGGAAACATTAAGTTCAACACGAATTCATGTTGCTTGGGATGCTGTTATTGATGCAGACAGATATAATCTTTACAGATCATTAACAGAAAACGGACCTTATAGTTTGGTTAATTCTAACATTGGAAATACGGAATATACGGATGAGGGATTAACGCCCAATACGGAATATTACTACAGAGTTGCAGGAGTTAACAATTCCGGAGAAGGATCTTGGTCAGACTTTGCCCGTGCCAAAACATACGTGAAACCCGTTGCAAACGCAGAAGCAACCAGTGTAAGCAGTATTCAAGTGAGTTGGTACGAAATTCCGGATGCCACAAGATACCAAATATACCGCTCAGACACAGCATACGGAACATACACCTCTGTTGGAGAAGTAGAGAGGGGAATGACACCACTCTATTTGGATACAGGTTTGTCCCCGGATACGACATATTATTACAAAGTTGTAGCCAAATACTATTCAAAAACCGGCGAATATTCAGACCCGGTCAGCGCAACAACATGGACACCACCGAGATTAGACCTTAATGCGGATGCATTGAGCCCATCTGAAATCCGTCTGACGTGGAATGCTGTTTCGGGAGCAGACGATTATGCTGTTTACCGATCAACATACAATGGCGGATATACATATATCGCCCAAGTGGTTACGACTGAACTCATAGACACAGGCCTGACGCCGTCCACGGTGTATTGGTATAGAGTCGTGGCATCCAATGACGCAGAAGATACCGCTTGTGCAAAAACACAGGATGACGTGCCGTATTTAACGGCAACTGAAATTGATACGCAATCCATTCAATTGGACTGGACAAGCGTTACGAATGCAGATCAGTACAAAGTTTACAGATCTCTCTCCAGAAACGGCCCCTATACCGAAATCAAAACAGTCGAATATGCGACAACATTTACCGATATGAGTTTGGATCACACAACAACGTATTATTATTATGTTGCGGCTTGGGACGGTTACGTTGAGGGTAATCCCTCAAACATTGCATTTGCAACAACCAAAACACCGGTCATCGGAGTTCCGGATGTTGAAGCGGAAGCACTGAACACGAGCAGCATCAAAGTGACTTGGAATGAAATCACCGGTGCTTTTGACTACAACATTTACCGCTCATTGACAGAAGACGGCACTTATGAAAAAATCGGCGATACCGAAGATTTGGAGTTCGTTGACAAAGACCTTGACCACACAACGACTTATTACTACAAAGTCGCCGTGTATACCGGACAAGACATGGGCGAAAAATCCGCCCCCGCAAGCGCAACAACCAAAACGCCTGAAAAGCCGACAAACCCCGGGAACGGCGGCAGCGGTGAAGTAAAAGTCACCGGCAAATCAACAAAAACAATTGCGCCCGGATTCGAAACACCTGTTGAAAATGAAGTCGTTCAAGTGGACGAAGTTCAAGCAGGTGCCGCCGGATTCGTGTTCCCGTTCTTTTTGATTTTGGCGGTTTTGACAACAGGCGTTCTGTATGTCAGAGCGAAAAAAAGACAAAATAAAATTGAGTGATTAATTCACTCGATTTTTTTATTTTAATTTTTTTAACGTAATTTTCCGACCTTTTTATTTTTAAATTTCAAATTTTTTATCTTTAAATTTTATATTTTTTTATTTTTTTCCTATTTATTTTAATTTCTTTACAATTTCTATTTTTAATTTTAGTTTAATTTTAGTTTAATTTTAGTTTAATTTTAGTATCAATTTTAAATAAAATGAATCTCTGCTTTTCATCAGAGGGAAAGCATGGAAATTACCGACAAATCTTTTTTCATGAAATATAACGACGCCATCGGGCGAAAATTAAGGCCGATGACCGCAGGTTTTGAAGAAAAATTTGGGAATTTGTCGGATGATGAAAATGAAGATGTTTTTCGTCAGTTGGCTTGGTGGCTTTGGGAAATGGAAAAGAAAACGGCTTCCAAAGATGTCGGCGAGGATGAAATCGTTCGCGGAATTTTGGCTTATCAAACCGCTTTTCAAAAAGAATTGACGGAATTGAATTTCCATGAAGCCGTTTATTATTTGTCGGAAATTCTGAAAGGGCCGAATAAGAAAACGCTTACTGTCGCTTACAGGCGTGTTCCTGTCGCGATTTTCAACGAGCGCGGAAGACGAATTTACAAACCGCCCGAACCTGAATATGTTGAAGCGCTGATGACGGCTTTGTTTCAGCAAATCCGCCGCTTGATTCGGGAAGAAATGTCACTTTCCGAAATCTTTTATCACGCGTCACTCATCCATCTGAAAATGTATTTAATTCACCCGTTTGTGAAAAATAATATAAAAGCCGCCATTTTGCTTGAAAAATGGTTTTTAGCTGAAAAACTCGGGAAAGTTTACATCAAACTGCCGTCCGAGAAATATTATGCTCAAAACAAGGGTTTGTACAACACCAACACACTCATCGGAACGATGTACAATAACGTCGATGACAAACGAATTTCGCCGTTCTTGCTGATGCTTCCTGATTCTTTGAAAATTAATGACATCAGCATTGAAAGCGAATGAGTTAAGATTTCGACATATAACCCTTTCTTTTTTGAAAAAAACAATGAGCACAAATAGCCTTGATTCTGATGCAAAAGAATGGCGAAAGTAACCGAACCTGTCGAAAAAATAACAGATCAAGATCATTTTCCGAATTTTGTCGCCGAAGAGTCGGAACAATATCATGTTTTAATCCCGTACACCAATCGTTCGGATTTAACATCCGCGGAGAAAACAGCAATCGGCAATTATCAAGATCTTCATCCATGGAATACTCAAAAAGGTGATTGGAGTTTTGAAATTCCGGAGAATTGGAGAGAAAAGGCTTGTTGTTATGTCATAAATTCTTGCTGTCGATTTCCGGAATTTTATGACTCAATGTCAGAAGATGAAAAAAGATGGAACGATGAACATTTCGGTTTTCTTGACAGCGCGATTGAAAAAAGCCGATTGCCCGGAAAAAGAACGGCTTATCGGTGTGTAAAAAATGCAGACTGGCTCCCGGAAAATCATGAGATTGGAACGGAATATGTGGATCCGGCTTACGGTAGTTTTAGTTTAAGCTTAGAAAATGCACTTAGGTATTCGAATGAGAATAATATAATTATTTTTCAGCTGCCGATAACAGAAGAAATGAAAGCCTTATATATTGATGAAGAAGAATATGAAACATTAAGACCTAGAAATTGTCAATATCGAATTCGAAATATTTACAAAATAAAAATTATGATATCCGGCAAATTAAAAATTGCAACTATATACAGAATTGAAGAAATGGAGGGGAAAATAGATGCGAGAAGAAACGATGAGTGAAATACTTGTACCAACCGGAAGAATTGTAAAAGTAACACCGGAAGAATGGAAAAGAATCAAAGAGAATGATGCATTTGCCGAACAAGATTTAAAAGAAAAACTTGAACGGGCAGCAAAAGGGTTGCCTTACTGATTTAATTCCATTTATTTTTTAGAAACAGACTTCATTTCAACAATTTATTAATACAAAACCCCCTTTTTTCAATCATGGAAATCTTGGTTGATGTCGGCGGAAATCCCGGAACGGACTGCCGTGGATTCTGCAAATATTGTTATTTTAAAAAAGTCGGCACAACAGAGCCGCTCGGCTGCAAATATTGCCCGCCTTTTATGAAAGGGTGTGATTATTGTACCCGAAGCGTTCGCGAATCCCATCATGGATTTAAGCCGATGAAACAGGTTTTGGATGAAACCGCTTCCAAGATTTACGGCTCAAAGGAGTCTGACATTACAGGATTCGTCATTACGGGCGGCGGGGATGTCAGCTGCTATCCTGAATTTTTACCGCTTCTGTCTTTTCTTTCCGACTTCGGGCTTCCCGTAAAAATCGGATATACCAGCGGCAAAGGGTTTGACGGATCGGAAGCCGCCTTTTTAAAAGATGCCGGCATTAAGGAAGTCAACTTTACGCTTTTTGCGTCTGATCCGGCGCTTCGAAAAGAATACATGCATGATCCGACACCCGAAATGTCGCTTAAAGTGTTTGAAGAGCTTTGCGGGTTTTGCGATGTTTACGCGGCAATCGTTCTCGTCCCCGGCGCAAACGACGGTGTTGTTTTGGATGAAACGCTTTTCTGGCTTGAAAAAGTCGGCGCGAGAGGAGCACTCCTTATGCGTTTTGCCAACAAAACGGAAAACGGCTTGATTCTCGGAAATGAGCCCGTGATTCCGGGCGTCGTTTCGCATACGATTGAAGAATTCGCAGAAATTGTCAGGACCGCTGCGAAAAATCACCCGAATTTGAGAATTTCGGGAACGCCGCTTGAAGATCCACTATTGGATTCCCCGTTTGCGATAAGAAATGTTCCCGAGGCTTTGGCAAAATTGCCGAAGATCAATATGGAAGCAACGATTATCACAAGCAAAGCTGCCGCCCCGCGCCTTACAGAAATTTTTGAAAAACTCGGCGGAACGGTCAATATTGTTGCTGCCGAAAAAGATATCGGATGTTTAATCACCGCCGACGATCTTCGAAAATTAGATCAAAGCGACTTGAAAGAAACGATTTTTATCCCGGGGCGATGCTTCGTTCATGAAAGAGACATCAAAGAAATTTTAATTCCCGAGAAATCGAAGCGGATTGTTCGCCGCGGCCCCGATACGCTTTCCGTTGACGGGGAGATGTCGGCAAGCATGACAAAAGAAGAATTATTGGATTTTGAAATTGCGGCGTTTACCGAATTGATTGAACTGATTAACGCGCTCGGATTGCCGCCTGAAAAAAAGGAATGAGAGGGATTAATCAATATACAACCCGGTCCATTCACCCTCTGCAAGACGGTTGTTAAACAAAATATTCTCTTTTTCCACATCATCCGGAACATTACTTAAATGAAGGACATTTGTTTCGGAATCAATCGTTACTTCGCCGTAATAATCGTTTACAAAAACGCCGTCTTCGGTTTCGATAAATACCGTCGGCGGAGCAATGTGATTCCAATGGAAAGTCGTTCCGTTCATATCAACATTTTCTGTTAAAAACATCAAAACCGAATCACCGATTTCAAACTCAGGAACCGTTGAAACATGATAGGTATAACCGTCAACAGTGCCGCCCGGCGTTCGAACGCAAAGCGTCTCAGCACTCCCTTTTAAGATTTCAAACTCATTGAAAGAATAATAAGTGTAAATTCCGGCATCACAGAGCGCATATCTCGGCGGTTTTTGACCGTCTTCCGTTCCCCAAAGAGCATATTTATCGGAAACGGTCCCGACGACAATCAAATCAGAACCGGAAACAAGTTCGTCGTAATCAGGATAATACCAACTGATTGCAACCCAACCGACACTCCCGTTGACCGGAAAATGCGTTTTTTGCTGCTCCATGCTGGTGCCGACAGCGGCAATTGCAACGAGAATCAGCGCCGCCGAAAAGAGAAGCACTGCAATCTTCATTCCTTTTGAATCTTCGATCATGATTATCCCAAAGAGAACATGTTATTTGATTATGCCGTTTCCGAATCGGCGATATCTTGCTTCAACTGTTCAATTGAAATTTCGCCGTAACACGGATTTGTGAATTTCCCGTCTGTTGTTTCAGTAAATGCGCCCGGCCAGTTGATGTGATACCACAAAATGCGGTTACCGTCAGCATCTTTATTATTCGTCACGAACAGAAGCACTTTGTCACCGACTTCAAATGAAGAAGTCTGCGTCGCTTTTTGCGTGTAACCGTCAACAGTTCCTCCGCGAACGCGTCCGATGATTGTTGTCGTGTTGCCTTTCAAAATTTCGTCGGGCTTGAAAGTGTATTCGGTATAAATGCTGCTGTAAATTGTCACAGGCGATGGCTTTTCACCGTCGTCTGTTCCCCAGATTCCGGTTTTATTCGTCACGGTCGCAACGACAATCAAATCGGAATCGGAAACAAGAGCATTATAATCGGGAATATACCAATTGATCATCATCTCGCCTAAATCTTTACCTTCAGGCAAACGGTTTTGGCTTTGAGAATAAGCATAGCCGACAACCGAAGCGATCAAAAGAAGAGAGATTGCGAGTAAAACGAAGCCGAGTTTTTTGGATGATTTCATTGCCATAATTATCTATTGTTACATGAACGCGTCTTTATAAATGATTTACTTTGACTGCAAATGAAGCAAGAGTTATGAAATCAGAACCGGCAAAAATAAAAACAAAAACCAAAAATTAAATTTTTCAAATAATCGAAAAATCATTTTAAAAAAAGAAAAGATTTGCCGGACAAAAGTCCGACAAAAAGATGTCAGGCAGAAGCCTGACAAATATTAATTTTTACTGTTTCAGAATTATTTGGCCGGAATGACCAATGTTCTTTCACCGGCAGGCTCGAATTCTCTGAGTGCGCCGCGACCGAATTCGTATCTCGGTCTGGTGAAGTCGAACGGAAGGAGGTCGTCTGCGAAACAGACTTTGACCAACGGGTTGACGGTGTAGGCATCGCCTCTTGTGGAGTGTGCTGCCATTGTGATACCGGCATAGCCGCCCTGGTGACCGACGTTCATAGCGTAGTTGGGGTAGTTGGGACCGCGGAGTTCTGCGGGGGCACCTTCGTCGCCCTGGTATGAACAAACATTAGAGGCACCGCACTGGTCCTGCAAGTCGTAGCCGTAGAAGCCGAGACGGCCCCATGCTTCCTTGTGGAGGTACATGGAGAGGTACCAGCCGGAGAGACCTGCGTTACCGTTTCCTGTTGCGATAGAAACACCACAGCCGGCTGCGGCTGCGAGTGATGTTGCTCTCTGGGAACCGCCGAAGTGGTCTTCAAGGGCAGACGGGTATCTCTCGTATTCTTCGATACCGAAGAGTGTGGATTCGGTTGCGATGTCTTTGATGATATCGTTTGTTGCTTTGACTTTGTTGTTGGTTCCGGTCTTGGCAGCGTTGTTGTACTTCTTGTTGATGTAGTCAATGTTGTAGTACAAGTTGTTGTCCAAGATATCGTCGGTGTAACCTGCGGTTGCGTACTGTGTGAAACCGACACCACCGGACATGTAGGAACCGAGCCAGATCTGGTCGTACATGACACAGCCTGCGCCGACAACTTCGAGTGCGACCTTTGCGGGGTCGTCGACGTTGACACGGCTGGACTGGACAATGTCACAAAGGTGACCGAAGGAAACGCCTCCGGGTTCGTTGGGTGCTCTGACACGTCTTGCGGGGAGCATTTCACCCATGTTGATGGAACCTGCGTGCTTTGCAGCGTAGGACAAGTCAGCGACAGCTGCTTCACCGGCGCACATGTTGTATGCGGAGATGAAGGACATACCGATCTGCATTGCAGACCATCTGCTGGTCTGACCGCCGTCAGTAGATCTGATGACGATTGTCGGGATGTGGAGAGCCTGCCAGGATGTGTTTCCGATGGCTGCTTTTAACTGTTCTGCCTGTTCTGCGGGGAACATCTTGTTGATGTCGATTAAGAACTGCTTGTCGATTTCGTCAGCGAGGTCATCGTTACCGGTGAACATCTTGACGTAACAGTCGTCAACCAAGCCGGGGTGACATTCGACCATCATTTCCTGAACGACAGCACCGCCCGGAAGGGAGTGGTTGAGGTTTTCAAGGTAGTTGTTGATGGTTTCGGGTGTCACTTCTTTACCCAATCTCTTCTCAAGTGTGTCGTGAGCCATGTCGAGACCGACGATGTTGGTTCTCTTAATGTCGTCAACCATCTGCTGCATAGCGGCGTTGTTGACATAGTGTAAGTCATCCGGGTCACAAACGAGGTCTGTGCCTGAAATTCTGTACGGTGTGATGGCTCTCTGACCGAGAGGGGCACCGGTGTGCATCATGGGGTTGTAGCCTGCAAGTCCTCTTTTCTTTGCGATTTCCTTACCGGCTTTAATCATTTCTCTCTTTCTGGGGCTCTGTTCCGGACCAAGTCTGTAGAATTTTTCAGTCTTGGATGTAATGTCGGTACCGCCCTGTCTGTTGTCACCATAGTCCTCAGCGAATTTGATTTCCATGGATCTCTTAAATCTTGCAAAAATATCTTCTTGTGCCATTTTTGTCACTCCTTACTGTGCTTTCTCCACACCGGGTCTGAAGCCGTACTGAGTTCTCTGGAGGTAAACTCTCTGGACCCATTCAACTGCTTCTGCATCGGATCTGAATGAAACGTTGTCCACACGGTAGATGGTGGTTCTCTTGGCTAATTCGTCTTCGGACATGGGTTTGCCGAGGTTGACTTTTCTGTCGAGCGGAATTGCGACCTGGTCTTTGTCCATGATGATGACATCGCCTTCGAGTCTTGCTCTGTCAAGCATGTCGAACATCACGCCGTCTTCCTGGAGACGGACAGAGTGACCGTGAACAGTTGCGCCGCGGAGGCTTGAGCGTGCCGGGCAGGTCATTTCGGTTTCGATCTGATCTTTTGCGACAACTTCCATGTCTCTCTCACGGGCTTCGACGATCTGGCGACCGGAAAGTGTACCGGGGTCGACACCTCTGAAGTTGATGGCTGCGTAGTAGGATCTGACGTACGGAACGGACGGTGCGTTGTACATAGAGTCAACGAACTGAACGTATCTGACACGGTCGCCTGCTTTTGCGCCGGGTGTGGGTTCGACCAATTCTCTGATCGGGCACGGCGGTTCTTCCATTTCCGCTAACGGCGGGTGGGTGCTGGGGTAGTCCTGACCGGGGGCGCGGTGGCCGAGGATTGCGGTCAAGTCTTCGTCGGAAATTTCTCTCAATTTTTCCAAGTCGTGACCCATGTGTTTTCTTCTGTTGGCTGCAACAGAGGTTGTACCGGGATAATATTGTGCTTTGTATGCCATATTCTTAACTCCTTATTGGATTTGGCCTAATGTTTCCTTTACTTTAACGATAATCTCACTGAGCTTTTCACGTGATGCTGCGTCACCGCGGGTAACGCCGTTCACGATATTCATGATAACGCCGTCAGAAAGCTGATCTTTCTCTTTGGGTTTGACGTAACGTGTTTTAATGCCTACTTTTGCAAAATCTTCAAAATCGACAAGCGCTTGTGTAATAATAACTGCAGGAATACGTACGCCGCTGAAAATGTCTCTGGCTTTTCTCACAAAGTGGTTTCTCACATTACCGAAGTGAATGATTGCCATTTTGTGCATGTTGATTTGGTCAATTTCTTTCGGGTCAATGCCGAAAGAGCCCATTGTTCCCGACTCGGGGTAGCCGGTTCCGGCGTAAAGAACCAAAACGCCTGTTTGAATATTTTCTCTGCGAATTGCGTATGTAATTTCACAAATCGGTTTTGTCACGTGTCTTCTGCCCGAACCCATCGCAACGACAACCACGTCAAGCTTTCCGGCTTGAGAAAGCGTACCGGCTCTTGCGAGACTTCCGCCTTTTCCGTGGCTGATGCCGAGGCGGCAGTCAACGACTTGGGTGTTTCGGTCAAAATTCATCATGAGGATTACCTTTTTGATTTACAGTTTTATTCAGCGTCTTTTTCTTCTTTTTCAATGAAGACAATTTGATCGAGTTTTCCTTTCGGATCGGTCATGCCGAGCAGTCTTTCATCGGGTTCGGGACCCATTTTAGCGTAGTCAACGACGGTTGAATATTTCTTGAAAAAGACACCTTTGTAGAATTCAAAGGGGAAACTGAAAGTTTCATCGCAGATTTTCTTAATTTCATCAGCCGTGCGGTCACTGTCAACTTCAATCAGAAGACGGCTTAAGGTGACACGCATATTGACTTGCTGACCTTCCACTTCGATTGATTTCTTAAGCGGATGATCGACTTTCTCGCCGGTTCCCGGACCGTAGCCGACTTTGTCGGGCAGGCGGGATCCTTGGACCATAACTCTGATAATGCCGTCGCAATCGTAGATTCTTCCGAGAAGAATTTCCGATGTATCAGGACTTAAGATTCTTTGCGGAACAATTTCAATTTGAACTGTTTCGCTTGCTGCAGGTTCACAGTTACATCCTGATTCAGTGGGACATGTCATAGTTTCATCAGACCTTCATCTTTGGTATTTAGAGGGCTCCTGCAACGGCTTTAATCGGTTCTCTGAACTCGTCCATTGTACCGAACACATCACCGATCAATTGGGATGTAGATTCGATTGTGAACATCTGAGTTCCTGCGTCAAGACTGCATGCTGCTGCGACACAGGGGATTGCAAATCCTCTGGAGTGTCTTGTAACAACGTGGTTACCGTTGAAGATACCCGGTCCGCCGCCACCATAGATTGAGTGACTGAAGAAGGAGAAACCAACGGATGCGCCCTGGAGCTTACCGTAGTCACAGCCCGGAAGGCCTGTTTCTTTTTCGAGGATGTCGTTGAAGTAGAGCATTGTTGCTGCGACGTCCTGTGCTGCGCGTGATGCACCGCAGTTGACCATTGAAGCTGCAAGTGTACCTGCTGCTGCATATGCGTTCCACATTGCGACATCGTCTGCTTTGTAGAACTTGTAGCCGGATGCGCCTGTTTTGTCAACGTGGATGACCTTGTTTTCGATAGCTCTGTCGACCATGGATTCGATAACAGTTCCGACAGTTCCGTCTTTACCGTTTTCTTTGACCATGTCATAGACCATGTTGTTTGCGTTTAAGCCCTGGTATGCAAGGCCGAGGAGCTGGTGTCTTTCGAAGTCACCGATTGCGCCGCCCATTTCAAAGATACCGGATTGTTCATAGATTGAAGACAAAGCGGCTGCGTTCATGGCATTTCTTCTGGTAATGGCTGCAACGTGGTTGGATGTGATGTTTCTGAGTGAATAGCCGAGACCCTCATTGTTTTGGGGGATGTCGAGAATTCCTTTGATCGGGCTGCCGGCCATACCGACTGTGACCGGGTAGCTGCCCCAGCAGGCTGCTTTAACGATCATGGAGTCGTACATGTCGGTGTTGTAGGCATCAAGAATTGCTTGTGTCACGGCTGCTGCACTGACTGTCATAGAGGCAGTGGATTCGGCACCGGAATACAATCTTGAAGTCGGGATCTGAATCAAAACTTGTTTACCGCCGGCCAAGGGCTTAACGACAGTGTCGTCGCCTTCATCGACTTGAACCAATTTTTGGATTGCGTCGACGAGCGCGCCTGAGTTTTCAACCAAGTTGTACTCAAGTTTGCGGCCGAGAATTTGCTTTGCGGCGCCGCCCATCTTACCGGTTGAGAGTGATTTCTCGATACCGGCGAGGTTAACGGCAACTGAACGTTTGGTGTCCATGATAATTTTCTGGATCGCCTTGTTTTTGACCGGAGCAAGGTCTCTGATGTTGACGTTGCTCTCTAAGAGTTGTCCTCTATCGCTGTAGATATCTACTGTGTCAGACACGGATATATCCTCCTTATTATTTAAAACGAAATTGGGCATGATAAAAAGTACGAACCGATGTGAGCGTGTCCGGTAAAATAGATCTATTACGGATTACTCAATTTATCATTCCAATCAACTATCAAATTCGTAAATTTCGTACTTAAAGGTTTTGAGCTTGCAAAATACAACGGGTTTACAATAAAATACACCGGAATAAGTTAATGATTAATTTTTAGCAATTGTTGTGATTTTGAAACGAAATCGTGTTATTCTATCCAGTTTTGAAAAAAATATAAAAAAATGCCCTCAAAAGGAAAATGACAAATAAAAATTATATCAAAAGGTTTTTAATGAATGTTCATGTATCTACGACTAATACATAAATCTCTTTTAATATATTTAAAAACGCAAATAATTTTGACTTTTATCGTTTTTCAAAATCCCTAATATCCTGATTAATCATGGCAGTTGACTCCGAGAGATGAAAAAGAAGAGGAGTTATGATTTTGAATTGTATTATTTTTGAATTGTATCATTTTTGAATTGTATTATTTTTGAATTTGTATCATTTTTGGATTCAGATTATTAATACTAAGTAAATGCTAAGTAAATACTAAGAGATTGATTGAAACGAATCCTTATTAATTAATAAAAAGATATGACGAGTCATGATTGTTTCCGTCAAAAAATCAACGCCGAAAGGAACAATACCGGCACCGGCCTCAAAAAGCTACACGCATCGCGCTGTTTTTATTGCTTCATTGGGGAAAAAGGAAGTCGAGCTTTCTCATCCGCTGCTTTCGGCGGATACAAAATCAACAATGGAAGCGTGCCGACTGTTCGGCGCAAATGTTGAAGAGAGAACGGATTCAACAAATGAAACTAAAATAATAATCAGAGGCTTTGACGGAAAGCCGAAAACGCCTGAAAAGCCGATTGATGTCGGCAATTCGGGAACAACTTTGCGTTTGATGACGGCGCTTGCAGGCGTTGCCGACGGCTCTGTGACGCTGACAGGCGATGAATCAATTCAAAAAAGACCGAATACGCCGCTTTTAAAAACATTGAACGAAATGGGCGCAGAGGCTTATTCTGAAAATAACAACGATTGTGCGCCGTTGATTGTTAGAGGAAAAATCAAACAGGGCAATTTTTCAATTGACGGCGGCATGAGTTCACAATTTATTTCTGCGCTTCTCTTATCCTGCCCGCTTTTAGGAGGCGATTCTATCATTTCAATTGACGGCGATTTGAAATCAAAACCGTATGTTGACATTACACTCGAAGTCGCCGAAAAGGCCGGCATTGAAATTAAAGAACATTTTAAATGGAAAATGACTGAAAAAGACGGCACAAAATCAGAAGTGCTTGTATATTCCATTCCCGGAAAACAAACATACGACCTCGGCAACTACATAATTCCGGGCGACTTCTCATCGGCGTCTTATTTATTAACAGCCGGCGCACTCATTCCCGGAGCGGAAGTCGAAATGTCGGGACTCTTCCCGTCAGCGCAGGGCGACAGCGCAATTGTTGAAATATTGGAAAAAGCCGGCGCCGATATTTCATGGGATAAAGAAAACGGAATAATCCGCGTG
Source organism: Methanimicrococcus blatticola (assembly GCF_004363215.1). GTDB lineage: Archaea > Halobacteriota > Methanosarcinia > Methanosarcinales > Methanosarcinaceae > Methanimicrococcus > Methanimicrococcus blatticola. The sequence continues at coordinate 190,529 of NZ_SNYS01000006.1, read as the reverse complement.
TCAAACAAAAACAGCAAAAGATTGAAAGGAATTGTTTGGGATGCCGGAGAAACGCCGGATTTGGTCCCGACACTTTCTGTTCTCGGCGCGTTCTCAGACGGCGAAACAAGAATTACAAATGCCGAACATGTTCGTTTTAAAGAAACCGACCGCCTGAAAGCGATGGCAACAGAACTGACAAAACTCGGCGCAGTGATTGAAGAAACTGCCGACGGTTTGATTATTTCGGGCGAAAAGAGCAAAAACGAAATGAAAGGAACGGCCGTTCACGGTTGGAATGACCATCGAATTGTGATGTCCTTATTTATTGCCGGAATGATGATCGGTGACGTGACGATTGACACCGCCGAATCCGTTAAAATTTCATATCCCGACTTTTTTGAAGAAATGAAAAAAATCGGCGCGATTTTTGAAAAATGTTGAAAAAAGAAACTGAAAATGAATAAATCAGTGTTTCTTGACTAAGAAATCATCGTCTCTGTTGTAATCATGCCAGATGTAATAAACGTAAACAGCGACAGCGATCAAGAAAATCAATAAAATCCAATACATTTGAGGATGGGAATCAGCAAAATCTGAAATATCGTCAGCAAAAGAAGATAAAATCGAAGAGTCAGAATCATCTTCAGCGCCGAGAGCTGTTCCGCTCAAAGCGATAAAAGAAAGATAAATCATTGAGATTAAAAAAATGTTTTTTAGATTCATAGGATTCAAAACGAAATTTGCTGTGAACAGTATTAAACTTTACTGACAAAATAAATTACAAAGATAATGTAATAGTGAATGAAAATATCGAAATGAATGAAAAAGATTGAAAAACGAATGAAAAGGGAATGGAAACTTGAAGAATTAATAAAAAAGAATAGAACCAATTGAAAAATGAAGAATAACTGAAAAAAAGGGAATGATTGAAAAAAAGAATGAAAAAAGAAAGAATAAAAAGAAATCGGATAAATCCGACTTCAATTTACATTTTTTAAAATTTGTATATTTTTAAAGTTTTACATTTTTTCAAGTTCTTTGAGAACCATTTCACGGGCCAATCTTGCGTCAGCTTTTCCTTTGGCTTTCTGCATGACTTTTCCGACGATAAAGTTCAGCGCTTTTTCAGTTCCGGCTTTGTAGTCGGCAACCGCGTCAGGGCTTTCGGCAATCGCTTCTTTGGCGGCTGTCGCAATGAAATCATCGGCAACCATTGCCAATCCTTTTGCTTTCACAATGTCGGCCGGTTTGCCGCCGTCATCCAAAAGTGTACGAATCACAGTGACACCGCTTTCTTCACTGATTTCTTTCTTTGTTACCATTTCAATAACAGTCACAATATCGTCGCCCTTGATTGCCGTAATCGGTAAATCACGGTAGTTGAGTTCACCCTTAACAACATCGGCAACCCAAGAAGCCGCCGATTTCTGGTCAACCTTAGCGGCAACACTTTCAAAAAGATCTGCGAAAGCGCGCTCGGTCACCAAACTCTTGGCGTGAGCATCGGAAATGCCGTATTGAGAAACAAAACGTTCGCGTTTGGCATCGGGTAATTCCGGCATCTGAGCGCGAATGCCTTCAACACGGTCACCGACAATCATCGGCACCAAATCAAAGTCAGGGAAATAGCGGTAATCATCAGCCGTTTCTTTCACACGAAGACTGATGGTGACGTTTCTGTCTTCATCATAGTGACGTGTTTCCTGAACCAACTGCTTGTTTTTACGAAGATAGTCCTTCTGACGCATGATTTCATAATTGATGGCTTTCTCAACGGCTTTGTGAGAAGAAATATTTTTCACTTCAACACGTGTTCCTTCGATGCGTTTGCCGTTGAAAACGTTGACTGAAATGTTGGCGTCAGCCTTCATTGCGCCCTCGCGGGTGCCGTCAAAGACATCCAAATATTCCAAAATACTTCTGAGTTTATCCAAGAACCGGCGGGCTTCTTTCGCGGATCTCATATCCGGCGCCGTCACAATTTCAACAAGCGGCATACCGGACCTGTTAAAGTCAATGATACTGCCGGTTGATTTCTCAATCGTTCCAAAGTGTGCCATTTTACCGGGGTCATCTTCCATGTGCGCGCGCGTGATACGGACTTTTAATTCGCCGTCTTCACCTTCAATCACGACAGACCCGTTTTTGACAATCGGCCGGTCAAACTGAGTCACTTGATACCCGTTTCCGAGATCAGGATAGAAATAACTCTTCATGAAAAAGTCGGTTTCGTTTTCAATTTCGGCATTGAGCGCCAAACCGATTCGAATGGCGTAATCAACGGATTTTTCGTTGAGAACAGGCGTTGTTCCGGGAAGCGCCAAACAGCCCGCGCAAAGGCAAGTGTTGGCTTCACTGTCCGTGTAATCGGATGTGCAGCTGCAGAACATTTTGGTGTTCGCCTTGTTGAGCTGAACGTGAACTTCAAGACCAATCATCACGCCGTCAGGGTTTTCGTAAACCATTATTTCGCCTCCGGAGATTTAACATCCGCTGCCTTTTCAAACGCCTCAGCCGCTGCAATCACATCTGCGTCTTTTAAGTAGCCGCCGATAATCTGAAGCCCGGCCGGCAGTTTGCCGACAAAGCCGCAGGGAACAGTCGCTGCCGGAAGACCGGCTAAGTCAACGCCTGCAATCGCTGTCGAGTAGGAACTGAATTCCTGATCGCACCCGGCACCGCACGCGCCGCCGAGTTCGGGCGCAACATCTTTTGCGGTCGGGGAAATCAAAAGATCGTATTCTTTGAAAACGGATTCGAATTCCTCGATGATGAGCGTTCGGGTTTGCATGGATTTCATATAATAATCATTGTATTGCCCGGCCATTAAAAGGTGAATGCCGAGCATGATTCTGCGCTCAACGACAGGGCCGAAAAGCGCTCTTGTTTTGGCAATCATTTCGTGCCAGTTGTCAGCTTCCGCGCGCGGACCGAATCGGGTACCGTCGTACTTGGCAAGCATCGCGGAACTCTCGCCCGCTGCAATAATATCGTGAACAGGCTGCATATATTTTGCCGTATTCATGGAAAACTTTTTGCAGGTTGCGCCGAGTTTTTCAAAAGTTGCAACCGCTTCGTCAAATGTTTTCATGACATCGGCGCTGACGCCTTCTAAAAATTCCTCGGGAATTCCGATTTTGCATCCGGAAAGCGGTTTGCCGCCGGAATAAACCATTTTATCGGGCAAAGAAGTTGTGTCGCGGTTATCGTTTCCGGAAAGAACATCCATGACAGTAACGACATCAGAAACGGTTGTCGCGGTCACGCCGATTTGGTCAAGCGATCCCGTGTAATAGATGAGACCGAATCTGGAAACTGCGCCGTAACTGGGCTTAAACGCCGCCGTTCCGCAAAAAGAAGCAGAAACGCGGAGAAGACCGCCGACATCGGAGCAGACCGCTGCCGGAACAATGCCTGCCGCAACTGCTGCCGCGGATCCGCTCGGACCGCCTTTTCGCGTGTTGTCAAGCGGATTTTTGACGGGACCTTTGGTGCTTACCGCGCCGAGGATTCCGAATTCAACCATATTGGTTTTGCCGACAATAACGGCGCCGGCATTTGTTAAATCGTCAACGGCTTTCCCGGAAAACGGCGGAACGTATCCTTTTAAGATTTTTGAACCGCATGTTGTTTCAACATCTTTTGTTGAAATGTTGTCTGAAACGGCGATCGGAATGCCGGAAAGCGGACCTGAGCCGGCTGCTTTAGCATCGCCGCAAGCGGCAATAAAAATGCCTGAATCATCTTTTTTAATTTTTTCAAGGCTTTCGGCCACAGCTTTGTCGCCGGCTGCCTTAAATGATGCAATATCTTTTGTCATATTTTCCCTCAATAATGAATTTATAGTTCACAGCCGATGCATTACAAGATTTTGGGAATCTTGAAGGATGTTTCATAGACGTCCGGCGCATTTTTGAGAGCGTCTTCAACTTTCATGGAGGGAACCACGACATCTTTACGAAGAACCGTATTCAAGCGGGACGGGTTGACGGTCTTTTTGACGCCGTCAGTCGGTGCGTCCGCAATCACGGTGTAATAATCTAATTTTTGATTGATTTTGTCTTGGAATTCGGGAATGTCTTTGTCTTCGACAGCAATTCGAGCGACCCAAGCAAGTTCTTTCGTTTCATCTTTTTGAATCATTCATAGACCCCACATGCGATTTTTAAAGGTTCACACGGGTTGATAACGTGTTTTTTACGATATTTAAATTTGTATCAGTTATTGAATAAAAGATTATCTACATGCATAAATTTTTGTCACGATTATTAATAAAACAAATAAGCCGGAAACGGGCGAAAATTTTACAAATTTTGTTCGGAAACGATGATTTGTAATTAATTAACATGCATATTATAATTTGCAGTTATTTTTCGATTTATTTAATTTGTCTGATTTATTCAAAATGGCAATTTAATTTTTGATTCATTTTGTATTCAAACAGAATATATTATAAGGCATAAAGATTTTTTCTGACACAAAGTAAAAAATAAGATATTTATGTCCGTTGACCATGAATTTGCAGGCAGCCGTTTTTTAGGCAAAAACTTCAACTTGAACAAGCTGAAGATTACCGATTCTTCGTTTGTAGTTGCGTCTGTCGAAGCCGGAAATACAACAACAAAATGCATTTTAACGGCAACGGATTTAACAACCGGAAAAACGGATATTATCGGGAAATGTGTTCGTTTGACGCGCGACATTCAAAAACCCGCTGACCGTTCAGAAGTTTTCGGAAAAACCGTCAGCGGAACAGAACTGACAAAAGAAACATTGTCGGAATTGGTTCGCGACACGATTCACCAAGCTCTTTTTGAAAAGAATTTAACGCCGGATGACATTCATTTTGTTGTCCGCTCAACCGGCGTGACCGCCGAAACAGGCGAACAGTTGGAAATGATTATTCTCGCGCTGGCCGAAGGATGCCTTCTTGCCGGTTTTTCCCCGCGGAAAATGACAGGATATTTGAGTCTTGAAAATATGCCTGACAAATTAAAACCTTATTCATATCTTGATCGCGTTTATTTTGACGGCGCCGTTGCCGGCGTTCGCCCGCCCGCAGGATTCGGTGAAGGTATCGTTTCAAACGAAATGGAAGGAGAACTTGCACTGGCCGGACTCAAAGAAGCCGGAAAACACACCGGCGCAGACCTCAGAAATCCGTGTGTCGCGATTGACATGGGAACAACGCTCTCGGGCAGAATTGCTGATGGCAGCAGCCCGTACGCAAAAACAATCGCTAATTTTTGCGGCTATGCCGGCGCGGTCGCCGATGCGTTTCTTCAAAACATCGCGCCTGAAAAAAGCGCGTATGAATGGATTCAATCGGAAAATGCGGCGGGACCGCCGGAAAACACGTTTTCGGTTGTGGAAAAAGCCGCTGCTGAAAGCATGAAATATATTCATGTGATAAAAATTCCCGAAACTCGAAAACAGTTCGGCCCATTCACTGTTAACGTCGCCGCCTCAAAAAATGCAGGTACTCTTCTTTTCGGCTGCGATGTCGGGGAAAACGGATCAGATTTAAAGAAATTGGCTGAAATCGGGGAAAATGTTTACAAAACCACAGGAACGGAAGCCGTTTCTGCTTTAATTGATGACGTTATGTCTGAAATAACGGTTCAGCTGATTGATTGCATTCGAAAGGAAGGGCTTTTGACAGATGAAACTTTAATCGGAATCACCGGCCGTGCCGGCATAACGGGATTGAAAAAAGAAAAAATAATTCAGAAACTGAAATCAAGAGGAATTCTTGAAAATCCCGATAAGAAATTAATTTTTGCCGAAGACGGACTTGCGCGCGGCGCGGCGGTTATGGCGCGCTGTATGAATTCATTGGGATGTCCGAACAATCCGATCGGCGGGCGACGCGGCGGAAAATGCATTATGCAGGAACGTCGTGAGCTTCAAAATATGCGCCGCTGAAATGAAAAAATTAACCTGCGCCGCCAGGAGCGTCACGGCTTTCAACGTTTTGAAGAGATTCAATGGCTTCTTCGCGAATGCGGATTTTCTCTTCAATGTCGGCTTCCAAATCTTTGCGTTTGGCTTCTGTTTTAACGACTTCGTCGGTGAATTCTAAAAGTTCGATTTTGTAATAAAGCTCGGTGGAATCTAAGAAAGCCCAAATGCCTTCGTCATCTTCCATGATTTCGGTAATCTCACCGATGGTTCCCGTATTAATGTATTTGACATAATCGCCGACTTTCATTTCGCGGCCGCGAATGTCAAAAACTTTGAGCTCTGCCATGTTTTATTGGAATGTGCCCAAGGATTAAAAAGATTCTGTCAAAATAAAAGATTTAAAAAATAAAAATATCAAAATCGGAACCTTAATGAGCACCGCGTATAAAAACAGAATGAGCCGCCTTCGAGATAAATTTAAAATGTGCAGCACTTTTTTGATAATAGGATACTTTGCTTCGTTTCCGGTCCGGTCAAAATAAAAAATGAATATGCGTTCCTGAGACGAGAAAAGTGGAGATCCGCACAAATCTATGTTTCTGAGTACGTTTAGGAGGAAAAGAATGAGAAAATTGGAAGGAAAAGTTGCGATTATTACCGGCGGCGGGAAAGGAATCGGTTATGGGTTGGCAACCGCTTTTGCGCGGGAAGGAGCAAATCTTGTTTTGACAGGCCGCCAGGAATCAGCACTGATTGAAGCAAAAGAAAAACTGGAAAAGGAATTCGGAGTTGCCGTACTTCCGGTACAGGCAGACGGCGAAAAAGAAGAAGATGTGAAAAATGTTATTCAAAAGACAGCTGAAAAATTCGGAAGAATTGACACTTTGATTAATAATGCCCAAGCTTCAAAATCGGGATTGACCCTTATTGAACATACAAAAGAAGATTTTGATTTAGCCATTTATTCGGGCCTTTATGCTGCTTTTTATTATATGAGAGAGTGCTACCCGTATTTGAAAGAAACAAAAGGATCGGTGATTAATTTTGCCACCGGCGCTGGGTTGTTTGGAAAACCCGGGCAATCTTCATATGCGGCGGCAAAAGAAGGGATTCGAGGCCTTTCCAGAGTTGCGGCAACGGAATGGGGTCCGGATAACATTCGCGTAAATGTTGTCTGCCCGCTTGCTATGACACCGGGACTTGAGAAATGGAAATCCGAATATCCGGAATTATTTGAAAAAACAATTCAAGGCATTCCGCTCGGAAGATTCGCGGAACCGGCAACAGACATCGGCCCTGTTTGTGTATTTTTAGCGTCTGATGATGCGCATTATTTAACAGGGGAAACAATTACATTGCAAGGCGGAAGCGGACTTCGCCCGTAATAGCAGAGAAGAATTTTAAAGAAAAATTTGAAAAAATTAAATAAAGATTTTAAAAAACGTACGGCCTCCTTCAATTGTTAAAAGAAGGAGGCTTTTAAAAAACAAATACGAATGCGTCGGAAATATTGGAAATATTTCAGCCGTTTTGAATTTCCGAGCGGATGTCACCGATTCTGGCAACGCGTTCGGCAAAAGCATTGTGTTTGTGAATGCTTTCTTCATTGATTTGCTTGATTGTGATAATCGCATCATCGGGAAGCTGCGGGAATGTGTCGACGACTTTTTTGGCCATCGTTCGGACACAGTCTTCAACGAATTTCGGATTTTTATGTGCTTGCTCGACAACCATTTTTTCATCGGCGCGTTTGAGAACTTCATAAACGTTGGAGCTCATGGACGCTTCAATGATTTCAATGATGTTTTCGAGGCGAACGCCGGTCGTATCCAATGTTTGGATGGAAATGATGCCGCGGCCGCGCTGATTGTGGCTTGCCATCGGAATCGCGTCAAAGAATTGGGCGATTTTATCATCTGCCATGCCGAGTTCTTTGAGTTTGTTTTCGGCTTCTTCCTGCATCATGGATTGCGCGCAGGGGCATGCCGTCATTCCCATGACTTCGGCGCCGATGAGTTTTTTGATTTGAACAGCACTTGTGCCTTCGGTTCTTTCGGCAACGGCATCGGCGAAAATATCGACGAACTGTTGACAGTCAACGCCTGTTGCCGGAGATTTGCGGCGGATCATGTATTCGCTTTTCATGCGAACTTCTGCGCGGGATGCGTATTCATGACGCCCGATGAGATTTTCGGCGATGTCGCCGCACAAATTTTCAATTTCGTAAACGGGTGATAGGGAAATGTTGGTTAAAACTTCTTCAATCGCTTCAAAATTTCGGGAAAGGTTGGCACCTTTTCTGTCAGACGGAAGGTCGACAAAAATATCAAAAGACGACATTAAAATAATCGGTCTTTTGTTTTCCCTTTTGATTTCAATCAGTTTTTTGACATCGGTCACACCGACGCGTGTCAGATTAATCGGAACGCTCGGGCGATTGGCCTGGACATCCGGAAGAATCGGGCATTGTGTCATTTTTGAATTACCTCATAATGTTTTTTGAATAATAATATCGCTAACAAATCCTTGTTGATATAAAAATGATATGTCCGTGTTGAGTCTGTGTTGATAATTGAAGATTATTTCTTCACGGACGCGTCAAGCGCGCGGATAATTGCGGCGCGGAATCCGTCATTTTCAAGCGAGACAACGCCTTGAATTGTCAGACCGCCCGGTGAACAGACAGCATCTTTCATTTCGCCGGGATGCTGACCGGTTTCAAGCTGTGTCTTTCCGGTGCCGATAAGCACTTGACTGGCCAGCTTGTAAGCGGCATCTCGCGGCAGACCGTGTTTAACGCCGCCGTCTGCAATTGCTTCAATGACTATGCCGAGAAACGCGGGCGTACAGGCGCTGACCGTTCCACCGATGCTCATCAGATTGCCAGGCAGAACTTGAACGAGACCGATGGTCGAAAATAACTTTTCAACCGTTTCAAATTCATCTGCCGTTAAAGAATGTTTTTGCTCAAAAAGAGAAATCCCTTCGCCGATCTGAACCGGCGTGCTCGGCATGATAAAAAGATGACGTGTGCTTGCGTCAAGAAGGGAGTCGTATTTGTCATAATCCCAGCCGGCAGCAACCGATAACAACACTTTGTTTTTGAGCAATTCCTTAACAGGCGTAATGACTTCTTCAATTTGATCCGGTTTAACGGCAATGAGAATGATATCGGAATCCTGAATCATTTTATCAAGAACAGCGTAAGAAATAATTCCGGTTTCGCCGGCAAACTCTTTTAATTTTTCCTGTGACGGCGCATAAGCGAGAATATTTTCGGGAGGAACGGCATCTTTTAAAATAAAACCCCTGACAATGGCTTTTGCCATATTTCCCATCCCGATGAATCCGATTTTTGTCATATTTTAACCTTCTATATTCTATTCATTTCTATAATGAGTCAATAAAACACGATACAAATGAATGCTGCGCTGAATCGAATAAAGTTTTTGGAGAATTTACAAATATAAAATACCGGATCTCGGACTTGATATTTTTTGAAAACGGCGGGGTTCGCGCAGGCGGCGGCGCGGGCGACTGTGAAAAGAGAGCAGCGCAGACGAGCGACAATAACGGAGAGCTTGAACAACAAAGCGGAGAGCTTGAACGGCAGGTACTCATGCCCCGTTCGCGCAAGCGAACGGATGTGATAAGAAAGAGCAGATGCACGCAGCAAAGAAGATGTCGACGGATAAATTTGATTTGAAAAACGGTTTTTTGATTTTGCTGTATCGGCTGGGTACGAATCCGCAAATTTCCGACTCCTCGCTTCGTTTTACTCAGCTCGGAATCGAAAATTAGCGGGTGGTTGTTTGGTGTTTGAATCTGTTATTTCAAACCATACATCCGTTTTCATAATTTAAAAAAAACGAACGCCGAAATAAACCTATAATAAAATCACCTTTTGATTTTTGGGTTTTATCGGGCGTTCGGGTTTATTGAATTTGAAGAAAAAGCGATGTATCGATTAAATCCGGAAAAATTCAGAAATCGGAATAAATCAAAGAAAAATATCAAAGAAAATTAAAGAATAAAATAAAGAATAAAATTAAAAATTAAATAAAATTTAAAGGAAGTGTGAAAAGAGAAAAAAGATTAACGTGAGGCGTTAAAAAACTTACGACAAAGCAGAAACTGCTTTGCCGTTAGATAAAAATAACTTAGATTTCGTCAATCTTTTCGATCTTGACTTTCTCAACAAAGGGTTTGTTGATTTTCGGGGGCATCCATGCCGGTCTGTTCTTGGGCGCGTCAACGATTTCTTTCCATGCTTTGAAGACGTGGACTTTCTTGGTTCCTCTTTCTCTGAGCATGATTGTTTCGGGCTTTTTCTTTGTGCCTGCACCGCGGTTTGCGACCTTCAAGGCTGCCTGTCTGGGCTGTTTGCCGGTAAAGACACCGGATTCGTTACCATTTTTGTCTCTTAAAACAAAGTTTCTTGTTTCTGCCATCTTAATCACCTTTGCAATACTATACGATATTGCTAAGAACCAATTAGAGAAGCTCATATAAATACTTTATTGAAAAATTGATTCTATGTATACTGTTTTGACGAAAATTTTTCAAGCATTTCGAAGCCAAGATAATTTTATACATAAGTACCGAATAATTTTGAAATTTTCGATTTAAGCGAGTTCTTCCGACATTGTTTTTCGAAAAACAGAAAGGCTGAGAGTAGATATTGATTTCGTAATCTAGCAAAGTAAAGCAAAAAAAAAGTTTTGAAAAACGCATAGCACAGAAGCAGCACTGAAAAGAACGACCTTAAAAGAGCCACTTCGTGAATTGTCGATAATTTTGAGCATAAATTTCAGGAAGAACAAAATGTTTAAAATGTCAAATACATTAGGCTCATTAAACAATAATTATGAATTGACAATAAATTCACAGTTTTTTAAAGAATATATGAAAAACTCAAAAATAAAAAAATCGGCAGGAAGCAAATATGACACTTAAATTGGAAGATGTTTTGATTGAATCATTGCCCTACATCCGCGATTTTTCAGGATCGACAATGGTGATTAAAGTCGGCGGCAACGCGATGCTGAATCCTGAAAAAGACACAGCCGTCATGGAAAAAATCATCCAAGATATTGTTTTGCTTCATTATGTCGGCATTAACCCGATTATCATTCACGGCGGCGGTCCCGAAATCAATGAGAAAATGGAAAAGATGGGCAAGCAGCCGAAATTTATAGGCGGTCTACGTGTCACCGATGACGATACGCTTGAAATCGCGATGATGGTTTTGGTCGGAAATATTAACACAAAAATGGTTTCACTGATCAATAAACACGGCGCCAAAGGCGTCGGTATCAATGGCGTGGATTCAAATTTAATTGTCGCCGCCAAAAAGAAAAATCAAAAAATCATCATCGACGGCAACGAAGAAGACGTGGATATCGGCTGGGTCGGCGAAACCGAAATCATCAATCCGGGGCTTCTTCGAATCATGATTGAAAACAATTACATCCCGGTCATTTCCCCGATTGCGATTGATAAAAAAGGCCAGATGCTTAACATTAACGCCGACACCGTTGCAGGTGACATCGCCGCGGCCATGGGCGCGAAAAAACTCATTATGATGACCGACATTTCCGGCGTCCTCCGTGACGTGAAAGACAAAGAAAGTCGGATTTCAAAAATCAAACTTTCCGAAATTGACGGACTCATAGAAGAGGAAATCATTTCAGGTGGCATGATCCCGAAAATCAAAGGTGCCGAAGTCGCCGTCAAAAGCGGCGTTGAAAGCGTCCATATCATCAACGGCAGCACACCGCATTCGCTTTTGCTTGAGCTTTTCACAGATACCGGCATCGGCACAATGATTTATGATGAAGAAGAATGAAGTTCTTCTTCTGCATTAATTTTTTAATTTTTAAAAAATGAACTGGTTTTAATCTTTTTTAATGCGTATATTCAAGGATTCGAATATTATCGCCGACGACTGTTTGAACCGCATTCTGCATTTTTTTTGCGAACGGACATGGGAAACCGATAGGAGTCCCTTTAGAAATACACGAAGCGAAAGCAATTGTATCCGCGCCGCGCCGAACCATTTCCTGAGCTCGGAACACAGCTTTTTTACCGGGACACCCGCCGCATGAATTCACGCCGACAATTTCAATTTCTTCTTCGATGCCTTCAAAAGCACCCCTTTTCTCGCGCATAAATTTAAAATCGGTCGTTGCCGGACATGTATCTTCTGTTTGTTGACATCGGATTTAATCCTACTTTCATTTGTTACACCTCAAAAAATAAAAGAAAAAATAAAAAGTAAAAACTCAGTTTTTGCCGAGTTCTTTCACCAATCTCGCAACTTCTGTTCCGACTTCAGAACACTTGGCACTGCCGCCCATGTCAACGGTGTTGACTTTCTTGTCAAGAATCGTCTTTTCAATTGCTTTGACGATTGTGTCGGCGGCTTCTTTTTCACCGAGCGTTTCAATCAAAAGCGCGCCGGCCCAGATGGTTGCGAGCGGATTCGCGCGGTCCATGCCTTTGTATTTTGGGGCGGAGCCGTGAATCGGTTCAAACATGCTTGTTCCTTTCGGATTGATGTTGCCGCCGGGCGCGAGGCCGAGGCCGCCCTGAATCATCGCGCCGAGATCGGTAATAATATCGCCGAACATATTGGGTGTCACGACGACGTCAAAGAATTCAGGGTTTTTAACAAACCACATGGTAACGGCGTCAACATAATTGAAATCGGTTTGAACCGTCGGATATCCTTTGCCGACTTCTTCAAAAGTTTCGCGCCAAAAGCCGTAAATGTCGGACAAAACGTTTGCCTTGTCAACGGAAGACAAATGGTTGTTGCGTTTGGCGGCCAAATCGTAAGAATATTCCATCACGCGCTTGGTGCCTTCTTTTGAAATCATGCCGATTTGGTAAGCGATTTCTTCGCTGTCGGTTTCAATGTCCAAATTGAATTTCGCGCTGTAAAGATCTCTCTCAACTTCAAGAAGATCCTGTTTTTTTCCTTTTGATGCGCGGCCGCCGATGCCGATGTAAAAGTCTTCCGTGTTCTCGCGAACGACAACGAAATCAATGTCTTTGGCGGTTTTGTCTTTGAGCGGTGTTTCAACGCCGTCCAAAAGCTTAATCGGGCGGAGATTGATGTATTCGTCAAACGCGAAACGAAGTTTCAAAAGAATTCCTTTTTCCAGAATTCCCGGTGTCAATCTCGGGTCGCCGAGCGCGCCGAGGTAGATGGCTTTGTAGCCGGAAAGCTCTTTGATTGTTTCATCGGAAACCAATTCGCCGGTTTCCAAATAGTGGTCGGCGCCGTGCGGGAAATCAATCCAGTCGACATCAAAGCCGAACACTTCTCCGGCTGCGTCAAGCACTTTTTGTCCTTCCCTGATGATTTCAGGCCCGATTCCGTCACCGCCGATTGTCGGCACTTTATATTGAGTCATTTTTGATGCTCCTGAGTTTTATTTTAAATTTTTTTAAAGAATAATCAATAAAAATGAAAAGAATAAAGAAATTTGAAATGGAATTCAAATGAATTCCGAAATCCGAAACGCTCACGCAAATTACAGATTCTTTTGCGTGTGCTTAATTAACCCGCCGTCGTCTACAATCTGTAATAAAAAGTCGGGGAACGGCACGGTTTTGTATTCTTCGTTTTTGGTAATATTTTTGACAATTCCTGCGCCGAGGTCGACTTCTAAAATGTCGCCGTCGCTAATACGGTCCGTTTCCGCGCACTCAACGAGCGGTAAACCGACATTAATGGAATTGCGGTAAAAAATGCGTGCGAATGATTTCGCAATGACACAACTGACTTGTGAGCCGATGAGGGCGAGCGGTGCGTGTTCGCGTGAGGAACCGCATCCGAAATTGCTGCCGCCGACGACGATGTCGCCCGGCTGAACCTGCTTCACAAAGTCAGGGCGAACGCCGCAGAATGTGTACTGCGACAATTCCTCCGGTGTGTTAAAAATTAGGTAAGTGCCCGGAATAACGGCATCGGTGTCAACGTCGTCACCGAATTTGAAGGCCTTTCCCTTATAAGTTTTATTTTCCATGGTAATCACTTTGGTGAATTCCTTTATAAATAGCATTGATTGGAAAAACCAGAATGTTTATTAACTTTCCGCCGAACGCGCCGAATAATGAAAATAAAAATCAATAAATATAATTGAATGTCATGCATACCATTAAAAAATAAAACGGAATTATCAGACCAGGGAATAAAATGACAAAAACCGGCAAAAATGAAGCTCTTTCTGCTTATTTTGAGAATCAGAAAAGCGTCTTAATCGCCTTCTCGGGTGGCGTGGACAGTGCGCTTCTCGCTTCGTTTGCCGCTGCTGCCGGCATCAATGCGCTTGCCGTCACCGTGAAAACAGAACTCGTATCGGATCGGGAAATCCAAAACGCGCTCGAAACGGCAAATGAAATCGGGATTCTGCATATTTTCATTGAAAAGAAAATGTTGGAAATTCCGGAAATCAAAAACAATCAAAAAGACCGCTGTTACGCTTGTAAAAAAGAAATGTTTGAAACGCTTTTGAAATACGCCGAAGACAACGGATTTGAAACCGTCATTGAAGGAACGAATTATTCCGATAAGCTGATGAACGATTCCAATGAAATTCCGCGCCCCGGATATTCGGCACTTTTGGAATTAAAAGAAAAACGGGGCGCAAAATTGCCGAAAATAGAAACCCCGCTTGCCGATTTAAAAATAACGAAAGAGGAAATCAGAGAAATAGCGCGGCGCAAAAATCTCGCTGTCGCCGACAAGCCTTCAATGTCCTGCCTTGCGACACGTTTTTCATATGATTTCCCGTTGACTTCTGAAATTTTGAAAACAATCGACGCCGCCGAAAAAATGATTGAAAATCTCGGCGCGCGTCAAATTCGAATCCGCTGCCATACGGATGACACCGGTCGAAATATCGCGCGCGTTGAAGTCGGGAAAGGAGAAGGGAGGATTTTCTTCGATGAAAAAAATCAAAAGGGAATTGAAGAATTCATTCTGTTTTTGAAACAAAACGGTTTTTCTTACATGACGATCGACTTGGAAGGATTCAGAAGCGGCAGCATGGATATTTAAAGAGAATGGTGAGACGGAAAAATGACGGAAACGGAAAATAAAAAAGATGTCATCATACGCCCCGCCGAAAAAAAAGATGAAATGGCGATTGAAATCATTTTATCCACTTATTTTTTAGACCGCGATGACATTCCGCATAATGATTTTTATGTTGCCGAAACAAACGGAAAAATAATCGGTTGCGCCGTTTTTGAAAAATTAAAATCAATCAAAACAGGCATTTCTTTTTATGAAATTCACACCATCGCAGTGATGCCTTCCTTTAAAGGAAAAGGATACGGGAAACTTCTTTTAAATCGGCTGATTGAAGAAATTGAAAAAGACAGAGCCGCATCGCCGGAAATGACTTCGGACACGATTTACACGCGCACAACCGCGCCTCATTTTTTTGAACACCTCGGTTTTGAAAAGCAGGCCGAATGTGTAAAAAAAGAATTGTGGGAGGAATGTATCTCTTGTGAGAGCCATGACAACTGCAATCAAACGGTTTTAGCAAAACGGCTTGAATCGAAATGAAAATTAAATCCGGCGTTCGATCAAAAAGTATGGTCAAAAAGTATAAACGAAAAGCCGTTTTCTGAACAATAAAACCAATAAAACAACTTAAGAGGGAAAATTATGCTGACAATGGGTATCGTCAATATGTATGACAAAATTAAAATCGTGGACGCGCATTACAGGGCAATTGCCCGCGCCGCGCCGATTTGTTACGCTTACGGTTTTTCTCTCGCACTTTTTGATTTTCCGTTTAAAATGGACAAAGACGAACTCGTTGAATTCGTAATGGATAAAACCACAATCGGTGAATCCGGCAAATATTTGGATTTGCTCAATAAAGAACATCATTTGTTTGTATCAGACCTCCCGCCGAAAGGGTTTCCCGCGCATTTCGGATCCGTTGTCACAACCACATCTAAACCGTATCCTCAAAAAGTGCTGACGCCGCTTGATGTCGCCGCCGGAAATATGCGCAAAAAATCGTATATGTTTTTGGTCGGCCTCGGCCGCAAAGGTTTGCCGAAAGACCTTTTCGAACGCGCGGAATATCATTTGGACATTACAACCAAAGGTATTTCTTTGGAAACATGCACGGCAATCGGTGCGATTCCGACACAGATTAACGCACTGACTTTCGCGCTTGAGCAGAGACAGAAAAACGCGGGAAATGAAAAATACTAAAAACTGAAAGCCGGCGAAAACATGCTTCAAGACATCGAACCGAATCAATTCCGAAATGAATTTGAAAACAAAGAGCCGAAGGATTTCGATTTTGTTTTGATTTTCAAAGAGGATCTGGTTTTGTTGAAAAATGATGAAACGGCTCTTGAGATTCCTCGGTTTGATGATTTTGAAGAGAAAGTAAAAATTCAAAAAAATGCGGTTTATCTTTTTTCAATCAACAATGAATCTTATTTTTTAGCGGCGCCCAGTGTCGGGAAAGATTTGGAAAGCGGCGAACGTTTTGAATATAAAAAAATGCGGGGCGTTTTAACCGATGCCGCGAAAACTCAGGCATTTGCATGCGCGACCGCGTTTCATTTATCGAAATGGTATTCAACGCGTCAATTTTGCGGACGCTGCGGTGAGAAAACAACGCATAAAAATGACGAGCGCGCCGTTATTTGCCCGAATTGCCATCTGACGGAATATCCGAAAATTTCGCCCGTTGTCATTGTCGGCATTAAAAACGGCGAAGACCTTTTGATGACAAAATACACAACGGCGGCTTCTGAATACAGAAATTACGCGCTTGTCGCGGGCTTTGTTGAAATCGGCGAAACTTTGGAAAACGCGGTTCGCCGGGAAGTTTTAGAAGAAGTCGGCGTTCATGTGAAAAATATTACATATTACAAAAGCCAGCCGTGGGGACTTTCTGAATCTTTGCTGGCGGGATTTTTCGCGGATTTAGACGGCGACAGCACTCTTCGCTTGGATGATAAAGAATTGTCAGAGGCTGTTTGGGTTCCCAGAACAGAGATTCCCGAAGTTGATTCATTAATGAGTTTAACGGGAAATATGATTGAAGCGTTCAGAAGCGGAAAATATCAGATGAACAATAGAACAATAAAAAACAAATCGGCGAATAAATGAGATGAACAGATGAAATGAACAAAAAGCATTTCTGCTGCCGTTGAAATATGTTTGAAAAGTAGTTTTAAAGAAAAACAATTGAAACCCTTTAAGGTTTCATTGTTTTAAATTCACAGAAGCGCGTCAAAGCGCTGTAACAAGCCACGCCAGCCCGAATATCGAGGCAAGCATGAATAATCTTGTGAGTGTGAGTTTTGTTTGACTGGTGATTCCTGCACCGAAAGGCGCGTTTTCCGTTGTATTTTTATTTACAGTTTTTTTTGTACTGATGTTCTGCATTGTCTGCATACTCTCATATCCTTTTGAGATAAAGTCTCATATTCTTTTGAGATTTTCATCACTGATTTAGAGATAATACAATAAATTTCATTGATTTATTGCAATTCTTAATCGGTTTTGAATCTATATATAGTTTGCTTCATGCCTTTTTTGAGGAAAAAGGCAAGCTGTTGACATTCCTACAAAGCTCGTTTTTTCGAAAAATCCGGCAGTGTCGGAACGAAAATAAAGTGCATGCGGCTGAAAGGAACGCAAGCGGCTCAAACGAAATGATGCGCCTGTGTTCGCTTTCAAGAGAGATTTGGATGATTTAAGAGATGTTTCAAATATTTTCGATTCTCAACCTTTATCGGATTCGTCAAAAACTTTAAAGAACTGAATCTCTATTGATTCAAATATGCTTAGAAACTCTTATCTCCACATGACCGGCATCGGAAAAGGTGCGGAGAAAAACATTTGGGATTTCGGAATCAATTCATGGGATGAAGCTATTGAACAACTTGACAGCCTTCCGGTTTCCCAAACCAAAAAGAAAGCGATTTCCGTCGGCGTTGACGAATCGGAATCGCATTTGAAAGAAAAAGACCATTGTTATTTCGCGCAAAGCCTGCCTTCGGCCGAGCATTGGCGTGCTTATTCTGAATTTTCAAAAGATGTCGCTTTCGTTGATATTGAAACAACGGGTCTTGCGCCCGGTCAGGATACGATTACGGTTGTCGGAATTTACAACCGAGAAAAAGCCAGAACATACGTTCAAGGCATTGATTTGGATGAAATTGTTGACGAGTTTTCAAAATACAAAATGCTCATCACGTTTAACGGCGCCCGCTTCGATCTGCCGTTTATCAAACGCGAATTTCCGGAAATTAATTTTGATCAGCTTCATATTGATTTAATGTATCCGCTCAAACGCATCGGCTACTGCGGCGGTCTCAAAAAGATTGAACGCGAAATGGGAATCGTTCGTGGCGACAATATTAAAGAGGTTGACGGATGGGAAGCGGTTCGCTTGTGGCACCGCTACAAACGCGGTGATGAGGCGGCACTGGACACACTTCTCGAATACAACCGCGAAGATATTGTCAATCTGGAAACAATCATTGAAAAAGTGTATTGTGATTTGATTCAGAATTGTAAATGTAAAAAAAAATAAGAAAACATATATATGTTGAAGTTCAACATTAGATTAACAGTACCTGCCGGGCCTCTCAGCGATGCACACTCGGCGGGTCATCCACATTTTAATTTTTGATCAAGAATGCAATATGCGAAACCGCCTTTGTCTGTCCGTGATCAAATTTCTTTGTTAAAAACAAGAGGTTTGATTATTACTGATGAAGAGGTTGCAGAACACTTTTTTTATAATAACAATTACTATAGGTTTCGTGGATATACATATCCATTTCAAAATAACACAGACCCATCACAGCTTTTCATCGGTTCAGTAAATTTTGAAACGGTTTTAGATTTGTATAATTTTGACAGTGAATTTCGATCTTTAATATTATACACGATTGAAAAGATAGAGATCGGACTGCGCACCCAGATAATTTACAGATATGCTGTCGGACATAAAAACAGCCATTGGCATTTCGACCCGATTCATTTTACAGATAAAACAAAACATAGTGCGGCAATTTTAAAACTTTGTTCAGATTCAAAAAACAGTAATGAAGAATTCATAAAACATTATTATAAAACATATACAAATCCGACTGAGCCGCCTTGCTGGTCAAGCTTAGAAACAGTCACTTTCGGATATTTATCGAATTTATTTTCAAATCTGAATTCAAAAGATCCCTGTAAAAAAGAAATTGTAACTTATTTCGGCCTTCCTTCAGCTCATATTTTAGAAAATTGGATGCACTGTTTGAACAATATTCGAAATATATGTGCTCACCATAGCCGATTATGGAACAGAACGATTGCGCCCAGAATCATAATGCCACAAAATACACATTATTTATTTGTCAAGAATAAAAAGGTATACACAAACAAAATTTATGCCGTCCTTTGTTGTATACAATATATGTTAAACATAATAGATTCAAAAAATGATTTTAAAATTCAATTAATAAAATTGCTTAAAAAATACCCGAATTTAAAATTGAAAGCAATGGGATTTCCTGAGAATTGGGAAGAAGAAGAATTCTGGAAAATAACATTATCGGAAGCAATTCATTTCAGTAAATCAAAATAATAATAATCAAGATAAGAAAAACAACAAAAGGTGAAAAAATGATTATCGTCAACACAGAATACATCAACGGAAAAGAACTTGAAACACTCGGTCTTGTCAAAGGAACAACAATCCAAGCCAAAAATATCGGCCGCGACATCACTCAGGGTCTCAGGAACATTGTCGGCGGCGAGCTTAAAGCGTACACCGATTTAATGAACCAGTCCCGCGAAACAGCAACGCAAAGAATGATTGAAGACGCGGAGAAATTGGGCGCGGATGCAATTGTGAATGTCCGGTTCTCAACTTCTTCGATTATGCAAGGTGCTTCTGAAGTTTTGGTTTACGGGACGGCTGTGAAGTTTAAGTGATAAAAAATTGAAACTTTCAGTTAATTCAGTTAATTTTTGAAAAAAACGATTTTTGAATGTTCAGAATTTGCGTGATCTGAACATTCTTTTTTAAGCCCCGTGCGTGATTTGAACACGCGACCTGCTGATTACAAGTCAGCCGCTATACCCCTAAGCCAACGAGGCGCTTTGAAGTATCCCTTACATACAATTCATAATTAATAAATTTTATGGGGGAAAATCAAAATGATGCTTTTTTAAAGGATGAAAATCAATCCGATTACAAATTAATAAAATCATAAAAACAAGTTATCGGATAATTATGTGGCAGAAAATATCGGCGACCGGCAAAAAGGTTGTTCAATCGGGTTTGGTGGAAGCGAATTTCGGAAATATCAGCGTTCGCTCCGCCTCGGGCAATTCTTTCATTATTACAAAAACAGGGGCGGCGTTGGATGAAATCGGTGTGAACAGTGTCATTGAAGTGCCGATTTATAACGGTGAAGAAGATACGCTGACGGAAGCAGGCGTTTTAGCGGCAATTGAAAAGGCGGCGTCTTCAGAAACCCCCGTTCACCGCAGAATATATTCGGAAACGAAAGCAAAAGTCATTCTTCATGCACATTGCCCGTATTCCGTCGTGATGTCAATTTTGGAACACGAAGCCGGAAATGAAACAATTGTGCCGATTGACAGCGAAGGAAAATTGTTTTTAAAAGAAATCCCGATTATCGAAGGCGGCATCGGAAGCGATGAGTTGGCGAAAAATGCGGCGGCGGCTTTCAAGGACGGGAAAACAAAAAGCGTTGTTGTTCTCGGCCACGGGACAATTGCAATTGGAGAAACGCTTGAAGAAGCGTATAACATAACGGCGCAATTAGAACACGCCGCCAAAATCAAATATATGTACGCGACTGCCAAAAACTTGTTTTAAGCGGAATTGTTATTTATTTATAGGGTATAGAAAGTAGTTATACAACAAAAAGGTAAAAAAAGGAAATATAATCAATGGCAGCCAATTCGCTCAGACCGTACGTTGCAGAAACGATCGTGGATCCGATTGCAAAAATATTCATTAAAATCGGCATCTCACCCAACACACTTTCAATTATATCATTTATATTTTCAATACTTGCCGGCATCTTTTACTATTTTGCAGGCAATGATTATTTCGGCCTCTCGGCACCTTATTATTTTCTTTTGGTTGCGGCCATCTGCGTTCTCATCAATTCGGGACTTGACGCTCTTGACGGTGCCGTTGCGCGTCTCCGCGGTATTGCCGGCAAAAAAGGCGACTTTTTAGACCATGTCATTGACCGCTACGCCGATGTTTTTATCATTTCCGGAATTGTTTTCGGCGGATTTTGCCCGTGGTGGATCGGATTCATCGCGCTTGCAGGCATTTTGCTGACAAGCTATCTCGGAACACAGGCGCAGGCAATGGATATCGGCAGATATTACGGCGGCATCATGGGACGCGCCGACCGCCTGATTATCATATTGGCAGCCTCGTTCTTGGATTTCGGCTACATCGCGTTTTACGAAACTTCTGCCCTTTATTGGGGATTTTCATTCCTCGGCTGGGCCATGATTATTATTGCCGTCGGGTCGCACATT
The DNA here is from genome assembly GCF_004363215.1 of Methanimicrococcus blatticola. GTDB lineage: Archaea > Halobacteriota > Methanosarcinia > Methanosarcinales > Methanosarcinaceae > Methanimicrococcus > Methanimicrococcus blatticola. The sequence continues at coordinate 169,057 of NZ_SNYS01000006.1, read as the reverse complement.
ACCGCATTCCAAAGAATTTACCACATTTGGAAAGCACTGGACAGAGAAGACAAAGCAAAAGCGTCTGAAAAATCAGAAGCGGAAGCTTAAACAAAATTTTTTTGAAAAACAATGACGCAAAAAACCGATTTCATTTATTTGGACCATGTCGCCGACACAAAATTTATCGCATACGGTGACACGATTGAAAAGGTTTTTGAAAACGCAGCCTTAGCGACACTTTCCGTGATTGCGGATATTTCAACAATTCATCCAAAAACGGCATTTGAAATCGATTTAGAAACCACAGGAACCGCCGGCAAAGAAAATTTAATGGTCGATTTCCTGTCAGAACTTTTGTATTTATTTGACGCTGAAGAAACGGTTCTCGGCGCTGTTTACGTCAAAGAAGCCGGCGTAAAAAAAGATGATGACGGCAACGATGTTTGGTTTATAAACGCCGTCGTATCCGGCGAACCGATTGATTCCGCCAAACAAAATTTTAAAACGGAAGTCAAAGCGATAACGTACAGCGGCATCCGCGTTGAAGAAACACCGACCGGCTTTGAAGCGGAAGTCGTTTTGGATTTGTAAACGAATGACACTTTTTTGCGGCACATTTTGTTTATTAAACGGTTTCTCGTTTTTCAATATTTAAAAAACAGGAGCGGGTCGCGCACGGCGGCGGTCTGTCTGATTAAGGAACAGTTTAAATCACAGAAATGAATCACTGTTATTAAATCATATCATTTTAAGGGAAAATTATGTCAAATCAGAATAAAGAAAAAAACGAATCGGACGTCACGGAGGAATTAACCCGCGTCAACGATAACATTTGGGACATCCCAACATCGCACGCTTACGGGATGAATGTTCCCGGCAGACTTTTTCTGTCAGAAAAATTAATGGGAACGATTGACAAAGAAACCGTTAATCAGGTTGCAAATGTCGCCATGCTACCCGGCATTTTAGATTATTCCATGGCCATGCCCGACGTTCACCTCGGTTACGGTTTTACAATCGGCGGCGTTGCGGCTTTCGATGAAGAAGAAGGTGTCATCAGCCCCGGCGGCGTCGGTTTTGATATTAATTGCGGTGTCCGCCTCATGAAAACAAATCTTTTAAAAGAAGACGCGACGCCTCATATGAAAATATTGACGGAAAATTTGTTTAAGAAAATTCCCTCAGGCGTCGGTTCAAAAGGAGAATTCAAAGTCACCGACACCGAATTAACGGAAGCGTTTTTACACGGCTCACAGTGGGCCGTTGAAGCCGGATACGGAATTGAAAGTGATACCAAAAACTGCGAATCCTACGGTTTCATGGAAGGCGGAAATCCGGACACCGTCGGAACAAAAGCCCGCAAAAGAGGACGCCCGCAATTCGGGACACTTGGCAGCGGCAACCATTTTTTAGAAATACAATATGTTGATAAAATTTATGATCCCGTTGCCGCCGCTGCTTACGGCTTGGAAGAAGGGCAAGTCACCGTAATGATTCACTGCGGCTCCCGCGGCGCCGGTCATCAAATTTGTACAGACCATCTGCAAACATTGAACCAGGCGGTTAAAAAATACAAAATCAATGTTCCCGATATGCAGCTCGCCTGCGCGCCCGCAAAATCCAAAGAGGCGCAGGATTATTTTGACGCCATGAAATGCGGCGCGAATTATGCTTGGGCAAACCGCCAAATCATTATGCACTGGACACGCGAAGTCTTTGAACAATTTTACGGCAAAGACACCGACGCGCTCGGCATGGAACTGCTTTACGATGTCGCGCACAACGTCGCGAAATACGAAACACACGAAGTGGACGGCAAAAAACAGGATGTTTACGTTCACCGGAAAGGCGCAACACGCGCATTCCCTGCCGGTCACCCCGAAGTGCCGCAGCAATACAGAGATGTCGGCCAGCCGGTTTTAATTCCGGGAAGCATGGGAACGCCCTCATTCGTTTTGAAAGGCGGACCCAATTCCATGTCGCTCTCATTCGGCAGCGCTTGTCATGGTGCCGGCCGTTTGATGGGACGCGGCAAAGCCAAAGGCAGCATGAACGGGGAAGCAATCCAAGAAGAACTGGCACGCCAAGGCATCACGGTGAGAGCGGAAAAAGCGTCAGTGATTGCCGAAGAAGCGCCGAGCGTTTACAAAAACAGCGACGATGTCGTTGATGTCGTAGACAGTCTCGGAATTGCTCAAAAAGTCGCCCGCTTGATTCCGATCGGCGTTATTAAAGGATGAGGGAGGAAGAAAATGCGCGTTGAAGAAATCGTTCCTCAATATTACGATTCTAATATTTATGTCATCAATCAAAAAATCGTGATTGACACCGGAATGACCACCGATTATGTTTTGCATCATATGGAACAAATCATGCCGATTGAAAATATTGAATTAATTATTTTAACGCACGCGCATTACGATCACAGCGGCTGCGCCGGCGAACTTTTGAAAAGAAGCGGCGCGAAATTGGCAATTCATGAAGCTGATGCGCCGTTTTTGAATGACGATTATTTATCAAGCGCATTGAATTTCGGAAGTAAAATCGCCTGCCCGCCGGCAGATATATTGTACCGGGGCGGCGAAAAAATCCCGATCGGGTTCAATGAAAACGGCGAAGAAGAATATTTGGAAGTTATTCACACACCGGGACATACCGTCGGCTGTATCTGCCTTTATGAGAAAAATTCAAAAACGCTTTTTTCAGGCGACACGGTTTTTTCAGACGGCGGCATCGGGCGGTCGGATTTTAAAATTTCCGCGCCGGAAAAGATGACGAGCTCCATCAGTAAATTAAGAGAATTAGATATTGAAAACTTATGTCCGGGACACGGTCACACAACACTCGGAAACGCGAACCGATCAATTGAATTATCAGAAATGATGTCATCAAGGATGAATCCTTAAAAGAGAGACGGGAAAATGTCAGAATTAAATAAAGAAACGGGGAAAAAACCGGCGCGAAAAACCGGAACTTTGGGAACGGTCAGCAAAGTGGAAGTCGGAAAAGCCGACAACCGCAGAACAATCATGGGTCTTGAAAAAGAAGCCGGAAAGTTAGGCGCGGACAAATCAAAGATTGTGATTCCAAAAGATGAAAAGAAAGGCAAAGCGCAATCCGGAAAAGACACTTCAAAAAAGCCTGCAATCGGCCAATTGGGTGTCAAACGGGAAGGTGCAAAAATTCCCGAACCGGGTCGTTTCGAATGGAAATCAGACACACGATCAAAGCGTTCCGATGACGATTATAAATCAAATGCCGGAAGAAATGAAAGATCCGGCGGCAGAAGAGACAGAAACGACCGCAACGAGTCAAAAAAAAACGAAGTTGACGGGAGAAAAACCGAAAAAAAAGTAAACCATTTTTTTGAGAAACGCCGGCAAGAAGCCTTGAAAAAAGCCGGCGACTTTTTACCGATGAGCCTTGAAGAGGCACGTCAAAAAGGCTGGGATGAGCTGGATATTATTTTAATCACGGGAGACGCTTATGTCGACCATTCCGGATTCGGAACCGCAATTATCGGCCGTGTCTTAGAACACGACGGTTTCCGCGTCGGCGTCATTGCGCAACCGGATTGGACAAGCAAAGACGCTTTTGAAATTCTCGGAAAACCGCGCCTCTTTTTCTCTGTCAGCGCGGGCAATGCCGATTCTCTTGTCAATAATTATACACCGCTTTTGTACAAGCGCGAAAGCGATATGTATTCCCCCGGCGGAGAGCCCGGCCTGCGTCCGGATCGCGCCGTCATCGCTTATGCGAACCGTCTCCGCCAAGCGTATCCGGATGTTCCGATTATTGCGGGCGGCATTGAAGCATCGCTTCGCCGCTTTGCGGAATTCGATTATTTATCCAATGATGTGCGTCAATCCGTTTTGGCCGACGCGCCGATTGATATGATTATTTACGGCATGGGCGAGCTTCAGGCAAAAGAAATCGCCGCCCGACTGAATGCCGGCGAAAAAATAGCCGACATTCGAAATATTCCGGGAACCGTTTGGAAAATGCCGGTTCGAGAATGGAAAAATATCCGCGACGGACATGACTCCGAATATTCCGGGTCGCTTGAAGCGGGATCATTTATTGAATTACCCGATTTTAAAGAAGTTTCTGAAAATAAAGAGCAATATGCCCGCGCTTTTAAAATTATTTATGAAAACCAGAACCCTGTTTCCGGCAAAAAACTTGTTCAGCCACATCCCAAAACCGTGATTATTCAAAATCCGCCGATGCGCGAACTGACGGAAAAGGAAATGGACGACGTGTATGAACTGCCGTATCTTCGCTTGGAACATCCCTCTTACACAGAAGGGGTTCCCGGTTTAGACGTTGTCAAGAATTCAATTACAAGTCATCGCGGCTGTTTCGGCGGCTGTTCGTTCTGCGCCATCACGCAGCATCAGGGACGCGCCATCAGCAACCGAAGCGAAGAGTCGATCATACGCGAGGCCGAGCAGATCGCGACCGCGCCTGATTTTAACGGCATCATCAGCGGAATCGGCGGACCGAGCGCCAACATGTACGGCATGACTTGTCCGACATGGGAGAAAAAGGGCGCTTGCACACACAAAAATTGTCTTGTTCCGACCGTTTGCCCGTCGCTGAATTCAAGCCATGAACGGCTTTTGAAACTTTTAGAAACGCTTCGGAATATGCCGAATGTCAGAAAAGTGCTGACCGGATACGGTGTTCGTTTTGATTTGGCACTTCAGGATGACGGATACTTGGAAACACTTTGCCAATACCATGTCGGCGGTCAGCTGAAAGTAGCACCCGAACATTTCTGCGACAATGTGACAGCGGTGATGAGAAAACCGAATCGGGAAGCATTTGAAAAATTTGAAAAGAAATTCAAAGACATCAACAGAGAACTCGATTTGAAACAGTTTTTAGTCACATTCCAAATTTCAGGCCACCCCGGATGTACCATGGAAAACGCAGTGGAGATGGCGGAATACATTCGCGACAACAACCGCTACACCGAACAAGTACAGGATTTTACGCCAACACCGATGACGATTTCAACGTGCATGTTCCACACCGGACTGAATCCGTTTACGATGGAAAAAATTTATGTTCCGGTCACGCGAACGGAAAAGAAAATGCAGCGCGTTTTGCTTCAATTCAGAAATCCGGATAATCGGGAAATGGTTGAACAGGCGTTGGAAGCTGCCGGGCGCGAAGATTTAATCGGCAGCGGACCGGAATGTTTGATTCCGAGAAACCGGGCAAATTCATATAGATACTGAAATTGAAATACAATACTGAAATACCGATACTGAAAATAATAAAAGAGATTTTATTGAGATCTGCTATTGAGATTTACTATTAACAACGTGAAATATTAAATAGAGTTAAATACATTTAAACTTCAAATATTTTCAAAAACGGGGTTTAGAAATGAAATTGGAAATGAAATTAGAATACAAAGTAATCATTTTATCGGTTCTTGTCGGTCTCTTGTTTATTTTTGCAGAGTTACTGTCAAGATATTTTACCGCCGGTCCGGATACGGGCAGTGTCGGTGAATCCGTGAAATTTTTGTTTGAACCGATGACAACTGACGAAGGATTGTTCTTCAATTTGGTCATTTTACTTCTCTGTTTTGTGTTCGGTGTCTTGCTGGCCCGTTTAATCAATCAGGTTTTAAAAGCAAAAGGCGTTGCCAAACAAACCGATATTGAGAAAAATATGATTTTGGACTTCGTTCCGGAAATCGTTATTTACATGACTGCTGAGTATAAAATCAAATGGGCAAGCCGTTCCCTTTACACTGAAACCGGATTGTCTGAATCCGAACTTGTCGGAAAATCCATCACGGATTTGGGAACAAAATTATTCCCGAGCGAACCCGCTCTTGAACTGTTTGCCGAATTCCTTGAAAGGAAAGAAATCGCTTCTGAGATCAAAAGTTTGAAAAATAAATATTGGCAGATTATTTCAAATACCGCCAGAGATGAAGACGGCGAAGTATCCGGTTACGTTTTATTGGCAATTGATATTACCGAAACAAAGCGCGACGAAGAAATGAAACGTGTTTCATATGAGCGTTTGGAAGCAAACATTGAACAGTTTGCAACCGTCATTGACAACATCCGCAATCCGCTCTCAAGCGTTTTCCTGCTGGCCGAAACATCATACGATCACATGGCCGCAGAAAAAATCATCGAGCAGTGCAATGAAATTGAAGAAGTCATTGCCAAACTGGATGAAGGCTGGGCAAACTCAGAAGAAATCCGCAATTTCTTAAAAAAGCATCTTTAAATTAGAAGAAGCAAAATAAAAATTAAAAAAACAGATTTAAAAACAATAATATCGTCGACCGCTACATTTGAGCGCGTCGGCTTCTTTTTTAATTTTTAAGTTGAAATATAGAATACGTTTTTCAATAAAGAATATGGTTACGTTTTTTAATTTAAATTTTAATTTAAAATATCAACGTTTACCATTCACTTTTTTCCATTAATTGTTACCATTAATTTTTTTGTCATTAATTTTTTGCCATTTTGATTAATTCAATTAAATCAATGACGGGAATGTCACCGCCGGCATCTCTTAAATTGCGCAGGCAAAGCGGACAGGTTGTAACGATATAATCAACGCCTTTGGGAACGTCTTCTAATCTTCTTTTGGCCATTGCCAAAGACAAATCGTTGTAACCGGACCGGACACCGCCGCCACCGCCGCAGCACCTGGATTTTTCGCGAATTGTTGCCATTTCAATCAAATTGTCTTTGCCGACAATTTCATGAATCAAAGCGCGGGGCTCATCAAAAATATTATTGTGGCGACCGGAGTGGCAAGGATCGTGATATGTAATTTTCAAATCCAGTTTGCCAAGACCCGATTTTTTCAAATCGTCCAAATGGGAAACCAAATATTCGGAAACGGTGACAACATTGACACCGTCTAAATCATAATTGTTTTTCAGCGTGTTGTAACAGCCGGCACAGCCTGCGATGATTGTATCCGCGCCGCTCATTTTGATTTGATCAATATTATGCTTCATCAATGCGTCGGCTTCGTTGACAAAACCGAGACGCAGAAGCGGCGAAGCGCAGCATTTTTCATCATTTAAAAGACCGACACCCATTGAATTGAGAATTCTGTAAGTATTAACGGCGGTTTCCGGATAGCGATAAGTATCCAAACAGCCGACAAAATAAACCGCCTTCGGATTTTCAGGAAGAACAAGACCTGTTCCTTCAAGCCAGCCGAGACGGGAACCGGCATCGCCGAGCGTGTTGGAATATTGCGTCACAGTGTCGCGGATTTTCATCTGCGTCGGCGTCATTTTTCCGCCGGCGACAAGTCCGCAGCGCGCGCCTTCAACCAAATCGGGCGGGTGAACGCCTGCGGGACAGGTGACTGCGCAGTAGCCGCATGTCGTACAGGTGTTAATGCTGTCAAAAACAGAAGCGTCATCCAGTTTTCCTTCACAGACATCACGGATAATTAAAATCCGGCCGCGCGTGTTTTTGGATTCGCGGCCTGTTTGTTCAAATGCCGGACAAACTGAACGGCAGTTGCCGCAGCTGACACAGCGATATAAATCTCTTTGATCCACCTTATTGAAAGACATAATTGCCAATTCCTCTGAATTCCGTTTTTATGAAAGCCCTAATTTCCCGGGATTGAGAATTCCGTTCGGATCAAGGGTTTTCTTGATTGCTTTCATCACTCCGAATGCCGAGCCGCATTGTTTTTCCATATACATGCCGCGCGCAGCACCGATACCGTGCTCGGAACTGATTGTTCCGCCAAGCTCAATCGCTGCCAAATGCAATCTGTCAGCAGCAATATCCAGCTTTTTCCATTCGTCTTTGTCCAAGACATCAATAAACAAGCCGACATGAACAGTTCCGTCACCGACATGTCCGTAAATCATCGGCGTAATGCCGATTTCATTGGTAATTTCATAAACTTTCGCAATCATTTGCGGTAATTTCTGAATCGGAACGCCCAAATCTTCGCCGACGTAAATGCGTGTTTTAGTCGGATCAAGCTTTGAAACGGCAGCGCCGAGCAGCCGTCTGGCATCCCAAATTTCTTTCATTTTGACCGGATCGTCCGTAATCAAAATGCTGCTTGAAATTTCTTCACAGGCACTTGCAAGCAATTCCGCCGACTCGTCGACTGCGTTTTTGCTGCTGCCGTCCACTTCAAACAAAACAACGTCGCCGTCGCGCGGAAAAATAACATCGGGATCTAATTTCGTTAAAATTGAAACGGATGTTTTGTCCAAGATTTCACAAGCGGACGGGACAACGCCTGCCGCAAAAACGCGTGAGACGGATAAACCGGCGTTTTCGGGAGACGGGAAAGAAATCATGATTAATTTTCTGAATTTCGGAAGCGGTGAAATCTTCAAAACGGCTTTCGTGATGACGCCGAGCGTTCCTTCCGAACCGACATAAAGCCGGGATAAATCGTAACCGATGGATGATTTTAAGCAATTGGTTCCGGTATGAATGACGGTGCCGTCAGCGAGAACAACTTCCAAATCCAAAACGTAATTTTTGGTTGTTCCGTATTTGACGCAGCGCATACCGCTCGCGTTGCTTGAAATTTGGCCGCCGATGGTGCAGGTCGCAGCGCTTCCGGGATCGGGCGGGAAAAAGAAACCGTACGGTTTGAGCGTTTCGTTGAGTTTGTCGGCAACGAGCCCGGGCTCTACCGTTACTTGAATGTCATTGATATCAATGCTCAAAATTTGATTCATTTGTGACATGTCTAAAAGAATGCCGCCTCTGACCGGAACGGCGCCGCCGGCAAGTCCGGTTCCCGCGCCGCGTGTCGTGACGGGAATTAAATGTTTGTTTGCGTAAGCTAAAACTTGAGACACTTCGTCAGTCGTTTTGGGAAAAACGACATAATCCGGCTTTCCTTTGATTTGAGAGCCGTCGGCTGCATAACAGCACAGCTCGGCAGGCGCAGCCGTTATTCGGCCTTCACAAATGTTTTTGAGTTCTTCGTAATGATCCATAAATATTGACCGTTATAAGCAAATAGTGAATAAAAAACGCATGCGAAATGCAATTTGTTCCGATGCATTTTCATGTTGATTCCTTATATATATGTTATTATGAAACGTTTTTTAGAATAAGAATCAAATGTAAAGAAAAGAACACTCGACTATGATTTAAAGCTTTTTAATTTATGATTATTTATCATAAAATGTTTCATCAAACAGAATGAAACAAAACGCATCCGCTGTTGAAAATAAAAAAGATAAAAAGGAATCATTTGAAAAGAAAATGATTCAATTATTTTCTTGCCGTCTTTGTCGGCGGTCTTGCTGCTGTTTTGACAGGTGCTTTAGCGGGTGCTTTTGCCGGTGCTTTTGCAGGTGCTTTGGCTGCGGGTTTCGCAGCAGTTTTGACTGTCGTTTTGGCTGTTACTTTAGCCGCCGGTTTTGCTGCCGGTTTTGCTGCAGGCTTTGCAGCGGGCTTTTTCATCTTCGCGATTTCTTCTTCAACTTCTTCTTCGCCTTCTTTGTAGAATTTCAATTCATCGGGCTGAAGTTCGCGAAGCAGGCGGAGGAATTCTCCGGCGTGAACTTTTTCTTCATTGGCAATGTCAATCAACACTTCTTTTGCAAGTTTGTTGTCGGTTGATTCTGCAAGCTGTTCATAAAGCTGAATCGCTTCATATTCGGCGGAAACCATGAAACGGATGGCTCGGACGAGTTCTTCATGCGTCAGCTTACGGCCGTTTTTCAGGCCGGCAAAGGGATTACCAAATTCAGGCATATTTATAAAATTGCATTAATAGTATAAATATTTTATATTTGAAGAACTAAATAAATTTCTGTATCCCGAAACGTAAAATGCGCGAGAAATGTGATAAAATGTCGGAAAAAAGAAGATGCGAATGGGCCAAAACCCCGCTTGATTGTGAATATCATGACAAAGAATGGGGAAAACCGCTTCATGATGAAAGAAGATTGTTTGAGATGCTGATGCTGGAAGGGCAGCAAGCCGGTTTGAGCTGGTCAACAATTTTGAAGAAACGGGAAGCGATGCGAAAAGCGTATGATAATTTCGATCCGGAAATCATGAAAAATTATGATGATAAAAAAATGGCAGAGCTCCTTGAAAATGAAGGAATTATCCGCAACCGCCTGAAAGTCAAAGCTGCCGTCACCAATTCAAACGCTTATTTTAAACTTAAAGAAGAACACGGATCGCTTGACAACTTTTTATGGCGTTATGTCAATGGCAAACCGATTCAAAATCATCCGAAAACAATAGCGGATATTCCTGTTTCAACCGAATTGTCTGCCCAAATCAGCAAAGATTTGAAAAAGATCGGCTTTACGTTTGTCGGCTCAACGATTATTTACGCTTACATGCAAGCCATCGGCATGGTGAATGATCATTTGGAAAGCTGTGAATTTCGTGATTGAGAAACGAGATAGTTTTTAAATTTAAATTTCTGAACCCAACCCAACAGGTCATTTCCAATTTATTTTGTTGGGCGTGCCTGCTTTTGCTGCGTTTATCTGCTCTTTTTTATGACAGCCGTTCGCTTGCGCGAACGGAGCACAGCTACCTTCAGGTTTGTGTTGCTGCAACTACCTGCCGTTTGCATTGCTGCTGTCACCCGCCGCCACCCGCCACCGCGCGCGAACTGTACCGTTTTTGAGTAAAAAGAAAAAAGGAACCTCGGATTTTTATGGCGAATGAGAGTTTTTTTATTCAATGACGGGATTTAAAAGTCCATGACGAAATTCTTTGAAATCGATGATCGGGACGGACCGGCCCGCATCGGAAAACTTTACATTTCAAATCAACCCGCTGAGAAGCCGGCGGCCTCTTTTATTCAAACGCCTTATTTGATCAATTCATCAAAACTTGCCGCGGGAGAGCTTCCGATAAAAAATCTCGGCACACTTTGGCAAACCGGACAGGATGAAGAAGAATATTTCGCGGCGGTTGCTAATGAAATTTCAAAAACCACTGAGTCAAAACTTTTGATTTTGCCGAGGAATCAATATACGTTAACGTATCCCGAAGCGGATCATGAAAAAAGAGAACGGAAAGTTTATGAAAAAACCGGCGGCATGGAAATTTTCGGCAAACGCCCGACCGCCGCCGTGATTCGCCCGATCAAATATTCAAAAGTGATCGAAGCGGACGATTGTATTTGCGGCGACGACTGCAACAGAGCGGAAACAGTTGAAAAAGAAACGTTTGCGGTTGAGAAAACGAGTGCCGATGTTTATATGATGGAAAGCGCCGGCTCTTTTGATGATGATTCAATCGGATTTTTTGACGCTTTCGTGAACATTAAAGAAAGACTGCCGGCGGATGCCACGCTTTGGCTTCCGAATCTCGCGACACCCGAAAACGCAGCCATGCTGATTTATTTGGGCGCCGACATTTTAGACACGACCCGCGCCGAAGTTGCCGGATTTTCAAACAAATATATGACAAACGCCGGCACTTTTTTCCTGGAAGATATGACGGAATTGCCGTGCCGATGCCGCGCATGCGCCGGAAAAACGGCAAAGGATTTACGAGAAATGCCGGCGGCTGAACGATACGCGCTTTTATCGGAACACAATGTCAACGCGCTTGATTCTGAAATGGCGTTGGTTCGTGAAAAAATCAGACGCGGCGTGATTCGCGAATATGTTGAAGGGCAATGCCGCGTACGCACCTGGCTGACCGGACTTCTGCGCCTGTTTGACAGAAGCCCGCTTGCGGAAATAACGGCACCGACATTCCGCAGAGAAACGCTTTACGCAACGACATCCGAATCACAGAACCGCGCCGAAATCCAACGCTTTGCAAAACGGATTATGGAAAATTATGAAGCACCGAGAAAAGAAATTTTGGTTATTTTCCCGTGTTCATCTAAAAAACCGTATTCGATTTCCGCATCCCACCAAAGATTTATTCAATCCATCGAACGCAACCGAAAATATGTCAACGAATTGATTATCACGTCGCCGATGGGCATTATTCCGCGCGAGCTGGAACTGACTTATCCGGCCGCCCACTATGACACAACCGTGACCGGGCATTGGGACTTAGAAGAACGCGCTTGGGTCGGCGGTTTGCTTGAAGAATATTTGGTCAAAAACAAAGATCTTTACAAACACATTGTCGCGCACGTCGAGGGCCCGTATCGCGAGATTTGTGAATCGGTTTCCGCCAAGCTCGGAATTTCAATGATTTATACGGTTGAAAGAAGCCCGACATCTCAAATCAGTTTGAAAAATTTGAGAACAGCCGTTGACCAAATTATTGAAGACGCAACGCCTGAAAAAGAATCCGAAACGCACAAACCGCGCCCCGCTCTTTTAAAGAGAGGCGGAACGGAAGAGAAAATGGATCAAGCCAAAGCGATTGCGAGATATCAGCTTGGTCCGCTTGCCGACGCTTTGTTTACGGAAGAAACGACAATCAAAGGAAACTTCCCGAAATTCATGCTTTTAGACGGCAGAACCCAGTTGGCGGTTTTGGTGCCGCAATTCGGACAGTTGGCATTTTCAATTGAAGCCGCTGAAAAATTGATTAAATCTGAAAATTATGACGGGCAATATACAGTAACGATTGATAACTTCCTTCCCAAAGGATCGCTGCTTGCGCCCGGAATTGTTGAAGCGGATCCGGCCATTCGAACCGGTGATGATGTCATTATTCTCGGCGAAAATGTCATCGGAGTCGGCAAAGCAAAAATGTCGGGCGTTGAAATGAATACGTCAACAAAAGGTGTCGCGGTTTTGCCGAGACATACAAAATACATAAAGGATATTTAATTTTAAAAAACAAAAAAGAGAATAAAGCGGCTTTAACCGTTTTATTCATTTAATTTTAATACTTCTTTCTTCTGCCGAAAATAAAAACCGCGCCGAGAACGGCAGCAATTCCGAATGCTGCGCCGAATCCGGGAATTTTAAAGGACGGGGGATTATCGGCACCGAGATAGACTTTGTCGTCGTATGATACCGGAATCCATTTTGCGTAAAGTGTTGTTTTGGAAGGAATTCGCGTATCGAAATCGAATTTTTCAGTGCACTCTGAATCTGTGTACCACCCGCCGAACGAGTATCCGTCTTTAACAGGCGGTTCCGGCTCGGAAACACGCGCATATCTGGCAACTGGTTTGTTCAAGTAAACCGTATCTTCATCGGACATGAAAATGACAAGGAAATTGTCAGCGGCAACCGCCACTCCCGTGAAAGTCAGCGTCATTAATAAAGCAATGCTGAGCGCTGAAAGTGTTCTGATTTTTGTTTGTTTTGTAACCATAATCAATACCTTGTTAATTTTTGAGAAGCAGGAAATAGGCAACAATAGCCGCCCCGATTCCGGCGATGATTAAAAATGCGAACGTCTGCGGAGACGGCAGCGAAGCAATCGGATCGGTAACATCAGGCCTGCCGCTTGCCGGAGTCTTGGAAATTGTCTCAGCCGGAATCGGCAAAACCGCATTTGACCCGGATCCTGATGAAGTCGAAGATGAATTATTCGCCGATCCGGACTTTGTTTCGGTTGTGTTTGTCTTCGTTGTATTTGTTCCGGTCGTATTTACACCTGTTGTATTTGCAACAATTATGTTCGCCGCGGTGCTTGTACTTGGCTTCGGAGTTGATTTCAAAGAAGCCCAGGCGACCGCTTCTGTTGAATTGTCAGGAATCCATTTTGCGTACAAATAAAACGGTTCATTCACCGGTTGATTGAAATCGTACGGCTGCTTGTAAGCGCGGTCGAGATACCAGCCGCCGAAAACATATCCGTCTTTGATCGGCGTTTCAATTTCGGACATGACCGTAAATCTCGGAACGGATTTTTTGTAATAATTTTCTTCATCAAACATAAATACGACAACATAATTGCGCGGTGCGGCTGCTGCCGGTCCGACAAGTGCGAAAAGAATCAGCAAAAGGATCAGAATTGCTGAAATTTGTTTGAAAGTTTGATGCATAATTTTAACCATTTCTTTGTAAAAAATAACGTGTTTGGAATATAAAAATATATCAATTTACATTTATTATTTATTTAGACCTGCCCCTTTTAGAGAAGAAATAAGAGGCACCGAAACAAACAACCAATGCGGCCGCCAATATAACGGCAAGCGCGTTTGAAGAAATCGGGCTTGTATATCCGGAGGGGGAATTTTCTTCTGCCACGAAATTTTCGGGAGATAATTCTTCGATTTCATTTTCAGGAATCCATTTTGGGAAGAGATAAAATCCCTCAGTGACGGGTTGGCTGAAATCATACGGTTCTGTACAAGCGGGGTCAAGGTACCAGCCGCCGAAAATATATCCTTCTTTTTCAGGAGCTTCAATTTCTGACATCACTGTAAATCGCGGAACGGATTTTTTGTAATAGTGATCTTCATCATATTCGAAAATGACAATAAAATTGCGCGGTAAAGCAGCCGCTGTTCCGACGAGCGAAAACAGAATTAAAACAATAATAAAAATGCTTAAAATTTGTTTGAATTTTTTATAAAAAATAATTTCATCCCCGATGTTTGATTAAAATAAAAACGTGAGGCTCAAAAATATAAAAAATGAGCTGTTTTTCAACAACTCATTGGTTAATTATAGATTCGACTGACTTCATTTCTTGAGTCTCAGTCTGCGGTTGTTCCATCTGACAATGACAATGCCTGCCAAAATCACCATAATGGCAATGAAAATCGGAGCCGCAATTGCTGATTTTTGTTCTTGCATCTCAGGACCGGTCTCAAATCCTTCTGTGGCATTTCCTGTGGAAGAGCCCGGATGTGAGGGATTCGGTCCGGGGCCCGGTCCTGGCGGGTTGGATCCGGGAGTGTACTTGTTTGTAATGGTTATCGTGTTTGTCGGAATGTCTTTAACATTGCTTGTTTGCGTGTAGTTGCTCGGGACAACTTCGATGACCGTATAATTGATTTCGGCACCGTTATCGTATTTGTAGAGATCAGTTCCGGACCAAGTGTGTGTCCACGTCGGGTCTGTCGAGCCGCCGGTCAATTGTTCTGTTTTAACAACGGTGTTGCCGTTCATCAGCTTTACAGTAATCGAAGCGGGTCTTTTGTTGTTTTTGTTGTTGTTGTCGTCCCAGACCTTAACGAGTCCTATTGTTGTCGTTTCGGGTGTGTAAGTGTTTGTGAATGTGTAAGTAACCAATCCTGTCGACTGGATCATTGAAGGTGACCCGGTTGTATAATCCGCCGGACAAATTTCCTGAACATCATAATCGTATTCATAACCATTCACCTCATTGGGCAAGTTTTGCCATGTATACGTCCAAAGATTAGTTTCATTCAAGTAAATATCAGCAACAACTGCATTAGAATTATTGACATCAATTACCTGAACTGTCAAGTTTTCAGGACGTTTGCCGTCTCTGTTGTTATCATCATCCCACACTTTAGTTACTGTAATGTTAGTGGTTGGAATATTAAGGGTATTCAGACAGTTTGTGATTGTAAAATTATTTCCGGCAGATGTTATCACAGAAGTGTAGTCTACCGGCACATCAGATTCAGTCACATTGTAAATGATTACTGTACCATCGTCATGTTTCACCGGCATATCCGGCCAACTGCCGTTCCATTGATTTGTGTCATCTAATTGGGTTTTAGAACTGCCAACCGGAATACCATCGGCTGTTAAAGTGACGTTGATGCTTGTCGGTCGGGTAGTTCCTGCATTATTATTATCGTTCCAAATTTTGGTGACATTTATTGTTATTTTTTCGGGGGCGTCAGCGGTCCAAACGGCGTATAAATCGTCATTGCCGGAAGGCATGGTGTAACTGCTGATCACAGAACCGGTCGGAGTTTCAGACCAGCCGACGAAATGTTTGTC
>NZ_SNYS01000006.1:0-153254 GCF_004363215.1 Methanimicrococcus blatticola | reverse complement strand
GTCCAAACGGCGTATAAATCGTCATTGCCGGAAGGCATGGTGTAACTGCTGATCACAGAACCGGTCGGAGTTTCAGACCAGCCGACGAAATGTTTGTCGGTAACAGACCAACTGAAATCGGTTTCAGCATCAGGTAAAGTGACAGAAGAACCGGCAGCGTGTGTAGCGGTTTCAGTCAATTCGGGGTCAATGGAAACGTCGTTGGAGTGGTAAGTTAAAGTGTACTTTGGAATCCATTTAGCGTAAAGTGTTGTATCGCCAGTAACTGTACTCGCACTAAAATCCCATTTTGTTCCGGAATCGTAAGTTGATGTTGTATACCAACCTTCAATAACAGAATCAGTTTTTGCCGTTGCAGGAGTTGGCTCTGTAATTAAAGAATTTGACTGGACATTAGAGACAATTAACAATTCATTATTAGAAGAATCAGTCTGATCACGTACATAAGTCAGACTTCCTGAGGGCGTTGTTGTAATTATTGCATTATCATCGAAAGTTCCGCCCATGGCGTTGAAAGTGACAGTCGGTGACAAAGACACCCACTGTGCAT
The DNA here is from genome assembly GCF_004363215.1 of Methanimicrococcus blatticola. GTDB lineage: Archaea > Halobacteriota > Methanosarcinia > Methanosarcinales > Methanosarcinaceae > Methanimicrococcus > Methanimicrococcus blatticola. The sequence goes on along the minus strand of NZ_SNYS01000006.1, from coordinate 152,704 downwards.
ACAAATCAATGGTTGACCAATTCCAATCATTCGGATCACCCATAATCGTATCAATTAAATGGAATTGATTTCCCGGCATGTAAGTCGTTCCGGAACCATCCGCTTTTGTATTCCACCCGGCAAAAATGTAATTTTCTTTTTCTAAAATATTCACGCCATTACCGGAAGCACCTTGATTATCTAAAACCATAACAAGGGCATTATAAACATAAGGATTAGACGAATCAACAGGAACGGTACCGCTGTCGGCCTCATTCGGATAATAAAGAACCTTGTAGTAAAGATCGGTATTGCAAGCATAATAAATAGTTACGTTATAATCATACCCGTTTTTGAACATGTAAAAGGGATTATTGTAATAGATATTATCATAACCCGAAATAACGGTCGTTGTTATAGAAACCCCTTTGCGTTCTTCAATAACTATTTTTTCAATATTGAAATTTGTATTATTATAATCTGGAACATACCAACCGTTCAAAAATGTATTGACATGCGTTGTTACGGATTTTGTTTCTTCGACAGTATCATACCATATCTCCGAACCAGAATTAAAATTGTAAACATGTTTTAAAGGGATATCAAGAGGACCGCTCCAGATAGCATATACTGTTTTATCCCCGTCCATATAAATTTGATTGAAAGAACTGAAACCCGGATAATAAGATTGACCCGTGCCGTCAGGATTATCATTCCAGCAAATAAATTCATATCCTGTTTTTGATAAGTCATTCGGGAAAAGAGCTGTGGCATAAGAGCCGTACGGATAACCAAGAGTGTCAACAGGAACAGACCCGGTTCCCCCATTTGCATCATAGGTAAGTGTATAGGTCTGCGGATTACCTTTCATATAATAATAGTGGACTTCATACATCTTTCCTTCACTAAATATATAATTTGAAGAAGTCAAATCGTTGCCCAATGTGTTTACGGGTGTAAAAGGTGCTTCATCATCCCAAATTGTTCGGATATTATCCCCGTTACCGGAAACGAGTGTTTGTATAGAAGCCGCAATAGAACCGTAGCTATAGAAGAAATTTAAGACATTTTTTCCGGATTCCATAACCATAGTAGTAGAATTGACCTCATACCTGCTCAATCTATCATAATCTTCCCAAGGGGTATCAGAATCATTAAAACTGAATGAGTCTAAATAGTAATCGGGCAACACGAAATTGGATACAGGATAAGTAACGCCTTCTCGAACAGTATAGTTGCGGAATGAAATAACATTAGGATTGCCGAATTGATCAAAATACCCCTGGAAATAGTCTCTGACATTTAACCAGCTTTTTGATTCAATGACTTCTATGCGAACCAATTCATAACCGGTTTTATCTCGTTTCCAGTCATACAAATCCGTAGAGACATCATAAGTTACAGTTTTGCCTTCCGTGAAGGATTCTTCTTCGGTCAAGCCATCCATATAATGGTGAGTAACGGGGAAACCGTATTTGTAATTAATAACAACAACGTAATGAAGACCTTCTTCGAATTCATAGATGTAATCAGCATCATATGCCAAATTGTTTTCGAGATTGACCGAATTATTTTGGAAATAAGTGACAGGCCCGCCGATGAATGGAGAAGTCAAGCTGTAAACAAAATACAACCACGAGTTATCTTTGATTAATCTGTAAAACGGATTATCAGAATTAGATGTTTCAGTTAGTTCAAGACCTTCGGCACTAAATTTCTGATGAACAGTATCAGAAGTAGGGATTCCGGTTTCATTAAAATAAGATTGATTAGCATATAAAGAAGCATTAAATACATCCCCAATAACGAATGTCTCCGGATGACGAGAGTTAATATATGAGGGAGTATGAAGAGAATCATAAAAATTGTAACCGAGACCGGTTTCCGCGGTTTCATAATGCAATGTCATTGAATCATAAATATATTCGTGATTCATGTAAGTTGAATTTATTTTGTTTGTCAAATTATAATTGCCTGCAGATATACGGTCACTGTTAAATTCAGCACAATCACTGATATCATCATAATCGTAAAAACTGGAAACTCTAATTCCATCATAATTGTGAATGACGTGAAGATAGGAATACGGACCGGGATTCTCAATTAAATCGTACTTAATCTTCATTTGATAAGTGTGATATTTTTCGAATTCATAAACATCGCCGATATTGACGAAAACATAAGAAGCTGAAAAAGGGGTTGTAATATAACCGGACTCTGTCGGTCCGCCATAATAGAAATTAAAAGTATAATTTGTCGGGTTGGCGTAATCCGGTTCGATATAAAAAGATGTATCCCCGTTTACAGGAACGCCGTTAATCTCTGATGGTGGATAATAATCAGGATGAAGATAATTATCACCATATACACTAATAGCCTTACCATAAGATACATTAAAATCGTAGAGATCATACTGATTTGTTGTCGTATTGTAAAGCCAATAATTTGAAACATGTTTTAGAGTCAAATCAGTGATTTCCATTCCAACAACTTCATACGTTCCTTTTTTTGTCCATGTCCAATCCGGAATAGGCTTGCTGCCCGGAGAGACTTCCCGTGACCGATATGAATACGAATCATCAGAGTCATCTAAAACATAACCATTACCATCATCATCATTATAGTAATGACCTAAAATAACTTCAACAGGTCTGGCATTTGGATCAACTATTGCAGCTCCTGCAATTCCCATGAATCCTGAAACAATACAAATGATTAAAATAAATACAAAAAAATTCTTCCAAAGAGACTTTACAGTCATCGCCATTTTTAATTCAACCCCTAATTCTGTTTTGTTATGTATTATATATACTGTATAGAATGTGTAGAATAATAAAAGTTTAAAGATATATAATTCTTTTCGAAAAATAATGATAGGGCGAAACAGTAAAAAAAGAAACGGGCAGTTAAATAGAATAAGAAAACACATAATAGAGAAATATTTGATAATAAATAGTTCTTAAAATAATAATTGATTCCAAATAAGAATATATATCGTTTCAATTTAAAAATATAAAATTAAGATTTAAGAGAACCAAGCGGATTGGATTGAGGCGTCTCTTGATTTCGAAAAATGAGTGAAATGGCAGAATAAAAGGATTTCAACAGTTAATGTAAACCTTCTATTTGTAATTTGAATGTTAACTTTACCAAAAGCTTAATAAGAAAATATAGAATTTAGGCATTTGTCATTATTATTAGATATCAAAAATATCGAAAAAGGTATCTGAAAATAATTGCAGAAATGCGATCAAGAGAGGGAAAAACGGAGTTATGTGTACAGGGATTTCGGATCAGGCTTGACCGGAAATAACCGCGTTTGTGGCTTGAATTCTTATCTTCCTTTTATGTAAATTAATCCCTCACCGCTTGCTCATTTTTGCATTAAACTAAAATTAAATACGGAATTGGCGGTTGACCTTGGGTCGTCGACTTTTTCGTTTATCTATCTTAAACCAAAATCTGCCTGATTTAATCACTTTAGAGGTTACCACTATGAAAGAAATCAGAATTCACGGACGCGGCGGACAGGGTTCCGTCACAGCCGCCGAACTTCTTTCCATTGCCGCTTTCACAGACGGCAAGTTCAGCCAGGCCTTCCCGGCTTTCGGTGTGGAAAGACGCGGTGCGCCGGTCCAGGCCTTTATGCGCCTCGACGATGCGCCGATTCGTGTCAGAAGTCAAATTTATGAACCGGACTACGTTATTGTCCAAGACCCGACCCTCCTTGATGTCGTCAACGTTACCGGCGGCCTCAAAGAAACCGGCGCTTTAATCATCAACACAAAAGAATCCGCCGACGCTTTCAAGAATTTGGACACCAAAGCCAAAATCATGACTGTTGACGCAACCAAAATCGCGATGGATGTCATCGGCGTTCCGATCGTAAACACGATTTTGCTCGGCGCGTTTGCCGCTGCCACAGGTGAGGTGGCTGTTGAATCGATTCAGGAAGCCGTGAAAGAAAGATTTGCCGGAAAAGTCGGTGAAAAGAATGCTGAAGCGATCCGTATCGCTTATGATTTTGTGAAAGGGGTGATGAACGCATGAAAGTAACAATCGGTGCAATCTGCGAACCCGGAACAGCCATGGAAAACAAAACAGGCGGCTGGAGAACATTCATGCCGGTTTTCAATTACGAAAAATGCATCCGCTGTGCGATTTGTGAAATCGCCTGCCCGGACATGTGCATTTATCCGGATACGACAACCGCAAACGACAAAGGAAAGTGCTTGTACAAAGCCAATTACGATTATTGTAAAGGATGCGGCATTTGCGCAAACGAATGCCCGAAAGATGTGATTACAATGACTTTGGAGGAAAAATAATGGCAGTCAACCCGAACGATAAATCAAAGATGGTTGTCGTGGAAGGCTCTTACGCTGTTGCGCACGCCGCAAAAGTTGCCCGCCCGCAAGTCATTTCCGCTTATCCGATTACACCTCAGACACACATCGTGGAAGACCTCTCCCAATTTATGGCAGACGGCGACATCCCGAACTGTGAATACATTAACGTGGAATCTGAATTTTCAGCCATTTCCGCTTTGATTGGTGCTTCCGCAACCGGTGCCAGAACTTATTCGGCAACAACGTCACAGGGTCTCTTTTTGATGCACGAAGCATTGTTCAACGCATCCGGCATGAGACTTCCGATTGTGATGACAGTCGTCAACCGTGCAGTCGGCGCACCGATTAACATCTGGAACGACCAGCAGGACTCGATTGCGCAGAGAGATTCCGGTTGGATTCAGCTCTACGCTGAAGACACACAGGAAGCGGCCGACATGGTTCTTCAGGCTTTCAAGATTTGCGAAGACAAGAATGTTCTTTTGCCGATCATGGTTTGCATGGACGGTTTCGTGCTTTCTCACGTTTACGAACCGGTTGTTCTGATGGATCAGAAAGAAGCGGACGAATATTTACCGCCGTTTAAGCCGGACCATTATTTGGACCCGAAAAACCCGATGTCATTCGGTACACTCGGCGACCCATCCGTTTACACGGAATTCCGCTACATGCAGGAACAGGCCATGAAGAATGCGCTTTCCGTTATTGAGAAAGCAGCTGATGATTTCAAGAAAGTGACCGGAAGATATTACGGCGGCTTGATTGAGGGTTATGAATTGGATGACGCTGAAGTCGTTGTCGTTTCATTCGGCTCGATTCTCGGAACGATTAAAGATGTCGTTGACGAATACCGTGCAAACGGTGAGAAGATCGGTGTTTTAAAGGTTCGTTCTTTCAGACCGTTCCCGACAGAAGCGATTAACAACGCTTTGAAGAATGCGAAAGCGATTGTTGTGATTGAAAAGGATATTTCAATCGGCAGAAATGAAGGTGCTTTGTTTACGGAAATCAAAGCGGGTCTTTACAACACGCCGACAAGAATTCCGATGACCAGCTACATGGTCGGTCACGGTGGCCGCGACATTCGCACGAGCCATATCAAAGAAATTATTGAAGCAACGAAGAAAGTTGCGGAAACAGGAAAGATTGACGTTGAATCTCAGTTCAACGAAGTGAAGGAGGACTTGCTGTGAGCGATAATCAACCTTTCAACTTATTGACCGCCGGCCACAACGGCTGTGCCGGTTGCTGTGACGCTTTGGCTGCCAAATACGTTTTGATGGCTGCCGGCCCCGACTGTATTGTCGTAAACCCGACAGGATGTCTGGAAGTTATGACAACACCGTTTCCGAGATCTGCTTGGAACGTGCCGTGGATTCACTCATTGTTTGAAAACGGCGGTGCTGTCGCGTCCGGTGTTGAAGCGGCTCTCATTGCGATGGGACGCAAAGGCAACACGAAAGTAATCGGCATGGGTGGCGACGGCTCGACAATGGACATCGGCATCGGTGCTTTGTCCGGCGCGTTTGAACGCAACCACGATATTACTTACGTTTGTATCGACAATGAAGCTTACATGAACACGGGTGTTCAGCGCAGCAGCGGCACACCGTTTGGTGCTTCAACGACGACAAGTCCTGCCGGAAGCAAATCTTACGGCAACAACACGAACAAGAAAGACATGCCGGCCATCATGGTCGCCCACGGTTCTCCGTATGTGGCAACCACGTCCATCGGCTACGCAAACGATATGATGAAGAAAGTCAAAAAGGCGGTTGACACTGTCGGCTCGACTTACATTCACGCGCATGCGCCCTGCCCGACCGGTTGGGGATTCGATTCGTCCAAGACGATTGAAATGGCAAAACTGGCTGTCGACTGCTGCCTCTGGCCGCTTTACGAAATTGAAAACGGCGAAATCACCGCTGTCAAGAAAATCAAAGACCCCAAACCCGTCGAAGAATACTTGAAAGCACAATCCCGTTTCAAACATCTTTTCAAGATGGAAGGCGGCGACAAGGAAATCGAAAAGATTCAGCAGCTTGCCGATAAGAATATTGCAAAATACGGTCTTGACAAGTAATTTTTTACTTGTCTCTTTTTTATTTTTTAGTGGTATACATGACAAACAAACTATCAAAAGTATACAAAAATCGGATCAGGCGAAATTTTTGGATTTCAATGATTACATTGTTTTTTCTTTTCCTTGTATTTACGATCGTGTTTCTTTATCTCTTTGCCCCGCTTTTGCAAATAACAGCAGACATATCAACTTTTTCAATTGCTTGTTTTGCATACCTTGTAGCGCTCATGATGTTGTTTTATTCTGAAAAACACAATTTGACTTCATTGTATAAGCAAAATGTTGAATTGAATCTTAAAAAATTGGAAATTTTGGTAAATCAAATTCAAAAAATCTACGAACCCCTTGATATGATAATATATGGAAAAATTGAAGAAAAGGAAAAGAGGGAATTGTTCAAAAATGTTTATTTAAATCGTTATATAGTTAATGCAGATGAACAAAAACGAATTGAAAAAATAAATGAAATAATTGTTCAAGACGATTCATTTGAAAACGCAATTGAACATTTAAATTATTTTAAAGGCAAAACAAAAGAAATTCAAGAAAAACACAATAAATTGATGGATGAAACATATGAATGTTTAGATTCGTTCTAATTATTTCATAAACATCCTTTCATACAACTCAATTTTCCCCTTCAATCTTTTAGAAACATACTCAGAACTCCAACCAAGAATCTCCAAAATCAAAATCGACTCTTCATAATATTCCAAAATCTTCTCGCTTCCCCAATGCGCCGGCGGTTTTTGAAGATTAACAATCCGGTCGCACATTTTTATGACGGAAACATCCGAACCGCCGTTTTTGATTCCTAAAAGATAATCTTCAAGGGGCTGACCTTTTCTTTTCGTTAATAAATTGACGCCGTTAACGACGGCGGGCTCGAAATTTTGAAGCATTTCATCTTCTGTGATCGGCGTGTCTTCTAAAACATCGTGGAGAAGCGCGATTTGAACGGCGTCTTTGATGTTTGACAGCGGTTCGTTTTTGTCGGCTTCCATTACTTCAGCGGCGACCATGCAAACGTGAATGACGTAAGGCAAGCCGGCGTAGAGTTGACCGTCATGGGCGGCGGCGGCGTAAAAAAGCGCTTTGTTGTAAAAATCCGAAAGTTCTGATTCGGGCGGGAGGGGAGACGTTGAGTCATTCTGATTCATTTAATCACAGCCATTTAATCATAAAATTTATAAAAATGATACAAAACGCAAGTAAATAAAATGATTTGAATTTTCCCGGGCAAACGGTTCGTATTTGAGAAACGAATAAATTCAGATTGTAGATGTAGATTATGTTTGTGATATTATATTTATACTATAACGATCATCACGAAATTGTTTGGCACTAAACAGGTGTGATTTATGACAACTCAAAAAAATAAAAGATTTAATTTCCCCGGTTTTGTATTTTTTGCAATCGCAGATATTGCCGTTTTTGTGATATTGTATTTGATCTTATTCGAATCCGGGGCCATTCAAGGATTGGCTTCGATGAAAGCAATTATCGGTCTCGGCTTGGGTATGATATGTGTCGGAAGTCTGCTGATTTATTTGACGCACGCCGTTTCAGATTTGAAAGTCCGCCGCGTATTAAACATCGGCTACATTCCGTTTGTGGGCGGTGTTTTGATGGTAACATCTGAATTGTTGGTATTTGATTTAACCAACTTCACCGGGCAAACGCTCACCATCAGTGATTTATTAATGATTTTAATTTCAATGATATTGCTTTTGATTTCATTCGCCGCCGTTTACTTCGCACTTCGCCCGAAAGCGAATGGATCTTACGCGGTCGAAAATGAAATGGAAGGAAAACTTGAAAAAACGGAAAGAAAACTCGAAGAAGCTGAAAAAAGAATAACCGTTTTAGAAAGTGAAATTAAAGCTCTCAGAAATAACCCGAAGTAAAAACAATTAAACAGGCGAAATAATTAAAACGATTTTAATTAACGCCTTTTCCTTCTTTTTTTCCGGCTTCCCCGAAGACTTTCATCTGCTCTTTTCTGAAGAAATAAGAATTCAAATTCGCCATCATCACGTAACCGTCTTCGCCGTCGGAATAATATTGTGATTCCACCCACGCCGTCATAAATCCGAGTTTGGTGTAAAGATTGATGGCAGGCTTGTTGCTGACACGAACTTCAAGCGACGCTTTTTGCAAGCCTTTGATCAGGAAATATGTACACATGTGATCGATTAAAAGTTCGGCGATTCCGCGGTTCCGGTAATATTTGCTGACGGCAACCGAAAAGATGTGACCTTCCGACTCCGAAAGCGCGTAGCCGACAATAAAGCCGACAACATCGCTGCCGAGAACACAGACAAAAAAACCGTCACGAAAGACTTCATAGAAATTGATGTATTCATACGGATTGTGTTCGTTAAAAGCCTCCGCTTCCAGCATCAAAATACTGTATTTGTCGTCGGGAAGGTACCGGCGAATGAACGGCTGCGGAAGCGAAACAGACATGATATTTACGAATATGGAAAAGCTTGCATTTTAATGTTTGTCAAAATAATGTTTATCAAAACGAAGCGTTGTCGCCGATTTTCCCGTATTCAAGCGCGCATTTCTCATTGTATTCGGCAAAAATGCCTGAAATTTCAAAAGCCAGCGCGCTTCTTTCTTCGGCAAGCTCGTCGTCGGAAAAATGCCGAATTCGAACATCCTTATGAAGATCGTTAATTTTCAATCGCATTTCCCGCGAATACGGCAAACCCTTCGTAAACCATTGCGCATGCGCCCGAATATTGACATGCGGAAGCAAATCATATTTTTGCAAAAAGAAAAAGTAGCGATTGAAATCATCGACCCGGTTTGAGAAATCATCGGTCTGTGACATGTTTGCCGGCTCACCGTTTTCCAAATAAAATTTAAGCCTTCTGAAAACAGACGGATTTCCGATGGCGGCGCGGCCGACCATATAACCGTCGCAATTCGTTAAATCCATCGCCGTCTGAAGCGATTTTTCATCAACAATATCGCCGTTTAAAATGACGGGAATCGAAAGCTCTTTTTTGATTTTCGCAATAATTTCCCAATTCGCGTTTCCCGAATACATTTGACCGCGCGTTCTTCCGTGAACGGTAATCGCCGACGTGCCGGCATCTTCCAAAGATTTCGCCAAGCGAAGCGTTTTTTCATCATCATTGTAAATTCGGATTTTGGCGGTGACCGGGGTTTCAATCATTTCACAAACGCGGCGAATGATGGAGGCCGGATGATTTTCCGCGCCGAAATCCTGCGCCATTAAGGCGGCACCGCAGCCGGTTTTTGTAATCGGCGGAGACGGGCAGCCCATATTAATATCAATGACTTTGGCTGCCGGAGAAAACATTTTTTCAAGCCCGGCTGCCGCTTTTGCAATCAATTCGGAATCACTGCCGACAATTTGAACACCGTAAGGAACGCCGTCAATTGAAAAGCCGCGATTTTTCGCATACGGATCACCATGGTTGAAGCCGTCGGAGTGAATCATCTCCGAGTACGTGAAATCCGCGCCGCACCCGTGTGCGACAAAACGGAAGGCCGGATTTGTGACGTCAGCCATCGGCGCCAAAAACAAAACCGGTTTTTTCGGGTTAAAATCATAAAACATAAAACAGCCTCAACGACGTTATCAATAGATTTTCTTCTATTTTACAATTACTTCTGTGAGGACGCGTTTCACCGCCGGCAATGCAACGCCGCCGCGCGCGAGTTGCCCGGCTTTTCAAAAAGTAAAACAAAATCGTATCACGGGTTTTAAATTGTTTTATTTCACGATGAAAGGGGATGCTTTAAAATGAATGAAGGCATATTTTTTCAAAATTAGAACTATTTCAGGAGAAAATAAATTGAGAATTATTGCTTTTGTCGGCATGCCCGCATCCGGAAAATCCGAAGCGTCCAATGTTGCGAGAGAAATGGGCATTCCCGTTGTCACAATGGGTGATGTGATCCGAAAAGAAGTCGAACTGCGCGGCGCAGACCCGGCCGACGGCGGTAAAATCGCGAATGAATTGCGCGAGAAAGAAGGCATGGACGCCATTGCCAAAAGATGCATGGTCATGATTGAAGAAAAAATGAAAGAAAATCCGTCAAAGGTTTTCGTCATTGACGGCGTTCGCGGAATCGCGGAAGTCGATTATTTCAAAGAGCATCTCGGAGACGGATTCATGCTCGTTTCAATTGCGATTGACTCCCCGATTGAAGAGCGTTTTGACAGAATCATGTCACGCAAAAGAGAAGACGACATGGACAACATTGAACAGCTCAAAGAACGCGACACGCGTGAAATCGGATGGGGCATGGGCGAAGCGATTGCAGCGTCAGACAGAATCATTGAAAACACATCCACGTTAGACGCTTACCGCGCCAACATCCGCAATCTCTTTGAAGAAATGATTGCCGAAGAAGGAAAATAATCGGGATGAACATGCTCAACGCGAAAGTAACCTTTTTTGCACCCGTTTACAGAACGGAAGACCCTGAAAAAGTCGGTGCGGCTGTCTCCAATATGGCAAACTTCGGCCGCCCGAAAAGCGAAGAAATCCGCCCGGATTTTATTTCCGGCACAATTCCCGCTCTCGATAAAATCGATTGTGACGGCGAAAATATAAAACAAACCGCCTGCATCAACGGAAATTTGGAACTTCTTTCGGGAATTCATTATTTGATTCGAAAAGAAGAAATCATTGATACCGCCAATACCGCTTTCAAAAATGGAACGGATGAAAGCGGCTGCCAAACTCTTGTTGCGCTCAATAAACAGGCGGCATTGATGAAGCACCTCAGCTTCCCGGCAGATGTTGAGCCGCTCGGCTCCGTTTATTTAGAAATTGAAGCGGAAACGCCGGACGCGCTTTTAAAAATTATTGATTGGCTGACACCGCCGACAAAAGAAGGTATTCCGGTTTACGAATTAAAAATGAACGAATTGTAAAAAAAGAAATAAAGTTTAAGAGGCTTAATTGCCTCTGATTTTTTTAATTTCGGCCGCGATTTTGCGGACGGAATCATTTTTGGGTTCGTCGTTATTAATCATAACGCGGCCGCTTTTTTCCCACCAGGAGCGGGGATAAGATTTATCGGTTTCCGGAAGCGGAGAAAGTCCCAAATTCTGAGCGGCTTTGACGATTTCATCAAATTCCGGCTTGGAGACGGCGCTTTTCTTTGAAATAACGCGGCCTTCGGCGCGGGTTCTTTCCTTATCCAAATAAGCCGGCCAAATCACAAGCCTGCCTTCATCTTTCATCATGTTTTTCAAATCCTTACCTTAATGATAATCATAAAATTGCTTCTTTGTATTAAGACTTTTTTTATTTGTGCAACAGGCTGTTGCACAAACAGAATCAATTAAAGATTCCAGAATTCCGAAAGCTTATTTTTGAAAAACTCTTTTCCGGTTCGGAATTCTTCAACGGAAAACACTTCGAAATTGAAAGTTTCGTCATAATTTCCGAGACCGCGAAGAGCGGAATAATCAATGGTTCCCTGACCCGGCGCATAATGTTCGTCTCCGCCGTAGCGGCCATTGTCAACGCCGTGGTTGTCATGAATATGAACGTGAACCACAAGCGGTGAAATCGTTTTAACGAATTCCGCCAGCTTTTGCGGATCGCCGCCGCAGGTCAGGTTCGCGTGACCGATGTCCAGCGTCGCGCCGAGATAATCAGAATCCACCAAATCGACTGCTTTTGCCAGCTCTTCCGCGCGGCAGCACAAGTTCAGCGGATCTGTATATTCTTTGTTTTCCAAACCGATCATAATGTCGATCTCTTCGGCGTAGTCCGCCAATCTTTTTAAATTTTGGACCATTCGGCCGAACGATTTTTGAGCGCCGCCTTCCGTGATTCGGCCGGGATGAACAACCAAAACGTCAGCCCCGGCGTGAGCGGCAATATCCATTGATTCAAACATCAATTGAAAATCCGAATCATCCATTCTTGCCGTATCAATTGAAAGTTCCCGCGGATGTTCCCCTTCGGGGTCCGGGAAATAAGGCGCGTGCGCCGAGCAGTAAAAATCGTAGGAGAAAAATGAATCGAAAAAAGCATCTAAGCGATCCTTTTGAAGCTCTCTGCCTTTGTAGAGATTCATTTTAGGAATGTAAAGTTCAACGGAATCCGCCAAACCATCCAATTCGGAAAGCGGACCCGCAAATGAAGAAACACCAAATTTCATGGAGAACTAAACGGAGACGGAATATATTAAATTGCGTGTCAGCACAAAAACGCAAGCAAAATACACAGAGGGCAAACCGCCGCGGAAATAATTCAGCGATTATATTAAATATAAGTTTGAATTAGACCTGCGAAAACAAAAACAAAACGATTCAAAACGACAGATGTTTATAAACGGAGGAGGAGAGAATGGACCCGCTGATTGGAATGGGCGTGCTGGCACTGGTCGGTGCTGTTGCTGCAATTGCAGGCTATACCGAAGATTTGGAATCCGTTGTCGGTTCTCAAAGCAACCCGAATTCTCAAGTTCAACTGGCTCCTCAAATGAAATATCCGCACCGCCTTTTTAACAAAGCAATCTCCGGCGAACCGCTTTCAAACGGTCTTGCCGCGGTCATCGGCGCTGTAATCGCTGTTTCTCTCGAATCTTTTTACGATTTATCAATTATAACTGTCATTGTCATCGGCTCAGTTGCGGCGATGATGATTCATATGATTTTAGCAACAACCTCATTTTTTGGAAGAATCTCAAGTCAAAGCCGTTTTAAACAACCGATTTACTTAGATGTCTTCAAAACCAATCTCCCGGTGATTGCCGCTTACGCTTTTATGACAACGGCGTGCATTTTGATTATTTGTTACTTAATGACATCTTACCTGGAAATTTGGATTCCGATTCCTCTTTTGGCTCTAATTCTCGGCATTACGGTCGGATCCATCGGCTCTTCCGTCGGCGATATACAATACGGCGCCGAGCGTTTATACCAGAATTTAGAATTCGGATCGGGCATAAACGCCGCGTATTCCGGAAATATTGTCAGAAAAGCGGAGTCGGGAATCAGATCCGGCGTTGACAACTCGTGGTTTTCATCCAAATTCGGCGGCCCGACAACGGGAATCGCTTTTGCCGCCGTTTTATTCATGACATCTTGGATAACGGTTTTATTCAACCCCGAATGGGGAAATGCTGTCGGATGGATTGGTTTAATCGCAGGCGTTTTGTTTATTCTCGCAACAATATTAATTAACCGCTTTTTAGAAAAGTCCGCCCGCCGCAATTTCGGCCCTTACAGAGAAGAAGAAAAGACGGAGATTGTAGAATGATGAACATAATTCTTTTCTTAATTGCGTCTCTTTTAATCACGCTCGGCGGCGTTTTGATTACAATCAGCGTTCACTTGATTCCCGTCGGCGGCGCGCCCGCGGCAATGGCACAGGCAACAGGCGTCGGCACCGGAACAACGCAACTGGCAGCAGGTGCAGGGCTGACCGGCTTGTTGGTTGCCGTCTCTGTACACCTCCTCTCAGGCGATGTGCTGCTCAGCATTATACTCGGCGGCATCGGGTCCGCCATTATGATTTCAATCGTTATGCTGATTTCAAACATCGGCTACATTTACGGCATCGGCATTCCGCTCGCCTCCGGAAAAGCGGTTCGCGATCCGATGACAAAAGACCGCCAGGATATTTATGTGTCCAAAGGAACGGAAGGACACGGCATTCCGACCGCGGCATTTTTAAGCGGCATCGTCGGCGGCATTATCGGCGGAATCGGCGGCTCATTGATTTACTCAGTAATTTATACCGTGTTACATTCACAAACAGATTTTGTATTTTCAACGCCCGCCGCCTTAACAATTTCAATTCTTTTATCAATTTCAATATATTTTATCAATGCCGTCATCGCGTCATACAATATCGGCGGAACGATTGAAGGATATTATGACCCGAAATTCAAAAAATTGCCCAAAGCGATTATCGTTTCAGCCGTTATGACATTCATTTGCGGCATTATGTCTCTCTTTATTGTAATTCAGCAAGGAGGCGCATTATGAATCCTACCGGAAGCAGAAGCGAACAAAAAACAAAAGAAGATAAATTCTTCTTGCTTGAAAAACCGGCATTGGAAGGCTTGTTGATCAGTCTTCTGACAATTTATGCCGCTGTTTTGGGAGGACCAATCGTTTCTTTCACAGCCGGTGTCGGAATGGTTTTTGCAATTATTTGGGCGGCGGATGCGGTTCGAAAAATTTCAAAATATGGCCTTGGAACAGGCGTTCCGTCGGTCGGGATGTTCGGCATCGGTCTTGCCTGCATCATTTCAATTTTTGCCGTATCCGTAAATGCGTTTTGGAGCCCGATGATCGGCGTTGTTTTGGCTTTAGTTATCGGATGGATTAGCGGAAAACTCATCAATAAAATTCTCGGCATGAACATTCCGTCAATGGAAAAAAGAATCGCGGAAATCACAGCCGGTTGTACGCTTGCAATGATTGCCTCTTTTATCGTCATCGCAGGAACGCTTGAGAGCACAATTGTTTTTTCAAGTTACATTTTAACAGGAATTTCCGCGCTCGGATTTATCGGCATTGCCGTTGCCGTTTTCCATGCTTACAACGCAAATCTCGGGCCCGACGAAGCGCAGGACCGGACAAAAATGCTGACGGTTTTAGACGCTTTGCTTTTGTTGCTGATTCTCGGCATTGCCGCATTCTTCATGGGATACGGATCAGGTGCAACGCTTGCGTATTTAATCGGAGCAGGAATCACAATCTTTATGTCAATTGCTTTTATACTTATTTCATTCTATAAATTTTGGACTTATGTAAAAAGAGATGCCTGGCAAATTACGGAAACGGGCTTACTCCCCAGCGAGGAGGATTTGAATTGAAAATACGAATTGCACCTGAAACGGAATTGGTAATGGATCCGTTGACATCGGTAATTTCTAAAGAAAAAAATATTGCTCCAAACCGCTCCATGATTTCGTTGATTAAAAAATTGGACGAAACGGAACATGTCATTGACGGTTTGATGGACTCGCTGTCTTCTGACAAACCGCTTCACAATTCCTGGCGCGGCCGCGAAAATGCGGCAATCGGTGCCGGGGTCGTGACGAATTTCTTTTACGGATTGATTGCCGGACTTATTCTCTCCGGTGTTTTTTTGCTTCTTTTAAGCGTTTTATACGGAGGGGTCTGAGATGGCAGACAGCGAAAAGTCACAGGCGGCAGCAGGCTGGCCGATGCTCAAAGGCGAATACCGGACAGGCAGCACTGAGTCGTGCGTTGCGGTCGTAACATGCGGCTCGCATTTGGACGATGAGGCGTTGGCCGCGGCGGGCGCAGCAATTTCCGGCTCCTGCAAAACCGAAAATTTGGGCATTGAAAAATTGGTTTCACACATCATTTCAAACCCGAACATCCGCTACTTGATCGTTTGCGGTGCCGAAGTAAAAGGACACATTACCGGCGAAGCGATTTTAATGCTTCATCAAAACGGCATTTCCAAGAACAGAATTGTCGGCGCAAAAGGCGCGATCCCGTATATTGAAAACTTATCGGAAGAAGCTGTGAAACGCTTTATGGAACAGATTGAATGCATTGACATGATTAATGTTGAGGACATCGGTGAGATTTCCGAGAAGATTAAGGAATGCATTGCAAATGATCCGGGCGCGTTTCCGGCAGCACCGTTGATTCAAGACGTTAAGGAAAAGACGAATGGAACCGATGGCGAAGAGTCGGATGAAGACGACTATGAACAGAGCGGCACGGTTTCGGGCGGCGCGTCCGTTGAAGAAATTTCATCTTTGACGATGATTACGCGTCTCAAATCTTTGGATCAGAAAATTGCCGGCATCGGCGATTATCACAAATTCCAGGCCGGATTTCAAGCCGGAAAAATTGAAGGGTTTGTCATCGGATTTGTATTGATGATTTTATTGGCGGCAGTTGCCGGAATTATTTTGGTTTTGGCATAATAATGAGGGAGCGGTGAAAATGAGAAAACAAGAAATCCGGAATAATTTGGATGAACTGGTCAGCAGTATCAGTTACCGTTCTCAATTGATTTCACGCGCTCAAAAATTAGATTCGGGAATTATAACAACACGGCGCATCGGATTTATTGCCGGATTTTTAACAGCGGTTGTTTTTGTTTTGGTGATTCCGCTGATTATTTGGCATTTAATCGGAGCGATTTAAAAAAAGAGGTTGAGGATTTCAGATGCAGGAAGAAATAAAAATTGAATTCCAAAATGAAGATGAAACGGTTTTGGAATATGAAGAAATCACACAGCGATTAGATCGTTTGGATGAAAAGGCAGAGTTTGTCCGCGCCGAAGTTGCTCAGCGAACGGGCCGAAAAATCGGCAGAGATGTCGGCATTTTATACGGTGTTCTTGCCGCGCTGATTCTGGCTTCGCTGTTTTTTATACTGATAAATTATTTTTCATAATTATTTTTTATTTTAAAATTTCAGGAAAATCGGAGTTAAATTATGTTTAAATTTGAAAAAAAGCAGGAGATTTATGAAGTCGGCGGCGTTCGTTTCGGCGGTCAGCCCGGCGAAGTTCCGACGGTGATTATCGGAACGATGTTTTACAACCGCCATAAAATTGTAACGGATGCGGACAAAGGAATTTTTGACAAAGCCGCCGCCGAGAAATTGTGGAACGATCAGCTTGAGATTTGTGACAAAACGGGTGTTTCCTGCGCAAATCAGCTTGTCGGCGAAACGCCTGAAGCGATTAAAAGTTACATTGACTGGTTCATTGACATTGACGATAAAACGCCTTTTTTAATGGATTCTTCTGACAGTGAAGTGCGCGCGGCAGCCGCTCTTTATGCAACAGAAATCGGCGTTCACGACCGTGCCGTTTACAATTCGATCAACGCAAGCATTGAAGAAAATGAAATTAAAGCGTTAACGGAAAGCAAAATTAACGCGTCAATTGTTTTGGCGTTCAATGCGATTAACCCGACGGTTTTGGGCAAAATTGAAATTTTGGAAAAGGGCGGAACCGGTTTGTCCGGCGGTCTGTTGGAAATTTCAAAAATGTGCGGCATTGAGAAACCGTTGATTGATGTTGCGGCCGTTCCGCTCGGCTCGGGCGCGGGCGCGTCTATGCGCGGCATTACGGCGATTAAAGGGCATCTCGGATACCCCGTCGGCGGCGGTTTCCACAATACGGCGTCAGCCTGGGACTGGATGCGCGAATTCAAAAAGACGCAGGAAAATCCCAAAGAATATTATTTGCCGGCAGACATCGGAACGAACTTAGTCGCGCAGGCACTCGGCGCAAACTTCCTGCTTTACGGCCCGATCGAGAACGCAAAATACGTTGCGTCTTCAGCGGCAATGGTAGACATCATGCTTGAAGAAAATGCCAAAGAATTGGGCATTGAACTGGTCAATGAAGAGAATTTACCGATCGGTAAATTAATTTAAAATTAATTTAAAATGATTTTATTTTGAATTTTTTGAAATAAATCAAAAAATAAACCCAAACATCGGGTTTGATAAAATTCATCAAATCCGAACGCCCATTAAAACCTGAAAAATTAAAAAATTATTAGTTCATGGTTTTACCGGCGTTCTTTTTTTATTTTTATTTTGAAACCGGATGTTTATTTTTTATAATTTTATGAAAGACAAAACAACCGCCTCCAACGCGAGTTTCATGAGCGAAGCGAATGAAAGGAAGCGTTGGAGATTCGTACTCATACGTTGAATAAACAACAAAAACAGCGAATAAATCATCGAATTAATAAATCGCTAAATTTGTTTTAACGACGGCGGGGAATAATCCGCAATTCTTCAATTTTACTCGCTTCGCTCGTAAAATCTTGAATTGCGGTCGTACTTGAAATTTTTATTATTTGAAAAAAACAAACATCATTTTTTGATAATTTCATTAAATCCGAATGCCGATTAACCCTAAAAATAATGAAATGAATGAAAACTTCATGATTAAAACGGCATTCATTTTTCAATTCATTTCATAAAAAACGATGTTTCCGGTTGATAAATTATTGAAAAAATATTGAAAAAGTATTGAAAAAGTATTGAAAAGGTATTGAAAAATACTGAGAAAATATTGAAAAGAAAAACATTTTTTGTTTTAAAAAACAATCCTCCCGCAATCAATTTTCAATTTAAAAAAATGATTTTTTTTGAATCAATTGGAAAGGAAAAATGTTTGGTTTAGAGACGATTTAAGAAGGCTTATATAAAAATAATAGATATTAAATTAATGGGGTTATTAGTTTATTAATTTCAAAATTATCTAAAAACTTAACTAAAAACAAAAAAATAATCGATCACAGAAGGTAAAGTTATGGCTGACACACCTACAGAGATGACAACATCCGGAACAGTTCGGGATGCGTCAAAATCAACATCTAAACCTGTTATTCCGTCTGAAATTAAGACAGGAACCGCTCCGAAATCTGCGGCAACACCCGCAAAGCCGGCAGCAAAACCGGCAACAAAAACACCGGCAAAAACAACTGCGACAAAGACGACAACAGCACGAACCCCGGCTGCAAAGTCAACCGCAGCAGCATCAAAAACAACAGCGTCCAGAACGACCGCGGCAAGAAAGCCCGCAGCATCTGCCGCAAAACCGGCAGCAACAAAGACAACGACTGCAAGAAAAACAACGACAACAGCAGCAAAAACATCAACGGCCGCCAAAACAGCCGCTGCTAAAAAACCGGCAGCAAAAGCAACAACTGCCTCTAAAAAACCGGCTGCAAAAACTGCAACCCGATCAACCGCTGCTTCGAAGCCGGCCGCGACAAAGACTGCCGCTGCACCGAAAACAGCAGCAAAGAAACCCGCAGCTAAAACAACGGCAACAAAATCCGCGCCGAAATCAACGGCAAAATCAACGGCAAAATCAACAGCAGCACCGAAGAAATCAATTCCCGTCAATGCTGAAGAAGGCTGGGAAGAAATTGACATCGACATTGATCTCGATGAAATCAACGAAATTCTCGAAGAAAAAATCAGCAACGGAAAGAAGGTTTTGAAAGAGAAGGAAATGCATTACGCGGACTTGCTCAAAGCTTACAGAAACGGTAAAAAAGAAAAGAAAGAAAGCAAAAAAGCAAAGAAAAAATCCAAAGGCAAAAAAATGTCCAAGGATGAAAAATATGTCGCATACGGTATTGTTGCCGTTTTAATGACATACATTGCTTATCATTTCTTCAGCCACCGCAAATAAATTAAATAAATGAATTTAAAATTCATTTTTTACTTTTCTTTTTTTTGAATATTTTCGTGTTTTACTTTTATGTTTTACTTTTGTGTTTGACCTTTTATGTTTGAACTTTTGTGTTTGAACTTTTTATGTTTGAATTTCTTTCAAGATATTTCATATCTTTTGATTATTTCAACGAAT
Source organism: Methanimicrococcus blatticola (assembly GCF_004363215.1). Taxonomy (GTDB): domain Archaea; phylum Halobacteriota; class Methanosarcinia; order Methanosarcinales; family Methanosarcinaceae; genus Methanimicrococcus; species Methanimicrococcus blatticola. The sequence continues at coordinate 132,940 of NZ_SNYS01000006.1, read as the reverse complement.
TTTTCAATTCTTCTAAAACCGCTTCAGCGTGACCTTTGACGCGGACATTATTCCAAACATTTATGATTTTGCCGTCGGAGTCAATCAAAAATGTGGAACGGACAGTTCCCATATTTTCTTTGCCCATGAACTTTTTCAATTGCCAAACGTCAAAAGCTTTGATGACTTGAAGCTCGGGGTCCGCCAAAAGCGTGATTGTCAAACCGGCTTTTTCAATAAATTTTTGATGGGAAGCGACCGTATCTTTGCTGACGCCGAGAATAACGGCACCGTTTTTTTCGAATTCACTTTTCAATGACGAAAAGTCAACAGCTTCTTGTTTACAGCCGCCCGTATTGTCTTTGGGATAGAAATAAAGAACAACTTTCTTTCCTTTAAAATCTTTTAAACAAACGTTTTCGGAATCTTGGTTCGGCAAACAAAAATCAGGGGCTTTGTCACCGATTTGAAGAGATGAGACAGGCATTGTTTGTAACTCCTTGAATTTTAATCAGATAAAAAAATGAAAGCGTTCATTTCATTAAATTCTTGTGAAATCTGTGAAATCTGTGAGATTCTGTGAAATCCGGTGAATTTCCGGGACTTGAATGAAAGTCAAACTTGAATGAAGTCAAGAATGAAAATAAAAATGAAAGAAAAATTTCAAAATCATACGAGTTCGATAAAATGAACAAAATAAACGAATAAATAGTGTTAAATATGTTCAATGAAAATATGATTTAATCATATGATTGAAAAGGGCTTCTTTTTTAAAACACGCTTCATGCAAATGGATTGAAGTGATGAAAGAAGCGTTTTTTCTGATTTAAAATACAATTTTTCAGGATTTATAAAATCTGAAAGAAGTATTTAATCCGTATTAACTTGTGTGGTGAAAATATTATGATTGACGACAAAAAAGTTTCGGAAAAAGAGCTGATGAGAATCGGTGTTTCGCTGCCCGATAATCTTTTGACAAAATTCGATAATATTATCGAAGAAAGAGGTTATTCTTCACGCTCAGAAGGTATCCGCGATGCGATTCGCAGCTACATTAACCATTACGAATGGATGAACGACATCAAAGGACGCCGTATCGGAACAATTTCGTTGGTTTACGACCACACCAAACGCGGTCTTTCCAACATGATGGCCGAAATTCAGCACGAACATTCCGACATCATCAAAACGTCTATTCACATTCATTTGGATCATGACAACTGTTTAGAAGTTGTCGTTTTAGACGGAGACGGACGCGACATCAAATCGCTTGCCGAAAAAATCATTTCACTCAACGGCGTTAAATTCTCAAAATTAACGACAGTTCCGTCCACCGAAAAACTCTGAACAATCAATAAAACAGAGCAAACGGAGAAGAGGGAAGTGGCAGAACCGGAACAAAAAATCAAATCCGATTTAAAAAAATCAAAATCGGATACTTTTGATTTTCTGACCAAATCTGCCGTTTTTTCCGTATTTGCCGGCGGCTTTTTGGGAACAGTCGCCAGAACTTTTATTTTTATGATAACCCCGACAGCGGGCGCAGATATTTTTGTCAACATTGTCGGCAGTTTTTTAATCGGATTTTTAATGTTTCTTCCGGCAGTCAAAAATGAAACGCCCGGCATCCATTCCGATAAATTAAAACTCAACAAACGATTATTCATCGGAACCGGATTTTTAGGCGGTTTCACCACTTTTTCATATTTTATGCTCAGCCCGTTTTTAACCGTGTTTGATGAAACGGCGGCGGGTTTGACTTCAATAATGACAGGAAGCTTCATGATTCAATATTTGATTTATGTCACATTTATCATACTCATCGGCATTTTTGCCGCCTTTTTAGGGAAATATTGCGCCGAAAAAATGTTCAAAAACAAAGATAAAAATCTGAAAGGGGCTGTTTGAAATGGCTGTTAGTGAAATGGCGATTTTAGGACTCCTTTTTGCCGGAATCGGCGGAACAGCCGGCGCTTTCATTCGATTCATCACGGTTGAAGTTTTCAAAAAACAGACAACATTTCCGGCCGGCGTTTTGATTTCAAATGCAGTCGGAACATTTGTATTGGCTTTGGTAACGTTTTACATTTCTAAAGAAGCCGGCTCCTTGGAGGGTGAAATTTTCAGGCATATGGAACTCTTTGTTTTCTTTTTCAACACCGGCGTTCTCGGGTCATTGACGACGTTTTCAGCCCTCTCTTATGATAATTTAATTTATTTGGAACAAAAGAAATTTCTGGCGGCCGCCGCAAATATATTTTTGAACATTACGGCAGGAACTGTCGCTGTTTTTGCAGGATTTCTGGCGGCGTTTTACATTTTGTGAAAAAATCTGATTTTTATAAGAGGGAAACGATGGAAAAGAAAAAAGATTTTCAAAAGAAGTATCAGGAAGTCTATAAAATCGTTTCAATGATTCCGGAAGGCAAAGTGACCACTTACGGACAGATCGCTCTGATGATCGGCGGCCTGACAGCAAGGCAGGTCGGATACGCAATGCGGACGGCGCCATCCGGGCTTCCGGCACACCGCGTTGTCAACAGCCTCGGCAAACTCTCGCCGGAATACGTTTTCGGCAGTCAGGAATTACAGAGAACTGTTTTAGAAAGAGAAGGCATTACGTTTACGCCGGCCGGAAATATTTGTGTGAAAAAACACATGTGGGGCCCGGACGAATAAAAGCACAGCTGCAGGGTTTAAAATTTAAAAAAATGAATGATAAGCGGGCCCGAAGGGATTTGAACCCCCGACCTACGGATTAAGAGTCCGCCGCTCTGCCTGACTAAGCCACGGGCCCACGCTTGTGAAAATCATTTCAAGAGCAATCGGCTGAATAAACAATTTATCTTGAAAATGAATACTCTAAATCCGTTTGACCTTATATAAACATTTCGCCGACTGCCGCTTTCGGCGGCGAATTTGACGGATTCAAAAACCGACATGCATTAAAAACAGATTTTTTGAATGAAACGGGTTTTGAAAAATTGCGGCTCTTGTTTTGATTTTGAATTTTCGGAACGTATTTATAACATGTCCTGCTTCTTTCAAAGAATTAATTTATTAAGATTCTAACTTACTCTTTTGCTTAGCAATAACGACAAACGGTTCGGTTCTTTTAAATTAGTTTTTCCAAAAGTTGACACTTTATAAAAGTGCCGACAAAAATAATTAAAGGTAATTAAAATGTTTAAAAATTCAATGTTTAAAAACAGCAACGAAAATGTCGCAGCACCGGTTTCCGAAGGCAAGACATACGATGTTAAAATCGAAGACGTTGCTCAGAAAGGCGACGGCATTGCCCGCGTCGAAGGTTACGTCATCTTTGTCCCCGACACAGTCGCAGGCGAAGAAGTGACAGTTAAAATTACAAGAGTTCTTCCCAAATACGCATTCGCAACCGTTGTCGAGTAATTCTTTAATTTCGAATAATAATCAGCTTCGTTTGAAGCTTTTCATGTGTTTTGATTTATTCAAACACTCATTTTTTTTATTGTTTTTTCATAAAAGCAGACATGCTTTAAAAATACCGAATAATTGCAAAAAATGATAACAATACTGAATGAATAACGGTACTGATTTGAAAAAAAAGAAATTGATTCAAGAAAGTCTTGAATCAATCAAAGGGGATAGGCGTTTTTGTTTTTGAAATTATCCCGACGAAGCGGGATTAAAAACGCAAAAATTACTTTCTGCGCATAAACAGAACAGCGCCGACACCGATAATAGCTAAAACCGCGAAAACGATTCCGAATCCGGGTGTTTCGTTGTTGGTGTTTGAGGATTCGTCTGCTGTGCCGTAAAATTGAGGCAAAACAGGGAAGGTGTAAGTTGCTTTGTAGGGTGTGCCGTCAACATCAGCCGAAGCGACAAATGACCAAACGCCTTTTTCGGGAATTGCCGAAACGAATTTTCCGGCTTCATCGGTCATGGCGCGCTTGGAGTAGATCAAATAAATGCTTTCGCCCGTTGTGTAATTGGAAACAAGCATATCATAAAGTTCTTTTGCTTCAGCCGCTGTTTTGACGGGTTCGACATAGTATTTCACGTTTTCAGCGCCTGTGCCGTTTTCATAAACGAGCCTGCCGAAAACGGTTTCGCCTTCAGCCAATCCGCCCATGCGTGTGTACATTGTAAATTCAAGCGGCAAACCGAGCTGTTTGTTCCAGTCATCCCAGGTTCCGTCACCGACAAAAATTGCCAATTTTGCAATTTCAGTTGTTTCACCGGGAAGCGTAGCGTAAAGGAAGTAAGTGCCGCTTTGGGTGAAGTTGTAGTTGATTTTTTGATAAGTCACTGTGTCTTTTTCACCGCTCAAAATCTTGTCAACTTCTTGTGTTGCCGTTTGAGTTGTGACATTCTTTTTGGTTCCGTCAGGAGAAACAATTGTGACATTAACCGCTGTTGAAACGTTGCCGAAATCGTATTCAAAGCCGTGGCCGTGAATCAAAAGAATCGGAAGAGTTGTACCCTCTTTAATGAGGTAATCGTTGTAATCCGCTTCCATCGCGTCGGTAATATTATCGCCGACAATCAAAGCGGCGTTGTGTGCAGATGCGGGCGCCGCTGCAAAAAGCAAAATCAAAAATGCCAATAAGCCAATCATTGTAATTTTTTTAAACATAATAATAACTCCGTAACCGTTTTCGATTTATATTCCGAAAAACGGCTCGAAAGATAAACCAAAAATACATACTCCTGTGAAAAAACACATTATGACACGGAAAGCAGATAATTGCTTTCCGCGATAGTGTTTATAATATGATTGAAGGAGGTGAGTAGAGGAATCATAACCGACAAAAATATTATTTTTGTGTTACGATATTTTAAGAACGTAACAACCTGTATAATAAGGTTTTGATTTCGTATGAAATATTAAAAAAGATATTAGATTTTAAATAAATCAAAAAGAGATTGAAAACATAAGTGATAGAAACGGTTAATGAAGGGAGAAAATAAGAGTTATAAAAAATAAAAAGAAAAAAAGAATCAAAAGAAAATTAAAAAAGAAAACGAAAGAAAAAACGAATGATTATTCGTCTTTCTTTTCATCCTCTTGTTCTTTCATTTCATCTTTCGATTTGTTTTCGGATTCGTCTTCCGTTTCGGAATTTGTTTGATCATGAACGTTGTGATCCTTTTCCGGTTCTTCGAATTTTTCGAAAAACGGCGCCGATTTTTCAATCGATTCGGATCCGGTAATCAATTCTTCGTCGTCATCATCATCGCTTTCAACAAACGTATCGGGCGTGTGTTCAACGACATCATGAGCCAGAACAGATAATTCATCAACGAACTGTCCTGTCAGACGTTCTTTATAATGGTCTGACTGAATGTGATCCTTTTCTCTTCTTTCAATATCCAAAAAGACGTAAGAACCTTCATGGAAGTCGTAATCATCGCAGTAATCACCTTGGCGTTTGCCGCAGTAAGCATCAAAGAGCGTTTGGTCGCACGGCGGAATGTTGATGTTGTAAGCAGCGCGGCCCATCGCGTGGCCGGCAACCGGCGCAGTCATCAAGAGGAAAATCGCAATTGCGATGGCTTTGAGACCGAATGCTGTAAATCCGTCCTGAATCAAAATGCTGAGCAAAACGAAAAATGCACCGGTTGTCGCGATTTTTGTTGTTGCATGCAATCTGTTGTAAATGTCAGGGAGGCGGATTAAGCCGATCATTCCGACCAAAACGTCAAAAACACCGAACAAGAGACAGGCGTAGCTGAGGTAAAGGCGGATAGTGGTAAAATCAATGCTTGCCAAAAAATCCAATCAGAACACCTCCCCTTTGTCAATGTATTTAGCCAATGCTAAAGTGCCGATAAACGAAATTAACGCCAGTAAAATGGCAATGTCGATTAAGAATGTCGATTGCTGGGAGAAGGCGTAAATCGCAAAAATCACGACAAGCGTGTTGCCGATCGCGTCAACAGATGCCACTCTGTCCATGATTGTCGGGCCGACAAACAAACGGTAAACGGCCAAAAACAATGCGCAAGTCGCAATAACAAGCGCAATGGTGGTGACAAGTCCGAAGTCAATCATTCGAAAGCCTCCAAAACAACTTCTTCCAAATCCTCACGAATTGAATCACGCACTTCTTTCGGACTTTCAACGTAAATGGAATGAACGTAGAAAATACCGGGCCCTTTCAGCGTTTTGTTCTTGACGTGAACATCCATAATCAGCGTTCCGGGCGTCAGCGAAATGGTGTTTGCAAGCATCGTTGTTGAAATGCTGCGGGATGTTGTAAACGGATAAGCGATGATTCCCGGGCGGATATCCAACTTCGGTTGAAGGATTTTATAAGCCATGAAAATGTTCGCTTTGAGAATTTCACGGAAGAGAACATAGACATATTTGATTTTCTTCGGAATCTTGCGAATCACGTCGCTGCCCGAATCCGTAAACGTAAACATATCTCTAAACGGATAAAGAATCAGTATGGAGAAGAAAACGCCCAGCAAATAATTGCCGATCGTAAAGCTGCCGCTGAGGAAAATCCAGACAACGCCAAGCACCAGGTAAATCGTGTATTTCATTATTCGAATCATCTCGGAGCACCTCCAAGAACGGTTGTAATATACTCCGTCGGATCAAGAATTTGTGTTGCGATTATGTTTGAGATTTCATAAAGCGGCTCGGGGTAAACACCCAAAATAATAACAGCCGCGCACAACGCGACAATCGGCAACGCGATTTCAATGGAAATCTTATGCTTCTTCGCCGGAGCTGCTGCCGGAACCGGAACATCGGGATCTGCATCCGCTTCTTTTAAGCTTCCCTTATTTTCGCCCCAGAAAATCGCAATCCACGTTCTGAACATATAGAAAATGGTCACGACCGCCATTAAAAGAGCGATGAGGAGCGGGAGCCAAAATTCACCGCTGACAGCGGATTGGAACAAAGCGAACTTTGAAATGAAGCCGCCCATTGGCGGGAAGCCGGCAATTGACATGGCGCCAACGAGGAACGCCATTGAAAAGAGCGGCAAAATCGTAATTAATCCGCCCATTTTTCTCAAATCGCGTGTATGCGTTTCATGAATAATGCCGCCTGCTGTCAGGAAAAGCATCGACTTGGCAAGCGCGTGGTTGACAAGATACATGATGGCAGCAGCGATGGCAGCCGTCGTTCCGAGCGACAGGCCGAGCAGAACGTAGCCGATTTGAGACACGCTTGAGTAAGCTAAGACGCGTTTTAAATCCGTTTGTCCCATCGCCGAAATCGCGCCGACCGCAATTGTCAGCAGCGCGAAGAACATCAATATCGGCAGGAAGAAATCCTTTGTCGGGTACAATATCAGGAACAAGACACGAAGCATACAGTAAGCGCCGACCTTGATTAAAATACCGCTGAGCATCGCCGAAATCGGTGTCGGTGCTGTCGGGTGGACATCCGGAAGCCAGAAGTGGAGCGGAACAAGTGCTGCTTTGTTGCCGAAAACGACAATAAAGAGGAGTGCTGCCGCGATAATCACCCAAGGAATCGTTCCGGTTTCTGCTATGATTTGAATTTTCGCGGCTAAATCGGCCATATTTAAAGAGCCGACTGTTGCGTAAATCGTCACGATTGCGACCAGCATCATGAATGAGCCGAGCATGCCGAGTGCCATATATTTGTATGTCGCTTCCAGCTTGTGTGCCGAATCCGTAACGCTGAGCGCTTCATTTGCCATAATTAAACCGGTCGATGAAAGGAACATGATCTCAAAGAAGACGAAAAGGTTGAACAAATCGCCTGTTAAGAAAATGCCGAAAATGCCGGCAAGCATCAGGAAATAAAGCGGATAATAACTGGCGGAAAGAGAGTTCTTTTCGATGTAATCAAAGGAATAAATCAAAACGAACAAACCGATAAACGCTGTCAGTAAGACAAGCAATGCTGAAAGCATGTCGCCGACCAAAACGATACCGTATTTTCCGAATTCGCCGATGTCGTAAACTTGAATGCCGTCCTGATAAACGATCCAAAACAGAATCGCGGCTAAGGCGAGCAGGAGAACGGAAACAGTTATTGCCGCAATCTTCTGTGCTTTGGGCTTGTTTCTGAGGAACAGCATCACCGGCGCCATCAGAAGACCGATTGCAATCGGGAGCATAACAAGATTGTTGAGAACAAACGCCTCAATCCCTGAAAGTATAGAAATCATCCGTGAAGCCTCCTGAGTTCATCAACATCGGTTGTCCCGTACTCTTCACTGATGCGGTAAGCCAGCGTCAGCAAAATGGCCGTTGTCGCGAAGCTGATGACGATTGCCGTCAAAACAAGTGCCTGCGTCAGCGGGTCAACAAATGAACCGTTTTCTGTAAAGCCGGTCACAATCGGCGCGAGAATGCCGTTTGCGAAATCATCCGTAAAGATGAAGCCGGCGTGTTCGTTGATGGTTTCTGTCAGAATCGGAACAAGCGTTCCCGTAAAGATACCGGATGTCACGATGGTCAAATTGATCGCGTGACTGATTAAACTGAAACCGACAGCGATTTTCATAATATCGCGGCGAAGAATCATATAAATGCCGATACCGAAAACCAATGAAATCGTCAATGCGGTAAATACTTCGGTCATTTGAATTCCTCCGTGTTTGCAACTGTGTTTGCAGCTGTGTTTGCAGTCATATTTGCTGTTATGTCTGCCGTCACGTTTGTCGCCCCTGTTTTAACAGGTGCTTTGGGTTTTAAACTGAAATCCTCGCTTTCGCCGAGTAAATCCGCGCGGTCAGATTCCGACTCGTCGGTTTCTTTAATTTTATCCGAGGCGATGTTTGTTAATATGAAAAGCAAAGCACCGATAACGGTGAAATAAACGCCGATGTCAAAGAACATAGATGACAAAAGCTCGATTTCGCCGATGTGAATGCCGAAAATTTCCAAATGATAATGTGTAAATGCGCTTCTGAAATAATTGTGATTTACAATCATCGGCGCGATGGCTGTAATGGATGCGAAAAGCAAACCGTAAGCAACCCATGACAAATAATCCGGTTTCAAGCGGTTGTTAATGTATTTCATACCGTAAGCGACATACACTAATGCAATCGCGCAGACGAATAAAACGCCGCCGACGAAACCGCCTCCCGGAACATTCGCGCCGTTGAGCAGCAAATAAATCGAGAAGAGGATTGCGACAATAAGAACTGCTCTTGCCATTGTTTTTACGATAACCGTACTCATTTTTTCTCCTCCCGAATGGTGTTTGAAAAGCCTTCGTCCAAGTGACTGTTAACGGATTTTTCGTCAACACTCATGGTCGGCTTGTCACCGTTTTGATGAATGGTAACGTCCTCGCAGGGAACGTGACCTAAAACTTGGTTGCCGCCGACGGGCGCGCCCGGAATCGGACAGCTCGGGACGAAATTACCCGGAACCGCTGTCTTTGAAGCGGCATCAGCATCGGCATCAACCGACACGCCATCTTTTTTGGTGCGGCTTTGAATTAAATTATAAATTGCAAGCGCCGCGATTGACAAAACAGAAATTTCGCCGATCGTATCATATCCTCTGAAATCGACCACAATCACGTTGACAATGTTTTTGCCGCCTGTGAGTTCAACGCCCTTGTCCATGAAATAGTGGGAGAACGATTCAAACGCCGGGAACAAATCCGCACCCATAAGCAACAGGAAAAGCGCGGATGCAGCGCAAAGTGCAATGAATGCGTTTCGAAGACGAACTTTGTTGGTCTCGGGGCGGATGGCTTCTTTGGTTCTCAGCTTCATAATCACTAACAAGAACATGATTGTTGACAGCGTTTCAACGCAAAGTTGAGTCATTGCCAAGTCGGGCGCTTTGAGATAAGCGTAAAGCAGAGCCACGAAAAAGCCGAGCGCGGATGACGCTAAAATCATCGGAACGTATCTCGGCAAAACCGATGCGCCCCATGCCGCCAGCACAATGAGAATGAATAAAATCATTTCAGAGATTGCGATTTTGAAGATGAGATTTGTTGAAAAAATCGGCTGTCCTGTCGCTAACGCAAATCCGAGCGGAATGGCGACCATGAAAATAATGAACGCCAGCATGATTCCGACATAACGTCGCGGCGAGCCTTTTTGAAGCATTCTGCCGAAAGTTGCGCCGAATCTGAAAGCGTTGTCAACCATTGTGTTGTAAACGTAATTCAAACTGATTTTGGGATGCTTTTCATTGAAACGAACCTGCCACGCCGCGATTCTGTCGTATTGAGTGTAAAGCAGAATACCGAGCGCGAAGGTAATGATTGTCATGATAAATGCAGGCGTGATGCCGTGCCACAGCGCGACGTGAAGATGTTCAGCACCCGGCAAAATTGCGTTAACGGCGGGCTGAACCAATGCTTCAACAAACGGTGTCGGGACAAGACCGATGACAACGATTAAAACGGCCAGAATCGCCGGCGGCGCAAGCATGACCCAAGACGGATCATGAACGTGTTTGGGCACATCGGGGTCTTCCGTTCTTTTTCCCGTGAAGATTTTAAGAATTAATCTGAATGAATATGCAAACGTCAAAACACCGCCGATCACCGCGAGGACGGGAATGAGGTATGCGATTCCGCCGCCGAGGGCTTCTGCCATGTGAACGGAGGATTCATAGAAAAGTTCTTTGCTCAAATACCCGTTGAGCGGCGGAATACCGGCCATGGCTGCCGCGGCAATCACCATGAGAACGAATGTAATCGGCATTTCTTTTCGGAGTCCGCCCATTTTGCGGATGTCTCTGGTGTGCAGCTCGTGCGCGATAATGCCGACTAACAGGAAGAGACACGCTTTGAACGTGGCGTGATTGAGTAAGTGGAAAACGGCTGCCGACACGCCGATGCCGGGTTCTGCATAAGTTGTGAAGCCGAACATCGTCATGAGATAAGCCAATTGACTGATGGTTGAAAACGCGAGAATCGCTTTGAGGTCGGTTTGTTTAAGTGCTAAAAATCCGGCGCCAATCATTGTGATTAAGCCGAGGCCGGCAACCAGTACAAACCAATCCGTGGTTCCTGAAAACATCGGATGAAGACGCGCCACTAAAAAGACACCGGCTTTCACCATTGTTGCCGAGTGCAGGAACGCGCTGACAGGCGTCGGTGCTTCCATGGCGTTAGGGAGCCAAATAAAAAACGGGCCTTGCGCGGATTTGGCCAGCGCGCCGATGAGAATGAGAATCAGTGTGATTGTGAAAAGCGGACTTTCTTTAATCGCTGCCAACATTTCGGGGTTGGTCAGCATTTCTGAAATGCCGTATGTGCCGGTTATTGCAAAAAGGCACATGAAGCCGACAAACATGAAAAGGCCGGCACCGCCTGTGATTAAAAGCGCTTTGGTTGCGCCGTAAATGGATTCTTTGGTTTTTCGATAATAGCCGATCAGCATAAACGAGCTGATGCTTGTGAGTTCCCAGAAAATGAAGAGCTGAATCAGATTGTCGGAAAAAGCGACACCGAACATGGAACCCATGAAAACGAGAAGATATTGGTAGTAACGAACCAGATCTTCGTCTTTGGAGAGATATTTGTTGGAATACGATAAAATCAGTATACCGATAAACGAGACGATGAGACCGAGTAAAACGGCAAGCCCATCTGCGTAAAACGCCAGATTGACCGAAAGGCTCGGAATCCACGACACTGCGCCCGCCGGATTATTCCCGTCCATGATTGACGGCACCATGGAAGCGATCAGAAGAAAACAGACCGCAGCGATTGCAGCTGCGAACCATCCGACTTTCTCTTTCATGAGTTTATAAGCAAACGGCACGGCGAGTGTCATGACAAAGGGCAATAAAACGATAAGCGCAATAAAATAAAACGGATCCAATGTAATCACACCGTGTTTTTCAAGTTGATAAGTACTATACAGTAAATGAAAAACCAAAAAAATTCGAATTCTAAAAAAAACCTACTCTATCCAAGAGTTCACAATATATAAATTTTGGTTTTTACAGCGAGAGGGAGCGGTGTTTGAAACAAAACAGACGGACTGAATGTAACCTTTTTGGAGCCGGAATATCGGGAATAAAAACAAAAAAAAGAGAGGAAAAAAGAGAAAATACAAGAGAAAAACAAAAAAAGAGAGAAGAAAAGAAAAAATAAAAGAGAGAAGAAAAGAAAAATAAAAGATAAAAAAAGAAAAAGGAGAGAATTATTACCCTCTTGATTTCGATCAAACAAACGTTATGTTAAAGTAGAATTTAGAAACCGGTTCTTCCGTTCCTCTGAATTCGATTGCGTCAAACATGTATGTTCCGGCAATGTCTGATGTCACATACCAAATGTAAGTGCCGCCAACACCGGTCATGCCTTCTTCGTGTTCGTCTTCAACATATGTTGAATCCAAAAGTCTGAGCATCCCGTTTTCGGACATGGGTGCTATCCAGGTGTAACCTGTTGTCGGGTTGCCGCGTGTTCTGATTTCAACAACGCCGCCTGTTTTGGGTGTCGGAATGCCTTCATAAGTCAATATCAGATTCGGTGTTTCCGAAATGCTGTCAATCGGCGCAGCGTAATCCAATTGCTGTGTGATTGTGTAAGTCGGCGTGTCGCTACTGACGTGTTTGCAATCTGCTTTGAAGATGTAAGAGCCTTCTTTATCAGCCGTGATTGTGAAAATGGTATCCGCGCTGCCATTCTCGGCTGTTGCGGGATTGTTTTTGAGTTCGCTTGTGATGTTCAGACCGCTGACGTTTTCTGCGACCCAACGGTAACCGAGGCGGGACGCTGTCGGCAGAGAAATCTGAATTTTTTCATTTGCGCCGATTGCGAGTCCTTCTTTTTCGACCGTTATCACCGTAACAGACGTGTCAGTCGAATTATTTGTCGAGTTGTTTGTTGTATTATTTGCAGAGTCATCTGACCCGAGACATCCTGAAAAAGCGCATGCGAAAAGAAGCATGCACATCATAACCAAAACCAATTGAATCGATTTCATACAAATAAAAATGGTTTTGATAATATAAATATATAATACGCAGCAAAACGGTTTTATTTAAAAAATGAGAACCATTTGCCGAGTCGGCAAATGATTTTTACGTTTTGTATCGTTTAAGAGTTCTCTTATCTGTTTTTAACAACGGTTACACAGCGGTTACCGTTGCCAAATCAGGCGACATTGTAATCAAAGTCATCAATGGATGCTTTCTTGGCGTGAACTTTAACGGCTTCTTTTAACGCTTTAAAGTCTTTGTGAGATGCCAAAATCAAACTTTCAAGTTTCTTGAGTCTCTCATTCGCGTCATCGCTGTCACTGCCGAATTTAAGCGTGAAGAAAACATCAAGCGCTTTATCAAGCGTTCTTCTTTCTTCTTCATTGAATCTGAACGGCCAGGAATCGCGCTCGGAATAAAGCAAACCTTCTTTATCCAGCGACGGTCTGACACGTTTCAGCGCTTCGTCGAAATGTTTGCGGTAAATCCGGACATTACCGACAGCCAATTCGATGTCTTCTTCGCTGTGACCGTCCATTTTCTGAACGAATTCGCGAATCGCAACCATCTTTGCTTCACGGACAAGCGCCTCAAGATCGGCACCGACAAAGCCATCTGTTTTTGTAACAAGCATACCGATATCCAAATCGCCGGCAAGCAAATCCTTAACACCGCCTAAATAGACTTCAAGAATTTGTTTCCTGCCGTCTGCATCCGGCGGCGGCACATAAATGTGTTTTTCCAAACGCCCCGGACGAAGCAGAGCCGGATCAATCATATCGGGACGGTTGGTCGCGCCGATGATGACGACGTTTTTGAGTTCTTCCAACCCGTCAAGCTCCGTCAGGAATTGACTGACAACGCTTTCAGTTACATGAGAAGATCCTTCGTGGCTGCCGCGTTTCGGAACAATGGAATCAATTTCATCAAAGAAAATGATTGACGGAGAAGCCAATCTCGCTTTCCTGAAAATTTCGCGGACGCCTTTTTCGGATTCGCCGACCCATTTGGACATGAGCTCGGGGCCTTTGACGGAAATGAAATTGCTTTCCGATTCATTGGCAACCGCTTTTGCCAGCAATGTTTTGCCGGTTCCGGGCGGGCCGAACATAAGGAAGCCTTTCGGCGATTTCGTATCAAATTTCTGATAAACGGAAGCGTACTTCATCGGCCATTCAACGCCCTGCTGAAGCTCTTCTTTAACGGAATCCAAGCCGCCGACGCTGTCCCAGCCGATGTCGGGCACTTCAACCAAAACTTCACGCATCGCGCTCGGCTGAACCATTTTAAGCGCCGCGTCAAAGTCTTCAACCGTGACTTTTAAGCTTTCCAATTTCTCTTTTGAAATTTCTTCATCCGGATTCATGCCGGGGAATTCACGGCGCAGCGCGTGCATGGCCGCTTCTTTGACGACGAGTGCCAAGTCCGCGCCGACAAAACCGTGTGTCATGCCGGCGTATTTGCCGATATCAACGTCGCTTGCAAGCGGAACATTTCTTGTGTGAATTTGAAGAATTTCCATGCGGCCTTCTTTGTCGGGAACACCGATTTCGATTTCGCGGTCGAACCGTCCGCCGCGGCGGAGAGCCGGGTCAATAGAATCGGGAAGGTTGGTCGCGGCAATGACGATAACGCCGCCGCGGCTCTTTAAACCGTCCATTAAAGCGAGGAGCTGCGCGACAACGCGGCGCTCGACTTCGCCTTTGGATTCTTCACGTTTCGGCGCGATGGAATCGATTTCATCAATAAAGATAATGGCAGGCGCGTTTTCTTCTGCTTTTTGGAAAATTTCGCGCAATTTTTCTTCGCTGTCGCCGTAATATTTGGAAATGATTTCGGGACCGGAAATCGTGTCAAAATAAGCGTTCACTTCGTTGGCGACCGCTCTTGCAATCAGTGTCTTGCCGGTTCCCGGCGGGCCGTAAAGCAAAACGCCTTTCGGCGGTTCAATGCCAAGCTTTTCAAAGACTTCAGGATGACGAAGCGGGTACTCAATCATTTCGCGAACCTGATTCAATTCACGGCCGAGACCACCGATATCTTCATAGTGAATGTTGCCGGCGGACTTTCCTTTCGGCGCGTCTTCGCCTTTGTAAGCGGAATCCTTGTAAGTGACTTTGGTTTCCGAGCCGATGATGGCAACGTCATCCGGCGCGATATCGGAAACAATAAATTCATAATACTGTGTGCTGAAACTGCTTGAAAAGCTGCCGGCCCACGAATTGCCAAAGAAGCTTTCAAACGGATCTTGTTTTTGCTGCTGAACCTGAACCGGCAGCGCAATTGTTTTTCCTTTGTAAAGCGGCATACCGGCGTATCTGTTAAGAATGAAATCGCCGACTTGTTTGCCGTCTAATTTAATGGACTCGCCGACGGGCTGAATCGTTAATCTTGTCGCTGTTGCCGGTGCCGCTTTCTCAACAGTAACCGTGTCACCGATACCGACGCCTGCGTCTTTGCGGATGTAACCATCGATACTGATATTATTCGAGCCGTGCGTTGAAAACGCAACGACTGCTGCCGCAGTTCTTTTGCCGGTAATCTTAATTGTGTCTCCCGGTTCAACCGACAGACGTGCCATCGCTTCCGTTCCGATACGGGCAATGCCTTTACCTGCATCCGAGCGGTCAGCTTCCTGAACAATAAGTTGAATAGGTTGTGTCATTGTGAATACCTCGTTTTTGATTTATTTTCTATTTAATTCGTTTTTATTTTGATTCGATCTTTAATTCGTTTTTATTTTAATTTGAAATTATAGCCGTTTTTTACATTTGTTTTTAATTTTATTAAATTGAAAGAATACAATAATAATTTTGAATAAGAGTATATAAATCTTGGCTTTTGATAACGATTATAATCTTAAAAATATAAGATTCGTTAACCGATAATTCGGTAAAACAAAAAATAAACCAACCCCGAATCATGAGAATTATAAAAATGAAAGAAAAGCGGTTTGAATGACAAATTAAACTAAACCGATGACAAATTTCAAATTTAACCCGTTTTAGGATTTGTTTTAGGATCCGTTTTATTGACCCGCTTTAATCCGTACAATAAAGCGGAAAGAGAAGTTTTTTTGAACCGGCAAGCACAAAAACGCAAACCAATCCGAGCAGACACATGAGAATCGGAACGGACGGCGCAAGCACAAGCCCTGCCGCAAACGCCGCTGCCGGCGGATGTTCAAATCCGAAAAGCGCCATCAACAAAGTAGAGAGAAAAACCGCTAAACCGCAGAACAGGACCGTATAAGCGAAAACAGGATCAGCTCCCTGAAGCAGATTGTTTGCATAAAAACACAAAAACCCGACGGCTGCGCTGATGAGATGACCGCCGACCAAATTTCGGGATTGAGCTGCAGGCGATGTCGGAAAAATAAAAACAATGAAAATGCTGGCAATCAATGAAGTCACCACGAGCCCGTTTTCAAAATAACTCATCATTAAAAAGAAAATTGAAACGAAACCGCCGGCAAGTGTGCTTTGAATAAGACAAAGACGGAGTTTGCCGTTGTTTTGATTGGAGTGAGTCAATTTTTCCATAAAAGACATGAAAATCACATTCATTAACAGAGTTTCATTTTGATACTTAGTTGAAAGAATGGGTTTGTCTTATAAAAGAGGGAAGTTTCCAATCGGATACCAAATATCTGCGAAGATATCAAAAAGAAAAACGAAAACAAAAAAAGCAAAAAAGAAAAGAAAAACAGAGAAATGATTCTCTGTTTGATTTTGTAAAATTATTATTTTTCAAATTAAGGCATGTCCATGCCCATACCCGGATCCATGCCGCCCATGTCCATTCCCGGAGCGCCCTGGGATTTGGTTGTGGCAATCACGTCGTCGATTCTGAGAATCATGACAGCGGATTCGGTGGCTGCGTTGATGACCTGTGTTTTCACACGGAGGGGTTCAACGACGAACTCTTTCCACATGTCAACGACTTCGCCTTTGAACACATCGAGACCGGCTGTCTTTAAGCCTTTCTCGTGGCTGGAGCGGAGGTCCATGAGCATGTCAATCGGGTCAAGACCGGCGTTTTCAGCGAGTGTCTTGGGGATGATTTCGAGTGCTTCAGCGTAGGCGCGGACAGCGAGCTGTTCTCTGCCTTCGAGTGTTGCTGCGTATTCGTTGAGTCTGAGTGAAAGTTCGACTTCGGGAGAGCCGCCGCCTGCGACGAGCTTCTTGTCTTCGATGACGACGCCGACAACACGGAGTGAGTCTTCGAGTGCTGTTTCGATGCTGTCAATGACATGGTCGGTACCGCCGCGGAGAAGAATGGAAACGGATTTCGGGTTCTCACAGCCGGTAACGAAAATCATGGCATCGCCGGAAACTTTCTTTTCTTCAACGAGCGCTGCGTAGCCGAGGTCGTCTGCACTGATTTCATCAAAGTTGGAAATCAAAGCAGCACCGGTTGCGCGGGCGAGTTTTTCCATGTCACTCTTTTTAACACGGCGGACAACGAAAAGACCTGCTTTTGCAAGGAAGTGCTGTGCCATGTCGTCAACGCCTTTCTGAACGAAAACAGCTGTTGCGCCGCTGTTAATGACTTTGTCAACGGTTGCTTTAATCATGGCTTCTTCCTGGTCAAGGAAAAGCTGAAGCTGGTCCGGTGAGGTGATTGAGATTTCAGCGTCGATTTCAGTGTCTTTGAGTTCGATTGCTTCGTTGAGCAAGAGAATCTTGGCGTCTTTAACCATTTCAGGCATGTTGCTGTGAACACGCTCTTTGTCAATGATCATACCTTTGATAAGTTCTGAATCTTCAACACGGCCGCCGACTTTCTTGACAACGTTGATTTGTTCTCTGTCAACCTGTTTCTTGCCGTTCACAACGTCAACAACGCTTGTGACGGATTCAACGGAGATTTTTGCCAAAAGTGCTTTTGCGGATTCTGCGCCTTTGCCGGTGATGGCGGTGGATGCGATGCTGGTTAAAAGTTCGACATCGGTTTCGTCGACATCTTTTGAAAGTCCCTGAACGAGTTCGACCGCTTTTGCGGCTGCGAGTCTGTAACCGGATGCAATGACAGTCGGGTGAATGTCCATGTCAATGAGGTCTTCAGCTTTCTTCAAAAGTTCGCCTGCAACGACTGCCGCGCTGGTTGTACCGTCGCCGACTTCTTCGTCTTGTGTTTTGGAAACTTCGACGATCATTTTTGCAGCGGGGTGCTCAATGTCCATTTCTTTCAAAATGGTTGCACCGTCGTTTGTAATTGTAACGTCGCCCATGGAATCGACAAGCATTTTGTCCATACCTTTGGGGCCGAGTGTTGTTCTGACTGCTTCTGCGACTGCTTTAGCGGCCATGATGTTGTTGCTCTGCGCGTCTCTTCCGCGAGTGCGCTTGCTTCCGTCTTTTAAAATAAAAATGGGTTGTCCTGACATATTACGTCTCCTTAATTTTGATTATTATAATATGATCGATGAAATCGATAGAATCATCAAAAACCGAAAATCCGTTGAAGAGAAGCTCAATCCTGCTTATTCAAGGAACGATAAATTTGATGACTGACAGCAAACGGCTCAAAATCTTTCGAAATATCCAAAATTATTGAAATTTCCAAAAATTTAAATTTTCAAAATTTCCAATTTTTTTGATTTTTGAAATCCGCGGCTGAAAAGGACTTTCCCGAAATTGCTTTGACATTCCCGAACGATGTGCTTCCCGGACCGTTTGGTCACTCTTGACATCTGTTCATCCTTTGCCGAAAATGCTATGAGAAAACGCATTTTTTCGGACAATTCACGGAAAAATTACAACTAAAACACGTTTGAACTTCTATATAAGAGCGTTGGTTCGACAATTTCAGATGAGTATTTAAATGGTTGACAAAAAAGGTTCTAATCTGATGAGAAACTACAATAAACTAAGATAATCTGTCCGATAAAAATAGGAGGTAGTGGCAACATGGCATGTTTATTCGGTCATAAATGGAACGGCTGTAAATGTGAGCGGTGCGGCAAGGTGCGCAATGAACAGCATGATTGGAATTTATGCAAAGGTCGATGTACGCGTTGCCATAGGGTATGCGGCGAACAGCACGACTGGGATGGTTGTAAGTGCAGACATTGTGGCAAAACACGCAATGAACAACACGATTGGGACGGCTGTAAATGTAAGCGTTGCAATAAAAAACGAGATGAGCAGCATAAATGGAATGGTTATAAGTGCTCATATTGCGGAAAAAAAAGCAGAATAGGTGACATCACAGATCAATCCATTCTCGCAGATATTTCAAAAAATGATGCCGATTGGCTTTTTCGTATAGCTGCAACAGCCAAGTTGACCGATCAGTCAATATTGACTGAAATTGCTTACACCGACACCAATGATTATGTGCGCAAAAGCGCAGTAAGAAAACTGACCGACCAATCAATTCTTACCGATATTGTAAAGAATGATAAAGAAGAAATGATTCGTGAAGCGGCAATAGCTAACCTGACCGACCAAAACGCACTTGCGTATGCTGCACAGAATGACAAAGCAAATTCGGTTCGTAAAGCAGCGGCGGGTAAACTGACAAATCAATCACTTCTGGAAAAAATCGCCCAAAATGACAATGACGAATACGTCCGTAGAGAAGCAATTCGGATGTTGACTGACCAAACTGTTCTTGCAAATATTGCGAAACAACATATGCGTTCAAGTTTGCGGGCGATAGCGGCCTCTAAAATAATTGATCAGCCATTGCTTATGGAAATTATAAAACACGATGCTGACGAGGAAGTACGTGTGGCAGCGGCAAAAGCGATAACAGATCCAATTTACAAAAAGGAACTCCTTACTCTTTTATGCGACCACGGAATCCACCAATGGGTCGAAACAGATAGTGGACGAGACCCTTGGGGCGACTGCTATACAGATATTAAATGTGAGATTTGCGGGAAAGAAGAAACAATGTGGCTTCCAACTTAAACAAATTTGGGAGATTGTAACTGTTGGTTAATGACAGCAAACGGCTCAAAATTCTCCAAAAATTTTTAATTTTCAGAATGATGTACTTCCCGGACCGTTTGGTCACTCTTGACATCTGTTCATCCTTTACCGAAAATGTCATGAGAGAATGCATTTTTTCGGCCAAAACACGGGAAAATTACAACTAAAACACGTTTGAACTTCTATATAAGAGCGTTGGTTCGACAATTTCAGATGAGTATTTAAATGGTTGACGAAAAAGGTTTTAATCTGATGAGAACCTATTAAGTTTTCAATCAACCTTTCTATTGTTAAAAATGATTAAGCTCATTTTTTGAGATTTCAGATTGAAAATCCTGATGTAAAATTATTCAAGTTTTCATTTTTTTGAGCATAACTTAATATCTGAAATGATTATCAAAATTAAAAAAGCAGGAGGGTACAATATGGAAGATGTAGTAAAAAGCACCGAAATGACAATCAGTCTCGAAGATCTCGGCATGACAAAACCCATGACCGCTGACGTTTCAGAAAACACAGAGAGCGGTGCCGCCGCCGAAGGGAGTGCGGATGTTGCAGAAGAAGCTGTTGAAATCGAAATTGAAGAAGAAATAATCGAAAAAACGGAAGAAGAACTCGCAGCCGAACAAAAAGCCATTGTGGAAAAATTGGCGAAACACTGCGAAGAAAACGGCCCTATTGATCCTGAATTTTTCAATAAATACGACGTAAACCGCGGACTTCGCGACGCTGACGGAAACGGGGTTTTAACCGGTTTAACTGAAATCAGCGACGTCCAATCCGGCCGCCCCGCAAAAGGCGAAACCGAACATCACAAAGGCCGCCTTTTCTATCGCGGTATTGACATTAATGAACTCGTCGGCGGATTCGTTTCCGAGAAACGGTTCGGCTTTGAAGAAGTCTCTTATTTATTATTATTCGGCGTTTTGCCAACGGAAGAACAGTTAGCGGAATTTAAGAAGCTTCTCGGCTGTTACAGAACACTTCCCGAAAACTTCGTTCGCGACGTTATCATGAAAGCACCAAGTGAAGACATGATGAATTCGCTTGCAAAAAGTGTTTTAACGCTTTATTCTTATGACAAAAATCCGGATGACACGTCGATTGAAAACGTTCTCCGCCAATGTCTTGAATTAATCGCGCTGTTCCCGGTGATGGCCGTTTACGGTTATCAGGCATACGTTCACAAATACGATGGCAGCAGTCTGACAATTCACAACCCGCAACCCGATTTATCGGCTGCGGAAAATATTCTTTACTTGCTCCGCCCGGATTCCAAATATACCGAACTCGAAGCCCGTCTTTTGGATTTGGCTTTGGTGCTTCACGCCGAACACGGCGGCGGCAACAACTCGACATTTACCTGCCGCGTTGTCAGCTCTTCCGGAACGGACACATATTCAGCAATCGCTGCCGCGCTCGGCAGTTTAAAAGGTCCCAAACACGGCGGCGCGAACATAAAAGTCGTCAAAATGTTTGAGGATATGAAAGCCAATATCACCGACTGGACCAGCGAAGAAGAAGTCAGCGACTATCTCAGAAAACTTCTGAACAAGCAGGCGTTTGATAACGCCGGTTTAATTTACGGAATCGGTCACGCCGTTTATTCTTTAAACGACCCGCGCGCCGACATTTTCAAGAGATTTGTCGAAAACTTATCCATTGAAAAAGGCCGTGAAGACGAATTCAAGCTTTATGCATTAGTTGAGCGTCTGGCGCCTGAAATTATCGGACAGGAGAAACGCATTTACAAAGGCGTTTCGGCAAATATTGACTTTTACAGCGGCTTTGTTTACAGCATGCTGGATCTTCCGATGCAGCTCTACACTCCGATTTTTGCAATCAGCAGAATCACCGGCTGGAGCGCGCACCGCCTGGAAGAACTCATCAATTCCGGCAAAATCATCCGTCCGGCCTACAATGCCGTCGGTGAACGCCAAGCATACATTCCGTTAAAAGACCGATCTTCTACCGGAAAAGAGATTATTTTTGAAGAGTTCTGCACAGAAACGCAAAATGAAAAACAGGAATAATTTCCTGTTTTATTCCTTTTTTGTCGTAAAAATACGGCGCGCTTTTTACATATTTTGAAAAGCGGAGCAGTTCGCGCGCAATGATGCCGATTTTGGTAAACGGCAATAAATCAAAAAAAGAAAAATGAGAATGAATTGTTTGTTTTAATTATTTGTTTTGAGCACAAAATTGGCAGATTTTTTGCCCGTCTTTTTCAACGCAGCGTGCAACGCCGACGGATTCGTTACAGATCGGACAAATAATGTTGCTGAAAATTTTCGCTTTTTCGGGAACCGGTTGCTGCGGTTCTTTGATGTCATAAATTTGACTGCCATGCGTTGATAAAATATCATTGACACGCTGGTCGGAAAGCGCATGGTATTTTGAAATTTCTTCTTCGGTTGCGGTTTCCGAAAATACTTTTTCGCGAAGCGCGTCCAATTCGGGACTCGGTTTAAAGAAATCGGGACGCATCATCAAACGAACCGCTTTTCCGGTTTTTCTGTTGTAAAAAGTAAAAGCGTTTTTACCCCAGTTGTTGACGAAAAGATTTCCTTTTCCGGCGGTTGTTCCGAGTATTGTTTGAATCGCGTCAACCGTACAGGAATCGGTTTCCGTGATAACAACGATTTCTTCGTCTTCGGAATAATCCAAATCCAATAATTCCCGTGCATAAAGCGAAACAACATAGCCGAGCGCGAGCCCGCCGCAGGAATGACCGTGAAAAGCAATCGCGTCATCATAATTTCGTTTAGAGAAATCTTTAAGCATCGTATCAGAATTCATAAACAAAAAAATAACACATTTCATATTTAAATTTATGGAAAAGCGATTTTGAGAGAAGTTTAATTATTAAAAATTATAAATCATAACGAATAAATTGTTCAGAAAAAATGTTAAATATGACAAAATCTATCACTTTTAGTGTTACTAATTTAAAATGTTGTAACAAATTATAATTAAAAGAAAATTTGTTCTGTTGCTCGGTATTTGCGGTTGCAAATTGGGGGATTTAAAAATGAGAAAAAACAACAAACTGTACATAAAAAGCATCTTACTGATGACAGCCATGATATTGTCGGTAACATTATCAGGATGTATCGGCGATTTAACCAATGACGAATCCGACAAAGAGATGATTACAATTACGGACGCTTTTGGAAGAACCGTAACGCTTCCCGATAATCCCGAAAAAATCGCGGTCAGCGGTTCAGGTTCCATGAGATATTTCGTCTACATGGAAATCAGTGACCGCGCCGTTGCCGTTGATTATCAGGACAGCAGCTCTTTTGTCATGACGAAAGATAATCGCCCGTATTCAATTGCGCATCCGGAAATTCGAGACAATCCGATGCTTGGAACAGCAAAAGGCGCAATTGACGCTGAACGTTTATTGGCTGCCAATCCCGACGTTTTATTTATTTCCGCATACGGCCCCGAAGATATCGCGTCTGCCGATCAAATCCAAGAAAAAACCGGGATTCCTGTTGTTTTATTCTATGTCGGCAATTACGTGACGGAAAAAGAACAAATTGACACCACACTTCGAATGCTTGGAAAAATATTTCACAAAGATCAAAGAGCGGAAGACTTGATTAGTTATTTTGACGGTATCATCGTGGACCTTCAAAACAGAATCAAAGACGTTCCCACACCCGATAAAACGGTTTATATCGGCGGCATTTCGTACAACGGCGCGCACGGATTGAACGGAAGCGACCCGACATACTTGCCGTTCACGGTTTTAAAAGCGAATAATGTCGCAACGGAAATGCTTAACGGAACCGCAAAAACAGGATATGTCGCTGTTTCAAAAGAAAAAATATTGGAATGGGATCCTGATGTTATTTTTGTAGACCTCGGAACACAATCCGCAGCCGGCGGCGGCGCGCTTGTTGAATTGAAAAATGATGTCTCATATAAAGAATTGACAGCCGTTAAAAAAGGTGAAATTTACACTGTCAACCCGCACACTTCGATGAATGTCAACCACGAAACATCTTTGGCAAACTGTTATTTTGTCGGCAAAATCTTATATCCCGAACAATTTGCAGACATTGAACCGGCCGAAAAAGCGGATGAAATTTACACATTCGTCGTTGGAAAGCCCGTCTTTGATGTTTTGAACAGCAATGTCGGCAATATTGCGTATACAAAAGCGGATTTAACAAAATAATCCGCTTATTTTTTAAAAACAGGTGTTGAAAATGCATTTAGAAGATGGGACGAAACCGGCGGCATATAAAAAATACATCGCGAAAAAAATCGGCATTATCGGCGGAATGTTTATTTTTTTAATCTTTTTCGCGCTTTTTGCGGTTTCTGTGGGTGCCGTAAATATTCCGATTCCTGATGTGATTAAAACACTCATCGGCGGAAGCGGAACGGGACTTTACGAAAGAATTATTTGGAACATTCGAATTCCTCAAATTTTAACGGCGATTATTGCCGGCATCGGTTTGGCTATCGCCGGCGTTTCAATGCAATCTATTTTAAGAAACCCGTTGGCATCACCTTACACATTGGGACTGTCTAACGCAGCCGCATTGGGCGCCGCAGTCGGCATTTCACTCTTCGGATTCGGAACAACCGGAAGCAATATCACCGATGCCGTGATCATGGAAAATCCGTATCTTGTGACGATCTGCGCCTTTGTGTTCAGTATGCTGACATCGGGAATTATTTTAATCATTGCGAAAATAAAATCCGCAACACCTGAAGTCATGGTTTTAGCGGGCGTCGCAATCAATTCTTTGGCGGCTGCCGGGCTGATGGCGATTCAATATTTTGTTGATGACACAAAATTGGCTTCCATTGTTTTCTGGCAATTCGGAGATGTTGCGCGCGCGGGGTGGTCGGAATTAATCATTATCGGTGCTGTCGTATTGATTTGCTCTGTTTATTTTATTTGGAAACGCTGGGACTTTAACGCCATTGACGCGGGCGATGAAACCGCGAAAAGTTTGGGCGTTAATGTCTCACGCGTCAGGTTGGTCGGCATGATTGCGGCCTCACTCATCAGTGCCGTTATTGTTTCATTTTTGGGTGTCATCGGTTTCGTCGGTTTGGTTTGTCCGCACATGATGAGACGGTTAATCGGCGATGACCAAAGATTCTTAATTATCGGAACGGCGATTTGCGGCGCGCTTTTGCTGTTGATTTCAGATACAATTGCCCGAACGCTGATTGCGCCGCATGTTTTGCCCGTTGCGGTAATTACCGCGTTCTTGGGCGCGCCTGTATTCTTGTATTTAATCGTCAGGGGGCACTAAATTGAATTTTCGTGTAAACGGCGTTCATTTTGATTACAAAAGCCGGAAAGTATTGAACGGTGTCGAGCTCAATGTCAATCAAGGCGAAATATTAGCGATTATGGGTCCCAACGGTGTCGGCAAAAGTACGCTTTTAAAATGCATGGATATGATTTTAAAACCGACTGCCGGTTCTGTTTTGATTGATGAAACCGATTTGGTTTCACTTTCCAAACAAGAAATCGCAAAACGTGTCGGCTATGTTTCACAAAGAAATGAAGTTTCCAGAACGACGGTTTTTGATGCCGTTCTTCTTGGAAGAAAACCGCATGTCGGGCTTAAAATTACTGAAAACGATTACAACATTGTTGATGCGGCGCTCAAGCGTTTTGATTTGGAAGACATGCAACTTCGAAGAATTGATGAAATGAGCGGCGGTGAGCTTCAAAAAGTTTGTATCTGCCGCGCAATCGCGCAGGAGCCGAATGTTCTTTTGCTGGATGAACCGACCAGCAGTCTGGATCTTCATAATCAGCTTGAAATTTTAAAAATCATAAGAAACGTGACGGAAGGACATCAAACAGCAACCGTTTTGACAATGCATGATCTCAATTTAGCACTTCGCTTCGCCGATAAATTCGTTTTCATGAAAGACGGCATCATTCACGATGCTTGTGACGCTGCCGGCGTAACGCCTGAAATGATTGAAAACATATACGGCGTTAAGGTTCAAATTGAATATTTCAAAGGAATGCCTTACGTTATCCCCGAATAATAAATTTTTTTAGAGTGTCGAATATTAAAGAAAAAAGGCGACACATGAATTAAAATTCGTGTGCCGCCTTTCTTACGGGGTTGGTTTATAGGGTTTTGGTTTATTTCGTTCTTTTGTTTTTGATTGGTTTTTGGTTTGTTTTTGATTGGTTACAGGGGTGGGGTTTACTATTTTTCATCAGTTTATGTTTTTGGTGGAAATAAACTGAATTTGGGTTAATGCTTTTTCAGCATTGAAATCAAGCAGGGCTTGATTCCGGTCTCCGGCAGACATTCAGAGGGGTTAAATCTGAAAACTGCCGAAACCGGGATCAAACAATATCGATCGATTTCACACAACAATCGATTTGCTTGGCTCGTTTTTATCTGTTTTCACTTTGTTTGGTCGTTTTTCAAATGGTTTGCTTTTACAGGTGGTTTCGTTTTGAAGACGAACGATTTTTCGGGTAGAGGAAATCGTATGTTTCGTCTGTTCATTATAAACCGTTTTTTGCAATTTGGTTTACAATGAACTCAAGTATTTAATATTATATAAAGATTTTGTTTTGAGGGGTTTTCGTTTTTGACGTTTTAATTAGAGTGGGAGGGAATTTAGATTTTAATTATTCAATTTATTCGGTAACTGCCGCAGCGGTTGTGTGGTAAGAAGCTGTTCTGTGAACTGCATGTCCTCTTGTGTAACCGGCAGATCCTGACTCGTGGTAACTAAGAATTTCATCAGCTTCTTCCTGAGTCATCTTGCCGGCTGCAACGTCAGCATCCAAACTGGATTTAATTTGAGACAGGAAAAAATCCTTCTTATCATCCTCAGTCATTTCCTGAAGCGTTATAATTTCTTCTTCCGAGAGCGGTGATGCGATCCGGAGGGAAATTTCGCCGTTGCCGCCGTGTGCTTTGAATCCGATGTTTATGCCGTTTTCACGAGCAGATAACATTTCGCCAGCTTCTTCCTGTGTTAATTTGCCTTCAGCAACCGCATCAGAGAGAGATTGCTTGAAGTTTTCCAAAAAGAAAGCTTCTCTTTCGTCCTCTGTCATGTCCTTTAAAGCTTCGAGTTCTTCTTCAGACAAGGAGACAGTATTTGCACGCATCGTGAAGAAATTCACATGATTGTGTTCGAGACTTGCGTATTCTGCATACAATTCATCGGCTTCTTCCTGGGTTAAGTTACCGGCTTCAACTTCAATGGCCAAATTTTCCTTGTATCTGGACAAGTAGTATGCTTCTCTTTCTTCAGCGTTCATGGATTCCAGAAGTTTCATTTCATCGGGATCACATGTGCTGATTGAAAGTGTCACCATTTCAGAAGACATTGCCATGCCGGGCATTCCAAGCATCTTGACTTTGATATTGCCGTTTTCATCGGAAATTTCAAATTGGCCGAGGTATGCTTCTTTTTCTTCGTTGGTCAAATTTACCCATTGGGCATCTTCAATTAATTTACATTTAACAAATTTGACGTCGTTTGAACTGTTTTGGTTGCTCGCGCCGAGAACAGGCGTCATTGCCGAAGCAGCAACAAGCAAGATCAAAAACGATCCGAGCAAATATTTTATATTCATCATTTATCTATCCTTTACTGTTTGTTTTTGTTTGAACAAATTCAGGGTCGGCGTTTGCCCGCCGATTCTTATTTTTCACTGAATGTAAACCTGTTTTTGGTTTTTGGTTTACAATAGTCCTAAAAACGATTGATTTTATATAAACATTACGGATTATTTGAAAAAATAAAATCACAATAAAAATAAAATCGGCATCAACAGAGATTTTAAAACAACGGCATAAAATTTAAATGATTAAAGGGTTGAAATTGAATCAAATCGAAAACGGAAAAAATTCCATGACACAAAAAACTGAAAACATTCCGATGACAGCAGAAATCAAAGCGTTTTTGCTTTCCGTCGGAACCGCCGATATTGAAGATGAAAAGATGGTTTTGCCGACCCTGAAGTCGACAGCCGGGCCGAGCGCGGGAAGCTCAGGTTCCGTTTTCATCACGTCAAACGGCAGACGTGTCCGATTGAATTTGGATCAAAATTCACCCCTTAAAATTCGAAAAATTCCCGAATCGGATGACATTGAAGTCTTTGATTCAACGGAGGCAAAAATTGTTGTGACCGGAAAAATCGAGCCGGCGTTAGCGCACTGCCCCGAGCAGGCTTACATCAATTTGTCTGAAAAATGCATTTTTGACTGCAAATACTGCTCCGTTCCGATTCTTCAGGGACATACAAAAACAAAAGAAGAGACATTAAAAATAATTCGGGACGCTTTTGACAAAGGAAATGTCAAAGCCATTTCAATCACATCCGGCGTTGAAAAAACACCAGAAGGCGAAGTGGAACGTGTTTTAGAGCTGATGCCCGAACTGAAAAAATTCAATGTCCCGATCGGCGTTTCCGTTTATTCTGTTTCGGGCGGTTCCGAAAAATTAAAAGAAGCCGGCGTTTCGGAAGTCAAATACAATATTGAAGTTGCCGATCCCGAAATTTTCAAAACGGTTTGCCCCGGGCTTTCCGAAAACGATGTTTTCGGCGAACTCAAAGAAGCCGTTCGTTTGTTCGGCCGCGGCAAAGTTTTCAGTAACGTCATCATCGGCCTTGGCGAAACCGATGAAAGCGTTGAGCAAATGATTGAAAAACTCGCCGAAATCGGTGTGATTGCCTGCATCCGTCCGATTTATGAAAATGCGCTTCGAAAAGGCGATTGCTTCATGGAACGGCCGACTCCTGAAAGAATTCTGAAACTGTTTGAAATGCAGAAAAGGATTTCTCAAAAATATGATTTACATCCCGAAAAATCCGAAACGATGTGCTCGTTGTGTTCGGGATGCGATATGGTTCCGGGAAGGGATGATTGATTTAATTTTAAAAAAAGAGTGTAAATGAACAACAGTTCACTTACAGATTGTTTTTATTCGATTTAATTTTATTCGATTTTGAAAGCTTCTTCAGCGGAGAAGCCGCCGTGGACAACGGCATTAATTCTTTTCGTGGTACGTGTCGGGTCTTCAGACTGGAAAACGTTTCTGCCGATTGCAACGCCTTTGCCGCCGGCTTCAAGCGAGTCGGCAATCATTTGCAACAAATCCAATTCGGATTCCATATGCGGGCCGCCGGCGATGATGACCGGAATCGGTGTTCCTTTGACAACTTCTTTGAAAGAATCAATGTCGCCGGTATAATTGGTTTTGACAAGATCCGCGCCAAGTTCCGCGGCGAGGCGGGCGGCGTGGGAAACAACATCTTTTCCGAATTCGGATGTGATTTTCGGGCCGCGGGGGTAAACCATTGCCAAAAGCGGCATGCCCCATTCATCACATTTTCGGGCAACATGGCCGAAGCCTTCAAGCATTTCAGGCTCGTCTTCCGCGCCGATATTCACATGAATTGAAACGGCGTCGGCACCGACTTTGATGGCTTCTTCGACGGTTGTCACCAAAACTTTGTGATTGACATTCGGTCCGATTGACGTGGAAGCGGAAAGATGGATAATCAAACCGACATCGTTTCCGTAGCGTCTGTGGCCGTGCTTGGCAAGACCCATGTGACCGAGAACAGCGTTTGCGCCGCCGAGCGCCACTTTGTCAACAGCGTCCGGCAGATTAGTCAATCCGGGAATCGGGCCGACACCGACACCGTGATCCATCGGCGCGATAATCGTTCGTCCTGTATCTCTTTTAACAAATCTCTCCATTCGAATGGATTTTCCGATCATACTCATAATAAAAATTCCTTTACCATAATTGATTTTTTAGAATAACAAGAATTGAGATTAATTTGTTTATATTTAAAGTTTTTAAAAAAGAATAAAAAAGAAAAAACGGTTTTTAGAGAATTAAAAAATCCGTGATTTTTTGAATGAATTTTTCTTTCGGGAATAAATCATCGAGGCCCAAAACAAGAAGCCTGTCTTCTAAAATATCGCTGAGATCGGCATCAATTTCCGCCGTGTTTTTTTCATTCATAAATGTCATTAAAATTGATTTTGAATTGTCGCCGGCAATCTGTTTTGTCCGGTGAAGAATTTCAAAGCCTTTGGATTTGCACAAACTCTGCGTCTTGTCAGTCGTACACGAAATGCCGAATAATTCATATCCGTTGATCATGGCAACATCAATTTCAAAATTCTTTGTCGCCGACTGAATCATAATATTAAGATCCAAATCTGAAATCAATCCTTTCTCAAGCAGGTTTTCTTTCAAAAGCAAATAAACATATTGTTCAAACCAGTGACCGACAATGTATTTTCGGGTTTCGATGAGTTTATCCGTTTGTTTATTGCTGATTTCGGTTCTCAAATAATACACGCCGCCGCGTTCTTCCAAAAATGAATATTCCGGCATTTCATGATGAATTTTTAAAAAAACCGTTTTTTCAAGAATTTCAGAAATCGAAAAATTCGGCGGCAGCAAATCACTCAACAATATTTTGCCGTCAGCCGGAATGGGTTTTTGCGGATTCGGGTAAACATCGAAGAAATACTCCCGCCACTCCAAATAATCTTCAAAAAATTCAGGATTTTGAATCGCGTCTAAAAATTCCCTGAAAAATTCAACCGAAAAAACAGAACCGCTTTGCTCATCAATCGGTATTGTGCTGTACCCGTGAAGCTCAAAAAGTTCATCAAAATGAATTTCAACTTTATCGCCCAGAAAAACGGATTCAACCGGTTCTTCCAAACCGGAATCTTCTTTGAGCCTGTTTCGGCGGGAATCAAAATAAGAAAACGTAACGGCCGCACCTAAAATATCTTTAAACGTTTCATAAGAATGAAGCGCCATCTCTTTTGTGCCGCCCGAATAATTCAAATGAACATTTTTGAAATCTTGAACGTTTTTAAAGTCTTCCGACCCTGATAAAAGAGCACGGATGTCGGTATGAATTGAAAAAGAATCTTTTATGCGAATACCGTGAAGAAAAATTCGAACACCGCCGGCTTTTCTTTCCAAAACGGATTTCAAATGAACAGCAACCGGTTCCGTGCTTTGAATGCCGTTTTCCAAATCTTCCGTTGAGTGAATAAAATGAATTTCTTTTAAATTCGTTTCATGTTTCAGGAAAAAATCCGCGACGACGTAATTTGATAACGGATTTGTGCCGATTAAAAGATATAAATATTCGATTCTGTTCATAACGCTGTTCATACCGCCGCTGCTCCTATTGCCGCATTGAAATTATATTTAAATTGTCAATCAGGTTTAAGAAAGCTTGCCCCAAAAAAGTGATGATTTTCTTCAACGAAAAACGATCATATTGTAAAATATAAATCGTATCAATTCTTTTCAATACCATTCTTGATTTTAATTTCAATTTTTTAATTTCAATTGAAGAGGAAAATGAATGGACAAATATGACAAAGTAATGGATCTTGCCAAACGCCGCGGTTTCTTATGGAATTCGTTTGAACTTTACGGTGGCGCGGCCGGTTTTTTTGATTACGGTCCGCTCGGCTGTACCGTTAAGAGAAAAATCGAAAACCTTTGGCGCGATTTTTATGTTTTAAATGAAGGATGTATGGAAATTGAAGCCCCGACCATCGGCATCGAAGATATTTTCGTTGCGTCCGGTCACGTCGGCGGTTTTTCCGATCCGCTGACGGAATGCAGCGGCTGCGGCCAGTCTTTCCGCGCAGACCACCTGATTGAAGCGCTCGGCATCGAAGGCGTCGGCGCGCTCAACACGACACAATTGGATGAAATGATTGTCGAGCACAATATTGTCTGTC
Source organism: Methanimicrococcus blatticola (assembly GCF_004363215.1). Lineage (GTDB taxonomy): Archaea > Halobacteriota > Methanosarcinia > Methanosarcinales > Methanosarcinaceae > Methanimicrococcus > Methanimicrococcus blatticola. Next base: position 101,367 of record NZ_SNYS01000006.1, on the reverse strand, counting down.
CCGAATGCGGCTGCAAGCTCGGCAAATCTTTTGAATTCAATTTGATGTTCCAAACAAAAATCGGTCCCGGAACAGGCCGCCCGGGTTATTTGAGACCGGAAACCGCACAGGGAATGTTTGTTGACTTCCAGCGCCTCTCCCGTTTCTACCGCGAAAAGCTGCCTTTCGGTGCTGTTCAAATCGGAAAATCTTACAGAAATGAAATTTCACCGCGTCAGGGCGTTTTGAGATTGCGTGAATTTACGCAAGCGGAGTGTGAATTTTTCGTGGATCCCGATGTCAAAACCCACCCGAACTTTGACAAATACAAAGATGTCAAGCTCACGCTTTACCCGCAGGCGCAGCAGGAAGACGAAACAGGAACAACGATTCAAAAGACGGTCGGCGAAGCTGTTGCCGACGGAACAATCGCGCACGAATTTTTGGCGTACTATGTTGCGCTGACAAACGATTTCTTAACCTGCGCCGGCATTTCTCCCGAAGATTTGCGTTTCCGCCAGCATTTGTCTGATGAAATGGCGCACTACGCCGTTGACTGCTGGGACGCTGAAATTAAAACAGATCGTTTCGGCTGGGTGGAAGCTGTCGGCATCGCTGACAGAACGGACTATGACCTGACCGCGCATGCCAAACAAAGCAAAGTGGAACTTTCCGTTTACATTGAATATCCCGAGCCGATTTTTGAAACCAAATTTGTCGTGAAACCTGACATGGGAAAACTCGGCCCGCTGTTTAAGGGACAGGCAAAAGCTGTCGGTGACGCGCTTAAAGAACTCAGCGCAGATGCGATTCAAGCCGCCGGTGATGAAATCACGGTTTCCGTCAACGGTGAAAACTTTACCGTGCCGAAAAATTTGATTGCGTTCGGTGAAGAAAATGTTAAAATTTCCGGCAAAACCATTGTCCCGCACGTCATTGAACCGTCTTACGGCATTGACAGAATCACTTATTGTGTGATGGAACACGCTTATGACGAAGAAGATTTGGCCGCCGGCGCTTCTGAGGAAGACGATGAGGAAAGCCGCATTGTCATGAGATTCAAAAACATTGTGGCACCGTACCAGGTTGCTGTTCACCCGCTGATGGGTAAGCCTGAGCTTTCAGCCGTCGCTAAAAAATTGTTCAATGACCTTGTCGCAGCGGGCATTATGTCGGATTATGACGAATCCGGAACGATCGGCAAGCGTTACAGAAGAAACGATGAAATCGGCATTCCGTTTTCAGTGACGATTGACTTTGATACGATTGAAAAAGAAAACAAACCGGTCACCATCCGTGACAGAGACACAATGAAACAAATCCTTGTTTCTGCCGGCGATTTGGTTGCCGTTATGAAAGGATTGCTTTCGGGCGAGAAAAGGTTTGAAGAAAGCGGGGAAGTTATTTCCCGCTGATTTTTTTTTCGTTTTTTTTATTTTTCATATTTTGATTTCTTTTCTTTTTCAGTCCTTTTTTCAATTTTCATTCATTCCTTTTTTCAACTTTCATTCACTTCTTTATTTCAACTTTCATTCATTCTTTTTCATCGGGATTTGTTAACGTCCTGCCGTAATCGATTCAATTAATTTTGTTTAAATTGATGATTTTCAGATGAGTTTATTTTTTTAAATTTATTCTTAACATTATACAATTTTGATTGTTTTTATGCTTCAGAAAATTTTTAACAATAATATATAATTGATTATAATTTTTTAACAGATATCGTTTTCAGAAATAAAAAGGTATATATACGATTTGTGTGTATTTAGTAAATAACTCAAATTTAGTTGTTTTATTTTTGAGCCCTCTGTAAAATTTAAAATATAAATCGATACGCCATATATCGAAAATGCAACAGAAACTAAAAACGATCCCTCCGTTCAAAAAACAAATCAGTTTGTTCAAAACCATATTCCCCATTAAAGTCTGACAGCCCGTTTGTCTGAAACGGGCTTTTTCTCCTTTTTTTAATTAAACTCAAAAGCGTCCGCTTTCTTCGATGATTTCTTGAAAAAATAATAGCTGAGTTAGATTAAAATAAAAATTTGTGCGATTCGCGCGCGGCGCAGTACCGCTGCCGACACCCAAATTGTCACAAAATCAGCAGAAAGCGGCGTAATATTCGCCGTGCTTCTGAACCGTCACTGGAACTTCAAAAAGCGCGGTCAGGTTTTCATCCGTTAAAATGTCTTCTTTTTTGCCGTCGGCAAAGATTCTGCCGTCTTTGATGAGAATCACGCGCTTGATTTCCGGAATAATATCCGATAAATCGTGTGTGACAAGAATAATATTTTTGCCGGCTTTGGCGATTGAGCTGACGGTTTTACGGAATTGGTCAATGGATTTCATGTCGAGACTGTTGGTCGGCTCATCCAAAACAAGTGCTTTGGGATCGTGAACGAGCGCGCGCGCGATGAGTGCTTTTCGGGCTTCGCCGGAAGAAATTTTCGTCATTTTCTGGTGCGCCAAATGATGAATGCCTAAAAATTTCAAGACTTCGTTTGCCATCGCTTTCATTTCAATCGTGACGTCAAAGAAATCATCATAAATGCCGATGCTTGAAAAATATCCTGAAATAACCGTATCAAAAACCGTGTCATCGCGAAGACAGGAATACTGAAGGTCTGTCGTGATGATTCCCAACTGTTTGCGCAGATCAAAGATGTTCCACATCTCTTCGCCCATGATATCCGTACGAAGTCCGGGAACGTCCGCAATCGGATAATATTCCCGGGTCAAAACTTTAATCAAAGAAGATTTGCCCGAGCCGTTCGGACCGATAATGGCGACATTTTCATCCGCTCCGATTTGGAGAGAAATGTTATCCAAAATAGCGCGGCCGTCTTTGATGACCGTGATATTTTTGAAATCAAGAAGCGGAATATCTGCGTTGTTTGTCATTTCAAATGCATTGTAGAGTTAAACGGTTATTAGGTTTTCGTCAAAATTTTTCCAGAATTTGATAAAATTATCAAAAAAACGGGTTTTTTTCAAATGGAAAAAAGTTCAGGTACGACCGCAATTTTCGATTTTTGTGAGCGAAGCGAACAAAAATTGAAAAATGCGGATTATACCACGCCACTGCTAAAAACTCTTCTTCCGAGTTATTGTTTGTAATTTATCACCGAGTTTGTTGTGTTTATTCAACAAATGAGTACGAATCTCCAACGCCTCCTTTCATTCGCTTCACTCATGAAACTCGCGTTGGAGGCGGTTGTTTTGTCTTTCATAAAATTGTAAAAAAACAAACATCCATTTTAAAATTTAAAAAAAGCGAACGCCGGTAAAACCATGAAATTAATATCATTTTTTCTTTTTCGGATTTTAAAGGGCGTTCGGGTTTGATGAAATTCATCATAACCCGATGTTTGGGTTTATTTTTTTGATTGTTTTGATTGTTGATTGTCTTGATTGTTAATTATTTGATTATTGGTTGTTTTTGGATTATTGATTGTTTTTGGATTATTGCTGCTTTCTGAAACCTGATTTTTCGTCATCAATCAAATTTGTAATCTTATGCAGTTTTTTAATCTGATATCTGTACCACAGGAAAACGGCAATAATTGCGCCGACTAAAGCCGAGAATGAAATCAACAGATAAAACGGCGCGTTTTCGCTGTAATATTTGACGTTGACGGAACTCATCGGGCTGTTCCATTTCAAAACATCTCTGCCGTTTTCATCTTCTTCAAATGAATCCGGTGTCGGCGATGCCGTTCCGATGATTCTGCTGCCGGTTGTCAATCCGTCCGGCAGAATAATTTGAATCGCGTCCGCGCCGTCGTTGACGTAAATGGATGTGCCGCCCATATGCGGACGGAAAGTATAGACCAAAACGCCCGTGAAATTTTCTTCAAATTTAATTGTCGGCGAACGCTTTACACCTTCCAGCGTGTAAGCAAGATCAGTCATCGCCGGATTTTCAAGAAGAACAGCGATGCCGTCTTCCGTCATGGTAAAGTTTTCAGCCGTAATGAAATATATTTCCGTAAATTCCGGTGCTTCAAAAGAGAATAAACCGGAATCTTTGAGAAGAGAAACTTCCTTTTGATCATTGACCAAGCGGATAACTTGTACCGCCGAAGAATCCGAATCAACAAAATACGTACCGGATTCGACAATTTTTTCAACGCCTTTGACCGTCGGCACGAAAATATTCAATTCATAAATATCCAAAACGCCGGCAATATCTTCCGCTTCTGCTGCATTGTTTGTTTCTCCGGTAAATGCGGATAAACATCCGCTCAAAGAAACGGCTGCAACAATTAAAACTAAAATAAGAAACGGAAAAAGACCTTTTTTCATAAGAAGAAAATAGGATTCGGGTCATAAATATGTTTTTATGAATGTTCTGAAAAGATGTTTGCGCCGGCGCGCGTGGCAGCATTAATTTTAAAAAATGAATAAACAGATATTTTAAAAAATCAAATTTTAAAAAAACAATTAAAAAAGCGATTAAAAGTAATTTAAAAAGGTGAGATGAAAGCCGAGAAGCTTTCATCTTTGACAGTATCAGAAATAACCGATTTTCACGTTGTGACTGTAATTTTGAAGCGGCGTCAACTTGTAATCTTCAAGAAGCACATCGTATGTGTTTTTGACCGGAACGGACAAAGAAATTTCTTTTGTTCGGCCGTAGCGGCCTTTGCTGACGACAACCGCGTTGATAATGCCGAGCATGTCGAGTTCCGACATTAAATCAGTCACGCGGCGCTGTGTCAAAACGTCCATGTCAATCGCTTTACAGAGTTTTCTGTAAATGTTGTACACTTCACCCGTCGTAATGCTTTGCGGGGAAAGGTTTTGGTTTTGAGCGCTGATGTTGAGCGTGACGATGCTGAATAAAACGAGTTTGGATTGTGTCGGAAGCGTGCGGACAACTTCAACGACACGGTCAACTTCAATCTTGTCCTGCGCGACGCGGACATGGATTTCCGTCACGATTTTTTCTTCGCGGCGTTCGGCGATTTCACCGGAAACGCGAAGCAGATCAAGCGCGCGGCGGGCGTCACCGTGTTCCTGGGCGGCCAAAGCGGCACATAGAGGAATGACGGAACCGTCTAAAACGTTTTCGTTGTACGCCATTTCAGCGCGCTGGTAAAGAATATCGCGAATCTGATCGGCATCGTACGGCGGATAAATGATTTCTTCTTCGCCGAGAGAGCTTTTCACGCGCGGGTCTAAAAAGTCTGTAAATTTCAAGTCGTTTGACACGCCGATAATGCTGACACGCGCCTGTTTTAAACTGGAATTAATACGGGATAAATTGTAGAGAACGTCATCGCCTTTCTTGACAAGCTTATCGATTTCGTCCAAAATAACGATGAGAACTTGTTCCTGTGTGTCCAATGCTTCTTTGAATTTGTGGAAAACCTGGTCAGTCGGCCAGCCGGTCATCGGAATATCTTCACCGAAATGACGGGCCAGATTTGCCAAAAGTCTGTATTGCGTGTCGATTACTTCGCAATTCACATAAATAACGGAACATTTGACGCCCATTTTTTCGCTCATGTTTTCAAGCTCTTTGCCGACATACCGCGTCACGGCTGTTTTTCCGGTTCCTGTTTTACCGTAAATGAGAATATTGGACGGGGCCTCGCCGCGAAGCGCGGAAACCAAAATCGTTGCCAATTCCTCCGTTTGTTCGTCACGATGAACCAAAACATCGGGCGTGTATGAATGTCGGAGAACTTCCTTGTCCTTGAAAATAGATTCATTTTCAAGAAGGCGTTCAAATAATTTGTTTAGGGAGCTTGTCATAATTATTAAATCTCCTGTGAGACTCATCAAATAAATACCAGGAAAGCGGCAAGTCAAACCACACGCTGCCGTATTTTCCGTTTTTATAAACTGCAAATAACCGGAAAACCCCGGTTACCTCCGACCAATATCGGAATTTTGCCAAAATCTCGGAATTTTACCGAAATCGGCAATGTTTTTGAAAAATCGATCAAACGGTTAAAATGTATGAATCGGTAGCGTTTTTGGTTTTTAATTACCGGAAAACCGGTTGTGGCATATGAAAATTTATTATTGTAATAATTCCGGTATTTTCAAACCGGCGTATTTTGTGTAAAGTATCCAAGAGAAGTAAAGGTATTAAAACTTATGGGAAAAGCACCCCTGTATTTCCAATGGAAAATCGAGCATAAGAGACAGATTGGATATATATTTTTGTTTTCACCCGAACATATAAATCCCGTAAAAAGTGACCGATGTTTCGAATGAAAAACAAATTCAATAGCCTTATTGTTAATTGATTTCCAGTTCATTGGAAACAAGGGGAGATGGAAATATCATTTCCTTTGGAACATCAATTCGTTTGGAAAAATAGTCCCATGACGAAAAAACATTCAACCCCTATTGAAAATTTTGAAAATCTATAATTTGATTGCACAAATAAAAATTTATTTTAGTTAGAGAACATAGAAATTATCAGATATAAATTTTTATATTGACAATATGACGTTATCAAATTGATAAAATTTAGTGTACTGATTCTGAAAAAACAAAAAAGTTGAAAAATGAAAGATTTGAAAAACTGAAAAGAATAAAGAGCTGAAAAACGGAAAAGATTGAAGATTTGAAAAACTGAAAAAAATGAAGAACTGAAAAGGGACAAATCTGAAAATTGAAAAACGAAAAACCCTGAAATTGAAAAAGAAAATAAATGAAAATAAAAGAAAAGCGGATAAGAAGTTAAACTTCGTATCCGGCGTCTGCGACGGCTCTTTTCAAAACGTCGGGGTTTGTTTTAAAGTCGTCATATTCGATTGTCGCTTCTCCTTTTTCAAGATTAACGGTTGCTTTTGCAACGCCGTCAACGTTTTTCAATGCGTCTTCAACTCTTCTCTGGCAGTGGCCGCAAGTCATGCCGCCGACTTTAAAAGTGACTGATTCCATAATTTATGTCTCCTGATTTTGATTTAATTTATTTTTTGTTTTAATTTGTTTTATTTATTTTGAATTCTTTTGTTGTGTTGTTTGGGTGTTGATTTGTATTATGATGTTTTTGATCGGCTGCTGACTTATTTGTTCAGTTTGTCAAAAACATCGATAATTTCATTGATTTTTTCTTCGCGTTCTTCCGGTCCGCCGTCAAACGCCTCGCTGACACAGCCCGATAAATGTCCTTGAAGAACAAGTTTCGACGTCTTTCTTAAAACGGCTTCACTGGCCATAATTTGGTGAACAATATCAATACAATATTTGTCTTCCTCCACCATTTTAATAATACCGTCAATCTGACCGCGTGCCGTTTTTAACAGCCGCAAAACGGCTTTTTTATCTGCTCTCATAATTTCCCTCTCTTTATTTTGTTCGGATCTTTCTGTTCGGTTCTCTCAACGCTGAATCGAAACAACCGTATATCCTTCTTTTTCAACCGCCTGTTTCAGCGTCTCGTCATCGACATCGTTTTCCATGACAATTTGCGCCGTTCCTGCTTCCCAATCCACCTTCGCGGAAATGTCCGGAATTGCATTCAATGCTTTTTCAACGTGTTTTTGGCAATTGATACAAGTCATGCCGTCGATTTTCATCAAAACGGATTTACTTGTCATCGGTTTTTCAATTTTTGTTTCCTTTGATTCTGTTTCTTCAAAATCAATCGGACAAGCTCCCGGCGGTTCTTCCGTGCTGAATTTCGGCTTGAAGAATCTTAGCCTCAGCGCATTTGTGACAACAAACAGCGAAGACAAACTCATCGCTGCTGCCGCAAACATCGGATTCAGCTTCCATCCGAGCATCGGATAAAAGAGACCGGCTGCAAGCGGAATTCCCAAAATATTATAGAAGAACGCCCAAAACAGATTTTGTTTGATGTTTCGAATCGTTGCGCGCGACAATTTAAAAGCCGTCACGGCATCCATCAAATCGCTTTTCATCAAAACGATATCCGCGCTTTCGATGGCAACATCAGTTCCGGCACCGATTGCAATGCCGACATCCGCGCGTGCCAGTGCCGGCGCGTCGTTGATACCGTCACCGATCATTGCGACTTTCTTTCCTTTTTGCTGCCAATCGCGAACAACTTGTTCCTTTCCTTCCGGCAAAACGCCGGCAATCACGTTATCGGCGTCAATATCTAATTGTTTGGCAATCGCTTTTGCCGTTCTTTCGTTGTCGCCGGTCAGCAAAATGACATCGATTCCCATATTTTTGAATTCGGCAATCGCGCGTCCGCTTGTCGGTTTAATAGTATCGGCAATTGAGATCACGCCGAGAAGTTCTTTGTTTTTTGCAAAATAAAGCGGCGTTTGACCGTTTTTTGCAATTTCATCAGAGATGGTCGCCAAATTTTGAATATCAACGCCTTCTGCCGTCATCATTTTGGCATTGCCTGCCATGATGCGGCTGTTTTGAATCATTGCTTCAATACCGTGGCCGGCTGTTTGTTTAAAGTCGGCGGCCGGCATCAAATTAAGATTCATTGCCGCTGCTTTTTCAACAATTGCCATTGCCAACGGGTGTTCGGATAATTTTTCAACCGACGCCGCATAAGTCATCAATTCTTCTTTTGCAGTAGCACCGGTCGGATAAATATTTGTCACAGACGGTTTTCCGACGGTGACGGTTCCTGTTTTATCCAAAATGACAACGTCTGCCGTGTGCGCTGTTTCAATGCTTTCTGCGTTTCTGAACAAAATGCCGTTCTCGGCGCCCTTGCCGGTTCCGACCATGATGGCTGTCGGCGTTGCCAATCCCAAAGCGCACGGGCAACTGATAACCAGAACGGCAATGCCGATAGAAAGCGCGAAGTCAAACGGGTGACCGAGCAGCAGCCAAACAATCGTTGCCAGCACTGCAATTGAAATCACTGCCGGAACAAAGACCGCGCTGACACGGTCAGCTAATTTTGAAATCGGCGCTTTGCTCGCGCTTGCTTCTTCAACTAAACGGATAATCTGCGCAAGCGTCGTGTCTTCACCGACACGAACCGCCGTCATTTTAATGAATCCGGATCGGTTGACGGTTGCGCCTGTCACGGTGTCGCCGACTGTTTTTTCAACCGGAATACTTTCGCCTGTGATTGCCGATTCGTCGACTGCCGCTGTTCCTTCAATGATTCTGCCGTCAACCGGAATACTGTTGCCGGTTTTGACAATCAGAATATCGCCGACAGCGACATCCGCAACAGGAATTTCAACTTCGGCGCCGTCTTTTTCAATCAAAGCGGTTTTCGGCGCCAAATCCAATAATCGTGTAATTGCGTCGCTCGTCTTTCCTTTGGAGCGGCTTTCGAGATATTTTCCGACCGTAATCAGTGTCAAAATCGTTCCGGCGGACTCGAAATACATATCCATATGATATTGTTCGACAAGTACGAAATCCTGAACGGCCAATCCGTATCCGATTCGAACAATGGCGTAAATGCCGTAAATAATCGCCGCCGACGAGCCGATTGCAATAAGCGCGTCCATTGTCGGCGCGCGTTTGATCAGGCTTTTGAATCCGTTGATGAAATAATTGCGGTTGAGATAAACGATTGCCAGCGTCAGCAAAAGCTGAGCCATGCCGAAAGCAACCGCGTTTTCATGATCGCTCAAAAAAGACGGTAACGGCAACCCGATCATTGATCCCATTGCGATATACATGAGCGGAATCAGAAAAACAATCGACCAAATCAAACGGGTTTTCATTTGAGCCGCTTCGAGAACCGCCGGGCTGACCGCTTGTCCGCCGGCCGTTTCTCCGCCGGTCATTTGTTTCGCTTTGGCTTTATCATCCGCCGGAAACGCACCGTATCCGGCATCAACGACCGCTTTGATAATGTCCGCCTCGCCGAGAATGTTTTCATCATACTCGACAACCATGAAATTCTGTAAAAGGTTGACTGTTACAGTTTTGATGCCGTTTAATTTGTTGACGGCTTTTTCGACATGGCTGCTGCAGGATGAACAAGTCATTCCCGTGATGTTGAATTTTTGTTTGATTTTAAAGCCTCCGAATTTATAATATTGAAAAATATGATGTCTTTCTATATAATACTACACCCCCGTAGGGTATTAACTATAAAATTAAAAACTGATGAAAAAAAGGAAAAAGAAATAAAAAAGAAAAGAATGAGACGATTTTCAAAAAAATGAAAAATGCAGCAACTCGCACGTGCAAAGCTGCCGGCACAGCGGAAGTTAAAAAATCAGAAGGGGAAATTCCCGCCGGGATTTCCGCCTTTCTTCATCATTTTCTGCATGTTGCGTCCGCCGCCTTTGCCGGCGAAATTCTTAAAGGCTGTTTGCATGGTTTTGTGATATTTCAAAAGCTCGCGGATTTCTTCGGGGCTTCTGCCGGATCCCATTGAAATTCTGTGAATGCGGCCGGCACTGATAATTTTCGGATCGTCGCGCTCGTTTGCCGTCATTGAATCCATAATCACTTTGTAATACTTCATTTTCTCGCTTGTCGCGTCCAAATCTTTATCGGAAAGCTTGGCGCCGCCGAGACCCATGGAGCCGAGCGGAAGCATGCTCATCACTTGCTTAAGCGGTCCCATTTTGTTCATCGCTTCGAGCTGGGCGTACATATCATTGAGGGTGAATTTGCCTTTCATGATATTATCGACATCAAGCTCGGATTCTTTCATGGATTCCTGAACTTTTTCAAGCAAGGATTGCAAATCGCCCATGCCGAGCAATCTGGAAATGAAACGATCGGTATCGAACTTTTCAAACGCTTCGGGCGTTTCACCGGTACCGATGAACGCGATGGGAGCACCTGTTTCAGCGACCGCTGAGAGTGCGCCACCGCCTTTTGCCGTTCCGTCGAGCTTGGTGATGATGATTCCGGTAACACCGACGGCATCGTTGAACGCTTTTGCCTGCTGGCCGGCCAGCTGACCGATAGCGGCGTCGAGAACCAAAAACTTTTGACCGGGTTTGGCTTCTTCATTGATGGCTTCCATTTCCGCGATTAAGTCGGCTTCTAAAGCGTGACGGCCGGCAGTGTCAATGATTTTGACATCGTATTTTTCGATTTCTTTCATGCCGCGCTTAACGATTCCGACAGCGTCTTTTTCGTTTTCTTCACCGTAGAAATAAATGTTCTGCTTTTCAGAAAGCGTCTTCAATTGCTGGTAAGCGCCCGGACGGAAGTTGTCGGCGCCGATTACGGCGACTCTGAGACCTTTCTTTTGGAAATAACGCGCCAACTTGGCAACAGATGTTGTTTTACCGCTGCCCTGGAGACCGACCATCATGATGGTTTGGGGTTTGAGCTCGATGTTTGCGCCTTGTCCCATGATGGCAACCATTTCTTCATACACGATTTTAACGACGTGCTCACGCGGGTCAGCACCTTTGGCCGGCGCTTCTTTAAGCGACCTTTCCTTGATGCGCTTTGACATCTCCATAACCATTTTGACGTTGACGTCGGATGTCAAAAGAGCGCGCTGAATGTCTTTAACCACTTCATTGACAATGTTTTCGTCAATGCGGCCGGCACCGATAAGCTTTCTGAGCGCGCCTTGGAGAGAATCTCCGAGTTTATCCATGACCATAATAAATTTCCTCTGTTTTTGGGTTGATAATAAATGATTTTATTTTTTATGATGAATGCTTTGAAGATTATAAAGACTTTTTCTAAAAAATCGTTCTGCCGTCCGCCGCGCGTGAGCCGTTCCATTTTTTAAAATTATAAAAAACGAATTTGATTTTAAATATTTGATTTTTAAACGATACAATCAACCGAACCCGATTATTTTTGAAAATGAAAATTTACATTTTTGTTCATGAAAATCAAATTTATATCTAACCACTTTCTTTTTTTACTTGTTCATACAATATTCGATATTTATTTTCATATCAATTATTACTCATTTAAAGGGTGACCATTTTGAAATTAACAGGAACACAATCTATCGGCATCAAAGCACCGATTGTCAAGGAAGGGGACGACTTAGCATCTATCGTAACGGAATCCGTTATTGCTGCCGCTAAAGACGGCGGTTTTGACATTGAAAACGGTGATGTTATCGGTGTCACGGAAGCGGTTGTTGCCAGAACGCAAGGCAATTACGCAACAATCGACCAGCTGGCCAAAGATGTCAGAACCAAATTCCCGAGCGGAGAGGCTGCTGTTTTGTTCCCGATTTTGAGCCGCAACAGATTTGCAATTATGCTCAAAGGCATTTCAATGGGTCTTGATAAAGTTTATTTGGTTCTCAGCTATCCGGGGGACGAAGTCGGCAACCAGATTATCACCTGGGAACAGATTGATGAAGCCGGTGTCGATCCTTACAAAGACGTGATGACCGAATCTGAATTCAGAGAAAAATTCGGCGAAAACACGAAACACCTTTGGACCGGCGTTGATTATATTGAATATTACAAAAGTCTCGGCGACAATATTGAAGTGATTTTTGCAAACCACTCCCGCGCCGCGCTTCAATTTACAAAACACATCTTAACCGCCGACATTCACACCCGTCACAGAACAAAAAAGACGCTCAAAGCCGCCGGCGCGGAAACGGTTTACGGCTTGGACGACTTGCTCAGCGCATCTGTTGACGGCAGCGGTTTCAACCCTGATTACGGAATCCTCGGCGCCAACAAGGCAACAGAAGACAAAATCAAACTTTTCCCAAAAGACTGTGATGTTTTCGTCAACACTGTTCAAAAGCAAATCAAAGACAAAACAGGAAAACAGGTTGAAGTCATGGTTTACGGTGACGGCGCTTTCAAAGATCCGGTTGCCGGTATTTGGGAACTCGCCGACCCGGTTGTTTCTCCCGGATACACGAAAGGACTTGAAGGAACACCGAACGAATTGAAACTCAAATATTTGGCCGACAACGAATTCAAAGACCTTGAAGGTGACGAGCTTCAAGCGGCACTTCGCGAAAGCATCAAAACCAAACAAGATCTCGCCGGCAAAATGGAATCACAAGGAACAACACCCCGCAGATACGTTGATTTGCTCGGCAGTTTGTGTGATTTGACAAGCGGCAGCGGTGACAAAGGCACGCCGATCATTTTGATTAAAAACTATTTTGATAATTACGCGACCGAATGAACTGATTTTTGAATCAGTTTCATCTTTTATTTTTTTCTTTGCTTTATTATTTTTTGTATATCTTTCAAAATTTATTTAAAAGATTACATAATATGTTTTAAACAATTAATCATGATTGATTTTATAATTGTGATTATTTATAAAATGGGTTTTTGGATTTTTGATCAAAAATATTTTAGGAAGATATAAAATGGCTAAATTAAGAGCGTTGGCTAAAACATTTTTGCCTTTTGTTATAGCAATTTTGATTTTGATTACTGCAGTTACTCCGGCTACAGCTCTCAAAATAATACCTGATGGAAAAGAATTATGTCCCAACTGCAATGGTCACGGAAATTTTGATTGTGGCAAGTGTGATGAAGGACATATTGAATGTACTGTTTGTAATGGAATCGGATCATGTGGACATTGTGAGGAAGGATCCATTGATTGTGAATATTGTTCTGACGGTTACGTTGAATGCAATTGTGAGGAAGGACGGATTGAATGTGAAGATTGTGAAATGTGTGAATGTGAAGATGGTTTAGTAAGTTGTGAAATGTGTGAAGAAGGCAAGATAGATTGTGGTGAATGTGCAGGTAAAGGATCAGAGGATTGCAGCATTTGTTGTGGAATAGGTAACATTCCTTGCGAATTATGTTCTGAGTCCGGTTTTATGGATTGTTATAATTGTGATGGAACAGGTGAAATGAGTTGTACTTTTGGCGGTTGTGAGGGAGGATTCAATTGGTGTCAGATTTGTGGAGGAAATAACGATTTAGAGTGTTACATATGCAATGGAAATAGTGTAATTACATGTAATCGTTGTGAAAATGGTCAAATTGATTGTCCTTCACATAATGAGGAAGGGTTTTGTTCTTTCTGTACGGATTATGGAACTATAAATTGTATTAGTTGTGATGGAACAAATAAGATAGAATGTACAGAACCGACATGTAATGGTGGACGCCAGACTTGTTGGGGATGCGATGGAGAAGGAAAAATTAAATGCGATGCCTGTTATGGAAGCAGTGTAACTACATGTGAAATTTGTGATGGATTCCAGATAATTGATTGTGACTGTGTAGACGGGTACGATGATTGTAATAAGTGCAATGGGATCGGAGAAATAGATTGCGAAAAATGTGAAGAAGGAGACATCGATTGCTTCAATTGTGACTCTACAGGAAATGTGGAATGTCAGACTTGCGAAGGAACAACAATAGTCTGTAACACATGTGATAAGACCGGATCTTTAGATTGTGAATTATGTACTGATGGAAAAATTGAATGTACGGATTGTGAAGGTAAAGAAAAACTTACCTGCTCCGAATGTGACGGGAATTACAAATGTTTGGAATGTGATGACGGGGAAGTTGATTGTGATATTTGCACAGGTACTGCAGCCGTTTCCTGCTTGACTTGTAAAGGAACAGGATTTGTCGATAAAAAAGTTATCAACAAAGGCCGTGGTGGCGGTGGAACAGGAAAAGCTGTTATCATTACAAATTCTAAGGACACTACTGCCGACAACACTATTGACAACAAAAAGAATGAATTGAAAAATACCAATTCCGGAAATCCTAATCAATCGGATTTGGTAAAAGACGAAAACAAGAATGATGACGGTTATGAATCGTCTGATGATTTGAAGAATAAATCAGAAGAATCATTTATTTCCAAATTTTGGAATAAAATTAAATCAATTTTTAACAGATAAACGGAAATTTAAAGCGACATGATTTTTGTTGCTTTTATTTCCAAACCTTTTTTAATTTTATTTTTCTTTTAAATTCTTTTTTCAATTCTTTTAAAAAATCAAAGATTTTCAGATTTCCAACAATTCTTTTAAATCCGAAAGCATTGCTGTAATATCTTCTTTTGTGACGTGAGGCATTAAAACAAATCTCAGCGCCGGCACGGTTTTTGTTGCCGAGACATTCCAGCCGTATTTTTCTAAAAGTTCGGCGCGGATTTTTTCTGTTTTTTCACGGTCGGCTGTTTTGTCTTTTCCGTCTCCGACGTGAAGGGTAATAATATTGATTTCAGGCTCAATGTAGGGTTTTAGACCGATTTTATTGAGTTCTTTTTGGAAATAATCTGTCAAATCCATGCAATAAGCGACATTTTTCCGATAGCCTTCGGCACCGAGATGTTTCATGACGGCGTAAGTTGCCGCAACAGATGAGCCGGGGCGTGTTCCTGTCAGTGTTGATTGATATTTGATTGTCAAATACGGCGTTTTGACTTTGATTTTATCTAAGGACGGATAAAGAACAGATTCATTTCTGAAAATCAAAATACCTCCCGGAATAACGGAGAGTCCCATTTTATGGGGATCAATCGAAACGGAAGTAACGCCGGGAAGATCAAAAGCGAATTTGATTTTTTTATTTCCTGCTTTTATATTGTTGCCTTTCATGCTGCTGCTTTTTGCGCTGCTATCGGATTCCGGCAAAAAGGGATAAACAAAACCGCCAAAAGCAGCATCAATATGAAGCGGTAAATTGTGTTTAATTGCGATTTTCGAAAGGGATTCAACCGGATCGCAGCCGCCAAATTCTGTATTTCCGGCAATTCCAATTAAGCCGATTGTATTTTCATCAATCAGTGATTCCATTGATTCGGGAACGGCTCTGAATTTTGAATCAATATCCGCTTTTTTGAGCTCAATATCTAACAGATTCGCAATTTTTTCAAATGAAAAATGAGCGGTTTTCGGCAGAATCAGATTCGGTTTGAATTGATTCAACTGATCATTATTTGATTTATTTTCAACTGTATTTTCAACTGTATTTTCAACTGTATTTTCAACTGTATTTTCAACTGCGTTTTCAATTGCATTTTCAGCATTGGAAAATGAATTCAAAAACCGGTTTTTCATATGCAAAACGGCTTCAATATTGGATTCTGTTCCGCCGGAAGTTAAATGACCGAAAGCAGAACTTGAATCGGGATGACCAAGAAGAGAAGCAGACATCCGGATAACCTCGGCTTCCATTTGTGATGTTCCTTGAAAAAGACCGGGATCACCGATGTTTGAAAGTGAAAACTGCTGCTGAGCAGCAACAGCGACCGGATGAGGAATCGTACACATCGAACTGAAAACTTTTTTAAAATTCGTGTCAGCGTTTGAAAAAGAGCTGAGCTGAGCAAACAACTCTTCTTCAGAAACGCCTTTTTCATTCATGTCAGAACAAACCGAAATTTAATATTTAAAATTTGCTTGGCAGGAAAACATATAATCAGGATTGTCATTACATTGATATATCCATAATACAATCTTTAAATTTGTAAATCACCGTATCTGTGAATTATTTAAGTTTGTAATTTGATCATTTTGTCTAATTTCTTCATTTAATCTTTTTGTCATATCACTTATAGAACTTGTAGAGTTAAATTAAATCTGTAAATTTCAGATTTTTCCATCGGAAATTAAAAAAGGATAATTTTAGACCAACCCCATGATTTCCATTGGAATATTTTAAGCAAAAATGTCAGCAAGCAAACCTTTTTTGAAAATATATATTCTAATTGGAAATCCTTTATTTTCAAATTTGATTATTAATTTTGGATCTGAAATTAAATTCAAAATAAATCGGTTAATAAACCGGTTAAATTTCTGAGTTTTGTTTGTCTTTTTGTTTGTCTTTTTGTTTGTCTTTTTGTCTGTCTACTTTTAATCCGATAATGATTTAATAAATTTATAATAAACTTATAATAAATTTGTTTGATAATTTATTTTTAACAATACAGCAATTAAATTTTTTACAGTAATTTTTCTTTTCAATTTAATTAAAATTTCTTTAATATTATTAAATTTTAATTTATTATTTTTTCATATTTCAATAGATTTAAATATGAAAAAATTCTTAACAAAACAACATTGTTTTAACAACAAAAATAAAATGAAATTTTATTTTATCTTTTTTTTCGTCGAATTTTTTTCTAAAATCTCTTCATTGGAAATTATGGGGGGGTGGGCGCTTATATACTTTCCAATCGAAATAAAGGGGTTATCTTCATTTTTGATACAAAAATAAAATTGTTTAATCATGCTCGGGATAGACTTTGATTATAATAAGAGAAATAAAAGAAGGAATGAAAATGGAATTAAAAGAATAAAGAAAAACAACTCAAATAAGAAAAACAATTCAAAAATCACAAGAATAAAAGAGTAAAAGGAAAAGAATGAAAAGAAAACAGCAAAAACAGTAAAAATAATAAACAGAAACAGCAGACAGAAACAGCAGACGGAAATGGCAGGCAAAAATGATAGGCAGAAATGAAAAGTAGAAACCAAAACTGGAAATAAAAACAAAAATAAATAGAAATGAAAACAGAATAAAAATAGAATCAGGGCAATTTAATAAAAATAATTAAAGCCTGAAAATTTTGGCAATCTATTTATTGATTAAATCTACTTTAATAGTTATGAGTTTTAAAATCGCAACCGTTAAAGGAATTCCGATTCATATCAGTGTCACATTCCTTTTGGTTTTTCTGCTTTTCGCGTTTATTTTTGCAATTACCGGCTGGCCGTTTGGTTTCCGGTATGTTGAGCCGCCGATTGCCAGGTATACTCTGGCTTGTCTGACAACTGCACTTTTCTTCGTGACGCTTTTGATTCACGAATTGGCGCATTCGCTGCTAGCAAGTTCATACGGTGCTAAAATCCAAAGCATTACGCTTTTCTTTTTCGGCGGAATTTCCGCAATTGAAAATCCGGAAGACGAAAAGAATTTGGATCCATCTAAAGAATTGAATATCTCTTTGGCCGGTCCGCTTTCAAATATCATTATCGGTATCGTACTTTTGGGAATCAATTATTTCGTTTACGGATCAATTCTCGGCGTCGCCGACGTGACCAACTGGGTCGCTGAAGGCATTACGGTTTTCACATACAATATCCCGACAATGATCTTCCTGCTCGGAACATTGAATTTGCTGCTCGGCTTCTTCAACATCCTGCCGATTTATCCGATGGACGGCGGTCGCGTTCTCAGAGCTTGGCTCGCCAAGCGACATTCCTATGAAGAAGCCACAAATACGGCGGTTTCTATCGGAAAAGGATTTTCAATCATCTTGGCAATCATTTCCATCCTCGCTTTCCAATGGTGGCTTGCGATTTTGGCATTGTTCCTTTACATTTCAGCATCTGAAGAAGGCAAAATGTTCAAAGCAACAACAATTTTAGAAGACATTATCGTCAAAGATATTATGTCAACCGATGTCTTAACCGTTGATGAATCCTTGTCATTGACAGATTTCATTACTTTCGTTTTCCAAAAGAAACACCCGGGTTATCCGGTAACTAAAAACGGCATCGTTATCGGTGTTGTTACAGTAGATGACGCCCGTTTTGTCAACGAAGCGGAACGCTACGCTTTTACCGTCAAAGACGTAATGAAAGAAGTTGTTTCCGTCAAACCCGAAGACACTGCTCTTGAAGCTTTCAATCAAATGGGACAGCACGCTGTCGGCCGTGTCGTTGTTTTGGACGAAGAAGGAAAAATGGTCGGCCTCATTTCAAGAAGCGACTTAATGACAGCCATCTATCTGAAAGACAGCTTTAAAGAAAAGAGCAAAACAGATATGAATTCATTTTGATTGAATCATAAAAATAGCAAAAATAGAGTACAAACGACGAAATTAAAAAATAAAATAACCCGAATCGGGTTATCTTCTTTTTCTTTTTTAATTACTTTAATTTTTTTTGTTTATTTTAAATATCAAAACCGCCGTCAACTCTGATGCTTTGTCCTGTCACAAAAGATGAGTCATCCGATGCCAGGAAAACAGCAACCGTTGCAATGTCAATCGGCTGTCCGATTCTTTTAAGCGGAGCACCTTGAATCATTCCCGTCAATACATCCGGTCCGCCGATACTGTCAACCATTGCCGTGTGGATCGCGCCGGGCGCAATCGCATTGACGCGGATTTCAGGACCGAGTTCAAAAGCCATAGATTTTGTCAAACCTTCAGCCGCGTGTTTCGTCGTCACATAAGCAGCAAATCCATGGTGAGCCGCATAACCGGCAACAGAAGATGTGTTAATGATAACGCCTTTTCCTTTCTTTTTCATAACAGGAGCGACAAGTTGTGCCAAATAAAGAGCTGATGCCACGTTCACGTTAAAAAGGTCATATAATTCTTCGAGTTTCAAATCCATAATTGGTGTCGTTGAAAGCATACCGGCATTGTTGAAAAGAATATCAACTGTTCCATAAGTTTCAATCGTTTTGTCAACAATTGTTTTTAATGATTCGATTTTTGTCATATCGACAGTGACGTATGCCGCTTCACCGCCGTTTTTCTTAATATCGTCAACTACTTCTTTGGCACGTTCTTCATTTCTGCCGACGATAACGACTTTTGCGCCTTCACGAGCAAATTGCTTTGCCGTTTCTCTTCCCATTCCGGATGTTGAACCCGTAATAATTGCAACTTTACCTTCCAATTTCATGTCCCATTCTCCTTTAATAATGAATACTTAAAGACCAGCCGACGCTGAAATCCGCAAAACAAAAGACCAATACAAAGCAGGCAAAAAAACGACAATCAATCATAATAATGACAGATCATCAAAACCGATCAAAGGCCAATCAAATGATTAAAAAACAAAGTCGGTTAATACATCAAATACTCTAAAAAAGGATTTTTTTACTTATATTTAAATTAATTCATTAAAACAATTCAAAATGGTAATCAACACAAACCAAAATCAAACCAAATCGAATCAAAAATTAAATTGAAACAAAATCAAATCGAATCAAAAAATTGAATCAAAATCAAATCGAACCAAAATCAAAATTCGAATTTGAAAAAACGAATCTGTTTTAAATAGGAAAAGAAATATTTTAGAAATTCAGTATTATAAAATTTTAATTGAATTTTGAGTCTCACACTATGAAAAACGAAGACGAATATACACACAATTTTTCAGAGCCGACTGATTCGGGCAGCATTTCTTCGGATTTGTCTGATTCTTCTGCTTCAACACAAGAAGCCGTCAGCTCGTCTTCAGAAACCTCTCCGGAAATTTCGGAAAACACAGAAAATAATAATGTTTCCGATTCGGATATTAAAAAACCGGATGTCATCGTTTCAAACATCTCGGCAACGGTAGATGGTGCTGTCAGTCTAAACACAAATTCAGATTTTAACAACGTTTATCCTGTTTCGGACGTCACCGACGGTATTCATCCGACACAAATCATCATCATCGGAACAGCACACGTTTCCGAAAAAAGTGTTCAGGAAGTCCGCGAAACGATTGAAAGAGAACGCCCCGACATCGTCGCCGTCGAACTCGATCACAACCGGTACAAAGGAATGACAGAACCCGATACAGGCGATTCCGAAATTTCTTTTAAAGATGTTCTCAAACCCGGTCAAACTTTTTACTATCTCCTTTACGGATTTTTAGCTTACATGCAGAAAAAAATGGGCGAGCAACTCGGCGTTCCGCCGGGATCTGAAATGATGGCAGCCGTTGAAGGCGCGCAGCAAGTCGGCGCCGGAATTGCGCTCATCGACCGCGATATCCAAAAAACGTTCAAACGTTTTTTAGCAAAACTCGGTTTCATTGAAAAAGTCAAAATGGCTTACACCATCGTTAAAGGCATGTTTTTCGGTGACGAAGAAGAAATGGATTTCGACATCAACAACATGACCGACCAAGATGCCGTCACCGCGATGATTGAAGAATTCCGTCATCTCTCACCGACAGCCGCATCCGTTTTAATTGACGAGCGCGATGCGTATTTGGCAGGCAACATTCTGCGAACCGTTCAGGCTGCGGGTCCCGGTAAAAAAATCGTCGTCGTCATCGGTGCCGGTCACCGCGAAGGCGTTATGAAATATTTGGACACACCTTCCGACATCCCAAATCTTGCCGAACTTGACGTCATTCCGAAAAAGAAATTCAGCTTACTCAAACTTATCAGCTACGGCATCATCGCATTGGTTTTGCTGGCATTTGCGTACATTGTTTATTCTGTCATCACCTATCCTGAAATGACGCCCGACATCCTTCTTTTAGCATTCGGGTGCTGGTTCCTGATTAACGGTGTTCTCAGCGCCATCGGCGTTTTGATTGCCGGCGGCAAACTGCGGTCAGCCGTCGTCGCGTTCTTCTTAGCGTGGTTTACGTCAATCAATCCGCTTCTTGCAGCCGGTTGGTTTGCCGGACTCGCCGAAGCAGGCAGCAGAAAACCGACAACAAAAGACATGAAAGGTATGATGAATGCCGAGACATTTAAAGAATTGAACAACAATTCCTTCTTTAAAGTCATTTACGTTGCCGCGCTTGCAAACGTTGGCAGCATGATCGGAACATTTGTCGGTGCTTACGTCGTTTTAAAAATTTCCGGCATTGACATCGTCGAATTGATTACAAACGTCGTGACAGGATTGTTTTAAAACAATCCTCTCTATATTTTTATAAAACAGTTTTATTAAAATTACAGGATTATTAAAATTGCAGGATTATTAAAGATTATTAAAATTACCGGATTATTTTTAAAATTATTAAGATTATAAAACATATTTTTCGTTTTTTGAGGATTATTATGTTAAGAAAAGCAAAAAACGCAACAATTGTCGGTAACGCAGAATTCGCAGAAAACACAAACGTCTGGTACGGCGCAGTCATCCGGGCAGACGCAGGCCCGATGAAAATCGGCGAAAACAGCAACATTCAAGACAATTGCGTTCTTCACAGCAACATTGACCAACCAACTGTCATCGGAAAAAACGTGACCATCGGACACAGTGCCGTTGTTCACGGCGCCATCATAGAAGATAATGTCACAATCGGCATGAATTCCACCGTTTTAGACGGTGCCGTCATCGGCGAAGGGAGCATTGTCGGCGCAAACGCACTCGTCCCCGCCGGGAAAGTCATTCCGCCGCACAGCATGGTTTTAGGCGTTCCCGGAAAAATCGTTCGCGAAGTGACCGAAGAAGAAGTTCAGGCAACCATCAAAAACGCGCTTTGGTATGTTGAATTATCAAAAGTGTTGGAAGAATAATTTTTTCTTTTTTATTTGATTAATTTCCTTTTTTAATATGGTTTAAATAATTGTAAGTGGTTTTATCCTTATGATTTCTTCCAAGAACATTCGTTTTCATTCGCCATCAAACACTTATATTATACCTAAAAATTCTGTTCTTGACCAAAACGTTGCCGTCAACGGAAACGTCATTGTCGGTCCGGGAACTCGCTTTTGGAAAAATGTTAAAGTCGACGGTAATGTCCAGCTCGGAAAAGGCTGTATTGTTGAAGGTCATCTGAAAGCAAATCAAATCATCATCGGCTCCCGTTCTAAAATCAAAGGAAACATTACAGCCGATTCGGATATTTCTCTTTTTCAAAATGTAACGGTCAATTCAATTGAAAGCGGCGGCAACATCACGATTATGCCGGGATGCAGTGTCGGTTACGCAAACGGAAATACATTATCAGTTATCGGAAAGGCGGAAATCAAAAAAATCGGCGTCATCACAAAAGTAACCGTTCGGGCGAACACGGTTGCCGAGCTTGAAGACGAACCTGAAAGCGAATCCGAAAACAAATCTGAAAACAAATCCGAAAACATCGTTTCTGATTCGGGATTCGTCGTCGATCAAATTGATTTTAGCGACTCAAACGATTTTCAAGAAATCTCGGAAAATTTCATTTTTGAAGACAACAAAACCGATGAAACTAAAATCAACTCAGATAACACTTATAATAATGAAAACAAAGTCGGAAACGAGGAGAATTTAAAATCAGAAAACACCCCTACATTTCCGGTGGAACAAACAAACGAAACTATTCAGCTTGATGCCGAAACAAGTGCCAATTCTGAAAAATCCGACGCTGAAATTATTGATGAAACCGATGAAAATTCTCCAAAGTCATTTACAGTTTCAGAATTTTCCGAATCTTCAGCAGACCGTCCAATCACCGTCCCGACAGACGAATCCGCCGAAGTCGAAATTGTTACCGAATCCGATGATTCTGATTCCGATTCCAACGCCGATACGGTTTTTCAAACAGTTGAAACACCGTTTGGAACAATCGTTGTCGGCGAACAGCCCAAAAGCAGTGGCGTGAACGCAGCAAATACCCCAAATTCAGCAAATAATTCGGTAAATAATTCAGCAAACGCAGCATCGTTGAAACCTTCCGATAATCAATTTGCATCGGTCATGGAAAGCACACGGGATGAGCAGCAAGCTGATTTTGAAGCGGAAATGAAAATAAAATCCGCGCCGGCAGATCGCAAATCCGAATTTAAATGGCCTGCATTTGAGGCGAAAAGAATGCCGAAAACAGAAAAGAAAGAGGCTGTTTCGAATCCGGCAAATGTATCAAATACAGCAAAAACAACAGCTTCGGCCGGCAGTAATTTATTCAGCCGAAAAATCTCTCCCAAAATTGATTCTCAAATCGAATATGATGAAATCAAAATTCAAACCATTCCGAAGCAAAAAGAAAGCGAAAGAGAAAGAGAAAACTTTTCAAATCCGAAACAGACAGCATTTTCAGGAAATGCAAACCAAAAAATCATTTTCGAAGAAGTCAGTGGAATCGAATCCGCAAAACCGCAAACGATTCATAAACCAAAAACAAAAGCCGATCTTTTAATGGAAAATATGAATTTTGACACCGTTGCCGAAAAGCCGGCAGAAGCGAAATTAAGCGCCGAAAAGAAAGTCAGAACCCAAGAAGAAATCGAAAGATCCAAAGCATGGTACGAAGAACGCTATCCTCAACAGGAATCCGGAAAAAAGGAATATCCGCCTTACGTTTAATACGTTGAGTTATTCCTATTTTTTATTTTCATTTTCCGTTTTTTTAATTTCCATTTTCCGTTTTTTTAATTTCCATTTTTAGTTTAATCGGTTAGTTGTTTTTTGATTTTAATTTTTTTGGTTTTAATTTTTTTAAATTATTTCGATTTTAATTTTCAATTAATTGATTTCAATTTTTTTGTTTTTAAAAAGAGAATTAAAAAAAGAAGAATTGCTGCCGATGATGGCAGCAATGAATTTATTATTTACAGTAAATTTGTTATTATTTACAATGAATTTTGTTATTTATTTTCAAATCCGATTACTGAACCGTGAAAACTTTCATTGTCGCCGGCATCTTAACGACGTTTCCGGCTTTCAATCCGATTAAGTTTTCAATGCCCTGTTCGGCAGCGATATCCACAATTCTTTGTGAGATGACACCGTCGAAAATAACCGATTTTGCGCCGTTAACACCGTCTTTTAATGCGCTTGCAAGTTCTCTGACAGGCATTTCGGAAATGATGGCGTTGTTTTGATCCAAAATTTTGGAAGACAATGTGCCTGAAAGCATTTCCATTTCTTTGTCAAACGGTGACGGAATGGCAGGCTTTCTCTCTTTTGCCTGTTCCGGCTCTTCGTTTCGTCCTCTTGCGTTTCTGTCTCTGTCGCGCGGTGCTCTTTCTTCGCGGTCACGGCTTCTGCTCTCTCTTCTCGGAGCTTCCGTTTCTTCTTCAACAGCGACCGGCACTGCAGGACGGTGTCCGCGTCTCGGTTTTTCTTCCTCAATGATTTCTTCCGTTTGATCCAAATCAACGTACTTGACGGCAATCATGTCGTCGATTTCATCTGTTTTGGGTTTCACGGATCTTGCGCGAAGTTGTCTGACAGGACGTTCTTCCTTTTCAATCGGCTCGACGCGTTCTGAAATTTTTCTGCGCTCCGGTTTTTCTGTCAACCGTTCCGTGCGGCTTCTTCTGACCGGCACTTCTTCTTCCTCTTCTTCATATCTGTTGGAAGAAACAGGTTTTCGGATAGCGGAAACTCTTTTCGGTGCTGCTTTCTCAATTGCTGTGCGGGATGTTCTTGTCGTTTCAACAGGGGTTCTTACCGTTTCAGCGGTTTTTCTTGTTCTTTTAGAAGCCGGGAGGACAATACCGTATTTTTCAATATACTGGTCCTTTGTCATTTTTCGGCGAAGCGCCAATACGATTTCTTTTTGAATCATATCTTCAACCGCTTTGCCGTCCGGTGGGCGGGCAATGTAATCCACATTGGCAACCTGCATCAATTCGCGGATAATTAATTCGCCGCCGCGGTCACCGTCAGTGAAAACAGTTACTTTTTTGCCTTTGAGCAATTCAATAACTTCCGGCGGAATGTTTGTGCCACCGACACTGATTGTGTTTTTAATACCGTATTTAAGAAGCGTTAAAACATCGGCGCGGCCTTCAACAACAATAATTTCATTGGAATTGTATTCGGGACCGGCCGGCAATTTATTTTTACCGTATGAGGTGATGCCTTCCACGCGAACAGATTCACGAATAACGTCAGTGATTTCCTGAGCTTCAAGCATGTCCTCGTCAAACATTGTTTTGTAAATGTCTTTGGCACGCTCAACAATGTTAACACGTTTAGAAGCGCGAACGTCTTCGATTTTTGTCACTTCAATGTTTGCGACGCACGGACCGACACGGTCAATTGTTTCCAAAGAGGCGGCCAACACGGAAGTTTTAACTTTATCCAAAC
Source organism: Methanimicrococcus blatticola (assembly GCF_004363215.1). GTDB lineage: Archaea > Halobacteriota > Methanosarcinia > Methanosarcinales > Methanosarcinaceae > Methanimicrococcus > Methanimicrococcus blatticola. Next base: position 75,864 of record NZ_SNYS01000006.1, on the reverse strand, counting down.
TCGACGGAATGAAAATATTTCCGCGTGTTTTACCGTTCTTGGTTGTGACCATCACTTCAATTCTGCCGATACGGCCTGTTTTTTGTAATTCGCGTAAATCTAAATCGGTTCCGAGAAGTCCTTCGGTTTGACCGAAAATAGCGCCGACAATATCCGGACGTTCAATAACGCCGTCGGCTGTGATTTTTGTTCTGATAATATATTTGGTTGTATCTTCATTTTGCATAATTTTGTCTCCCGCAGGATCCAAAAACTCGAGAATGATGATAACAGTCCTGTAAAAAAGATTCAAAATCATTGATTGAAATATTCACTTTTTCAAATGCGGCAACAAGTCAAACGGTAAAAAGTCAAACGGTAAAACATCAGTTGACAGCCGTTAACAAAACAGAATTTTTCACAAATATCGGCGCATGTTTCAAAATTATGTTAATTTGATTAATGTTAATTTGTTATTTACATTAAACACGCGATAGCAAAGCTGTGATAGGAAACCAAACTTAAATGAGATTACCGCCGCTTCATATCAGGCGGTTTACATTACGCTGTCTTGCAGCGGAAATAAGACTGATTGAATAACACGGCTTTAATTAATTTCTTTAATTTTTAATGATTTTAAAGCCTGTATGATTGAATTTGAATCTTAAGTCTGAAGTTTGGTATCAGATGATATTGAATATGTGAATATTGAAATTCTTTTTGTCTCGGTTTATTCCGAAAAAATCAGCATTGGCTGTATTTATGTTCGGCTGCGAGTTTTACCGGCTTTAAAGCCGTTTTCATTATTGAAATGAATATTGCAAGTATCGGTCGGCGCGTCATTGAACTGTTAATATTGTTCGTATATGTTCAGCGCAGGTAAATCAGGTTAAGGCGCACGCATTTTCCGGAGCGCTGTCACCTGTCGATTATATGTGATTTTGAATCGATTCAATTGCAGAAACTGTTTTCGAATCTGTCATCTTGAGTTTATCGATGATAATTTTTTAATTTACTTGTAAAGGATGGTTTATGACATCCTGTTATTGAATTTATTATTGAATTAATGAAGGTGATTACGGTTTTAGTTCATATTTGAAACCGTATTAAATCATTTATTATACCTATTATATAAAATTGATTTGGTACTTTTCCCGATCAATGACATATAATGTGATTATTTATTCTTTTATGTTTTTGATATGCTGCTTGCCGATTCTTTCATCGGAACAATTCCTGCATAACAACAAAAGAGTAAACAATATTTTGATTTAATAAGGTTTGTGGTAACTCTGTGAAAAATGTATAAAAAACGAAGAAAAAATGAAAATTATGATATTTTTGAAAGATTGAAAAAATAAAATTAAAATGGAATTTCGGAAAATAAAATTAAAATGGAATTTCGAAAAATAAAATTAAAACGGAATTTCAGAAAATGAAATTAAAAACAGAATTTCGAAAAATAAAATTAAAAAAGAAATGATGGAAATTATTCATAAATTTCCAAAATATATTCCGCCGGGATTTCATCCGCCAATAAAATATCTTCATTGGCAACCATGAGATTCAAGCCGTCATCAATTGCGGCGGCGGCGTCAATTTTAAAAATGGACGGGTTTTCCGAGTGAATCATTGCCACTTCAATCGCTTTTTCAAGCGTTGTGCTTAAATGAACATATCTTTGTTTGACGGGCAAAATGCCTTCGTCTAAAATCATGTCAACTTCTTCGGGATTTACGCCGTAGTAAGCGAATTCGCTTTCATAAAGCGGATAATCTAAATTGACATCAATGGAATGACCGTAAACGGCGCGAACTTTGCCGCCCGATATTTCATATCTGCCCTTTTCATCTGATTCGACAAGCGCGTAAATATGATATTTTTTAGGCCATTTGTATTTGCGTGCGGCAGCGGCAGTCAAAGCGTTGATGCTGACCCAGCCGTCTTCGTACATGGAAAGCCCGAGCTTTGCGGGGAAGTGTCTCAAAGCGCCGGCGATAAAGCGGCCCAAACGGTCTTCACGCTCCTCGTCTAAAATAAATTGCCCTTCCTGATCACACTCCGGGCAAATTTCTCCCCTGAAGCATCCATGCTCTTCGCACCTTCGAATCATAGTGAATAAACAGCATTATTAATATAAATAAAATTGCACTTAAATAATGGATTTTGTAAGAGACGGAAGGTAAAAATAGGAGAGTTGAATTATCAGAGTAACAAGTATATTTCTACAACCTCAGCAATTCCATCATCTCAATTGTTTTTTAAATCATCATTTGTCCGTGTACCCGAACTCAATTATTTTTCAGACACTCAGGTTTATCAGACTATTGAATTTGTCAGCGTTTTGTCAATCAGGTCAGAATATCAAAAATTCAAAAATCTAAAAGTCAGGTAAAAAGAATGGCAGAATTACAAGAAATCTACGAAAAAGTTAAAAATTTGATCAGCTACGACGATTTTGTTGCAAAAGTCGAAGAAAGAAAGGAAGCTTTAGGCGGTCTTTGCGATGATGAAATGTGCGCGCGCCTCGTTTTAAGCGACCTCGGCATTTCCGCAACCGAAAGAGAAGTCGTTATGATCGAATCCATTGATGAAAACAGTGGCAACATTTCTTTTGTCGCAAAAGTTTTAACCATTTACGACCCGCGTGAATTCAACCGCGCAGACGGAACAGTCGGACGCGTCGCAACCGTTATGGCCGGCGACTCCACCGGCAGAATCAGAATTTCCGTTTGGGACGCAAAAGTGGACGCAATTGAAAACGGCGAAATTAAAACGGGGTCCAGCATCAACGTTTCCGGTTACACGAAACGCGGTTTAAACGGCCCCGAAGTTCATGTCGGCAACAACGGCGTTTTTGCGCTTTCCGATGAAGAAGTCAACTATGAAATTCCGGTCCGCAAAATTGATGAAATCAAAGACGGCATGAATGATATTACTGTTCTCGGGAAAGTCTTGGATCTCGGCCAGGTCAAAACATTTACCCGCAAAGACGGTGGCGAAGGACGTGTCGCCAACATGACAATCGGTGACCCGACAGGCACAATCCGTGTCAGCATGTGGGATGACAAAGCCGAACTCGTCAATGAATTGGATATCGGCAACTCCGTTAAAATCCAAAACGCTTATTCTAAAGTCAATAACTTCTCCCAAAAAGTGGAAATTTCACTCGGCAACTCAAGCGTTGTTGAAATTGCAGATTCTGAAGTGGAATATGAGCAAAAATTCCTGAAAGTTTCTGAAATCACAGACGGCATGAACGGCGTGAATCTCTCGGGCGTTATTTTAGACATTTCCGATGTCCGCACTTTCAACAGAAAAGACGGCAGCGAAGGAACAATCGGAACGATTACAATCGGTGACGACACCGGCAAAATCCGTGTCAGTCTCTGGGACGATAAAACCGTTTACTTAGATGAATTTGATTTCGGCGAATCCGTTGACATTATCAACGCTTACTCCAGAATGAACGACTTCAGCCAGTCCGTTGAACTCAACGTCGGTTCCCGCGGAAACGTCACCGCTTCTGAAAAAGAAATTCAGTATATGGAAAAACTCGACAACATCAACGACATTCTTCCCGGAAAATCTTATTCCATTCAAGGTCGTGTCATTGAAATCGGTGATTTCCGTGAATTTGAAAGAGATGACGGTACACAGAGCATGGTTTCCAACATTGAAGTGGAAGACGATTCCGGCCACATTCGCGTTTCTCTTTGGGGCGAACACGCCGAGCTTGTTAACAATGTTCAAATCGGCATGACGGTTCGCATCAGCGACGCTTTCTCCAAGTTCGGCATGAACGAGGAAATCGAGCTCAGTGCCGGCAACAGAACCAGAATCGCAATTATGTAAACGATGTAAAAATTGTGTAAATTTGAATATTTGAATCAAATATTTTGAATAATATTTTGAATAATATTTTGAATAATATTTCGAATAAAAATATTATTCCGAATCAAATTTTTGATTTTGAATAGAAATTTATTTTAAATCAAAATATTTGAAATATTTTAGAAATCGGATTTATATAATCCGACTTCCTTTTCTTTTTGAGGATCTTACATGAAACGAAAAATACTTTTTTTTGCCGTTTTCTGTTTTTTAATTGCGGTTTTTGCGGCAGTACCCGTTTCGGCTTCTGAATCAGATTCAGGCAATTATATTTTCAATCTCAATGACGGCAATATTTTCATCAGCAAAAGTCCGTCTTCTGATTACAAATCCATGGGCGATTTTTTAATCGTCAATTACGGCAGCGGTGAAGTAATGGATTTGATCCCGGCAGAAGCAAACATTCTGATTATCGGAAACAATCTGCCGACAACAAATCAAATCATTGTAAACGGCTCCGGCTTATCCAAACAAACAATCATCTGTTTGATTTTAAACGATATTGTTTGGGATAAAAACAAAGCGTTAAGCGATAACAAATCCGAAATCATCAACACGCTCAACAATACAATGGTTAAGATGGTGTATGACAGAAATAATTCTGTTCTTGTCAGTCCGGACACAATGATTTATTTTGAAAACGGCACCATAATGTATTTTAACGCGGAAGAGTTTGAAACAGAAAATCAGCCGGTCGTTCTGCGCGGCGGTCCGATTAAAATCAGCGGTTTTGAAATTGAAGAGGACGGAACAGTGAACATCGGCTCTTTCAGAGTTGAGAAAAATATTGTCCGCATCGGTGTTATTCAAATCGATGAAAACGGCGTTCACTTAAACAATGAATCGGATTATGTCAGAGAATTTGTTCCGGCACTTAATTATTTGATTTCGATTTTCATTTATTTCTTTTAAAATCTTTTTTTGTTTTCTCATTTTTATATTTTTCAAAGTTTTATGAACAAAAAGAATTAAAGTATATATTCGGTCATTGCATCGATCCCATCCGTTTTTCTCTAATTCTCCATCGGAAACCAAGGGGTTAGAAATTTTTTGGAAATGCAAATATTTCCTATTTTTATTCACATCCGTTTTATATTATTTTTGTTATATTCATCGTTATACCCATTATATTTCTCTTCATTTCTGTTATGTTCTCCGTCAATCTCATTATATTTGTCATTGCTTTTGTTATATTCGCCACGGTCTCTATTATATTTGTCATTACATTTGTTGCATTCTTCAGTATCTTCTTTGCATTTTTCATTATTTTTCTTTTATACCGGATAAACTATTTAACATAGGAAGAACCTCTTTAAATTATCCGGAAATTTAATTTTGGGGGAAACTAATGACACAAAAACCCAATACAAGAGCATTTTTGTTCGATGACATTTCTGATTCCAGCAAACACGCGTTTAAACGAAAAGCGGTCTATAAATTACGATTGCCTTATGTTTTGAAACGCATTTGCGGAAGTGATTTACTGAATGTCTGAGAAATCAGATCCGGAGTTTAATCGTTTCTGCCGTATTCAAAAGAGGTAAGCTTATGCTGTCTCAAATTATTGAATCGCAGTTTATTTTTGAATTTTCTGTAACTTCGTCACGGAAAAACCAGAATCAATCAAAAATTATGTGTTTGAATGAAATGAATAAACAAACGAATAAACAGTAAATCAAAAATCAAAACAAAAACATAAAATTGAAAAAAATGTTTTTCCGGAAATTTAATGTCAAGTCGCATAGGAGGATATTCCATGAAAATGAAAAATATCATGAGTTCGCCTGTTTATATTGTTGAGCCAGATGAAACAGTTGCACATGCGCGAAACCTTATGATGAGACACAAAGTCGGTTCTATTTTGGTCGTCGATGATCCTTTAATTTTGGGCATCTTTACCAAATCCGATTTGAACATGAAGCTTTTTGAAGAAGAAGCGGCTTGGAAACGAAGACCGATTGACCAAATCCCGATCAAATCCGTCATGACTGCCGATGTCGTGACACTCTCGCCCAATGCTTCGATTGCGGAAGCCGCCAAGCTGATGGTCGAAAAAAACATTGATCATATCCCGATCTTTGAAAAGGAAGTTCTCGGAATCGTTTCAAAAACAGATTTAATCCGATTCGCAGCTGAAAGCGCAACGAACGGACGTGTCGGCGACGCCATGACAGGAAAAGCGGTTGTTGTCAACACAAACCACACGCTCAATCACGTTATTGATGAAATGGAGAAAAGTGATGTTCAAAAAGTCATCGTCATGGACAACCAGGAAAAAGCAGTCGGTATTGTTTCCATCAAAGACCTTTCCGCAAGCGAATTAATCGGTTCCGACGGTAAAAGAAGTATTCGAGGCTCTAAGAAATCCTCTTCCAAAGCAGCAAGATACGCGTTGGACATTCCGTTCATCGCAGAAGACATCATGACAAATATTGTTGTTGCCGATGTCAGTGAATCCATTGCAAGCGCCGCTAAAAAAATCATTGACAATAATGTCGTCTCTCTTCCGGTGACCAAGAACGGAAAAGTTTCAGGCATGATTTCGAAAAATGATATTTTGAGATGGCTGACGGAAAACCACGACGCTTAAAGGAAAAGAACGGGAAATTTACGGGTTCGGATACGGTAACAGAATCCGAATCAAACCCGAAACATTCATTCAAATTTATGTTTTGAGCGTTTACGGAAAAATCCCCCGCTCATTTCATATTCAATAATAAAAACGACATAAATTGACCTAAAATTAATCAACCACAGAAGGTGAAAATATTATGCAGGTTAAAGATATCATGGTCGCTCCCCCGACAATTGATAAATCGGCAAAGATCTCAAACGCGCTTGGTATTATGGAAAAGAAAAATACACGGCGTCTCCTTGTTATGCACAACGGGGAGGTGACGGGGATTTTGACAATGCGCGGTCTTGCCAAGGAGCTCGGAACGAAAAAAAGAACGAAGCCTGCCTCCTCTCTCCCGGTTGTGACGGCTGTCACGGATAATTATACATTCGTTAAGCCGGCCACAAAATTCGCCGTCGCCGCAAAAATCTTGAAAGAAAAGGGCGGCGTGCTTTTGGTCTCTGAAAACGAAAAAGATGTTCTCGGCTGGATTACGCCCAACGAACTCATCGGCGCTTTCGATTTCGGCGGCCAGGCCAACGACATCATGTTTGGCAAAACCATCATTACCATCAACTCCAGTGAACGGTTGGTTCACGCCCGCTACCTGATGCTTGAAAACAACATCGGAAGAATTCCGGTCATGGAAGACGGAAAGCTTGTCGGCATCATTTCAGAGCGCGACGTCGCTGTCGCATTCCAAGAATTTAAGGATCATGTCCCGGACAACCATCAGGAAGCCCAAATCAAAACGCTTCTTGTCGCCGACGTGATGACCCGAAATCCGTTGACAGCCAAGCCGACAACGCCGGCTGAAAAAATCGTCAACTGCATCGTTCACAAAAACATCGGTATCGTGCCGATTGTGGATGACAGTGAAAAATTGGTCGGCATCATTACGCGCCGCAGTTTGCTTTTGGCGATTCCAACATTGGATTAACGTCAAAAATGAAAGGAAACAGATTTTTTCTGTTTCCTCCTTTTTTTCTTTTCATCTTAACATTTATTTAGTTCCAAACTCTCTTTCTGCCATGGAAAATTTACCGTCCGTAAATATTCGAAAAGCAAACGCTGACGATATTGATGACATCATGGAAATTGAACATCTTTCTTTTCATCCTGAGGTCATCGAATCCAAAAAAGTGTTTGAAGACCGAATCGCAGCGTTTCCGGACGGCTTTTTAATCGCTGAAATTAAAAATGAAAGCGAAGGCAGCAGTATGATTGCGGGCTACATTTCTTCCGAGCTTTGGAAATATTCGGAAGAGATTCCGTATTCGAATTTTAATCTCAACCATTCCGTTTACGAGACACACTGCAATGACGGCAAAGAGCTTTACATCTCATCCGTTGCCGTCAATCCGGCAGCGCGCGGCGGTAAAATCGGCAAGCGGCTTTTTGCGGCTTTGCTTGAACGCGTTTCAAAGGAGTATGAATTAAAAAGCGCGATCCTGCTCGTGAACAGCGATTGGCAGAATGCTTATAAAATGTATCGGGAGGAGGGTTTTGTTACGGTTGATAAAATCCCGAATTTTTTCCCGATATTGGAAAACTCCGACAGCGGGGATGATCCGTCCGGCGTCGGCATTATTATGAGAAAACCGCTGTCGGATTAAGACTAAATAAAAAGCGGCATTAAATAAAACTCATATATTTGAAACAGGTTTTAGAATCATAATTTTTTCAAATTTTTATTCATTTTAAGGTGACAGGAATGACAAATATTGCAATTATCGGCGACGAGCAATCCGGACGCACATCGCTCGGATCCAAGCTCGGCAAAAAAGGAACGGATTCTGATATTACTTTATTCAATGATGACCGCCACGAACAAAAATACGTTTATGTGGACGCGAAATCTTATCCGAAATCTATGAAATCAATCGTTGCCGCGCTTAATTTGTCCGACATGGCAATTTTGTGCGTCACGCCCAACGGATTAACACCGGCGGTCGGGGAGTGTATTATCGCGCTTGATTTGCTTCAATTCAAACGCGGCGTTATCGCAATTACCAAATCCGATACCAGCTACGCAATGGAAATTGACGCGTTTAAAGAAAAATTAAAGAAAATTACGGCGGGAACCGTTCTTGAAAATTGGGAAATCATTGCGGTAAATGCAAACAAAGACGCGCCCAACGCCTTTGAAGGCATTGACGAACTCAAAGAAGAAATTCACAAACACGGCGTTGAAATTGAAAAAGAACACAGGGCAAAAGATGAACTTCCGCCGCGTGTCGTTGTCGACCACTTCTTTAACGTTACCGGTATCGGTATCGTCATTCTCGGAAAAGTTTTGCAGGGAACTGTTCACACCCACGACAAAATCGGTCTCTACCCGACCGACAAAAAAATCGATATCCGTTCCATTCAAACACACGACGTTGACGTGAAAGCGGCCGGAACAGGCTCGCGCGTCGGCATGGGTTTAAAAGGACTTTTGGAGCGCGAGCTGGACCGCGGCTGCCTCCTCTCCAACGATGAAATCATCGCGGAAGAATATGAAATGGAATGCACGCTTTCAAAATTCGCAAAAGGCGGCGTCAAATTAGATGATGTTTTGCACATGTTTGTCGGTCTTCAATCCGATCCGGTCCGCGTGAAGAAAATTACTGTCGGCGGCGCGGAAAAAGAAGTTCTCAACGCAGGCGAAACAGGCATTTTAAAACTTGTCGGCAGCAAAAGAGTCGCTTACAGCAAAGACGATTTGTTCCTGTTTGCAAGTTTGGAAGAAAATCAGAGATTTACGGCAACCGGTAAGGTTGTTTAAATCTTTTTTATTTTTAATCTAATTTTATTTTTAATCCAATCCATTCTCGTTTTTGAAAAAAAATTGAAATCATTTCATGAGAAATGATTTCGATTCTTTATTTTTGAATTGTATATTTTCAAATTGTTTTTTGAATTTGAATTTTTCACTTTCATTCAAATTATTTTCATTGATTTTCTTCTTCTTCATCTTTTCTTCTTTTGTATAAGAAGAAAATAATTATGAAGAGCAAAAGTCCGATTAAAACAATCGCAATGAGAAGTTTTGAATAGAGAAACGCATCGGATTCATAAGACGTGGCGCTGCCTGTACCAACAGAAGTTGTTTTACCTGAATCATCTACGGTTGTATTATTAACGACCGGGTTCGTTGTATTTGATGTGTTTGGCGTGTTTGGTGTGTTTGGTGTGTTTGGTGTGTTTGGCGTATTATCTGTCGGATCAACATCTGTTGTCCCGTCTATACCATTGCCTGAATTGCTGTTATCATCAATCTTTAAATGAATTGCATCTGCAACGACGATTTTTTTGGTCTGCCAAGCAGGAATGGGCAATTTAAAGTTATTATAAGTATTCAAAGTCCAATCGGTGCTGCTGCCAATCCAATATGTTTCATTCCAAACATCAGAAGCTGCAATCGGGTCACCGTCTATTGTCTTTGTTCCTTTATAGAAATTACCTTCCATACCTTCCCATGAATAAACACTTGTTATTGTACCTGTACCGGAACCAATCGCTTTTCCAACATCGGTAGGATCTGGTGTAGCAGTCACAGTAATTTTTTCATTTAAAGCATATGAATCGACAATGCTTTTAAAATTACGTCCAACAAGTCCGCCGACACTATTTATGTTTTTTGAACCTGTAATTTCTATTTCTCCTGTTGTATAACATTTATTCATTTCAGAATAATGATATCCGTTAAAACCGCCAATATCGTATATCTTATCGGTGTCGCCATACACTTTTATTAATATATTTCCTGCAGCAAAACAGTTATCGGTTTTACCTCCGCTTGCCGACCCGATAAACCCTCCGATTCCAGATGCTTGTTTTATTTTAGCGTTTTTACCGTCTATCAAGATGTTTCCGGTTGAGTAACTATTTGTAATCTCAGCTCTAGAATACGCTATAAGTCCGCCGATATTAGAAATATCTGATTGAATTTCTGCATTATTATTTACAGTTATTGATATATCTCCAATTGCAGAACTATTTTCGATAATCACGGTATTCATCGTATCTAAATATCCGGCAAGTCCGCCGACACGAGTTAACTGCTTGATTTTTGCATTTTCGTTTATATTTATGACTATATCTCCGGCGGCAAAACCGCCATTAATTAAAATCCCATCTTCATTATTTCCAATAAGCCCGCCGATGAGTTTTATACAACTGGTAGTGTTTGATTGGGTTACATCTATTACTATATCACCAATTGCACTACAATTCTCAATGCTGCTGTTCATAAAACCAACAAGACCGCCGATCTTTTCTATATTATTTATTTTCATATCGTCCGGATCATCTATTGTTATTTTAATTTCAACATCACTTGAAGAATCTTTAACTGTCGCATCTTTACTGATATATCCTGCAAGTCCGCCGATATTACTTATTGTATCATCGGCATTCTGTTTGTCAACGATAGTTATTTTTCCGTCAACATGACATCCTTCAATTGTACCCTCGGTGACTGAACCGGCAAGTATACCGATATTTTCACATTCACCGTCAGTTTCAAAATTTAATGTAACATCTTTTAACTCAATATTTGTAAGAGTTGCACCATCGGTCACGCCGAAAAATCCGGTATTGTTAGAATTGCTTTCAATAACTAAATTGGAAATTGTAAACCCATTACCGTCAAATTTTCCTGTAAATTTTTTATTATCGGTTCCAATCGGTTTAAATGTAAAACCATTAAAAGCTATATCATTCATATTAATATTACAGTTCAATCGGTATATTTCACTCAGATTATTTCCGGCATACATGTCTTCCAATACTGTTCTAAACTCGTTAGGATTTTCAATAGAAACTTCTGCTGCAGCTGTTCCGCTCATACATAAAAATAAAATTAAAACTATACTTGTTAGTAAAATTGATTTCGAAATATTTGTCATAAGTATCCCCTTTTGAAATATATTATTTTAAATAAAATGCCCTACCGTGCCGTTTTTGAAACAAGAACATACGAATAATTATGAGGCAGTGATTAAAATAAATATAATATGCTATATATATTTTATTAAAAGTAAACTGATATAATATGCATTTAATAATCGGGGTGAACTAGGAAAAATAATCTATTAATATATTATTATTGTTATTATTTTAACGCTACCGCTCACGAATATTTTAAAATCCAAAAAAAGTAAAATTTCAGTTTCAAAAACTGAAATTATTTGTTTTTCTTTCCTTTCCCCTTTCCTTTTTTCCGGGTGTTTTCGCCGATGAGCGCGTAAACCGGAGAGAATTTCATGTAAGCGGTTGTCAAGCCGGCCAAAGCAGCCAAACCAAGCAAGTATCGGGCAATAAATCCTCTTTTTATGAAGACCAAACCGATTAACGCAACAATGCCGACAACAAAACGGATCATACGGTCTTCTTTGCCGACGTTGGGTTCTAAACTTGTCAACCCTTCTGCGCCTGTCATTGTTTTTAATCCGGGAATTCCGATAAAACGTTCAAGAATCATCCAAATCATGTTTTTTACCTCTGAATTTTATAAAAATATAATAGGGCGGTTTTTATAAAAATAACACTTCGTTTATTAGAATTATTAGTATAAATATACATCTTTAAACCATATTTGTCATTGGAATATTATCAAAAAAACAGAAAAATTTCACAATTTTGTTACAAAGATATTATAAAATTACAAAGCGGTTGCAATATTCATAAAGCTTTGAAAATTGTATGTTGCATATTTTTTCGAGGTCCTCTCTATCTGTTTTATTCTTAATTTTCATGTTCTGAAAAGAGGAACATTTTTATATATGTGCTTTCTTTGTAAAATTTGCTTTTGGATTTTTATTTTAAAGCTATCAGTTTTTCAAAGTAAAGTCTAAAACCACACATTCTATAACCACAAACCATATTAAAAACACACACACACACCCGGGTTCCCTCACACAGGGAACTCGTTTATTCTTATTCTTTATCTTATTCTTTTATCTTATTCTTTTATCTTATTCTTTAATCTTTGAATGGTTTGAGATTTCCGAATCATCAAATTTCTTATACTATCAAATCCTTTTAATTTCGATTCACATTAATCGGCAGTATACTTATGACATCCTGTAAAATCGCGCACAACTTTCAAGCCGAAACACCGGAACTTCCGGCCGGTATAACAAGAGCAGCGGACGCAGGATTCTCTTGGATCGCTGATCATTTTTCAAATACAACCGGCGCGTTTTCCCATATTGCCGTCAAAGATTTGACCAATTTAACGCTCGCTCACTTTTACTGGAATTATCCGCAAATCGGATTTTTATATCTCCAGACATTGCTTTTGAAACAAGAAGAAAACGGATCTTTCGGTGACCTTCGCGAAACCGCGCGCGCTGTTTCCTGTTTATCAAACGCCTATTCTTATTTGGAATCCAATTCTCACGGCTTGGACAACAGCGACCTTTTAACCGCTCGCGGCAAAGCTGTTCATTATCTTTTAGAGCATCGTGCCCGCTGGGGTGAAAACCTTTATGACACGGTTTACATCTTACCCGCTTTGGCAGATGCCGGCATTTTTGAGGAAGAGCTTTGTTTGGATTTGTGCAAAAATGACAATTCCGACAGACAACATCCCGGAACGACCGCGCTTATTTTGACCGCGCTTCAAAAACAAAAAAATTTAGGCAAATTCAATGAAGCGGCCGATTTCATGATTTTTGAATTCATTTCCCAAAAATTGAAATGGCTTTCATCCGTTCGAGAAGACGGTTTTTGGAAATATTCGGCAACAAGCAATTTGATTTTACAGACTTTCGTCTTCTGCAATCAAAAATACATTGCCATGGAATCTTTGCCATGGCTTTCCGATTCCCAAAAAGAAAACGGTTCATGGGAAAACGATCTCAACACAACCTCCCTTTCCCTTTTGACGCTTTAGCAGCTGACAGCATAATTTATAATGCAAACGCCGGCAGCGTTATAATAAGCGTTTAATACAACAGCGGCAGCATATATGCTCGCGGTTTGCAGCGTTTGGCGGAAAGGTATTAATTAAAACAACACTTAATTGCGGGAACACTTCAACTGCAAATCAGCAGGCAAAAAAGCAAAAACACATAACAAAATCATATACAACTGGCATTTCGGAATGGAAATCTGGTCAGGTAGACCAAATGGACTCTAGATCCGTTTAGCCGGGTTAGATTCCCGGGATTTCCGCATTTCAATTATCATGGAAAAATAAAAGGAGGAAACAAATATGGCAGACCGACCGACATTGGAAAGACTTGTCAAACTCAACGACGTTTGGCTGTCACGAAAAGATGTTTTGCACGGCATCAAAAAATATGATGTTTCCTCCCGAAAAATCCGTATTCATACCGACTGCGGCGAAGTCATTACTGTCAATAATTCCAGACGCAGCGCATCTGCCCGGTCGCTTCGAAATTCAAAATACAGAAAAGTCTGCAAGCTCTGCAAGCTTTCCGATGAGCGCATCAACCGTTTCGTTGCCAAAGATTTCTATGATCCGGGAATCACATACGTTGAAGCCCCTGTCAAGAAATCCGCGCCGAAAAAAGTGCTGAAGAAAGGAATGGCAGAAGCGTCAACTGTTCAAACAGCACCTGTCGCAGCAGAAACGCCGCAGAAAGCAGTGTCAATTGCACCGCAGGCAGCAGCGCAAACAACACAGACCGTTTCGCAATCAACACAATCAACATCAAAGGAGCCTGTTTCCGTGTCCGCAAAAGAAAAATTCTCGCCGTCTCAAAGAAAGAGATTGGAAGCTTTGCTGATTTCCGATGAAATCAATTTGGATGACCCGAATCTTCCGCCGTTTGAAGAACTGGAAGCGGAAATGGTTTCCAAAAGAAAGGCCGAGCTTGTTGATATTTATGAAAACAGCCGCGAACACATGCTGGCGAAGCTTGAGCGCGATATTTCGGCATTTTTGATTTCCAAAGGATTTATTGAAATCAAGTCGTCCATTCTCATTCCGGAAGAATATATTATCAGAATGGGAATCGACAAAGATGTTGAACTTTCTAAACAGGTTTTCAGAACCGATGACGGTAAATGTCTCCGTCCGATGCTGGCACCCGTTCTTTACAATTATCTTCATCGCTTCGGAAAAGTGATGCCCGATCCGCTTAGAATTTTTGAAATCGGACCTTGCTACCGCAAAGAATCCGACGGCAGCAGTCACTTAGAAGAATTTACGATGGTCAATTTCTGCCAAATGGGTGAAGGGTGTACCCGCGAAAACCTGGTGCAGCTGATTGACGAATTTTTAACTTATCTCGGAATCAGTTATGAAATCGAAGGAGATGAGTGTATGGTTTATGGCGCGACCGTTGATGTGATGCACGGCGATTTGGAACTGTCTTCCGCAGTGGTTGGTCCGGTTCCGATGGACATGGATTGGGGCATTGACAAGCCGTGGATCGGCGCAGGATTCGGATTGGAGCGTCTGCTCAAAGCCAAATACAACTTTAAAAATATCAAGAGAGGAAGCCGCTCGGAATTCTATTATAACGGCATTTACACGAATTTATAATCATAATTATAATCATAACAACAATCGGGGGATGTGTGGGGGAATGGATTATTTTTCAAAGATGAGTGATGCCGAATACAATCAATTCATTGAAGACATCATTCAAAAAAAATCGCTGACAGATGATGATATCCGCAGCATGCTTTCGGCAACGGACAAAGCCGGTCTTCAAAGAATGTTTGACGCGGCCGTTTCCGTCAAAAATCATTATTTCGGAAACGATGTTTATCTCTACAGTTTTGTTTATTTTTCCACTTACTGCAAAAACCAATGCACTTTTTGTTACTACAACGCGAAAAATAAAATTGATCGCTACAGAATCACGCCTGAAGAATTGAGAACTATGTGTGAAGAGCTCAAAAACGAAGGCGTTCACATGATCGATTTAACGATGGGCGAAGACCCTCATTTCCACAACAAGCCGGAAAACTTGCTGGAATTTGTGAGAATCGCAAAAGAAGTCACAGGACTTCCCGTTATGGTTTCTCCCGGCGTTGTTGACAACGATTTCATTCAAGCGCTTTCAAAAGAAGGCGCGAATTTTTTTGCGCTTTATCAGGAAACTTATCAGGAAGAACTTTACGAAAAACTGCGCGCCGGTCAATCTTTTGAAGAGCGTTTCCAAGCACGGCTCAACGCAAAAGCCGCCGGAATCTGCATTGAAGACGGCATTTTAACCGGTTTTTCCAAAATGAAACTCTCAAACGGAGAGCCTGTCAGCCCGTCCGTGTCTGACGACATCGAATCGGCAGTCGCATCCATTCGCGGAATGCAGAAAGCGGATCCGGATCAGGTGCGTGTCATGACGTTTGAACCGCAGCCGGGAACGCCGCTTGCCGGAACGACACAGGCGTCAGACTTGATGGAACTGAAAGTCATTTCCGTTCTCCGCTTCGTTTTCCCCGACCGTTTGATTCCGGCATCGCTTGATGTTGCCGGCATTCCGGGAATGGTTGACCGCCTCAACGCCGGCGCTAATGTGGTCACGTCTATCATTTCTGCCGACTCCAAACTGGAAGGCGTTGTCAATTTTGACCGCGACGTTTCGCTCAATGAAAGAAAGAGAGACGCGAAAAGCGTTATTGAGAAACTGAATGAGATGGGACTTGCCCGCGGCAGTCAGGAAAATTTTGAAGCTTATTTGAATCGAAACAAATCATCCTAAACAACATCATAAACAGGAATCAACATGTCGTTTTCAGCCCAATGCCAATTTCCGATTCATTCAGATTTTGAATCCAAATACGCCGGAAAAAGCATTTGTCTTATCGGCGGCAAACTTCAGGGCGTTGAAGCGGCTTATTTGGCGAAAAAAGCCGGGATTTCGGTTATTTTAATTGATAAAAATCCGTCGGCCCTGGCTCAAAATATTTGCGACGAATTCCATTGTTTTGATATTACAAAAGACAAATCCCGATTTATTTCAATCTCGGAAAATTCCGATTTCATGATTCCTGTTAATGAAAATGAAGAAACGATTGCTTTTTTGGAATCTGTTTCCGGCGAAATAAAATGCCCGCTTCTTTTTGATTTCGATGCTTACAGAATCAGCAGCGATAAATCCAAATCCAAAGAATATTTCAAAAAAATCGGCGTTCCGACACCGGCGGATAAACCCGATGAGCCGCCTTATTTTGTCAAACCGCCGTCAGAAAGCGGCAGCATCGGCGCGCGTATCATTCATTCCGATGATGAATTGAAAACGGTTCCGGCAAACTTTTTAATTGAAGAATATTTGGAAGGCCCTGTCATTTCTTTGGAAATTATCGGCAACGGTAAGGACTATACTGTTGTTAAAGAAACGTATATTCATATTGACGACGTTTGGGACTGTTTCATGGTCACGCCGCTTCCGCGCGATGAAATTTATCAAAAAATCGCTTTTGATTTGGCAAGCGGATTGAATTTGAAAGGCATCATGGATGTGGAAGCGATTTCCAGTCAAAAAGGCTGGAAGGTGCTTGAAATTGATGCGCGTTTCCCGAGTCAGACACCGATTTGCGTTTATTTCTCATCCGGCGTGAATTTGCTTCTTTTGTTAATTGAAGCGTTTACAAACCCCGATTTTAAAGAAAAAGGATTATCGGTTTCAACGAATCCGAAATATGAAAATGCGTATTGTATTTTCGAGCATTTCCAAAAGAAAGGAAACGAACTCATTTCAGGCGGCGAACATTTGATTTCTGCCGGCAGCAGTTTCAGGCCGTTTGCGGCGGATTCTGCAAGCAGCGGCATTGAAATTTTTGAATGCGCGGGCCATGACGGTTACCGCGCTTACACCGTTATCACTTACGCAAAAACGGAAGCGGAAACGAAGGAAAAAAGAGAAAAAGCGATGTCTTTGATTCTCAATCAAAAATAAAGCAAACGAGGAACGATTATGGCACTTTTAACACCTGAAGATTTGGCGAATATGACTGACGCGCTCGTTGAAAACGACCGTTTGATTACGGAATTGACAACTTATTCCTTAGACGGTCTTTGCCGCAAAATTTACGGTACCGCTCCCGCCAAAGAAAAAGTCGCGATTATTCCGATTACCGCCGGCGGCGGCATTATCGGAAGTTTTTCGGAATCTTTGCTTTTCACGGTTCAGCATTTCGGAATGGACGGTTTCATCACCGAAAATACGGATGTTGCCGGCTGGTACGAAGCGGTTACAAAAGGTGCTGACATTATTTTGATGGCAGACGATCTCGCTTACATCGCGCACAATCTCAGAAACGGTAAAATCGCTCACAACCAGATCTGTACCGGACGCATTTACGCTGAAATTCTCTGTCACGCAAAAGGCGGCAAAGACGGCGGCGATGACAAAGATGTTCTTGTTCTCGGTCTCGGAAAAGTCGGAACGCCGGCACTTGAAACTTTTTTAAATGAAAAATTTAATGTTTACGTTTTTGATGTCGACTCCAATCGCGTGAATGAAATTGCTTCTCAATATCCCGTTTTTAAATACGATTCCGAAAAGGAGCCGAAATCCTTTTTCAAAATCTTTGAAGCGACGCCGTGTCCCGACACGATTTCTGAATCTGTTCTCAAACAAAATTCAATCGTGTCAACACCCGGAATTCCGCTCGGCATTTCAGATGAATTGATTGAAAAATACAATGTCCGCGTTGTTCAAGAACCGCTCGGAATCGGGACATTGAGTATGTTGTACGCTGTTTTTGATGAAAAATAAAAAGATATGAATCTCAAAATTCATATCCCTGTTTCATCTTCTTCATCATCTCTTCTTTTTTTGACAAACAAATAAATTGCAAATGCCAAGAAAATGAAAAGTATTACCAAAACCGGTTTGATGATTTCGGGAACTTTTTCGGGCTTTTCAATAATGGTTTCATTTTCAAAGCCTGTTATTTTTTCAGGTTTTTCAGGATTAACGACAACAGCACCGCCTGTGCCGCCGTCGGAATTTCCGTCCTTATTGCCATCAGATTTCTGTTTCCATTGAGCATAAAGCGTCAACGACTCTTTCATTTCAATTTCATCGCCGGGCTGGTAAGAGTCGCCCGCTCCGTCCGGTTTGGTCGTCCATTTTTCAAATTCAAATCCTTCTTTTTTCATATCGACCGGTTCTTTAACCGTTGCTTTTTCAGGATATCCGCTTTCAGAAGGTTTCAAATATTCTTTACTGTCAACAGGAACAGTGTCGGCTTCGCTTGTAAAGCCGTTTCCGTCATATGTCAGCATAATCGGCGGCATCAAATGAGTCGCATCAGCTTGAATATTTTTATCTGTCCAAACAGGAACCGGGAGTCTGAATTTAAAATAATCATTTGCCGCCCAAACGGTAGTACTCCAGCCGGTCCATTTTTCAGCGGGGAAAGTGTTCCAAACTTCGACAGAAGTGAGGTTTGAGCCGTATAATTTTTCATTCGGCTGAGTACTATTATAATTCCCTTCCATATTGTCCCAAGCGAAACAATTCGTTGTCGTTAAATTACCCATATGGAATGAAGATATATACCCGACAAGACGGTTCGGAAATGAAGTAGAAGAGCCTGTAATATTTTTGTTAAGCGCATAACAATTTGTTAAATCTTTTTTCCCATATGATGCTACATTACCAACGATACCGCCTGTATATGTTGTTCCGGTAATGCTTCCGGTTGCATAACAATTTGTAATATTTGAATTCCCGGAGATAGTGCTGTTTCCGCCTGCATATCCGACAATTCCGGCGGTACCGCTTTTTCCGGTAACATCTCCCGCAGCAAAACAATTTGTTATATCGACGTTTACAGTCTGACCGACAAGACCGCCTGTATATAATGAAATCCCGGTAATATTTCCGGTTGAAAACGAATTCAATATTTTTCCTTTATGAATTCCGCCGATCAAGCCTCCCGTATTTTGATATCCGGATACGTTTGCGATTGAATATGAATTTTCGATTGTACATTCAACGGGAGCGCCATTACTGAATCCGACAAATCCTCCTACCTAAAATGAGCCCATAATTGATTCGCCAATAACAGAACTGTTTTTAATTGCGGCTGAACCACTAAAAACATTTCCAACAAATCCGCCGACATTTTGTGAAGCATTATTTTTTAACGTGAATGTTGTCAAATTTTTTTCATTGTATGCAGTTACCTTTCCTGAAAATGTACATGATTCAAATGAAATATTATATTGAGATTGACCAACCAAACCGCCGACATCTCTTCCGCCATATTGGTCTCCGCCATATGCTGAAACAACTGCGGCAGATTTTGATTTCTGAACTTCAAGGGGAGTTAGAATATCATTTGATCCTTCTATTAAACCGATTAAGCCGCCAATACATGTTGCTGCGGCTGTTGCTGTTGTACTTTCCACTTTGACATCTGCTTCCACAACACATTCTGTCATTTTATTATTAAGTGCTGAATATCTTCCGATGACACCACCTGTATTTGATCCTGAAGATTTAATTAATGCGTTTTTGACAGTGCATCCGGAAATATCCGCTTCATATAATTCACCGACAATTCCACCGACGGTTCCTGTTCCTGTAACACTTCCTTTAAATGAGCAACTTTCAATTTTTGTTTCTTTTGCTCTTCCAACAATTCCGCCGACATTTGATGTGCCGACTACATCTCCGTCAGCGTGACAGTTTTTAACAATAGAATTATTGATTTGACCGACCAATGAGCTTGTATTTACTTTCCCATTGATTTCGACATTTACAAGTGTTAAATTTGCAATATAGCTGTCAATCGCAGATCCGAAAAATCCGCCGTTATTAGTTGTTGTCTGGATTTTTAAATTTTCAATTTTATGATTATTTCCTTCAAACGTTCCTTTAAATTCGAAATTATATTTTCCGATCGGAGCCCAGTTATTTTCATAAGCGGTTCCCGTCAAATTAATATCCTCAATCAAAACATAATGCGCTGTAAGATTATTTCTGACATCATTTAATTGATCAGCCGTTTTAATTTGATACGGATTTTCGACAGTTCCATCTCCGTCTTCAAAGTCGGCGGCCGCCACTCCTGATGTTAATATAAAAAGAAAAATCATCACAGTAAATAAACGGATAAATTTTGACCCTTTTTTCATTTTTCTCACTTTTAGAAATTAATGCTTTTTAGGAATTACTATTATTTTGTATATTTAATAGAATGTATTCTAATATAAAAAACAATCTCTTTTGAGAATAATAGTATTTAACTTCAATATTAATGACAAATCGAATAATCGAGCACGAGGCTTTTTAATTACTTGAGAAAAAATGTAAGAGCTTTTATTACCGGTGAAATCACATACAAATTGTTTTGTAAAAAGGAGGGAGTTATTTGTACAGCCCGATCAATGAAAAACTTGAAAAATCCAGACAAGATGTTTACCGGTTGCATAAAAATAATTCCGCGCTTTCTGTTTTGAAAAAAGAGTTAAAAGAATTAGAAGAAAATGAAACGAAATTAAAAGAGCGATTTGATCAGGAAAATCGTGATCTTGAGAAACTTCAGCAGAAAAATATTTTATCTCTTTTTTATACTGTTTTCGGCCGGCTGGAATCTAAAACAAAAGAAAAACAAAAAGAAGTTCTGGCGGCAAAACTGCATTATGATCAATGTTTGTTTAATTTAGAAGATGTCCGCACTCAAATTCGGGAAATTGAAGCGGATAATGAAAAATATACCGGATCGGAAGCTGAATATCAATCTCTTTATGCTGAAAAAGAAAAATTACTTCGGCTGGATAACGGACCTGCCGCTCAAAAAATAATGAAACTTGAAGAATGTATTGAGGACAACAAAAATAATCTTCGGGAAATTGAGGAAGCCGTTATCGCCGGTGAAAATGTTTTGGTAAGTCTTAGAAAAGCGTTGAACAGCTTGGACAGCGCGTCCGACTGGGGTGTTTTTGATATGTTTGCAGGCGGCTTGGTTACAACGGCAATTAAACACTCCAAAATTGACGATGCGACAAGCGAAGTTGAAGAAGCGCAACATAGATTACGTTTATTCAATGCGGAATTAGCAGATGTTCAAATCGTCAATGAAATTTGTTTTGAAACGGGCGGATTTTTAAAATTTGCGGATTTCTTTTTTGACGGGCTGATTGTTGATTGGTTTATGCAAGAAAGAATCCATGAATCGGCTCACAGTATTGAAAATGTTAAAAAACAAGTTTTGGAGACAATGAACAAATTAGATGAATTAAAAAACACTGAAAATAAAATTATTTCAGAATTAGAAGAGGAAATGAAAAAAATCATTCATCATACCTGATTTAATCCGATTCATTTTTCTTTCTTCTCATTTTTCAATTCCAAAAGCCCGCGAATAAGAACATCTCTTTCTTTTGACCGGTACATTTCGGTAACCGACACGGTTTCATCGACATAAAGATCCAAACCGCTGACAATAACCGCCGGAACCCCGCCGCCGCCTTCGCCCATCACCAAATTCGCGGCGCCCGCGATTTCATCCACGACCGCTTCTTCTGAAATTTCTAAAACCATGCCGTAGAGATCTTTTTCACCAATCCATTGGCGAATGGCTTTGATATTGTAAAGGCCGACGGCAACATTTGTTTGCCCTTCTTTAAAAGCGCGGCCGTTGGTATCGGTAATAATAACGCTGATCTTTTTCCCTGTTTTTTGCTCAATTGATTTTCCGATTGCAGCCGCGTGTTTATCCGGGTTGTCGGGGAGTTTTAAAAGAAGACCGTTTCCGACATTAGACGCGTCGATTCCGGCATTGATGCAGACGTGACCGTTTTTATTGCGGACCAGCATGAACGGGGCTTCCGTAAACACTTCAACGCTTTCATCCAAAATCGCCTGAACAAAGCGCGGGTCTTTGCCGTTTAAGGCGGCAATGCGTTTTGCTTCTGCGCTCGGGACAACGTCTTCTTCACGGAAAGTCAGCCCGAGAGATTTTGAAACAATCGTTGACGCAATCACAATCACATCTTTATCGGCGATATCCGGCGCGTTTTTGCAAATAATATCTGCTATGTCATCTCCTTTTTCAATCAAAGGAATATTTTCAACCGCTTTCAAAATCAGGGACAAATCTCTCTCTCCAAAATACGCTTTTTAAATTTTCGAATTTGAAACAGAATTCATAAATAAGACGGATTCATAAACAGAATTGCGGTGCGTGATGAAAGTTACCCCATCTTGAGCAAAGAATGAAGAAAACTTATGAACTGATGCCGCATTTTCTTTCTTTTACCTTTTTTATTCTCAGTTCTCGGATTCCTTTTCCAACCGGCGCAGTTTTTCTTTGACTTCTTCCAATTTCAAAAGCGCTTGCATCGGGGTCATATGATTGACGTCCAAATCTTTGAATTCGGCTTTGAGTTCTTCAATTTCGGGATGTTCAACGAATTTTTCAACAATCCGTTCTTCCCCGCCGCCGCTTTCAGGATCAAAGAGCAAAAGCTGGGTGTAGCGCGCCGTTCTTTTTTTGCTGCGGCTTTCATCTTCGGCCAAGCTTTCATTTTCAATTTCTTTTAAAATTTCGGCGGCGCGCTCATTCACTTTATCGGGAACGCCGGCTAGTTTCGCCACATGAATACCGTAACTTTTGTCGGTTGCGCCCGGAACGATTTTTCGAAGGAAAACCAAATCGTTTCCTGTTTCGCGAACAGCGATATGGAAATTTTTCAGCCGCTTCAATTTGTTTTCAAGCGACGTTAATTGGTGATAATGCGTTGCGAACAGTGTTCGAACACCCTTTTTATCTTTGTTGTGAATGTATTCGACAACCGCTTTTGCGATGCTGTAACCGTCATATGTGCTGGTTCCGCGACCGATTTCATCCAAAAGAATCAAGTTGCGCTCGCCCGAGTTGTTTAAAATATTGGCCAGCTCAACCATTTCCACCATGAACGTACTTTTGCCGCCGGCAAGATCGTCATGCGCACCGATTCTCGTAAAAATGCGGTCAACAACGCCGATTTTAGCAAACGCCGCCGGCACAAAGCTGCCGGTCTGCGCCATCACGATAATCATTGCAATCTGGCGCATGTAGGTGGATTTACCTGCCATGTTCGGGCCGGTAATCAAAAGGAATTGGTTTTCCACGGCATCCATTTCCGTATCATTCGGAACAAACGCTTCAACGGTTGTTTTTTCAACAATCGGGTGGCGTCCGTCACGGATTAAAATGTCCAAGCTGTTGTCCAATTGCGGGCAAACATAATTGTTTTCAATCGCCGCTTCGGCGAAACTGCACAACACATCAATTTTTCCAATCAGATGCGCCATGTTTTGAATTTCTTTGGCGTAAGAAGCCACCTGTTCCGTCACTTCTCTGAAAATTTCATATTCAAGCGCGACAGATTTGTCATCGGCTGTCAAAATCAGGCTTTCGCGGTCTTTGAGTTCCGGCGTAAAATAACGCTCGCCGTTTGCGACGGTTTGTTTCCTGATGTAATTTTCGGGAACCAGATGCTTGTTCGCGTTTGTCACTTCAATGAAATAGCCGAAAACTTTGTTGTATCCGACTTTTAAATTTTTGATGCCTGTTTGATCCCTTTGTTTCGTTTGGAAATCGGCAATCCACTCCTTGCTGTCGCCTGAGACATTTCTGAGTTCGTCCAGTTCACTGCTGTAGCCCGGTTGAACCATTTTGCCTTCACGGACAATGACCGGCGGCTCGTCAACAATCGTTTTAGAAATCAAATCTGTGAGTTCCGACGCAAATCCGAATTGAGAAATGTCGGCACAGATCTCGGAAAGCAGCTCTGACTCGGCATTCCCGCCGCACATTTGATCCATCACGGCGCAGAGTCCAGGCAGTTCGGCCAGGGAATTGCGCATGGAAATCAAGTCGCGCGCGTTGGAATTGCCGTAAATCATGCGGCTGACAAGTCTTTCAATATCTGAAATGTTTGACAGGTGTTGTCTTAAATCATAACGGGGGAGGCTGTTTTCTTTGAGCGCCGAAACCGCGTTTAATCGTTTGGTAATTTCATCGGGGTCGACTAACGGGCGAAGGAGCCAGTTTCTCAAAAGCCGTGATCCCATCGGTGTTTTTGTTTTATCCAAGACGCGAATGAGTGAATAATTTTCGCCGTCATCACGCGTATTTTTAATTATTTCCAAGTTGCGAAGCGTCATTGAATCCAAAATCAAGTGTTTTGACATGGAATAAAATTGAACGGTTTGAATATGGTCCAGTTCTCTCATTTGCGTTTTAAGCGCGTAGTCAAGCGTTTTGCCGCAGGCGAGGACGGCGTAATCCATTCCTTTAAAGCCCATGCCTTCCAATGTGGAAATTTTAAACTGTTTCAAAAGGTCCGATTCGCATTTTTCAATTTCAGCCGATAATTTGGAGCATGAAAAAGTTTCGATTTTGACTTTATTTTCAGCCAAACGGTTCATCAGCAATTCGTTTTCCGTCAATGATTCCTGAACAATACATTCGGCCGGCCTGTATCTTGCGACTTCGCTGATGACTTTTTCATAAGGCGCTTCGTCTTCGAATTGACTGCCAAAGAACTCGCCGGTTGAAATATCTAAAAAAGAAATGCCGAACGTTTCGCTTTCCGATCCTTTCGCTTTTTTCTTGGACGCGCCGTCGGGATTAAAAGTGCCTGTCAGCGCCATCAAATAATTGTTGGCGGGATCCGTGATAATCGAAGAATCAATGGCCGTTCCGGGCGTGACGATTCGGACAATACCTCTTTTCACAACACCTTTCGCTTTTTTCGGATCTTCCAGCTGTTCGCAAATAGCGACCTTGTAGCCTTTTTTAATTAAACGCGGGAGGTAATTGTCAATGGCGTGGTAAGGAATTCCGGCAAGCGGCATTTGTTTGCCGTCTTCGGTTTTGCCGCGGTTGGTGAGTGTAATTTCAAGCTCCTTGGCGATGGTTTTTGCGTCGTCGCCGAAAGATTCGTAAAAGTCGCCCATGCGGAAAAAAACGAGAGCATCGGGACATTCTTCCTTTGCCGCATAATATTGTTTCATTGCGGGAGTGGCTTGGCTCATTTTATCAACCGTCGTCATAAGGATTTAAATATAAATGTTCTCATAATATTGAACTGTTATTGTTATTATAATACTGAAAAACAATCGGAGATGATTTTATGGTTTTAATTTGTCCGCAATGCGGAAAAGCAACTCTTTATCTTGAAACCGGCGGTGTTATGGGTGACATTTACCGCTGCAAAAACTGCACTTATATCGGTAACTTCGTCATTGAAAGCGATGATGATGATTTATCCGACGAGTTGAGAGAAGGAAAGAGGATGGAAACCGGAAAATATTAATTTCCTTTTCTTTCTTTTTTATTTTGCTTCATTTTGTTTTAATGTTCATTTTGTTTTAATGTTCATTTTTGTTTTTCTTTTATGTTCGTTTTGTCTTACTTTTTCGTTTCGGTGTTTTCCTTTCCCGAATCAGAATCGTCATTTTTTATTTCTTCAATATTTTCGCCCGTGAAAACATTGACAATCGTCATATCTTCACGCT
Organism: Methanimicrococcus blatticola; assembly: GCF_004363215.1. GTDB lineage: Archaea > Halobacteriota > Methanosarcinia > Methanosarcinales > Methanosarcinaceae > Methanimicrococcus > Methanimicrococcus blatticola. Next base: position 49,938 of record NZ_SNYS01000006.1, on the reverse strand, counting down.
CGGCGGCTGCTTTTTTGGATCTTCTTTTTTGAGCTCTCTTGGAAGCGGTTTTTCTTTTGTTTTGAGAAGAAGTTGCTTCATTTTCAGCTTTTGTTTCAATAGTTTCGGTTTCAGTCGTTTCAACTTCAGAAGTGTTTGTTTCAGCCGGTTCGACTTTATCCGGTTTTTCTTCAGCATTTTCAGGTTCAACTTCAAGAGGTTCTGTTTCTTCTGCCGCTTGTTCGTTTCCCGATTCTGTTTCTTTAACTTCTTCAGCATCGGCGACTTCTTCAGTTTCAGAAACTTCTTCTGCCGTTAATTCTTCTTCCGACTCGGTGTCTTCGATTTCTTCTTCATCGTCAAAGAGCTCTTCCTCTTTCTTTTCCGTGACGTTTGTGTTTATCAAATTAAAAGAATCGGCTTTGGAAAGAAGGGTTGCTTTTTCGGCATTTCCTGGGTCTTTGATATCAAATTCGTCGCCTGTGATAAATCGAACATTTCCGGATGAAATTTTGCCTTCCACAAAAGACGTTTCGTGAATCCAAACGGTTTTGGCAGTGATTATGCCTTCGATTTTGACATTTTTGTCAATAATCACTTTTGAGGCACTGATTTCACCGCTGACTCGAGATCCTTCTCCAATGAGTGTTTCTCCTTTTGAGCGAATGAAACCGTTAAAAATGAGATTTTTGCCGCTTTCAAAGCGTTTGCAAATCATTCGCGTACTGATGTTGCAGTCGTTTCCGATCATAACATCTTCGGGAACGTTGATGCTTTCCAATGAAATTTTAGAACCGAGCGGAATAACAAGGAATCTGCCGCGGCTGAGGGCTTGAGACATTTTGTCTTCATCCATGTTCTCAAAGTCGATTTCTTCATCGTCTTCAAATAATTCGCTCAGCGCTTTATCGATTTCGTCACTCGATTTGCCGATACCGATCATTGCGCGAATGTATAAAAAGATAAAAACCATGACGGGGAGGGGATTTCTCACAACGACCCAGCCTTTTGATAAAAAGCCGCCGTTGAGTTTGACTTCCTTGCCGATATCCAAATCGCCTTCCACAACAATTTTGCCGTCGATTGTTGTGAATTCGCCGATGTAAGCGTCACCGCCGACGTTGACGTTTTTGTCAAATTTGCACCAAACGTCCGCGCGGACATCGTCATTTGAAAAGACTTCGCCGCCGATGTGAACGCCTTCGCCGATCATTAAAAATCCGCCTTCTATACTGCGTTCAATTGCAGCGTGATTTCCGATAATCATATCAGCTTCAGTTGCAATTTTTTGATCGTCAATAACAGCATTATCAGGGACGATAAATGTTGTTAGAAAATTTTCCGGCAGTGGCGTCAACTCCTATGAAATTGTGTGAATGTTGTGAATGTAATCGTGGTAATAAATACAATGAATTGATTTAAAATTATTGCCAAGCGTCGACGGTTGGCATTAATCTTCTTTTTCATCTTTATTTTCTTCTTTATCAATGCCGCTTCTGACTAAAACAGCAGCCCCCTGACTGCTGTGAAGAATTTCCTGCGGCGATAAAACCAGTTGTCCTGTGGCAAGAAGCTTATCCTCTTTGTCGGTGACGAGAATTTCTTCCATTGCCCGAATATCGGGATCTATTGAAATGATGTGCTTGCAAAACGCTGTTTTTCCCATCGCGACAAACGGTGCCGCGTCATCAACAACAGCAACGCGCATTGCCGGTGCTTTCAAATGAGCGTGAAGCCTGCGAGCACCTTCCATGCTGAGCGTAAAGAATCCGTCTTTTGCGCGAACGGTCGCGATTCTTTCGCCGCCTGAATGAATCTGGCGAATGCGTTTGGTTTTGGAAAGCTTAAACGTTGAATCATCGTCAAACAAGACAGCTCCCGCTCCTTTTCCGAACTGGTAGTCGGCCATCATTCGAACACGCTTCAAACGCGCTTCTTGAGTCATGGGTATGCTTGTCATGTCGTCACCGAAATTTTATGAAATGAACGCCGATTACGCACATAAACGTTTTGTTTGCAGTAAATGAATTAGATGAAATAAATTCATGGCCGGTTTACTTTTTAGATAAATCGGAAGTGTTTACAAACATTTTCCGAAAATATATATCTCGGTAATATGATAATTATATGTCCTGATTGATTATTACATTAATCTGTAGGGAAAAAAGACAAACGCAGAGCATCATCTCTGTTTTTGATAAATCTGTTTGAACATTTGAAGTGAAAACGTAATGAACAGAATATTTGTTAGATCTGCATTTTCCATTTAAAACAGATCTGATTTAAGTGAATTCCAATTTAAGTCAAATTACATTCAAATTTCAGGCGATGACATGATAAAATCAAAATTTTTAGTGATTCTTCTTATTTTATTCATATTCACTGCTATGGTCTCTTTCTCTGTTTGTGCCGAGCACCGGGTTGAAACACCCTCTATATACAATTCAACTGAAAATAATTCAACTGATTCTCCGACGGATAATTCAAGTGATAACAATTCTGCGCTTTCTATATTTAATTCAACTGATAGAAATATGAATGAAACCGAAGATGCCGTTGAATTTATCGAATCTGAAAATATGGGATTAATTGAACTGAAATATGAAAAAGTACCAATTGATGACGCTTATTCCCGGGAGATATTAGGAGATATTAATGTCTCGGACGGTACACTTGAAACTTTTACACGATTCGGCTTATGGCTCGATGAAAAAAACGTAGATGTTGTGGCTGAAAATATAACTCTTGTCTATGTTGATGACGATTTGAAAGTCATTGAAAATTATTGGGTTTTTGCATCCCGTCCGGAATCAAGAGAAAGCCGCCTTGAAAAAATAAAAAATTCAAAAAGCAAGAATCCTTCTCCGGATGAAATGGTTGCGTTTTTAGAAGAGTTTGATGAAAAATATCCTGTAAAATATGTGCGTACCGGTGTTGTTTTATTTATTACGGTTGAAAATAAAGAGGCTTTGCTTTCTGAAATTTCCAGAAAAGATATTCGAATGCTTAGAGCTATAAAAAATGCCATTCTTGAAAAGGAGGAGGATCCGAATGAGAAAAGCGGACCTCTTCGTACGATCTTTAAAATTTTTAGAGAACTCTCATATTATATCTAAAATTTACATTTTTTGAGAAAAGATAAATTCAGGAACTTTCATTATTTTTCGCGCAAATCCCAAACAAAGCAAACCGTTAAAAACACGAAAATGGATTAATCTCTTACTTTAAAATAAAAAGAGAATCCAAACCATGCCCGACGTCATTATTTTGTGGGACAGCCCGCTTTTTTTTGAGCATATGTTTCAGGAGTACGGCATCTCTTCAACGGTCGCAGCGCCAGCATCGCTTAATTCGCCGCATTTGCCGCCCGCAAAGCTGCTGGTCGTTCCGACCGGATTTACTTATCCGGAACACGCCGCCGTCAGCAATGCGCTTGCGGATGAAAAAATTCAAAAAAAGATTTTTAATTTCGTTGAAAACGGCGGCGCTTTATTGATGTTTTCACCGCTGAAAGAAGTCAGCACGTGCAGTGCCTGCCGCGTTCCGGCGGTCACTTCGCTGACGCGCTTCGGGCTTGATGCCGAGTACGTGCAAACAGACATCCTGCTTTCGCGCAGCAGTCCGCTGACCGGCGACAGCGACTCGGTTTATTGCGACGGCTATTTCCAAAACATCGGCGGCAACTTTTCCGTGATTGAAAAAGATGATGACGGCAAGCCGGTTCATATCGCGGCGGATTTCGGGAAAGGAAAAATTATTCTTTCAACGATTCATGAATTTTTATCAAAAACGTATTTTGAATCTTTGCTTTCAGGTTCTAAAGTGAAACTATAAATGAGACAAAACCGAAAATATTCCAAAATTAAATGAGAAATAAAACGAGAGATAAAATGAGCAAAGAGTCTTCTATTCATGTTCTGGATCAGGACACCATTAATAAAATCGCAGCAGGAGAAGTGGTTGAACGCCCCGCGTCCGTTGTCAAAGAGCTGGTCGACAACGCAATTGACGCCGGCGCAAAAAACATTCGCGTCGAATTAAAGGACAGCGGCAAAACTTTAATTTCCGTTCGCGACGACGGCAAAGGCATGTCCCGCGAAGACGTTATTCTGTCTCCGACCAAACACGCGACAAGCAAACTTTCAACAATTACGGATCTCGAAAGCATTTCAACAATGGGTTTCCGCGGTGAAGCGCTTGCCGCAATCAGTTCTGTTTCCAAATTTGAAATAATCACGAAGCGAAAAGAAGATTCGACGGGAACGCGCCTTTACCTCGAAGACGGCAAACAGGAAATCACAGATGTCGGCGCGCCTGACGGCACAACCGTCAGCGTTCATACGCTTTTTTACAACACGCCGGCGCGTTTGAAATATATGAAAAGCGACGCAACCGAATTGTCTCACATCGCCGGCATGGTCAGCGATTTGATTTTAGCAAATCCGGCAATTTCATTCACCTTAACCAATAACGGGAAAACAATTCTATCCGGCGCGTCTTCGAATTTATTCAATTCAATCGTTGATATTTTGGGCCACGAAGCCGCCCGTGTTATGATGGAAATTCCGTCGGATCATATGGAATCTCAATTCGGTGAAAACAAAAAAGAAGCGATTGACCAAATTAAATCACTCACCGATTACGCCGACATCGAAATTTCGGGATACATTTCCAAGCCGACTTTCAGCAAAACAACAACCGATAATCTTTATTTCATTGTTAACAACCGTCCGGTGACTTCCAAAGAATTAATCAAAGCCATCCGACTCGGTTATTACACAAAATTGCCGAAGGACAGATACCCGGCAGCTGTCATTCATCTCAAAATCAATCCGACCGAAGTGGATGTCAATGTTCACCCGCGAAAAGTTGAAGTCCGATTCAAAGATGAAAACCGATTGGTAAGAATTGTTTCAGATGTGATTGAAACGACGCTTCGCTTGTATGAATTGGCACCGAAAGTAACGGCAGCAGAAGCCAAAAAAGTCGTCGAAAAATCATTTTCAGATTTCGGCGCGCCTCAAGCGTCTCAAAAATCTGAAACAAAAGAAGAAGCAAAAGCAGAAACAAAACTCGATTCGAAAACGGAATCCAAAACCGATTCAAAAGTTGACTCCAAATCCGAATCAAAATCCGAATCAAACACCGGATCTCAAATTTCAAAAACAATTGATCCGAATGTGAATGTTGTTAAAGAAACGCCGGCCGTTTATTCGACCAAAGCGGCATCTTCAATTGAAAAGGAACAGGCTGCGGAAGAAAAAACGCCCAAAGAACCGCCTTTCGGTGATTCTTCCTTGTCAGCCGTTTCCGAGAAATACGGAACAGGATATGTTGCGCCGGCAAAAGACACGGATAAGCGATTGAAAGCAACAGAGCGTTTGCTGTCGGAAACCGGTAAGACAAATGACAAAAAAACGCCGTCCGAAATCAGTATTTTGGATCACATCCGCATTGTCGGTCAGATTTCCAATCTTTATATTTTGGCGGAAAAAGACGGCGGTTTATTGATTATTGATCAGCATGCAGCGCATGAGCGGATTTTCTATGATATTATCAAAAAGCGGGAGAACGTTTCAGTTCAGGAATTGATTTCCCCCGTTGTCATCAATTTAACGCCGAAAGAAAAAGTGCTCATGGACGAGTACATTCCGTATTTGGAAGAAGTCGGCTTCGGCATTTCCGAGTTCGGCGATTACGCCTACGCCATCAGTTTTGTTCCGGTCGTTTTCGGCAAAATGGAAGAAGTTTCAACCGTCCATGATTTCATTGCAGATTTGCTTTCTTTCGGAAAAGTCAAAGACGAAACCGGTGCTCGCGATACGGTTGCCAAACGAACGGCTTGCCGGGCTGCAATTAAAGCAGGCGCCTCCTGCAATCAGGCGCAAATGGAAGAGCTGATCCGCCAGCTGAAACTGACAGAAAATCCGTATTCCTGTCCGCACGGCCGACCGACAATATTAATTTTCTCTCAAAAAGAGATTGAGAAATTGTTTGAACGATCTTAATCAAATTTAATTCATCAAATATTTATTCATTAAATAATTCATCAAATAATTCATCAAAACAATCAAATGAGGTTAACAGATGTCTTTTTTATCAGACGCAGAAATCAGAGGACTTATTTCTCAAAATCCGCCGCTTGTTGAAAACTATTTGGACTTGAACAAACAGGCTCAACCAAACGGTTTTGAAATGACGGTTGCCGAAGTTTATGAATTAAACGGTGCAGGAGCCGTTGATTTTGATAACAGCGGCAGAAAAACGCCGGACAAAAAACTGCTTCCTTTCGGCGAAGACGGTTGGCTTCATTTGAATCCCGGCATTTATTCAATCGTTTTAAATGAAATTGTCAACATCCCGAAAAACATCGGGGCGATTGCTTATCACCGCTCCAGCCTCACCCGCAGCGGTGTTGTTCTCGGAACAGCTGTTTGGGATGCCGGCTACAGCGGCCGCAGCGAGTGCCTCGTCATCGTTCACAACCCGGCAGGATTTGACATGAAAAAAGATGCCCGAGTCATGCAGCTTTTGTTTTTCAGATTGGGGACTGATGCCGATAATTTGTATAACGGCATTTACCAAAATGAAAATATGACGAAATAAAAACTCAAAAAAAAACTCAAAATCAAAAAATAAAGAGCAAAATAAAAAGTAAAATAAAAATCCATTATTCGGATCTGTATTTTTTCAAAGCAGATCCGATTTCATCTGTTTTTAAAGATTTTCCGGCAACAATCAGCACCACTCCTGCTAATATCAAAATAATTCCGATAATCAGTTGCAATGTCAATGCTTCTCCGAAAACAGCGATGCCGATGACAACCGCTGTCAACGGCTCCAGCGCGCCCATAATAGCTGTCGGGGTGGACCCAATCAAATGAATTGCTTTGACCATTAAAATTAATGAAACGACCGTTGGAATCAATGCCAACATACCTGCCCAAAACCACATTTTCGGCGTTGTCAACAGCTGAAGGTGACTGCTTTCCGATGTCAGTGAATGAATAAATATTGTCACCGTACAGAACACAATCACATAAAACGTCAGCTTGAGATCCGGGATGTGGAGGTCTGTTTTGTTGACAGATATTATGTAAAGCGCATAAGTCAGAGAGGCGGACAAAACAAAAATTACACCCAACGGGTTTAAGCTTCCGCCGCCGTTTCCGCCGTAAAGCAACACGACACCCCCAAGTGCCAAAACAATAGACAGAATCGTGACGAGTGAAATCTTTTCTTTAAAGAAAACAGCCATAATGACGGCGACAATGACCGGATAGATAAACAAAATCGTGGATGCGACGCCTGCTTCTATGTATTTAAAACTCATGAACAATCCGAGAGACGAAGCTGCGAATAAAACACCCAGTCCGGCCAGTACAAACAATTCTTTTTTGCTGACTTTAAAAGACTGTTTCTGAATAACCATGATCAAGCCGAGCAAAATTGCCGCAAGAAGAAAACGGTGAAACAATACGGAATCGGGATTAATTCCCTCCTCATACAAAAATAACGCGCCGAGAGGGTTCGTCCCGTAACTGATTGCAGCTAAAATGCCGAATATTGCGCCTTTCATTTTTGCGTTCATTTATTTTCTCCTCTTTCAGGCAATAAAAAAGAATTAAAAACTTCTCTCGGGTTTAAAAATCTTATCTGTCGGAGATACTTTGCTGTATAAATACGATTGTTTTTACGGTTTGCTTCGTTTTTGTGATTGAATTGGAAATTCAATGATGTGACATTTATCTAAAAATTTCAAGCAAATTATCAAATCAAAATAGATAGAATTAAAATTAGATAGAATTAAAATGAAATTAAAAAATGTTAAATAAAACTTACTCATATTTTTGTTTAAGGCGGATAAAACCGCATGCGGCAAGTGTACCGGGTGCACATCCAACAGTTCCATGCGGTACCGTTTTTTATTTTAAAGTTTGCGGATGTAAATTTCTTTTTGTTTTTTTAATTTATTCCCAAAAACAAATGCACAAGGCTACAGCCTACAAAGAATAATGACAAAGACAGGCAAATCATATCATAATTTTCATTCGGTTTTGCAATTCCTGCAAAAAAGCCTGCAAATAAACCCGTCCCCGATAGTATTAAAAAATACCAAAAAACGCGTTGGAATTCTTCAGGACCGCTGTATAAATATCGATCAGCAAGGATAATTATCGGGAACAAAATGCCTAATAAACCTGCTTTAACCGGACTTTGTGTCAATATTCCGTATGCAAAACTTCCAAATATCAAAAGTAAAAAGACCAAAGATCCTAACAAATTATTATTTGACAAAACGAGTAAAGAATATAGTGCCAAAAAAATGAAAAAAATGAATATATTTTTCAAATCTTTTTGATAAGAATACATCTTTTCACGCTCTATTTTCATCAAATATTAAAACGGGTTAAAATTTAAATCGTTAAAAGTTTCACCTGTTTCATCTTTTTAAACTTTCGCATTTCAAAAAAATCGGCATCTTTAACACATTTTCTATTCTTCTTTTCAATCGTGGTCTTTGATGCAAATTTCTTCTTTATTACTGATCTTGATTTCATTTTCACTCGGCGGTGCTTTGATTTTAGGCACCGGCGCGGTTCTCGGAAATATTCAAGATTTATCTCTGACTTCTCCCGTTAAAATCGAAATCGTTGATTTTTCCGGCGGTGATCGTTATAATGATTCAACGCGTTTTCAGGATAATATTTTGATTTTAAAACACGCCGGCGGGAGTTCTGTTTCATCGGAATCGGTGTCGATTCAAATTGCGGGAAAGGGCAATGCTTATTTAGGAATTCCGGGGTCGGGCGGGAAATTGGTTTACGGTGACGTTTTGGTTTTTTATGAAAACATCAGCAGCGGTAAAAAGAATTCGGATTTTGAAAAGAATAATAAAGAGATGCTTAAAGACGGATTTTGGTCTGCCGGAGAAAAATTGATTTTATCCGGAAATGACAGTTTGAATGCTTCCGCGTCAAGCGTTTTTGTTTCGGTTGATGGGGCGGCGGGAACATCCAACAATTACGGTTTTTCATCAAACCAAACGCTTGAAATTCGAATTTACCGGAAGAACAAAACGGGGATTCCGCAACTTGTTCTCAAAAAAGAAGCGGCCGTTTAAAACTCAAATACAATCAAATAGAAATTTGATATATACAATGAATGATTCTGATTTCAAAAATCTTTGAAATCATTTGAAAATTATTTGATTGTGTGAGAAATACAGAGAGACAAGTGATGCAAGAGGCATTAAAAACACTTTCACTCTTCTCACAATTTGTTTTTAAAACAGGCCGGCAGAATAATGGACAACGAACCGACACAGGAAACGACTCAATTTACAACGGCGTACAACATGAAAACAGCGCAGCAAAACGCTCCCGGTTTTATGAAATATTTCACCAAACCGAGTTGCTATCCCAACCAGGAAGATGCTATGAAGCAGATAGCAGCAGCGCTTGAGAAAAGTGAAGTCGTTCTTTTTGAGGGTGCCTGCGGGACGGGAAAAACGCTCAGTGCGCTCGCGCCGGCATTGGACGTTGCCGAAAAACAAAATAAAAAAGTCATTATTGTGACAAACGTGCATCAGCAAATGGTTCAGTTCATCAATGAAGCGCGTGACATCAAACGAAAAACGGATATCAAAGTCGCCGTCATGAAAGGAAAACAATCCGTTTGTCCCGACCATTTGGATTACGAAGAGTGCCGCGCCAAAACCGAAAACACGTATGAGCTTTTGGAAAAAGAACGCATTTATTCAAAAGCGAAAAAGGAATTGTCGGAATCCAATGAGCGTTATAAAAAATCAGGCGACGCCCATGAAAAACTCTTGGCCGGCGAAATTGAAAACGATCTCAAAAAAATGGAGCCCGAGCTTCAAAAAAAGAGAGAGCGTATTTGCCCATATTTGTATGAAGTTCTTCAATCGGACGCGACGCCGTTTAAAAAATGGATTTTTGACGATGTCAGAAGTTCGGAAGACATCAAGGAATATGCCGATGAAAAAGGAATGTGCGGCTATGAGCTTCTGAAACGCGAAATGAAGTACGCCGATTTGATTATTTGCAATTATCATCATGTTCTCAGCCAGGAAATATTTTTAACGCTTCTTGGATGGATTGAAAAGCTTCCCGAAGACGTTATTGTTATTTTTGATGAAGCGCACAATATTGAAAACGCGGCGCGCTCCCACTCTTCCATCACAATTTCCGAACGCGTTATTGAACGCGCCATTAATGAAATCGAAGAACACGACAATCATTTCCCGGAAAAATTAAAAGAAGACGCTCAGAAAATTTTCCATCTTTTTGTTGAATCCATTCGCGATTCTTACGAAAAAACATTCGGCTTCGGCGAACGCAATCGAATCGGAACGAATTGGATTGATATTCAAATCAGCGACCCTTACGAGCGTTTCGATTATTTGAAAGAGCGTTTTCTTCGCAAAATCGCGGATTACAATACGGCAGAAGGAAAAAAGCTGACCGTTCAATCCATTCAAAACATTTTAATCAATGTTTCTGAAATCGGCGATGAAATCGAATCCGTTTATCATGAAAATTATAAGTCAGGATCCGATTCTGTTCGCCGAAAATCCAATATTGTCCGCGCCGCCAATTTCATTTTCGCTTACATGCTCAACTCCGAAAACCCGAATTATTATCCGATTTTAAACATCCGGCGCGACGTTGAAACAAATGATATTTACGGCCGAGTTGAACTTTTTACATGCATTCCGCGAAACGTGACCGCGCCGCTTTTTGATTCTCTCGGCGGGTTGGTTTTGATGTCCGCCACTTTCCGTCCGTTTGATATGGCAAAAGAAACGCTCGGGATCGAACGACCGACGTTGGAAATCGCGTATCCGATTACTTTTCCGCCGGACCACCGACGAACTTTTGCCGTGTCCGTTCCGCCGCTTTACCAAAGCAAAAGAAATCATGTTTGGGTTCGGGAAACCGTTGAACAAACGCTTGTGTCGGCGATTTGCGCAACGCAGGGAAATACGATTATTTATTTCCAAAGCTTTGCCGACGCCGAAAAGTATTATTCATTTTTGTCACAGGAATGGATGCTGGCAGAATCCGGAATTAAAGTTTTGCTGGATCAGCCGGGCGTTTCTTCCAACACAGTCCGCGAAGAATTTTTCAAAATCGGTGAATCCGGCGAACGCAGCGTTTTGGTCAGCTACATTTTCGGAACGCTCAGTGAAGGCATTGATTACCGCGACGACCGCGCACGATCGGTGATTGTTGTCGGCATCGGCTATCCCGCACTCAACGATCGAACCAAGGCGGTTGAAGCGGCGTATGATACAGTTTTCGGCCCCGGCAAAGGATGGAATTTTGTCATCCTGATTCCGACGATTCGCAGAATCCGCCAGGCAATGGGGCGCGTCGTCCGGTCGCCGACCGATTACGGCGTTCGAATTCTGCTCGACGCGCGTTTTCAGAAAAGTTCGGCGCCGAAGCTCGGAAAATATTCCGTTTTCAGAGCGTTCCCGGAAGAAGAGAGTTCGGAGTTTATTGACGTTTTGCCGATTGAGCTGGCGGATGAATTGGAAAAATTCTTTGATAACTTTTCGGAAGCGGACTGAATTTATTTTGATATTTCAATAATTAATGAGATACCTTATTATACAAATTAATTGATAAAAATACTAAAGCCGAAATGAATTAAATAAAGTCAAATAGAATCAGGCTGATTTATTTTCAATTATCAATTACGAATTATTCATTTTAAAAACAAGGATGAGAATCATGACAATTCAGGATGTTATTTCAGAGGTCACAAATGAGCTTGAAAAAATCGTCAGCGCGCAAACCGTCATCGGCGATCCGATTATTACTTGCGGAAAAACATTAATTCCGGTGACAAGACTTTCTGTCGGGTTTGCCAGCGGCGGATTTGAAGCCGGCAGCAAATCCGGATCCGAACTTGCCAAAGCACCTTATGGCGGCGGCGGCGGCGCAGGCGCGAGGGTTGAGCCTGTCGCATTTATCGTTATCGACGGCGACAAAACAGAAATTCTGACTTTAAATGAATCGCGCTTGGAAGACGAAATCGTCAGATTCCTCGGCATGGTTCCTTCCATTATTGATAAAGTCAAAACGGCTAAGAAAGAAAAAGAACCCAAAGCCAGAATCATTGAAGTCGATGACGGCTGCTGAAGGTCAAATTCCCGTTTAAACGGTTGACAACGGCATGACGTTTCAGACAGCTCTGATGACAGTCGGGCATTATCTGCTTCTTGCAGTCGGCCTGATTCTTCTCCTTTTTATTCTCATTTTAGCTGTTGCTTTCCTTCTGACGCTTTTCATGCGCTTTTTTGCCGATATTTCATTAAAAACCGCAGGCGGCAAAATTCAAACACTCATCAGTTTGCGGTTTAAAATTTTATTTTATGAAATCGATTTGTTATACATTGACACTTTTGATGACGAATCCGATTCGAATATTGACTCTGATTCTGATTCCGAATCAAACAATTCCGAGCCGGATAAAAACACATATCATGTGACCTTAACGGATGAAAAAATCAGCGTTCAGACAATCGAAAGCAGAAAGCACAGCAGTGAATATGAAATTATTATTCACACAGAAGAAACCGGTACGAAAGACATTAAAATTTCAGACGGCGTTCAAACAGTCACTTTAGATTCATCTGAGATTGTTTCTGAAACTGAAGACATTATAACGTATGATGAAGATGAATTTATCGAAGCCGAAATCGAGACTGAACTCGAAAATGAATCAACCGAAACCGTTGAAACGACTGTCATTGATTATGAGTTTGAAGGCGATGCTTCGCGCGGCGGCGACGCGGCTGACAGCGACGGCACGGTCTTTACTGAAGAAAACGATGATGGCAACGACGACGATTATGATGTCGATTATGATGACGATGATGAGACGGATGACGACGAATTCGATTTTGATTTCTCGGATTCATACGACGAAATAAAACGGTATGTCGATTTGTCCGATCCCGAACAATTTGTTTCGGATTCAATGGGTGCCGCAGTTCGTGTTTCAAAAGCGTCGGCCCGATTTGTAAGTGATTTGCTTTTGAGGGCAAAAATTGATGAAATGTCGGCCGACGTGATTTACGGTTTATCGGATCCGGCAAACACGGCGTTGTCTTTTGGCGCGGTTCATTCTTTTAAGGCTTCTGTTTATGCTTATATGGCAGATGTTGAAGAAAAATCACGTTCTTCAAAAAGACGCAAAAAGGCGGCGGAAATCGGAAAAATTCTTCGCGACGACATTCAAATTGTTCCCGATATGACGCAAGAAACATTTGAAGCGGACACAGACGCATCTTTTTCTTTTTGGATGCCGCGTCTTTACATTCCGACATTGCGTTTCCTGTTGAATAAAAACACGCGTTGGACCCTTCGGCATTATCTTTATCCTTACTTTATCCGCCAGTATATTCGAACATGGAAAGCGGAACGCAAGCAGAGGAAGGCGGAACAAAAGGCGGAGAAGAAATCCGATTCTGCTGTTTCATCCTGATTCTTTTATAAAATGAACAATCTTTTTTTGTCTTTTTGCAAACGAATAGCTTTAATTATTTGAGTTCTTTTTTTGGTTACATTTATAAATTAATTCACTGTTATTTACGAATTCTATGTTTGAAATAAAAACGCCTTCCCGCATTCATATGGGCTTGATTGATATGAATGGCGGTTTCGGCCGGCTCGACGGCAGTGTCGGACTGGCGCTTCAAGACGGCGGCATTTCGCTTCGCGCTCAAAAAGCAGATGCTGTTACTGTTACCGAACGGTTTGAAAACGGTTCCGTTCAGCCGTGCAGCCCTGAGTTCACGGCACAGATTACCGGTCTCGTCTCTTCGCTGCTGCCCGAAAACGAAGGCGTTGAATTCGAATTTCTCTCTCCCGCCCGCCAGCACATCGGCCTCGGCTCGGGAACGCAGATTGCGCTCTCAACCGCGATGGCCGTTAACGATCTTTACAGTCTCGGCAAGAGCGTCAAAGAATTGGCGCAAATCACACGTCGCGGCGGTACTTCCGGTATCGGCGTTTTAGCGTTTGAGCACGGCGGATTTATTGTTGATTCCGGTCACAAAATGACGGATAAGAACGGGTTTTTGCCGTCTTCAAGGAGCACGGCGCCGCCGGCTGATTTATTGCTTCGCTTGGATTTTCCGGATTGGGACATCGTTGTCGCGATTCCGCCCAAAGTCGGCATTAACGGCGAAGAAGAAAAGAAATTTTTCCAAAGCGTTTGCCCGGTTCCGATTGAAGACGTTCGGGAAGCGTCTCATATTGTTTTGATGCAAATGATTCCGTCGATTCTTGAGCAGGACATTGAAAGTCTCGGAAACGCGGTCAATCAGCTTCAGAAAGTCGGTTTCAAAAAGCACGAAGTTGCTGTTCAGCCGCCCGATGTCAAATCTGTGATTGATTTAATGCTCAAGAACGGGTTGCACGGCGCGGGAATCAGTTCCTTCGGTCCGGCCGTTTACGGCTTTTCAGAAGACCGCAAACATTCGGAAGAGCTCAAATCTGCTCTTCTTGAAAAAATGCCTGCCGGCAGTGAAGTTCTCATTACGAAAGCCAACAACAAAGGAGCGGAATATCATGTCTGATTCTGAAAAATCTAAAAATTTTTCGGCTTGGTTTGGTTCTGTCACTTACGGCGGTGATTTTTCATTATCGGAAAAACCGCTGATTTCCACATCTTCTGAATTATCGGATCAATTGATTTCAACGCTTTCTTCTTCTCAAAATATTCGTTTGATTTCGTCTCTTAAACCTGTTTTTAAAGAAGAAAAACCGGATTACAGGGCTTTGGCAAAAGAGGCTGGATTAGCGGACACCGATGCGGAATATGTCTCAACGCTTCGTGAAATCGCAATCCAAACCGCTCGCAAACAGCTTTCCGCTTCCATGACGGAAGATAAAAAAGTGATTCAAGCGGTTGAAGCACTGGATGATTTGAACGAAACGATCAATCATTTAACGGAGCGGCTAACCGAATGGTACAGTGCTTATTATCCGGAATTGGATTTGCCGGGCGAAGCGTATGTCCGTTTTGTTTCTGAAATCCCGGAATCCGCTTCCCAATCATTGATGGGCGCACCGGCAACGCACGAAGATTTGCTTTTGCTTCAATCGTTTGCCGATGACATTCTTTCTCTTTACGAGCGAAAGGCCGCCGTTGAATCTTTTATTGAAATGAAAATGAAAGAAACGGCGCCGAATTTATCTCAGCTGGCCGGTGTTGTTTTAGGTGCCCGCCTTCTCAGCATGGCAGGCGGTCTGAAACATCTGGCAGCAATGCCGTCCGGCAGCATTCAAGTGATGGGCGCGGAAAAAGCAATGGTCAAGCACTTGCGTTCCAATGCGCCGTCGCCGAAGCACGGCACTATTTTCAGCCACCCGATCCTGAACACGGCACCGTTCCGACTGCGCGGCAAAATTGCCCGCTCATTCGCCGCCGCTGTCAGCCTCTCGGCTCGAACTGACTATTATTCAGGCACATTCAACCCGAAAATCGAATCGGATTTGAACACCAAAATCAATCGGATTAAACAAGCTTCATCTCAAAAGGAGGTCAAGGAATGACCGACTTTTTAAAACCTTATTCTGACGGCGTTTATGAAGGCCGTATGCGCGGTAAATTCCAGCTTTA
This sequence comes from Methanimicrococcus blatticola, assembly GCF_004363215.1. Taxonomy (GTDB): domain Archaea; phylum Halobacteriota; class Methanosarcinia; order Methanosarcinales; family Methanosarcinaceae; genus Methanimicrococcus; species Methanimicrococcus blatticola. The sequence continues at coordinate 34,296 of NZ_SNYS01000006.1, read as the reverse complement.
TACGAAAAATGCCGCGCCGGGCTCAATTGTTTACGGCGAAAAAATCATGACCGACGATGACGGCACGGAATATCGGTCATGGGATCCGAAAAGAAGCAAACTCGGCGCGCTTTATCAAAAGAAAATTCGCGTTCCGCTCACATCCGGCTCCCGCGTTCTTTATCTCGGCGCCGCAAACGGCACAACCGTCAGCCACGTTTCCGACATTTTAGCAGAAAGCAGCGGCGTCGTTTACGCGGTCGAATTTTCCGAGCGACCGATGCGTGATTTGGTCATGCTCGCTGAAAAAAGAAACAACATCATTCCGATTTTTTCAGACGCGACGCGCCCTGAACTTTATTTCCCGATGGTTGAGCCGGTTGACGTGATTTTCCAGGACGTCGCTCAAGCGAATCAAGCAGCAATCGCCTGCAAAAATGCGGCTTACTTCCTCAAAGAAGGCGGCCATCTCATTTTATCCATCAAAGCCAGAAGCGTCGATGTCGCCAAAAATCCGAAAAAAGTCTTTGCCGAAGAAATCAAAACGCTTGAAAAGAATGCTGACGCCTCATTTAAAATTCTGAAAACAATCGATTTGGCGCCGTTCCATGTCGATCACATGGGCGTGATTGCCGTAAAAAATTCAAAAGAATAATTTTCGTCAAGTTAATATATTCTCTTTGTCATTATTTTTTAATTCGTTTTAATTTATATTTTATTTTGGAATTGGTTTTATGGTTAAATTATTAGATACATCTCATTGTTCAGCGGAATTGAGCGACCTTGTTAAAAAAGCTAATAAAGAAATTATTCTTGTCAGTCCGTATCTTCAAATTTCACCGCGTCTTTTGGATTTGTTGAAAGAAGCAAGTTCAAGAAATATTTCTATTACATTAATTTACAGAAATGATAAATCAACTGAAAAAAATTCAGAACAATTGAATGAGCAAAAGAATAAGTTGAGCGGCCCCAACGTTAAGATCGTCTCCTTGGAAAATTTACATGCTAAATGTTATTTGAATGAATCAACGGCAATTATTACTTCTATGAACCTGTATCAATATTCTCAAGAAAACAATATCGAGTTCGGTGTGCAGATTCAAAAAGAGTATGATTCGGATTTGTATAATGAAGTGTACAACGAAATTCAAAGAATTTATAGAATCAGTCAACTTGGAATATCTCAGAATAATGATCCGAAAGTAGTTCAAGAACCGAATCCGCCATCATCTAAAAAACAAAAAACATCTTCTACAAAAGCTATTCCACCGGCATCTGATAAAAATAGCTTTTTGGATTTAATCGCCGATTTTATTTTCGGTCCTGACCAAAAATGTTATTGTATTCGCTGTGGAACAATTATAGAAGGTGATCCCGATAAACCGTTTTGTAAAAAATGTTATTCTTCATGGGCACGGTTTAAAAATGAAGATTTTGCAGAAAAATACTGTTTTTCGTGCGGGGAAGAAAAAGAAACAACTTATGCAAAACCGATTTGTCGGAAATGCTATAAGTCAAAAGTAAAGAAATAATTCAATTATTTCTTCTTACTTTTTTTCGCTTTTCCGGATTGCTGAAGAATCATCGGCAAATCAATGGCGTATTGTCCTTCTTCTTTGATACCGACAACGATTTCATCTTTTTCCATGATGGATCCTAAGTTTAATTCATAGGAGCCGGCATCTAAAATACGAATTGAGTCGACACGGTCGGGGTTCAAATCTTTTTTTCTGACATCATCAGAATCAAGTGCCCTGTCAATGTCTTCAAGCACGTCGTCAATGGATTTTCCTTCCTTTTCGGCAATGCGTTCCTCAATGTTCCAATCGGATGGCGTCGGCAGGATTTCCTCAAATACGGGTTTTGAGGAGATGGGTATTTCTTCCGCTCTAACGTAAAGGAATTTGTTCCATTTACATTCCGGACAGCCTGTCAGAATAACGGAATCCCCGTCTTCAAAAACAGCACCGCATTTTGTACATCTGTGTGGCATTGGTTCACCTGAAATATAAAAGTTGAATTGAAAATGAAATGATTGATACTAAAATGATTGATACTAAACACTCAATTACAATATTTAAAGATTTATTTTCAAAAGAAAAAAAGACGCCGAATTTTAAAACATTCTGTTACTTCTTTGGGTTTGTTCAAATTCCCGCCGGTCCAAAGTTCTGCATTAACTATAAATAAAAGAAATCATTTTTTAACCTGCTTTCATATTGATGACTGGTCATCAATTATGATTTTTCAAAAACGATTTTAATCTGCAAAGCGAGGTGGGGTAGCCAGGAGATCCCGACGGGCTCATAACCCGTAGACCGATGGTTCGAATCCATCCCTCGCTATTCATTCTAATTCATTATTCTGATTCATTAACTTCTTTTTTCAGTTTTTATTCCAAATCCGACAATAGCTATTATTTTTATATGACTTCTTTTAAAATTAAATCTGCCAATTGATATTTATTTCAATTGACATTTATTCAATTGATTATTGTTTAATTGATTATTATTGATTTCAAAAGGGGTTAAACTATGAGCAACAAATTAAAACCGATTATTCTAATCAGCATAATTTTTCTATGTCTTGCGTTTTTAAGCGGTCCGGCAGCAGCTGCAACAGAACTAGATCCGGATTATGTCCAGGAAGATATACCCAATTATATTCCGACGCCCGAAGATTTAGGTGTGAAGCCTGTTTGGTTTTGGCCGAGTGTGGTTTTGCTTTTTCTTTTGATTGTCGTGATTATCGCTGTTTGGGCGTGGAAAAAATATCAAAAACAAAATTAAAAACGGAAACTCAATTAAAAATAGGAAGAAGATGTTCATTCGAACATTTTCATTATTTTTTAAATCGTTAATCGGATATTTTCCCTATATATTCTATATTTTATCTTTAGTTATTTTTATATAATGTTATTCCATATTACTAATATTATATCTTTTTTATTGAACTCCAAGGATGAGTCTAAAGATGAAATTAACAACAATACTGATGGTTGCCGTTACGGCAATTTTAATGATGAGCGTACCTGCTCTTGCAGCTGGCGATTTCAGCGGCGGAGACGGTTCAATGGGGAATCCGTATCAAATCGGGACACCGGATCAGCTTCAAAAAATCGGTGAAATCGAATATCTGAATTCACATTTTATTTTAATCAACGATATTGATTTTTCAGGATGGGACAAAGATTGGGTCCCGATCGGTTTTGAAGATGTCGATTCTGACTATGACGCAGAAACTTATTTTGTCGGCACTTTTGACGGAAAAGGACACACCATCTCAAATATGGCTATTTCCGGAACCGACAATGTCGGAATTTTCGGTTTGGTCGGAAATGCGACTTTTTTTAATCTTCAGTTAGATAACATATCGGCTGAGGGCGAAAATTATGTCGGCATATTGGCCGGTCAAACCGCCAAAGATACAAATTTGTTTGTGATGAATGTTTCTGCAAAAAACAGCAAAATTAATGCAACCGGCGATTATGCGGGACTTTTTGGCGGCATCAGCCAGGCAGAATTCGTTAATATCTATCTCTATAATTTGGAGGTTTCAGGACTCAATAATGTCGGAGCACTGACCGGTGGTGATTTTGACAGATGTTCCGGAATTTCTCTGACAAATTGTACGCTTGAAAACAGTTATATTCAAGCTGAAGATGGCGGTTCCAATATCGGCGGTTCCAATATCGGCGGTTTTATCGGCTCATTCGAATCCGCTGAAATCATAAACAGTGCCGTTAAAAACACTCAAATTGCAGCTAACTCGGCAAACAATGTCGGCGGTTTTGCAGGAAGTTTATATGATGCAACTCTTCTCAAATCAAACATCGGTGAAGAGTCAAAAATTACAGCCAATGATAATGCCGGCGGCCTCATCGGGTATGCCGAATATGGAAATTTCAGTATATGTTATGCTGATTGTGACATCGAAGCAGAAATAGGCGTCGGCGGTCTTGCCGGTGTTCTGGGCGATTATTCAATCATCCTTGAATCTTTTACGGAAGGAGAAATCACCGGAAAAGAATCTGTCGGCGGTTTAGTCGGCTCAATCGGCAATGATGTTGCTGCAGGTTTTTAGTACAGCTCTTCTACAGCAACAGTTACATCGGAGAACAATAACGCAGGCGGTCTCGTCGGTTCATCTGAAGGAAATATAACTTTCAGAAATTGTGCATTTGACGGCGATGTAAAAGCTGATATAAATGCAGGCGGCCTCGTCGGTTTATCCGATGCCGACACTGAAATTCAATTTATCAAATCTTATTCCACAGGAACCGTTGAATCGAAGTCTGAGATTCTTGCTAATGCCGGTCTCGGCAATGCCGGCGGCCTCGGCGGAAATCTTTATGATTGTATTATTGACAGAAGTTACAGTTTATCCACGATTACAACAGGAGGCAAGAACGCCGGCGGTTTAATCGGCATCGGTAATGCAATTAATATAGACAACAGTTATTTTGACGGCGACATTACAGGTTTAACCAATGTCGGCGGCTTAATCGGCCGGTCTCTCTCTCCTGACTCTTCTATTAATACCTCTTATTCAAAAGGAACGATTAAAGGTACATCAAATGAAGGCGCGGTCGGCGGCCTTGCAGGCCTTTTCTCAGGTTTTTCCGGTGCTCCTTTTGCAGGAACAATTGAAAACTCTTATTCGGAAGCAGATGTCATAGCATCAACAGTAGGAGGAGCAGCGTCCGGATTGACATCCTCATTTGATACAGCTGCGTCTTGTTATTTTAATGGGACTTTAGAAGGCAAAAATAGATACGGAATCGGCTATCCTATTACCAGCGCAGAAAATGTTTATTTCAATAATAAAGTAACCGAGGCCGGATTTATTTCCACTTACGGTCTCACGCTCGCGGAACTGAAGGACCCGGATACGTATGCCGATTGGGATATTTATGATGCCGGAAAAATGCATCCGGAAAACACTTGGTATATTTTGGAGGATGAGCTTCCCCAACTTCTTTATTTCTATGATGCAGGCGAACCGATTTATGTAAACGGAAGTAATTTTGCAAACATCGGTTCATACAAAAAGATTGAGGATGCAGAAGGCCGTGAAGTGTATTGGTCTTTAAACGCGGATTATGTACTCGTCGAAAATGCGTTTGTCAATAAAGGAGAAATCAATGACGGTATTTGCTTTACCGATGGTTTATTCCCGATTGGCGCGGATTGTCATCCGTTTACAGGAAGTTTAACCGCTCAAAACGGGGCGACAATTAAAGTCGAATGGGAGTATGATGCAGATACGGCGGGTCCCACCGAAGAACCGTACCCGGGCTTGTTTAAGGTTGCCGAAGATGCAGAATTTAACGACATTCATTTAATTCTTAATGCCGACGGTACCGATTGCGGTTCAAGCGGATTTATTGTCAACAGCAAAGGCGTCGAAATTCGAAACAGCCAAATCACCGGAACGAAATTCTTTGCTGATTGCGGTTCTGCCGGCGGTTTCATCGGCCAAGCTTCGGGAAGAAATGTTTTGGAAAATTCTAATGTCAATATTCCTGTTTTCGGCTCGGGAGACATCGGCGGTTTTATCGGAATGGCTGAATCTGATGACCAAACAATTGTTTTCATTAAAAATTGTCATTACAACTTTACAGGTGACGTTTCTCCGAAGTCTTCAGTCACAGGCTGTCCGTCCGGCACCGGGTCTGTCGGCGGTTTGGTCGGTTACATGTCGCAAGGCGTAATCGAAGATTCTTCTGTTACAGGTTCTATTTTCGGTCCGGAATCTGTCGGCGGTTTAATCGGAATGTCAGAAACATCGAATCGTTTTGTTTTGATTAATAATTCTTCAACACACGGATCTGTAACAAGCAACGATGAAATAGCCGGCGGATTAATCGGGTACAGTGATGCTGAAAATGTTCATATTATGAACAGTTATGTCACAGGCGACGTCAGCGGTAAAATTTAGGCCGGCGGTCTTGTCGGATCTTCCGTCACTCATCCGGTGACGATTTTGTCCTCTTACACGACAGGCAATATTCAACTCAACGACGATGCCGGAAATCCTTTGAAAGCGGGCGGTTTGGTCGGTTACAGCGGAAATGGTATTTCTCCCGGGAGTTCATTAATCATTTCTTCTTTCTCAGCCGGTCATGTTGACGTTGTCACGACAAGCAATGATGATGAATATATTAGTGCGGGAGGGCTTGCCGGTGAAATTTATGGTACGGCTCGCATTATTGACAGTTATGCAACCGGCTCTGTCAAAACAACATATCCGGACGGCAGTTTGATGAAAACAAAAGTCGGCGGTTTGGTCGGCTCCGTTGAATCCGGTATTTTCATCAACAGCATGGCGTTAAATGAATTCGTAAACGGTTCTGCCGAACCTGATAACGGAAAAATCCAAACAAACAGAATTGCCGGATATATCGGAAACGATGCCGATGACGTTGATTTTTTGTGTGATCCGGATTTATGTGCAGGATCTTGTTGTACATCCTCTTTGGATTGTGAATGTGATGAAACTACAGATTGTTGCCCCGGATGTTGGTATCCTCTTTACGATGATTCATTAATTATGTTGAATTGCTTCGGCTGGGATTTGATGAAAAACGGCGATGTTCTTTTTGAAGAAAACGATTATAAAAACGGAAAGAACATTACACGCCGTCAGGTTTGGAATAATTATCCGAACGAGCCCGCGCCGTGGACAACATGGTCACACCCGAAAGAAAATATTGATACAATTGAGACGTTTTCACTTTTCCGCACATTTGCAGCATTGGACAACTGGGAACAAACTTCCAAGCGTTTGAATGATTTCAGTTTATTCAAACTTCCTGTTCCGGAGTTCGGTCAGGGAACGGTTGAAGCCGACGCTCGCCACTTAATTCCCAAAGACGATGGCGGCAATAACGGCAACGGCGAAGGAAACGCAACAATCGGAACCGGCGGCACAAAATATATTGGTGTCGAAGAGCCGATGGGCGGATTTGAAGAAGAACCCCAAAAGGCAGCGGTTTCGGTTATTCTGCTGTTCATGATTGCAGTCGGAACATTCTGTTTCGTCAGAGGATCCGATGAAATGGATTCCAAAGATGAAAGAAGATAAAGCGGCAAACTAAAAAATGCTTCAAATGCCGAATTTTTTCGGCATTTTCTTTTTTCAAAAACAGATTCATTTTCTTTTTTCAATTTTTTAAAAACCGATCTAAAACAGATCGGATCTAAAACAGATCGGATCTAAAACAGATATTATTAAGAATGAGAATTCTGATTCATTCAACAAAAGTTTAAACTTAAATGAATGACTTTTCAATTCATTTCTCACTCTATATTATACTGTTATTATCACGTGATTCTTTATGGCGCAAAAATTGGACCCGTGGAAGTCGTCTGAAATCAGCGACTACTCAAAACTGTTTGATGAATTCGGCATTCAGCCGTTTGCGGAAGTGCTCGATGAAATCCCGAATCCGCACAAATACATGCGAAGAGGCATTATTTTCGGCCACCGCGGTTATGATATGATTGCTGACGCAATCAAAAATCAAAAACAGTTTGTCGTTCTTGACGGCTTTATGCCGACAGGCAAAGCGCACTTCGGCCACAAAATGGTGATGGATCAAATTGTTTGGTACCAAAAGCAAGGCGGAATCGCTGTTATCGGAATCGCAGACCGCGAAGCGCACGCTGTCCGCGACCTGACCTGGGAAGAGTGTAAACGAATCGGCGTTGAAGAATACATCACAAGCTTAATTGCGCTCGGGCTTCAACCCGAAAACGCGCGCATTTATTTCCAATCAGAGTGTCAGCCGGTTAAGGATTTGGCATTTGAACTCGGAACGAAAGTTAATTTTTCTGAAATGGCTGCCATTTACGGCTTTTCCGGCGAGACGCATTTGGCGCACATGATTGCTGTGCTGACGCAGGGCGCAGACATTTTGCACTCTCAGCTGCCGATGTACGAAGGACCGATCCCGGTCGTCGTTCCGGTCGGTGCCGATCAGGACCCGCACATCCGTCTCACGCGCGACATCGCTTCTAAAATGAATATGTTCCTTATCGAACGCCGCGAGGATTCCAAAACAGGCAAATCCTATTGGAGTGTTCGCGGGAAAAACGCGCCTGAAGACGCGCTGAAAGAAATCGATAAAAACATTCGCGGCGGCTTCGGAGGCGCAGGCGTTTCAACAAAACTTTCCAAAGAACACATTGATATTTTCGGTGATATTTCTGAAGCCGAACTTTCTGAAATCGTTAAAAATGCGGAACTCGCTCACGGCGGCTACGCTTTTATGATTCCGGCATCCACTTATCACCGTTTCATGAGCGGTCTCACAGGCGGCAAAATGTCGAGCAGCATCCCGGAAAGCAACATTGCGCTTTCGGAAGATCCGAAATCGGCTGCCAAGAAAATCATGAAAGCCAAGACCGGCGGGCGCGAATCGGCTGAAGAACAGCGCGAGCTCGGCGGCGAATTTGACAAATGTTCGGTTTATGAACTTTATCTCTTCCATTTGACTGATGACGATGACGAACTGATTCAGGTTCAAAAAGAATGTACGAGCGGAAGCATTCTTTGCGGTGAATGTAAGAAAAAAGCGGCCGGCAAAATGGAAGCTTTCTTAACGGATCTTCAGCAGAAGCGGGAAGAAGCCTTTGAAAAATTGCCGTTGTTCAGCATTGATTACCGCAAATGAGAGAACAAATGAAAGAACAAATGTGAGAAAAATATCAGAGAGAATATAAGAGATAAGTTTCATTTAAGGGATAAAAATTAATTTGCTCCAACGAATCGGGGTTTTGAAATGACGGATTATGATTTAACGAATAATGAAAAAAAGGTTCTGCTGGCTTTGAATGAGCTTGAGACGGCAGAATTGAAAGATATTGTCGAAATTTCGGATTTAAACGGAGACGCTTCCATGCAGGCGGCTTTTTTATTGGAAGAAAAAGGTCTTGCCAAAGTTGATGAAGAATCTTTTGAACTCTACGGTCTCACTGAAGAAGGCAAAGAATACGCGGAAACAGGCCTTCCGGAAAGACAAATTATTGACAGCATCGACGGCGAAACGCCGCTTGAAGACCTTCGCGCTTCCTTTTCACCGCAATTGGTCGGCATTGCAACCGGCTGGCTTTTGAAGAAAAAATGGGCGCGCATTGATGACGGCGTTCTCATTCCGTCCGGCAGCGCGCCGAAAGGGCAAGACGAAGACGTTCTCAGCGACCTTTATGAAAATTCGTTGGAAAACAACACATTTGACCCCGTTTTTGAATTGCCGGCAGAATTGGCTTCCGACAAAATCATTTCCGACCTTTTAAAACGCAAACTTCTGGAAAAAGAAGAATACACAACGCGCAAAATTATAATTACGGATCAAGGGAAAGCGTATGCGTCAGAAGGGATTGAGATTACGGAAGAAATCGCGCAAATCACGCCCGAACTTTTGAAAAGCGGAGATTGGGAAAACAAATATTACCGCCCGTATAAAATTCAAAAACCTCTCAAACCGATGTACGGTGCCAAATCTCATCCTTATCAGCGCCTGATTGACCAAATGCGCCAGATTTTCTTGGAAATGGGCTTCACGGAAATCAAAGGCGATATTATTCAATCTTCATTTTGGAATTTTGACGCGCTTTTCCAGCCGCAGGATCACCCGGCAAGAGAAATGCAGGACACATTCCACTTAGATTCCCGCTCCGAAAACCCCGATAAATATGTTGACAAAATCCGCGCTGTCCACGAAAACGGCGGCGAAACAGGATCTTGCGGCTGGGGCGGTCGCTGGAGTTCTGAAATCGCGGAAAAGAATGTGCTTCGAACGCATACAACTTCTGTGACGGTCAAATATTTGGCGGACAATCCGGTCGGTCCCGTTAAAGCGTTCTGTATTGACCGCGCTTACCGCCGCGAAACAATTGATCCGACGCACACGCCCGAATTTGAACAGCTCGAAGGCGTTGTCATGGACAAAGACATGAGCTTTGCCGATCTGCTCGGCTGCTTAAAAGAATTCTATCACAGAATGGGCTTTGAAGAAGTCCGCTTCCGTCCCGGTTATTTCCCGTACACCGAACCCAGCGTTGAGCCGGAAGTTTGGATTGACGGTCTCGGCTGGGTCGAACTCGGCGGCGCAGGTGTTTTCAGAAAAGAAGTCACCACACCGCTCGGCATCACAGAGCCGGTTTTGGCGTGGGGTCTTGGTGTCAGCCGCGTTGCGATGCTGAAACTCGGCTTAAAAGACCTTCGTGAACTTTATCAGTCTGATATTGACTGGCTCAGAAAAAGCGAAATCGGGAAAGGCATTTAATTCAAAAATCCTTTCCGATTTATTTCATTTTTAAAAATTTCATTTTGTTTTTAAATTTATTTCGTTTTTAAATTTCATTTGTTTTTTAAATTTTATTTTGTTTTTAAATCTCATTTTGATTGTTAAAATCTATTTTTTTAAATGTTATTGGTTTTTTGATTTAATTCATTTCGAATTTCTTTATCAAAGTTCAAATTATAACCGTTTTATCATTTTCATAACCTTTCTGAATTTTCAATCACCGTGTCAAAATCGTAATCGGTTATTTCGGGATATAAAAAGGTAATCCTTGAGTTTCTCTTGCCTCTGCTTTTTTCGTCAGGAATTCCATATATCTATATATTTTTATAATTTGTTATTCTATGAATATTATCTTTTTAAATTCCTGTTAGTCGTTCAAACTATCAAAAATTTTGACACCTTTTTTGAGCATTTTTGGGCTTTTTTTAGAAAAACAATTTATTTCGTATTTTTTTTATAATTAAAATCAAAAACAGAAAACACTGACTTAAATAAAGTTGTTTTATATTTTATTTTTCTCAAAAAACTTCTAATAACCGCTTCGAAAAAAATAGGTGCGGTTAATGTATATACTCAAATCCGCCAAATAGAATATTGCAGTAACACAATTGGTTTTGTGTTCTTGCACGTATGGTTCGTGACTGAGGAGAATACGGAAAAAAAATTACAACCAAGTCGTTTCTTTGGGTAAAACCGGTTTAACGGTTTCATCTTCAGAACTATTTTGGTCCTCAAAAAAATAATACAAGTGTGTGTATTAAAAAAAGTGTGTATTGAAAAAATTTGTGTGTGTAAATATACATTGTGAAGAAAGCGTAGGTTTTGAACAGGGATTTTCGTGTGTGTGTGTTGAAAAACCTTTAAAACGTGTGTGAAATTTGAGGACCGGTTAAATGAATGTGTGGTTGTTCTCCCCGCTCTCCTGTTAATACAGATCGAAACGGAGAATCTAATATGTTAGACTTTAAAAAAGAAGATATTGCAACAATTCTTGTCAGATATAATGTGGCCATGGAAAAAACCATGACCCCCGACGAAGCAGCAGAGCAACTCTATCCGAAAGACGCGCTCTTGAAAGCAGTGGCAGTTGCCATCTACGAAGGCGAAGAAGACGACGTTATTGATGCACTCGACGCACTTTTAGACGCAGGCAAAGACCCGATCAAACTTATTGACGAAGCACTTCTCCCGGGAATGGCTGTCGTTTCTGCATTATATGATCAGGGTATCATTTTCCTCCCCAACGTTATGATGTCAGCAGACGCTATGCTTGAAGGCATAGACTACTGCAAATCCAAGACAAAAGAAATTCCGAAAGCAAAAGGAACCATTATCTGCCACGTCGCAGAAGGTGACGTTCACGACATCGGTAAGAACATCGTTGCCGCTCTCTTAAGAGCAGACGGTTTTGATGTCGTTGACCTTGGCCGTGATGTTCCGGTTGACGAAGTTGTCGCAAAGGCAGCAGAAGTTAAACCGCTTATGATTACCGGCACAGCTTTGATGACAACAACAATGTATGCTTTCAAAGAAGTGAACGACAAACTTGTTGAGAAAGGCTTAAAGATTCCGTTCGCTTGCGGCGGCGGTGCTGTTAACCAAGAGTTCGTTGAAAGCTACAGCCTTGGTGTTTACGGTGAGGAAGCAGCAGAGGCTGCGAAGTTCGGCAATTACATTTTGAAGAACGGCGCAGACATTGCAAAGATGAGAAACGAATTCCACATCCACTAAGGAGGCAGCAAAATGGCAGTTAACAGATACACAAAGATGGCATACGCAAATGCAGACGAAATGACCTTCGGAAGAGCAAAATTCCCGGTAAAAGCAGGTTTAGGACTTGAAATCGGTGCAGGATACACAATTCCGGAATTAAACTATGCTCCGAGACCCCAAGCCGGTGTCTCCAAAGAAGCGCTCGTTAAAGAATACGAAAGAATTACAAAAGACGCAATGGGAAGAATCGTTCAGATCGGTGCTCCGTGCGTCGTTTTAGAAACAGAACACGTTCAGCAGATGTCTAACAACCCCGACTGGGGTGCAGCTGTTGCACACGCACAGAAAACCATCATGGAAGAATACCATGAAGAATACGGCGTGAAATGTGCTCTCAGACACACCATCGGTGACATTCGTGAAGACAGAGATTACCTCGCTCTCCGCGGAAACAAGAACGATGTCATGCTCGAAGCATTCGAGAAATGTGCTGTTCAGGGTGCTGACTTATTATCCATTGAATCAATGGGCGGTAAGGAAGTTTTCGACTATGCCATCATTCGTGATGACATTGCCGGTGTCTTGTTCGGTATCGGTGTCCTTGGTACAAGTGACATGGAATTCGTGTGGCAAAACATTGCAAGCATCGCCAAGAAAACAGGCAGAGTTGCAGCAGGTGACACAGACTGTGCCCAGGCAAACACAGCCATGTTCATTGCCGGCGGTCTCTTAGACAAGAACCTCGCCCACACAACAGCCATCGTTGCCCGCTGTATTTCAGCCGCAAGAACACTTGCAGCATACGAATCCGGCGCAACCGGTCCGGGTAAAGACTGCGGTTATGAAAACACCATCGTTAAGTCCATTGCCGGTGTTCCGATCACACAAGAAGGTAAATCTTCAACCTGTGCTCACTCCGACGTTATGGGTAACTTAACCATGCAGTGCTGTGACATGTGGTCCAACGAATCTGTTGAATACCACGGTGAATTCGGCGGTACAACTGTTCAGGTTTGGGTTGAATCCCTTGCTTACGACTGCTCTTTGATGAACACGGCCTTGAAGACCGGAAACGAGAAGATTCTCCGTGACCTCTTCACTCTCTCTGACAAGTACAGAGACCCCCAGGGCTATGTCCTCGCATACGACAACGCATACCGTGTCGGTGAAGCAATCGCAAAGAACGGTAACGACACCTACCTCCGTTCCAAGGCAGCTGCAGAAGAATGCTGTAAGATTCTCGATGAAGGTATCAAGGGCGGCAAGCTCTCACTCACCAAATTCGAAATCAATGCACTCAATGCAATCAAGAAAGACTTGGCAGCACTCCCGACCGAAAAAGCAAAATTCGTCGAAGAATGCATGGCAAAATACAAGGCAGAAGTTCCGGTTTTCAAGACCGAAAACTACGTCCTTTAAATTTCCTGATAAAACAAACATTTGGCAGGGTTTATCCCTGCCGTTTATTCTTTTCAGGAAGAATTTGAAATTAAATATTATTTATTGAATTTCACTACCAACCTCTCAAACCTCTCAAATATCACCCAACCAAAAATGCAATCTTTTAAACCTCTCTCTAAAAAGATTTAAAATGTTTTTTAAAAAACAGCATTTATCCATTATTTTTCTCTTTTTTCCTCCCCCATTTATTTCTCCATTTTTTCCTTTTTTTCTTTTTTTCTTTTCTTTTCCTTTTCTGTTTGAAAAATCAATCTCTGTTTTTGAAATATTTTGAAACCGTTCTCTGTTTTGAAATATTTTGAAATCGACTCTCGGCTTTGAAAAATTTCGAAAAACGGTGCAGTTCGCGCGCGGCATCTTTGCCGTTGCAGGTAACAACGGTAACTTGGACGGCAGGTCGCAGCGATGACTTGAACGGTGGGTAGCAGCGGTAACTTGAACGGTGGGTAGCAGCGGCAACTTGAACGGTGGGTAGCAGCGGCAACTTGAACGGTGGGTAGCGGCGGCAACTTGAACGGCCGGTGGCAACGCCCCGTTCGCGCAAGCGAACGGATGTGATAAAAAGAAGCAGATGCGCCAATCAAAACGGGTGCCGGCAGAAAGACAATTGATGTGATAAAAAGAAGCAGATGCACAAATCAAACCGGGCACAGGCAGGACGATAATTGTTGTGAGAAAGAGTTTTCCGTTTTTGCTGTATCGGCCGGGTACGAATCCGCAAATTTCCGTTTCTCTCTTCGCTCTGCTCAGATCGAAATCCGGTTCGCTGCTTCGCACCGCCCGGAAACGAAAATTAGCGGGCGGTTGCATTGGGTTTTAATTATTTCCAAAATAAAACCATACTAAAACATATTAAAACATACAATACATCCTCTTTTCTTAATATGAAAAAACGAACGCCGATTTAATCTGAAAAATTTGATTTAATCAAATAATTCAATTTTGAACTGTTTGTAATTGTCGATAATTATAATCTCTCTTGATTTCATTTTACGTCAATCTACGTTTTTGATAACGTCAATCGGCCGCTCCTTTTTTCAGAAATTGTTCTGTCTTTTGGTGTTGTTTTCTCAATTAATTTTTGACTGAAAGATTTTTAAATCCCAATTTTCTTTTCGGCGTAGTTGTTTGCTGAATTGGCAGACAGTTGTAATTGTAAATTATTGTAAATCGTTATTACATTGGTAAAAACGCTATTGGTTAATAAAAACAGGCGGATTTGTCCGCCATTTGGAGGAATTTACTGTGAGTGAACAAGTTATTAAAATCGCTGACACAACCGGCAATCCGGGTGCTCTTGGTTTAACGGGTTTTTCTTTGGCAACATTAACGCTCAGTTTCCATAACATGGGCTTGGTTCCGGAAAACATGACTGTGATTGCGATGGCAATTTTCGTCGGCGGGCTGGCTCAGCTTTTGGCCGGCATGATGGCCTGGAAAAAAGGAAACACATTCGAAACCGTTGCTTTTACCGGATTCGGTGTCTTTTGGCTCAGCTTCGCTTTCATCTTAATCGCGCCGCTCGGAACAGCCGCAGCCGGCGACTTCGGTCTTGCCCTTTACCTTTTGCTTTGGGGCATTTTCGGTCTCGGTCTTTTGCTCGGAACATTGAAAATGGGCGTTAAAGCGTTAGTCGTTGTCTTTACCTTATTGGTTTTGACATTCTTCATGACGGCCGCTTTCCATTTCGTTTTGATCCCCATCGTCGGAGTGATTGCCGGATTCTTCGCCTTCCTTTTAGGCGCTGCCGCATTCTACACCGCAATGGCAATCGTGTTGAATGAAGTCGGTTACAAATTGCCGATGTAATTCAAAAGATTCAAATGAAAAAAATCTAAAGAAGAGATCTTCTCTTCTTTTCATTTATCTTTCCATTAATTTTCGTTTACATCTTCATTGCTTTCATTTATGATTCCATTCACATTTTATATTCATTTTCAATTCATTTCTAAAACCATCTCTTCTCATTTCGTTTTCTCTAATTACATTTCGATTATTATTTTCTCATCATTTTACTTTTTTAATGCGGCTTTATTTTTTTAATATGGCAATTGTCGAAAAAACAAGATGAATCAAAAATTTTGTTCGCCGTTTGCCGAATTATTTTTTATGCCGATACTTGTCGTTTCAACACAAAACGACCTCCGTCGGCTCTCTAAAACTCTCTTTATTATTGTGAAAAGTTTATAAAAGCGGAGGCTTATATTGATATTACCGAAAAGATGCATGTTTGGAATCATATTTGAAATCGGGAGTGTGTTTCGATTTTTTTGTTTGATTTCGTTATTCGGATGCTTTTTTTGGTGTGTGTGTTCGTATAGGCAAAACATCCGTTAGTCTATACTCTCAAAAAATATGGTAAATTGTTTAGAAATTTTGGAGGATATAATAAATGTCTGAATCTGAACAAGTGGTTCGAATATGTGACTCATGGGCAACACCGGGCGCGCTCGGTTTGACCGGCTTCAGTATGACAACCCTTATGCTGGCATTTTTTGACCTGGGATTATTCGGTGATGCGCTTGCATTGATTTCCATGTCAATTTTCGTCGGCGGTATCGCTCAATTCTGTGCAGGCTTAATGGCCTTTAAGAAAGGAAATACATTTGAAACAGTCGCGTTCTGCGCTTTCGGTTCTTTTTGGATCAGTTTCGCTTACATCTTAATCGCGCCGTTCGGATCCGATCCGGCAAGCGCGACAAGCATCGGCATCTATCTCTTGATCTGGGCGCTTCTGGCCGGTTCAATGCTGTTTGGCGTCATTAAATTGAAAGCCAAATTCCTGATCGCAGTTTTCGCGCTCTTGGCACTTGTTTTTATTGTCACCGCAATTTTCTATTTCACGGGAATTGCCATTGTCGCAACAATTGCGGGTATCCTGGCTTTGATTTTGGGACTTGTCGCGTTCTACACAGCGATGACCATTGTCCTGAATGAATGCGGATACAAGCTTCCGTGTTGATTTGAACGGTATTTGCCGGGAGCGGTTCTTCGCTCCCGCTATTTTTTATTTCGTTTTGTTTGATTTATTTGTAATTTATTTGATTGTTTGATTTGTTTGTTTGATTTGTTTGTTTGATTTATTTGTTTGATTTGTTTGATTTGTTTGATTTTTTTAATTTGAAAAAATGATTTCTGTTTATAAAATATTAAATATGAACGAGACCCATTTCTTTTATTGAAAATATTTATCGTGTGTAAAATCAATAACGGTGTGTTTAATCATGGCTTACAGTTTAGGAATTGACGCAGGCGGAACGTATACAGATGCTGTTCTCATTCGTGACGAAGACGGAACAGTTGTTGAAGCCGGCAAAGCATTGACAACATATCCCGACCCGATCGGCGGAATTAAAAGTTCAATCGGCATGCTGGATGCTGAAAAGCTCAAAGGAGTAAACATTGTTTCACTCTCAACAACGCTTTCAACAAACACGATTTTAGAAAACAAAGGCTTCCCGGTCGGCTTAATCATGGTCGGCGATTACAATATTCCCGATATTCTGCCGGCGCAGATGTATTGTCTCGTCAGCGGCGGGCATGACAGCAACGGCGAAGAATTAGAATCGCTGGACATTGAAGCCGTTAAGGAATTTGCGCTTTCCGTCAAAGACCGTGTTTCCGCTTTTGCCGTTTCGTCTCTTTTCAGTGTCAGAAACGCTGATCATGAGCTTCGCGTCAAAGAAGAAATCTTAAAACTGACAGGGCATCCGGTCGTCTGCGGCCACGAACTCTCACAAGATCTCGGCGCGTATGAGCGAGCCGTCACCGCTTTTTTAAATGCGCAACTCATCCCGATTACTTATAATTTCACTAAATCCATCATTTCCGAAATGGAAAATATCGGCATGAACGCAACGCTTTTGATGCTCAAATGTGACGGATCCGCCGTCAGCATCGAAGAAGCCCTTGAAAAGCCGATTGAAACGATTTTTTCAGGGCCTGCTGCCAGTTTGATGGGCGCAGCGTATCTTTCCGGCTTGAAAACATGCGCGATGATCGACATCGGCGGCACCAGCACAGACGTTGCTTTGGTTCAAGACGGTTTGCCGGAAATGGATGACTCCGGCGCGGTTGTCGGCGGCTGGGCGACGCGTGTCAAAGCGATTCGAATGGAAACGGTAGCTACAGGCGGTGACAGCCACGTCTATGCAACGGACGACGCCAACCGCAAAATCCATCTCGGCCCGCTTCGCGTCATGCCGCTCTGCCGGGCTGCTGTTTTGTACCCCGGATTTTTGGAAAAACTTCGGGAAAACAAGCTTCCGCCCCGAAAATCCATTTCTCAATTCATTCTTCCTTCCGTTTTTTATGTGAAAACGGATTTCCCGCCGATTGAAATGACCACGCTTGAAGAATTGGTTTATGAGGTGATTGATTCCGATTTCCCGACATCATGGTCAGATATGTTTGAGCGTCTCAACAAAAAAATGCCGATGTCGTCAGTTTTAGAATCTCTTGTGAAAAAGCGTTTGATTCAGCCCATCGGATTTACGCCGACAGACGCGCTTCATATTTTGGGCGATTACACAGAATGGAATGCAGAAGCCTCTCTTATCGGCGCACAAAAAGAGGAGCGTCTGACTTACAAAAACGCCGAGGAATTGGCAATCTATGCCAAAAAACAAGTCGCAAAAAACATGGCTTCCAGCCTGATTGAATATTTGGTTCCCGGCATTACAAAACGCGACGTTGAAAAAGTGCTTTCCGGAAAATATCATACAAAATTCGCGGTTTCAGTTCCGATTGTTTTAATCGGTGCTCCGTCAAGCGCTTACGCCGGCGAAATCGGCG
The DNA here is from genome assembly GCF_004363215.1 of Methanimicrococcus blatticola. Taxonomy (GTDB): domain Archaea; phylum Halobacteriota; class Methanosarcinia; order Methanosarcinales; family Methanosarcinaceae; genus Methanimicrococcus; species Methanimicrococcus blatticola. The sequence continues at coordinate 16,037 of NZ_SNYS01000006.1, read as the reverse complement.
AACTGATCCAAGCCGAAATTCTGACGCCGAAATTTTCAGATGTCGGAAACGCGGTCGGCGCATTGGTCGGAAACGGCATTTACCGGACAGACATTTTGATTAAAAAGAACATCCGAGATGAAGACGATTTAGCGATAACGGAATTCATTCTTTTCCACGGCGGTCAAAGTGAAATTTTCCCCTCTTATCAAACCGCTCACGACAAAGCGCTTCAAATCGGAACGGATTTTGTCATGTCTAAAATGCTGAAAACAGGTCTGAAAGACAACCAAATCAGCATTTCTCACACCGAAAAAAATCTCCAAATCGGCGGAGACACACCCTATGAATCCAAAATTTCTTTTGTCGGTGTCGGCACATCCCGATACGATATTCAAGCCGACAAAATTCCGGATTTCGTGAAATTTATAAATCCTGAAAAAAGTAAACGAATTTGAATTATTTTCTCTTTTTTTACTTCTCTTTTTTACTTCTCTTTTTTACTTTCTCTTTTTTTATTTTTTATTTTTAAAATCTTCTCTTTTTCTTTTTCCGTTCCCCTCTCTTCTGTTTTTCCTCTCTACCTGTCTTAGTTTTTTTCAATGTCCGCTATCTTTATATTATATTAGTAATTTTATCGCATACTATTCTATATTCTTATTCAAAATATATATTGTTATTATTGAGGTATTTATATTGAACTTTAAAAAACGTAATCCGGGGTCCGGTTTAAGATCTGCCGCTAAAAGGTCTTCTGTATTGATTCTAATCACACTGCTTTTGCTGTCTGCCGTCGTGCCGCAGGCAGCATTCGCTGATTTGCCGGATAACAGCGGCGGCAGCAGTTTCACAAGTGCCGCCTATGGGAAAAATTGGGACGGCGTTGATTTCGAGTCCATGATTGGAAACGGTGTTTATTACGGAACGTATGACCATATCACAACTATTAATTATAATACTGGTAGCCACGTTAGAGAAAATGAAGAAACACCGATTCTATGGAGAGTTATGGGCGAGGAAGAAAGTGACGGTCGCCTGACAATGATGAGTGAATATATTCTTGATGGCAAGCGTTATAGTCATAGAAATGTAGATGGTCTTTACACGTTTGACCAAGGTTTTTCCAATTTTGCTGTTTCGAATCTTCGTTATTGGTTAAATTACTATACATATTCATCCACATATTCTCAATACGGCAATGTTGTTAACGGATTTCTTTACAGTTTTGGAGATGATTCTACTGCTGCTGAATACAATAGTTTGGCGGAAGGGATAGTTGTAACCAGATTATTTGACCGAATTACCGGTGTAGAATATACGGATCCTTCAACTTATCCGAATAATTGGAAACCTGGAATGTATTATACGGCGAATTTTCCTTATTCCTTAAACACAAGAGTTTATCTTCCATGGGGGCATTCGGGCGGAGATTCTACTACATACATTTCCGGCGCGGGGTCTGTTGCATTTCCTCATGCTAATTCAGGAAAATTGTATTGGGATGCAGCCCAATCAAACAAGGATGACTATTTGATTGGAGTCGCAAACACTGATGCTCTTATCGGAACAACTAAAAACGGAATCAATGTTTCTTATTGGGTCGGTTCTCCCAACGCTTATAGTAATGCGGATCTTATGGAGAACGATAACAGTCTTCCTTTGTATGTACGCACTTCACGTAATGGTTCAATTGGAGTAGGTCCGGGAAGTGTATTGCCAAATATGACTGTCGGTGTCCGCCCCATCGTTAAACTCATTCCCGAAAATGTGATATTCGCTCACGAAGTTTCGGAAACGGCAACAAGACCTGATCAGGTTCAAGCCGATAAAGGAGCGGCAGGAATTTGGAATTACAGTACGCATGACGGCAGCGGCACAAATTACAAGCTGACAATTATCAACAGCAGCCTGGAATTAAAAGAGTTGTACAACGGTTCAACCTCTTTAACAAATAATACATTTCTGCCTCTGACTTCAGGCGGCACAATTACGTTGAACAGCAGTGATTTTGACGGAACATATCTTGCTTACAAAATTGTTTATGATGATGGAACGACACGCTCAATCGTTTCTTACGGAAACAGCAAGACAGAATCTGATAAATCAATTCTTGAAATTAAGATGGCCAACAACATCGCCAATACCAACGGTTTTTCAGGAAGCGGCGATTACACTTTGTATGTCTGGTCTCAACAGGAAGTTTCCGACATCCGCAGTTTTGAAGGAAGCCCGACTTGGTATTTCCCGTTAGGTATCGGTGAAACGCCTTCCTCTCTCGGCCCGGAAGTAGAAAGTGCAACGCCGACCGGAATCGATGTTTCGGTTACAACCAACACCGCTTCAATCACATTTAATTCTGAAATGGATGCAAGTGTAGGCTTTCCGGGAACCGTGAAGTTAGATAATGGTGCAACTTTGACCGGCGGTACATGGAGCAACGAGAATAAAACAATCACTTACAGTTTGTCCGGCTTGGATTATTCAACAACTTATACTTTCGACATCAAAGACTTTGAAGGTACATTCGGAAATGCGATGGTCACCCCTCATAAGTTATTAGAGTTTACAACGCAATCCGCTCCGCCAAATGTTATCACCGTCACACCGACAGGAACCGGTATTCCGATTACGGCCGATACTGTTTCAATTACATTTGACAAGGATATGGATACGGATGTCATAGGGAGTGTGACTTTGGATAACAGCGCGGTTTTGAGTAACGGCGCTTGGGTTGATAGCAGAACAATCACTTACGACTTGTCAAATTTGGCTTATTCAACAACTTACACCTACACGATTACCGGCTTTACAGACACTGACGGAAATTTAATGGTTACTCCGAGTCCTGATTTTAGTTTTACAACGCAATCTGCTCCGCCGAATGTAACTGCTGTCACGCCGAACGGCACGGGTATTCCGATTGCAACCAATTCGGTTTCAATCACTTTTGACAAGGATATGGATACGGGAACTGTAGGAAGTGTGTTTTTGAATAACGGTGCTGAATTGGGTACTGTCGGAACATGGAGTCCTGACAGTAGAACCATTACTTATTCCTTGGCGAACTTGACATATTCAACAACTTACACCTACACAATTACGGGCTTTAAAGACACTGACGGAAATTTAATGGTTACTCCGAGTCCTGCCTTTACTTTCACGACCGAACCCGACACTCATCATCCTTATGTTACCGCTGTCAATCCTGAAGGAACCGGAATCGCAATCGGTACAAATAAAGCTTCAATTACATTTAACGAAGCCATGAAAGCGACTCCCGGAAACGTTGTTTTGAATGACGGTGCAACTTTAACAGGCGGAACATGGAGTAATGGTCAAAAAACAATCACTTACGATTTGTCAGGTTTGAATTATTCAACGACTTACACTTACACAATTACAGGATTCCAAGATCTTGCCGGTAATTTAATGATTACACCCGATCCTGCCTTTACTTTCACGACTGAACCCGATACGCACTATCCGATTGTTGAGGCGGTTACCCCTAACGGCACCGGTGTCTTAATCAGCACAAATAAAGCTTCAATTACGTTTAACGAACCTATGAAAAACGGTCTGGGAACTGTTGTTTTAGATAAAGGAGCCGGTTTAGCAAACGGTGTTTGGAGTGCTGATCAAAAAACAATCACTTACGATTTGTCGAATTTGGATTATTCAACAATCTATACCTTTACAATATCCGATTTCGAAGACACGGCAGGCAATGTCATGGCCACGCCTCCAACTGTCTTTAATTTCGAAACCGAACCTGATTTAATTCCGCCCAATGCAATCAGTGCCACACCAAACGGCACAGGAATTTCAATTACGGCAAGTTCTGCGTCAATTACATTTGATAAAAAAATGGATACAACCGTCGCCGGAACTGTCACTTTAGATAATGGTGCCCTTCTCAATTTGGCCGGCGGAACATGGAGCAACGATGATAAGACAATCACTTACAGTTTGTCTAATTTGACTTATTCAACAACTTATACTTACAGTATTTCCGGATTCAAAGACACTGCCGGAAACAATATGGTTACGCCTCACGCGGATTTTAATTTCACAACAGAACCTGATACAACCAAACCGATTGCCATCAGTGCTGTCCCGAGCGGAACAAACATCGCAATCACCACGGATTCCGCGTCAATTTCATTCAATAAAAAAATGAATACAACTCATCCGGGAACCGTGACTTTGAACAACGGCGCAACTTTAAGCGGCGGTACATGGAGTTCTGACGGCAAAACAATCACTTACGCTTTGTCCGGTCTGACTTATTCAAAGACTTATACCTTTGATATTAAAGACTTTAAAGACACTGCCGGAAATACGATGGTCACTCCACATGCCGTCTTTAATTTCACAACCGCAGCCGACACAAATCAACCGATTGCTGTCAGCGCGTCGCCGAACGGAACGACTGTTGCTGTCAGTACAAACACTGCATCAATCACATTCAACAAAAAAATGAATGCAAGTGCAAGTTTCCCCGGAACTGTCACTTTAGATAATGGTGCAACTTTGACCGGCGGTACATGGAGCAATGAGAATAAAACAATCACTTACACATTATCCGGTTTGACTTATTCAACGACTTACACTTTCGATATCAAAGACTTTGAAGATACATTCGGAAATGTGATGGTCACCCCCCACGCTGTCTTTAACTTCACGACAGAGGCGAATTCAGTTGCTCCGAATGTCATTCGCGTTACTCCGAACGGAACAGGCGTTGCCATTGATACGAATTCTGCGTCAATCACATTTGATGTCGAAATGAATACAGGTGTTACAGGAACAGTGACTTTGGATAACGGTGCTGTTTTGAGTAACGGTGTCTGGACCGATAGTAGAACAGTCACTTACGACTTGTCGAATTTGGCTCATTCAACGACTTACACTTACACGATTGCGGGCTTTAAAGGGTCAAATAATGTTCTCATGAATACCCCGATTCCGGATTTCACATTCAAGACCGTTGACGCCGGAAACAAAGGAGGCGGCGGTGACGGCGGCGGAACCATTGTCATTCCGGAAAGTCCCGATCAGCCGGACAATGGTGACAATACGGACGGAACAAGCGGGTCAGACGATGACAACATGGGCGGGTATGAAGACGATGTACAGCCGTTGTTTGTCATTCTTTTATTCGTGATCGCTCTTGCTGTCTTTGCCTATCGCAGAGCTGAAGAAGAAAACGATGCTCAAGACGAAACGTTTATGGGCCGGTTTAATCCGCTTTAACGGATGAATCGATTTATTAAAAGATTTAATGATGCCGAAATTCGGCATTACTTCTATTTTTTCTTCAAAATCGGATTGTATATATCTGCCTCATTTTTTGATTTTTGTTAATTTTAATTTTTGTTAATTTTTGATTTTTGTTCATTTTTGATTTTTATTAATTTTGATTTTTATTAATTTTGATTTTTATTAATTTTGATTTTTGTTAATTTTAATTTTTGTTAATTTTAATTTTTGTTAATTTTAATTTTTGTTAATTTTTGATTTTGATTAATTTTAATTTTGGTTAATTTTCGATTTTTGTTATTTTTCAATGTTTTCACTCGTCGTTCCTATGCTTCGTGACGAATGCGTCTTTACAGTCTGTTTTTTCAATTCAAAACATCTGAATTTTTCAAACATTGAATCATTTTTCTTTATTTTGTTTGAGTCACGGCAAAAAAAATTAAAATAAATTTTTGATTTTTTTGAAAAAATTATATTTTTAGTCCTATTGTTATTGGATTTATTTTATTTTTTATTTTTTTCAAAAAATTCACGGCGGCAAAAATTTGGAACATTTTTTGAGTTTGGTTTTTTCAGTGTATTTTTAAAAAAATTCGAAAACAAATTTTCTTTCTTTCTCTTTAATAAAATTTATATAATTTTATATAGCTGTGTAGCAATGGTTTTGTTTTATTTGTTCTCAACTTTTCTTTCAAAGCCGTATGAATTTTGTATCATGATTAATTATTACAACGCCGTTGTATTTTTTACATAAAATTTAACTACTATCTCATCAATTCACATTTGCTTAGCAGAGCAAAATTCACCTCGTTGTATTGAGTTACAACGCGGTTGTGTGTAATTTTGTTAAAGCAGGATGAAAAAATGTTAGACTTTAAAAAAGAAGATATTTCAGATGTCCTTGTCCGATACAATGTGGCTATGGAAAAAACCATGACACCCGATGAGGCAGCCGAACAGCTTTATCCGAAAGATGAGCTCCTCAAGGCAGTGGCAGTCGCCATTTATGAAGGCGAAGAAGATGACGTCATTGAAGCATTAGACGCTCTTTTAGATGCAGGCAAAGACCCGCTCAAACTTATTGACGAAGCACTTCTCCCGGGTATGGGTGTGGTTTCTGCCCTTTACGATCAGGGTATCATTTTCCTCCCCAACGTGATGATGTCTGCTGACGCTATGCTCGAAGGTATCGACTACTGTAAAACCAAAACAGCAGAAATTCCGGAAGCAAAAGGAACAGTTGTCTGCCACGTTGCAGAAGGTGACGTTCACGATATCGGCAAAAACATTGTCGCAGCTCTCCTCAGAGCAGACGGTTTTGATGTTGTCGACCTCGGCCGTGATGTTCCGACAGATGAAGTTATTGAAGCAGTCGCTGAACACAAACCCGTTATGATTACCGGTACAGCATTAATGACCACCACCATGTATGCCTTTAAAGAAGTCAACGACAAGCTCGTTGAAAAGGGTTACACCATTCCGTTCGCTTGCGGCGGCGGTGCTGTGAACCAAGAATTCGTTGAAAGCTTCAGCCTTGGTGTTTACGGCGAAGAAGCAGCAGAAGCACCCAAGTTTGCCAACCACATCTTAAAGAACGGCGCAGACATCGGTAAATTAAGAGACGAATTCCACATCCACTAAGGAGGCAGCAAAATGGCAATTAACAGATACACAAAGATGGCGTACGCCAACGCAGATGAAATGATTTTCGGAAAATGTAAGTTCCCCGTCAAAGCAGGCCTCGGCCTTGAAATCGGCGCAGGCTACACAATTCCTGAATTAAACTACGCTCCGAGACCTCAAGCCAGTGTTTCCAAAGAAGCACTCGTCAAGGAATATGAAAGAATTACCAAAGACTCAATGGCAAGACTCGTCCAGATCGGTGCGCCCGCAGTCGTCTTGGAAACAGAACACGTTCAGCAGCTTACTGTAAAGCCCGACGTCGGCGCAGAAGTCGCACATGTTCAGAAATCCATCATGGAAGAATACCACGAAGAATACGGCATTAAATGTGCTCTCAGACACACCATTGCCGACTTAAGAGAAGACCGCGAATACTTAGCGCTCCGCTCCAAAGCACCTGAGATCTTGGAATCTTTTGACCAGTGTGCTGCACAAGGCGCTGACCTTCTGTCCATTGAATCCATGGGCGGCAAGGAAGTTTTCGACTACTCAATCGTTCGTGACGACACTGCCGGTATGCTTTTCTCCATCGGCGTTCTCGGAACAAACGATATGGATTTCATTTGGCAAGGAATTACAGACATTGCCAAGAAAAACAATGTCGTTTCTGCCGGTGATACCGACTGTTCTCAAGCCAACACCGCTATGTTTATTGCAGGCGGTCTTTTGGACAAAAACTTGGCGCACACAACAGCCATCGTTGCCCGCTGCATTTCTGCCGGCAGATCTCTTGCCGCCTATGAAGCAGGCGCAACCGGTCCCGGTAAAGACTGCGGTTATGAAAACATCATCATCAAAGCCATTTCAGGCGTCCCGATTACACAGGAAGGTAAATCCTCAACCTGCGCACACTCTGACGTGATGGGTAACCTCGCAATGCAATGCTGTGACATGTGGTCCAACGAATCTGTTGAATACCACGGTGAATTCGGCGGTACAACTGTTCAGGTTTGGGTTGAAACCCTCGCCTATGACTGCGCTTTAATGAACACCGCGCTCAGAACAGGCAACGAAAAAGTCCTCAGAGACTTGCTCATGCTTTCCGACAAATACAGAGACCCGCAGCCGTACGTTCTTGCTTACGACAACGCTTACCGTGTCGGTGAAGCAATCGCAGCAAACGGCAACGACCCGTACCTCCGCGCAAAAGCAGCCGCAGAAACCTGCTGCACTATTGTTCAGGAAGGTATTGACGGCGGTAAACTTGTTTTGACAAAATTCGAAACCAATGCTTTGAACAAAATCAAAGCAGATCTTGCAGCCCTCCCCACCGAGAGCTCAAAGTTCATCGAAGACTGCATGGCAAAATACACCAAAGAAGTCGCCGTTTTCAAGCCGGAAAACTACAGCTTGTAAACTGGCTTGTAAACCAATTTGTAAATTTAATGTTTTTGAAACAAGAGATTTCTTGTTTAATTTTAACCTCCCGGCGAACAATTTTTGTTCGCCAATTCTTTTTTTTATAACATCTTTTTTATAACAATTACACTGATTTCTTCTGCGGTTCAGGTATGCGAAATCGGATAGTATTTATATACCCTTAATATTTGTTTGTCCTGTTTATTTTGTTTTTTCTTTTGATCTTTCGATCGTTTTCTTTTTAAAAACAAATGATTGACCTTTGGTGACAGTTATGAGCGAGATGAAATCAAATACGGGAGGAAATATCCTCGGGACGGAAGATGTCAAAAAATTATTGTTCAAATTCGCCGTTCCCAGTGTTATTGCGATGCTCGTCGGTGCTCTTTACAATATTGTTGACCAAATTTTCATCGGCCAAAGCGTCGGCATGCTCGGCAACGCAGCGACAAATGTGGCGTTTCCGCTCGTAACGATTGCAACGGCACTCGGTCTTTTATTCGGTGTCGGCGGTGCTTCTAATTTCAATCTTTATCTTGGCGCAGGCAACAAAGAGCGCGCGAAAAAAGTTGTCGGAAACGCGCTTTTTTTGTTAACCGCATCCGGCTTGGTGATGCTGATCGTGATTCATTTGTTTTTGGAATCGCTGACCGGGCTGTTCGGGGCAACAGAACTTGTTTTCCCGCTCGCGCTTGAATACATTTCAATCACCTCTTACGGTATTTTATTCCTGATTTTTTCAACCGGTGCCAGCAACATGATTCGCGCCGACGGCAGCCCGAAATATTCCATGTATTGTCTTTTAATCGGTGCCGTTTTAAACGTCATTTTAGATGCCGTTTTTATCTTCGGATTTGACATGGGAATTGCCGGGGCCGCTTGGGCAACCGTCATCAGTCAAATTGTTTCCTGTTTGATGGCCGCAGTTTATTTCAGAAAAATGAAAACGATTTCAATCGGCAAAAATGATTTTCTTTTAAAATGGGGCATTGTTAAGCCGATTCTTTATCTCGGGGCTTCCAGCTGTTTAAATCAGCTTGCGATGATGGTTGTTCAAATCGTTCTCAACAACACCGCTACTTATTACGGCGCAATGTCCGTTTACGGCAGTGAAATTCCGCTCGCGGTTGCCGGCGTTATTTCAAAAGTCAGCATGATTTTCATTTCAATTATTATCGGTATCGCCCAAGGCGGGCAGCCGATTGCGGGATTCAATTACGGCGCGAAAAATTACGGGCGCGTAAAAGAAGTTTTCAAACTCGTCGTCAGCATTTCGCTTGCCATTTCATTTGTTTCATTCCTGTGCTTCCAACTGTTCCCGCTTCAGATCATTCAGATATTCGGTGACGGCAGTGAACTTTATTTCGAATTCGCCATTCGCTTCTGCCGGATTTTCCTCTTAATGATGATCGTCGTCGGCATTCAGCCGGCGTCATCTATCCTTTTCACCGCCATCGGAAAGTCGCACAAAGGCATTTTCCTTGCGATGATCCGTCAGGTCATTTTATTGATTCCGCTGCTTATTATCCTCCCGATTTATTTCGGAATTGACGGTATTTTGTATGCCGGTCCGATTGCTGACGGCGTTTCGGCGGTTATTGCTTTTGTTTTCGTTTATCGCGAAATGAAGAAGCTGACGGCGATGGAAAAAGAAGAAAATTTGAGAAGAGAAACGTTGGCGACAGCAACTTAAAACTCATCTTTTTTTATTTATTATTTTTTTCATTTTCCTTTCTTTATTTCATTCCGTTCATCTATTAATTCATTCTTTTTCGGTTCTTATTTTCGTCTTGCTCTCGGAATCAAGGTATGACAAAATTTTTATAATCACATTGTCATTTTCTATTTGGGATGCTAATTTACATTGCCCGTCCGTAACAATTAATAATCTAAAAGTTATAGGGTAATTGACAATTTTTGAAGGATTGAAAATCATGACACTCAAAGAGAACTTACTTAAAGCCTTAAATGGCGAAGCTGTTGAGAAAACACCCTGCGTCTCCGTGACACAGACCGGTACTGTCGAATTAATGGATGCTGTCAACGCTCCGTGGCCGGAATCCCAGTCTGACGCCAAGATGATGGCAGACCTCGCAATCGCGGCGCACGAAATCGCAGGCCTTGAAGCTGTTCGTGTTCCGTACTGTTTGACAGTTCTCGCAGAAGCAATGGGCTGTGAAATCAACATGGGCACAAAGAACAGACAACCCTCTGTTATCGCTCACCCGTACGAAAAGCCCGAAATGCTCGACGCAGCAACCAAGCCGGACTTAAAATCCGCCGGCAGAATTCCTGCTGTGATTGAAGCAATCAAAGACATCCGCGCAAGAATCGGCCCCGATGTTCCGATCATCGGCGGCATGGAAGGTCCGATCACACTCGCATCAGACCTTGTCAGCGTTAAATCTTATATGAAATGGTCCATCAAGAACCCCGATGCGCTCGCCAAAGCAAATGCTTTTGCAAATGAAGCCGCAATTGAATACGCAAACTTGATGGTTGAAGCAGGCGCAGACGTTATCTGTATCGCTGATCCCGTTTCTTCTCCTGACTTAATGAGCCCGCAGGACTTCCATGACAAACTCATGGGCACAATCACAGAATTCGCCGACAAAGTCAACGCACCCGTCGTTCTCCACGTCTGCGGTAACGTGACAGCAATTCTCGACTACATGGCCGACTGCCACTGCAAAGGTCTCAGCGTTGAAGAAAAAGTTGAAGACGTCAAAGGTGCTGTCGAAAAGACAAAAGGACGCGCTGTTATGGTCGGCAATGTTTCCAGTCCGTTCGTTCTCTTGAGCGGCGACGAAGCAAAAGTCACCGAAGCCGTCAACCACGCGCTTGACGCAGGCGTTGCTGTTCTCGCACCCGGCTGCGGTATCGCACCGATGACCCCGACAGCAAACATTAAAGCAATGGTCGCTGCCAGAGACAAATACTTCCAGTAATTTGTTTTAACTTAATTAAAAAAGAGAAAAGGCGATTGCCTTTTCTTATTCTGTTTTCTTTATTTATCTCTTATAACAGTAATATCCAAATAATTCCAAGTAATGAAAGGAAAATAACTGCCCAAGTATATTGGAAAGGATGGGTTATTACTGAATTTTTCAATCGGTCCGAAAAGTCATCTTCTTCAAGCAAAACAACTTCATCATCTTTTTGCTTTTTTTCGATATCATCTATCCATTTTTCGAGATAAGATAACAAAATACAAGATGCAATTAAAAGAATTAGTGATGCAATTGAGATTATTAAAACACCTATAATTAACAATAACATTAAAGCATCTGTTTCAAATAAATTTTGTTTCAAGCTATCGTAGAGGTTTCCAATATTCTACACAGTGTCATCTGATAATTGATATGCCTTGCTTGCATAGAAAACAACAGTTGTTGTCCAACAGGCTCTTGCAACTTTAATTAACGTTGATAATTCTATTTCCTTTATGTAATCACCTTTTTCTTATGATTATTCAAAAACAATTTCTTGCGGTTTTATCGCTTCGTCTTTGTAATATTTGCCGGTAATTTCTTTTACCGTAATTTCAATGACTGCCGTTGCTTTAATTGCGTTTCCGAACGGCATTCCGGCAAGAAGCGGCGTGTATTTTTCAACAATATAATTCAAGGCTTCCGTCTTCTCTTTTTCACCTTCGATCAGTTTTGCCGTTCCCATGACGATGACGCTTTGGTATTGTGTATTCACATCGCAGGGAGAGTTTTCGGGCGGCATGATGAATGTTTCAAAATGGTCGACTTCAAAACAAACGTTTGTGTTGGCGGCAATATTATCCAATTTTTGACCCTTAATCAAGCCGTGAATGTAGATTTTTTGATTTTCGTAAGCGAAATGAACGGGAATAACGTATGGAATCCCGTCGGCACTGACAGTTGCCAGCCGGCCGACCATTGAGTAGGCCAATAAATCATTGATTTCTTTCTCTGTAAGTTGATGTGTTTTCATTCGGTTCTGCATTTTAAATCTCCCTTGTACTTGATTTTTTATTACAGGACAATCGGTTTTTTCGAGTCGTCTTTTAAAATCTGTTTTTCAAAAGTCAGTTTTTTCGCTGATAAGAAAATGCTCACGGACTGATCAATAATTTCTTCAAGCTTCTCTTTTTTGACATTTGTTACCGCGGCTAAAAAGCGCAGTTCGTAATTGCCGTTATTCTCCGTTTTTTCCTGCTGAATATATTCTGCTTCAATTTTTCTGTCATCGGCGCCTGCCGTTTGACTGACTTTCACAAGCGTGTCATCCACTTTGACCGCCATCTTGACGTGGCCGACAAAAGACGGATTGACGTTTGAAATTTCCGCGCCGACAGCAGCAATAATGTTTTCCAAAAGCTTTCCGGCGTTTTTAACGGTCAATTCGCCGGACGCTTTGTATAATCCCGAATAAGTACTGACGTTTGAAATTTCAATCGAATTCAAACTCTCCGTCACTTTTGATTTCGGCTCTTTTCCCGCATCAATCATGCTGACGGTCTCCTCCCCTTCGCGCATCAGCAATTCATAAAGCTTGTCAACCGCGCCGTCATCATTTACCGCTGACATACGCATCATGTAAGCGTCCGGATTCATTTCGTCCAAAAAGGATTCAATGCTTTTGATTTTGTCTTCATCCGCCAAATCAATCTTATTGATGCCGATAATTTCAGCTTCCTTCAGTTGCTGTTCCACAAATTTCGGAATCTGATTCATTTCCGCCGTCAGCCTCGAAACATCAACGAGCGTCACAACCGGTGCAAAAGACATCATCACATTCATGTTCAAAAGCTCGTCCCGAATCTGGCTCGGAAAAGACAAACCGGTCGGCTCCATGATTAAAATATCGGGATTGTAAATATCTGCAATTTCAGAAACCGTAATCCTGAGGTTAATCACAAGAGAACAGCAAATACAGCCGTTTGTGAGTTCTTTGGAAGGAATGCCCGCCGTTTCAAGTGTTTCGCCGTCAATGCCGATTTCACCAACTTCATTCACAATCAAAGCCACTTTTTTACCGTCGGCCGTCAGTTTGTCAATCAGTTTCAAAACCGTCGTTGTTTTACCGCTTCCCAAAAAGCCGCCGATCAATAACACTCTCACACTCTTCCCTCCCTCAATTTTCGAATTTCATTTTTCATTAAATCAATGAAACCAAATCATAAAGCGCCGCTTTCGGATCTTCTGCTTTCACAATGCCGGATGCCAGCAAAACACCGACAGACCCGAGTTCCAACGCCGCTTTCAAATCTTCGCCCTTTGAAATGCCGGCACCGCAAAGCACTTTCACATTCGGATTAATCTTTTTCACCGCTTCAACAGAGCCGGTCACAACACCAGGGTCTGCTTTTGAAACCGGAATTCCGGATCCGATTAATTCCGGCGGCTCAATCGCGACATATTCCGGTCCGATTGCTGCTGCTGCTGCCGTCGTTGCAATATTATTCGTACAAATCACGCTTTTCATGCCGTTCTTTTTAAGTGCTTCCGCCGCGCTTTCAATCTCTGCCAGCGTTAAGCGGCGTTCGGAATGATTGATCAAACTGCCGACAGCACCGGCTTCTTGAATCGATTTCACATACACTTTTCCGGTATGGCTTCCCGGACCCGCGCCGTCAATGTGCTGAGAGTAAACAGGAACATCTGTCACAGACGCGACGCGAAAAATATCGGGAATCTGCGGCGCGATTGCAATTTCAACACCTGCGCTTTCTGCCACATCACGACAAGCTTCCGCCAATTTAACAGCGTTTGCACCGGTTCCCTCGTCATAGGTTTTACAATTGAGAAGAATAAAAACAGACATAATTTCACCAATTTTATTGGTGTTTATTAGAACTTGATGGTAAATAAATCTGCTATAGAAATTAAAACCGAAAAATCAGACAATAAAACAGAAAAAAGATCTGAGAATAAAACAAAAAAAGATTCAGAGAATAAAACAAAAAACTAAATGGGAATACAAAAAAAGAAAACTGAATCAAAAAATGAAATAAAATAAAGACAAATCAGAAAATCAAAAGAAAAGCAAAAATAATTTGAGAAAACCGTTGCTTAACGGTTTTCTCTGTCTTTTTCATCTTCGTCACGCCATCTGTATGTAAATATTGCAATTGCAATTGTCATCCAAGCAATCACGAATATTAATGCTATTGTTCCGGCATTGTCATTGTCTTCATATCCGGGCGTCGATTCATCAGAGTTTCCGGGTTTGTCAGGCACATCCGGTTTTTCCGGTGGGTGCGGTTTTTCCGGCTGCTCCGGATCAACAACTTCGGCTGAACCATTGTCGTTTCCGCCGTTGTTACCGCCTGTCTTAGACCATTTGGCGTAGAGTGTCGTATCTTTAGTGATTCTGAACTCCTGGTCCTGCTGATAAACCGTTCCGCCGTTTTGTTCTGTTGACCAACCGACGAAGTTGTAGCCGCTGTAAGACATAGTATGGCTTTCAACAGTTACTTTTTCGTTGTACTTGTACGAGGTTGAATCTGACGGAATTCCGGTGCCTGAATAACCATTTCCATCATACATGACGGTGAATGTTTCACCCGTTCGATCCACCCATTCTGCTTTTAAGGTCACATCTTGAGCAGGCATGTAGAAGTATTCTGTTCCATCACCTGTGAACGTATCAGTTGTACTGCTCGGGTCTACATCAACGAATGTATTTGCTTTCCACCCGTTATATTCGTAACCGACTCTGATCATGTCCGTTCCTTTTGAAACATCAACACGTTCATCTTCATCGTACCAGTTTCCTTCCGGAAGCTGGTCGCCGTCTGATTCAAGGTTTCCGTCTGTTGTATATGTGACTTTGTAGTCTCCCTGGGTCCAGCAAGCGTACAAGTCTAACGGACTTGTTTCTAAGCTCATATCTGCTGATTGACTTGCTCTGTAAAGAACTTCTCCGGTGGTCGTTTTACTCCATCCGCTCAACTTCATATTCAATTTTTTGAATCCGGTTTCTGTTTCACCCGGAGGTGTTATGGCCGCTTTTTCCGTATCTTTGTAGTAAACAATCATCGGATTCGTGTCTTGAGCGTTATCGGCTCCGTTCGGATGGTAGTTGACACGGAACAAACTCTCTGTTGACCATTGCGCATACAATTCTAAATCGTCTTCGATTACAAACATCTGGTTGATGTGGTAGGTTGTGCCTGTTCCGTCTGCTGCTGTGTTCCAGCCGGTGAATGTCTCGCCTGATTTGGCAAAGCCGAGTTCGTCTGCGTTGTAAATTCTTACGTTTTCTTTGAAACCATAGATTTCTTCAACAGGGGTTGGTGTTCCATCGGCACCGTTCGGGTTGTATGTGATGGTGTATCTGATGTCGGATTCGGCGATCCATTTCGCGTAAACCGTCGTTGCTGCTGCAGGCATAATAAACGGATCTGCAACCGGTGTGTTTCCTGCCGCATCTGTCGTCCATCCTGCAAACTTCTTTCCGTCCACTGTCCATCCGAATTCCGCTGCCGTTTTAAGGGTCACTTCATTCGTTTCAAACTTCTGTTCCGTTTGTGTCAGACCCGATCCGTCATTTTTGTCGTAGGTTAATGCGTATTCTGTTGCATCTGCCCATTTCGCGTAAACCGTCGTTGCTGCTGCAGGCATAATAAACGGATCTGCAACCGGTGTGTTTCCTGCCGCATCTGTCGTCCATCCTGCAAACTTTTTCCCGTTAACTGTCCATCCGAATTCCGCTGCCGTTTTAAGGGTCACTTCATTCGTTTCAAACTTCTGTTCCGTTTGTGTCAGACCCGATCCGTCATT
>NZ_SNYS01000005.1:447128-447654 GCF_004363215.1 Methanimicrococcus blatticola | reverse complement strand
GTACTTTGACATATTGGCCGTTTCGTTCATAACGATTATGTGTTCATCTCCCGGAATGACAGACACCGTGTAATCGGCTCCCGTTCCGCCGTTTGTTTTGTATGTTATGTTATAATACGTCGTCTCGTCATGTTTCCACTTCGCGTACACCGTCATGTTATCTGTCAGCGTTACGTTTTCGCCGGCCGTGTAAACCGTTCCTGATCCGTCCGCATTTTCCGTCCAGTTTTCAAACACGAATCCGTACTTTGACATATTGGCCGTTCCGTTCGTGACAATTGTATGTTCATCTCCCGGAATGACGGACACCGTATAATCGATTCCCGTACCGCTGTTTGCTTTGTATGTCACATTATAATACGTCGTCTCATCATGTTTCCATTTCGCGTACACCGTCATGTTATCTGTCGGCGTTACGGTTTCGCCGGCCGTGTAAACCGTTCCTGATCCATCCGCATTTTCCGTCCAGTTTTCAAACACGAATCCGTACTTTGACATATTGGCTGTTCCGTTTGTGACAATTGTA
>NZ_SNYS01000005.1:0-447031 GCF_004363215.1 Methanimicrococcus blatticola | reverse complement strand
CCGTGTAAACCGTTCCTGATCCATCCGCATTTTCCGTCCAGTTTTCAAACACGAATCCGTACTTTGACATATTGGCTGTTCCGTTTGTGACAATTGTATGTTCATCTCCCGGAATGACGGACACCGTGTAATCGGTTCCCGTTCCGCCGTTTGCTTTGTATGTCACATTATAATACGTCGTCTCATCATGTTTCCACTTCGCGTACACCGTCATGTTATCTGTCGGCGTTACGTTTTCACCGGCTGTGTAAACCGTTCCTGATCCATCCGCATTTTCCGTCCAGTTTTCAAACACGAATCCGTACTTTGACATATTGGCTGTTCCGTTTGTGACAATTGTATGTTCATCTCCCGGAATGACGGACACCGTGTAATCGGTTCCCGTTCCGCCGTTTGCTTTGTATGTCACATTATAATACGTCGTCTCATCATGTTTCCACTTCGCGTACACCGTCATGTTATCTGTCGGCGTTACGTTTTCACCGGCTGTGTAAACCGTTCCTGATCCATCCGCATTTTCCGTCCAGTTTTCAAACACGAATCCGTACTTTGACATATTGGCCGTTCCGTTCGTAACGATTGTGTGTTCATCTCCCGGAATGACAGACACCGTGTAATCGGCTCCCGTTCCGCCGTTTGCTTTGTATGTTATGTTATAATACGTCGTATCATCATGTTTCCATTTCGCGTACACCGTCATGTTATCTGTCGGCATTACGGTTTCGCCGGCTGTGTAAACCGTTCCTGATCCGTCCGCATTTTCCGTCCAGTTTTCAAACACGAATCCGTACTTTGACATATTGGCCGTTCCGTTCGTGACGATTGTGTGTTCATCTCCCGGAATGACAGACACCGTGTAATCGGTTCCCGTACCGCCGTTTGCTTTGTACGTCACGTTATAATACGTCGTCTCGTCATGTTTCCACTTCGCGTACACCGTCATGTTATCTGTCGGCGTTACGGTTTCACCGACCGTGTAAACCGTTCCTGATCCGTCCGCATTTTCCGTCCAGTTTTCAAACACGAATCCGTACTTTGACATATTGGCCGTTCCGTTCGTGACAATTGTATGTTCATCTCCCGGAATGACAGACACTGTGTAATCGGTTCCCGTTCCGCCGTTTGTTTTGTACGTCACGTTATAATACGTCGTATCATCATGTTTCCACACCGCATAAAGCGTCAAATTATCTGCGGGCCAGATTGTTTTTCCGGGGTCGTATTTTGGATCGGGCGTTTCCGCCGTTGAATTTTCACTCCAACCGAGGAAATTGAATCCCGGTTTTTGAACATTTGCGCCGCTTTCCGAATCATCTAAAACAGTATACGGTTCATCAGGAAGGAGCCCTTGAATCGTCGTTCCGCCTGTTCCCGTGTTTGCGTCATATGTCACGTTATAAAATGTGTCACCGTCATGTTCCCAATGTGCATAGAGCGTCGCCCCACCGGGCGGAACAGTCATAGTCTGTCCCGGGATGTAAGACAAATCAAGATCATCAATCTGTTCATACCATCCTACCAAATAGTAACCTGGTCGAATGAATGTGTTTTCATCTTTTGTTTGATATATGTCGCCGACTGAAGCCTGGTCTGTTATAATTTCAGGTGTTTCCCCGAAATTCGAGTTGTAAATAATGTCCGTTAAAGGCCCGCTTCCTGTATAAACGGCTTCAAAATTAACGTTGCCGTACATTTCAATAAATGAACCCGGATAATAAATCGTTCCCGGTTTACCTTTTTCCTGCCATCCTGCCAACGATTTGTTATCCTTTGTCAGTTGAGCATCTTTTACTTCCGCCAAAACATTCAACTTATACACGCCATTATCAATCGGAGCGTCTCCTGTTCCGCCGTTTTTATCATAAATAATTTTATAGCCATCAACTTGATACATTCCGTACAAATCAATATTTTCATAAATGGCTTCGCTCGAAAAATCATATGGGACAACCAAGCCGTTTGGTTTTGTATGATACCAGCCTTTGAAAATTCCCAAATCTTCGTATGCGTCTCCGATTATTCTGTAGTGCGGATCGCTGTGTTCAGGGGTATGAACGGTATCGCCCGATGCAATATGCTGAGTGCCTAAGACAGTGCCGCCTTCCTTATCATAAAATGTTGCAGTCAAATCATCTGTTTCCCAACGCGCGTACAAAACGACATTATGACTCGGCATCGTTGAATTATTCAAATCAAAAGGTTTATTGAAACCGGCATCTTCATACCAGCCGACAAAATCATGCTCGGCCCATGTCGGAGCTTCGATTGCTAAAGTACTCAAAGGTTGCCCTGTCGGAATGCCGGTCATGTTTGCAGGCGCATCTCCGCCCATTGCATTAAATTCCAAATTGTAGCGCAGGCGGTCATAAAGCAAATATTGGTCGGGAGCTCCGATTGCATTTGTTTCCAATTGTTTTGTTACGGAATTTAATTTCATCGCGTTTTTTTGAACCGGTTCCATCCCATCAATTTTTTTTGCGAAAAAGGAGGTGTATTTTGTTATTGCAGTCGACTGATCATAGCGTGAGTCGCGGAAATAGATTTTATCATCATATATGACGAAATCCACTCCAAGTTCTCCGGTTGGCATTTCTCCTGGGAATGCTTCAAACATGTAATTTAAAGTGACATTTGTGCTGCTCGAGTTGCTTATCCAGTTTGCTTTTACCGTGAAATTATCATCTCGTAAACCGTTTCCAGGATTCGGAAGCATATCCGGTGTACAAATAACAGGGGTTGATGCCCAAATAACAGGACCTGTTTCATTATCGCTAATCATATCGGGGTTCAAATTTGAAGGCGGTTCCCATCCGTAAAAAACATAGTTGTTTTTATACATATAGAAATAATTTTTTTCGTTTACAGGCCATACTGTTTCCAAATTCATTCCGGATTTAATTTCGGCTGTATAATTGTTGTTTATTTGTCCCTTGACCAATATTCCGCCGTTTAAATCGAAAGAAACATTGTAAATCGTATTGGCATAATACACATCTATGGTTGTTCCGTTTTCTTTGATAACGGTGGGGTTAGATCCTTTATAATAACTGGCCGGCGGGATTTTATCTTCTGCCATTGTTTTGATATCATTCTCCGTTAATTCTACGACTGAACCGGCAAGTGCTTCCATATAATAGGAATCGTGGTAAACGTAATTGTTCGGATCCATTTCGAGAAATTCAAACGGCAATCCATCTTTTTCTTTCCAAATAACGACTTCAACTTCAGGCATATTTGAAGGGTCGGGTTTCCAAATCGCATACAGTATGATGGATTTGGTAATCGGCTGTGAAAAATCAAATAAATTCCATGTATCGCTCGGACCCGTATTCATGTCAATACTCCAACCGGAAAATGTATATCCTTCTCGAGTCGGATTCGCGGGTTTGGTTGCGGTTTTACCTTCTTCCACCGTTTGACTTGCAACAGGCGTTCCTCTTATGGACTCAAATGAAACCCAATACGCGCTGCCGTAATTTGGGGTCAGAACAATGTTACTGTTGACGGGATAATCAAAATAATAGATTTCATCGCTGTCTTCCACTGTCCAGTATAAAAACAAGCTTTCTTCTTTGACCGGCGGCGTTTCAGGCTGCTCGGCATATCCGTCGGCTTTTACGAGTTGTGTTTCGTAGATGTGGTCGCTCGCATCTTTAAAGGAGATTAAATATTCGTCGGAGAACTGAGCGTATAAACTCATGTCTCCTGTAACCGGTGTTGAAAAGTCGTATATATTCTCTAATCCGTTTTTATCTGCAGACCAGCCGACAAACGAAATCATTCCGGCGGGGAGAGGCGGTGCTGTCGGGACAGACACTGTTTCACTTACAGTCACCGTTTGGGTATTGTAAAGTTTGTCGTCAGAATAAAATTTGACGGTTGCTGTTGTTTCATCTCCCAATACAAGCGGGAATAACATCAGACAAAATACCAGCACAGCTGATATTGCAATGCAAATTATCGTTTTTAAAAATTTATTTAATGTTGCCATTGTTTTCGCTCCAATGGCCCGTTTTTAAACCGTTTTTATTTTTTTGAATATTATTTATTATTCTAAATTTTGTTTTTTAAAAGACTCTTAAACGCTCTAATTTTTAGTCCTTAATCAAAAGTATCTGCGAATAGGTATATATTCTTTTTCTTTTTTTATTCTATTCAAGTTAACAAATCGTTTTTTGAGATATTTTCTTCTCTTATTGTTTTCTTTTTATCTGTTTGCTCTGTTTTTGATTTTTTTTATTTCTCTCACTTTATTTTTTCATTTGCCGGATTGATATTTATGATATTTGCGCGCACTTTCGACAAAATCTTTTGCAAAATCCGTGTAAGACGAACCATGATAGTGAATGTATGTGCCGATTGTGTTTTTAACAATCATTCCGTCTTTTTTATCTTTAATGCCGATGCCGCGCGTCACGTCAATCGTATATTCAATGTCATCTGAAATGTTTTCTAAAATTGAGTGATGGAATTCATGGGCGATGAACTTGTTTCCCTTTTTTCCGATCGGCGTATCTTTCTCAAAAACACCGTTTGTATATGTTACAATGCGTTTGCCGCTCCCGTAAACGGTGTCACAGTCAAAAATGCCGACCATATCGAACGTGACATCCGGCGCATCGCGTGTTTTTATCGTCATGCTTTTGGTTAAATAATTCATGCCGGCCGATTCTGCAAAAATCGGCATGCCTTTTGCCGATGCTTCTTCAATCGCTTCTTTCATCGGAGTATTCAACGACAGCTCCAAAGCAAAAATTTCAGGCGTGCCGCCGCCGATGTAAAGCGCGTCAACATCCGGCAGTTTTGAATCGTGAAGCGGGCTGAAAAGCTCGATTTCCGCGCCTTCTGCCTGAAGTAAATCCATGTTGTCTGGATAATAAAAGTTAAAAGCTTCATCAAAAGCCACGCCGATTTTCGGCGGTATTTCTCCGGCAGCGGGTTGCCGTTCTTCAAAACGGCTTTTGGCAGGCGGCGTTATCGGTCCGGCCGTGTTTGCAATTTGAATCAGTTTCTCTAAATCAACGCTGTCACGAACAGTGTTTTCAATAATTCGAATTCTTTCGGCAAAACGGTCATAGGTTTTTCGCCCTTCAGGAATCGGAATTAAACCGAGTTCGCGCATCCATAAATCCAAATCGGGATTTCTGTAAACAACGCCGATGACCGGAATTCCAGTTGTGCTTTCAATTGCGGTTACCGCTTTATCGGCATGTCTTTGGCTGCCGACATTGTTCAAAATGACGCCGGCAATATTCACATCGGAATCAAATGACGCAAAACCTTTGATGAGCGCGGCACATGAACGGGTCATACTGCGGGCGTTTATCACCATAATGACGGGACATTTCAGCATTTTTGAAATCTGCGCCGTGCTGCCCATATCGGTGTCGGCGGTAAGACCCTCATAAAGGCCGCGAACGCCTTCAATCACGGCGATATCTGCGGGTTTGCCGTCGTTTTCTTCTGAATTGCAGGCGTGGGTAAAAACATCAATGACTCCCTCTTCTTCCATCAGGTAACCGTCTAAATTTCGGGAGCGGCGCCCGACAATTTCCGTGTGGTATTCCGGATCAATGTAATCGAGCGCGACCTTGAACGGTTGGACGACGTAGCCTTGCGCTTTCAATGCAGCCATAATACCCATTGAAATGGTCGTCTTTCCTGATGAGGAGCGGTCTGCCGATATCAAAATTCTCGGAATCTGACGGTTGTCGGATGTCATAATTTAATCTCCTGTTTTATAAAATAAAAAAATAAATATGAGTCACTGCATCTCTCAGTCGCTGCATCTCCCGATCACTGTGTCTCTCAGTCGCTGTATTTTTTTGACAGTTCTCTGAGTGCATCGTCGTCAAGCGGGGTTGCCTTCACGCGGTCGGTGTTGGCGAGCAAATCTTCTGCCAATTGTTTGTAAACGCCGGCAATTTCGGAATCCGGTGCTTTTTCAAGGACGGAAAAGCCGTCGCGTTCACAGCTTTGAACGAGCGGGTCTTTCGGGATGTAACCGATAAGTTTGCTTCCGATTCTGTCTGAAAATTCTTCTGCCAGCTCTTTTTCGCGGTCGGCGTTTCTTGAATTGCAAATGATGCCGCCGAGTTCCATGCCGATTTTGTTAAAACCGCGGCAAATATTATTGGCGGCATAAAGCGGCATGTATTCGCCCGATGTCAAAACATAAACTTCATTGACGAATCCTTTTTTAATCGGCGCAACAAAACCGCCGCAAACGACGTCTCCAGGGACATCGTAAATAATCAAATCATTGTCCAAATATTCGGGATAAATCTTTTTCAGCGTTTCAATCGCGACAATAATACCGCGGCCGGCACAGCCGACACCGGGCTCGGGACCGCCGACTTCCATACATTTGACGCCGCCGAATCCTTCAAAAATTACGTCTTCCTTTTCAACGTTTTTCTTTTCCCTCAAAACGTCTAAAACCGTCGGAATCCGCTTGCCGCCGAGCAGTGTGATAGAGGAGTCACTCTTCGGATCACAGCCGATAAGCATCACCTTTTTGCCGTTCATCGCGCAGGCCGCCGCGATGTTGGATGCCGTGCTGGATTTTCCGATGCCGCCTTTTCCGTAAATTGCAATAATCTTCTTCATTTTTTCTCTCCGATTTCCGCTGCCATAACATCGGTCGCCACCGCACGAAGCGTGTCGCCGAATTCTGACGGAACGATTTTTGTCACGCCGAGCGTCTGCGGATGCAGATCAATTTCCACCATCACATGCTGATGGCCCATGTCTTTAAGCGGCGCGACTTGTCTCGGGCCGTTTGTAATTGAAAAGAGTTCCATTCCGGCAAACGCTTCCATCGGCAACGCATGCGGAACACCGGCAATCACAGCTACGTCAAAGCCGCCGTATTTGTTTAAAATCAAATCTTTCACATTGCCGGCCGTGACGGCATATTCATCCAATCCGCCGATAATTTCGTGAACGGGAACGCTTTGCTCGTCAAACGCTTTCATCACGTTGACGGCGTGTTCTTTCACACGCGGTAAACCGAGGGTGATATCGGTGTTTGAAAAAATCGTGATGTTTTCTTCCATTCCGAAAAGCCTTGCCGTTTCGTAAAGCGCAATCAATTCATCTGCAAACATGTAAGCCGTTTCTTTTTTGGCGTTTAAGATGCCGACTATTTTTTTACCGCTTCGGATTAATTCAATCAACTTTTCGGCCGCTTTGTATTTGATGTCGCCGCGGGAGGGCGCCAAATATCCTTTGCTGGCGGCACCGTGCCGAATCTCAACATTCGTTGCTTCCGTGAGCAAACGGCGCTGACGCTCCAGTTCTTCCGCCGTTATCATGCCGCATTCCATGGCAGGCTCCAGAACGGAAATGACACCGTCGGTGTTGTTGGCGTAGCCTGCATGCGTTTCAACGCAGATGACATCCACGCCGTCAGGCGCGTACGCTGCCGAATCTGTCAGCTCTTCGCCGATAATCATGCTGGTACAGGTGCCGACCAAGGCGATTGTTTTCGGGCTGAACAGTTCGATGGCTTTGTCAATTGTCCGCTCCAATTTTTCCCGTCCGCCGAAGACGAAATCATTTTCATCCATTGCGCTTGTCAAAACGCGGAGACGGTCTTCTTCAAGCAATCGGGCGTGTTTAAAAGAGCAGCCGGGCGGGCCGTGCAAAATCGCGACATCCACATTCAAATCGCGAAGCGTGTAAAGCGAGGCCACAATTGAGCTCGGCCTCGGGTGAATAATTAATTTTTCTTTTTCCGTCATTTTTCAGCCTTTTATCGTTATCTGAAGCATTTGACTGCGGCAATGATGATGTCGCCTTCTTTTGAAATTTCAACGGCTTTTTGAAGTCCTTCTTTAAATGAGCCGGCACATATGGCTTTATTGAAAATTTCATCTTCCGTCTGTTCAAGTGCTTCTTCTTGATCGGCATTGTTTTTCTGCAACGGTTTCATCCGCTCGCCGACCAAAATTAAATTTTGAATTTCATCTTTATAATTTACAATTAATTCTTCAACATCGTGAGGTTCCAATCCTTCACAAACCGTTTTTTCTTCTTCGCCGATGATAAGAATTACGTCTCTTGAAAGGCTTGAATCATACTCCGGCGACTTTTTGTCCGTGTATTTTTCAAGCATATATTTAATCGCGGTTTCCGCGGTTTCAATCGTGAGCCCCGAGTTGGAATTATCCAGGATTTGGCGGCCGTTTTCTTCGTATTCGCGCATCCTGCCTTTAACGCCTTCAAAACCCGAAATCACTTCAATGATCTGCGATTCGGGAACGTCAAGTTCCAAAGCGGCGGCAACGGCTGCTGCCATGGCTGTTCTGTATGAATTAACGTCATATCCCGGACTCAGCGGCGCTCTGAAAAAAATACCGGTTCTTGAGGATTCAACGTCGGCGACCGGTTCTTCATCTGTTCCTGTGGTGATGTTGACATAAACGTCCGTCGGCGTTTTTTCTTCAACGGCGGTTCCGTAATCATCAAAAACGACCAAGTCCTGATCTTCACGGATATAATTTTCAATGGTTTCCAAATCATCATAGTTGATGACGAAAATGCTTCCTTCTTTGGAGCGGCTGATCATTTTGGTTTTGGCATCGGTTGATGTCAATGCGCCGCCCGCAATCATGTAATCCGGTTGCGCTTCTGTTAAAATGCCGATGTCCTGCGCGCCCGTAAATCCGAGGGAAACTTCAAAAATAAGTGTGTCAGGCGTGTATTTTCTTTCAAACGCGATGTCCGCCAAATCGGGGATGTATGCCGGTGTGATGCTGATTCCGGGCTCGATTCGCTCGAAGCTGCCGCTGTCCCAAAAGGTCATTCCTTCCGAGGTGTGCAACAGAACACGGTTTTTGTAGGAAAGCATTTGTGCAAGCAATACGGCGGTGCTTGTTTTGCCGCGAACGCCTGTGATTTCAACCAAATAACGGTCGGCGATTCTCGGGTCGCTTCGAAGAAGCCGGCCGGCGATTTCGTGGTGAGAAACGGTCGGCAATCCGAGTTCAATCGCTTTTTTGTAAAATTCATTGTCAGGATTTAAATGAACGGGAAGACAAACGATATCAAAATCTTCCGTTAAATCCGAAACATCTGCCGTCACCGAAATGTTTGATTCATCGGCGAATTCTTTCATTTTTTCGGGCGGCATTTTTTGGTAGACATCAAAAGCAGTCGCTGCAATGCCGTGTTTTGCCAGTTGCTTTGCAATCGACAGACCGCCGTGATTGACATCAAAAACAGCAATTTTTTCCCACGGGATTTCCGAATGAGGCATTTGTTATCTTCCTTTCCATTTTGATGATTCAAAATGTGATTTTTCGTTTAAAACAGTTTTGTAATACAAAAAGGTATCATATGTAATACTGACTATAATCGGAATCTGCTGACTCCTTTATTTGTCATGATTACATATGTTTCAAATATTTGTTGTAAATATTTGCTGCAAATATTTGTTGCAGCGGTTATTTGAAAACTTTTTCCATTCGAATAAGCGCTTCTTGGATGCGCTCAACGGAGGCCGCATAAGAAATACGAATATTATTTTTGCCGGATTCACCGAATGCAATTCCGGGAGACACGGCAACGTTTGCTTCTTCAAGCAATCTGTCTGTGATTTCTTCGCCGGTTCCGAATTCGCTGACATCGGGATAAGCGTAAAAAGCACCGTCAGGCATGGTACATTTCAAGCCGAGTTTTCGAAGACCTTCAACCAACACGCTTCTTCTTTCTTTAAATGCGGCCTGCATTTTATGAAGTTCATCTTGAGGACCGGTGAGTGCTTCAACGCCGCCGTACTGAAGGAATGTCGTGACGTTGCTGATGGTATGGCTTTGGATTTTTTCCAGATTCTTAAAAATATGCGGCGGCGCGTCCATGTAGCCGAGACGCCAGCCGGTCATCGCGTATGCTTTTGAAAATCCGTTAATTGTGATGGTGCGGTCATGCATATTGTCAAAAGAAGCGATGCTGTAATTCTTTTTATCGTAAATTATTTTTTCATACATCTCATCAGCCATCACCATAAAGTCGTGATCGATGGCTAAATCAGCGATTTCCTGAAGCTGATCTTTTTCATAAACGGTTCCTGTCGGATTGCAGGGCGTATTGATGACGATCATTTTGGTTTTGTCGGTGATGTATTCGGATAAATCCCGAGCAGACCGATAATTTCTGTCGGGATCGGTTTCCACCCAAACGGTTTTGCCGCCTGCCATTTTAACGCACGCGTCATATGAAACCCATGCCGGGTCAAATAAAAGGACTTCATCGCCGTCGTCAATCAATGTCATCATGGCTTCAAAAATGGCAAGCTTCGCGCCGGGCGTAACCATGACATTTTCGGCTGCTGTCGGTATGCCGTTTTCGCTTCTCAATTTGTCGGCGATTGCGGTTCGGAGTTCCGGAATTCCGGGTCCTGCAGAATAGTGTGTTTCACCGGCCAGCATGGCGCGGTGGGTTGCTTCAATAATATTTGCCGGCGTATCAAAATCTGGTTCGCCGAGTGTAAAATTTATGATGTCAACGCCTTGAGCGATTAAGTTTTTCGCTCTCTTGGAGGATTTGATCGTCGCCGATTCTTCAACACGTTCTATTCTGGATGAAATCATTTTCCGCACCTTAAAAAGTCAACAAAACCACTGATTGAATAATTGAATTGAATCTTGCTGACAGATATTACTCACTGTAATAATAATTATTGCACTGAATTCATGAAATTGAGAATTAATAAAATTGTTTCGGCTGAAAATCGGTTGGATGAAGTTTAATGATATAATTTCTGTAAAGACAGGAATCGTTTTTCTTGTTTTTTGTAATAGTCAAAGTCCGGTTTCGTATTTTTGTAAAAATCGGGGATGATTTTCTTGTTTTTGTAAATGCCTGGGGTGCTTTTTTTGGTTTTGTAAAAATTGTGCTGTTCGCGCGCAGCGGCAGGTGCCGGCAGGCAGCAGCAAAATGGAAACGGTAGGGTAACAGTAGCAAAACGGAAACGGTAAGGTAGCGGCAGTAAAACGGGAACGGTAAGGTAGCAGCAGCAAAACGGAAATGGTAAGGTAGCAGTGCCCACGTTCGCGAAGCGAACGGCTGCTATAAAAAAGCGCAGATGCACGCAGCAAAACAGATGCACGCAGCAAAACAGATGCACGCAGCAAAACAGATGCACGCAGCAAAACAGATGCACGCAGCAAAACAGATGCACGCAGCAAAGCAAATGCAACGCAGAAAATATTCATTGAAAATCTGTTTCTCATTTTTGCTGTATCGGCTGAGTACGAATCCGCAAATTTCCATTCCTCTCTTCGCTTTGCTCAGATCGGAATGAAAATTAGCGGGTGGTTGTTTCGGGTTTTATTAACTTGAAATAAAACAGTGTTCCTCTATTGAAAATTAATATTCAAAAAAAGCTTCTATTCTTTTGAATTTGAAAATGTCTTAAAAAATAAAAGTAAAAAAGAAAAAGAAAATGAAATCGTTTTTAAAATTAAATTCAGACGCGCTGAACCAACTTAACAGCCGCTTCGACAGCGCGTTTGGCGTAATCCATGCGTTCCATTGCCTGCATGCGTGTCATTCCCGGGCCGGAAATGCCGAGCGCGACAGGTTTTCCGTATTCGAGGGATAAGTCTGTCATCTTTCTTGTGACTTGAGCGACAACGACTTCATCGTGGCTTGTGTCGCCTTCAATGACACAGCCGACGGTAACGACGGCATCAATGTCTTTGTTTTCAAGCAATTTTTTGATTGCAAGAGGCATGTCATAAGCGCCGGGGACGTAAATTTTTTCGGTGACTTCGGCGCCGAGGAATTTGGCGTGTTCTTCGCCTAAGATTTCCATTTGGTACGTAATGTCTCTGTTGAATTCGGCAACGACGAATCCGATTTTAATTGTCATTTTTGTTTTCTCCTTTTATATTTGTATATTTGATTTGTAAATTGTAATCATGTAACAAGTAATTTGATAAATATTTAATTCAGAATTTTATTCAAAGTCTTCATCTTCATAAATCGAAAAAATAACGGCATAATTTTCTGTCGCTGCCGTCTTTTCATAAAATTTCTTCAAAGCGTCCAATTCATTCCAAAGCATTTCAAAAATATCGCCCGCATTTTCTTTGAGCGCCTTTTTCTTCCGATTCAAAAAGCTCCGTTTCGTCAGTTTTTTCATTTTGGCGTCAAACGCTTCCCGAAATGTCGCTTCATTCACTTCCGACAAAATTCCGGCGGCCTTTTTCACTTCATCATTTGTCATGTAAACGGCAGGATCACATACCTCAAAACCACCGCCGTCTTCTTCGTTTTCATATTCAAATGAAACGGGGTCAATAATCAGCGCGTTGCCGTCGCCGCCCGCGAGAATTTCACCGCTTCCCATGATTTCATAGTATTCGGAAAATTCGTCATCATTTGCCAAAATATTGGCGGCGCGATCGATTTGTGAAAGACCGATTCTATCAGATACGACGAGAATGTCGATGAAACGGTCTTTGGCAATACTGCCGTTTTCAAAATCCCTGATGTTTTGTTTGCTGACAGCGGCAAAAAAGATAATCATGAAATCACCGATTTAATGAGATTTTTATTTAATACCTGATTATTAACACTTTTAACACTTTTAACCTTGATTAACACCCGATTAACGCCCGACCGGTTTGGCGTCGGCGAATCCCTCACGCTGTCCCGTTCCGGCTTCTTTGACAAGCTGTTCCGGCGACTGAAGCATTTTCACAACATTGAGAGCGTGTTCGCGTGATCGGCTGTTCATTAAAAAAGCCAGTTCTTTGTCGTCGCGCCCTTCATCTTCGTGAACGAACACTTCAATGATGTGTTTATTCGTCATCAGCTGTGCCATAATAATTCCCTGCGACGCTTCGTGCGCGCATGTTTTGTCCTGCGCTTTTGCGCCCGGCATTCCGAGTGCCATCACGATGTCGCAATTCTGCTCTTCGATCAGTTTTTTGGCGGCGACGGGTAAATCTTTGATTCCCGGAACCGTGACGCGGATGATTTTTGCGGTTGTATGCTGCTTGAGCTCGTCAATCGCAGCGGCGCCCATATTGTAGCGGGCAAAAGTTGTGTCGGCAATTCCGATTGTAGGCATAAACGAAAAAATAGATAGATAAATAAATAAAGGTATTCATTTGACAAGAAAAACATTATAAATCAAGCATTATCACTCAGAAAACGATAAGGAACCAAGTATGAAAGCGATTATTTTAGACGGTTATGTGGATGAACCCGCCTGCTTCGGCGTTCCGCCTTATCTTTCTCCTTATCCGAGATACACCGCCGGCGCTTTAATCGATGCCGGTTTCAATGAAGATGACATTTCTTATTTTACAATCGATGCCGTTCGCGCTTCCGGCAAAACGTTGACCGAACAATTCAAAGCCGCCGACGTTTTCATCATTATTTCAGGCATGACCGTTCCCGGAAAATATCTGAGAGGAATGCCGATTACGGCCGAGGAAATCCGCGCGCTTTTCCGTCTCTCAGGCGGCATTAAAATTCTCGGCGGTCCGATCCGTCTCGGCTATTCCAGTGAAGGCGGCATTGCGGCAACAGGACTTTCATTTCTTCCGGACGGCGTCATGGTCGCTCAAAAAGACATCGAAAGTTTTGTTTACGATTATTTTTCAAATAATTCCGAAAACACAGCCTCTGCTCACCGTTACAGAACCGCGTCAGAAATCGCGGGCTGGTCTCAAAAAGGCGCTTTCATCGTCAAACAGCATCCCGATTTCCCGAATGTGATCTGCGAGCTTGAAACCTGCCGCGGCTGCGGCCGAAAAAAGCATTGCTCTTTCTGCACGGAAGCTTTTTACGGCAAACCCGATTTCCGTGATGAAGAAGACATCGTTGCCGAAACCGAATTGCTTTACAACAACGGTGTCCGCCATTTCAGAATCGGTCGCCAACCCGATTTATTCGCGTACAAAGGCATTGATGACGGCGGCGCAAATCTCAAACCGAATCCGAAAGCCATTGAAAAACTTTATTCCGGAATTCGCCGCGTTGCGCCCGATTTACAAACGCTTCACATGGATAACGGAAATCCGATAACGATTGCCGAATATCCGGACGAATCGCGTGAAATTCTCGAAACGATTGTCAAATATCATACGCCCGGCGATGTGATTGCGATGGGCATTGAAAGCGCCGATCCGGCCGTGATTGCCGCAAACGGGTTAAAAGCAACGCCGGACCAAGTATTGGCAGCCATCCGCCTTGTCAATGAAATCGGTTCGAAACGCGGCGCGAACGGAATGCCCAAAATTCTGCCCGGCATTAATTTTGTTTACGGGTTGCTTGGCGAAACCAAAAAAACATATCAGCTCAATTACGATTTTCTCAAACAGATTTATGATGAAGGACTGATGGTTCGAAGAATTAATCTCCGTCAAGTGATGGTTTTTCCGAAAACGCCGCTTTCCGATTCCAATGTTTCTGATTTCAAAAATGAAAAACTCTTCCGCGCGCACAAAGAGCAAATCCGAAAAACGATTGATTTGCCAATGCTGCAGCGCGTCGTTCCGGTCGGAACCGTTTTGAAAGACGTTTTCATGGAAGTCGCCGAAAACTCTGAAAATTCAAAACCCATGACATTCGGCCGGCAATTCGGAACATATCCGCTCTTGATTGCCGTTCCCGCTTCTTTGGAACTGAATCGTTTCTATGACATCCTCGTTACCAATCACGGTTTCCGCTCAATTACAGGCGTTCCGTTCCCGATCAATGCGAATACTGCGCCTTTAACAATTTTAAAAGAATTGCCCGGTTTGAATAAATCTATGGCGGAAGAATTGGTTTTGAAACGGCCTTACAAAAATGAAGAAGATCTGCTGAGCCGGTTTAAGCACGGGAAATTAATTTCAAAATTCGTTTGTTTTGAATGAAGTTTGTGGGTCAGTGTTGGTTTAATTATTAATCTCCGCAAAATTTGCGGTGAATATCTTACCTATTCTCCGCATAATGTGCGGCGAATATTTTCTCATCTTCTACAAAATCCATCGACCGACATCTAATTTACCGGTTTGAATATTCAATACAAAACTTACATTATTTTCAAAAACAATCCGGTATTTTCAAATTTTTTCAAAAAGAGTCCGGCTCGCGCGCGAACCGACTTTCCGTTTTTCAAAAAAAAGAAACCGGAAATAAATTCCGATTTAATTTCAGTTACAAAATCTTTTGTCCGGCTTCTTTTCCTGATTTGCAGTTGAAGATGTCCGTGATTTTAATTCTGATGATTTCTTTCATCGGGAGACCCGGTTTGGCAGCACCGACGCGGCCGGTCATGTCGTCATAAACATTTCCTTTGGCGGTGATTTCGGCTACTTCGCCTTTGATTTGAATGCAGCCTGAGGTTTCGGGACTCCAGATGTAAAGCGCAACTTTCGGGTTTTCCCTGATGTTGGCGATTGTTTTGAGGAAGAAGTTGTTCATAATGTGAATATAGTCATCTTTGTCATCACTGTCATCGATTTCAGCGATTCCAATCGGAATGACGTTGGGCGTTTTATCGTTGGAAGCGGTGGCAAGCGGCAAAACTTTGACTTTTTGAATGTCTTCTTTCATTTCAGGTGTTAATTTGACCATTCTTTCATCTCCTTAATTTTAAACAAAAAGAACAATAAAAATAGAATTGCCGTCTATTTAAAAATTCCTTGAACTATATTTTTCGAATTCTATTGTTTTCGAATTAAAATGAAATGGAATGAAAAATGAGAAAAAATCGAAAATAAAAAAAGAAATAGAAAAGTAATAAAAAAGAATCGAAAAAGAAATAAAAAGAAAAATGAAATCTTTTTACAGCTTCTTTTTGCCGGCTTCCTTGCCGAGCTGGCAGTCAAAGACTTCCGTGACTTTGACGCGGAGGACTTCTTTGAGCGGGAGGTCAGGCTTTTCAGGTCTGACGCGGGCGGCAAAGTCTTCGTAGACGCTGCCTTTTGCCGTGATTTCAACGACTTCGCCTTTGATCTGGTTGCAGCCGACTGTTTCAGGTGTCCAGAAATAAAGCGCGACAAGCGGATTTTCTTTGATGTTGTTCATTGTTTTGAGGAAGAAGTTGTTCATGATGTTAATGTAGTCATCTTTTTCATCGCTGTCATCAATTTCTAAAATGGCAATCGGGACGACATTCGGAACACCGGATTTTGTGGCTGTCGCAAGCGGCAAAACACCGACTTTTTTGATATCTTCTTTCATTTCAGCTGTTAATTTTACCATGGTAATTATCTCCACTCTTTAATTCCAAAAATCTCCACTCTTTTAATTTAGAGAGGCAGTCCTAATTATTTTATATATTTAATATATTTTTCTAAA
This sequence comes from Methanimicrococcus blatticola, assembly GCF_004363215.1. GTDB lineage: Archaea > Halobacteriota > Methanosarcinia > Methanosarcinales > Methanosarcinaceae > Methanimicrococcus > Methanimicrococcus blatticola. The sequence continues at coordinate 430,723 of NZ_SNYS01000005.1, read as the reverse complement.
TCTCTTTGTCTGTCATGAATGAAATATTTATATCAAAGCAAAGTTGTTGGCGTGTTATGAGACTTGACAGTTATTTAGTAGACACCGGATTTTTTAAGTCCCGCGGGCGCTCCAAAAGGGCGATTGAAGAGGGTAAAGTTAAATTAAACGGTACAGTCTGCACGAAACCTTCCAAAAATATTACCGTTGACGACAAAATTGATGTCGAAGAAGGCATGGATATGCCGCGCGGTTATTTCAAAATAAAAGCGATTCATGAACGTCTTCCTCTTTTTAATGAAGGTGACTACGTTTTAGATTTAGGGTCCAGCGCCGGCGGTTTTTTGATGTTTGCCGGCGAGCACATCGGTGATTCCGGTCACGTTCACGGCATTGAATTTTCAAAAGATTTCCGAACCGAGCTCGGGAAACTGGCGTTTGAGAATGATAATATCAGTGTCATGTTTGCCGATGTTTTTACGGTTCCGTTTGAAACTGTGGCAACCGCAGAAACGTCTAAAAACGGATCTTTCGATGTTTTGCTCAATGATATGACGCTTGAGCCGACAGACTCGGTTTCTGCTTTGATTCGAATGTCTCCGCTTTTAAGAGAAGGCGGACTTCTCCTTCAAGTCATTAAAATTCCGAAAAACCGGTCCAAATCCGCTGTTCTTCGAAAAATTGAAGAAGCCGGCTACAACATCGAAGAAGTTATTGAGCCGGAAAGGCAGGAAACATACATCATCGCCCGTAAGAAATATGCCGATAATTCTCTCGAACCGGCTTATGTTGATGAAGACGGCGTCGAATATGATTTATCAGAAGAACTCGGCGGCGACGGCATCGATATCACAGATATGATTTTTGAAGGCGAAGAAGATTGATCGTGGAATCTGCTGAATTTAATTAAAAACAGCAGTAGACCACCAATAATAAACAAAATAAAAACAGACAAATAAAAACAGACAAAATAAAAACAAATAAAATAAAAACAAATAAAATAAAAACAAACAAAATAAAAACAAACAAAATAAAAACAAACAAAATAAAAACAAATTAAATTAAAAATGAGTTGTTTTAATTAAAAATGAGTTGTAAACAACCGATTAAGTTTTTTTCAATCCATTTTTATTTATTCATTCATTTTCATGTGTAATCTTTTTTCTGAATCAGGACTTTGAGCTGATTTATTTTTAAGACGGATTCCTCATAATCCTTGTGCGCTTTCAATTCATAGAACGCGTAGATTGTTTCCATCGGGACGCAAAATGAATAAACTCGCAGAGGACGTCCTTTCTTATTTACCCTGATCATCCTGCTGTCAATCCACTTATTGTCACTCATAAAGTTGATTGCAAGACTTATTTCAGGTTGCCGGAGTCCTGTTCCGATTTCTATTTCACGAGACGATGCTTCTTTTACATTTGACAGGTATACTAATGTCAACGCGACATTTCTTTGTATGCCCAGGTTCCTTAAGTCCGAAACGAAAACTAAGTCGTTCTCGTCAAGGATTTTGACTTCAAAATCGATCAAATAACCACCTAATTGCATCAGCTGAAAAATATGACACGAACTTTATCTTTCAGATGCACTATCCTTTTTTACGCCATTTTTGTTCACAATCTCAGGCCGTTTTTATACTATGCTATAGTAAGTTGAGTTCTGTGAACTTTGTGAATAAATTTTGTTCAATTATTTAAACGAATCGAAATATTTTTTGAAAAAATTTTATTTGTGTATATATTACTCTTCAAATAAATTAAAATTTATTGTCATTTTTTATTTATTTTTTCAGTTATTTTGAGATTTATTCTCTTTCTTTTCAGTTCAATCCCCGTTCCGTTTGTTCTCAATTTCCGTTTCCGTTTTTCTCAATTTCCACTTCCGTTTTTCTCAATTTTCGTTTCTGTTTTTCTCAATTTCCACTTCCGTTTTTTTTCAATTCTTAATTCCATCCTGTCCAATTCCGTTTAATTTTCAGTTCAACCACAGCACTTTTCGATTTCGCCGCGATAAATATAAAACATGAAACAGCTATGTTCTTTTCAAATCTTTTCAAATTCATCTGCGAGGATCAAAAACATGTTTACTGAAATTATCACAGCAGTCGTTGTCGGTTTATGGGTTATGCTGCCGGCATATCTGCCCAACTCCTTTGCTGCCGTTTTCGGCGGCGGAACACCGATTGACGGCGGTAAAACAATGAAAGACGGCCGGCGCATTTTAGGCGACGGCAAAACCTGGCGCGGTTTTTTCGCAGGCATCCTTCTCGGATTTTTAACCGGATGCGCCGAAATCTGGCTCGTCTCCCGCGGTTTCCATTTCTTCGGCATTCAACTTCCCGGATTCAGTTCATCCGGCGTTTCCGGCGCATTTGACTTATCCGCGGTTATTGCCATTCTTTCTCTGGCTGTCGGCGCTCTTTTGGGAGACATGATTTTCAGCTTCCTGAAACGCCGCCTCGGTCTCCAAAGAGGACAATCGCTGCCGCTCGTTGATCAATACGATTTCCTGGCCGGCGCTTTTCTCTTGACGGCACTCACCTCTTACGGGTGGCTTGTCGGAACACTGGACTGGCTGACTTTTATCATCATCATCATCATCACACCCATTCTTCATGTCGGGACAAACATCGTCGGATACTGGCTCGGAATCAAAAATGAACCGTGGTGAAAATTAAAAAATACTGATTATTATGGACAATTCTGAAATTATTCAAGCATTAAAAGACTGTGACGCGGTTCAATTCGGCGAGTTTACATTGGCGTCGGGGCAGAAAAGCAACTTTTACATTGACATCAAAAAAGCAAGCACCGACCCGAAAACATTGAAAATCATCGCTGATTACATCGCTCGTCTTCTGCCGTCCGTGACAGAAACGCCCACCGGCAAAATTATAATCGGCGGCGTCGAACTCGGCGGCGTTCCGATTGCAACAGCCGTATCCTTGTCGACACAATATCCGCTTTTAATCATTCGAAAAGCAACCAAAGAATACGGAACAAAAAGCCGCTACGTCGGCGAGTTGGACACAGCCAAAGAAATCATTTTAATGGAAGACGTCACCACCAGCGGCGGTTCCGTTAAAAAAGCGATTGCCGCTCTTCAAGAAGACGGTGCCGACATCCGCAAAGTCATCACAATCGTTGACCGCGAATCCGGGGCCGCAGACTCCTTAAAAGAACTCGGCGTTGAATTGATTCCGCTCGTTTCTTCAAGTGAACTGGTTGAATAATCATTCTTCCGGTTTATTTTTCAACGAAAATCCTTTTTCCTTTTTTTTTATTTATTATTTCTTTTGTTCATTCGTTTCTTTTTTTGTTCATTTTCTTCTTTTTTGTTCATTCGTTTCTTTTTTATTATTTTCTTCCTTTTTGCTTCTTCTCTTTCTTTCTGTTGCGGTTTTATAATTATCACTTATCGGGAATCTTTATTTAATACATCCCCTATTTTTCTATCGATATATCGTGATTTCCAAAAAAACACTCTTGAATCTTCTCAAATACTTCATTTTCATGGCTGTATGTATTGCCATCATCTCGGCAGGGCTATTTCATTATGTTCCGCCCGAAGATGTGAAAAAGACATTTATTTATGTTGCCAGAGATTTGACGACATCAGGAGATGACATTGTTTTTGTTTACCCGTCTCTTTCCACTTGGAACGGGCCGGAACGGTTTAATTTGTCCGCGGAAGACGAAACGTACAACATCACCTATACTTGGTCTCACGATAAACAAATTTATTCTCACCGCGCCGAGATTCCTCAAGAGCTTTTCGATTTCTATCAGAATAAATCTCATGACCGCCGCGATTATGCGCAATATGCCGTTTCCGAATACGATCGGGATGTTATCAGCAAATTGGCCGATTCTTTCAGCGCACACGGGCGACGAAATAAATATTCCGACGCCGAAATCGCGATGAATGTGATTTCTTTTGTTCATACCATTCCGTACACAAGCGATTTAGAAACAACGGGCTTTAATGAATATCCCCGTTATCCGATAGAAACGCTTGTTGAGGGCGGCGACTGCGAAGACCGCGCAATATTGGCGGCAGCTATTCTTTATGAGTTGGATATTGATTGCATTTTAATTCTGATGCAGGATCATATGGCACTCGGCCTGAAGGATGACGGTAATTTTTCAGGACAGTCTTATTTGCATAACGGGACAGTTTATTATTATGCAGGCGTGACAGACGGCGAAACCGTTATCGGTATAATTTCCAAAAATATTGACCCGACACTTCTTGCCCTTTTCCCTGTCGTTCAAAACCCTGTCTTTTCCGCTCATGTAAACCAATATATGATCGGATTCGACGACGTTTCTTACAAATATATCCTTCAAGGGACGGTTCAAAATGCCGGCACCGGCCACGGAGATGATGTTTATCTCCGCATTGTAACGAACGTCACAAACGCAGACCAAGATGTTCCCGATCAGCTGATCTCAATCGGCTCCGTTCCGGAAGACTATAGCGCCGACATAGAAGTTGCCGTTAAAGTGCCCCGCGCAAACGGAATCATAACAATTTACATCGAAGGCGATAATTTCGATTCGATTGAAATCGGCGGGTTCTATTTCAATCTCGGAAACCGCTAATCTTCTCTTCGATTTTATTTATCTTAACCCGATTTATTTCAATTCAATCTATTTTATTCGGTTTATTTTCTTCCCGGAATTTTATCTGTCTAAATATGTTTATCTCTACATTTTTGATGATTTTTATTAAAATTTATTTTTAGATAAGTTTATATCGCAATAATACAGTTTGATTTTTGAGGGTGATTTGTTGGTAAATCTCAAAAAAACGGTATTTTATGTTTTTTCAGCGGTGAGCATTCTTTTTATCTTTGCCGTCTTGATCTGTTTTTTATTCGGGACTTTTTCAATTCCGATTCAATATTCAGGCAATTATGCTCCGGCTTCTTATTCCGATGAGCTTCTTCTGCAGCCTGCATCATCTCTAAAACCGGCTGCCGGATTCACATTCAAACTGAATTCTTCCGAAATCAAGGATTTTTCATGGTATTACGGCGGCGACAATCATTCATTTACGTATTCCGGGTCGAGTGAGCTTTACAATTATTATCTGAACAAACCGCATGACCGGACAGATTACAATCAATATGCGCTTTCAGAATATGGTCGCCGGACAATACAGGAATTGGCGGATTATTTCAAAGAGTACGGGGAGCAAAAAGGTCATTCGGAAGAACAAATTACAGCAAACGTCATTTCTTTTGTTCAATCCATTCATTATACAAGTGATTATGACTCGACCGGTCGCGAAGAATATCCGCGTTATCCGGTTGAAACGCTGACGGATAAAACAGGGGATTGTGAAGACACTGTCATTTTGGCCGCCGCCATCCTGGATGAGCTCGGCTATGATCCGATTTTGGTCTTGGTGCCTCAACATATGGTTCTCGGCATCAGGGATACAGGTAATTACAGCGGCCAATTCTACGAATACAACGGCGAAAAATATTATTACGTCGAAACAACTTCACCCGGTCATCAGGTCGGTGCCGTTCCTGAATCTGTTGATCCGACACTTGTTGAAATTTATCCGATGGTCCAAATCCCGAAAATATCCGCAACCGTCTCTTCCGTTAAAGAAAATTCCGATGCCGATTTTTCTTATTATTCCGTGACCAGCCGGATTTTGAATGACGGTCCCGGCATCGGGAAAAATATCACAATGACGATTCACGGCGGCACTGTTGCTGAAAATAATTCCGGTTCGAATCAAACCGTTTACATCGGCAACATTTCAGAAGACGGAAAAAAGAGTGTTACTTTCACAATTCGTGTTCCAAACAATAGTGATCCCGTTTATTTTGTTGTCGCGGGCGAGAATTTTGAATCTTTCACGGTTTCCGATTTTTAATCAAAAAATGCTGTTCAATGATAATGTTTTAATCATTTCAGCAGCAGATCCAATCCCTTTTTCATGGCTGTTGGAATGCTTCCGCATTGCATTTCTTTCAGTTTGTCTGCCGGCAGAAGTTTGAATGCCGCATTCATTCTTTTGTCCGATACCATAAATTTATCCATTAGTTTTCGTGCCTGAACAGATGCCTCCAACGCTTCGCCGAATTCAGCGCGCCAACGCTGCTCATACGCGGCAGTTGTCAGCTCTTTGCCGCTTTTGCCTGCCGCGACCGCTTCAGCAGCAACGTCGCCTGCAATCTTGCCGGCCGCAATCGCAAACGGAATGCCGCCACCGTTTGTCGCCATCACATGTCCTGCCGCGTCGCCTGCCACCATCACGGAATCTGTTGCTGTTCTCGCGGGCGCGCCGTCGACCGGAATGACACCCGCCATCACGGATGTAATCTTTCCGCCTTTTAATTTTTCAGCGGCAATCGGATGTTCCTGAATGAAACGGTTTAAAAAGTCACGGGCGGATAATTTTTCTGTACATAGAGAATGTCTGAGGCCGATACCGACATTGGCTTTGCCTTCACCTTCCGGAAATATCCAAATATATCCGCCCGGGACGTATTTGTTTCCGAAAAACATTTCCAGCGTTTTTGAATCAATGTCGACGCCCGTCATTTTATATTCAAAACCGATGCCTCTTTCATATGACGCATTTGAAACGGCTTTTTCATTTGACGCGTTTTTTGCATTTCCGACGGCATCGATTTTTGTTTCCGCGCCGTGGCACAATCCGAATGTTTTCCCGATTACAGAATTCGGTCCGTCCGCGCCGATAATTATTTTTGCCGTAACATCCGTTTTCCCGAAAACACCGCTCAAACGAACAGTATGGTTGCCGGAGTCGGATTGGATGGATTTAACACTCGTTCCGCACAAAAGCTCGGCACCGCACAAAGCAGCCTGCTCCGCCAACGCAGAGTCAAAAAGGCGTCGGTCTAAAACATAACCGTCAACATCAAATTCTTTGATTTTCAAATCCGGACTGTAAAGTCTTTGCGCCTTCGTTTCTGCCAAAACGCAATTCATCGGGATGTTTTTCATCTCTTCGGGCAAAACCAATCCCGGAATCAGATTTTCAATTTCTTTGGCATTCGGCGTAAAACCGGCACATTGAACAGGCGATCCGATTTCGCGTTTCCTGTCCACAAACAATACGTCGGCACCGCCGAGCGCGGCATATTTTGCGGCGACCGAGCCGGCAGGACCCGCGCCGACAACGACAACATCATAGTTCTTTTTGGAAAGCGGAAACGACATTTTGAAATTCCTGTTTTGGTTTTGCTTCATCAAGCGAGAGAATCTTAATGAAAATCTGTAAAATGTAAAGTTGTATAAAATGAATGTTATCGAAATGAATCGAATGTATTGAATCGAATGTATTGAATCGAATGTATTGAATCGAATGTATTGAATCGAATGTATTGAATCGAATGTATTGAATCGAATGTATTGAAACGAATGTATTGAAACGAATGTATTGAAACGAATGTATTGAAACGAATGTATCGAAACGAATGTCTCAAACAAATAAATCATTTATCTTGATGCGAAATGCGTTTCATCACTTTTATCTTTTTCATTCGGTTTAGGCTTTGCACGGAAAGTGCCTAAAAATGACATACTTTCGGGACAAGCCATTGACTTTTCGGGCAAAGTTTTTCGAAAGTGTCGATTGTAGCTGTTTATCATGAATTTATTCAACTCGAAGAAGAGGTTTTTCGTGTCTCCCTTCTCTCAAAATCGGCTACAAATGGCACACCTAGTATTCCTGTGGAGTGTAAACGTTTTTATATTCTGTCTTTACTATATTTCTTTGGCATATTTCGTTAAGAGGTTAATATTATGGCATTTACAGCGCCCAATCCTAGGCGCATATATAAGAATAATTTGATAACAGATGTTGTTCTTCAGGTCCGTTTTCCTCCGATTCTGCGTATTGAATCAGATGTTCCATCCATTTAATGCTGCTGATATTTTTACTGTTGCTGAATTGTCTTCCGGCACATTTTCTATCATTACCGAATAGTCAAAAGTCGGATTTGTTCTTTCTGCAATCAAAAGCATTATTGCAATACTAACAACATCCGATATTGAAGTGAATTTTCCGGATTGAAGCATCGAATTCATTTGCTTCAATATTTTCTCACTTATTGTAAAATCATTTAAGCACGATTGTGCCGGATTTAAATTTTGGAGCTTGAAAATGGGTAAAGTTTTGAAAATCATTCTAATGGTTTTGGTTCTTCTTTTGATTCTTCTTATTACAGTATTTACAGGTAGACCGATTGTATTTTTATTAACTATTGTCTTTGCCGTGTACTTTTACAACAAAGAATCCAAAAAGGAAAAGAAAGAAGCTGCTCGAATCGAAGAAAGCATTTCTGAAAATGGAATCGTGAACCACCACGCAAAAGAAATTATACAAAATTACGGTCATGGTACCTTCGTGAACAAACAACCAAAAGAAATTGAAGTCACCGTCAATGAATATATTGATTTGTTCGGGATAGATACCACAGAATTTACAGTATTCGACATTGCAAACGAGATAAATAAAGAAGTGAATGAAAAAATAGAATAAAATCATTCACTTCTTTCTTTTTTTAAAAATTTACGCAACGAAGCGGATTTTTCGGGCAGATGACATACTTTCGGGACAAAGCCGACTTTACGTGCAAAGCCTTCGGTTTAGAAAGCTTCTTATAGCAGGATACTGTTTTAAGAAATCTTATCCGGTTAGATTCTCTCCGATGTGTTAAGGCACATCTAATTCATAATTAAGAGGATAATTCCGGAAATTTCGGCCGTATTTTCCGAAACAGTGAGAGAGAATCTGTATCGTTATTCGATTATGCTTTTATCTTTGTTTTATCAAACGGCCATTTCAGAAACAGCGTTTTACCCTGTTCTTCAATCGTGTTATTGATTTGCTGAACCGATTTATTTTTCAGCAGCAGTCGGCGCAATGATTTGTATTTTTTGTCATTGATGCCTTTTTCCGTTCGGAATGGCCGGACGAGTCGGTCTCTTTGAAGCTTTTAACAGGTTCTCATGACGTTGTTTTTGTTCACAAACAGGTGACTATTAATGACAACAACATTCCAAGACCTCGGTATATCAGACAGAATTATTCAAACACTTCTTTTAAAAGGATATGAATCCCCGACACCGATTCAAATTCAAACCATTCCGCTTTTCTTAAGCGGTGACTGCAACATCATCGGCCAGGCACAAACAGGCTCCGGCAAAACGGCTGCTTTCGGCATTCCGATTATTCAAAATATCACAGAAAAAACAGGCCGCGTTCAGGCAATTGTTTTAACCCCGACACGCGAACTCGCCATTCAAGTCTGCGATGAAATGTCCTCTTTTGGCGGCATCAAAGGCTTAAACATCGTCCCCGTTTTCGGCGGTCAGCCGATTCCGATCCAGCTTCGCGCACTCGCTGCAGGTGCTGACATCGTTGTCGGAACACCCGGCCGTGTCATCGATTTGATTCACAGAAAAAAACTCGACTTGTCTCATCTTTCTTATTTCGTTTTGGACGAAGCCGATGAAATGCTGAACATGGGATTCATTGACGATATCAAAGAAATCATTCAGCACACCGGCGATGACAAACGCATGCTCTGTTTCTCGGCAACAATGCCCAAGCCGGTTCTCGGAATCGCTAAAAAGTATATGGGTCAATACGAGATGGTTTCGGTTGAAAAAGTCAAAGAAGATGTCTTGATTGAACAGCTTTCCATTGACGTTCCGCCGGCATTGAAATTTGAAGCGCTCTGCCGTGTCATTGATTCCGATCCGGATTTCTATGGTTTGGTTTTCTGCGCCCGAAAAGACACGTCTGATGACGTTGTTCAGAGATTGGAAGAACGCGGCTACGATGCCGACGTTATCCACGGCGACATTTTACAGGAACAACGTATCCGTATCATGGACCGTTTCAGAAAACAAAAATTGAGAATTCTCGTCGCAACAGACGTTGCCGCTCGCGGTATTGATGTCAACGAATTAACGCACGTCGTCAACTATGACATCCCGCAAGACCCCGAATCTTACACACACAGAATCGGCAGAACCGGCCGCGCCGGCAAAAACGGCATCGCAATTACACTTTTAACACCGGCCGATTTCAGAAAATTCGCTTTCATTAAAAAGTTGGCAAATGCTGATGTTCGCCGCGTCGAGCTTCCGAACGCCGATCAGGTCGCTTCCATGAAGCGCGACAAATTGCTCCACGACTTGTCGTTGGCAATCGACTCCGATTTTGTTCACACCGAAGAAGCCGAACCGTTCAGAGAATTCGCCCAAGCATTGATTACGGAAGACAGAACCGCAGAAGACGTTGTCACCTGCCTTTTAAAAAGAGCGTATGAAAGCAGAATTCTCCCGCGCGCCGACGATAAAATCATTGACGAAATGTTTGCTCAGATTCCGAAACAGCGCTTTACAAGCGACAGCGGCAAAAAAGGCAGATACGGTGCCAAAAACAATGACGAAGGCGGACGCAGAGGCGACAGAAATGACCGCGGCAGCAGCGGCGGTTACAAAGGCAAAAGGGAAGGCGGCAGATCCGATCGCGATGACCGTAAAGGCGGCAGCGGCGGCAGCAAATACAAGAGCGGCTCCGGCAACAAAGGCGGCAGCGGTGGTAAAAAATACGGCGACAAAGGCTCTTCCAATAAAGATTACGCAATGAAAAGAATTGAGAATAAAAAGAGCAAGTATTGAGAAGCCGGTTTTCAGCTTTTCTTTATCTTCCTCTTTTTAATTTTTTTCCGAGAGTTAACTTTTTATTCTTTTTCCTTTTTTATTAATCAAACATGGTTCGAGATTCCCGCGGTATTATTCGATTTTTAAGTGTCTGTTTCATTACTTTTCTCATCCTCTTAGCCGCAACAATCGCTGTCGGGACAATCTATAACGTTTATTCTTTCACGTCTTCTTCCGGCAACTCAACAGTTCCGGTTGTTATTCCGACATCACCCGCGCCGGAATATGATGAAGCTGAAACGCCGTCTTCTTTGACATCTGTTGAAGAAACTGAACCGGTTTATTCTTCTGACACGTATGTGCGAACGTATTCATGGGTGTATTCAGGGTATTCTCAATCCATTACGGTGACGATTCCGGTTGAATATTATGATTATTATCGCAATAAATCTCATTCCGGCAAAGATTTTGACCATTATGCGCTGTCTGAAGATGACCGTGTTTTTTTGGGACAAATGATTGACACATTCAAAGAACAGGGTGATCGGTACAATTTCACGGACGATCAAAATGTTTTGAACATGATTGCTTTTGTTCAGGCGATGCCTTACACGTCTGACAGTGTGACGACCGGTTATGATGAGTACCCGCGCTATCCGATTGAAACGCTTGTTGACGGCGGCGGTGACTGTGAAGACAGTTCGATTTTGGCGGCGGCTCTTTTGCTTGAAATGGGTTATGGCGTTGTTTTAATCGAACTGCCCGGACACATGGCGCTCGGCGTAAAAGGCAGTGAAAATCTGGCCGGCACTTATTATGAGCTCAACGGCACTCGGTATTATTATGTTGAAACGACGGCATCAAACTTTAAAATCGGTGAACTTCCGCCCGAATTTATCGGATCCCGCGCGAAGTTATATTCGATGAATTCGATGCCGGCAATGAATGTTCAGATCCGGGCGGATTATGTTGACAGTGATTGGAATTATGTTTACTACAAAGTCCGCTGCAACGTGACAAACACAGGACCGACATCGGGTCAAAATGTGACCGTTCTCATTATGGCCGAATCAGATCCGTTTGACATGACACGTGTTTGGTCTCAAAGCGGTGAAATCCCTATCGGGACGCTTGCGGATGACGGTTCCGGATGGGCAGAATATACAGTTCAAATCCCGCGGCGGAATCAGACGCGTTTTACATGCGTTGTTTTCGGTGACAACTTCAACCCCGAATATGTTTCTACAAAAGTCGTTTATATGGACTGAGAGATTATTTTTATTCATCTGTCTCCATTTTTTTACACACTCGGCTGTCTGTGTCAGATAATTTATATACCACAAAAGATAAGAAAGCCGAATTCTATTAATGTTATTTTGTTTTGGAACAGCTCGGGGTATTTATGAACAAAACCGCAATGGTCACGGATGCCGATTCTGGCGCTCATCATATTCGCACGTGTAAATTATTTTATTTAGCGAAATATGCCGCAGGTATTTTGTTTATTTTATCAGCCGCGGTTCTGCCGCTTTGGGTTTTTTTTGCCGGCTGTTTTATTCTTTGCATTTTATCAATGACGCCGCTTCTTTCGAAAGTTGCCGCGCTTTTTCATTTAACGGATCAAAATAAACTGAAACAGCTTTCTTTTGATTTCAGGCTGCTGACAGGCATTTTAACAATCAGCTTTTTGGCGGCGGTCATTATCGGAAATTATGATATTGATTTCCCGAGCTTTTTGATATTCCAAGCGCTCGCCGTGACGATTTTCAGCACACGCTCGTGGTATTCATTGTTCAGCAAAGTAACACTTTATGAAAATGTCCGCGAATCTGAAAAGTTCAAAAACATTTCGCTGCTTTATGAATTCTTTTTGATTTTGCTTCGCGTTCTCGGCGCATTTTTGGCCGGCGTTTGGGTCGCTTACTTTACGGGATACGATTTAACGGTTGATTTTTTGAACCAGCTTTTCTTCATTTCAATCATCGGCGCGTTTATCGGCAGTTTATTTGAATCGATTCCGTCTAAAATCAATGCCAACGCTTCCATTTACATCGGCGCGCTGTTTTCCATGTGGGCACTTTTGCTGCTCAACTATCAGACGCCGTGGTCGGAAACCGCGCTTGCCGCGCTCTTTTCAGTCGTTTTGGCGTTTTTGGCTTACCGCTACAAAATCGCTGACGTATCAGCTCTTTTCTCGGCGGCCGTTCTCGGTATCGTCATTATTCTCTTTACAAATCTATGGTGGTTCGTTCTTCTCGTTGCGTTCTTTATTCTCGGCGGCGGATTTACCAAATACAAATTCAAACAAAAAAAGGCCGCCGGTCTTGCCGAATCCAAAACCGGAATCCGCAGTTATGAAAATGTCTTTTCAAACAGTATTTGGGCGCTCATCATCGCCGTTCTTTACGGCGTTCTTTCTTTGTATCCGGATTGGAGCTGGCTGTCCGTTCCGCTGATTTTTGCTTACGTCGGCACCATCGCATCGGCGACCGGTGACACGATGGCCAGTGAAATCGGCGTGACCGCCAAAGGCCCGACTTTCATGATTACGAATCTCAGAAAAGCAAAGCCCGGTGAAGACGGCGGTGTCAGCCTGCTCGGCGAAGTTGCCTGCCTGACCGGATCCGTCATTATCGGCTTGATGGCGTTCGCGTTCGGCATGATTGACACGCTTTGGCTTTCCCTCTTGGTCGCCGTTGTCGGCGGTTTTCTCGGGACTAACATCGACAGCGTTCTCGGCGCCGTTCTTCAAAAAAGAGGAATCTTATCCAACAGCGGCGTCAATGTCTTTTCAACACTTTCCGGCGCAATTATTTCGTTCGCGCTTTATTTCCTTTTGTTCTGAAGTATGAACAAAATCAAAAAAGACGGCTTCATCATAATCTATTTATATGAAAAATCGATTTTAGAGTTGTTTACTTTTCTAAAACATAACACCCTGCGGGGATAACCAAGTGGTCAACGGTGACAGACTCAAGATCTGTTCGCGTAGGCGTTCAGGGGTTCGACTCCCTTTCCCCGCACTCAATCAAATTATTCTAATCCTGCTTCTATTAATCGTTTCTTCATTTTTATTCTCCTTCATTTTATCAATTCCAAAAAACTAAAAAATTCTTTAAATACCTGAACTTCGTCCATTCAATAACAAAAAAATTGGTGAAAGAATGGTTTCAAGTTCAGCTAAAAACATATTTTTTGATATCTTATCATCAAACAAATTAGATTCATCATCTTTTGACCGAATCAAATTATCAAAATCAGGCGATAAAGCTTCTTTTGAATTGATTCATTTCACCAATCCGAATGTTCCGCTGAAATTGATTAAACCGCTTCATTTAGATGTCATTTATGAAGAAGGAACAAAACGCTATATTTTTGAAAACAAGCTTCTAAAAATCTTTTCATTCAATGAAGATTTCGGAAAAGCCGCCGCAGAATTTGAAATAAGTTTTTATTATCTCTGGGAAGAATATGTTTTGGAAGATGAGTCTGTTTTGACAGCAGGCGCCGTTCAATTAAAACATCTGCTTTTAGAATACGCGGAGGAAGTTTAATGACCTCTGTTTATAAAACAAAAGATATCGAATCAGCTCTTCTCAAAAAAGGTTTCCGCGAAACAAGAAAAGGTGCTCATAAACGATATACGTATCATTTCAAGGAAAACAAAACAGAATTTGTCACATATACAAGCCACGGCGTCACAGAATACAGCGGCAGCATTTTATCACTTATGAAAAATCAACTTTCATTAGACCGCAAACAATTTGACGACCTCGTTTCCTGTCCTTTGACAAAAGAAAAATTAGCGGAAGTTTATAAAGACAAAGGAATCATCCCGAATTTTTCAAAAAAAGAAGACACAGAGAAAATCTCTGCATCTAAATTATTCCGAAACAACTGAAAATCTCGTTTTCAAAAATTTCCTTTTGGGATTCTGATTCCCTGCTTCAGTTTTATTCATCATGGCAATTATTTTATCCGACCGGTTCCTCGCGTCACAGGAATCATCTTAACTCTTTTTACAATTTTCTCTTCATTATTTTCAATCACTTTCTCTTCATGCTCAACATATTCCATTTTAATCGTCAGCTCTATTTCAGGTATCGTATACCATATCGGTGTAACACCCTGCTCGGAAAGTTCCCGGCTTCTCAAAATCTCTTTTTGAGTTTCTTTCGAATACGCATTTAGATTATTTTGAACCTGATAGAGGTCATCTTTCAGTTCCGTCAGAATCTCCGCAACGCCTTCAATAAAGCTTCTCTGAATCGCACTTATGGATGCGTTTGATGCGTTTCTGTCTGATTCTTCCGTCATGCTGCTCTTGCCTGTCTTCTGAATGTGGCCAACACAAAAATCTCTTCTCCGATTCCCAAATATTCGCCGGATTTGACCGATTGATATGTTATTTCCGTTCTGTCATCTCCGAATGCATATTCGGGAGGCATATCTATGGCCGTGTAAAATATTGGCCGAATTCCTCTCTCAGAAAGAGCCGTTTTCGCTTCTTCTGCCGTCATTCCTGTCATATCAGGCACTTCGCGGCGGCGCACCAATACTTCAGATGGCGGAATCGGAACGAACTTAATCGTCAGAGAACTCTCTTCTTTTGCGGCAGACGTAAACAGACTGGTGTATTTGGCGTTTACCGGTATAATTTCAACGCGGCCGGGCGAAACGGTTCCGTCTTCCGATCTTTCACTTGCCACATTGTATTCCATTTTCAGCGTAAAATCAACTTCCGGCATTGAATACCATGTCGGCTGAAGACCGTATTCTGTCAGGTCGCGACTTTTCAGAATTTCCTTTTGCATTTTCAGAGCGTTTAAATCCAATTCACGCTGCGCCTGACCGATTCCTCTGCCGAGCTGAGTCAGCATTTCCGGCAAATCCATTTTACTGTCTGATTCTATTTCTTCGGCAGGTGTCGCCGGCATTTCGGGATCATCAGAAACTGCGAATGGTTCAAATCCGGTTTCATCAATTTCTCTTGCGGCAATAATATACGGAATGATGCGGGTATTCGGGATTCCAAAACTCACATTTTGAATCACGCCGTCACGCAAAAACTCAACATTTGCCAATTCCTTGGCGGAATTTATTCCGCGGCTTAGCAATTTAAAGGCATCCTCAGGTGTCATTCTCGGGACGCTCATCAGATCAGCCATTCTTGGAAGAATTCCAAAAGATTTGATTTTGGAGGCTTTTTGAATCTCTTCGATCTGTTTGACGGTTTTTGTTCTTTCTCGTAATGCTTCTAAAGTTCGGGGCCCGGTATATCCTTTCCAAATACCTTCAACCATCGTATCGCTAAATCCGGAAAGCTCATACATGATCGGAAGTACATCTATCGAAAAACGTTTTTTGATATCCTCTTCCGTTTCCGGCAAACGTTCGATCTCTTGCTCTTTTTTCAAAAGATCAAATAATGCCGTTTGACTCATTTTTGTTTTCTCGGCAAGCTCCGTTTTTTCCGATTCATGACTCATAATTTCTTCTAAATCACAAACAGTACCTGCAAAAGCACTTCGAAGAATCGAAATCATATTTATGTTAATTCCGGGAACAAGCACTAATTCCGTAAACAAATCTCTTGTAAAATCAACAAAAACTTTATCACGGTCTTCTTCAAACGTTTCCAAAAGGTTCACAAAAATCAAAAGCATGTTCGCTGTTTTTTCAGAAACCCCAACGAGTTCTGCAAATTCTATCCTGAATGCAGGAGTCACGGCGTGGTCATTCAGCGATTGAACTGTTGATATGCCTTGAGCATCCAGTTTCTTTTTGAGATATGTACTGATTGGCAAGTAATCTATTTTCAGTTCCGGTGTACAGACCGAATGCGTATCCGGATAAAATTGGTCGGGAATTATTTCAATCTGAGATGCAATTTCCTTCAGCCGAAGGATTTCTTCCCGAGTCAACTTTTCCGTTTGAATACGTATAATTCTGGATTCCGGCGTCGTCTGCTCCAAAAATTCCTCTATCGTGTAAATTGATTTTTCCAACAATATTTGAAGGACATCAGGGCTGACACCGGGCAATTTGGTAATTCTAATAAATGACTCCTCCTGTTCTCAAGTTGAATTTGCGCCAACGCCGGCACCAACTTTGGCCTTTAACATAATAATTTCTTTTTCAACGACATCCGCGCGTTTTTTGTTCAAATACGGCTGAATTTTTTCAAACAATCTCAGCGCGCCCGTTAAATTTCCCGCCGCTTCCATTTCCATGCCGGCTTTTAACAAAATCATGCCCGCTTCTTTGTAAAAAATCGCCAACTCTCTTTCGGCATTTTGAACCGAATCATATTCGGAAAGCCTATCCAAACAGTCTGCCGCCGCTTCAAAATTCTCTTCCATAATATGAATCTTCGCGATATACAATCGGTTCGTAAAAGCGCCGTCTGCATAGTAAAATTTAAGAGATGTCTGCTCTCCGAGCTCATACATTTTCACGGCTTCTTCTAACTTTCCGCTGCCTACCAGCTCGGCGGCGGAATTATTGATGCCTTTTAATAATTCGACAATGCCTTTAATGACATCTTCATCTTTCATTTCTCGCCCTCATCATATCCGTTTCCATGCCGCTTCCGGTCTTTTTCTTTCGTTCCGTCAGCATCATGCCCATATCTTTTTTGTCTGTCATCTTGTCTGAAAATATGTCGTCTTTCTGAGCCGGCTTTTTCGAATTTGACATCATCAACGTTTTTCTTTCCGCTCCTCTTTTTTGATTTTTCGTCAAATCCGGCTGAGGCGGCTTTGAGATTTCAAATCCGATTGCTGATGTCTTCTTTTTTTCCCGCGGCGGTTCTTTTCTGATTTGATTTATCCGATCCGACCTTCTTTTTTCCGCGGCAAACGGCTCAGATTTCTTTTTTTGTCGGCGTATCGGTTCGCTGAACAAAAATCTTTTTTGAATTTCAGACGGTTTTTTCTTTTTTCCCGCCTCTTTTCTGCTGTCTGCTGTTCCCGCTAAACCGTTTACTGTTCGCGAAGAGCTGTTTGTTGGTCTTGAAAATGTGTTTGTTGATCCTGAAAAGGTGTTTATTGGTCTTGATGAATTGTTTGTCGTTCTCAAATCACCGAACTTCGGCTTTTTTTTACTTTCCGAATGATTCGAAAAAGGCTGTCCGGATGAAAATGAAATTGTTTTATTCTTCTCAGTTTCAATCCGCTTTCCATTTCTTTTTCCTTGAATTGTTTTCTCAGGAGAAAGCGGGTCAGCTTTCTTGCCGCCGGTTCGGATGAAATCGGAAAATTCTTTTTTCTTTTTTTCCGTTTCGTATTTGGGACGTTCTTCTTCAATGGAAATAGAAATTGAAAGCGGGTCCGTTTGTTCTTTTACCGGCTCAGGCGTTGATTCCGAGCCGGCTTGTGCATTTTCTTCAATTTCTTCTTCATCGTCAAACTCTTCCGACAAAATGTCAGCGTTCAGGAGAATGGAATCCGCAAGTGCTTTTTCATCTCCTTTCGCGCTCATTTTAATTTCCTGTCAGACGCCGGGTTATTTCTTTGCTTCTTTTGCTTCCATGTCGGCAGCAGCCTGCGCAATTTCAGATTCAAGCTTCTTTGCTTCTAAGTCGAATTCCAGCTGCATTGCCTGAGCGCGCAAATCAATCTGACGCTGAACAATCGTATTTGGCGGAACCGGCACCAATCGAGTGCGTAAGAGGCTGGATCCTTCCTGATTAAAGTTGTATTTGCTGGTATAAGTCGCATCAATCGGCGTTGATGTCACAACACTTCTGTAAGAATAATTTCTTCCGCTCCTTACTGCAGATGTAGATGTTGATTTGACTTCGCCGCTTGTTTTTCTTTCATATTCGGATCCTTGGGCGACCGACATTGCCATTTTCACTTCAATGACTGTATCCGCAAATTGATAAAACGTTGGTTGGAAGCCGGCACCGATCATGGATGTTGTAATATCGACATCTTCGAATTTGCCGTCTTTGTATCGCATATGCGGCAGCGTTACGGGAGCATTCTCCTTATCTCCCATCATTTTCAAAATCTCAATGGATTCTCTGTCCAATTCCGCTTGAGATTGCGCAATTGAGCTCGCGATTTGAGTCACCATTTCTCCGAAAGGAACATTCAGCAGTTCGCGTCCGATATTTGTCATTTCATTTTCTCCTATTGATTTTATAAGTTTAATTAGTCCGTTGTCTTTTTGCCGCTGCCGCTTCCACTGCTGCTGTCGCTGCTTTCAGTTTTCGCTTCCTTCTCTTCTTCTTCAGCAAGCTTCTTGTCCAGCTCTTTTTGTTCTCTTTCAAGGGCTGCTTCCAGTTTTTTCATTTCCATCTGGAATTTCATCTGTTCTTTCTGCGCTTTCAAATCAAGCAGCTGCTGCATGAATGTGTTTGGCGGAAGCGGTGTAATTTTCGTTCGGAGAAGACTGGATCCTTCGACCGAATACGTGTATTTCGAAGAATAAGAGGCGTTAACGGACGCCGAGAAACAGCCGAAACCCACTTTTGCCGTAACGGATGCGGATTTCTCAGTGGTTTTTGTCATCGTAATAGCCATTTTCACTTCGATAATTGTGTCAGTGAATTGGTAAAACGTGGGCTGGAATCCCGCGCCGATCATAGATGTCTTGATCGGTTTGTTATCGTCCGCAAGGTCCGGCAATTCAATCGGATATTTTTGAGCGTCGCCCATCATCGCCGCAATTTTGCAGCTTGTCTGATCCAACTTAAATTGTCCTTCCGCAATTGCCGTTGCCAAATTCAAAACCATTTCAGGGAACGGTACATTCAATAATTCTTGTCCTACATCTGCCATGTTCTTTATCTCCTCTTTATTTCTTTTCTCATTTTATTCCAGTTTTCTCATTTATTCCATATTTCTGTTCATTCACGCGGTTTACCGGTTGCGCATTTTCTTTTTACTCTGTTTCATTTGTTTGCGATTTTGTTCTTGCTTTTCTCTTTTGTGTTCAATTCATTTTATATTCAATTCATTTTGTTCGACATTTTATGTTCGATTCATTTCGTTTGTTTCGGTACGGCCTTAATTGATATTTTTACGGAACTGATGCCGTCTCCGCCGGTCTTTGATATATCCGCTCCGGACATTCGGAGCTCCTTATCTTTATAAATTTGAGTTTTGAGATCGACTTCCATGTTGCTGATGATGTAATCCACGTCTTTGTCTTCAGTTTTCGTCTTCTCATTGAAATCGTTGATTACCGCGCCGAAATATTCCGTGACATCTTCTTTTGTGTATGAATTATCGGTTAATTTTTTAACGGAATCAAGTTCCGATTGCAGTTGCAGTTCGCGGCTTTTCAGCCGATTAATTTCTGTACTTTCGTCTGCTCCGCCACTCGCGGCGGAAGCGATTGGGGCGGAGATTGACTTCGCCGAAAGCGTCCTTAATCGTTCGTCAATCGCGTCCAGTCTGTTATTCATCTGCCGGATGAGCTCTTCCAATCTTTTAAAATCTGCATCAGTTACCATTTTCGTTCGCTCCCTTCTCTTTTCCTTTTGCGCTTCTTCTATAATCCGATTTCATTTTCAGTATCCGGTTTTTGCGTTTGATTTTCCAAGATACAATTTTCAATTTTTCAATATACAATCAATCATATCTGGGTTCAATATACACCGTCAATTTCTCATCATTCAACAGAAAATCGCCGGGGTTAACGGTTTGAAAAACCACGTTCGTCTCGGAATCTTTTGCGTCCGGCTCCGCGTCTGATATGAATTCCGCTTCAATCTCCGCTTCTTTCAGAACTGCTTCCGCTTCATTTTTCGTCATTCCGTAAAGATTCGGAACTTCCGTGCGGATTATTGTAAACTGAGGCGGCGGCATCGGCCTGAATTTTATAGAAAGTGTGCTTTCTTCCCGCCTTTCAGATTCAAACAATGTATTGTATTTCATATTGGAGGGAATGATCTCGATATTTCTCGCTGTTTTTTTGACCGGACTCGTAACTTCTCCTTCTTCCGTTCTTTTTTCAGTGACGGAATATTCCATTTTGAGATCGAATTGAATTTCAGGCATCACGTACCAGGTGGCGTTTATACCGTAATCAGCCAGCTCTTTATCTTTTAAGATGGAATTCTGGACTTCGATTGAATGCATGTCCAGTTCCCGTTGTGCTTTTCCGATTCCTTTTCCGAGTTCCGTCAGCACTTCGGGAAGTGTTAAATAAAAATCAGTGGTCGGATTTTCGACTGTTTCTTGAGGCGGTTTTTCGGGCGGCATTTTAGGCGGCTCTTCCAAATCCGGTTTAACGTCTTTAATAGGTTTAACGTCTTTAATAATCGGTTCTTTTAGAATCGGTGCTTTTTCTTCAGAAGCCGAGGGGGTTTTTTGTTTCCAATCTGCCGGAGGAAATCCGTATTCTGCAATTTCTTTTGAAGATAATAAATTGAGTCCTGTCATTTCTTTAATTAGTTTAACTGTTTCCAGTTTCGTTGCCGAAGGATTCGCTTTACCAACCGCCCTTATAAGCTCACCGACGGTGTAAATGGATTGTTTATATAATATTTTCAAAGTGTCTGCAGGAATCTCAAATTCTGCTAATTCTTTATCAAAATAAGCCGTTTCACTCGGTTCAATGTTGATTTCTTGTTTCCACTCTGCAGAAGGAAGACCGCAGTCCGCAATTTCTTTAGCTTCTTTTAAACTGAGTCCTGTCATTTCCCTGATTTTTTTGATAATTTCTATTTTGGTTGCTGACGGATTGATTTTATTGGCAGCTCTTAAGAGTTCGCCGACAGTGTAAATGGATTGGTTATTGAGTGTTTTCAGAGTATCTGCCTGAATTCCCAACTCTTTTAAATTTTTATCAAAATTGATTGCTGAACCAGTCACTGAATTCCTCACAGGTTTTATTCTTCTAGGATACTGTTAGATTATTCTTTGACTGTCATCTGTCATTATTATTATATAACATTAATCCTCAAAAAAACAATCACTGTCGAATTGTTTCTGTTTTAATATTGATTTCTATCATCTAAAAATAAGCCATTTTTATAATGTTTAATAATGATATATTTTCAATTTCATTTTTCAAAAAAGATGACACAGAGAAAATCTCTGTGTCTTAATTATTCCGAAACAACTGAAAATCTTTGTTTCAAAAATTTCCCGTTTTCAGCTTCATCAATCATGGCAATTGCATAATCAGCATAACTAATTTGACTGTTTCCGGCACTGTTGACAATGAATTCATCGCCGCCGAGTTTATATTTCCCTGTTCTTTCACCGTCGGCAGCGAAATCGGCGGCGGGGCTCAAATATGTCCAATTCACGCCTTCCGTTTTCTTCAAATCATCAAAAGCAATTCCCATAGCAGTTGCGAGCGGAACAAACGCGTCCGGAAATTCGGGCGTATCCATCAAACGGATTTTGTGGTCCGAATCGACATACAAACTGCCGGCGCCGCCGACAACGAGAAGACGGATTTCTTCATGATTTTTCAAAAGGCCGGCCAGGTGGTTTAATGATTTTTGATGAAGCGGAAGCGTCTCAGGTGTCCACGCGCCGAAAGCATCAATGACGACATTAAAGTTTTTCAAATCATTGTAAGTTAAGTCAAACAAATCTTTTTCCAAAATTTTGACATCGGACATCTTGACTTTTTGAGCGTCTCTGACAATAGCCGTCACGTCATGCCCTCTTAAAACAGTTTCTTCGGTCAAACATTTTCCTTCTTTTCCCGAAGCACCGATAATTGCGATTTTCATATTTTTCCTCTTGCGATTTATTTTGTTTATTTTTTTGATTTTATTTTTTATTCTATTTTTGAATTGTATTGCCGGCAAATGCAAAATCAAAAAAGACAGATTCTTATTTGTAGTAAGCAGAAATCAAAATGTAATATAAGCACCAAAAAGTAACTATTGTTTACATATATTGATTTGAATTAATTTGTCAATAAAACCAGAATGTGATTTAAATGAAAGAATTACCGCCCTGCCCGGTTGAAGTTACGCTTCAACTAATCGGCGACAAATGGAAAGTATTGATTTTAAGAGAACTTATGCCCGGGAAAAAACGTTTCGGCGAGCTTCAGAAATCAATCAGCAATGTCAGTCAGCGCATGCTGACGCAGCAATTAAAAGCAATGGAAAAAGACGGATTGGTCAACAGAGTCGCTTACGCCGAAATTCCGCCGCGCGTTGAATATTCATTAACGGAACTTGGACGAAGTTTAGAACCGATTTTAGATTCAATGAATACGTGGGGTGAATTTTACAAAAATGAAGTTAAAGAGGCAGTTTAATCTGTTTCTTATCAGAACTTTGGTTCGAATAAATCTACAGAAACAGTCAAAAATAAATTAAAATGACTTAATTAACTCTTTTTTTAAAAAGTATATATTTTTGAAACTTTCTATACTTTATAATCGTTAAATTTAAATAAAATCTTTGTAATCTATATTTTGTCAACATTTTCCGTTTATTTGAAATGTTGCTGTCGTTTGATTTTATTTTAGATCTTTTGGGGGACAGATTAATGAATATACTGAATACAGACATTTCTACTCTTATTGAATATCATAAAAAACATCTTGCTGTTGAGAATTTCAAATATTATCAGGAAGTATTGGAGTGTTATTACGTTCCCTCCAATAAATTATTGAAAAAAATCCGCAATGATTTTGCGGAATTCCGTAACGAATTGAGAAAAGATTACGAAGCCAATCCGCATTTCAAACATGTTCCCGTTTTGAAATATCATGACGGATTATCTGAAATCATTGACGAATTCATTCGTGTCGGGCAGAAATTAAACAACGATTATCCTTACGTCGGCAAAGAATTCAATAAAGATTCAATTGTCGTTGTCGTTTCTCTCGAATCTGTTAAAAATACGCTGACGGAACAAGCATTCATAACACATGTCGACAACGGTGAAGTTGTCAAAGAGTTTGAAAGAGCGGAAGAGGCGCTTGACCGCCTGATTAAGCTGTCTGAGGCGGCCATTACCAATATTGTTCGCTCTTTAATGACAATCAATTCCGAATTAAAACGCGACTTCTCGGAATATTGTCTTTAATTATCATAAATAAAATCATAAAAACAAAAAAGAAATAAAATGAAAAATTGCAAATGTTTTTCATTCAATTTCTTTAATTATTTTTGCAGGACAGCCGGCAACAATCACATTCGCCGGTACATCTTTGGTTACAACTGCGCCTGCAGATACGATTGAATTCTCTCCGATTGTAATCCCTGCAAGAACAGTGGCTGCCGCGCCAAGCCAAACATTTTTACATATTTTAATCGGTTTTGAAACGGTACATCTTCTGGTTGCCGGATCAATCGGATGATTAATTGTCAATAAATTTACTTTTGGGCCGATCAGCACATTATCTTCGATTGTAATGCCGCCTCTGTCCATAAACGTACAGGCGTGATTCACAAAAACATTTTTCCCGATTGAAATATTCTTTCCGAAATCCGTGTAAAACGGCATCAAAATCCCGAAAGAATCATCAACCTTTTTTCCGGTCAATTCCGAAAAAAGCACTCGAATTTCTTCGGGTTCATGATAGACGGTATTCATTTCAGCCGTTATTCGCTGCGCTTCTTCAATCAACACGCTGATTTTCGGATATTCCGGATCATTGATGGAAATTATCTCTCCGGTTCTGTCCCGTTCTAAAATATCTTTTGAACTCATTCGTCCACTCTCTATATTAAATCACGCCGATTTTCTTCAGCCATTTGGAAACATCCACTTTCGCTTTCTCAATGCCGTTTTGGGAAACGCAGAATCCCTCCAAAACCGTTGAATTCGGGCACTTCTTTGCAACATCTGCCGCAGTTCTCGCTTGACCGCCCCCGCCGTGTGTACAAAACGGAACAACCGTTTTGCCCGACAAATCATTATCCGCCAGGAACGTGTCAATCGGCGGCGCATTTGTGCTCCACCAATTCGGCGAGCCGATGAAAACAATATCGTATGAATCAACGTCGTCAATTTTTGTTTTCAGCGCCGGCTTAAATCCGTCAGCGATTTCTTTCTTCGCCTGCTGAACCGTCTCATTATAATCTTTCGGGTAAGCCGTTTCCGGAATTATCTCAAAAAGCGTTCCGTCTGTTTCACTTTGAATCTGTTCCGCGATCTTCTTCGTATTTCCGGCCCAGCTGTAATATGCGATTAATATTTTTGGATTCATTTTTTGACTCATTTTTTCACCTTTTTTTTGTTATTATCTGTTTTATTGGGAATCAAAAACCGCAGTGACTTTTTCCATCTCTTCTGCGATTCGAATATGCTGCGGGCAATGACTTTCACATTTTTTACAGCTGATGCAGTCCGATGCTTTTCCGTGGTCAGCAATCAAATTTGTATAATACGCAAAATGCGGCGGCAACAAACCGAATTGATCCTGATTGTTATAGAGCGAGAAATATTTCGGAATCGGGATGTTCTTCGGGCAATCGTCAATGCAATAATTGCAGGCTGTACACGGAATCGCAAAAGCTTCCTTTATCATTTCAGAGGCTTTGGCAATGATTTCCTGCTCTTCTGCGTTGAGGGGTTCAAAATTTTCCATATAGCGGATGTTGTCTTCCATTTGTTCCATATTGCTCATGCCGCTGAGAACACAGACGACATTTTCCAAAGATGCCGCAAAACGAATCGCCCAAGACGCGACACTCATTTCCGGACGAGCATCTTTAAAGAGCTTTTCAACTTCCGCCGGAACTGTCACCAGCGATCCGCCTTTTAACGGTTCCATGACGATGACGGAAACGCCGTGCTTTGTTGCCGCTTCATAGCATTTGCGTGACTCGATGGTTTCTGTCTCCCAGTCCGCGTAATTGATTTGAAGCAGTACATAATCCATATCCGGTTGTTCCGTTAAAATTTTGTCCAAAACATCGGCTTTGTCGTGATATGAAAAACCAATCGTTTTGGCTTTGCCTTCCGTTTTCATTTTTCGCATGAAGTCAAAGCCGCCGTATTTGAGTGAATCCTCGTAACTTTTTTCTCCCAAATTATGGAGGAAATATAAATCAAAATAATCAACGCCGCATCTCTCTAACTGTTCGTCAAAATATTTTTGGCAATCGTCATTGGAAGTAATCATCCATGTCGGCAATTTATCGGAAATTGTAAAAGCGCCTCTGGGATGCCTTTTAACAACCCCTTCTCTAAATGCCGTTTCGCTGTTGCCGTTGTGATAAGGATATCCTGTATCAAAATGAGTAAATCCTTTTTCCAAGAAGTAATCCGCCATTTTGATTGTTTGTTCCATATCAATGTTTGAATAATCATTTTCATCTTTTTGCGGCAAGCGCATCAAACCGAATCCGAGTCTCTTCATTTTAATCCTCCTGAGTTGTCAGTGTTTTGAGAAAGACAAGAGAATATTTAACGTGGGCACTTACGACAGGTAAAGTAAATGTCATCGGATAAAGCGGTTGGTTCCTAAATCAAAATGTTTCTTTGTTATTTTTGCAAGTATCTGTTTTGCTGCGTTCATCTCTGCTTTGCTACGTGTGTCTTTTTTCTGCCATCACTGACCGTTGCCGGCCGCCACCACTGCCGCCACTACTGCCGCCACTCGCCGTCGCGCGCGAACAGCATGGCTTTTTAAAAAATAAGAAAAAACGCGTTTTGTTTTCTCAAAAATATGAACTCTGAACCTGTGTAAAAAAATAAAATCCAAAAAACGTTGAAAAAAGAAAAATAATAAAAAAGAAAATAGGCGATTAATTGACTTGATCGCTGTAATATTTGGTTATGATTTGCTGCATATTCGGCATATCTACTTCGTTTTCACCCGGTTTGTTCATCTGTCCCCAAATGCACATGTAATCCAGAATCGGAATCAATGATTTGCCGCGCTCCGATAACGAATATTCAACTTTTGGCGGAACTTGCGGATATTCGTTTCGAATCACCAATCCGTCAGCTTCCATTTCCTTTAAAGTCCGGCTGAGTGTTCTGTCAGAAATCGTTTGAATGCAGCGTTTGAGTTGATTGTATCGGATTTCTTCATATTCCCACATCCAATACAAAATCAGCATTTTGTATTTGCCGCTGATTAATCCGAGTGTATAGCCAAAGGTCGTGTCTTCAATATGCGTTCCGGGAGGACTGCATTTGTACATTTCGTCAATGGTCTCTTTCATACTTTACTTTGAGCATGTATGCTATTTAAAGTTATTTAGTTTATAGGAATATCCTAAAAACAATTCGTTAAAGCAACCGAAATAATCGGCCACGATAACGTATTTGATAATATATCTTACAATTTTGTATAGCAAACAACATCGGGTTTGGGATATGAAATCTCCCCGTTTTGGTGCATTCTGTCTAAAACGGCATTGATTTCTTCTTTTTCAATTTTGAAGGATTTACCGAATGTGTACATTTCATTGACCGATATGCCTTTGACAATACCGCCGTCAAAAATAACTTCAAATTGTGTTCTGATGATAGTTTCCGGATCATTCGGCAAATCTCTTAAAATTTCCCGAATATGATTCCAATTCTCAAAGTTTTCTCTCAATTCGGCTTTTCTGACATTAACGTCTTTTACCAAATTTTGAATTTCCTTTTCCATTTCTACGATGTTTTTTTCAAGCGCTGAAATCTTATTCTGCAAATCCTTTTCCTGCGCCTTTAAAATCATAGCTTTATTTAATTCTATTTCAATTGCCATGATGTGCCCCATCCTTTTCGTTTTTCATAAATATTCACTCTATATCTGTCGTTTTTATTGTTTTTTTAGAGTGCAAATTAAAAAAATCTCTTCTATTTTAAATAATTATTCATTTAGAATCTCAACTGGTGATAATTCCTAAATATGTCTATTTGAGTCACCGAAGTGCGTTTTTAAGGATAATTGTAATTCTTCATAGAATTATCGTATTTTAAAATGAATTTATTCATCATCTGTTTTTAAAACAAAAATCATTTAAAAAGCGATTTTTAAAATAAAAGTCATTAAAATAGTCGTTTTTAAAATAAAATCTGTTTTTAAAATAGGAGCGGTTTCGAAAATATTCGAAACCGTAAAACGTTATTCATTAATGTTATCTGTTTCTGCCGTGATGCGCGCCATGTCTGTGATGACCGGCAGACGCTTGTTGGTTAATTTGTTGATTCGTTTGTTGGTTACGTTCTTCTCTTACATTATTCACGCAATTATTATTCACGCAATTTAAATGACAGACGTTTTGACAATCGCCGTCGTACGGGCAATTTTCGGCGTAAATGCAAGAGCCATTTTCAGAAACGTAACATTGATTATTCAAACAGGTATTGTTTTTGTACATATTGCTGCCGTGATAAGCCAAGGCAGGTACTGCCGCCGCTAATAAAATCAGAGCGGCTGCCATAATTATTAACGTTGCTTTTCTCATTTTTTTCCACCGTTGAATTAATAATCATACTATTCTTCCCCTCTTTATAAGGGTTACTAAGCCAAAAAAAAGCTTCAGGCGGATTCGCCCGAAGCTGAGTTCATCATTAAATTTATTGTTTAGTCATTGATGGTCAATTTACCGCTTTCAATGGTAAACAAGACGGTGTAGCCATTGACATTAACGGTGTATGTGCCGTCTTTCATGGTGTTCAACTGACCGATTGTGAATTTTTCCTCGCCCCATTTCATTTCCATGGTGGACGGACCGTCACGGATTTTCAACGGAATGTAGATGTCAAATTCGTTGTCGGTGTTGTAACCAGTTGCAGCTGTAATGTTTTCTTTGTCAACGCTGTTGGAGCCGCCGCCGATTGCAATCACTGCGGTTGCGGTGATGTTATTTCCGTCAGCAGCAACGGTCACGCTGTCAATGTTGGCCGCTCTGAAAGAATACAATGTACCGTCAACGATTTCAAAACCGTATTTGTTCATTGCGTCGGTCTTGCCGCCGACAGTCACGGTGTATGCCGTTCCTTCTTTGAAGTCTTTTGTCTTGCCGAGAATAACGGTCACATTTTCGTAGCCGATGTCTCTGGTGTTAACATCGCTTGTTGTCACGGCCGGAACGAAGACATCAACATTTGTTCCGTTGATATTAACTGTAACATTGTCTTTGTCGATGGACTGGCTGTGTGTTCCCATGATCATGACAGTCATTTGGGCAATCACATTATCGCCGTCAGTGTAAATAATGACGGATTGCGCAGGCGCAGCGGTTATATTCTTATCAGATTCTTTGTCGTCAGAGCCTAAGCAGCCGCTTGCAGCAACTGCCAAAAAGGCGACGGCGAGAACCGCGAAAATCATAAGTATTTTTTTCATTTATTTATCCCCTCTTGTTTTTGGATAATTTATTTTTGATTATTTATATTTCTTAATTGGTTCCGAAAAAAACTTGAACGTCAAGTTTCCCGATGACCCCAAAAGGAACTTTCTCTTTATAACCGTTCTCTAAATTGCGGTTTCATTTGCAGTTAATGAATCCCTAAAAACAGGAAGCCGTTGGCGAAATGAAATTTTTTGACATAAAAACGGATGTAAAAAAGAAAGGATCTCGAAAATAAAATCAAACAAAAACAAAGAACCGAACTTGAATGCAAATTGATGAAAATTGAATGAAATTGAGTAAAATTGAAAATTGAATGAAATTGAATCATTCAATTTCTTTCAATCAATTATTTAACCAGTGTTAAACCAGCGAGAAACCGCCGTCAACAAGAATGTATTGACCGGTGACGTAACTTGAAGCATCAGATGCCAAATACAAAAGTGTTCCGTTTAATTCTCCTTTTTTGGCCGGGCGGCTTGCGGGGGTTAATGAATTGTACATTTTCATGAATCCTTCGTGAGCAAATAACGTGTTTTCCGTCATTTCACTTTCAAAAAGACCGGGGCCGACACTGTTGACTGTAATGTTTTCTTCCATGTACGTTGCGGCCATACCGAGCGTTAATCCGCGAACGGCAGCTTTAGATGTGTTGTAAACATGGCGCGCCAAATCGTTTCCTTTATCGGCAACAAACGCGTTAATTGAGGAAATATTGATGACTTTTCCGTATTTCTGTTTTCTCATGAGGGGGATCACATATTTTGACATCAGGAAAATGCTGGTGACATTTGCGTCCATGCTGCGGTTCCATTCTGCCATTGTCAAAGTTTCAACGGTTCCGAGCTGAGCGACGCCGGCATTGTTCAACAAAATATGGACGGTTCCGAATTCTTTCACGACTTCGTCAACTGCTTTTTTCACGTTTTCTTCTTGGGTCACGTCACATTCAACAGCAATCGCTTTTCCGCCGGCGGCAATAATTTCCTGAACGCCTGCTTCCAGTTTTTCTTTACGGCGCGCGAGCAAAGCGACAGATGCGCCGTTTTCGGCGAAAGCTTTTGCAGCGGAGAATCCGAGACCACTGGACGCACCCGTGACGATTGCAACTTTTCCTTCCAGATTAAACAGAGCCATTTTATTTTCCTCTTGATTTTTTATTAATTATAAAAAGCATCAGAGATGCTTCAATAAATGACAAAAATTCAATCGCTTAAATAGTTCTCTGTTTTCTCTGATTTGACATGACAATAAATATTGAAATTGAATCTCAAGGTCAAATTTTGAGATAAATCTTGAAATCGAATCGAAATCGAATCTTGATTTTGAAAAGCATTAAATCACAAAAGGTTTTTTAGCATATACAATGCCGAAGATGAACGTCAAAGGGAAAAAAGTCTATGTCAAACCGCTTTATTGGGCGATTTTCTGGTCAACAAAAGTAATTATCGTTTTGCTGATGATTATTTTTATTCTCCATGAGTTTACCGACGTTTTAGACGGCATCTGGATTTTCTGAAAAATTGATTTTTTCAATTTTTTTTAAATTTGTTTTTCAAAAAATCTCCCAAGGCTTTTTCTCAATACGTTTTTCAAATTTGTTTCACAAACAATTTCTTAAATTTGTTTCACAGAATGTCTCTCTCGGATTCGTTTTTAACTATTCTCCTAACTCAATTTTCATTATTTCTAAGTTTTTCCAAAAGTTTTTCCATGTCAGCCGGAACCGGTGCTTCCAAATCCAACTGTTCGCCTGAAATCGGATGAGAAAATGTCAATTTGGTTGCATGAAGGGCTTGTCTTTCAATTAATCCGGGTCGTGCTCCGCCGTACAGTTGATCTCCTGCGACCGGATGCCCCTAATGAGACATATGAACTCTTATCTGGTGCGTTCTTCCGGTGATGAGATTCAGTTCTACATAAGAATATCCTTCTCCTTCTGCAAAACGTTCTAACACTTTATATTCGGTGACCGAAGGACTCCCGTCGTCTTTTACAACTCTTTTTATGTTGTCCTCCCCTTTCCCGATCGGCAAATCAATTACGCCTTCATCCTCCTCAATAATTCCGCAAACAATTGCTCGATATATCTTTTGGATGCCGCCTTGTTTTCCCTGGGTGATAAAATGATTCTGGACGTGGGGATTTTTTCCGACAAGAATCAAGCCGCTGGTGTTCATATCCAGCCTGTTGATGAATCTGATTTTATAGGCGTCGCCTCTGTCCAGCATATATTTCATGATGCCGTTTGCCAGTGTATGGTTCGGCTGTCCTTTTGTCGGATAAATGACCACTCCCGGCTGCTTGTTAATTGCTAAAAAAGAGTCATCTTCATAGACGGCATCAATGGGTATCGGTTCCGGGTCAAAATTGCTTTTTCCTTCCGGATATTTTACCTGAACCAAATCACCCGCATTTACCGCGTCTATGAGGATGGCAGGCTCTCCATTCTTGAAAACGCTGCCATCATTGTGACGTATTTTTTGAATAAGTTTAGCGGAAACGCCTTTCTCACGTTTTAAGAGCTCCTTTATGAGGAGCCCTTCGTCGTTTTTTTTCGCTTTGTATTCAAAATCAAATTTCATAGCCGTATTTACCTTAAAGCCGTTTGAATCGGTATCTGATTTGGTGTTTGAGTTTTTATCGTGCTTTCAAACATATTCCGATTATTCGGTTTGTTCCGGTTCCGTTTCATCTTCAAAGCGGGTCGGCTCATCCGAATCAACATCAAGAGTTCCTTGAACAAATCCCGAATCCTCAGCAATGGGATCTGTGGCGGTTTCGCCTGCGGGGTCGATACCGTCCTCTTCACCCTCAATCGGCTGCTTGACCGCCGCGACGCTGACAACTTTGTCGTTTTCAGCCAGCTTCATGATGCGAACGCCTTTTGTATTACGTCCCTGCTCGCGAAGTTCGCCGACACGGATCTTTATGATGATGCCTTCCGTGCTGGTAATGATGAGCTCGTCATCTCTGCCGACAGATTTCACTGCAACGACGCGACCGTTTCTGTCATCGGTGACGATGGACATAACACCCTGCGTTCCGCGGTGCTTTTTGATGTATTCGTCAAAAGCGGTTACCTTTCCGAAACCGTTTTCAGTGATAGTCAAAAGTGCTTCTTCCGGATTTACGATGTCCATGCTGACAACTGCGTCATCCTGCTTGACAAGGCGCATGCCGATCACACCGCGGGCGGATCTGCCCATCGGACGGACTTCCTTTTCATCAAAGCGAACCGCTTTGCCGCCTCTTGAAACCATCACAACCTCTTTGTTGTCATCAGTTTGAATCACGTTGACGAGTTCATCGTTGGGCATTAAGGTTGTCGCGATAATGCCTGCTTTTCTCGGGTTCTTAAAGTCGGTGAGCGGTGTTTTCTTGACCGTTCCCTGTTTTGTCACCATCATCAAATACTGACCTTCTTTGAATTCGGAAACCGGGATTGAGGCGGTCACATATTCATCTTCCTTCAAATCAAGGAAGTTGACGATGGATTTGCCTTTTGAAGTGCGGCTTCCTTCCGGAATTTCATAGCCTTTCTTCCAATAAACGCGTCCCTTGTTCGTGAAGAACAAAATGTAATTATGCGTTGAAGAAACAAACAAATTGACGACAACGTCTTCTTCTTTTGTTTCCATGCCGATGATTCCCTTACCGCCGCGGCGCTGGCGTGAATACGTGTTCGCAGACAGGCGTTTAATGTAGCCGCGGTTGGTCATTGTAATGATGACATCTTCTCTTTGAATCAAATCTTCATTGTCAATGTCAAAACCGCCATGTATAATCTTGGTTCTGCGGTCATCGCCGTATTTTTCTTTCATTTCCATGAGTTCATCGCGAATGATTCCGTATTTGATTTCATCGCTTCCGGCAATTGTCTCGAGTTCTTTGATTTTTGCCAAAACGTCTTCGAGTTCATCCAAAATCTTTTGAATTTCCATTCCGGTAAGTCTCTGGAGTCTCATTTCCAAAATCGCTTTTGACTGAATCTCATCCAATCCGAATTTTTCCATCAAACCTTCTTTTGCGGTTTGCGTGTCGGCAGACGCTTTGATTAATTCAATCACGGGGTCAATATTATCAAGCGCGATTTTCAAACCGTTTAAGATATGTTCGCGCTCGCGGGCGGATTTCAAATCAAAAAGCGTTTTTCTTTGAATGACTTCCATTCTGTGCTTCAAATAAATCTTCAAAAGCTGACGGATTCCCATCACGCGCGGCACACCGTCAACGATGGCCAAATTGATGATACCGAAGCTCGTCTGAAGTTGGGTGTGCTTGTAAAGCTGATTCATTAAAACATCGGCGTTTGTTCCGCCGGTGAGTTCCAGTACGAGGCGAATGCCTTCGCGGTTGGATTCGTCACGAAGATCGGAAATGCCTGTCACCTTTTTATCGCGGACAAGCTCGGCGATTGTTTCAACCAATCTCGCTTTGTTCACTTGATACGGCAATTCGGTGACGACAATTTTCTGGCGGTTGCCTCTCATTTCTTCAATATGGGAGACTGCTTGAATTCTGACGCTGCCGCGACCGGTTTTGTAAGCATTG
The DNA here is from genome assembly GCF_004363215.1 of Methanimicrococcus blatticola. Taxonomy (GTDB): domain Archaea; phylum Halobacteriota; class Methanosarcinia; order Methanosarcinales; family Methanosarcinaceae; genus Methanimicrococcus; species Methanimicrococcus blatticola. Next base: position 397,282 of record NZ_SNYS01000005.1, on the reverse strand, counting down.
ATGATGCCTTCGTTTCCTAAGATGACAGCGCTTGTCGGGAAATCGGGCCCGTGAATGACTGTCATCAATTCAGGGACATCCGCTTCCGGATTGTCAATCATCATAACGGTTGCGTCAATCACTTCTGAAATGTTGTGCGGCGGCATGTTTGTTGCCATACCGACGGCAATGCCGGTGGAGCCGTTAATCAGTAAATTCGGCAATTTCGCGGGCAAAACGGCGGGTTCCTGAAGCGATTCGTCGTAGTTGGGGCGGAAGTCCACTGTGTCTTTGTCCAAATCTTCCAGCATTTCCGCGGAAATTTTTCCGAGACGAACTTCCGTATAACGCATGGCGGCTGCTTCATCACCGTCAATGGATCCGAAGTTACCCTGACCGTCAATGAGCGGATAACGTAAAGAGAAGTCCTGTTCCAAACGAACGAGCGCGTCATAAACGGATGAGTCGCCGTGCGGGTGGTATTTACCGAGAACGTCACCGACAACGTGCGCGGATTTTTTCATCGGTTTGTCAGACGTCACGCCGTTTTCTTTCATGGAATAAAGAATTCTGCGGTGAACCGGTTTTAAACCGTCACGGGCATCCGGAAGCGCGCGGCCGATGATAACGCTCATTGCGTACTGAATGTATGACGTTTTCATTTCATCATACAAGAAAACGGGTTTGACCGAGACGTGTTCTTCATCAATTACGGGGATGCCGTCTTCATCGTCACCGCCGTCTTCACCGTTTTCTACGGGGACGTTTTTCGTTTCTTCGTCAACATCGTCGGGGAGTTCCGAGCGGCGGATGTATTCATCTAAAACGTGTTGCTGTGCTTGCTGCTGGTTGTTTTGATTTTCGTCCATTTTCCTCACCTCAGATGTCCAAATTCACCACTTCTTTGGCATGTTCCTGGATGAATTCTTTTCTCGGAAGAACCTCGTCGCCCATCAAAATCGTGAAAATTTCATCAGCGGCAATCGCATCTTCAATCGTTACCTGGAGCAAAGTGCGGGTTTCGGGATTCATTGTCGTTGACCAAAGCTGCTCGGGATTCATTTCACCAAGACCTTTGTATCGTGAAACATTAACGCCCTTGTCTCCGATTTCTTCCAGTTTTGCTTTCAACTGTCTGTCATTGTAAGCGTAATATTCCGCTTTTCCTTTCTTGATTCTGTAAAGCGGCGGCTGAGCGATATAAACATAGCCGCTGTTGATTAAATCCGGCATGTAGCGGAAGAAGAATGTTAAAATGAGCGTTCTGATGTGCGCGCCGTCAACATCGGCATCGGTCATGATGACGACTTTGTGGTAACGCAGTTTGTCAAGCTCCATTTCGTCGCCCAATCCGGCACCGAGCGCGGTAATCAAAGATCCGATTTCCGCGTTTTTAAGCGCTTTGTCCATTCTGGTTTTTTCAACGTTGAGGATCTTTCCTCTAAAAGGCAGAATTGCCTGAATGGATCTGTCGCGTCCCTGCTTGGCGGAACCGCCGGCAGAGTTACCTTCGACAAGGTAGAGTTCGCACAAAGACGGGTCACGCTCGGAGCAATCGGCGAGTTTTCCGGGAAGCGTGCTGACTTCAAGCGCACTCTTTCTGCGGGTGAGCTCTCTTGCTTTCTTGGCGGCTTCTCTTGCTTTTCTGGCGAGAAGCGCTTTTTCAAGAATCGCGGTTGCCACTTTCGGATTTTCTTCGAAATATTCGGCAAGTCCTTCGGTCACGAGAGAATCTACGATTCCTTTGATTTCGCTGTTGCCGAGCTTCGTCTTTGTCTGACCTTCAAATTGCGGCTCTAAGAGCTTTACGCTGATGATGGCTGTCAGACCCTCGCGGATGTCTTCGCCGCTCAATGACGCGCCGTCTTTGTTGTCTTTATCGAGATTATTTTTCTTGATGTAATCATTGGCGACGCGAGTCAAAGCGGATTTGAAGCCGACCATGTGCGTGCCGCCTTCGGTCGTGTTGATATTGTTGGCAAAAGAGTGGACGTTGGAGTTGTAGCTTTGCGTGTACTGCATGGAAATTTCAACGTCGGTGCCGTCTCTTTGACGGTCAAAATAAATGGGATTGTCGTGAAGAATGCTTTTGCCGCCGTTTAAATATTTGACGAACTCGATGATACCGCCTTCATAATACAGGTCGTGGTATCTTTCTTTCACGGCTCCTGAGCGGCCGGATTTCTTTTTGCTGCCGCTGTTTCCTTCTTCGTCATCTTCATCGTCTGATTCAATATTTGCCGTCAAATCAGAATCATCTTCTGCGATGTCTCCGAACTCATCTTCCAAATCCGCTTCGGGAAGTCTGAGGTCTTCTGTAATAATTCGAATGCCTTTGTTCAGGAAAGCCAATTCTCTGAGACGGTTGAGCAGGATTTCGTATTTGAAGTCAACCGTTTCAAAAATCGTCTTGTCCGGCATGAACTGAATGGTTGTGCCGGTTTTGTCGCCTTCGTATTCGCCGACAACTTCGACGCCTGAGGTTGGAATGCCGTAAGCGAATGTTTGGCGGTAAACTTTTCCGTCTCGTCTAACTTCCGCAATCAGCCATTCGGAAAGCGCGTTGACGACGGAAACACCGACGCCGTGCAGGCCGCCGGAAACTTTGTATGTGTCTTTGTCAAACTTTCCGCCGGCGTGAAGAATTGTCAAAACAACTTCAAGCGCCGGTTTCTGGTATTTCGGCTGAATGTCGACGGGAATGCCTCGGCCGTCGTCAATAACGGTTACGCTGCCGTCTTCATTGATTGTCATACGGATATTTTTTGCATATCCGGCAAGTGCTTCGTCAATACTGTTGTCAACGACTTCGTAAACAAGATGGTGAAGGCCGCGTGAATCCGTGCTGCCGATGTACATACTCGGTCTTTTACGAACGGCTTCCAAGCCTTCTAAAACTTGAATATTGGAACCGTCATATTTTTTATGTTCGTCCATAAATCAATTCCTTCGTGTGTATTGTGTGTGTTTTATGAAAAATAAATGTGATTTCAGTTGCTTTCATGCAGTTGTTTTCATGTTAACTGAATTTCAGTTGTTTTGTGTTAACTGAATTTGTGTGTTTTCTGCATCTGATTCTTTCGATTGATACCGATTTCATTAAAAATTAATGGGGTCGGCTAACAGATTTAATCCTTTTTATTTTTTCCTTTTGCGGAATTCATGTCTTTAGTTTGTGTTTTTGTAAAGACTGTTTTATTCAAAAACAGAGAATTAATTTTATTTTAAAATTCATGGTTTTTAAGGAAACAACCAAAAAATAATCGTTTAATTATATTTTTTCAATGATTGTTTTAATTGTTGTTTTGAAATCTCTGATGAAATCTGATTTTCGTATTCTAAAAAACATCATCAGTTCCGACTGTTTTTAGATTTTAAATCTCTGTTCTGTTTTACCTTTTCGGATGACAAAAAAAGGGGTTTATGGTATATAAATATTCGGGTTTGATTCGTTTTTCGCATGTTGTTTTTCTAAGTCTGAATATTCATGATTTCTTTTTAAAATATATTCTTTTTAATTCGGCTCGATTTTCGGATGGCAACTTCTGCAAAATCCTGTCACTGTGGTGGATTTTTAAAAACGGACTTTTTATCACTTTCATCAAAAGACAGAAATAGAAAAACAAATTTTAAAAAATATAACTATTATTCGGGAGGAATAATATGAACAGGTTGGAAAATAAAGTCAGTATAATTGTTGGTGCCACAAGCGGCATCGGTAGAGAAATGGCGAAATTATTCGCTGAAGAAGGATCTAAGGTCGTTTTTACAGGCCGGAGAAAAGAACAGGGCGAACAGATTGAAGCTGAAATCAAAAATGCTGGGTATGAAGCCAGTTTCTTCCAAGCGGATTCAACAAATGAAGACGATTTGAAGAAATTAGTCGCTTTCACGCTTGATAAATACGGCTCAATTGACGTTTTGTGCAACAACGCCGGTATTTTGATGGCATCTGAGCTGACGGATATTGATCTGGTGAATGAATTTGACAAAATGATGGATGTCAATGTCAAAAGTTATATTCGCGCAATGCAGCTCATCATTCCGGTCATGCAAAAACAGGGTGGCGGCGCAATTGTGAATACCGCATCAATCGGCGCACTTCAAGCGCTTCCCGCAACAGTAACGTATTCGGTTACAAAAGCAGCCGTGAAACACATGACGGAATCCGCTGCCGCTCAATATATCAAAGACGGCATCCGCATCAACGCGATATTGCCCGGCTTAACTCTCTCAGATATGATTATCGAGGGCGAGGATTTTGAACAACATATGGCTCCGTTAATTCCCATCGGAAGAACCGCAAAGCCCAGAGAGATTGCACACGGCGCGCTTTACTTGGCAAGCGATGACGCTTCTTACTGTGTCGGCACCTCGTTGATTATGGATGGCGGCTTGCTGCTGGAATAATCGCACTGCAACTGTTTATAAAAAGACTCAAATGAAGACTGTTTGTGATTTTGAGTCTTTTTATCTTTCTATTTTTCTATTTCTCTATCTTTTTATTTCTCTATTTTTCTATCTTTTTCTATCTTTTTATTTCTTTTTTGTTTTGTAAAATGAAACATCGTTTTTCATTCATTTTCAAAAAATCGAATGCCGTTTTTCATCAAATTTCTTTAAATTTACGAAAAAGGGCGTTCAGATTTGACAATTTTCATTAAACCGATGTTTCGGTTCATTTACGAAAAAAAGTTCAGATACGACCGCAATTCAAGATTTTACGAGCGAAGCGAGTAAAATTGCAGAATTGCGGATTATTCCCCGCCGCTGCTAAAACAGATTTAACAGATTGATTTATCGGTTTGATCAAAACGGCTTGTGATTTTTATTGAATGAACGGGTACGAATCTCCGTTTCCTCTGTCACAAAATTCGTAAAACGGATTAATTTAACACACTTGGAAACTGTTTGCAATGTTCATTGAATGAACGGATACGAATCTCCGTTTCCTCTGTCACAAAATTCGTAAAACGGATTAATTTAACACACTTGGAAGCTGTTTGCAATGTTCATTGAACGAATAGGTACGAATCTCCAACTCCTTCTTCACTCACTTCGTTCGTGAAATGCGTCGTTGGAGGTGGTTGTTCTGCCTTTTCAAGCCGTTTTCAAAAGCGTTGCTTTGTTTTTAATTCGTTTATCAAAACTGATTTTTGTCTTTTAATTCGTTTTTAAAGGATTCCGATTTTGTTTTTATTTTTTAAACGTAATCGGCGCGTACCCTTCAATATCATCCCAAACGCGTTCCGCTTCAAAACCCGTCAATTCAAAGACGAATGCTTCAATCACCATGAAAACCTGATTATCTTTTCTCACACAGCCGATTCTTCCGTCCTCGGCGCGCCCGAGACCGGCATGAAGATGGACAATCGGCTCGCCTTTTTCTCTGAATAAATTGCCGACGCCGACGATTTCATGCGCTTCTTCAAAACTTGTCCACATTTTGTTCGGCGGCCGCTCATTCTTTTTCGGGCCGATTACCAAATTTCCGGATTCGATTGCGCCGAGCAAAACAAAAGTCGCGGCTTGAATATTTTCTTTGGCAGCAAGCGTTTTGAGTGATTCTAATAAATCTTCGCCGTGGTCCATTCTGACGGTAAAGACACGGCCGATTTGTCCGACTCTGTAATCCATAAAAGTTCATCCTACTTTGTTTAAAAATAAGTATGATTAACAATGACATTTAGAGCTTTATAATTCATCCATAAGCTCTTCAAAAGTCTTTGCATTTGATATTTCCTTATATATCCTGTTAAATTCTTTATTTGAGGGAATTTCCTCTTCTGATTTGAAGCCAAGAGATACATTGTATATTGGCTTCGTTTCAGTTCCTTTGCACTTTATTATACATTCTTGTTTTTCATCATTGATTTCAACTGAATTAATAATAGCATTAAAAATACAAACAATTTTATAAACCTTTATTTTCTCTTCGTAAACAACATATGTTTCTTCTTTAACTTGCGATGTTGCCAAATGTGAACCTGTCTTTACTTGCTCTTTTTTGAATTCATTATTATAAGTAGCAGTAATTGTAATTTCATTCTTAAGATTTGTTCGAATTGGAAAGTTTTTTACCAACAAAAAATAAACTTTTTCCGCATTTATTTGATCTTCTAATGAATCATTAATTTTAACAGGAGTAAAACTTTTATTTAATACTTTTTCAATTTGATTTACTCGACTCCAATATGCTTCCATTTCTTTTAATAAATCTAAAACTCTATTTCTTTCTTCGTTGTTATCTTTTAATAAACGCAATATTAAATATTGTACAGCATTACAAGATTTTACGATTTTTTCAACACTTTCAGCATTAGTTAGTTTAATATCGCATTTTAACTGAAATATTTCTTTACCTTCTTCTGCAGTAATCTTTATGTCGATAAAAGAATTTACGTTTGCATTGAGAACTATTCGATTTTTTGTAAAATATCGTTTAAAATTAAATGTATATTTTTCATAATCTGTTTCAATTTCAAATGATACTACATCATAAGGTAGACTAATTAATATTTTAGCCATATTTCCTGTTGTTATATCTAACAGATATTTACCAGATTTTGTTTCAATATATGTTTCTATGTTTTTTACACCTTTAATTTCAACTTCATCTTCGGTCAAATTCTTTAGAAGATTTTGAAATTCTTTAGAATTTTCAGTATCATTGAAACGAAGTGTTCCTTTATATGTTGGTTCTTCTTCGTTGAATATCTCTTGGAGTGGATTTTTCATAATAATTACCAATCCTTTTTTATCTCATTCAAATTTAATATTTTACTTATTAGCAAATTTTTTCCATGTTTTCCTGAAAAATAGATATCGGGAATTGATAGAATATGTTCAATAAGATTTAATCTAGCTTGGTCGTTAGGAACAATCAAATATCGTATGTCTGAATATTCGAATTTTAACCACAGTTCATCATTTTGTTTATCTTCAATATTTGCCGATTGTGAATCTAGGAAATAATTTACATTCTCTGATTTTAATAATTTCGGATTGGCAATAATTGATTCAACTTTATACTCTCTGGCTTTTTTCAATCGATCTATTTTAGCCTGATCTGGAATATACCGCCATTCCCTTTCATCATGAAAATTTTTCAAAACTGTGAGCTCAATATTGTTTCCATTTTGCTCATAAAGTCTTTTCATTTCGCCACGTAATGGTTTTGTTAACGCCAGCCTGTATAGTGTATCATGAGTAGTTCTTTTCGTAGCATTAGCACTACTCAAAATGCCACTGGTTACTTTTGAAAGATTTTTTGTGTAATTTGATTTTTCATTCAAATAATGTATTGGCTGTAAATTATGGTTTTCACACCATCCTTTAAAAAATCCAATTGCAAAATTTCCATAATAATCGGGATGAGAATTATTTTTAGAGAGACCCAAAATTTCTTTCTCATCGAGTTTTGATTCCGATTCTTTTGTAAGAATTAATTCAAAATTCGTTGAAAGTTTATGCAAGTGAATGTCACAAAAACATTTCTGTAATACAGCTATTTCATCAAAAATTACTTTGTTTTGCTGTATATTCAAATAAGTTATATTTTCCTTACAATATCGGGGAATTAATGCTTTATTAGATAAAGCATCTTTCAAATATTTCTCTTTCTTCATAAAGTGAAATAAAGAGTTAGCACTTTGGGTGTAATCTTCTGAAATGGATTTTGCAGGAAGAACATCTATTTCTATTTCTTCAAATTCGAGAATAGACTCTGGAGTATATTCATTTTCTTCAAATGATTCCACAATAAACCTCTAGTTTATTGATTAATAATAAAAAAGAAACCCGAAAATCGGGTTTAAATCAAGATCAAACAATGCTTGCCTTAACGATTTTAACTTCCTGAACCGGTTTGTCGCCGCGTGCGGTCTTGACAGCGCCGATTTTATCAACGACATCCATGCCTTCAACGACTTCGCCGAAAACGGGGTGCTTGGAAGATCCCGGGGGCTTGTCCCAGTCAAGGTAAGTGTTGTCAACGAGGTTGATGAAGAACTGGCTTCCGCCGGAGTTCGGACCTGCGTTGGCCATGGAAATGGTGCCGCGAACGTTGGAAGAGCCTGCGACGAATTCGTCGGGGATGGCGTATCCGGGGCCGCCCATTCCGTTGCCGTTCGGGCAGCCGCCTTGAATCATGAAGTTCGGAATCACGCGGTGGAAAATGATGCCGTTGTAGAATCCCTTCTCAACGAGCTGCTTGAAGTTGCCGGCGGTGACCGGCATGTTGTCGTACAATTTAATTTTAATGTTTCCCATTGTGGTTTCGAGTAAAACGTCTGTCATATTTTATTCTCCAAAATTGGTTTAATAAAAATAAAGATAAATTTTATGAAAATTTTAAAAATAAAAGCGCGGAGAGGGAGATTTGAACTCCCGAGGTGCGAGGCACCACCGGTTTTCAAGACCGGCGCCGTGGGCCGCTTGGCTATCTCCGCACGCGGATTAAATGCAACGCGAATTCACGCAAATTGCAACACATAAACACGATTCGGATATATAACGATTTTTCAAAAAAATGAAAAAACGAACAAAAAGAAATAGTGAAAAATAAATTAAAAGCAGAATTATTCTGCTTTCTCTTCCTTCTTCACGGATTCAATGAAACGGATTTCTTTGAGGTCTGTGTTTTCCAAAATTTCATTGGCCAATTTGCCTTTGGAGAAAAGCCATCTCTGATTGAATGTGATTCCTGTCGGAATTTCAATGTCGGCAACATCGCCGTTCACTTTAACGTCAGCATCCTGGACGCCTGTGTAAAGCGCGAAAAGACCGTTGATCTTTTCTTCAGCAGTTTCCAAAACAGCTTCAATCTTGTAGCTGTAGGTCACGGATTTTCCGGCAAGCGGACTGTTGAAGTCGATTGTTGCGCGGCGGCCGATGACTTTTGTCACAACGCCCTGGCGGCCTTCGGATTCAATGATCATGCCGATCTGGGCTCTGCCGTCTTTGAATTTTGAGGTGGAAACGGATTGAATCAATTCTTCTTTGGGCATGCCGAAAGCGTCTTCCGGGCCGATGGTCACTTCGCCTTCTGCGCCTGCTTCTTTGCCTTCCAATTCCTTGTCAAGACCGCCGATGGTGTGGCCGTAGCCGATAACAATAACGTCGCCGCCGTAAAGGCCTTGCGGCGTGTAAACGTTTTCTGCTTTCGCAACTTCTTCGTCGGTTGTGTCAAAGACTGTACCGTTTTCCATTCTTCCGGTGTAGTTTAACCGGATAAAATCTCCTTTCTTCAATGCCATATCAATCACTTATTTAGAGCGAATCCTCTGATTCATAACTTGATAAAAATAATGTTAATCGTTATGCGCAAGCGCCACGATAAAAATGCGTTATATACTTCGATAGAACGTTTGAATGAACCGTAAACATGATTATTCCTTTAATAACCTTTTCCTAAACAGTCAAAAAAGTTCATATTAGTTGAGAAACCAGTTCTTATTGAAGTTGCGGATTGTGGTAATTTGGAAATAACAGAAATAAATCTTTCAAAAAATATGAAAACGCTCAGAACGGTCGAAAATATATGCTCGGTCATTCTGGTAATCTCAATCGGATGCATGCTCCTCTTATTATTCTATTCGTGGCATGGCAGTAACGGATTAACTTCATTTCAGAATTCTTTCGTGTATATTCTAATTTGGGGATTGATTATTTCGTTTATTGTTTTGATTATTTCGGCTGTGGTTGAATTTCTCGTAGCCGTCAAAGAAAATCGATAACATCAAACTAAGTATCAATCTAAATAAAAAAAGAGCATGAAGCCGACTCGGCTTCACACTGTTTATTCTAATTATTTATTCTAATTTTATTATTTTTTAAGCTGCTTGTAAAGGCGTGCCTGGAAACCGTGATATTTGCAGTAGCCTTCGGCATCTTTTTGGTCGATGGTTTGGCTGTCAAAAGACACCAAATCTTCGGAGTAAAGCGCAAACGGTGAGTCACGGGCAACCACGATCAAACTGCCTTTGTAAAGCTTCATCTTAACGGTTCCGGTGACGCGCTCCTGTGTTTTGTCAACAAAAGCGTTCAAATCAGCGTAAAGCGGTTCATCGACGAGACCCTGATAAGCGAGCTCGGACCACTGAGCATCAACCGTTGCCTTGAATTTTAATTCCGCGCGTGTCAAAACGAGCTGTTCCAAATCTTTGTGGGCTTTGAGCAAAATCGTTGCAGCCGGATGTTCGTAATTTTCACGGGCTTTGAGGCCGAGAACACGGTCTTCCACCATATCGGAACGGCCGACACCGTTATCACCGCCGATCTGATTCAATTTCTTAATCAAATCGTAACCCTTCATTTTTTGCCCGTCAAGCGAAACCGGAACACCGTTTTCAAAACCGATGTCAACAAATATCGCTTTGTCGGGCGCTTTTTCCGGCGACGTTGTCCATTCATAAATCTCTTCGGGCGGGACAAAGTTCGGGTCTTCCAAGCGGCCGCCTTCAATACTACGGCTCCAGAGGTTTTCATCAACACTCCACGGCTTGTCCTTTGTTGCGGCAACCGGAATGTTGTGACACTTGGCGTATTCGATTTCCCATTCACGCGTCAAATTGCGTTCACGCATCGGCGCAATTACGTCTTTGCCCGTTGATCTGAAAATCGTTTCAAAACGGAGCTGGTCGTTGCCTTTTCCTGTACATCCGTGTGCGAATGCGGAAGCGCCTTCCTTTTCGGCGATTTCAACGACTTTTTTTGCAATCAGCGGTCTGGCAATGGATGTTCCCATCACATATCCTTCATAATCGCCGTTTGCTTTAATCAGCGGGAAAATGTAATCGGCAACAAACTCGTCTTTTGCGTCAATCGTATAATGTTTGTCGCTGATGAGTTTTGCTTTTTCTTCCGCGTTTTTCACTTCATGTTCCGGCTGGCCGACATCAACGGACACGGTGATGACTTCATCAAATCCGTAATCTTCCTTCAGCATCGGAATGCATACGGAAGTGTCAAGGCCGCCTGAGTAGGAAAGAATTGCTTTCTTAACCATTATTTTCACATCTGTAAGATTATTTTAATTGAAACTTTTAATGAGAAGTTTACTCGTAAAGTTTTGCCATTGTTTTGCCGGCGATATCCATAACGGCGCCGGTTTCTTCGGTGACGCCCATTTCATAGAGAACCTGTTCAAGTTCCGCCATCGTTGTCATGATATTTGTCGGCGTTGTTGCGCCCATGGAGCCGATTCTGAAAATCTTGCCTTTCAAATCATCCTGACCGCCTGTAATAATGACGCCTCTTTTGTTCAAAGCTTTTTTAATCGCTTCGCCGTCAACGCCTGCGGGTGCTTTCATGGCGGACACCGTATTGGAATATGCGCTGACATCATTGAGCTGCGGGAACATTTCAACACCGATTGCCGTCACGGAATCGCGAACAGCTTTGGTCATCAAATAGTGTCTTTCAATTCTGTTGGCAAGCCCCTCTTCTTCAATGATTTTCAAAGCTTCCTGAAGCGCGAAGAACAAAGAAACGGCCGGTGTATACGGTGTTTCTTTCAAATCTTTGGAAGCGCTTTTGTGATACGCGACCAAGTCCAAATAATACGGGCGAGTCTTGATATTTTCCATTTCGGCAAGCGCGCGCTCGTTTGCAGCGACAACGGAGATTCCCGGTGGAGCTGCAATACATTTTTGAGAACCGGTGACAGCAATGTCAACGTTCCAATCATCAATTCTGATATCGTCGCCGCCGAGGGATGACACAACATCCAAAATAAAGTATGCGCCGTACTTTTTAGCAAGCGCGCCGACTTCAGGCGCAGGGTTTCTGATGGCAGTGGATGATTCGTTGTGAATCATTGTAATTGTTTTAATGTCGCCTGCTGCCAACTTTTCTTCAACGGCCGCCAAATCGACGGATTTTCCCCATTCAAATTCGAGCGGAACGACGGTGCCGTATTTGCCGGCCAATTTCTTAAATCTCTGACCGAATTTACCGTTTTCAATCGCGAGGATTTTGTCGTCTTTGTTATTCAAGCAACCGACAGCCGCTTCCATTCCGGCCGTTCCGGATCCTGAAATGACGGAAACATTTTCCTGAGCGGTATTAAAAAGAGTTGCGGAAATTCTCTGACAATCGTCATAAACTGCAGAGAATTCTTTTCCGCGGTGGTTAATCATCGGTTTGGCCATTGCCATTAAAACGCGGTGCGGAACCTCAACCGGTCCGGGCATCATCATTAATTTATCTTCGGTTTTAATCATTTATTATACCTGCTTCATGTTTCATTAACCGTTTTTTTGACAGATAAAAGTCATTCAATTGAGTTGTATTAAATTACTGTGAATTCAGACGAATAAGTCAATTCAAATAATAAATTTATTCCTTCCTTTTTAATAGATTTATTTAATAGATTCCGTTTTTGAATTCTTCTTTTGTCAGCTTTTTGAAATATTTCTCTTTCAATTTCACTTCTTCCGGGTCTATTTTTCGGACAACGCGACAAGGGTTGCCGTAAGCAATTGAATTTGACGGGATATCTCTTGTCACGACGCTGCCGGTGCCGATGACCACGTTGTCGCCGATGGTGACGCCCGGCCGGACTGAGACGCTGCCGCCGATCCAAACGTTATTGCCGACTGTAATCGGATAAGAATATTCAATGAAACTGTTTCGAAGTTCAATGTCTAACGGGTGACCTGTTCCGTAAAATCCGACATTCGGTCCGATCAAGACATTGTTTCCGAATTTGATTTTTGCGCCGTCCAACATCACACAATTCATATTTGCGAAAAAGTTGTTGCCGATTTCAATGTTGTAACCGTAATCGCAATAAAAAGGCTGTTCAATTAAAAATTTCTTGCCGGTTTTGCCGAAAAGTTTTTTGATAATTTTATTTCTCTTTTTAAAATTCGTCGGCTTGCACGTGTTATATTTATGATACAGGTTTTTTGCACGGTGGCGTTCTTTTTCAAAAAACTTGAGCGCGGAGTCATAAAATAATCCTGCGGCCGCTTTTTCTTTTTCAGTCATCATGGGAATCACGTTTTGTATCCTGTTCGAAAATAACAAAATTAAAAATAAAAAATAAAGAGCAAAACTGTAAGTTTAAATTTACTTTAAATTTAAAAGTAAGTTTATTTAAATTTAGTTTATTTAAATTTAAAATTTAATTTAAAAATTTAAAGATGAAATTGTAAACGGTTAGCCGTTGACAATTTTCATGATATCGCTTTTTGTAATCACGCCGGTCACAGAACCCTTTTCCATCACCAAAACGGCCGGACTGCGTTCTAATATATGAGACACCGTTAAGACGGAAGCCGTTTGCGGAACGGTCGGGAAGGATTCCTCCATCAAATCCGAAACCGTAATTCCGGCCAATGATTTTTTGACTGCAATTGTTCTGACAACAACACCCTCAGACAAACTGCCGACAGGGACGCCATTTTCAATTACGGGCAATTGGGAAATGCCGTTTGAATTCATAATATGAATCGCTTCTTCAAGAGGCTGTTTCGGCTGAACATGAATGACGGGCGAGCTGATAATATCTTTTGCCACAATCTGCTGTTCTTTTTTCACTTCATCAAAAGCGGTCAAAATCTTTGCAACCGTTGAAAGGCGAGGATCAACGTCGCTCATTTCAATGCGCGCAATCAAAGGCTGACTGACGCCGGCGCGTTTTGCCAAATCGCTTTGAGTCAAGCCCAGCTCTATTCTTTTCTTTTTTAAATCCTCGGGGGTCGGTAATTGCATAAAAAATATTACTGGAAGTAATAGTATATAATTTTTCAGCCATAATATGCGCCATTTTTCCCGATCTTACAAGATTTCATCATTTCATAATAATTGTCATGACAAAATATTTTCAGGGTCATAAAAACAGAATGAGTCTTGATATTTAATTCATCATTCTATCTGTCATACTTATATATATTGAAGTTTTTATCTTTCATCATTGATAAAATTTCAAATCTAAACGGCTCCTAATGATGCTGTTTTTTTATAGGGTTGACAAAACTATGCCTGAGATTCATCTTTCCAAAGAGTCCGTTTCCGATTATTTCAAAAACATGTTTACTTTCGATCTCAGGGCAGGCTTTATTACCGCAATTGTCGCTTTGCCGCTTTCAATCGGTTTTGCCGTCGCATCAAACGTCGATCCGTCCATGGGCATTTACACGGCAATCGTTGCCGGTTTTTTAGCTTCACTCTTCGGCGGCTCCAAATTTTCAATTACCGGGCCGACCGGCAGTATGTCCGTCGTCGTTTTGGCCGCCATGTCACAATACGGGATGGAAGGCTTATTTTTGGCAACCGTTCTCGCAGGCTTGATTCAAATTTTATTAGGTCTCTTTAAAGTCGGGAAAATTATCAAATTCCTCCCGTTGCCGCTGATTTCGGGGTTCACTGCCGGTCTCGGATTAATGATTATTGTTTATCAAATCCCCAATGCGCTCGGCTTAGATCTTCCCGAATACGAATCTACGATTGAAATGCTGGGGCTGGTTTTAAGCGATCTCGGCAGCATTAATCCTGTCGTCGTTTTAATGACAATCGGCACCATTCTTTTAATTCGCCTGCTACCGCGCTTAACGAAAGGCAAAAAGTATTTTGCTTCCGTTCCGCCGACAATCGTTGCTTTGATTCTTTCTATCTTGATTTTTGTTTTCCTTCATCCCGATATCCCGACTGTCGGGCTCATCCCGGCAAAACTGCCGACATTTTCACTTTTCAAAATCAGTTTGAGTCTCGCTGTTGACGTTCTGCCGTTTGCGCTGATGCTGGTGCTTTTAGGAACGCTTGAATCACTTCTCTGTGCCGTTGTCTGTGACGGTATGACTGCAACAAAACACGACAGCGACCGCGAGCTGATCGGACAGGGAATCGCTAAAGTCGTCACGCCGTTCTTCGGCGGCTTGCCGTCAACCGCTGCGATTTCAAGAAGTACGATCAATATCCGCGAAGGAGCTAAAACAAGGGCCGGCGGTATGTTCCACTCTCTGTTCCTTTTAATCATTCTCCTGTTTTTGGGATGGCTCGGCGCGTATCTGCCGTATGCGTTTATTGCAGGCGTTTTGTTCTGCGTCGCGCTTCCGATGATTAATCTTCGCGAATTCAAATTGATGCTGAACTATGACCGCATTGACGCCGCTATTTTCGGCATTACTTTTTTCCTGACGGTCTTTGCGGATATGCTTCTGGCCTTTGAAGTCGGCATCTTGCTTACGATGATTAAATTCATGTACGATATGACGCAATCGGTTCAAATCAACACGATAGAAGATTACGATTCCACAGACAGTGCCGATCAAATTCGGGCGCTTCACGAAAGATTCGGCGACAAGTTGGCCATTTACACAATCAACGGTCCGTTTTTCTTCGGTGCCATGAACGTTTTCGATCAAAAAGTCAATGTCCACCTGCCGACAAAACGCCAAGTTATCGTCATACGTATGCGTTATGTTCCGTATGTTGACGCAACCGCCACGTCCCGCCTGAATGAATTTATCGCAAGCCGCAACCGCGAAAACAAATACGTTTTGATTACCGGCATCCGCCCTGTTGTTAAAAAACATTTGCTGAGGGACGAGATCTTTGACACGCATGTCAGAAACAAAGAAGTCTATCTTTTTGACAGCACCGAATTGGCCGTCAGGTATGCCGTTAATGAAATTTTCCCGAAATTTGAAAACAAGTAAGAAAACAAGTAAACTTCAAATGGTTCGACATCAACCGAATATTTATATTCTCTGACCGTATATCACAAAAAGTTTTCACATTTCCACGTTAAATTTTCACATTTAATTTCATTATTTCACATTATTTACATTAAGTTCACATATTTACATTAAATTTCACATTATTTACATTAAATTCACATTTAATCGGGTTGTTTCATTTCACAAATTCATGGTTTATAACTGACGGATGGTCTATCGGGTGGCAGGCGGTGCCTTTAATTCTTCTCATCTCGGAAAATCTTTTGAGGGTAGGATTTTCTCAATCAAACAACAGGCAAAGAAATTTTACACGCCGACGGTTAAGGTTTCTTTTATCGCAATCATCATCGGTATTCTGACCGGTGTTCTCATCGGCATTTACACTGTTTTAATGGACTCGCTCAGCAACACGTTTTACGGCGGCAATTCTGTTTTTGACTATTACGGCATTCCGAGTTGGACAATTATTCTTGTTCCGATGTTCGGCGGTTTAGCGGTCGGTCTGATTCGGAAATATTTTTTGAAAACACATTACGGTGTTGAAAGCGTTATTGAAGCATCCGCTCTTCACGGCGGCCGTCTGAAAGCGAAATATGCTCTCGGTGAAGCCTTTTTATCTGTGATTACAATCGGTACCGGCGGCTCAGCCGGTAAAGAAGCCCCCGGCGTTTTAATGGGTGCAGGCGCAGGTTCGCTGGCGGCAAAAGTGTTTAATCTGCGCGGCAAAAGTCTCAGAATTTATCTCGGCTGCGGTGCTGCTGCCGGAATTTCTGCCGCCTTTAACGCGCCGCTTGCCGGCATTGTTTTTGTCGTCGAAGTTATTTTCGGTGAACTCGAAGCCAAAACATTCATCCCGATCGTGCTTTCATCTATTTTCTCAACGTTTATTTTCCAGGCGTTTTTCGGATCAGACGCGCTCAGCTTTCCGCATTACAGCTTGGGACAACCGCTTTACGAATTCTGGCTTTTCCCTGTCCTCGGCATTTTGGCGGGAGTCGTTTCCGTTTTATTCATCAAGATTTTCTATTTCATTCGCGAATTCTTTAAACATTTGAAAATCAACAGCGTTTTTAAACCCGCAATCGGCGGAATTATTGTCGGTATCATGGGTTGGTATTTCCCTGAAATTCTCGGGCTCGGCTACGAAGTTATGCTGGATGCCGTCGCCAATCCGTTGCCGATTATGCTTCTTCTCGCATTCATTGTTTTAAAAACATTGGCGTTTTCATTCACAATCGGATCAGAAGGTGCCGGCGGTTCTATCGTTCCGTCCATGTTTGTCGGCGTTATGCTCGGCTCAGCGTTCGGTTTAATCTGTGACGCGCTCATTCCCGGATTGTCTGTCAGCCAGGGCGCATTTGCGATTGCCGGTATGGGCGCCGTTTTTGCCGGCACGTCCAACGCGACATTTACTTCCATCATTCTGCTCATGGAAATGACGCAGGATTACGGTTTGATTCTGCCGTTCATGGTGGCTTGCGTTCTCAGCAACGCCGTTGCCCGTAAAGCCAATCCGGAAACCATCTTTACGGAAATGCTGCGCCGGAAAGGGTATACGATCCGTCACGGCCGCGAAATCGATGTCATGGAATCTATTTTAGTAAAAGATTCGATGTATTCGCATCCGCAAACCGTTTTTGAAGACAATTCCATTGAATCTCTTAACGCGATTATGCAGAGCAGTAAGCATGCCGGTTTTCCCGTTCTTAACCGCGGCGGCGAGCTGATGGGATTGGTGACGATTAAAGATATGCGGGAAAAATTGGATCCGGAAGACGAAGAGCAAAAAATCAAAGATATTATGACGACCGATGTTGTTGTCGCCTATCCGTTTGAAACGCTTGATGTCGTTTTAGACCGTATGGTGAGTCACGATGTATCCCGTCTTCCCGTCGTGATGAAATCCAATCCGAAGAAAATGGTCGGAATCATTACGCAGAAGGACATTATGAATGCTTACAACAAGAGCGTTTTGACAAAAGTGCAGCAGGTCGGCGATGAGGGTGAGTATTCCGATGAATCCGAAGACGATCCCGAAAATATTTTTGAAGATGAAAAGATGGAATCTGACACCCATGCATCCGAAAAAAATGAATGAAAATGAATAATTTTTGTTCAAACGGGCGGCAGACACAACAATTTTAATACATTTCTCTCTTTTTCTATTCATTTATGTTCTATTCATTCATATTTTAATACATTCAGATTCATTAATCGATTAATAAATTTTAAATAATGATCAGGCGACAATTATGAGAAGTGATAATGCTAAAAAAGGATTGGAAAGAGCTGCCAACCGCTCTTTGCTCAAAGCGTTGGGGTTGACCGAATCCGAAATGGATAAACCGTTCATTGCGGTTGTTAATTCTAAAAATGAAATTGTTCCGGGACATATGCATTTGGATAAAATCGGCGAAGCGGTCAAAGCCGGAATTCGTAATGCCGGCGGCGTTCCGTTCGAGTTCCAAACAATCGGTGTTTGTGACGGCATTGCCATGGGACACGAAGGAATGAAATATTCACTCCCGAGCCGCGAGCTGATTCAGGATACGATTGAAGTGATGGTTCGAGCGCATCAGTTTGATGGTATGGTTTTGATTCCGTCCTGCGACAAAGTTGTTCCGGGCCATTTGATGGCGGCCGGTGAATTGGATATTCCGGCAATTGTTGTGACAGGCGGTCCGATGCAGCCGGGTTTTGCCGACGATACGGATCTTGATTTGATTTCCATGTTTGAATTTGTCGGAGCTGCTAAGAACGGCGAAATTTCAGAGGAAAAGTTGAAGATGATGGAAAATAATGCTTGTCCCGGATGCGGTTCTTGTTCGGGCATGTTTACGGCCAACACGATGGCGTGCATGACGGAAGCACTCGGTTTGTCTCTGCCCGGCTGCGCCACGTCGCCTGCGGTTGACGCGAGTAAAATCCGGGTGGCAAAAGCATCCGGCGAACGCATTGTTGAAATGGTCAAAGAAGGTCTGACGCCGCGCAAAATCGTGACGCAGAATTCGTTTGAAAATGCTGTGATGACGGACATGGCTATCGGCGGCAGCAGCAACACAGCGCTTCATTTGCCGGCGGTTGCAAATGCTTTTGGTATTTGTTTGACTTTGGATGATTTTGACAGACTCAGCAAAAACACGCCGCACATCGTTTCTTTGCGTCCGGCGGGTTCGTGGTTTATGACGGATTTTGACCGCGCGGGCGGCATTTATTCGATTCTTGAAAGACTCGGCGACCGCGTTTTAAAGAATGAAAAAACTGTCACCGGCAAAACTGTCGGTGAAAATCTGAAAAATCATGTTTTGGTGAACCCGAAATTCAATCAAAAGGTGATTCAAACCGTTGACAATCCGGTTCATAAAGAAGGCGGTATCGCCATCTTAAAAGGAAATCTCGCGCCCGACGGTTCTGTTGTTAAACAGGCTGCGGTCAGCGATAAAATGATGGTTCACACAGGACCCGCTCGCGTTTATGACAGCGAAGAAGACGCCATGTCGGCCATTATGGAAGGCATTGTCAAAGCCGGCGATGTTGTCGTGATTCGCTATGAAGGCCCGCGCGGCGGTCCCGGAATGCGTGAAATGTTGTCGCCGACTGCGGCGATTGCAGGCTTGGGTTTGATTGAATCTGTCGCGCTTGTCACGGACGGCAGATTTTCGGGCGGCACACGTGGTCCCTGCATCGGCCATGTTTCGCCGGAAGCATCCGAAGGCGGTCCGATCGGCTTGGTTGAAGACGGTGACATGATTGAAATCGACATTCCAAACCGCAAGCTCAACGTTTTGGTGGATGACAAAGTTCTGGAAGAACGCAAGAAGTCTTTCAAACCGGTTGAAAAACCCGTTGACGGTTACTTGAAAAAATACAGAAGAACGGTGAGGTCGGCCAATCACGGCGCGATTGTTGAATGATTGAAAACGGGATTTCCGTTTTCTTTTTTATTTCTTCTTTTTTTTCATTCCTTCCTTTTTTCATTCCTTCCTTTTTTCATTTATTTCGTTTATCTTTTTCATTTATTTTTATTTCATTTTTTTAAAATTTCGAATTCTTTTTCTTCTTATCTTATTTTTGAAAAATCAAACATCGTTTTTTAAATTTATTAAAAACCGAACGCCGTTTAAACTCTAAACAATAAGCGATTTTATTTGGGGTTTAACGGGCGTTCAGATTTCATAAAAACAATGAAAACGATGTTTGGGTTTGCTTGAATCGAAGAAAAGTTCACATACGACCGCAAGGCGAAATTTCATGAGCGGAGCGAATGAAATTGAGAATTGCGGATTATTCCCCACCGTCGATTAAACATTTTATCCGGTTGATTTAAATTTGTGCCCATAAGCCGGTTTATACTGTTTATTCAATGGATGGGAAGAATCTCCAACGCCTCCTTTCACTCACTTCGTTCGTGAAACTCGCGTTGGAGGGGGTTGCTACGTCTTTTCGATTATTTCAAAGAAACGAAACATCATTTTTCTCATTTTATGAAACATGAACGCCGATTAAACTCTGAAATTTTTGGCGATTATTATTTTTCGGGATTTATTCGGCGTTCAGGTTAATGAATTATTGAAAAAAACGATGTTTCGGTTTGAATCAAAAATGAAAAATAAGAAAAAAGTAATTGAAAAAACAGAAAACAAAAATAAGAACCAAAATTCATGAATCATTTTCGAGCGAAATAAATCCATGAATCGTAATTCGTTTCATCATCGCGATTATCAATAATTTCGCCAACCATACCGTTTTCTTTCAAATGCTCGGCAATCCACTTCGCTTCGTGTTCTTCCCGAAGCGTGAACAACAGAAATCCGCCCGGCTTCAGCATTTTGACGGCTTCGTCAGCGATTGAAAACCAAATATTTTTGTTGAATTCATAAATTGTTCCGATCATAAAACCGATGACGGTTTCAAACTTCTCGACACTCATATTTCTTGAAAGCGTTGTCGCGTCCATAATAATTGTTTTTTCGGGTTTTAAAACGCCGTGAGACAAACCGATGCAAATGTCATCGGCATTGATGTCAATGCAAATCGGCTCGACGTTTTCATCGTAAAGCGCAAGCGTTGACATGCCGTTGCCGCAACAGATTTCCAATACAGTTGATTGCGGTTCTAAAAATTGCGGCTCAGTTTCCCGAATTTTTTGAATCGTTGCCGCCGCTTTTGAGACGCGCGCCGGCGAATAAACAGAATCGTATGACGGGATAAATTGTCCCGATTCTTTGAAAAAAGAAAGCGCGTTTTTCGAATAATATTCCCGAATGTCATCGGCCAGATCTTCGGGTGAAATTTCGATTT
Organism: Methanimicrococcus blatticola; assembly: GCF_004363215.1. Lineage (GTDB taxonomy): Archaea > Halobacteriota > Methanosarcinia > Methanosarcinales > Methanosarcinaceae > Methanimicrococcus > Methanimicrococcus blatticola. The sequence continues at coordinate 376,316 of NZ_SNYS01000005.1, read as the reverse complement.
GATATGTCGGACAATTCAAAACGGCCGATTTTGAAATCAAATTCGGAAGAATCGCGTAAAAAGCGGATTTCGTTTCCGCATCCGACAGAACAGGCGTAAAGACCAAACAATTCCCCGTGTCGGGAAGAGTCGGATCATTTGACGCGGATGGCTGTCTTTCAATCATCACAAATCCGGTGATTGCCGCCTGCGCGCTTCGGCGAATGAATTCATCCGTATCTGCCGGATTTTTATCAAACATCGGCGCGTTTTCATGAAGCAGAAGAACGGTTTCAAAGTCAAATTGCCCCGCTTTTCTCATTTCAACAAGCTCTTCCAACTGCGGAATCCCGGCATATAAAAATCGCTGAGCGGCAAAATTGTCTTCCGTCAGATAAAACGAAGCATCAATGCCGAGCTTTTGAAGAAAAAGAGAAGACAAATTTGACATTTCCATTTTTTTCACCGTTTGCTGTTGTTATTGATTTTTTTGTTATTGATATTGGATGTTGGTATTGGTGTTTTTTGTGCCATCTGATGTTATTGTTTACGAAAACCGGCCGAAAATGATATCCAATACGTGAATGCCTGAAACCGTCAAGAATGTGACAATAATTCCGGCAATGATAACGCCTGCTAAAATCGACAAAAACGCATTTTTAAACGGATATTTCAAAACAAGCGCGGCGGCTGTTCCCGTCCATGCGCCTGTCAGCGGGAGCGGAATCGCGACAAAAGTCATCAGTGCCAAGTCTTTGTATTTCTCGACACGCGCATTTCCCTGGCGTTCGACACGATTGAAAAGCCAGTCAAAGAATTTGGCGAAAAGTTTGCTGTGTTTGGATAAAAATTTGGAAACGGGATCCAGGAAATAAAATATAATCGTTACCGGAATCATATTGCCGATGACGGCCAGCACAAACGCCAAAATCGGATCCATTCCGTAAAGACCGATGGCAACCGGAATCGCGCCGCGAAGTTCTATGACGGGAATTGCGGAAATCACAATCACGACAAGCCACGGCGGCAGCCATTGAAACAAATCCACGAAAAAAGAGGCAAAATCCATTCTTTTAACTCTCCCGAATTTGCTCTCTTATTCTTTCTCTTTCCTTCGAAGCAATGCGAAATGAGCAATCAGCGCTTCCAATTGGATTCTTTCATTCGCGCCTTCGGTAATTCTGAAATCAATTTCGCCGACCGCGTCAATCAATTGAATCATTTCGGCATCACTCAAATCTTCAATCTTGAAAAGCGCCCGGTAAACCTGATTCATAACGTCGTCGGCCGACAAGCCTTGTTCAAAAACAAGAACATTTAGCTTATCCCGCGCATTTTTGAATTCGCCGGCAAGAGCGGTTTGAATCAAATCCAACACATCTTCCGGGCGAGCAGTTGCCGTAATCTTGTAAATCGTCTCTTCATCAATGTCTTTTTGAATGAAAGCGGCGGCCTGTAACGAGTTCACCGCTTTTCTCATGTCGCCGCCGGCAACATAAACAAGGGCTTTCAAACCGTCTTCCGTAATCGTTAAGCTTTCTTTTTCGGCAATGAATTTGACACGCTCTGAAATCGCGTCATCCGTTAAACTGCGGAATCTGTAAATTGCGCAGCGGGACTGAATCGGCTCAATAATCTTGGATGAATAATTGCATGACAAAATGAAACGGCAGTTACCGCTGTATTTTTCCATGGTTCGGCGAAGCGCGGACTGAGCATCGTTTGTCAGCGCATCGGCTTCGTCAAGGAAAATAATTTTAAAGGAAGCACCGCCGATCGGAGCTGTTTTGGCAAACGTCTTGATTTTGTTTCTGACAACATCAATACCGCGCTCATCAGATGCATTCAATTCGGTGAAATTTTCAGACCAGAATTCGCCGAACATTTCGCGAGCGATTGAAACGGAAGATGCTGTTTTGCCGACGCCCGGCGGTCCCGTAAAGAGCAAGTGCGGCAAGTTTCCCGAGCGAACGTATGACTTTAAACGCTCAACCGTCGCCTCTTGGCCGAACACATCATCCAATGTCATCGGGCGGTATTTTTCAACCCAAATTTCTTCTCTCATATATTTTCCCTTTATTATACACTAAAATTTAACTTTCAAGTAGTTCCGTTATATCATTTTTCCATGATAGTTTATGTATAATTCTTGCTTTGTGCAAGTTTTCTGACAATATTTCTCTTTTCGTTAATTTTGATAACTCTTCCCAATCCTTTTCGAGTATATACGTAGCATTATTGATTACAGTGCTTTCTAGTATGTATATGTCTTTGTCAGTAAATCCAAAAATTAAGTATCCATTAAAGCCGTTTAAGCCCATTGCTGTAAAATCGGGGTGAAACGAGTTAATAGTTTCCAATCGGAAATCTATTGTTGCACGATTCCCCTTTGAAGCTTTTTCGATAAATTTTCTAACTTGTTCGCGTCTTACTTCCCATGGATATTGCCCATGTGGTAATATTTCCCAATTTAATTTTTTAAATTGGCTAGGTTGTATAATGTTCATATTTGGTAATAGTATATGACATTCTCCAAATATTTCTAAATACATATTTATTGTATTTTTTATTAATTCTAAATTACATTCGTCGCACAATATTTCTGAAGTAGTAATCATCTTTTGATTATTTTGATCTTTTGTAATCATTAGTTCGACACCATATGGGAGTATGGATGTACGTGGATATCTTTCATATGGAATTTGAACTAAATCCGTTACTTCTCTGGTGTGATCTCTTCCTGCCCATTCCTGTCTTGTCCATAGTCTTGTACTAATTTTTATTTCTTTTGGCCTATCCTTATGAATTATTTCATATCCCTCTGCATTTTTTTTAGTAGCTGGTCCTATTTTTTTTGGTAATACACTCTCACCCATTTCAAACGAAGGTGTAAACCCTATTCTTTCTAATTTTTCATTTAATTCAGTTGAATATGGAATCGCTATTCGTATTTTTTTATTAATATATTCATCCAAGAACGCTATCTTATTCACACGCTTTTGACATATCTTCATTTTATATCTCCTGTTATCCTTATTTATGTAAATTATTAAATTTTAATCAGCCGACGTAAGTAATTAATTTCCCGTGCCTGTAAATTGAAATCGGTCCGTCATCCGACACCTTAACGGCAATACCGTAAATGCTGGCATTCCAAGCGGCTGTGCTTCTTGCGCCCGGCAAAACTTCCAGATTTTTAAGACCGTGTTCAGTCAAGCGGATTTCATCCGGCTCACCGATCATACAGGACACATCCAAAACTTCGCCGCTCTTGGAAATCACGACCGCGCCGTCCACTTTGGCGGCCGCCATAATGATTTTGCGATGAATTTTATGACACACATTCAATCCTTTAACGGTGTTTCTCAAGGTTTCGTTCACCTTTTCGCTCTGGCAATAATCCGGAATAATTTCATCTAAAATTTCTTCGTTTTTGGGGATGAAAATCAGCGTTCCTTTTCGTTCATAAGATAAATCCAAAACCAATCTCAATATGGAAAGCGCAATCTCTTTTTTGATATATTTGGAAAGCATGATGTGAATGTTTGAATAATTAACATAATGCCACTTGCCTTGAGTTTTGTGAAAAAGCGTTCTTTTCGGCAAAACCACGTAAATGCTTCCGTTCTCGGAAGTCATCATGATAAACGTTTTCGGCGGCATGCGGGCAATCAGCGGGATTAAATCTTCATGGGGTGCCAGCAGTGTGTTTTGTTCAATTTCCGCGTCTGTTAAGGTCGGCTCCGGCATCGTAAACATGCCGAAAATGTCACCGTTTTCACCGTATCCGGCAATTCCGACTGTGTTTTCACTCATGGAACCGCGAATCCATTTTTCTTCCATAATTCCTTTTTCAAACTGCACCGGCTGAGAAAACGGCATGAAATTTTCTAAAAGCGTTTGTTGGATACATTCTTTTTTCTTTGCCATCAGCATACAAAATGTGAACGGCTTATTTTCGTATTGAAGATGCGTGCTGTTTTCAGCGATTTGAAGCCATTTGATCATCGGGTTTGTGTTAAATGATGAAAACTTGGCAATCGCCCGGCTGAATTGACTTTGCTTCAAAGTCATCCAAACTTCAGAATGCTTCTCTTGAATCGGAATAATCGTAATGTCATCATTAAAAACCTGACAGAAATAATCCCCGAATACCAAATCAATATCCTGAACATCATTTAATAGTGAAATAAAATATCCGGTGGCAATTTTCTTTTCCGAGCCGCTGTGGTACAAAACAGCGATCAAACCGTTTCGTCCGCCGCTCCAAAAAAGATTAACGGTTTCTTTCTTATCCGACGTTTCAAGTTCTTTGTGTATTTCTTCTTCCGTTAGCGTTTGAACGCTTTCAATCGGGAATATATATTTTAAAGAAGAGATCAGCTCATTTCTTGTTTCTTCACTGGAAAACCGTTGCATGTGATTAGAAAAGTCATTTATGAATAAAACTCTTTTTTCTCAACTTCTCAATTTCTTAACTTTTCAACTTTTCAATTTTTGATTGAATTCTTTGTCGAAAATTTTAGTTTATTGTCGAAAAATTTGCCTGAAAATTCGACAGACTAACGAGGCGGATACTGAATTAATGCACTTTTTACTAAAAAGTATATATAAAAGAAGCTTACTTCTAAAATATATAGAATTGATTTATGGTTAAAATTATTATTTTATCCTTAAATTGTAAAACGTTCAAAAACCAAAAAGATTGATTTTTATTTTCAGTTTTTCTATTTCGGTGCGTCATATGGAAGAAATCACGGATAAACCGGAAGTTAAAACGGTCATAGAGACGCCGATTTTTAACGCCTCCGCTTCAGATGATCTTTGCGGCATCCTTCTTAAGGATTCTGTTCTGCATCTGGCAAAGCTAACCGGAGCCGTTGCTGTTTTTACTTTCGGAAACATCGATACGAAATCTTTTAAGGATCTGACGATTCCGATTATTGATATCACTCAAATCAAAACGATTATTGAGAAATTGACGTATCTGCAACACGAAGATCAGTTCCAGATTCAGGAAGTTTCGGAGTCCATCCGAACCGAAGCCGATAAAAACGCATCTCTTCTCATGAGCGCGGCAGCTGTTGAATACAGTCTCGGGACAATTGAATGCGGCATTGTCATCGGTCTCATCCGCACGCAGAATTCCTATTCTCTTGTCGTTCACAGCATGGAAGAAAATGAAACTGTTCAAACGGTCCGCGAATGTGAAAAGCGCGTGTCGCCGGAAACATTCAGAAGCGTTCTTCATTTGTCTTTGAACATCGCAATGAAGGGACGCGAAGGAAAGAAAGTCGGGACTGCCTTCGTTATCGGTGACGAGGAAGAAGTCTTGGAGCGTTCTCATCAAATGATTATCAACCCGTTCCGCGGCCAGGACCCCGGATCGGAAATCAGCATCAACAAAAAAGAAAATTGGGAAACCGTTATGGGTTTTGCTCAGCTGGATGGCGTTTTCATCATCTCAGAAACCGGTAAAATCTTATCCGCCGGCCGATATTTGGATGTTGACACACGCGATATTCATATCGAAAAAGGACTCGGCACACGTCATCTCTCATCCGCGTCCATCACAAGAGACACCAACGCAATCGCCGTTGCCATCTCGGAATCCGGCGGAACGATTCGCGTTTACATGGACGGCAAGGAAGTTATCTTTGTTGAGCCGAATACATCATTGGTTGAAGTGGAAGGACGACAGTTGGCCAATAATCCGTTAAACTGATTTTTGTAAATTTCATAATTTTTTATAATTTTTCATAGTTTTCATAAATTATGAAAAAAGAATCTATTTTTTAATTTTAAAGATAAAACCCGAAACAACCACCCGCTAATTTTCATTTCACTCGGGGAGAAGCGGAGAGTGAAATGGAAATTTGCGGATTCGTACTCCGTCGATACAGCAAAAATGGAACAACTGTTTTTCAAATCAGATTTTCATTCCGGTATGCATCTGCTGTTTTGTTGCGCGTGTTTGCTTTGCTACTCGTGTTTGTTTTACTGCTTGCATTTGCTTTGCTACATTCACCTGCTTTGTTGCACGCATCTGCTCTTTCTTATCAAACCCGTTTGCTTGCGCAAACGGATTGCTGTTACCTGACTATTACCGTTACTGCTGCTACCTCGCCATTTCCGTTTTGCTGCCGCTGCCTTCCTGTTTGCATTGCCGCCGACGTCGCGCGCGAGCCGCATCAGTTTTTCAAATATTTCAAAATCAGGTCCCGTTTTTCAAAAATAAAATAACAAACAAAATAAAAAAAGGAATAGATTGAATGAATCTCATTCATTCAATAAATTGGATTAAATCTTCCGTCAGAACGCTTTCACAAAAAACGCACCTGAGGGCAAGTGTTTTCTTCTTTTCATTTTCCGTTACGACAAATCTGGTTTCAATCGGTTCGCTGCTGTTTGTAATGCAATTCGGATTGATGCATTTGACAATGCCGCAAACGGAGTCGGGCGTTTCTATTTTTCCCTTCTGAACCACTTCAAAATCACGAATAATGTTGACGGTCGCCTTGGGGGAAATCAAAGAAATCGCGTTGACTTCTTTTTCCGTTAATTCACGGCCTTCGATTTTCACAACATCTTTATCGCCGCGGGAGCCGCCGGCATTCATGACAATACTGACGGTGTTTGTGAAGTTCGCGCCGACACGAAGAATGTTTAAAACATTGAGCGCTTGCCCCGGCGTAATGTGGTCAATCACAGTTCCGTTCTCAATCGCTTTTATCCTCAAATTGTTTTTATCGCCGTGTTTGTCGGAATTTTTATCGGTTGACTCGTTTGCCATTATTTCATCTCCCTGATTCTGTCTTCCATGCCGAGAACTTTACAGAGAATCGCCATTCGGACCGGCACGCCGTAAAAAGCTTGTTTAAAGTAAGCGGCGTGTTCAGTATCATCGACATCAAAAGAGATTTCATTCACGCGCGGGAGCGGGTGCATAATTTTCATTTCCGGTTTTGCGGTTTGAATCAGTTCCCGTGTGATGCGCATGCTGTTGGACACGCGGTTGAATTCCGCAGGGTCAGGGAACCGCTCTCTTTGAATGCGCGTCATGTAAAGAATGTCAATGTCTTCAATTACGTCTTCCATGTCGGTTGTGATCGTGACGTCAATGTTTCTTTTTCGCAGGTCATCTACAATTCTGTCCGGAAGCCGCAATTCGGGCGGGGAAACCAGATTGATTTTTGCATGATAGCGAGAAAGAGCGTAACAAAGAGAATGAATCGTGCGGCCGTATTTCAAATCGCCGGCCAAAGCGATGTTTAAGTTGTCGAGATGACTTTCACGTTTGATGGTGTAAAGATCAAGAAGCGTCTGTGTCGGGTGATGTCCCGCGCCGTCGCCGGCATTGATGATCGGCGTTGACGCACATTCCGAAGCCATCAGCGCAGCCCCCTCTCGCGGGTGCCTCAGGACAACCGCATCGGCATACTGCGACACCACGCGGATTGTGTCAGACAGCGATTCGCCTTTGGCAATTGAGCTTGCCTCCACAGCGCCCATATTTATAAACTGGCCGCCGAGACGAAGCATTGCGGTTTCAAAAGACATGCGCGTTCGCGTGCTCGGTTCAAAGAAAAGAAGCGCCAGGATTTTGCCGTCCATAACTTTGGATTGGACCTCGCCTTTGGCAATCGGTTCCAATTTTTCGGCCAATTCCAATATTTCGTCAAACATTTCCTTTGTGTATTCCCGCGTTGAAATTATATGATGCATTGGCTGCATAGTGACTCCTATTGGTTTGTTCAAATGTTGGTTGAAACAACGAACTCGGATATAATCTTATGGATTAAACGAAAGAATTCAATATAAATTTACTGCGAAATCCGAATTACTATGAAATCTGAATTTACTATGAAATCTGAATTTACTGCAAAAATTACAATCAGATGATTTTATAAAGAGGAATGAAAATCTACGAATGTACGAACTTTCTTGAGGAATTCAGATGATTAAAATTCAAGTTGCATTAGATGTCATTGAACCCGACCGTGCCGTTTCAATCGCTGAAGAAGCGGTTGCCGGCGGAGCCGATTGGATTGAGGCCGGAACACCTTTGATTAAAAGTGCCGGCATGGAAATCATTCGAAAACTTCGCGAAACTTTTCCCGATAATATCATTCTCGCTGATATGAAAACAATGGATGTCGGCGCGGCAGAAGTTGAAATGGCTGCCAAATCCGGTGCCGATGTTGTTACAATTTTGGCAGCGGCAGAAGACGTTGTTATCACTCAAGCACTTATGTCTGCCGAGAAATACGGCGCCCGCGTTATGGTTGATTTAATTTCCGTTCCCGACCCGGTGACCCGCGCAAAAGAAGTTGAAGCGCTCGGCGTTGATTTGGTTAATGTTCATGTCGGCATTGACGCGCAGATGACCGGTGAATCTCCGATTGACAAGCTGAAGAAGCTGGTCTCGGAAACGGGCATGGAAATTGCGGTTGCCGGCGGGCTGACACCCGAGACGGCGCACGAAGCTGTTCTGACCGGCGCGGATATTGTTGTCGTCGGCTCTTATATTATTAATTCCGATAACGTTCGTCAGTCTGCGGCAAATGTTCGAAAAGCTGTTGACTCGAATGAAAAAATTACACTCAAGAAAAAATCCGCCGAAGAAGAAATGGTTGAGATTTTCAACAGAGTTTCCACATCCAATATTTCAGACGCAATGCACCGAAAAGGTGCGATGCAAGGCATTTCTTCAAAAATTCCCGGCAAAAAGATTGTCGGAAAAGCTGTGACGGTCCGCTCTTTCGGCGGGGACTGGGCAAAGCCGGTTGAAGCCATTGACATCAGCGGTCCCGGAGATATTATTGTTATTTACAACGGCAATCGCGACATTGCCATGTGGGGCGGTCTGGCAACACAGACAGCGGTCAGCCGAAAATTGGAGGGCGTTGTCATTGACGGCGCGGTTCGTGATTTTGATGAAGTTCAAAAAATGAATTTCCCCGTTTTTGCGGCCAACATCGTTCCGAATGCGGGCGACCCCAAAGGGCTCGGGGAAATCAACGTTGAAATCGTCTGCGGCAATCAAACCGTTCATCCCGGCGATTATATTATCGGTGATGACAGTGGTGTTGTTGTCGTTCCCAAAGAGCGCGCTTATGAAATTGCGCGCCGTTCTGAAGAGGTTTGGAAGCACGAAAAACGTCTTTTTGAAGAAATCAAAAACGGCAAAACTCTTGCCGGTGCACTTGATCTGTTGAAATGGGAAACTCAAAAGTAACGATAGATTTTTATTTTTCCTCTTTTATTTCCGTATTTTATTTATTTTTTTTATTTTTTTACAACATGATATGGTATATTTATGAGGCAAAGAAGACCGAAAGTTCCTGACGTACCGCTTTTAATGACTCCCGGGCCGACACAAGTTCGTGAAAATGTCAGAATTATCCGCGCGTTTGAAATGACAAATCCTGACCAGGATCTCAAATTTTTCAAATTTTATCGTAAAACCTGCCTGAAACTGGCCGCTTTTCTGAATACGGAAGCGCAAGTGTTGATTTTGAGCGGCGAAGGCATGGTTGCTTTAGATGCCGCATGCGCATCGTTAACCGAATCCGGAGATCGTGTTCTTATTTTAGATAACGGCATTTTCGGCGAAGGATTTGCCGACATGGTTAAAGTTTACGGCGCCGAGCCTGTTGTTTTTAAAGGCGACAGGACGCGCGGCATATCGGCAGAAAATCTGAGAGAGTTCTTAGAAAAAGATTCTGATTTCAAATTCGCAACCATTGTTCACTGCGATACGCCCTCCGGGGTTTTGAACGATTTGAAAGAAATTTGTCCGCTGCTCAAATCTTACGGGATTCTGACGGTTGTCGATGCGGTTTCTTCAATGGTTGGCGAGCCGATTCTCACAGACGATTGGAACATTGACATTTGTATCGGTGCCTCTCAAAAAGGATTTTCCGCGCCTCCAGGGTTGGCTTTCTTAAGCATCAGTCCGGATGCCTGGACTGTTATCAAAGGGCGCAAGACGCCGATTCCGTCCTTTTATTGCAATCTTTTGCTCTGGAAAAACTATTATGAAGATCTTTGGTTCCCGTACACGCCGCCAATTAGCGATATTTACGCTTTCAAAACCGCGTTAGATAACGTTTTAAAAGAAGACGACGCTTCCAAAAGACATCGAAAAATTGCGAAAGCTGTTCGAAAAGCTGTTATCCGGTCCGGTTTGTCTCTTTATTTGAAATCCGATTATTGCAGCACGGTGACGGCCATTAATGTTCCCGAGGGACTTGACGGTGAAGAAATCGTTCAAAAAATGAAAGCCGAGCACAGCATTTTAATCGGCGGCAATTTCGGATATTTGAAAGGAAAAGTTATCCGTCTCGGTCACATGGGCGAAAACGCAAGACTTGAATATGTATCCGAAACCCTGAAAGCGCTTCAATTAACGCTTGAAAGCGAAGGCGTTTCCCTGCGCGCCGACATGGAATCTGTCTTTTTGGAAGAAATGGCGAAGAAAAAACGCTGATTTCTTCATTTTTTATTTTTCCCAAAAATTACTCAACCATTCTTTTTGCTTCATTTTTTTCATTTATCATTTTCATTTTCTGCTTTCAGCTTTTTTAATTTTGTGAAAACCCCAAACAGCCGCCCGCTAATTTCCAATTTTGAACGAAGCGAAGCTGAACGAAGAATCGGAAATTTGCTGATTCGTACTCAGCCGATACAGCAAAATTAGAAAACGGTTTTTAAAATAAATTCACTTTTCACTAAACATTCGTGTCGCTACGTGCATCTGCTCATTCTTATCACACCCGTTCGCTTGCGCGAACGGAACCGCTGTTACCTACTGCTTGCGTTGCTACTGTTACCTGCTGTTTGCGTTGTTGCTGCTACCTGCTGTTTGCGTTGCTGTTGCTATCTGCTGTTTGCATTGCTGCTGTTATCAGCCGTTTGCGCTTTCTGCTTCCTTGCCATTTCCGCCCGCTTCGCGCGAGCCGCTCCGCTCTTTAAAAATTAACAAATTTGCTCATCGGTTTAAAATTTGTAAAAGAAGAGAGCTTTCGCTTTTTAATTTAATAATTCAAAAAAAGAAAAAGGAATGGTTGAGTAATTTTTGGAAAAAATTACTCTTGTTCTTCTAAAAGAACAGCGTTGATGACACCGTCTTGACCCGGGCGGCTTGTGACTTTCACAAGACCGATGTCGGTTCTGACGACTGTGCCTTTTGTCATGATGTTACGTCTGATGTAGTGTTTGTTTGCGGGGTTGCCGGTCACTTTTTCAGCGGTTGCGCGCTGTGTTTTGCCGGTCTTCGGGTCAGTGACGTTGATAAATTGGTCGCTGAGAAGTCTGACCTTTCTGTTGCCGCCGCGTGTCGGGATGTTCTTGTTCTTTGTGGGACCGATTCTGGTTTCAGCGAATTCGCGTCCGATTTCAAACTTTCTCTTGCTTCTGGAGGCAATTCTTTTGCCGCCTGTGTATGTTCTTTTAGATGCACCTTGCCATCTCATAATAATTTCCTCTGTACGGGTTGTTAATTTTGATTCAAGCGGCCGAAAACCCGCTTCAATCGGTTAGATACTTTTGTGCCAAAAACCCATTCTTCGTGCATGGTTTAAGGCGATGAGAGCTAAATGTAAAGGGAAGTTAAAGATAAATAAAGTAGAGAATCACAATTGCAAATTCAATATATGAATCTTGCGATTCGAGATTCTGTTTTTAATTCTCTGAAACAGTCATTCATTCTATTTGAATCTTATTCATTCTGTTATTGAAAACGGTTATGATTATATAAACTGAAAGCTTTTCTTCTTATGCAATCTTTATGCAGATAGGAGGTCTATTTATGGCGACATTAGAAATGGATACCGTTTGCGGTCATATCAATAAAGTGACAGCAATTAATGAAGGTGCAAATACGCGCGTAACGATTGAAACAACCTGCCCGCATGTTCAAAAATGGGGGACGGAATTTTTAATTCCTGCCGATGATATCGCAGACATTAACAACAAGACATTTTCTGAAAACGGAAAAAAGATTCAGTTGATGCCGACTTGTTTTATTCCGACTCTTGTGATGAATGTTGTGTGGATGGAAAACGGATTGCTTTCCAAAAACCTTGTGAAAAGCAAAAGCCCCGTTCAAATTCAATATAAAGAGTAAATATCGAGTCAAATCAAAGTAAAAACGGAATCAGAATAAAATTCAAAACTTTAAAAATTCAAAACTTAAAATTAAAAACATTAAACTTAAAAAATTCAAAACTTAAAATTAAAAACATTAAACTTAAAACAATTCGAAAAACATAAAATCAATTTGAATAATTGATTCTAAAATTAAGAGGTGTATTAATATGGCGACATTAACAATGGATACCATCTGCGGTCATGTCAATAAAGTGACAGCCAAAAGTGAAGGAATGGTGACGCACGTTTCAATCGAAACCACATGTCCTAAAATTAAAAACTGGGGCACAGAATTTGATTTACCGATGGAGCAAATCATGGACAATCGAAATGAAACGCTGGAATCAAAACTCCAAACATTCCCGCTGACACCGACCTGCTTCGTTCCTGCATTGGTTATGAATGTGGTTTGGATGGAAAACGGTATGATTGCCAAAAGTCTTGTCAAAAGCAAAAATCCGATTAAAATTGAATTTGAAGACTGATGAAATAAATTATAATAATTCTAAGGCTCACAAAAAAATGAAGAAATACATCGCGGATTCCGCCGTTTTTATTATGGGCAATTGCCCGGTTGCCGCCGCCGATATGGTCACCATCCCGCAAGTCGAAGATGAAATGAAGAGTGAAGACGCTGCTTTGCGGTACGATCTTTCCAAAGCGGAAGGTCTCATGGTTGAAGCCGTTGTTGACACGTTCACTGACGCTGTTAAAGAGCAGGCCGCTCAAACACGGGATATTGAAAAACTTTCCCGAACCGATCTCGGGGTTTTGGCAAAAGCTTTGGAATACAAAGAAAAAATCGGCGATGACGCTGTTTTAATCACGGATGACTTTGCCGTTCAAAACATCGCGACACGGTTGGGCATTGTGGTTATGCCCGTTGCGCAGCGCGTCATTAAAGATCAGATTGTGTGGCAAAAGCAATGCATCGGCTGCTTCAGGCATTTTAAAGACGGCGAAGAATGTCCTGTTTGCGGGTCACCGCTTCGAAAGAAAATGAAGAAGAAAGTAAGTCAGAAACCGAAAACAATATAAGAGTGCTGAAAAGTATTAAAAATTAAATAGGAGTAAGCACATATTTAATTTAATTAAATCCGACTTATAATTTATCCCATCACTTATTCAGGGGACTTAATATGAAAAAAATCGAAGACTTGTCTCAAAAGGCAGATGAATTACAGCAGAGCGGCCTGACAACCGGCCAAATCGCTGATGAATTGAACATTTCAACCGAAACTGTTGTCTGGCTTTTGACCAACAAAAAACCGAGCCCTGACGGAACTGTCCCGAAAGATATTTCCGTTAACTGGAGCATGCTCGGCCAAAACGCCACCCGTCTCCGCTGCACTGCGCAGATTCTTTGCGACATGGTGTCAGAAATTGCCGTGACGCAAAAAGAATACATTGACGTTGTCGTCGGCGTTTCTTCAAGCGGCGTTCCCGTTGCCAGTTTCATGGCCGGCGAGATGGAATCTGAATTTACGGTTTACTATTCCAAAAAGTCCAAAATCGAAGCCGACAAAGTCGCGGCAAAAGGTGCGTTTTCCCGCAACTTCTCAGAAGTCCGCGGCAAAAACGTCGTCATCATTGACGATGTCATTTCAACAGGCGGCACATTGGTTGACGTCATTGCTCAAACCAGAGCGGCCGGCGGAAACCCGATTGCAGTCGCGGTTTTGGTTGACAAAGTCGGTTTTGATGAAATCGACGGCGTTCCGATTGCTGCGATTATGAGAATTACAAGACTCGGCTGATTCGGACTTTTCCGAATCATTTCTTTTTTTTCTTTTTTTCGGTATTTCAATAAATCAATTGGTCGTTTTTTCATATTTTTCAAAATTCGGGTGTTTGCGAGCGCGGCGGCATCAGCGGTGCAGCTGACGGCGTAGTAACGCAAACGGTCGGGTAGCAGCGGCACGTTCGCGCAAGCGAACGGGTGTGATAAGGTTGTTTTAGGTTCTATTCTTTTTTTAAAAAGAGATGATAGGGTCTATAATTCCTTACAAATCCCAAATAAAACAAAAATATCATGTTTTCGCTTTTTGCTTATTAATAAAATTTAAATGCATTGCCGCGTTTTTGTGCTTATCATAAAAGGCAGGCGTTTTTATCGTGTATTCAAAAGAATTGGCGGAATTGGGTTTTGTTATTTTTCGCCGTCAAAATGAAACCGGCGGCATCAAACCGCATCTTTTCATCCGCTTTAAATCTAAAGAAGGCCGCCTGCTGACTTTCGCAATTGATACGACCCGCATTTCTCCGTCTCAAGAACAGCCTGACGCTTACTTCATCACACACGCGCATTCCGATCATTACGGCAAATCCGCGATGCTTTCCGAATCCGCTTGGTGTTCCGAAGAAACCGCGCAAGCACTTGAAATCCGTTATGAAAAAACATACAAAGGAAAAACTTTCAAAACGGGAGATACTTTTTCTGTTTGCGGTGTTGACATTCAAACTTTTGATGTCGGTCACGCTCCCGGTTCATCCGCTTTTTATTGGGAAAATGAACTCGGAACCCGTCTTCTTGTAACCGGCGATGTCAAAGACGCGCAATTTCTGCCGGAGTGTGATATTTTGCTCACGGAAGCCAGTTATGGCGACCCCGCCGATTTAAGCTGTTACTTCAAAGACGATGTTGACAGCCTTCATCACGCCGTTCTTTCTCATATCGGAGAGCGAAGAATCGCGTTTGGCGCATATGAATTCGGGAAATCCCAAAAAGCGGTCTCGCTTCTTCGTGAAATGGGATACAATGGACCGATTGCAATGAAAAGCAAAACACTTTCATTAACGGAAAGTTTTGTTCAAAATGCAGGTGAACTTGTTGAACTCGGCAGCGATTTTTATACAAATATTCAATCAAATACTCAATCCGTTTCTTATTCCCAATCCTATTCTCAATCTTATTCCCAAACCCGATTAACCGCTCAAATCGACGGCGAATCCGCTGCCGCTGTTAACATGCAAACTTATTCTTATTCTTCTGTTGCCGTCAATACGACAGAAAAAAGCAACTGCAATATTTGCATCGTTCCGATTAATGAATTATCTTCATTCGGATCCGACACACGCAAATACGTTTTAACCTGCCGTTCCGATTATCCTTTTGAAAACATCAGGCTCAGCGATCATTTAGATGTTGACGGGCTGACGCAAATGGTTAAAAATATTTCTCCGAAAGTGACGGTTGTTTACCATCCCAACAAAAGCCCGCGAACCGACAAGTTCGCCAAACATCTCGAGAAGAACGGATTTAAAGCGTTTTCAATCAATCAAATTCAAAATATTGTCGGCAATGAAAAACAGAATAAGCCGACAAACTTTTGATTTTCTTTCCTCTCTCTTTTGATTTTTGTTCTCTTCCTTTTTTTCTTTTTCTATCGGTTGAATATGATTTTATACTAATCATGGAATGGTGTTTTATATCTAAAAAGCGTTTAATGGTGTCAAGAGAATTTGTTCTCTTCTGAGTGTGCTTGTGTGTGTGGCAGATGTTTCATTTATTGAAACTTTGGGGAGTGGAAATAGTGTTTACTGAGCTTATAGAAAGTGTAACGAATACAGAAATTTTTACGTCGTCGCTCTTATCTTATGTGACGAATTTAAGCGTGAGCGGAATTGTCATGACGATTCTCGCGTTATTCATGCTGCTTGGCGTTTACGATAAACTGCGCGGTAACAAACTCGGTTACGGCGAGCAGTTTGATCGCGGTTTTAAAACAATGGGAGACTTGGCTTTGGCCATCGTCGGTATCATCGCGCTGTCGCCGGTGCTTTTGCTCGTGCTTTCACCGATCGTGACGCCCGTTTACAATTTGATCGGCGCGTCGCCGGCTATGTTTCCGGGCTCACTGCTCGCGCTTGACATGGGCGGGTATACCATGGCGCTTCAAATGGCCGAAAATCCGGCAATCGGCAACTATTCCGGTTTGATCGTCGCGTCCATGATGGGAATCACGCTTTCTTTTACGATTCCTTATGCGCTTTCGGTTTTGGATAAAAAAGATCATCCGCTTTTCGCAACGGGTATTCTTTTAGGTTTTGTCACATTACCGATCGGCTGTTTGGTCGGCGGACTCATGATGAATTTCACATCAACACCGCTGACTGTCAATGAATTGCTGATCAATACGCTTCCGGTGATTATATTAGCCGTTTTAGTCGGCATCGGATTAATTGTTAAACAAAGCCTGATGCTGAAACTTTTTGCAGCTTTCGGAAAAATTGTGACTTTTATTGCCGTCATCAGCCCCGGCATCGCCATTTTCCAATATTTGACGGGAATCCGATTGCCATTGTTTTATTTGATGGTCGAAGAAGATCCGGTTTTAGGCGGCGTTCCCTTAGAAGTCGGTTTGCTCATTATCGGTTTAATCGCCATCGTTTTGGCAGGCGCGTTCCCGATGGTTTTGTTCCTCAAACGCAAACTCGGGAAATGGATGGACCGCTTCGGCGACAAAGTCGGCATCAATCAGGAAGCGTCAACCGGACTTTTGACGCAGTTGGCAAACAATCTTCCCGTTTGGAACCAGCTCAAAGAAATGGACAATCGCGGAAAGCTTCTCAACGTCGTTTTCACGGTGTCGGCGGCTTTTGTCTTCGGCGATGTTTTGGCATTCGTCGGCGGCGTCAACTCGGAAATGGTTTTCCCGGTCATTGTCGCAAAACTGACAGGCGGTGTATTGGCAATGATTTTGACACTTTACCTGCTGAAGAAAAACGTTTTGAAAGTCGGTAAAACAGAGTCTGGCCCGGCAGATGCGATTAATGCCGATCAGGGCGTTGTCGAATCGATTTAATTCAGAATCTGTGCTTCAGAATCCGTTTGATTCAATCAGAAATAAAAAATCCAAAAACAGCTGAAAAAGAAAAGTCGGAAGATTGAGCAAAAAGTTTTATAAATGCTTTCTATCTTCTATCTTTTCTAATATTACATCTTTTATCTTTTAATTTATGAATTTCCGGAGTATGGAATCAATGGCAAAGAGGAATAACAACCAAGCAAATCCGACTGAGCAGGAAAAGCTTGAACACGTTGACGCTGAAAAAGTGGAAACCGAATATCATATCGGTGCGGGCGGCAAGATTGAGCAGACGCCCGAAGAAAAGAAGAAAATGTACAAGGAAAGCCTCATTCGTACTGTTGCGGCATCCGTTTTAGGTATCATTTTCGGTTTGATTTGTTATTTCATGCTCGGCTCGGCAGCAACGCCGGAAGGCGAAACAACACCGTTGAGATTGGCTTGGTTCATTGTCCTTCCGCTCGTCTTGATTTTCACTTACTACATTCAAAGAAGACTTCTCTTCCCTGTCCTTCGAATGGACATGAAACTTCTGAACTGGAAAGACTGGTTCGGCATTGAGTTTTTAGTTTTGCTTTATTGTATTGTCACCTGGACAATTCTTTTAAACACAAATCTTCTTTGATTTTTGATTCCGGCAAACCGCCGGCCTCTTTTTCTTTTTCCATATCCGCTCAGATTATTTTAATTTAAAATTTCAGTAAAAACAGATTGCTTTCAAGGTAGAACATTATGAGAATAGCCGTTTTAAATAAAGATAAATGCCAGCCGCGTCAATGCAGCAAGGAGTGCTACAAATACTGTCCGCGCGTTCGAACCGGTGATGAAACGATTTTGTTCGGTGAAGACGACGGCAAGGCGATTATTACAGAATCTCTTTGTTCCGGCTGCGGCATTTGCGTTAAAAAATGCCAATTTGATGCCATTATGATTATCGGTCTTCCCGAATCATTGGAATACCCGACACACCGCTACGGCCAAAACGGGTTTGCGCTTTACGGTCTGCCCGTCCCGCAACAAGGAAAAGTGACTGGTATTCTCGGCCCGAACGGTATCGGTAAAAGTACCGCCGTTCAAATCCTTTCCGGCGCGCTCATTCCGAATTTCGGCGAGGAAGAAACAAGCTGGGGAAAAGTTTTGGAACATTATTCAGGAACAGCGCTCGGCGATTATTTCAAACTCGCTTCTTCCGGAAACTTAAAAGTTTCTCAAAAACCGCAGTATGTCGACTTGATCCCAAAAGCTTTCAAAGGCAAAACATCCGATTTGCTTAACAAAGCCAATACAAGCGGCCGCCTTGAAGATGTCATTGAAAAATTGGAAATGAAAGACATCATGGACCGCGACATCGGCGCGCTTTCCGGCGGCGAACTTCAAAAAGTCGCGATTGCCGCCTGTATCGTCAAAGAAGCCGATTTCTACTTCTTCGATGAAATCAGTTCCTACCTTGACATTTATCAGAGAATCAACGCCGCCCGTTTGATTCAGGATTTGGCAAAAGAACTCAACAAATCCGTTATGGTCGTCGAGCACGACTTAGCGATTCTCGATATGCTGGCCGATACCGTTCACATCGCTTACGGAACGCCCGCGGGATATGGTGTCATGACGATGCCCAAATCCGTTCGCGTCGGCATTAATCAATACATTAAAGGGTACCTCCCCGAAGAAAATATTCGTATTCGTGACGAAGCAATCCGCTTTGAAACCCACCCTCCCAAAGACGGCGCAGATGTCCGCACAATTCTCTCTTACGATTCTTTTACCAAAAAATTCGGCGACGCTTTCTCTTTGGAAGCAAAAGGCGGCAGTGTCAAAGAAGGCGAAGTTCTCGGCATTGTCGGCCCGAACGGTACCGGTAAATCCACGTTCGTTAAGATTCTGGCCGGCGAAATCGAACCTGATACGGGCGAAGTCGGCATTGACGTGAAAATTTCTTACAAACCGCAGTACATTAAAGCTGACGCTGAAATTCGTGTCAGAGATTTGCTCATGGAAGTTGCCGACAAATTCGGAACCGGCTACTATGAAACAGAAATTGCCCGCCCGCTTCGTTTGGACAAACTTTATGACAGCTATCTGACCGACTTGAGCGGCGGTGAACTTCAGCGTGTCGCAATCGCTGCCTGTCTCAGCCGAGAAGCTGACTTCTACATTTTGGACGAGCCGAGCGCACACTTAGATGTTGAGCAGCGTGCCATTGCAACGCGCGTCATCACCCGCTTTGCCGAAAGCAACAGCAAAACCGCGATGGTTGTCGACCACGACATTTACATGATTGATATGATCAGTCAGCGTTTAATCGTTTTTGAAGGCGAGCCGTCTAAATCGGGTCTCGCAAACGCGCCGACAAACATGAAAAACGGTATGAACAAGTTCTTGTCTAATTTAGACATCACATTCCGCCGCGACGAAGAAACCAAACGCCCGCGCGTGAATAACAACATGTCCAGATTAGACCGCGAGCAAAAAGAAAAAGGCGAATATTATTACTCGGAAGAGTAAAAAAAATAAAAAATAAAATAATCGGGAATGAAAACGAAATACAAGAAGAAAAACAAGAAAAAAGAAAAACAAGAAAAAAGAAAAACGAGAAAAAACAAAAAAGAAAAACAAGGGGGTTGAAGGATTCGCCGGAAGTTCACACGCTTCCGGCAAAAAAGTAATTTGAATCCTTTCATTCACACATTTATTCAAAGTATAGCTTCGGTGGGTTCGTTTTTTTTCACAATTCAGTTTTTTAAGGGGTTGCCGGTGAATACCGGAGGAATCATTCACGGCAAACAGAGTGCTTTCATTTGCCGTGAAAGATAAATGCGATTTATTTACTTTCTATTTTTTATTTTATTTCTTATTCTATTTTTTAATCTCAGGCTTCCCATTTCGGTCTTTGGAAAAGAATGATGTTATCGGTGATGGCGACAAATTCCCAGGAATCAGCCGCGTACATGGCGATTTGTTCATCCAGATTTAATGTGTCAACAAAGTCCGTTTCATAATCATAAGGAAGCAAGCTGTCATATCCGCTGAACTCTTCAAGTTCGTTCTCCTCTTCATAATCGGGATCTTTGTGGAATTGAATGAGTTCGTCCGGTTCATTTGTTAAAACCGACGGGCGGAATTCGCGAATCGTTTCCAAATCTTCGGAAACCTGCCCGTCTTGGTTCGGGCGGGTGTACATGAATGAAATACCTCTGTCGCAAACCTCTGAGACTCCCAAAAGGCAGGTTTGGCGATATGTTTGATGGTATTTTTGGCGGTATTTTTCTCCGTTGATTTTGATAATGCCGGAAAATTCCGATCCGATTTCGCTTGACATAATTTCACCTGATTTTTTGTAGGTTCTTCATTTTTTAATTTCTGTTTTAAGAACAAATCCAAGAAGATCTTTGAAGCATATAAAGGTCAAATAAGCGGGGTGAAAGTATTAAACAACTGAATCAAAACGCATCGGTCAAAAACGCGCGAAACTTCCGCCGAAACTATAAAAATATATAATCCAAACGCCAATTCTCTTCTCATGCTCAAATACGACTTTCACATTCATTCCAAATATTCCAGAGACTGCAAAACGCCGCTCAAAGACATTTTGCGTGCCGCCAAAAATCGGAACTTAGACGGCATCGCCATCTGCGACCACGATGAAGTGAAAGGTGCCTTAAAGGCTCTTGAAATTGTCAAAGGAAATCCTGAAAAATACGGCAACCTCGTTGTTCTTCCCGGAACGGAAGTCAGCACAACCAAGGGTCATGTTCTTGTTTTAGGCGTTACTGAAATCATTCCGTCCTTTATGACGCCCGAGGAAACAACGGATTACGCGCGCGATTTAAATGCGGTTTCAATCATCGCGCACCCGTTTCGAAAATCGGCGCACGGCATCGGTTATTTAGAAGGCAGCGGCGCGGATGCCGCCGAGACATTTAATTCCAAATGCATAATGAACGGTTCCAACAAGAAAGCGCGCGCTGAGGCGGAGCGAATCGGAATGCCGCAGGTCGGCGGCAGCGACGCGCACATCGCCGAGCTGGTCGGGCAAGGCTATACGCTTGTTAATATTGAAGTCAACACGCCCGAAAATGTGTTTGACGCCATTCTTCGCGGGAAAACTGTCCCTGCCGGTGAAAATACACCCAAAGGCATTGTGATTAATCAAATGAAGAAAAACGTTGTTCGAAGAACACGCATGATACTGAGCGGTAAATTAAAAGAATGCTGACATAAAAATACCGAAAAAATGATGAAATGCTATTATTTTAATGTATTTTAATGATTAAGGGTTAAAATGGAAAACATAACGGTTTACACGGTCGAATCATCTGATGTTCGAATTCTGCATACGGGAGATACTCATCTCGGCTCCCGTCAATATCACAGTGACGTCCGCCGTCAGGACTTTTTTAATTCATTCGCTCAAGTGATTCAGGACGCGATTGAGAATAAAATGGATGCCGTGGTTCATTCAGGCGATTTATTCGATAACCGCAATCCGACGATTGAAGATTTGATTGAGACGATTGCGATTTTAACACCGCTTAAAAACGCCGGCATCCCGTTTTTAGGAATTGTCGGAAACCATGAAGGAAAACAAAATACACAATGGCTGGACATTTTTGAAAAAATGGGACTGGCCAAAAGACTCGGCAGCACGCCGGTCATCGTTGAAGGAAGCCGTTCTCAAATCCGGTTTTACGGCATTGACAATCTTTCTGGTCCGAGATTGGCGGCATTCGATTTCTCCGGTTTTGACGCTGATTTGAAATGCGGCGGCGACGGAAAGAAAATCTATAACGTGCTGACGCTTCATCAGCTTCTTGAGCCGATTCTGCCGGGGCAACCGCTCTCAAGCGATGATTTCACCTCTTCCATTCCGATTCAGTTTGACGCGGTTTTGCTCGGTGACAATCACAAATACGAATGCATTAAACACAACGGTGCTTGGCTGACTTATCCGGGCAGCACGGAAAGATGCAGCGCCGCCGAAGCCGAGCCGCGCGCTTACAACATTTTAACATTTGACGGCACGGAAGTTTCCATCACGCGGCGCACGATTCCGACGCGCGAATTCGTGACGATTCCGATTGTCAGTGATGAAAACGGCGAAATTCAAATTGATGATATTTATCTCAAAATTGATTCTTATTCCGAAAAAATAAACGGTGCCGTTGTTTTCGTTGAACTTTCCGGCATTAAAAAGACATTAATCCCGATCAGCGAAATCGAAGAATATGTCAAAAACAAAGGTGCGGTCGTTGCCCGTGTCGGTGATAAAAGAGATTTGGAAAAAGATGATTCCGATAAAACGAAGCAAATCGTTTTCCGTGACCCCGATGAAGTGGTGACGCAAGAGCTTCGCAGATTGAATTTAACCGAAGCCGGATTCTTGCTTGACAGTGTTATTCGCGATATGGATACATCCAAAACAAATGTAACGGACGTTTCTGAAACGCGGTTGAAAGAATTTTTGGCAAATCATGAATTCAAAGACGAATTCAAACGCGACAGCATTTATAATGACATTGAAGACAGCATCGAAGATGAAGACAATATCGAAGACGCAGCGGAGGGGAGTGCGGAGATCGATTCGGAGGTCGTTGCGGAGACAATTGCGGTGATTGAACAAATTCATCACGCATCGGAAATGCAGGAGGTTCCTTTGCCGCCAAAAGAAGAAGCAGGCGAATCTGATTTGAATGAAGAAACGGATGAGATTGAAGCAGAAGATGTTTCACCGATGGCTGAACCGACCGCGAAGACGCCTGCAAAAAAGGAAAAAGAACAGAATAGGCCGCGTCAGTACACGCTTGGAGATATGTTCGGGTCGGAGGGTGAAGAATGAAATTCAAGCATCTTCATGTTGAAAATATTCGCAGTTATCAGATGCTGGATTTGGATTTTCCTGACGGCGTGACCGTGATTTCCGGTGTCAACGGCAGCGGTAAATCAAGTATTCTGGAAGCGTGTTTTATGGGCATTTTCGGCGGCGATGTGCTGAAAGGAACCGCGCTTCAAATTTCGGATATGATGCGAAAAGACAGTTCAAAAGCCTCGATTATTTTAGATTTCGAGCATGCCGGTGATGATTATCAAATCGAGCAGCATTACCGCCAAAATAAAACAAGCGCGAGCACGTCTAAATCTATTCTTCGAAAGAACGGGGAAATCATTGCCGAGCAGGCGAAAAATACGTATGAAGCGATTCAAAATCTGCTGAATATGGATGAAAAGAATTTCCAAAATTGCGCTTATATCAGGCAGGGCGACGTCGACGCGCTCATTAATGCAAAACCCAAAGACCGCCAGCAAATGATTGATGATTTGCTCCGCCTCGGAAAATTGGAAGAATACAGGGAGCGCGCTCATAATTCCAAAACGGCGGTGACGCGGGTTTTGAGATCGGAAAACGAAAAGAAAGAATCGCTGTCGGAAAAAATCAGTCAGCTGCGTTCTAAAAATCTTCACGATGAACTCAACCGCCGCCAAGCTGCGATTGAAACAATCAATGCGAAAGTTGCGCAGAAAAACGAAGAAAAAGACAAACTTTCAAGTGAGCTGACGCTTTTGGATTCTCAGCTTCGGGAACTTGAAAAGGATCGGGCGGAAATTGAAACGCTGAAAAAAGAATCCGCCGGCCTGAGCAGTCAATGCGATTCAGAGATTTCAAGACGCGAAAACCTGCTTCAAGAAATTCTTGATTGTGAAACAAAAATTGCCGAAATAACCGCGGCTTCCGCTCAGCTGCGTTCTGAAATTAACGGGTTTAAAACAGGGGAAAGTGCTTCGGTTTTAAGTTCTGATTTTCCGTCTCTTCGCGTTAACGACGATGACGGTAACATTGAAACGGTTTTAGCGGCTGTCCGCGCGGCGGAAAGCAATGCGCTCAATGAAAAACACGCCGTTTCAAAAGATGCGGAAGTCGTCAGTGTCCGCAAAAGCGGTGCTGAAAAAGAAATTCAGCAGAAAGAGAATGAGCTTTCGAATTTAAAAACCGATTTGAACAAACAAAATGAAATGATTGAAACCCAAATGTCTTCCGTTTCAAAAGCAAACGCCGCAGTCGAAGGCGGCTTTTCAAAAGCGGATGCGGAAAAAGCGGCATTTTTGAAATTATTTGATGAATTGTTCGGCGAACTTCAAAAAAGCGCGGCGGAACATTTGCCGGAAAACGGTCCTGCAAATAATGCCGGTTCGGGCGATGACTGCATTTCCGATGTTTGCGATATTTCTTTTTATTCAAGCGTTGTTAAAGTTGAGGAATTGCCGCTGCCGTCTGATGAGCAATCCTGGAAAACGATGATTTCAGACATTGAAAATCTCGAAGAATATATTTCCTGTAAAATCCGCGCCGAAGAAGCCCGTTTAACGGATGAAGAGAAGAAAAAAGCATCCATTAAAGGCGAATTGGATGAAAAAGAAAAGAGCATTGAAGAAACCGAAAAAGATCTTCGCCGACTGGAAGAAGAAAAGGAAAAAACGATGCTTGATTTGAAAACCGAATCCGCCGAATTCGATAAGAAAAAGAAACTTGTGGCGGATTATACCGCTTTGCTTGACATGCACGGCTCAAAACGCGGTGAAAAACTGAAAACGGCTTCCGTTTTAAAAGAAACCGTTCCGCCGTCGCGTTACCAATTAAATGATATTTCCGCAAAAGACATCACCGATGCTTATGATTCTTTATCCAAACAAAAAGAGGCGTTCATTTCCGAAATCGCGTCATTGGAATCCCGCGACAAGGAAATTGAAAAATCGATTTTAAAGAAAGAAGAACTGCTTCGGGCCGGCAAATGCCCGACATGCGGTCAAACGGTCAAGGCTGATGCGGACCATCCCGACCACGGAGTCGGCGACGAAATGAAAATGCGCGCAGACATTGCAGATCGCCTCAAAGAGCTTTCCAAACTCAAAACGGATGCTGATGCGCAGGCTGCTGTCTTGAAAGAAATTTCTCAGATTGATGAAAAGATCGATCAAATCAAATCCGAAATGAACACTTTCCGCGCTGAAGAGAAAGGAAAAGCGGAAATGATTGAAAAATTCCGCAAAGATTTGGAAGAAATCGAGCAGCAAAAAGCGGCGATGAATGCGCGAAAGATTGAACAGTCCGTTTTCTGTGAAGCCCGCAAAAAGGATTTGGCGAAAATCAATGAACGGTTGGCGGAACTGCAAACTGAAATTGATCGGCGGAATGAAAAAGCGGAACTTTTATCCGACCGGGAAAAGAGTTTTTCGGATGCCGCAAATTCCATCCTGTTGGCTTACAAAACGCTTGAAGCCGAACGGAATATGAATTCCGAATCGCTGAAACGGCTTGAGGAAATTAAATCTCAAAAAGAAGCGGTTGAAAAGGTTTTATCCGATTTGAGAGCGGAAGCCGATAAAATCAATGCCGAAGCGATTTCAATAAAAGCAAAGGAAGAACAGGCTGACAAAATTTATGTTCTTGTTTCAGGTGTTCGCGCTCAAATCGAAATGCTGGCTGATTTCGGCAACGAAAAGGACAAGATGAAAGCGGTTTTAGACGGCCGCAAAACAACGATGGCGGAACAGGACAAAACCATTGACAATTTCAAAAAACAAATCTCCGAAAAAGAAATTCGAATCAAAAACTTGATTGAAAAAGTAGGTGACAACGGCCGCGGCAACAGCACCGGCAACAACACCGGCAACGGCAACGTCATTTCACCGGCTGACAGAAAGCAGCAGCTGACAAACCAAATCCGCATCATCACGGAATCTGTTGCCGAATGGGATCGCAACAAAACGCAAATTTTAGAGGAAACCGGTCGAATCCGCAACGAACTCTCCATGCTTTCCGATTATGAAAATGAAGCGAATATTCTTCGAAACAAGCTTCTCTTTTTATCATTCGTGTCAGAAGACGTTTCCGTCCTTGAAGAAATGTATCTGCGCATCCGCTCGGAAATGCGGACGAAAAACATCGAAGCGCTGGATCAGCTTCTCAACGAGATGTTTGATTTCATTTATTCCAACAACGCGTATTCGCATTTGGAACTTGACAGCGATTACAATTTGAAAGTTCATGAAAAAGACGGCTCCATATTGGAGCCCAAACAGCTCAGCGGCGGTGAGCGCGCCATATTCAATCTTGCGCTTCGCTGCGCGATTTACAGATTGCTGTCGCTCGGCTTCGGTGAAAACAGCACCGGCAAAACGTCATTGCCGCCGCTCATTTTCGACGAACCAACCGTTTTCTTAGACAGCGGCCACGTTCGCCAGCTGATTGCGCTGATTGAACATATGCGCGATGACGGCGTCGGGCAGATTATTGTCGTGTCGCATGACGAATCTTTGATTGATTCGGCGGATGTTAACTTCAAAATTGTAAAGGATCCGCTGACAAACGCGTCTTCGGTTGTTTGAACGAGGGGATGCTATGGTCTTTTTTATTTTCATATTATTTAAAAAATCTCTCTAATATAATGCGTGTTTCAATATATTCCACATTGATATTTCTTGCATAATCTGACATATTCTGATCAAAGGTAATAACTTCAAAAAATTGTTTTTCAAATTCCTGTTTTTCGTTTTCCGTACAATATGCATATATGATTTTGGGTTTGAGAATTTTTGCAGAATAAAAAGCTACCATAATATTTCTCAAAATATTTTGATCATTTTCGATATTCATCCCAAAAATGAGATATGTTTCAATTCTTTTTTTATTTGTTTCATCAGTAATAATTTCTGGTTCTAATTCTATTCTTTTGTTAATGGTGCTTAACTTGGACGAAAATTTAGCAATAATTGGGTAAAGTGTTTTATTAATGAAGTAATCCCCTATCATTATATCTGAACAGCTTACTGTTTCATTATTTTCGATAATTGAAAAACTTTGATAATATACATATTCTATTTTATCTAATATGTAACTCCCATGGAGGTGTTTAATATCTTTTCTTCCTGTTATCTTTTCAATCAAGTGATCATAATTTAATGTAAAAATTGTTTGAAATGAATTTAAAAACACATTAATTTTTTTATTATCTATCTTTGATATTTTGTCACATCTTTCTAAATTTGTAGCCTTTCCAGAATTATAAATAGCTAAACTGAAGAGCATTTTGAAATATATATTTAAGCCGTTAAATATCACATTTGTATGTATTTCGTTTTCTAATTCTTCTGAGAGGGTTGCTTTGCTTTTATAACCAATTTGTATTAAATTCAAAAATTTATTATTTTTTGGAAATTTGTAATAGTCTGGATCTATTTTTTTTATTGCAAAGTAAAAATAAATTAATATTGTCCAATATTCTATGTTGACACTTGAGCTACCTTTTTTAATTCCGACATCATACAAAGAAGCAAGACATGTCCATTCACTTTTTCCAAAAACCAACTCCGTTAATAATTCATTATTTTTTAAATCATCATATATCCTTGGATGGTCGACTATTGATTTTGCAAAAGCTATCCCGTCCTCAAAAATTAAATTATACTGAGTTTTTGTGATGGTTCTTAATTCATTACAAATGGCATCATAATTTTCATTACATTTTGTTGAAAAATTGATATCATTAGCTTTAATGTCATATTTCGTTTTTTTGTATAAGTCTGTGTGTGCGCAAAAAAGATTTTCAAAAACTTTAGAGAAGCCACTGTCAAAATTAATACTTATACCATTACCGCATAGTAAGGCACATTTTTTGTTTCTTAATTCTTCTTCTAATTCTTGTATGTACATGAACATATCAATATTTTTTTAATATTAACTCTTTCTTTTATTTTCTTTATTTTATATTATCTGTTCGCTTAACACAAAGTGGAGCTGTTACCTTCAGGTTTGCATTTTGCTGCCGGCAGTAACCGCCGTGTGCGAGCCGTATCAATTTTACAAATCTGTGAAATAGAGAATCAGGATTTACTAAAATAATAAAAACAAACTCGAGGATTACAAAAATAATAAAAAAGAACTCGGAATTTACAAAAATAGTAAAAAAGGAAATGAGATCGCTCTCATTTTTTAAATTTCTGATTGTAGTTTTCAATGCACGTTGCAATGATTTCTCTGGCTTCGCTTGCGCCTGACACATCCTCAATGACTGTTTTCTTGCCTTCCAACTCTTTGTAAACCTCAAAGAAATGCATCATTTCATCAGCGATGTGTTTAGGCAAATCTTTGATTTCTTTATAACCGTTATATGTCGGGTCGCCGAACGGGACGGCAATGATTTTTTCATCCTTTGAGCCGCTGTCCGTCATTGTAATAACACCGATCGGGTAGCACGAAACGATTGAGAGGGGAATCAAATTTTCACTGCATAACACAAGCACATCTAACGGATCGTTGTCATCCGCATATGTTCTCGGAATGAAGCCGTAA
Organism: Methanimicrococcus blatticola; assembly: GCF_004363215.1. GTDB lineage: Archaea > Halobacteriota > Methanosarcinia > Methanosarcinales > Methanosarcinaceae > Methanimicrococcus > Methanimicrococcus blatticola. Next base: position 348,032 of record NZ_SNYS01000005.1, on the reverse strand, counting down.
TTTGCGGGATAATGCGTTGACGTGTACAGCACGCGGTCCATCATTAAAAGTCCCGTCTCTTTGTCAAGTTCGTATTTGATTTTGCCGCCTTTCGGAATTTCGATGCAGGCGCAAAAATTGTCCGGCAGAATTCTTTCCGCCGGCATTTTATGCCAAATATTCATGGTTTACCTCTGTTTTTGTTTTTATCTTTAATCTTTTAATCATTAATTTTGTTTTTTTTGTTTTTATTTCTGATTATTCATCCAAGTAAATTTTACCGTTGGGCAGATGAACAATTTTGTTGTCGGCAACGGCTTTATTGATGACGCCTTCAATCTTTTCTTTGACTGCGGGGCGCATAATCTTAAAGCCGAAGACTTGAGACACTTTTTTCACCAACTGGTCTTGCGGGGTTGAATACTGTGTCTTCAAAACATAAATTGTCGCCTGCAAAATTTCTTCTTCAGAAATCCAGTCGATGTTGAGCAAATCGCCCGCTCTCTTTCTGACAATGCAACCTTTCACTTTGGCCGGCCACAAGAAATTGCCGCGGACGCGGATGTAATTGGATTTTTCCGCCGATGAAATCTCGCGGATAATCATATCGCGCATCGCTTTTGTCAAACGTTTGACATCACAGCGTTGTTTGATTTCCAAAATCAATTGTTCTTTGTGAATCGGACCTTCGTGGCTGACGATTTCAACAATTTCATGTTCCATCTTATGGCGCGGAATTTCAAGCAGATTCTCGGTCGACGGCAAATCAATTTTCGTATACAAAGCGTAATCCGGAATACCGTCTTGAACCAATTGCTCGACATTCATAAGCTGCTCATCCGTGATATCGGCAGGCATTTTTCGAATGTCACCAAAGAGATTGTCGTATTCTTCATCCTCTTCATAGTCGTCCGGCTCAAGTTCGCTGTCTGTGCTGAATCCGGCAACTTCCGGCTCATTCTCGGGTTCCGGGTCGGGTTTGCTTTTTGCCCTTTCTTTTTTAGGCTTCGCAGCTTTTTCTTTTTCCGGGCGGTATTCGATGATTTCTTCGGGCGGTTCAGAAATCGTTTCTTCCTTTTCTTCTTTGATTTCCGGCTTTTCATCTTCTGAGATTTCCGGACTCGTCTCGGCTTCAGATGTTTCGGCAATTTCCGGCGGCTCTTCAACAATAGAAATCTCTTCTTCCGCTTTCTCTTCAGAATTTTCGGCAGTTTCTTCCGAAACAGGGTCGGTTTCTCCAATCAAATCTGTTTCTTCAACAGGCGCAATTTCTTCAATCGAATCGGTTTCTTCAACCGTTTCAATTTCTTCAGCAACCGGCTGTTCAACGTTTTCGGTTTCTTGCGGCTTTTCTTCTTCATCAGCCGATTCGACTTTTTCTTCTTCGGCGGCTGATTCTGCGCTTTCTTCTTCTGCTTTGTTTTTCAACGCTTCAGCTTGCTCTTCCGCTTTCTTGCGGCTTTCCGCTTCTCTTTCGTTGATAATTTGAATCATTTTTTCGATTTCTTTTTCATCCGTGACAGTCACGGTGACTTCTTCGTCATCGAATTCAAATTGAACGGGCGCTTCAATCTTTTTGGCGTTTTCTTTGGCTTTTTCAATCGCGTCAAGCAAATTCTTTTTCGCTTTCTGCGGGTTCAAATACCAGTCGGTTGACCAAACGCGGTAAAGCTGCCAGCCGAGACCTGTCAGGACGCCGTGTCTTAAACGGTCGCGGTCACGGGCAACGCGGGAATTGAAATATTGCGGACCGTCGGTTTCAATGCCGATAATGTAGTGTCCCGGAATTTCTTCGTTGACGATTGCCATGTCCATTTTATAGCCGGCGCACCCGATTTTTTGATGAATCGTGAAACCGTTTTCACGAAGGAATGTGGCAACAGATTCGTCAAAAGTCACTTCATCGGGTTCATATTCCGGCATTTTAGAAACAAAAGACTTGGTTTCGGCGTATTCCAAGAATGATTTGAGAACGCGAAGACCGGCCGGATCGTCGTCGCCGACATGCAAGTCAATGGATGTAAAGTTGGAGAAAATCACACACTTCTCACGAGCGCGTGTGAATAAAACGTTCAAACGGCGTTCTCCGCCGTCTCTGTTGAGCGGGCCGAAGTTTTTGGACAAGCGTCCTTCCTGATCAAAGCCGAAGCCGATGCTGACGAAAATCACATCTCTTTCATCGCCCTGAATCGTTTCAATGTTCTTGACCATGAAATTTTCACCGTTTTCGTTGGTGAAATATTTTTCAAAGCCGGGGCTGCTCTTGACAAGCGTTTCCACTTCTTTTTGAATGGCTTCCTGCTGCTTCACGTTAAATGTTCCGACCATCAATGTTTTGTCGGGGTGCTGAATGAAGTGGCGCATAACTTCCTGCGCGACAACACGCGCTTCTTCTCTGTTCACGCCGGTCTTTCCGCGTTCGTAAACGGAATTCTTGACATGGCGGAACTGAAGACCCATGTTTCTGTCTTCGTGAAGCGGTGACGGATAAACATATAAGTGGTTGCCGTAGAATTCATTGTTTGAAACTGCAATCAAGGATTCATGGCGGCTTCTGTAGTGCCAGCGCAGCGTTTTGTACGGGAAACTGCGTTTACAGATGTTTAAAACGCTTTCAACATCAGAATAGAAAGAGCCGTCCTCATTGTATTCATCTTCCGCTTCCAATAAATTCTCAAAGAATGTTGTCGGCGGCAGCTGTTTGGAGTCGCCCATCACAACCACCTGGCGACCGCGGAGCAATGCGCCGAGCGCGTCCTCAGGTCTCACCTGACTGGCCTCATCGAAAATAACGACATCAAATGACGTGTTTTGAGGTTCCAAATATTGCGCGATTGAAAGCGAACTCATCATGAAACACGGCTTGATTTTTTGAATCAATCCGCCGGCGCTTGACATCAAACGGCGGATCGGCATGTGCGCTTTCTTCTTGTTGAATTCGTTTAAGAGAATGCCGGCTTCAGATTCTCTGGACGCGCCGACATAAATCTGCGGCATACGCTTGTAAATTTCGGCATTGACGCGTTCTCTGTTTTTGACAATGACTTTTTCATCCAACTCCGAAAATTTATGAATTTTATTCTCATGAACTTCTTTGATAAACGTCGAAAGAACACGCTTTTTCATGAATTCCGCGCGAAGAACGCCATCGGCATAATTTCCTTTAAAGGTCTGAATCAAATCTTCCGGCAAAATCTCGTTTTCATTAATGTAGGGAACCATCGGCGCGGCAACGGTTTCCAAACAGTTTTCGCGGTAAATCAAAAATTGGCTCCAAAGAACCAATGACGGAAGCTCGCTGTTCCAAACTTGCAGAATATTGCTGAGTTGCTTTGCGGAAAGCGTTTCTCTAAAAACGTTTCCGGTCGCTTCTGTCAATTCGAACTTTCTTTTCAGCGGGACTTTCACGGCATCCTCAGGGTCGTTGGGCTCTTCCACTTTTATGAGTCCGCCGTCTTCTTCCACATTTTCGGGCGCGGCAATCTCAACTTTGGATTCTTTTTCCGGCATTATTTCTTTCACGAATTTTTCGTTGAAGAATAAATCCGGGTTAGCACCGACGATATTGGTCAGCTTCATCAAAGCGACATCCAAATACTCTTTTTCGGCTCTGATTTTCACAACGGCGTCTTCCAAGGCCGAGCCGTTAATGCCGCGTTCAATGCAGGCATATGTCTCGTCAGTGATCTTGCCACCGCTTTCCAAGACATCAAAGAGGACAATCCAATCGTAAAAACTGTCCAATCGGGCGGGGTCGGCGAGTCCTGCTTCCCAGTGGTTGCCGAAGAGAAGAATTGCTTTCTGCTTGGAGTTTTCAAGTTCGCGCTCCAAATCGTTGAATTCCTGAACCATCAAAACATCTTTTTTGATGTCGGCATCGCTCTTGTCAGTGCGTTTAATGTAGCAATTCTGAATTTTCGTTTTAGACTCTTTAAAGGCGCTGTCCATGAATTTCAAGAACTTTCCGGCCTTTTTCAAATAAGCGTCAATGTCTTCTTCAAAGATTTGTGATGTGAATATGTCTTCAATCTGCTGCTCCAATTCATTATAGCGGCGCGCTTTTTTCATCAATTCCTTTTGTGTGCCGCGCTCTTTGACGCTCTGATTTTTCAAAACATCTTGGCTGATTTTCGGCGCGTTTTGGAATGTTTCAATCTGACCGATGAATTCTTCCAATTCGTTGATTGAAGCCGGCGGCTGAAGTCCGGTTTCCGTAACAATTGTCTCCACGCTTTCGCTGATTATATTTGCGCGGCGGGCGGCATCTTCTAAAACTCTTTCAATATCCTGCAAATCGGGCGGCAAAATAATTCCCGGGCGAACATCGCGCCACGGATTTTCTTTCACGCCGCCGACGCCCGGGAGAGCATCGCCGATTTTTTCTAAAATGGAAACGGCTTCAGTCCATTGTTTTCTATCCCATTTTTCGGGCGCGTTGAATTCAACATGCGCCATTTTTCTTTTATTGATATTGAAATAATGTGTGACATCTTCACGGATGCCGTAAATGTCGTAAACAGTATAACCGATCGGGCCGATGGTTTGACTAAGGGTTTTTGAATATTCATTTAACTCATATTTGAGATTTTCAAGCTCAGCCAAGTCCTGCGCGTAATTCTTTTCAGCCGGTGGCTGACGTTTAAGCGTTCTGTCAAGTTCGTCCAGAACGGCTTTCTTCTGCGCTTTGTGACTGTGAATTTCTAAAACCATGTCGCCGAGGCCGATTGCATCGAGTCTCTTCTTAACGACCTGAAGCGCAGCCATCTTTTCACTGACAAACAAAACGCTTTTGCCGCTCATGAGAAGCTCGGCAATTAAATTGGTAATTGTCTGGGATTTTCCGGTTCCGGGAGGACCTTCAACAACAAGATTCCGGCCGGATTTCACATCTTCAATAACGGAAATCTGGGAGGAGTCGGCGTTAACAATATGATACACGGAATCCGTGCTTAATTTTAAATCGACTTCATTTTCGGCAAAGCCGCCGTCATAGTTATCATCGGACGGATTGAAAACCTGATTGATCAGCGGGTGCATCTCGGGACCGTGTCCTTCTGGCCAGATTTTCGGATCAAGATCTTTATACATGACGAATTTCTTGAAATCATAGAAATCAATGTTGGCCACTCTTTCAACCGACCAATCCTTTTTATCGGAAATTAAATCTTCAACGGCCTTGAGATAAAATTCAACGGCGCCTTTATCGTCAGCACCTGAAAATTCGGGAAGTTCCAAATCAAATTCCATCAATTTGGCTTTCAATGTAATGGATGCAAAAATGTCGCCGCCGGTCCACTGAACGGTAAATCTTCTTTTCGGACCGACCCGCTTGAATTCTACCGGAATTAAAATCAAAGGCGCTTTAAATGATTTTTTAGAACCGTCGGTCCATTGTAAAAATCCGGCGGCCAAATACAAAATCGGATAACCCTGTTCTTCAAAAACGGCGATGGATTGGTTGTTTGTATAAAAAAGGCGTTCTTCAAGTTCATCAGCATGGTACGGCGTTTCCAAACTGATAACCGCGCTTTCCTTTCCTTCTTTTTTCTTCATCAATCCTTTTAAAAATCCGGATTCTTCCTCTTCTTCAAGAGCTGCGGCATCAGCTTCTGTTTCTTTTCCGGCTTTTGTTTTTTTGACAGCATTCGGGTCCGCCTTAAAGCGCATCGTTTTTTCCTGAATCACCAAAATATCGTAAATCTCCGCGATATTTCCGTTTTTAATCTCAACCGTTCTTCTTTTTGACGGTTTGTAATTCAAAAGATTGTTATTCAAAGATAAATCCAATAATTTTTTTCTGAGGAGTTCGAGTTCCAATTTAACGTCAACCATGAATGATACCTTCCCAAAGGAGACTGTTAATTAATAGCCGGTGCCGATTTTTAAAAACAGTGAAACATGTTTTTCCAAACAGTTTCGATTTTTTTCTATATATTTTACAATAATAAGAATAAAAGAATAGAGAAATGCTTCTATATAAGGTTTGTTTCAAAAATCCTTGGCGGGTAAAACCGAAATTTTATTTATCAGCGGCAAACACCGCAATTTTTTCCAACTCTTTTATGATGTCAATTCCCTGAGGGCATTTCGATAAGCAAACGCCGCATTTGGTACAGTTATGCGCTTGTCTTTTTTCCCCGACCCAAGCGTATTCAGAAAGGAATCGGCTTTTATCCGGATCGCCGCGCGCGAAATATTGGTTGTATCTATCAAATACTTTCGGAATATGAACGCCCGACGGACATTCCATACAGTAGCGGCAGTAGGTACAAGGAACCGCAAAAGAGGCTCTGTACTCTCTAACGGCTTTTTCTATTGTTTCATACTCGGCTTCTGTCAGCGGCCGGAAGTCGGCGGTTGTTTCAATGTTATCTTCAAGTTGTTCCCTGTCGGACATGCCGCTGAGGACGGTTAAAACGTTCGGAAAACTTGCAGCGTATCGGATCGCCCACGACGCGACGCTTACATCAGGGTCGGCGTTTTTCAAAACATTTCTCGCTTTTTCGGTAAGGGTTGCCAGCGATCCGCCGCGGACCGGTTCCATGACAATGGTCGGAATTTTTCTCTCCGCCAAAATCTCATATTGGCGTTTTGCATCCTGAATTGTCCAGTCCAAATAATTCAGCTGAATTTGGGCGAAATCCCATTCATATTGGTCTAAAACTTTTTCCAGAAAATCAGGGCTGTCGTGGAATGAAAAACCGATGTAACGGATTTTTCCTTCGGCTTTCTTTTGTTTCAAAAAATCGTAAATTTCTAATTTCTCGGCCATTTCAAAGTGTTCTTTGTTGATGTTATGAATCAGATAAAAATCGAAATATTTTGTTTTACACTTTTGAAGCTGTTCTTCAAAGATTTTGTTGACATCCGCTTTTGTTTCGGCTCTCCAAGGCGGCATTTTGGTTGCCAGATAATAACTTTCCCGCGGATATTTTAAAAGAGCGTTTCCGATGAACGTTTCGGCTTCGCCTTCATGATACATGTAAGCGGTGTCAAAATAATTGATGCCGTTTCGAATGGCGTCATCCACCATTTCCTGTCCGGTTTCTTCGTCTATTTTTTGCGTCTCTTCAGATGCGCGCGGCAGACGCATTGTTCCGAATCCGAGGAGGGAAATTTTTTCCTTTCCTTTGAACAGCCGTGTTTCCATAGTTTCCTCTTTGTTTTTCTGATAAGTAAATGTTTCCGATTCGGAAAGAATAATAACAGTTTAATTCTATTATTCTGAAATTATTTCTTGAATTTAATTTATTTTGCAGAAACGGATGTGATACAAATGGCCGATGAATACGAAAAAATGATGAAAGAAATGCAGAAGAAAATGATGGAACAAATGGGTATTGCGATGCCTGAAGGGTTCGAAGATGCGTACGCGGAACAGGCGATGGCGCAACAGGCGGCAGCTGCTCAAATGACCGGCATGTCTCCCGATGCGCTGGCCGCTTTAATGAGCGAGGCGATGGGTGAAATGAATTTTGATTTTGAGGCAGATGCAGAGGAAGACGATTCTGACTTAATTGCTTTTATCGAAGCGAATCCTGTTCCTGCCGAATTTGACCGGTTGCTTCCGATCGGTGCTTTTTTAATCGGTACGTGGGGCGAACCGTATGAAACGCTTGCCATTACATCAAGTTCCGAAGAAGTCGCTTATGCGCTTGAAAACGGCTGGGGAATTGAATCCCGCGAAGAAGGGCTTGAAATGCTGGAATCACTTATGAAGGGAAGACATGCGAATTCCTTTAAAGGCAGACATGAAGCAATGAAAGCCGGTCGGTTTGATGAAGTCGACGGCGAAGATGTTGAAGATTACAATCTCAGTGTTGAAGGAATCACAGAAGCGTTGAGTCTTCCGAAAAATTTGGTTGATAATTGTACAACTTTGTTGGCTTGGGATTTGGAACGTGTCGGCTATCTTGCCCGATTATTTGTTAAAATCGGATATATCTCAGAAGAAGAAGCGTGGGATTGGATTCAAAAAGCGGCGGCCGAAACTAAAAACACATTCAACAGCTGGGAAGAATACATCGTTTCTCTTCTCCTCGGCCGCGGTTTTGCAATGGGCGTTGCGCCCGAACCTTACATGGTCGCGCTCGATTTGTTAACCGACAGACGTGATTTCCTGGAAAGCCGTCCGATTTCCAACCTTTAATCATTTATTTCATTTTTTTTTTTTTTTTTTTTTTTTTTTTTTTTTTTTTTTTTTTTTTTTTTTTTTTTTTTTTTTTTTTTTTTTTTTTTTTTTTTTTTTTTTTTTTTTTTTTTTTTTTTTTTTTTTCCAAATTATTTTCTTTTTCATTGCGCGGATAACCGCACAGCTTTTCGAAAAAGTTTTAAAACCGGAAATCGTTTTTCAATATTTTAAAAAAAGAGAAAGTGGAGAAAGGCGAAAACCGCCTTAATCTTCATCATCCACTTCATCGAAGTTTTTGTAACTGTCTGTTCCGATCATAGCGGCGGCAATGGAATCAATACCGTCTAACCATTCGGCGACAATGCTTTCTTCGGGGAGGATGGTTAAATATTCTTCTTCAAACGGTTCACCGCCGATGACCATCGCGCCGATATTTGCGACAATGATGAATGCGGCATCCATGTCTTCGCCTTCTTCAGCTGCGCCGGCTTCTTTAATTAATTTCTTAATGTCGGCTTTCTTGTCGTAATCTTCTAAGAAATACGCTTCAAAAGCGGCCATTGAACAGTTCAAAGAGTCTTGAACGGACATAATCATAATGTCGGCATCTTCAGAAATCGGGGGAACTTCTTCCAAAACAATATCCTGAATTGTGCCGAGAATTTCAAGCGCGCCTTCGGCATCAATTGCGCCTTTTTCAAAGCGGGCGGCGACTTTCAGGCAGGATAAAATGACATCATCCGCCATGTTCACGAAAATCATCGCGCTCTTTTCAGCTTTTTCTTCATCTTCTAAAGAAAAACCGGCTTCTTTTATTTGGGAAATCCAGTTGTCCCATCTGGCTTTTGAATAAAATTCATAATAAGGCATATTTTTTTCAGCCATTTCTTCACCTTTCTCTGTCTGTATTACACGATAAAAACGATAAAATTTATTCTAACACTAAGCTTACACGCTTAAACGTTTTTCCGTCCCTTTCGATTCCTTCAAAGACTTCTTCGACAAGGCATTTGTCTCCTTTTTCAAGTCCTCTCGGTGAAAATAATTCGATGTTGACACCGTCTTCGTTTTCTTCAACTTCTGCTTTAATCGGCATGAATGTTATTTTTGACCCTTCAATCGCTTTTTTCGAATCAATGTAAGCTTCAACGGGCGCGTTTGTCACTTCAACGGCTAAAACGCCGCCGTCGTGGAGTGCGCATTTCAAAAGATTATTATTTCGAACGGAAACGATTTCATATTTCCGGCCCGAATCCAAATTCAGACATGTGCCGCGGATATTGCATCTTTTACATTCTTCCCGTTCTCCTAAAAAGAAAAACGTTTCGCCGGATTTTGCCAAACGAGATCCGATAACTGTTATTTTTGCGGCAGCTGTCATAATTTATTCAATCCTTCTTTTACCAATCCTAACTTTAATTCACTAAATCAATTTCTTTGCATTTGAATGTTCGCCGCAAACTTTTTGAATTAAAAGATTCCGCCGCATTCTTTCATTCTGTAATAACCTTTGTTACAGCGGCGATTTTCTCTGCCGCCGAGGGTGTTAAACCGCTTCCGAGAATGGTGTATCTTTCCGGGCGAATCGTGTGTGCACGAAGCAGCGCTTCAATGATTTCTTCATCGTCAATGCCCATTTCTTTGGCAGTCGTCGGCGCGCCGATCTGAAGCAGGGCGTTTCTGATCTTTTCCCAGTCGCCGCCGTGCAAATACATCATCATGATTGATCCGACAGCGCACTGTTCACCGTGTAGCGCCGGCTTCTTGGCAATCCGATCAAGCGCATGGCTGAACATGTGTTCCGCGCCGGATGCCGGACGCGAAGAGCCTGCAACGCTCATTGCAGTGCCGCTGAGGACCAGTGATTTAACAGCGATTCTTGCCGAGCTTTCCAGTCCCGGTCGAATTAAATCCGCGGAATTTGTAATCATGTCCGCGCTCATGTAAGCCATCATCGCCGATGAGCGGCTGAACGGCTCGTTTTGGTGGCGGGAAGCCAGTTCCCAATCCAAAACTGAAGTATAATTGGAAATCACATCACCGCAGCCGGCTGCAAGCAGACGGAACGGTGCTCTTGAAATCATTTCAGTATCCGCAATCACCGCAATCGGCGCCTGGGCTTCAAAAGATTCGGATTTCCCGTCCGAATGAATTGAGGCGCGGGATGAAACAATCCCGTCATGGGAGGCGGCTGTCGGGATACTGATAAAAGGAACGTCACAGTTTTTAGAAGATAATTTTGCCAGATCAATGGATCGACCGCTTCCGATACCGAGGAAACTGTCTGCCTCGAGGGCGGCCCCTGCTTCCGTAATTTTTTGCACTTCTTCGGGAGAAGCTTTTTCAGAAACGCAGATTTCACAAACGCCGCCGTTTTCTTCAATCATTTCTTGAATTTGCCTGCCGGCAACGTCAACCGTATTTTTTCCGGTGACTAAAAACACTTTTTTGCCGATTTTCAGCTTATTCAAAACGTCGGGAACTTTGTTCAGCACGTTTTTGCCGATCAGCACTTCACGCGGAAATTCCATCCATTTCATCGCGGCCGTTTCATCTTCACGCCAGTCGTGCATTTTTTGTTCCTCATTTTTTTTAATTGTCATGATTGCAGCCTTTGCAGCTATTCAGCTTTTTCGATTTTTATGAAATATGAACTTTTAAATATAAAACCTATGGGTTACCGCATTGTATGCCGTTCTTGTAATATTTTTATAGAACCTCTCCGATTATTCTTTAAATATTTTATAAATTGTCTGTTTTCAGGCGCGGAGATTTCCGATTATGTCTTTTATTGACTCTGTTATTGCTTTCATTCAAGAGTATTATATTGATCCGATCATTCATGATTCCGGCTACAATATTTTCAACACGCTGACGTGGGCGGTTATACTCGGCATCGCCGTTTATTTCCTGATTTATTCCCTTCAGAAAATGAACATTAAAATTGATGCCAAGTCAATGGCAGCAACACTTCCGTTTGTTATTGCCGGCGCGTCTTTGCGCGTTGTCGCCGACACAGGCACGATTTCCCCGCCTTACAGTTACATTTTGATTACGCCCAACATTTATTTCTTTGTCTTTTTGGTCACAGCTTTGTGTTTAATCGCAACGCTTCTGCTTCAAAAGTTTAAGGTCGTTAAAACATTCCACCTGCCGTACGCGGCGCTCGGCTGTCTTTTCATCTTGGTCGTTTATTGGACGCTGTTTTCTGTCGGCACGGTTGCCGGTTGGTGGGTGCCGTTCGCTGTCGCCACCGTCGGAATCGGTGCCGCCGCTATTGTTTGGGTTGTTGCCAAGAAAGCCGGCAGCACACTCTTTTCCGATAAAATGAATCTGACAATTCTGGCAGCGCATTTAATGGACGCTACATCAACCGTCATCGGTATCGAAGTTTTCGGCTACGTCGAAAAACATGTTGTTCCGGCTTTCTTAATTGAATTGACGGGAACCGCGCTTGTGATGTATCCGCTGAAATTGGTTATTTTCTTTCTGGTCGTTTGGCTACTCGATAAAGTTCTTGAAAAAGCCATCGAAGGCGAAAACGACAAAGACAAAGAACAAATGGGACAAATCAAGAACGCCATCAAATTCGTGATTATTATTCTCGGGTTGGCTCCCGGCATTCGAAATTCAATTCGTTTGTTTTTCGGGATTTGATATATATCTGAAAACGCATTTTTATCCTCAAGGTTGAATCATGAAAAACTGTCAAGAAACCGAACCGGAATTCAAAGGCTTTATTGATTTCGATTACAGCATCGGAATCAAAGCCGTTGCGCCGCAATCATCTGCGCTGCGATTTTTGTCGCGCGTCTCCGGTCCGCTTTTTTGGACATTCTTTTTGTTCATGATTTTTATTTTCGTCTGCTATGCGGCTTATTTCGTATTCATCGCATTTTCGCCGATTTATCCGCAATTCTTTTCAAGCATTCTGAAAACGTTTTCTTCATTGCCGACGCCGATTTTAATTGTCGTGTCCGCGCTTATTGCTTCTCATCTCTCAATTGCCGTGTTTTTGGCCTTCTTGAATTTTGCCGTCAGCTTCGCTGATTTTTATTTGTCGGGGAAATCATTGAAAACGCATTTGCTTTCATTACTGTCGCCTGTCACCAAACCCGTTTTTTGGATCACGGTTGTTTTTTTGGCGGCATTAATCCTCAGCTACGTTTTCGGATATTTCTATCCCGAAGTTTTTGAATTTTTATTCAACTTCGGCGGCCTTCCCGAGGACGGGTCAATCAGCGTGATGTTCTATATTTTCTTCAACAACACGCGCATTGTTTTCCTGCTGATCTTTTTAGGCTTCCTGTTCGGGTTTCTGCCGGTTTCCATTATTCTTGTCAACGGATTTACCGTCGGAATCGTTGCCGAATATACCATCAAGGAAGAAGGTCTTTTGTTCCTGCTGACCGGTCTTCTGCCGCACGGAATCGTTGAAATTCCTGTCATTTTGCTCGGTGCAGGCGTCGGTTATTATTCAGGTGTTTTGGCATCGCGTACGCTTATGAAACGCATTTCCTTCGCTTCGTTCAAGCAGAGTTTTATTGACGGCACTTGGATTTTTTTCCTGATTGCCGTTCCGTTGCTCTTTATTGCAGCCGTTATTGAGGTTTATGTGACAAGCCCGCTTCTCGGTGTTATTTGGTAACCGGTGATTGCCACCGCGAGCGAACGGGGGATTCCGTAAATTCAAAAAGCGAAGAATCATCTTTCAAAATCATTGATTCAAACAATTCCTTTTTATAATTCGGACAAATACAGTTATTCTCAAATATCATCATCTCTTTTCAAATTCAAATCTCAATTCTATTTTTACTCGGAATAGTGACTTATTATGATTTCAAGAAAACAAATTCAAGAAACCGTGAATCAGTATTACAACAATCCCGACAAGATCAAAATCGGGACAATTGCTTCTCATTCCGGTTTGGATGTCTGCGACGGCGCTGTTGAAGAAGATTTTAAAACGGTCGCCTACTGCAAAAAAGGCAGAGAACAGACTTATGCAACTTATTTCAAAGCGCAGCGCGACTCAAACGGCCGCCTTCTCCGCGGCATCGTCGACGAAGCCGTTGTTTTCAACAGCTTTGATGAAATTTTAAAACCCGAAAACCAACAGAAAGCATTGGATGACAGCGTTTTAATGGTTCCGAACCGCTCACTCACCTCTTATTGCAGCATTGATGACATCGAAGACAATTTCAAAGTCCCGATGATCGGCAGCAGAAACATGCTCCGAAGCGAAGAACGCTCGGAAGCGCAGAGCTATTATTGGATTTTAGAAAAAGCCGGTCTTCCGTTCCCTGAAAAAATCGACAAACCCGAAGACATTGACGCGCTTGTGATGGTCAAACTCCCGCACGCCGTCAAAACATTAGAGCGCGGCTTCTTCTCCGCCGCCAGCTATGACGAGTTCGTTGAAAAATCAGACGCGCTTCTCAAACAAGGCGTCATCACCGAAGAAGCCTTAAAAGGCGCAAGAATCGAACGCTACATCATCGGCCCGGTTTTCAATTTCGACATGTTCTATTCTCCGATTGAAGAAGAAATGTGCCCGCTTGAAATTCTCGGCGTCGACTGGCGCTTTGAAACAAGCTTGGACGGTCACACCCGCCTCCCGGCACCGCAGCAGATGCGCCTCCAAGGCGAGCAGCTGACACCGGAATACACCGTCTGCGGCCACAATTCCGCAACGCTCAGAGAATCATTGCTTGAAAACGTCTTTGAAATGGCTGAAAAATTCGTTGAAGCCAGCAAAAAACACTATGATCCGGGAATCATCGGTCCGTTCTGTCTCCAAACATGTGTTGACAAAGACTTGAATTTCTACATCTATGACGTTGCCCCGCGCGTCGGCGGCGGCACCAATGTTCACATGTCCGTCGGACACCCGTACGGCAACACTCTTTGGAGAAAACCGATGAGCACCGGACGCAGAGTTGCTTATGAAGTGAGAAGAGCATTGGAAAAGGACAGATTGGAAGATATTGTGACATAATTTTTCAATTGTTTTTCAAAAAGAGGCTGTTTACCGGCCTTCACTTTTCTTTTTTATATTTCCTTTTTGTAATCTGTTTTTTAAATCAGTATAAGTATAAAATCAGCGAGGCGAAGAAATGAAAGATATTTTAGTTGATGTGAGGCGAAATTTATTGGAAAAGGATTTCATTCAAGTCGATTTGCTGACATGGGGAATGAAAAAAGAAGCTTCCCTTTCCATTCATCGTGAAAATGTCTTTTTCGGAATGAAAGGCGAAGAATTCATGATTCTTCCTTTTGTTGATTTTAATACGATATTGTATGATCAGGTCAAATATTACAAAAAAGGGGAGATTGAAATTAAATTTTCTTCTTTCTTCGGAATTTTTAAAGTTACTTTTAAAGACGGCAGCAAAAAGTATACTCTCCCGGCCGGGCGTGAGGATATTAAAAAGATTATTTCAATGTTTTATGGTTGAGATGCAAAAATCGTTCAATATAATGATCCTGAAATCTTTGACTATTCGACAATATATGGTTGAATAAATAATATGTAACATGGTTCAGGCTTTGAGGAATAGACAATATTTGACTTGAAATTGGAACGATTCTTTTTGGTTTTTATTATAATATAAATCATGGCAAACATCATGTTCTAATAGTTTTATCGTAAATTAGAAAAAAGTGAACCGTTATGAAACTTCAATCAAATTATAATTCTATGGTTCAGTCTGCAGCAATGTGTCCGGATGATACTAACTTAAAATTGATTATTCGCCATTCAATTCGTCCGGAAATTAAGACGATTGATCAAAATGTTTCATTAACCGAGGATGGAGAAATACTTGCGTACCAACTCGGTATGTCTCTTGATATTCCGCTCGGTTCATTAGTATGCAGTCCTTCAATACGATGTAAACAGACATGTGAAGAAATAGTGAGGGGCTATTCTGAGCAAAATTAGTTGTCAATTGCTTGTTTTAATATTCGAGAGTCTGCTCTGTTAATGGATTCTCATGTTATAGATGGAAACAAAAGTCAACAAAACTTCATTGATTTGGGGAATCACGGATTATTAAAAAAATATGCATGCGGAGATAAATTGGATGGGCAATACGGTTTATCTGATTCAGTTGAACCAATCCTTAATTTTATTTTTGAAATTGGTAATTCTTCTTCCACTATTGATGTCTTTTGTACCCACGATTTCCAAATAATGCTATTTTTATTATACATTTATGGGTGTGAACAATCAAATCAAGATCAAATATGGAATAGCTGGCCACAAATGCTGGAAGGACTTTTTTTATGGGGTGATAAAAATCATTTTTGGGCTTGTTGGCGCGGTGAAATAAAAGAGGTTATTATGAAGGATTTTTGAATCCGGTGAGAATTAAAATTCCAAACTCATAAAGGTTGAATAATTTTTAATTCTCGACTCAGATCTGATTTTAAAGATTTTTACTTTGAATGTTTTATCTTCATCTATTATTATATTCGTATTTCAGTATGGGCATGTTGGGGTTTCAATGATATTCTGTTCTTTCCAATTTTCAAAGTTGAAAAACGGGTTAAATTTGTTGATATTTTGTTCAAACGGTAACCTTTCTGATAAATAATGTAGATTTCCCTCTATGAGTTCTTCTGTGATCTTTTTAATGAGTGTCACGTCATGACGACATTGTTTTTTCAATTCGCATCTCGTAAACTCTTTTTTAACATATTTCTGCTCATTACCTGTCAGTATACACAATTTATTTAAGGACAGAGTTTCTCCAATGAGGCTCTTGAAAACTAATTGCAAGTCCAGAATCTTATCCTCTTTAATATGTATTCCATAATTCCTGAGAGTTTTCAGGTCATTACTTTTTCCAAAGAAAACAACAGAGCTCGCACTCTAAATAATATGGGATAAATTTTTGGTGTTGTTTTCTTTCAGCCATACTGTTTCTTTCAAATTGCCATATGTCGGATTCGTTTGTTCTAAACAGACAACAGGGTTTGTAATGCCGCCGTCAACGTCTATGTATACTATGTTAGGGTTAGTTTGGTTCATTTTAATCACTTTATGTGATTTGATCCGGGGCAACTTACACCGAAGTAAATTAACCCCGGATCATGAACGTGGAATCGCCTGGAATCCACACATGACTACAATATGCCCTTTACAAATCTTTTTAATTCGATTTTATAATTTTATGTATATCTTTTTACAAAAACTCCTTCATAATTTTGAATTATGCCGTCACTTAACTCACAGATGGAATTGTCGTGATCCGGAATCTCAAGATATTTTTTTTCCAATATTTCAATCTTTGTGCCTTTCAGATGCATCTCTTTTCTGCCTATGTCAAATCGCAAAGTCCCATCCTTTCCCGTTGAGGTGAGTCTAAATTGTCCATAGTTATATAAGTCCCTCAAAGCCTCTTTCCAAAACTCATGGCTGTTTTCATCGATTATCTTTGTTTCTTTCTCAAATGTAAACATTATTTTTTTAGGGGGAAGGAATGAGATAGAAATATCCTCATCTGAATATAGTGCCACAGGCTGACCCTCGCTTTTATTGCATATCTTTTTAACTCTTTTTTCGGGACCAATGTGTGTTACGAAACACATATCTTCGCCTTCTGAAACAACATATGAAAACGATTCCGGACCCGCATACAAAGATATCATCTTTTTTTCTCGTTGAAATTGACCTCTGTTCCGTGACACCATATCTTCAATTTCATCATTAGGTACGTTTCCAAAGGATACCCATGGCTGCCATCCTGTCAATCCGTTGATTATAATCTCCTCTTTATCATTTGCCTGTATTATGCGTGTTCGGTATTTCATTTGTTCATAAACATCATCGGGTTTTTCTTGAATCGGTTGCTGTATGATGTATGTTCCATTGACATTATATGCAGATACTGACCATAAACAATTTCGAAGGATGTCTTTTTCATTCTCTCCTTCATATGTCACAAGTTCAAGCATGATTTTTTTAGGATTGAGAATTCTGCCATATGATAAAGTTCCGACAATAGTTTCTATGTTTATCCATATAGGCGGATTATCTTCTTTGACCCCTTTTAACGGAGAAATACATGGAAATACAGGTTTTCTTTTCTTTTCTCCACATATGCGAATTGGAAACAGAAGAACATCTCCTTCTTCTATATTATGGGACGAGTCGATGCCTGTAATCACATTTGTGTAATACGAAATATCAGATGCTATTTCGGGGAGTTCCGGTAGGTCGGGGAATTGTCGCAGTTGCTGCTTTAGGTTCTCAGTATTAATCATTCCGTAATTCAATACGTTATGATACATGTTCCAGTTGAATGCTGGTTTTACTTCTGAGAGTTTTTTCATTTTTTTGTTATAGGTAGCTGCAGAAACTATTTGGCAATCAGTATTCATCTCAGCCACACGTATTTCATTTTCATCAATTTTTTCAAGAATTCTTCCATGAATTATATTTTTATCAGAGGGGTATCTTGCTCCGGTAGAAATATCCCACGATAGGACAACGGGAGGTTCTGCGGAGGAGTTAGAACTTTTCATATCCACTACGATAAATTTGCCGTCATCTAATGAGAATACTTTTGAGGTTTTTCCAATCGCATATCCTGGCAATCCGTACAATTGCCCTTCTGATTGATTCACTTTGTATTTTGTTTTTGATCCTGTCTCCGAGTCCATAACTCGAAGTTGCGGTCTCCAATCAAAACCGGAATCGTCTATACTCTCTTGTTCATCCTCTTTGTTTACCTTTTCGTATTCATTCGTAGATATTATATATTTTTCATCATCCAAAGGCGTCATTGAGGCATCAAGTTTATCAATACTTGGGATGACCACTTTTATGCTTTTCATCCCTTCTTTTATTATCCTCATTGAATCGATTTTAGTCAACCAGTCTCTAATAACCACCGTTGTATCTTTTATATCTATTTTTAAAGAATGCTTCAAATCTTGATATGTATATTTATCAAGAGCAGCTTTTTCAAATACATCAACATGCCCATCCTCAGGGTGCAGCCGTGCAAATCGGATTGTTATTTTTTTTTGATCTCTTTCGTTTTCTTCTATTCTGATTAATGATATTTTCCCATCATAGGTTGTGCCCAAAGATTGCCAATTATCCAAATAAATGAGTTTTTTTCGTTTTATGTCAGAGCCGTCGATTTCGGAAACACAAATTTGTTCATTATCTACCCAATAAATTTTATTTGAAAAAATACATATGCTGTTGATACTTGATGGGATGATACTATTAATCGGAACAATTTTTTGCATCGGTGCTGATTGAATAAAGACTTTCTTCGGCTGACTTTTTCCTATAATCAAACTCGTTTCTTTCCCTATGACATAAATCTTAGGCCAATCTGACCCTGTGATCTTTATCTCATTTAAAGAACAGTCAAAAATCGGTTCATTTTCGGCAATCTTTACAACACTTTTTGAAAATGGGTTGACACAATACAGATTATTCTCTCCGTCTAAATAATATTCTTTTGATGGATCGTCTGCTTTGATTTTCTTATATTCATGATTGTTGAAAGTTACGAATTTGATTAAGGATGCATCTTTTATTGTAACAGTTTCTCCGGTTTCTCTGAAATACATTTTTCGATTTTCATGGTCTTTAGGATAGATTCCATAACGATTCTCTTTCTGAAACTTACTGTCCAAGTTATCTGCCGAAATTTTTTCATATTCTTCCATAAATTCGGGGGGAACTTTTTGAAATCTGTTAAATGTTGGTTGATCTTCAAAGACATATTCCCGGTAATTCCATTTTATGATGGTCTCATCCTCATATGCTAATTCAAAACCAATAATCGAATCCGAATTTGTTATGTATACTCTCTGATTGTCTCCTGCTTCTTTATAATTCAAATCGTTGTATCTTTTTTTAAGATCTGATGTGATTTCATTAATCTTTGATTTGTTTGCTTTAACATTCATATCCTTGAGCCACTCTGGAAGAATGCGTATTTGTTTCACATCAAGGGTATCAGATATAATATAATCTAATTTTTCATGCCATGCATTAGCATTTATAATGAGATTTTCATTTTCTATTTCCAATTTAAAGTCTCGAAAATTCGACTTATTTTTGAAATTTAATGGAGATATTACACTATCTGGTTCAATTATCTCCACTATTTCCTCTCCTATTTTTAGAATTACACCTGCTGTCAGAACATAGAATTGTCCATTTTTGAATAGAGGCTCAGGATTCCAAAGCGAAACCTCAGCTTCTTTATTCAATAATTCCTTCCCTGACTCAACGTCTAATTCGACAATGGTTCCTTTTCTTCCTCCATAACTGCCATTGAGCAAAAGAATTTTTGTTCCGCAGTCATTTAAACAAACGGCTGGTGCAGAATGATCTAAATAAATAGTCTTCTTGTCAACAAAGTCATATACACAGATCTCTTTCTCTTTTTTCTGATAAGTTATTCTTCTGCTGTCAGTCGACCAGGATAATGTCTTTTCCGTGACATATTCATCCACTATCTCTGATATCAGAAGACTTAATTCGGCAATATCCCATATTTGAAGATTACCATTTTTAAGTTGACTATTCCAATACAGTATTGCTATTTTTGAAGAATCCGGAGAGAATGAGACGGCAGAGATGCTCATGTTTTTCTCTTTTTCATGATTAATCAGCTTTGTCCAAACAAAAAACTCTTTGGTCGGAAGTAATGTAATACTGCTGCCGAAATCAAAACATGCTATGAATTTTCCATCCGGTGAAAGCTTAATCTCATTTCCAGTGAAAACAGGTGCGCCGGAGGATTCATACTGCGGAATAAATCCCTTTTGTCTGCACACGTCCATGATTTTTTGACTTATGTTTTTCCTTGCAAGCGAAGTCATAGAGTTGAGGTATTTCAGTCTAAAATCGATTGCTGACATCAGGGCAAGTTCATTCATTTGGCGGTGTGAGTCATCCTCACACCCTTTATTTTCCTCTAAACGTCTTTCAATTAATTTCAGAAACCATTCATCGTCCTTAATTTTAGGTATCAAATTATCAGACATTGTTTTCTCCTCCTGTTAAATTGTTATTGTAGTTTGCTGCTTCTATCTCTATTGTTTTTCTCATCTATTTTTCATTGAGTATGTCCGCTCTTTGTTTAATCATTTCAATTTCACCCATTCTCTGTTTGTTCAGATTTTCCATTTTAATGAACTCGCCTGTTCTCATCATGGCTTGTTCTTTGTATGTATCGTCAGAGATATTTTCAAACTCTTCTTCAATTTCATTGGCAATTTTTCCAATTTCTTTGTCTTCAAATTCATATGGAATTGAAAGGGAATTTTCATCAATGTTCATTTCATCAAGATTCATATTTTCGCAATATTCTGTATGCGGTATAATCCTGATTCTTTTAGCCAGTCTGGATGTTGTATCGGCAATTTCGTTTCTCGTCACAAAATCTATGTTTTCTTTCAGCTCTTCTGCCGTCATTTTTGGATCGAAGAAAATGAATCCTATTTCTGCAAGAAGTCCGTTGGATTTCAGTTTCTCTATCGCACGTAGATTTTTCTCAGGAGTGACACCTTTTTTGTATCTTATCAATTGTGTTTTTGATCCGGACTCCACACCAAGAAATAATCCTACAAATCCAATTGATTTCAAGTCGGGCAAGATTTCTTCTTTATCTAAAATATACATGACACTCGTACTTGCGAAAAATTCCATCTCTTCTGCAATTTCTCCGCTTGATTTCATCTCTTTTATCCCTTTGATGAAGTTTGACAAACGAGTTTCATCTCCTGATACAAAATCCTCGTCTGTAAAATATATCCTTCTTACACCTTGCTCGGAGAGGTTCACAATTTCTTGGAACACTTTCTTGAGAGGAAATACTCGTCTTTTTTCGCTTCCGTATTTCCACTTTACCATACAAAATGAGCAGCGATTCCAATCGCATCCTCGACTTGTCTCCATACGCACCAATCCGTTCGCATCACAGATTTGTTTGGTATACTTCCTTTCTGGCAAGTAATCAACAGTTGACAAATCCAACATTTTTCTCTGTGTGTACTTTACCGTTCCATCTGGAGACATGTATGCGATATTGTTGATTTTTTCCGGTTCGGAAAATATGTCTTTTCCATCAAGTAATGCCAAAATTATTTGATTAACGGCAATTTCTCCCTCACCAATAACACATACCAAATCATTATGTTTTTTCAGCAATGTTTCTGCTGAAAGGGTAGGATATACCCCTCCAACAACTATGAAAGTGCCCGATTCTTTAGCCATTGTAATGTATTTGAGCATCATACCTTGGTCTTCGATATTTCCGGAGAGCATTATCATGTCGTATCTATTTATTTTGTCCGGCATTTCCTCAAGTAATGAAAAGCGCATATCGATTTCGATTTGATTTCCAAATTCATTTTTCATAGAAGAGTATAGGGTCTCTATTCCAAGTGGCTCATTCAATTCAAGATGTTTTTTATAACCGCAGTCAAATAACCCTATTTTCAATGGTTGTTCAAATCTGTTTGTTTCATTGCGTTCGTTCTTTACATCTAAGCATTTCGCAAAATGCAAAGCGTTTCTTCTTGTTTGTTGTTGATTTTTAAAATAAGGCATAGTCAAGACCTTTGTACAGTGGTTACAACGACTTTCTGTCGCCATAACCCCTGTTACGCTGACCTTGAAAAAGGACCAAACAAGACGCGATAGAAAAATTGTATAATTGTAATTTTTTAATTTGCCTAAAATTAGAAACCTTTGTTTTTCCAAATTCCAGACAAATTCATAAAATGCATTGGGTTTATTTATATTTTCCGTTATTACGAATTCTAAACCAAAAAATTTCATTCATCCATTAACAACCATTTTACCATAAACCTTTAATAATTATTATATATCTTAACAGCACAGATATACCAAAATTCTGATTGCGCTTATTCTGAATCGCTAACAGTTGAAAGCGAATAAGCATCAATTTTTTGTTCGAACATTGAATCTGCTCATTGATGCCGATTTGCATCAATCTTTTATTCAAGACTCGTTTCAGAGGTATTTGAAAATCAAAATCGCGAAAATATTAATTTTATTCAAATTCATCATTCATTTCAAGGAATATTTAAATTCAATAACGGAGGAATCACCATGGCACAACCCAGTTTAAACATCGGTATGGTCGGGCACGTCGACCACGGAAAAACGACACTTGTCAGAGCTTTGTCGGGCGTGTGGACAGATACGCACAGTGAAGAAATTAAAAGAGGTATTTCAATTCGTCTCGGCTATGCAGATACGGTTTTCAGAAAATGCCCGGAATGCCCCGAGCCGCAATGCTACACGGTTGAGAAAAAGTGCGCGCACTGCGGCGCAAAGACGGATGAAATCAAAACCGTTTCATTCGTTGACGCTCCCGGTCACGAAACTTTGATGGCGACAATGCTTTCGGGTGCTGCCATCATGGACGGCGCAATGCTTGTCATCGCCGCAAACGAAACCTGCCCGCAGCCGCAGACAAAAGAGCACCTGATGGCGCTTAACGTCATCGGCATCAAGAATGTCGTTATCGTGCAGAACAAAATCGACCTCGTTCCGAGAGAACGCGTGTTGGAAAGCTATCAGGAAATCAAAGAATTCGTCAAAGGCACCGTTGCCGAAAACGCGCCGATTATTCCGATTTCCGCGCAGCAAAAAATTAACATTGACGCGCTGATTCAGGCGCTTGACACTTACATTCCGGTTCCGGAACACAAAATTGAGCAAGACGCGCAAATGCTGATTGCCAGATCTTTTGACATCAACCATCCAGGTTTCACATATGAAGAAATCAAAGGCGGTGTCATTGGTGGCACATTAACGCAAGGCTCATTTAAAGAAGGCGATGATGTTGAAATCCGTCCCGGCTTAAAGATTACATCTGACGGTGTGACACGCTGGGAACCGGTTTTTACCAAAATTACGGAAATTCACGCCGGCAAATCCAAGGTGAAAAAAGCTGTTCCGGGCGGTCTTTTGGCACTCGGCACACAACTCGACCCGTCACTCACAAAAGGCGATTCGCTCACGGGCCAGGTTGTCGGAATTCCGGGAACACTGCCGCCGACAAGAGATGGTTTCCTCATGAAACTCGATCTCTTGAAGCGTGTTGTCGGTGTCACCAACGAGTCCGAAATCAATGAAATCAAAACCAGCGAACCGCTGATGCTCAATATCGGAACGGCAACCACCGTCGGCGTTGTTACCAGCGCCCGCAAAGATTTGGCGGAAGTCAAGTTGAAGCGTCCGGTTTGTGTTGATAAAGGCGCGCACGTCGCCATCAGCAGACGCATTGATTCCAGGTGGCGTTTAATCGGTGTCGGCATTATCGAAGACTGAAACCGAAGTTGGAGCTGAAGCCGGCAGCGATTGTTCGGCTGAACCTCAATACAATCAAAACATCACAATCTTAATCGATACCAACGGATTTATGATTCCGGTTCAATTCGGTATCGATATCTTTTCGGAACTTCGGCGGTTGGGTTTTTCAAAATTTCTGACTATTCCCGCCGTCATTTCCGAACTCGAAAAACTCTCCAAAACCCTCAAGGGAAATGATCGGATTGCGGCGCGCGTTGCGCTTCAATTGTCAAAACAATGCGAGGTGCCGAGTGATTCGGTGCATCGAACCGTTCCCGAAAAATACGCCGATGATATTATTGTTGAATCGGCGGTTAAATATTCGGTCTGCGTTCTCACAAATGATGCCGATCTTCGCCGAAAATTAATGTCTTGCGGCGTCGTTGTCGTTTCAATGCGGCAAACGAACCGGTTGGATATTGTTACTCACAAATAAAAGTCAAGTCTAAAGATTTGAAAAAAATCTGAACAAAAGAGGGAAAGAGTTCTAATCTAAAAACGCTTTTATATCAATTCATTATTTAATGCTCATTTAATCCACAATTATTTAAATTATAAATTCGCGTGAATAGTCATATTCGATTTCGTTTTCCCGGTCGGGCGAACGAAATCCAAATCTTCGGAGAATCAAATTTATGTATAAATTAATGACCCTTGTCGACACGGTCCGCATTGATCCGACACTTCTTGGCGAAGATGTCACAGACAATGTTAAAAAAGCCTTAAAAAACAAATTGGAAGGAAAAGTTGACAAAAAAATCGGTTGCTTGGTTGCAGTTTGCGGCGTTGAAAACATCGGTGAAGGACACATCCTTTACGGTGACGGCGCTGTTTACTATGACGTGACTTTTAAAGCCATCATGTTCATGCCTGAAAATCAGGAAGTCATCGAAGGTGAAGTCTTAGAAACCGTCAGCTTCGGTGTTTTCGTCGGCATCGGTCCGATGGACGGTCTTTTGCACGTCAGTCAGATTACGGACGAATTCATGTCCTACGACTCCAAGAACGGCAGACTTGTGTCCAAAACCGGCAAGAAAGCGCTCGGTGAAGGCGACCACGTTCGTGCCAGAATCGTCGCTGTCAGCATCAATGAACGCGACCCGCGTGAAAGCAAGATCGGTATGACAATGCGTCAGACCGCGCTTGGCAGACTCCAGTGGATTGAAGAAGCACGTGAAAAGAGCGGCGGAAAAGGCGGCAAAAAGAAAGATGCCGCTGCAGACGCTGAAGAAAACAACTGAACATAAAAACGAAAAAAAGGTGATATCATGGCAGAAAAGGTATGCAGAAAATGTATGAGATTGATTAACGGGGACACCTGTGAAATCTGCTCCTCCTCCGATTTGGCGGAAGAATGGACCGGCCTTGTGGTCGTCATTGATCCGATGAAATCCGAAATTGCCAAGCGGATGAACATTGACTTGGCTGACAAATACGCATTGAAGGTGCGCTGATTTGGAACTTTTCTTTGACCTTCCGGTCGAACTTCGCCCGCGGCTGAAAAAACCGTACGGCGCTCTTTATCCGGGGGATCATCCTTCAGTCGTTGATCAAATCAAAGCTCATCTCGACGAATCTTTTGTGATCGCTGTCGGCGATGTCACAACTTATAATCTTTTTAAAGCAGGCGTCAGACCGCGGCTTTGTTTAATTGATCAGTACACGAAACGGACTGCCGTTTCAAAAGCAATTTCAGCCGTTACGTCCCGTACCGATTACGTCAATATCTACGTCAAAAACCCGGCCGGCATGCTTTCAAGCGAAATGGTTTTGGCCATTAAAGAAGCGTTGGCATCCGATGAAAAACACATTTGCATCTGTGTTGACGGCGAAGAAGATTTGGCAACGCTCCCCGTCATCGCGCTTGCCGATGTCGGCTCTCTCGTCCTTTACGGCCAGCCCGATGAAGGTTTGGTCTGCGTTAAAGTGACCGAAGATAAAAAAGAAGAAATGAACGGCATGCTTAAAATCATTTTTACCGAGAAAAATACGAAGAGCATCAAAACCGATGACCCGGTTTGCAAAGAATTGCGTACAACTTTGTCGGCTGAATTAAAAGAATTTTTAGCAGACGTTTTTTAATTTCATCTCTTTTTCTCTTTTTACATCATTTCTTCGGTTGAATATATAATTTATATACAATCTCATCTAATTATGAGGGAATGACTGACAAGAATTTGGATTTTATTTCCGAGATTGTGAATCGGAACGAAGGCAATCTTTTCCATCCGTCCAAACATGTTCCGGGAAAATATTATTTAGATCAAATCCGCGAAATACCCGATGATATTTTGATTTATTTCAAAACTTTCAATATCGGTCAACTGAAAGATTTGCATTATCACGATCATTTTGAATTGACATACTTGGAAAGCGGTCGCTGCAGTCAGACGATTAACGGAAAAACCATTCCGATGAAACCCGGGGATATTTGTTTATTGGGGCCGTCCGATTCTCATTCTTTTGCCGTTGAAGAAGACAATACGCTCATGTTTGTTGTCATCATTAAAAAATCACTTTTCGAAGGCTCTTTTATGTATCTTATGGAAGATACGCTTCTCCGGAATTATTTTTACAATTCGCTTTTCCAATCGGAAACCTCTCAGACTTTTCTTTCTTTTCCCCACTCTGATTCTTCCAATGTCGATCTTTTGATTCATTTTCTCATTTTTGAATATTTTGAAAAAGGACTTTACTATTCAACAACGGTGGAATGTTATCTTTCTCTTTTATTCGTTGAGCTGGCTCGTTATCATCAGAAAATGCTTGAACAAAGCGTTGTCGGCGATTCTCAGCTTGTTGAAATCTTAGTTTATATTCATAAAAACAAATCCGACATAACGCTGAATTCGGTTGCCGAAAAATTCGACTACAATCCCAATTATCTCTCTTCAATAATTAAACAAAATACCGGCAAAACATTTTCTGAAATCCTTTTAACTTCACGGATGGATGAAGCGGCTTATTTGTTGAAAAACACGGATATGAGCGTTGATAAAATTTCTCAAAGAGTCGGTTTTTATGACAAAAGTCATATGCATCGCGCTTTTCGTAAAAAGTTCGAAATGACACCGACAGCTTACCGCCAAACTCATTCCCATTCTCCCGAATCCGGAACTAAACCCGAAAATGAACCCGAAAACTAACCGGGCTCATTTACAGATTTTTTAAGGGGTTTCGTATCGTTTTTTGTTTTGGTTTACTTTTTTGGTTATGGGTTTTGGTTTACTTTTTTGGTTATGGGTTTTGGTTTATATTTTTCGTTTTTCTGTTTTTGGGTTTTGGTTTTGTTTATGGTTTTTGGTTTTGTTTATGGTTTTTGGTTTTGTTTATGGTTTTTGTTATGGATTTTGGTTTTTGGGTTTTTGGGTTTATTGAAGTTCCGGCGAAATTATGCCGAAACGGGACCGTCACAGATTCGTTTTTCTGTGATGGATAATTGTTCTTCTGCCAGTTTCTGTGCAAAAACAGAAGCTGATGCGTCCAGTGTAATGAGGCCGTCTCTGATTGTGATCACGCGGTCGGTTTGAACGGCAAGTTCGTTGTTGTGCGTAATCATAATGATTGTCGAGCCCGCTCTGTTCAGCCCGCGGAAATATTCCATGACTTCTTCGCTTGTCTTTGAATCCAAGTTTCCGGTCGGCTCATCCGCCAAAAGAATTGTCGGATTATTAATCAGAGAACGTGCGACGGCGACGCGCTGGCACTGCCCGCCTGAGAGTTCCGAAGGTTTGTGTTTCATACGCTCTTCCAGGCCGACCATTTTGAGAAGCTCTTCCGCTTTCGTCTTGTAATTGATTTCATCTTTTTTCCAAGCGTACGTCGGAAGCATTACATTTTCGTAAGCCGTTAACCTCGGGATTAAATTAAATTGCTGAAAAATAAAACCGATTTCCTTGCCGCGCAGTCCTGCCAACTCATTGTCGTCCAATTTGTTAATGTCCTGTCCGTTGACGGCGACAAGTCCCGCAGTCGGCCGGTCCAGACAGCCGAGCAAATTCATCAGCGTGCTTTTTCCGGAACCGGACGGGCCGACGATTGATAAAAATTCGCCGGCGTGTACTTTAAAATTAATTCCTTTCAATATCGGAACCTCTTCTTTGCCCAAAAAGTAACTCTTATAGACATCGGAAACCTCTACGACAACTCTATCCGATCTACTGTCCGATCTATTATCCGATCTATTGTCTTCACTGTTCATTTTTTAACCTCATTCTGATTTCTTGTAAATTTTATTCTGATTTGCCGGATTCTTTTAGATTCATTTAATTTCATACTGTTCTCAAAGCATCAACCGTATTCATTTTGGCAGCCCTGTTCGCCGGATATGCGCCCGCGGCAACACCGACTGCAATTGATATCAGTACGCCTGCAAAAACAATCTGAATCGGCAGAATGAACGGCAGACCGACGACAGATGTTCCGGTATAAGCAATTCCTATTCCTACGGCGGTTCCGATGGCTCCGCCGATTGTGCTGATAATGATTGATTCGACAATGAAAAGCGTCAACACGTCTTTTGTTGTGTATCCGAGCGCTTTGAGCGTTCCGATTTCTTTTGTTCTTTCCGTCACCGTCACCAGCATGATATTCATAATGCCGACAGAACCGACGATGAGCGAAATTCCGCCGATTGCGACCAGAACGACTTGAAGAATGTCTGTTATCATTGACATTTGTTCCAGCATCTCCACTTGATTTAATGTCTGAAACGGGAGCAGATCCGTTTTGTTCAAATCCCTCTCCGAAATGCCCAAATTCCGCGCCAGATTTTTCTTTATTTCTTCATCCGCGTCTTTGACAACATCGATTGATTCCGCTTTTGCGTAAATGTAATGATATTCGTCAATTCCGGTCATTTCCTGCATAATGGAAAGAGGAATGTAAACGGCTGTTCTCTCATCGCTTCCTGTCAGCAGGTTCGTCTCTTCAGATCCGGCAATTCCTTTCACGCTGAAAGATCTCGATTCATACTGTCTTGTTTCGTTGTTCCAAAGCGTAATTTGAATCGTATTTCTTGTCGTCATCTGATTCTTGAAATATTCCTCCGCAATCTCTTTGCCGACAACGGCAGAGCCGGTATCTTTATCGTTTAAAAAGAAACCGTCATACATCGGAATGGCTGCGATTTCTATATAATTCTCTGATACGCCGTATATCGTTACGTCTCGTTCTTCTCCCATAAATTCGAGCGTACCTGCCGATCCTCCGAACCCTCCGAATTCATTTAAGCCGGAAGTTGAAATCACCGGCGAAGCATCACTGATTCCGCGTGTATTTTTGATCACTTCCATCTGTTGGTCGCGCAGGACGTTTTCTTTCGTTTCCATAACGACAATAAAGTTGGAGCCTGCATCGTTGATTTGACTTGAAAAGTATGCGCTGAAACTGCTTCCCAACGTGAAAGTCGCAATCACGGCGGCAATTCCGATAATAATGCCGAGGGAAGTTAGCGCCGATCGAAGTTTTGCACTTTTCAGGCTTTCTGTTGCCATTTTCGAGCTGTGTGCCAGATTTATCATCTTTTCCCTCCTTTTCAAATATCTCTCAACGCGTCAATCGGATTCATTTTGGCAGCGCGGTAAGACGGCTGAGCGCCGGCAGCCACACCAACAAAGACGGACAGACCGATGCCGATAAAAATGACATACACCGGAATGCTTGATGACATCCCGAGCAAATTTGTCCCAATCAATGCAACACTTAAGCCGACAACCGTTCCGGCCAAACCGCCGGCCAGGCTGATGATAACGGATTCAATAATAAACAGCGACAAAATATCTTTTGGCGCGTAGCCGAGTGCTTTGAGCGTCCCGATTTCTTTAGTCCGTTCCGTCACCGTCACAATCATAATGTTCATAATGCCGACAGCGCCGACAACGAGTGAAATTCCTCCGATCGCAACGAGAAACAGCTGAAGCGCATCGGTTAATTCTTTTATCGTCTCAAGCAATTCCGCCTGATTGACTGTGCTGAACGGTAATTTTAAGTCGTCATCTAAATCGCGCTCGGAAACGCCCAAGTTTCTTGCAAGCCGCTTTTCGATTTCTTTGGCTGTTTCATTAATCGTCTCGGGCGAATCTGCTTTGGCATATATGATTTGGTAATTATCTTCTCCCGTCATTTTTTTCATCGTTTCGGAAGGAATGACTATCATCGTGTTGTCCGTATCTTCAAAGAGTAAACTGGTCGTATCCGATCCGATAATTCCTTTGACGCGAAATGTTTCCGTCACATATTCTTTTGTTTCACTGTTGAACAATGTGATCTGAATCGTACTTCTGACGCTGATTTCATTTTCGAATTTCTCCTGCGCGATTTTTTTGCCGACGATTGCAACGTACGAATCTTTGTCTGTTAAAAATGTGCCGTCATAAATCGGCGTTGCCATAATGGTTGCGTAATCCTCATCCAAACCGGCAATGGTCACATCCTTTTCCTCGTTTGCAAACCTCACCGTTCCCGTATGCGTTATTTCGGCAGATACGCCGTCGACGCCGGCCGTATTCTTCACGATTTCAACTTGTTTGTCATAAAACAAATTTTCCCGAGCGGCAACAATCATAATGCTGTTGGAACCTTCCGACTCAACCTGGTCTGTAAAGTATCCGGTAAAGCTGCTTCCGATTGTCAGTGTTGCGATAACGGCAGAAATGCCGATGATTATCCCAAACGCTGTTAATCCTGTGCGCATTTTGGAACTTTTTAAGCTGGCAGCAGCCATCTTAATACTGTGTTCGATTGTTATCATTTTTCATCCTCGCTGCTTTCCGGTTTTCTTTTAAAATTCCGAAGCTGCCGCTGTTCTTTTATTACTATACAGCTGACAGCCTTTGATTTTAAATCCGGCTCAAATCAGGCACTTTTCTTCTTTTTGTCATAAAAGTAGTATGCTACCGCGCCGCCGGCGATTAAAACGAGGATTGCGATAATTATCATTGTTGTCAGGGAAATTCCGGAGGATGTTTTTGCGACGGTCATATACAAAGACGTATCATCATCGTGGGCGTTGTCGCCGTTATAATAGGCGGATGTGAATGTGATGTTATTGTCCGCGGATTTTTTCTGTTTGACGATGAATTTTGCTGTGTACAAGTCATCCGGTTTCATTTCTCCGATGAAATATTCTTTCGGATAAAATTCCGTATTGTTTGCGGCAGGAATGATTGAGACACCTCTGACGGTTCCCTGATGATAATTCACGACATCAATTTCAATCACTGTATCTGTTCCGTTATCTTTTGCCTCTTTGGATTGAATCGTTTTAACGCCGTCGGAATCAACTTTGATTTCAATATTTCTTCTGATGTTATATTCGTAAGAGCTTCCGGTGACGTTTAATGTCAGGAAATAGGTGCCGGCTTTTGTGTCTTCAGGGACGCTGATGCGGAACGGAATTGAAATATTGTCTCCCGGCATGATAATTCCTAAGTCGCTTACGGTATCGCTTTTAACTGTGATTCCGTCTTTTGAATAAAGTGAGGCGGATTGAATACGGGCGTTTGCAGCATAGCTCTTGTTGGAAAGAGACACGGTTTGTTCGCTTGCGTTGTTTTTCAATATTACCCAAATAACGCCTTCGTCTCCCGGCATAAATACTTCGGGATTGCTGGTGATATTTTCAATAATTAATGTTCCGCGGCTATCTGTATCGACAATGCCGCCGATATTTACTTTGAATTTCGTTTCATACCAGACGCTGCTGTTGTTTGTCTTGTACCGAACAGTTAAGTCTCTATTGCCGCTCGGTGCGTCTTTGTCTACATACATAACGTATTCATGATACACTTTTGAGCCTGAATAAATTGCATTGAATGTTTTTGATGCTTCCCCGGATGCTGCTGAAAACGGCGCATTCGGAACAACTTGAATCGTTACGTTATTGAGAGATCCGCCGCCCATATTTTCGGCTTGAATCCAAAATCGGACTTGTTGTCCGGGCTGAGCCGGATACGGTGTCTGGTCAATCAGCGTCAGTTCTAAAAACGGCGTCGCAGCCGCACTGATCGGAAAGGAGGAGATTAAAAGCATCGCCGCCAAAAAAATTCCGACAGCAGAAATTGTTTTATTTTTTGTCATTTGTTCACCATAGATTGATTTTTAGATTATTTCCATTTATTTCGTCTTTAACTCATATTGTTTCATGAGTGTATGTTCCAAAAATCAAAAAAAGTATTAAAAGAAAGGACGTAACAATATACAGAAAAAAGGGTATATTCCTCATATTCGGCCAAAACGGGTCCGATTTGAACATTTTTTGTTTGAATTCCGGATTGATTTTATGCTCTGTTCTTTTTTATTCATTTTTTCAATCCTTTTTATTAATCCGCTCAAATAAACAAAACTTTTCAACTTCTTTTTCGTATTAGTTATCAAGAGGATTCCAAATGGAAATTATTACCGTAACAAAAAAGAATATCGGAAGCGAACACATCTGCTGTGCGATTTCAAATGACAACGACTGCCAGGTTTCTGCTAAAAAAACATGGTTGGCGGAGCGGTTTGACGACGGGCTTGTCTTTAAGAAAGGCGATGTTCGCGGCAAATGTTTTATTGAATACATACCGGCTGAAAATGCTTGGGCGCCGGTTGAAGCGGACGGGTACATGTATATCAACTGTTTTTGGGTTTCCGGCCAGTATAAGGGACAAGGTAATTCAAGTTTGCTTTTGGATGAATGTATTCGCGACAGCAAGGCGAAAAATAAGAAAGGGCTTGTCATTCTTTCTTCCGATAAAAAAAGAGCTTTTCTTTCCGACCCGAAATATCTGGTGCATAAAGGATTTGAAGAGATTGATTCAGTCGACCCTTTTTTCAAATTATTTTATCTGCCGTTTGAAAAGGACTCGGAAAAACCCGGCTTTAAAGACAGCCTCAAAGAAAGTCTCAAAAAAACGAATTCCGATGACGGTTTTGTTCTCTATTATTCTCATCAGTGTCCGTTTACGGCGAAATATGTTCCGTTAATTGAAGAGGTTGCTCGGGAAAAGAATGTTCCTTTCAAATCCGTTCGCTTTCAGTCGCGAGAAGAGGCGCAGTCAGCTCCGACTCCGTTCACGTCATACAGTTTATTTTTGAACGATAATTTTGTAACGAATGAAATTCTTTCCGTTAAAAAGTTTGAAAATATTCTTTCCGAATACGGTTTTTGAAACGATGGCTCAAGCGACAAAAAGGTTATAACCGATAACAACCTTTTTGACCCGTTATAGCCGAAGCCGATCTTAGAATCGGAAATCGGAGGCATAATTATGGATATTAAAATCGTTAAAGACTTAGATAATAAATTATTAAATCGGAAGGAACTGGATTTCACCGTTGAATATGAAGGTCCGACTCCGTCACGCGCAGATGTCAGAAAGAAACT
Source organism: Methanimicrococcus blatticola (assembly GCF_004363215.1). GTDB lineage: Archaea > Halobacteriota > Methanosarcinia > Methanosarcinales > Methanosarcinaceae > Methanimicrococcus > Methanimicrococcus blatticola. The sequence goes on along the minus strand of NZ_SNYS01000005.1, from coordinate 315,191 downwards.
CGCAGCTCTTTTGAATACAAATGTTGATTTGCTTATCGTTCAGAAAATGGAATCTGAATACGGTCACCAGCTCGTTAAAGGCTATGCAAAGCTTTACGACTCCGAAGACCGCATGAAGCAGGTTGAACCCGAACACGTTCTTAAAAGAAATACAATGCCTGAAGAACCTGTTGTCGAGGAAGAAGTTGTTGAAGAAGCCGCCGAAGAAGAAACCGGCGAAGAAGCAGCTGAAGAACCGGCTGAAGAAGAAGCAGTGGAGTGAGTGACATGGCAGTGAAAGATTATTATAAAGTCGAAGGCGACAAAGTTACTCGCGTCAACAAATTCTGTCCGAAATGCGGCCCCGGCGTTTTCTTGTCCGAACACAAGAACAGAAACGCATGCGGTAAATGCGGATATACAGAATTTAAAAACTAATTCTGATTTTCAATCATTTTTTAAAATCGGACCGTTTGTTCGGTCCTTTTTTTGTTTTATTCTTTCTTGTTTCTTAGTTTTTGTTTTATTCTTTTCTTTTATTCGCTTTTGCTTTTCAGCGTTCTTCTTTTCAAAGCCCCTCCCTCAAAAACCTTTATATACAAAAACGGTATCTTTGCGGTATTCTTTATAGATTGTGAACCGGTTTTGCGCCGTTTTCTGAATTCGTTTTTCAGAAGGCGTACATTGCTTGTACAATTTTTCTTTGGAAATAATGTGCAATGTGCGTGATTGGCAAAATCGGGGAGAAACAAGCCTATCGGGTTTGTAAAGTCTATGACCCTGTCAGTGACTTTTTTATAGAGACGGCAGTCTGTTGCTTTTAACAGCTGGCGTTTCGTTTCGCAATTTTGTAAAGCCACTCAAGGATTTGAGGTACAGAAAATGGATATCAATATCGATAAAGCATTGATCAAAGCCGTGAAGACCGGTAAAGTCGTCATCGGCTCCAAAAAAGCGATTGAGCTTTCCGCTTCCGGCGACGCTAAGATCATCATCTTGGCCAAGAACTGTCCGGAAGACACCAAAAAGCAAATTGAATCGTCCAATGTTCCCGTCTACGTTTACGACGGAACAAGCAGAGAACTCGGACCGGTCTGCGGTAAACCCTTCATCATCGCGGCAATGGCAATTTTAGATGCCGGCGAATCTGACATTTTGTCACTGGCCGATGCCTGAATTTTATGATTATTAAGAGGATTTTCCATGAGCGGCATCAAAATCACTTTTGAAGAAATGCAATACATCGCACGCTTTGAAGACATCACAAGTGCCAAAGTTCTCGATTGTATTGTGGAAAGTGACCGAATTATCAATGTCATCCAACAAGGCGAAATGGGTCTTGCGATCGGAAAGGGCGGGGAAAACATCAACCGCGCCAAAAAAGCAATTGATAAGCCCATCGAACTCGTGGAGTATTCCGACGATCCGGCAACCTTTATCAAAAATATTTTCGGCTCCGTGATTACAATTAAAAACGTCACTTTCAAAGAAGTCAATGACAAGAAAGTGGCTGAAATTGAAGTCGCCGCAAAAGATAAGGGACTTGCAATCGGAAAGAACGGTAAAAACATCGCAAAAGTCAAATTGCTGGCACAAAGACACCACAATATCGACGACGTGATTCTTAAATAATCCTCATCAATCAAGGTTTATCATTCAATAATTAATCAGGAGATTAAACTATGACAAATGGAAACTATGCAGGCCAAATCTTAAAGAAACAAAGATTGAAGGCCAGATGGAAAGACCACGAATACAACAGACGCATGCTCGGTTTGAACGTGAAAGCTGACCCGTTGGGAGGATCTCCCCAGGGACGCGGCATCGTTCTCGAAAAGATTGGTGTTGAAGCTAAGCAGCCCAACTCCGCTATCCGTAAATGTGTCCGTATTCAGCTCATCAAGAACGGAAGACAAGTATCAGCATTCTGCCCCGGTGACGGCGCCATTAACTTCATCGATGAACACGACGAAGTGACGGTTGAAAGAATCGGCGGTCGCATGGGTGGTGCAATGGGTGATATTCCCGGCGTCCGTTTCAAAGTGATCGCAGTGAACAACGTTCCGCTCCAGCAAATGGTTATCGGAAGAATGGAAAAACCCAGGAGATGAGATACATGGAACCTAAAATGTTCGGCAAATGGGATCTTTCTGAAGTCGATGTGACCGATCCCGGAATTAAAAGATATGTTTGTTTGAAAGCAGTTACAGTGCCCCACTCAAGCGGTAAGCACGCCAGACAGCAGTTCAACAAATCCGAAATCTCAATCGTTGAACGTCTCGTTAACAACCTTATGAGATCTGAAACCAACACCGGCAAAAAGCAGGTTGCCATGAGAACTGTTGATGAAGCATTTGACACAATCAACAAGAAAACCGGCAAAAACCCGATTCAGGTTTTGGTTGACGCAATCGCAAACGCAGGCCCGAGAGAAGAAGTCGTCCGTTTGAAGTACGGCGGTATCTCCGTTCCGAAAGCTGTCGATACCGCTCCTCAGAGACGTGTTGACTCAGCACTTCGCTACATCTGCATCGGTACGCACCAGGCCGCTTTCAAATCCAAGCGCTCTGTCGCCGACTGTCTCGCAACCGAGCTCATCGCAGCTTCCAACGCCGACTCCAAAGCATTCTCTATCAGCAGAAAGGATGCCAAAGAGCGTGTTGCAAAGGCAGCCCGTTAAGCTTTATGCTTCCCCTTTTAGGCTTTTTCAGGGTTTATGGAAAAAGCCGATTTTCTATTAATATAATACAAATCAAAGGTCAGGATTATGGGAAAAAGAAAACAAATGGTTGAGCGTGTGACCGCTCTTATGGGCAACCCCGAAATGATTCGTAACATCGGTATTGTCGCTCACATCGACCACGGTAAAACAACACTTTCCGACAACTTACTCAGTGGTGCCGGAATGATTTCGTCAGAACTTGCCGGAAAACAAATGTTCATGGACTCTGATGAAGAAGAACAGGCACGCGGTATCACCATTGACGCATCTAACGTTTCAATGGTTCACTCCTACGACGGCAAAGAATACCTCATCAACCTTATCGACACACCGGGTCACGTTGACTTCGGTGGTGACGTGACACGTGCAATGCGTGCTGTTGACGGTGCTGTCGTCGTCGTTGACGCGGTTGAAGGGACAATGCCCCAAACAGAAACCGTTCTCAGACAGGCTCTCAGAGAATATGTCCGTCCGGTTTTGTTCATCAACAAAGTCGACCGTTTGATCAATGAACTTCAGGTTGACCCGCAGGAAATGCAGGTCCGTCTCGGCAAACTCATTGACCATGTGAACAAGCTCATCAAAAACATGAACCCTGAGAGATATAAACAGGGCTGGCGTGTCGACGCTGCAAACGGCAGTGTCGCATTCGGTTCCGCTCTCTACAACTGGGCCATCAGCGTTCCGATGATGCAGAAAACACAAATTTCTTTCAATGATGTTTATGATTTCTGTACAAACGGTGACATGAAGACATTGGCACAAAAATGCCCGCTTCATGAAACTTTAAACGACATGGTTATCAGCCACTTGCCCAACCCGGTCAATGCTCAGCAGGAAAGAGTTAAAGCAATCTGGCACGGCGAAAGAGACTCCGCAATCAGCAAATCAATGAACAGCGCAGACCCGAAAGGCGACCTCGCATTCATGGTTACTGACATCTCAATGGACCCACACGCCGGTGAAGTCGCAACAGGCAGACTTTTCAGCGGTACACTCACCCGCGGTTTAGAAGTTTACACCTCCGGTTCCGCTAAGAAAAGCAGAATTCAGCAGGTCAGTATTTTCATGGGCCCGGAAAGAATTGAAGTGGAAAACATCCCGGCAGGTAACATTGCAGCCGTTACAGGTTTGAAAGAAGCAATCGTCGGTTCCACAATTACAACACTTGACGGCATGACGCCTTTTGAAAGCATCAGACACGTCAGTGAACCGGTTATCACCGTTTCTGTTGAAGCCAAGCACACAAAGGATCTTCCGAAATTGGTTGAAGTTCTCAGACAGGTCGCAAAAGAAGACCCGACACTTCAGATCACTTTGAACGAAGAAACCGGTGAGCACTTGATGGCCGGTATGGGTGAGCTCCACCTTGAAGTTATCGCGCACAGAATTGAGCGTGACAAAGGTGTCGAAATCATTACCAACCCGCCAATTGTCGTTTACCGTGAAACCATCAAAAAGAAAGTTGAAAACGTTGAAGGTAAATCCCCCAACAGACACAACCGCTTCTACATTGATGTTGAACCGCTCGATGACGCAATTGTCGCTTTGATCCGTGAAGGCGAAATTTCCATGAGAATGGAAGAACTTGAAAGAAGAGAAAAATTAATGGCTGCCGGCATGGACAAAGATGAGGCAAAAAGCATTGCTGCAATTTACGGCAACAACATCTATCTTGACATGACCAAAGGTATTCAGTACCTCAATGAAACCATGGAATTGGTTTTAGACGGTTTTGAAGAAGTCATGAAAGCCGGTCCGCTCGCAAGAGAACCCGTCTCTCACGTCAAGATCATCCTCCGTGACGCAAAACTTCACGAAGACGCTATTCACAGAGGTCCCGCGCAGGTCATTCCGGCATCCCGTCAGGCAATCCAGGCGGCTATGCTTATGGCTGAGGACTCATTGCTTGAACCGTACCAGAAAGTTTTCATTCAAGTGCCCCAAAACAACATGGGTGGCGCAACAAAGGAAATTCAGGGAAGACGCGGCAGCATTATTGATATGCAGAGTGAAGGCGACTTGACAATCATCGAGTCCCGCGCACCGGTTTCCGAACTCTTCGGATTTGCAGGCGACATCCGTTCCGCAACAGAAGGACGCGCGATGTGGAGTACTGAATTCGGCGGCTTTGAAACCGTTCCGAGCAACCTCGCATCTGAAGTCGTTTCCAAAATCAGAGAGAGAAAGGGCTTGAAGAAAGAACTTCCGAAGGCATCAGACTTCTTGGAAATGTAACGTTAATGATATCAACATGAGAAAATCGATGAAATTGCGAAGTTGAAAAATAAATACACTATATAAACTGAAGGTCGCCGTCATCCGTCGATGACCATATCTTTTTATATAGAAGTGTGTTTATTAGAGACTACTTCGCAATGCCCATCGCAGGGATAATTGGCGAAACGGTTTAATATTGAAATGTTATTCAGTAATCGGAAAATCTTTATGTATTTTTCACACCCGTTAACCAATTATCACTTTCGGTGGCACCGATTTTCACGATCATCAAAGATGATTTTAAAATAATCCACATATATTAAACAAATTAGGAGTAATAAATATGGCAGCAGAGAAACCCCACATGAACTTAGCCGTCATCGGTCACATTGACCACGGTAAGTCCACATTCGTCGGTAGATTAATGTTCGAGACCGGAGCAGTTCCGCCCCACGTCATCGAAAAATTCAAAGAAGAAGCAAAATTGAAAGGTAAAGAATCCTTCGCATTCGCATGGGTTATGGACTCCCTCAAAGAAGAAAGAGAGAGAGGTATTACCATCGACATCGCTCACAAGAGATTCGATACAGAAAAATACTACTTTACAGTCGTGGACTGCCCGGGTCACAGAGACTTCGTTAAGAACATGATTACCGGTGCCTCCCAGGCAGACGCAGCAGTTCTCGTCGTCGCAGCACCTGACGGTGTTATGGCCCAGACAAAGGAACACATCTTCCTTTCCAAGACCCTCGGTATCAACCAGCTTATCGTCGCCATCAACAAAATGGACGCAGTCAAATACGATGAAGCCAGATACAAAGAAGTTATCGAGCAGGTTTCCGCAATCTTGAAAATGATCGGATTCAAACCCGATGAGATTCCGTTCATCCCGACTTCCGCATTCGAAGGCGACAACATCAAAGAAAACAGCCCGAACACCCCGTGGTACAAAGGCCCGTCCATCATTCAGGCACTCAACAACTTGAAAGAACCCGAGAAGCCCACATCACTTCCGTTAAGAATCCCCGTCGAAGATGCATACACCATCTCCGGTATCGGTACTGTTCCGGTCGGTCGTGTTGAAACAGGTATCATGAAGAAAGGCGACGCAGTCTGCTTCATGCCCTCCGGCGCAACCGGTGAAGTTAAGTCCATTGAAATGCACCACGAAGAAATCCCGCAAGCAGTCCCCGGTGACAACATCGGCTGGTCCGTCCGCGGTATCGGTAAAAATGACGTCAGAAGAGGAGACGTTTGCGGTCCTGCAGGTGACAAAGCACCCACAGTCGCTGACGAATTCACAGGTCAGATTGTCGTTCTTCAGCACCCGTCCGCAATCACTGTCGGATACACCCCTGTCTTCCACAGCCACACCGCTCAGGTCGCATGTATGTTTATGTCCATCGACAAAAAACTCGACCCGAAGACCGGCCAGCCCAAGGAAGAAAACCCCGCCTTCATTAAAGCAGGTGACGCAGCAATCGTTACCTTCAAACCCATGAAGCCGATGGTTCTTGAACCCGCAAAAGAAATCCCGCAGCTCGGCAGATTCGCTGTCCGTGATATGGGTATGACCATTGCAGCAGGCGTTTGTCTCAGCGTTAAGAAGAAAGAGTAATCTTTCTTCCTAATTTCCTTTTTTTTAGGAGAGTCAAGCCATGCAAAAAGCAAGAATCAGATTATCGGGAATCAGCCCGACAGACCTTGACAGTGTTTGTAACCAAGTCAAGGCAATTGCCGAAAGAACCGGTGTCAGTATTTCAGGCCCTGTTCCGCTCCCGACCAAGAAATTGGTTGTTCCGACAAGAAAGAGCCCGAGCGGTGACGGTACTGCAACATGGGACCACTGGGAAATGCGCGTCCACAAAAGACTCATCGACCTCGCTGCCGATGAACGTGCGCTTCGCCAATTGATGAGAATTCAAGTACCCAAAGACATTAATATCGAGATTGTTCTCGAAAATTAATTCTTTTTACTTTTCTCATTCTTTTCTTTATTTTTATTCTTTTTTCAACATTTCTTGTTAATAAAATACGAAATTAAAAATGTTTTTTATACTAGTTTTTTCTTTACTTAACTGCAAGTAATATCTCAAAATTATATATTTTAAATAATATTTATATTTCTGTGTAATACCTGCACTCGGCGCGTATTGTTGTCGTTTTATGTTATCTTTGTTAAATTCAATCGGGTATCCGATGTTGAATCTTTATTGTATTTAATTAAAACGTATTATTTGTTATACTTATTACACTTGTAGATGTGATTGAATGGTTATGAAAAAACTCTTTCGAGAGACTTTGATGTCCAAGTTTAAAGTTTTGGAAGGCATCAACGCTTTTCTCGGATTTTATATTATTTTGGCATATGCCCTTCTTTGGTATTTGGGTACCGTGCCTGAAATTTTTATTTATTTGACGCCGCTGATCGGCGTTGTTTTGCTTGCGTATCATGTTAAAATGTCATCCGACTTAAAAAAATCAGTTCTGGGAAGCGGCAGTTTGCTGAATCTCCGATTCGCTTCATCAACGGGTTTTACATTCGTGTTGTTCTTGTTGGCAATTCTCTGCGTTACGATCGGCTGTCTGTTTGCCGAACCGATTGCATTTATCCTGTCCATGCTTTTTGTGTTGGATCACGCACTTTACATCAGCATTGACAAAAATCAGATTAATCCGAAAAAGCAGAAAAGTAATAGCACGCCGCTGCTTGCAGCTGCTTAATCTTTTTTATTTTTCTTTTTATTTTTTTAATTAATTTTTTGATTAATTCTTTTAATTATCTTTTTAATTAATTTTTTCAATTTTTATTTCATTTCCGTCTCTGAGTCCGGATGTTTTTTCTTTTGTTCAATTGAAAATTAAATTAAAAAAGCCGAACCCATTGAGCATTATTAAAACAATTGCAATCGGCGCGATATATCTGATTGAAAACGGATAGATTTTTCCGAGAATCGAATTTTGATTTTCGGCACCTTCCATGAAGATTTGTTTTGAATTTTTGATTCCCAGGTGGAATATCACAAATAATGTGCAAAGCAAACCGGTTATCGGCAAAAGAACAATATTGACAAATTTATCTGTCGCATCAAAGAACGTATTTCCGAAAATTAAAACATCACTCATCGGTCCGAACGAAAGTGCCGCAGGAACTCCTGCGATAATCAGAAAAGCTGTAATCAGCATTAGCGCAGTTTTCTTTTTCATTTTATATTCTTCTTCTAAAAAGGAAAGCGGTATCTGCATTATGCTGATCATGGACGTTAAAGCGGCAATAAATAACAGAAGGAAAAATGTAATTGAGAAGAATTGTCCCGCAGGAATCTGCGCAAATGCGCCCGGAAGCGTTATAAATGCAAGTCCTGCGCCTTCAGCGGGATTAATGCCGAGCGCAAAGACTGCCGGAAAAATTGCTAAGCCTGAGAGAAGCGCGACAGCCGTGTCCAACGTAATGATTGAGGCAGTCGCTTTCGGCAAATCTGTTTCTTTTTTCATGTAGCTGGCATACGTTATGATAATTCCCATGCCCAAACTGAGCGAATAAAATGAGTGCCCAAGCGCGTCTAAAACGCCTCTCAGAGTGAGTTTGGTAAAATCCGGGACAAACAGAAACTTAACGCCTTCAAAAGAGCCGGGAAGCGTCAATGAACGCAAAACAAGAATCAATAATAATAAAAACAAAACCGGCATAAGGATTTTACTGGATTTTTCAATTCCTTTCGTCACGCCGCCGAGCAAAACGCCGGCAGTCATTATCAAAGCGGCAGCCGTGAATAATATTGATGTCGGCGCGGCGGAAAATACGGAAAAAGCAGTACTCGGGTCGCTTGTAATTGGTCCCCAATTGAAAATGCTTTCAAAAACATAACCCAACGCCCATCCCGAAACAACCGGGTAGTAAATCATAATAATAAGCGGCGTGAGAACACTTAAAATTCCCGGAATAATCCAGTATCGTTTGTCCGGTGCCAATTTTTTAAAAGAGCCGACCGGACTCATCTTTCCTTTTCGGCCGATTGAAAATTCCGCAATCATAATCGGCATTGCAACAAACAAAACGCACAGCATATAAATTAAAAGAAATGCGCCGCCGCCGTTAACGCCGGTAATGTAGCTGAACCGCCAGATGTTTCCCAAACCGACAGCACTGCTGACTGTTACAAGAATAAATCCAAGTTGCGATGTAAAATTCTCACGTTTTTCAGGTTCTTTATCTCCACTCAACCAACCACCCGGGAAAAGTTCAATCAAAAAAGTAAAAAAACAATAAAAATAAAAAAGGAATGAAAAACACTGATTATGTCTTTTTAATCAATATTTTTCTCAAAATGTCAACGGAATGCGCTGTTTGGTCTGCAATATCGCCGATATTGTCAATGAGGCGGACGATGTGATAAACACCGGCACCGCCGATTTCATTTTCATGTTCAAAAAGTGTTTTGAGAACTTTAATCTCAAACATATCCACTTCATATTCCTGTTTTTCAATTGCCGGAATCTTTTCAACCAATCTTTGAATTTCCGTTTTGCTGTATGAAGTCGCTTCCACTTTTTCAAGATCTTTCATAACGTTTTCGTAACCGTGAATACATTTCATTGACATTTTCATCAAGTTGCAGAGTTCATCTTTCACATCTTGCGGAATGTCTTCGGGGGGGCGGAGTGTCATCCAATGCGCTGCGTTTTGAGCAATATTGGCGATTCCGTCCTGTGATTTCAAAAAGTCCAAAAGGTCGTTGGTATCCAATTGAATCACAACAGAGTTGGGCAAAATCATTTGAAACTGCTGTTTCATCTTGTCAGCGTCATGCTCTAAATCATCGATAATTTGGCGCAATTCTTCGGTTCGGCTGCAATTCCCTTCCAGATATTGGTCCAACATTTCGGAAAGCCTGTCGACGGTTTCAACGACTTTTTTAGAGTGGTCTTCCAATGCGTCCATCGGGGAATCCACAAATATATTTAAAATAGATCTCATGTATCTGTGCGGCATTTTCCTCACCTTTTTTTAACCTTACTCTTCAATCTTTCATTTAGCTATAATATCTTTTTCTTTTTTTTACATTTGTCATCAATAATTATCATTTTCATATAATTATATAAATATTGATGAAAAAACCAGCGAAAGCGATAAAAAATTTATTCTCCCTCGGCAAAATAAAAAGTTCTTCTTTAAAGGAAGAACCATGCCAACGGGAAGAAAATAATCATACACGTCACTGCTGCGACCGGTACTGTAATGAACCAGGAGCTGACGATATTTTTAATCACTTTAAAATTCACACCGGAAAGACCGCCTGCAAGGCCGACGCCGATAACTGCGCCGACAAGAGTGTGCGTCGTCGAAATCGGGAGACCGACAAAGCTGTGCGCCAAAACGACAGAAGCGGTGGCAAACTGTGCCGAAAAGCCTCGTGTCGGTGTCAATTCCGTGATTTTGTTGCCGACGGTATCAATGACTTTGTAACCCCATGTGGATAAACCGATGACAATGCCGATTGCTCCAAGTAAAAGCAAAATCTGGCTTAATGTTAAAGGTCCTAATCCGCCATAACCGTACATTTCAAAAACGGCGTAAAGCGGTCCGATTGCGTTGGCTACGTCATTTGATCCGTGCGCGAATGCGATGAAACAAGCCGTTGCGACTTGAAGCCAAATGAATTTTTTCTCGACACCCGGCACATTTTCTGATTTAACAAGGAATCTCTTCCTGACAATGTAGAAAATGATATAAGCCAAAACGGCACCGACCAATGGTGAGAGGAACCAGCTTGCAACAATGCTGATTAAAACCGACCAATGAATGTCTGAATATGCGATGTATCCGTAAAGGACACAAATGATGCCGAAACCCAATACGGATCCGACGATTGAGTGTGTTGTGGAAACCGGCAAATTATAAAATGTTGCCAATGTTATCCAAAAAGAGGCTGCCAAAATTGCGGCCAGCATGCCGACCGTAACAATCAGGGGGCTGATCTCGATAATTTTGTCGAGCGGAACGATGCCTTTGGCAATTGTTCCTGTCACGTTGCTCCCGAATAAAAGCGCACCGGCGAGCTCAAAAACCGCTGCCAGAATAATAACCTGTTTTATGGTAAGCGCTTTTGAACCGACAGAGGTTCCCATTGCGTTTGCGAGGTCATTGGCACCGATATTCCAGGCCATGTAAAAACCTGCTAATATCAGCGCAAGACCAAGTAGTATATCCATTGTTTTCTCCGTGTATCCAAATTTCGAATAAATTATTTCGAATAAATAATCCGTTTTTTTAATTTGTTTTTTAATTTGTTTTTTTAAGAAGAATGAATGGAAAATTCTCGGATATATTATAAATCTTATTTTCGTAGAATATATATTCTAAATAGGTCTCCGCATTCGGATAAATTTATTAATGAAAAAATCATTTATTCCGCAGTTGAAAAATTATGACGGTTTTTGCTTCTTTCGGGATGAAAGAAATGGACAAAACGAAATAACAAAATGAGAAAAATGGACAAAATGAAAGAAATGGACAAAATGAAAGAAATGGACAAAATGAGAAAAATGGACAATATCATTCTCATCGGTATGCCCGGCTCGGGCAAAAGCACGTCAGGCATATTACTTGCAAAGTCGCTCGGTCTTTCTTTTATGGACACGGATCTTTTGATTCAGCAACAAGAGGGAATGCTTCTTCAAGATCTTGCCGATTCCGCCGGTTTTTCGGGTTTTATTGAAATTGAAGAAAAAATAATTTCTCAAATCCAAGTCTCAAAATGTGTGATTTCAACCGGTGGCAGCGTCGTTTACGGTGAAAAATCAATGGCGCATTTAAAAGATATCGGAATCATTGTTTTTCTCGACGTCACTTTCCCTGAAATCATGCGCCGCATTCAAAACATTTCAACGCGCGGCATCGCGTTAAAAGAAGGGCAAAGCCTGGAGAATCTCTACGAAGAGCGTCGTCCACTCTATGAAAAATATGCCGATATTACCGTTTCAGGCGACGGCAAAACAATTGAAGAGCTTGTCACCGAAATCGCCGAAAATCTTCAAAAATAAGTTGGATTTTGGATTAAACCGAACATCTTTTTTCTTAAAAATAAAACCCGAACGCCTGCAAAATTTTGTAATATTTTTCTTTCATTTTTTGATTTTAATCGGCGTTCCGTTTTTCACAAAATTGAAAAAAGAGGATGTTCAATGTTGATTAAAATAAATTAAATCCAATACAACCGCCCGCTAATTTTCATTTCGCTCGGAGCAAAGCGGAGAGTGAAATGGAAATTTGCGGATTCGTACTCATCCGATACAGCAAAATTGAAAAACAGTTTTTAAATCAAATTGCTTTACTGTGTTGAATTTGTTTTGCTGCGTTCATTTGCTTTACTGTGTTGTATTTGTTTTGCCGAGGCCATTTGCTTCTGCTGTGTGTATCGTGCTTTGCTGCGTGTATCTGCTCTGTTGCCTGTATCTGCTTTGTTACATGTATCTGCTTTGCTATGTGCATCTGCTCATTTTTATCGTATCCGTTCGCTTACGCGAACGTGCCGCCGCTACCTTGCCATTGCCGTGCTGTTGCTACCTTGCCGTTGCCGTGCCGTTGCTACCTTGCCGTTGCCGTGCCGTTGCTACCTTGCCGTTGCCGTGCTGTTGCTACCTTGCCGTTGCTGTGCCGTTGCTGCCTTACCGTTTCCGTTTTCTGCCCTGCCGCGCGCGATGTCTACTGTTGCTCTAAGTTTATTCTTTTTAAACACATCCTGTTTTTATTTTAATTTCTCAAAAAAGAACGTCTGGTTGAAATAAATATCAAAAGTTGACGCGTTCGCGCGAGCAGTGGCCGCTGTTTAATCCTGTGCGACGAATTCAAAAAAGAAAAAAGAGTGCCGGAGGTGGCACTTATTGTTTCGTGAAAGTCATTGCCGCGTAGCCGACAACTTCGGCTTCACGGGCTTCTCTTTCTTCGTTGCTGGTTCTGTATTCTAAAAGTTCGGAATTTGCGCCGATTGCGTTTGCAACCATCATTAAAACGGCAATCGGGCCGTAACCGCAGATGGTTGAGTCGTATTTGTCGATAAAATCATAAAATTCGTCCACATTCAAGGTTTTAATTCTGTTAATAATCGCCTCGTCATGTTCTTTGGCAAATTCCTCGGGAACATAATGGGAGAAATCGCTGGACGCGACAATCGCGATTTTTAATTTTTCTTCATAATTGTCCTTTTTAATGTAAACTTCTTCTTTCATAATCGGAATTAACACTTCCGCGATAGCCTCAGCCGCCGCTTTATTCTGGTCTCCCATCACAATCGGGAAGATTTTAAACGGCTTATCTCTCATTTTATGCTGCAAAAACGGAACGATCACTTCAACAGAATGTTCTCTGACATGCGCTTCTTCACTTTGAACAATCCAAGTGCCGTCAAAATAGCGCGCCAGCATTTTGTCAGTCTCAACTTCTCCGAGCGGCGTTTTCCAAGTTTCTTGCGAGAACGCAAGTGCTTCACCGAGTCCGGTGTGGTTGGAGCCGATAATAATGTAAACGTCTGCTTCCATAATCGAATCAATCGCGGCGGCCGCCGTTTTTCCGGAGAAAATATATCCTGCGTGCGGGCTGATCACACCGATTGTTTTATCGGAATATTTGGCTTTGTTTTTCGCTTCCGTTGATAAATAATCCAATTCTTTGCTCAATCCGTCTTTATCGGGACTGTAAAAAAGTCCGGAGACAACCGGTTCTCTCATACGTTTTCCTCCAATAATTGTGAGTAATGTTTTTATTTTTATGTTTTTAGTATCGGTCGGTAACTTCTTCTTTATAATTTTTAATTCATTTTAAACAAAAACGAATTAAATACAACTTAAAATAATATTTAAAATATTATATATGTTTCGTCAGCCTCTTCTGCTATCTAAATCCCGCTCATCTAATGCAAAAATCACGGATTCTTTAAAAACAAAAAATGAAAAAAATAAATGAAAAAGTGCCGGTAAAAATAAAAAACATAAAGAAACAATAAAGACAAAAATTAAGAAAAATGAAGAATATGGGAAGCAGATTTTATTCCTCTTCGCTTCCGTTTTCTTTTTCCCTCAAATTAAAACCGACACCGTATTCAGCAACGGTATCTTTGTCATTTATAATCGGAATCTGATTTTTTTCCAAAATTTCCGCAACACGACGTCTGTCCGGACCGCGCATGGATTTTTTGTCAAAAAATGCCAATTTTGCGCCCGTTCTTTCAAATGCTTTTAAAATAACTTCTTCTGTAATCGTTTCCAATTGGTATTTCGGAAACATGTGTCCGTACGCAAGTTTTGTCCGGAACAAACTGACGGTTTGGCGGTCGCCGTAATGACCGCCGCCGAATGCAACGGTGACGGTATTGTCTTCCAGAAGTTTTGCTTCCTGCGCTGTTCTTTCATCAGCGGCATTGACATCATCGGGCTCTGCCAATGAAAGAACGGCCTTGGCGACAACGGTGCCCGGGGCAGGATCAATCCACTCTTTCTCCGTGCTGCCGATTTCAACAAACAAAGAAGGCGTTTTAATTTCCGTCGGGCCGTGATGTGTTACTTCAAAAGTCACGTCATAGCCGAGTCCTGTTTCATTGTTCAGCCTGTCCATCACCAAAAGAAGTTTTTTCATTTCAAGCGGCGCGGGAACAGGCAGGGATTGCGGCAGTCCGCCGTAATCCGCGTCGGCATAATTTCCGGACACGTGAGCGGTGAGCGCTTTTGTTTCGCTTTGGCTTTTGTGTTTGGATAAAAAGACAATCAAATCGCTTTCATAGCCTAAAAATTCAAGCCTTTTGTCCAAATAATCCTGAAAAATTGTTCTGCCGTCAATGTAAATCATTCGAAAAAGTGTTTTTCCTTTTTCCAATTCGTAAACTTCGGTGAACAGATTCGAGAGTTCTTTTCCTTTGTCTTCCGTGTATAAAACGGAAGTTGAGAGCGGATATTTCTCCAACGCTTCTTTCATTTTTTCAATCGGCGGCGTTTCTCTTTTTATCCATGATTCCTGTTCAAGAAGACGGTCTTTGATGTTGACGCTCGCCAAATCCGGAAGACAGCACATCAATGTAATTGTTTTTTGTTTTTCAGACATTTCATCACTTTATCATTGAATTTAAAATAAACTTGAATCTGTCATGAAATAAAAAAATAACGAATTGAGGTTTACATTTTTGGCGAGCAATCTGCGTGAGATTTATAATAATTGATGAAAAAAGCTTTTTTTTGTAATAATTAAAAAAGGGGTGCTGCTCGCACGCGGCGGCAGCGCGAACAAAAAAGAAAATTAAGGGGTAATAATCGTTCCGTCACATTCTTTCTGAGGCCCTTTTTCTTCAGCTTCAATAATCTTAAAAATGTTTTCGGGGTTTCTGCCGTCCAAAACAATTGTTCTGATGCCGCCTCTTTCAATTAATTTGCAGGCAATCGGATCAATCGGGGATTTGGAACCGGCTTTCAATGACGTTTCGCCCGACATTTTAACAAGGTCGGCACTTGTCATTGTTTTGAATTTCACGGCGTTTTTGTCAACATTCGGGTCGGCAGAATAAATGCCGTCAACAGATGTCGGAATCAAGAAAAGGTCCGCGCCGAGATATTCCGAAAGCGCAGCGGAAACAGCGTCGGTTGTTTGCCCGGGGAGAACGCCTCCCATCACGACAATTTTTCCGGATTCGGCGGCAACGGCGGCTTCATTATAATTTGTCGGCACTTCGGGGTAAGCGGATTTGCCGAGCGCGGAAATCAAAAGTTTGGCGTTGATGCGCGTTACATCAATTCCGATAAAGTCGCCGGTCACTTCATCCGCGCCGATGTCGCGTGCCGCTTCAATATATCTGCGCGCGTAAACGCCGCCGCCGACGACGAGAAGAAGTTTGTGTTTTTCCGCGATTTTTGTTATTGTTTCCGCATATGTTTTAAAACGGGCAGCATCTAAATCGCCTGCCAAAATCGAACCGCCGAGGGACATTACAATAAACATGAATTTCTTTCCTGATAATCGATTAAAATTAAATATAACTGCAAATAGTGAACAAATAAGTAAACTTGTCTTTAAATTTATCGTCCTGTTTCAAAAATTGAATACCTGGTGTGAACAATTTTAGGGAAAAGGGTTAAAAGGTTACATTTGTTCTTTGAATCAAAAGTCAATTATTTTTAATTAAAATTGAGAGGAATAATATATGGCAGACAACGAAAATTCGGAATATCAAAACATGGAAGATGATTTTTCAGCGGAAGAATCCGGGTGTGCCGGCTGCAGCGGCTGTGGCCGCACTGATCCGGTTTCTGACGAAAATGCGGGAGGGGGATCCGATCAAGGGATTCTGCTTCACCAGCTTTCCGAGCGTGAAAAAGCACTTGAATATTACGACGGTCTCCTTGCCGAAGACCCTGAAAACGGTGATCTCTGGTACAACAAAGCATTGACCCTTCACGGGCTCAGCCGATTCTATGAAGCAATGGACGCTTACGACACTGCTGTGAAATTCAATCCCAATGACAGTGACGCTTACTACAACAAAGGCGTTATCCAATCCGAACTCGGTTTATTCCGCGAGGCTGTTGAAAGCTACAACAAAGCCATTGAAACCGACGGTGAAAATATTGATGCCGTTTACAACAAAGCAACGGCGCTTCTTCAATTGAAAGAATATGATGAAGCCGTCAAAGTGTATGACAAGATCCTTGAAAAAGACAGAAACAATTTCAGTGCCGCTTACAACAAGGCGCTTGCTTTGGTGCAATTGGAACTCTACGATGAAGCCATTGCCGCTTTTGATGTCGTCATTCAGATTGACCCGAAAAGCAAAGAAGCCTGGTATGACAAAGCGCATTTGCTTTTGAGAACCGGCAAAACTGAAGATGCCAAAGAAGCGTTTAACAACACAATCAAATTAATTCCCGATCTGCCGGACTCCTGGTTCAGAATCGGCGGCATTTTCGCAGTCGTCGGACAAAAGAAGGAAAGCTTGAAGTATCTTCAAAAGGCAATTAATGCCAATCCCGAAGCGCGCGAATGGGCAAGAGAAGATTTAGATTATGAATCTTTGCACAACGACGCGGATTTCCAAAAAATATTGGAGTCAAGTGCTTCCGAAATCAAAGATGCCGTCGGAGCGGTTGAACAATAATTTTTCTAATTTGAGATTATCTCATTTGTTGTCATTGGGGTAATCTCATCTGTTATCTCATTGGGGTAAATCTCATGGGATTATCTCATTGAGATTATTCATTTATTATCATTTATTATCATTTATTATCATTTATTAATCTCATATGGGATAATTTCTATTCGATAATTTCTATTCATTTCTAACATGGGGAAATAAAATGTCTTCCGGAAAACCGATGCGCGGCTCGCGTGAAAATTTAATGGACGAAGATAAGTTCTGGGAAATCATCAATCTTTCAAAAGCGGATGACCCGCAGGATCAATTGGATAATTTGGTCGGGCAGCTTTCTGAAATGACGGTTGATGAGATTTTCGGCTTTGATTATCAGTTGGACAAGCATTTGGAGATGTCTTACAATTCCGATTTATGGGCGGCGGCATACATTGTCTGCGGCGGTTGCTCAGATGACGGTTTTGATTATTTCCGCGCCTGGCTGATTTCAAAAGGGCGTGACGTTTATGAAAACGCGCTTGAAAATCCGGACTCATTAATTGATGTTTTCAGCGAAATCGATGAGTCGGATTTTCCTGAAAATGAAGAAATCCTTTACGCGACACTGGACGCTTATGAAGAAGCAACCGGCAAAGACGATTTCTATGACGTTTTGGAAACCTTTGAAGACAATTTTTCCATCTTGGAAATTGAATTAACTTGGGATGAAGACGATCCGAAAACATTGGAAGCGATTTGCCCGAAATTATTTGAAAGATATTATGAAGACCCCTTCTATTGAAAAAAACGAATCGGCTGAATATGCAAAAAGAGCCGCTTTGTCTTCTGCGCTTCTGGACTGGTATGACCGAAACGGGCGTGATCTGCCATGGCGTGTTCGCGGTGCTCATCCGAATCCGTACATGGTTTGGATTGCCGAAATCATGCTTCAGCAAACGACGGTGAAAACCGTCATTCCTTATTTTTACCGTTTCATGGATAAATTTCCTGACATTCAATCGCTCGCGAATGCTGATATCGAAGATGTTTTGCTGATGTGGCAGGGGCTCGGCTACTACACGCGCGCCCGAAAATTGCATGAATGCGCCAAATATTTGACCGACAATTGCGGCGGCCGTTTTCCCGAAACGTATTCCGAGCTGCTGAAGCTTCCCGGAATCGGCCCGTACACGGCGGCCAGCATTTCATCGCTCGCTTTTGACAAGCGGGAGGCGGTAGTTGACGGCAACGTCATCCGCGTTATTTCCCGCCTTTACGGAATTCAAGAAAGCACCGCCGTCAGTTTACCCGATATTCAAAAGAAGGCGCAGGAGTTAATGTCTGAAAAACGCGCCGCCGATTATACTTCCGCAATTATGGATCTCGGCGCAACGGTTTGTACGCCGAAAAACCCGATTTGCGGCGACTGTCCTTTTGGAACGGACTGTGTTGCGCGCGCGCTCGGGTTGATTGATGAAATTCCGAAGATTGAAAAGCTTCAAAAAATCAACAAATCCGGTAAACTGTTTTGGATTGAAAATGAGAACGGCGCTATTTTTATTCAAAAAAGGTCGGAAAAAGGCTTGCTTCACGGTTTGACGGAATTTCCGTGGGAAGCGGCAGAAGGCAGCAGTGATCAAATTCATAAAATACCTTTCCCGTTTCAAAAAACAGATTGGGTTGACGCAGGAAAAAGTGTCAAGCACGTTTTTACGCACATCAATTTGACGCTTGAAATTTACAAAACTCAAATCAGTCTGGAAGCGATGACCGATCAGGAATTCATGTCTTTTGTAAAAAACGGCCAATTCGTTTTGAAAGACAATTTCAAAGATTATCCGTTTTCAACTTTGATGAAAAAAGTAATTAAAGCGATGGAACCCGATGATTCGCCAAATCAATCCCAAAATAAACAGAAAAATCAACCCAAGAAAACATCAGGTTCTAAACGTTCTCAAAAATCCGTGTCGGTTGTCGTAAAAACACTTTCTCAATTTGATTAATTTTTATTTTGATGATTCTTTTTTTTGGTTTGAAGCCAAACGCATGTTTTGGAAAAATATTAAAACCCCATTCAACCGCCCGCTAATTTTCGATCTTGAATGGAGCGAAGCGGAATGAAAAATCGGAAATTTGCGGATTCGTACTCAGCCGATACAGCAAAAATGAGAAACCGCTTTCCAAAAAAAGCGTAATCTTCTCCTGTGTCTGCTTTGTGGTCTGCGTCTGCAATGCTGTGAGCATTCATGTTGCTGCTGGCAGTGTCTGCTTTGCTGCATGCATCTGCTTTGCTGCGTGTATCTGCTTTGCTGTGTGTATTTGCTTCTTTTTATCACATCCGTTCGCTTACGCGAACGTGCTGCTGCTACCGTACTGTTTCCAATTTCGCCACTCTATCATATCTCGCTGTTACCTTCTTTGTCGCTGTTGCCTGCTCTATTGCTGTTGCCTGCTCTGTTGCTGTTACCTATTCTACTGCCGCCGCCGCTTTCATTGCTGTCGCCGCCGCGTTTCGTCACTGTCGCGCCACTTTTTCCATATCTGAAAAAATCGCTTCGTTTTTTTGAAATTCGGGGAATGAATTTATAAATTAAGTTACAATACTCTTTCAAGTCAGCATTATCTTTTTAAATCGGTATTTTTACGGTGTTATACAAATGATTACAAGTTCTGCGCCCGGCAAGATTTTCTTATTCGGTGAACACGCTGTCGTTTACGGTAAAACGGCAATTGCCTGCGCGATTGATTTGCGTGCACATGTGACTGTTGAAGAAGCACCGACCATTCAAATGAAAGGGCCGGGCGGCAGCATTGACCTCAATCCGCGCAAACATCCCTATATTTATTATGTCGTTGAAAAATTCAAAGGATTAACGGATGTCACCGGCGTTAATATTGACATCCACTCCGATATTCCGGTCGGCTCGGGTCTTGGGTCGTCAGCGGCGGTGACGATTGCGACAATCAAAGCGCTGGATGCTTATTATGAAACAAATTTGACGCTTGAAGACATTGCTGTCATGGGACACCAAGTCGAAACGGAGGTTCAGGGACGCGCCAGCCCGACAGATACATTTGTTTCAACGTTCGGCGGCATGGTTCAAATTCCGGACCGCAAGAAACTCGGCTTTTATGATATGCTTATCGTTATCGGAAACACCGGAAAATTCTCATCGACGCGCAAAATTGTGTCAAACGTGGCGGCACTTCGGGAAAGACACCCGGCAACCATCGGGCAAATAATGGATACCATCAGCACGATTTCAGAAACCGGTATTGATTTTATTCAAGAAGGCGATTTCCATACCGTCGGCGAATTGATGAATATCAATCAGGGATTGCTTGATTCAATCGGTGTCGGCTCAAAAGAGCTTTCCGAATTGGTTTACGCTTCCCGGAAAGCAGGAGCGCTCGGATCAAAAATCACAGGCGCGGGCGGCGGCGGCTGCATGATTGCGCTTTGCGAACACAAAAATCTCTCACGCGTCGCACATGCCATTAAACGCGCCGGCGGCGACTCATTTATTTGCCGAACTTCTAACGCGGGCGTTCGTATCGAATCCAAATAATATTTTTTATTCATTCGTTCAATCAATTACCATTCATCATTACCATTCATCATTACCATTCATCATTACCATTCATTTTCACAGGAAAAAACATGACTTCAAATTCCGACATTACGGTTCTCAAAGTCGGCGGCAGCGCCGTGACAGATAAAAACGCGTCTGAAGGGTCCGCAAAAGCGGATGAAATGGAGCGGATTGCCAAAGAAATCGCCGGTTTTTCCGGCAAATTGGTCATTGTTCACGGTGCCGGTTCTTTCGGGCACGTTTATGCCAAAGAATACGGATTGGATAAAGGTTTTCATAAAGAAGGCTTACTGAAAACACATGATTCCGTTCGTGAACTCAATGAAATGATTGTTCAAAATTTAAGAGCGGAAGGCATTCCGGCGGTTCCGCTCAATCCGCTTTCGTTTTCACTTTGCGAAGACGGGCGCCTGACTTTCCTTTACACCGATCAGATTGCCGAAATGCTCAAACACGATTTGGTTCCGGTGTTGCACGGCGACGTTTGCATGGACACGAAACGCGGCACCTGCATTTTGTCGGGCGACCAATCTTTGCCATACGTCGCGGCAGCGCTTCACGCCAAACGTGTCGGACTCGGCTCGGCAACGGATGGCGTTTTGGATTCAAACGGTCAAACGATTCCGAAAATTACGCCGAAAACTTTTGATTCCGTCAAGCAGCATATCGGCGGCTCGGCAGGAACAGACGTAACAGGCGGCATGCTCGGTAAAGTATCGGAAATTTTGGATCTTGCTGAAAAAACAGGCATCGAGTCTTGTATTTTTAACGCGAATACACCGGGGAGCGTCGCCGCTTATTTGAAGGGCGAAACCGTCGGGACGGTTATTTGTAAGAACGACTGACGGTTGACTGTAAAAACAACTGTTGGTTGATTGTAAGGGTTTACGGTGTTTGACCGTTTCTGATTATCCGAATGATTGAATGATTATTTCATTGTTTATGTTAAATAGGAGGACTAATTATGGCTGAAATTGTAATGGCTGAAAATGTTTTCAAAAAAGGCGTCATTTTGGATCTTGCCGACATGGTTGAATATTCGGTGGGCGGCGTTATCAGTAAACAGGTCATCAAAAATAATTCGGGCAACATTACTCTGTTTTCTTTTGATAAAGGACAGGGGTTGAGCGAACACACGGCACCGTTTGACGCTGTTGTTCAAATATTGGACGGGCAGGCTCAAATCACAATCGGCGGCGAATCCGTTCTGCTTCAAAAAGGGCAAACGATTATTATGCCGGCCAATATTTCGCACGCGCTTCTCGCGGTTGAAAAATTTAAAATGCTGTTGACAATGATCAGAGAATAATTTCTTTTTTCTATTCTCTTTTCTCTTTTCAACATTTTTTTCAAAAATAAGAAAAAAAGGTTCGAATTTTTGACTGTTTGTATGCAGGAACGACAATTATTCCGTCTCTTCTGTGAATTATTTATATACTATTACCGAGTAGGTAATTCAAGAAATCAGTCTTAATAAATGGAAAATTCAATTTAGGAAAATTTTAATCCCGATTTACGGGTGACATCCGGAGTATAAAAATGGAACATGAAACATCACGCAGAAAAATAGAGCATCTGGAACTTTGTGCCCGATGCCATGTTGAATCACGCAAGGTGAGCGCCGGTTTTGAAGATGTGACTTTGGTTCATCGCGCGCTTCCTGAAATTTCTATGCATGATATTGATATGTCCGTCGATTTCTTCGGTAAAAAATTAGCTTTTCCTTTTTTGATTGCATCCATTACGGGCGGACACCCCGAAACGACAAAAATTAACGCGGCGCTTGCAGAAGCTGCCGAAAAAGTCGGCGTCGGTATCGGTGTCGGCAGCCAAAGAGCAGCCATTGACGACCCCAAACAGACAGATTCTTTTAAAATTGTCCGCGAAAAAGCGCCGAACACATTCGTTTACGGAAATATCGGCGCGGCTCAGATTAAAGAATACGGCACCGACGGTGTTAATTCTTTGGTGTCTATGATTGACGCGGACGCGATTGCGATTCATTTAAATTTCTTACAGGAAGCGATTCAGCCCGAAGGCGATATCGATGCAAGCGGCTGCTTGGAAATGATTGAAAAAATCTGCGCCGCAGCCGATGTTCCGGTCATTGCCAAAGAAACCGGCGCGGGCATTTCCCGCGAAGACGCTCTTTTGCTGAAAAAAGCGGGTGTCAGCGCGATAGATGTCGGCGGTGCCGGCGGAACGAGCTGGTCCGGCGTCGAAGTTTACCGTGCCCGTATGGATAAAGATAAACTCGGAGAACATTTGGGCGAACTCTTTTGGGACTTCGGCATTCCGACCGTTTCCAGTTTAATTGAATGTAAAGTCGCGGTTCCGGTCATTGCAACCGGCGGCGTGCGAACGGGCGTTGATATCGCTAAGTCCGTTGCGCTCGGCGCGGCAGCAGCAGGCGCAGCATTGCCTTTTGTCGGTCCGGCGTTTGACGGCACCGACGCGGTCGCTGATGCGCTTCGTTTGATGGAGCAGGAATTGAAAGCCTCCATGTTTTTGACCGGCTGCGCTGACATCAAGGCGCTTTCTCATACGGCGGCAGTCGTTACAGGCAGCACGCGCGATTATTTGACAAGCCGCGGATTCAATGTCGGCGATTACGCCAACAAGGAAATTCTTTAAGTGAAAAACCGATTTCGGTACATTACAGTCATCCCTTATTCGAATTCATAGGAATTCATGTTTTAAAGGAAATCAATCAATTAAAGTTCAATTGAATTTTAATTCAAAATTTATTAAAAAATTAAAAATTAATTAAAAAATAAAAAACATATCAAAATACAAAGGAATCTATAAAAATGGAAGATATAGGAATTGTCGCCGTAGGCGGTTATAATGAAATGGGCCGTAACATGACGGCCGTTGTTGTCGGCGAAGATATTATTATTTTGGATATGGGCATCCGCTTAGACCGTGTCCAGATCCACGAAGACGCGGAAATCGACCGCATGCACTCTCTTGAATTAATCGACATGGGTGCCATTCCGGACGACACAATTATGAGAGACGTGAACGGTACCGTTCGCGCAATCGTTTGTACGCACGGACACTTGGACCACATCGGCGCGATCCCGAAATTGGCGCACCGCTACAACGCTCCGATTATTTCAACACCGTACACCACCGCGCTCATCCGCCAACAGATTGATGAAGAGAAGAAATTCAAAGTCAACAACCCGCTCATCGCGCTCAAAGCCGGCGGCACATATGAAATCACAGAAGATATCAGCGTTGAATTTATCAGCATCCCGCACAGCATTGTTGACAGTGTTATCGCCGTTATTCACACGCCTTACGGCTCTGTGATGTACGCTTGCGACTTTAAACTGGACCGCGCGCCGACACTCGGTGAATCTCCTGACTTCGATGTTCTCAAAAAGATCGGTCAGGACGGTGTCTTGGCAATGATTACCGAAACCACCAACAGTGCCCGTTCCGGTAAAACGCCGTCTGAAACAATCGCCAAAGAAATGCTTCGCGATGTTCTTTTGGGAACCGAAGAATCTCATGTCGGTATGATTGTCACAACTTTTGCTTCTCACATTGCTCGTTTGAATGCGATTATTGAAATCGCTGAAGAAATGGGACGTATTCCGGTTTTCATGGGACGTTCTATGGAAAAATACTTGCTTGCGGCACACGATTTGGGGTACATTACGCTTCCCGACGACGTTGAAATTTACGGTCAGAGAAAAGATGTCGACAAAGCACTCAAAAAGATTATGGAAGACGGCAAGGAAAAGTATTTGCCTGTCGTGACCGGTCACCAGGGAGAACCCGGTTCCATTTTGGTCAGAATTTCCAACGGCGAAACGCCTTTTAAGGTAGAATCCGGTGACCGCATTATCTTCTCGGCCAATATTATTCCGAGTCCGATGACACGCGCCAACCGCTATGCGCTTGAAACCAAATTGAAGATGCGCGGCGCAAGAATTTATGACGACGTTCACGTTTCCGGCCACGCCTACCGTGAAGACCACTGGGAAATGCTCAGAATGGTTCAGCCGACACACGTTATTCCGGCACACGGCGACTTGGCAATGCACAGCGCTTACATTGAAATGGCGGAAGATGCGGGTTACGTTCTTGGTGAAACGGTTCACTTGCTCAGAAACGGGGAGATTCTTTTCCTCGAACCCTAATCTTTTTGATATTATTTTCAATATTTTTTAAAATTTTAAAAATTAAAAGTTAAAATTTAAATTTTTAATATTTTTTATATTTTTGATATTGTTTTGGAGTTTTGTAAATGACTGTTGTTGATGAAATTAAAAAATTATCTGTTCCCGTCGACGAAGCAATTGAAACAATGCTTCCCGTTAAAAAACCCGAGGGGCTTTACGAAGCTTCCCGCCATATCGTGAAAGCCGGCGGCAAAAGGCTCAGACCGGCTGTTTTGCTGGCAAGCGCTGAAGCAGTCGGCGGTGACATCAAAACCGCGGTTCCCGCAGCCGTTGCCGTTGAACTGATGCACACATTTACGTTGGTTCATGACGATATCATGGACAACGATCCCGTTCGCCGCGGTCTTCCGGCCGTTCACACGGTTTGGGGCGAAGCAGGCGGCATCTTGGCCGGAGACACGCTTTATTCCAAAGCAATTGAAATTATTACAGAAGCGGACAGCGAACCCGCCCGTCTTTTGAAAGCGTCCAACATTCTTTCCAAAACATGCGTTGAAGTCTGTGAAGGACAATGGCTTGATATTGACTTTGAAAACCGCGATTCTGTTTCCGCAGAAGAATATTTGGAAATGATTGAAAAGAAAACCGCGATTTTATTCGGTGCTGCCGCCCAAATCGGCGCGATTATCGGCGGTGCGGACAGCAAAGTTGATCAGGCGATGTATGATTTCGGTCGTTTGACCGGCCTCGGTTTCCAAATTTATGATGATGTTTTGGACTTGACAACGCCTGAAGAAGTGCTCGGCAAACGCCAGGGAAGTGACATTTTCGAAGGCAAAAGAACGCTTCTCATGATTCACGCCACTGAAAAGGGTGCCATTCCGCGCGCATTCGGAAAAGGCAGCGGTACAAAAGAAGATATTGAAGAAGCGATTCAGGTTCTTACCGACTCCGGTTCGTTGGCATACGTCAAAGACCTTGCCGTCGGTTTCGTTGAAGAAGGCAAAGCCAAACTCGACGTTTTGCCTGACAGCCCGGCCAAGCAGCTTTTAAAAGACATGGCCGATTATATGCTTTACAGAGATTATTGATTATTGATTAAGGATTCAATTGATGATTCAATCGAATCCCTTTTTTTGTTTTTTTAAAAACATGGGTGGTTTTTGAATATTTGAAAAAGTCTGTGCAGCTCGCGCGGCGGCGTAGCGGCAGACGGCGAACAAACAGCCGAGCAGCAGCAAACATCAAGCAGCAATGCGAACGGCAGGTAATAGCGGTCCGTTCGCGCAAGCGAACGGGTGTGATAAGAAGGAGCGGATGCACGCAGCAAAGCAGATGCACGCAGCAAAGCAGATGCACGCAGCAAAGCAGATGCACGCAGCAAAGCAGATGCACGCAGCAAAGCAGATGCACGCAACAAAGCAGAGCAGGAAGCAACGCTGCAAAGCAGATGCATGCAGCAGAAAAAATACAAAACATAAACTGCCGCTGGAAACATGTATTTTTTGAAAAGCGTTTTTCATTTTTGCTGTATCGGCTGGGTGCGAATCCGCAAATTTCCGATTCTTCACTCAGCTTCGCCTCGTTCAGAATCGAAAATTAGCGGGTGGTTGAATCGGGTTCATTAAACTTAATGAAAACAGAATGGTGTTTTTTCAAAAACAGGCGAATTGTTTAGTCCGTCATCTTATCAACGAAATCAACATCAAACTCCAAATCAAATTCGTCTTCAAAATCATCATTTTCAAATTGATTGTCAATGTCGCGGCGGTATTTGCCGACATCTTCGCCTTTGGATTTCTTGGCGTGATATTGAATGTTTCTGAAAATGCCGCGAAGTGTTTTGGCTTCACACGGCGTTAATTCGGCGCGAGCGAAAATGCGTTTCATCATGAGCGCCATTTTTTCTTTTTTCAACGGATCAAAATCCATGTCGTCTAAAACATCACCGAAGTGGGCGCACATGGCATTGAATTCTTTGAAATCGACGGTTTTGTATTTTCCAGTTAAGTTTGCGCCGGAGAGTTCATAAACCATAATACCAACGGCATGGGATAGATTCATCACCGGATAAATGTGAGACGACGGAATTGTCGCAATCATGGAACAAAAAGAAAGTTCATCGTTTGTAAAGCCGATGTCTTCGCGGCCGAAAAGAATTGCAAACTTCGTGTCGGGGTGAAATTCCTCCATTTTTTCGCGCAAAACGCCGGGTGTCAAAGCAGGCGTTCGAATATGGTCGCATCCTTTCTGCGCGCGCATTCCGGTCGTGCCGATGATGACATCACAACCCGCAACCGCTTCTTCAATGCTTTCACAGATTTTCGCATTCCGAAGCACGTCAATTGCGTGAGATGACATAGCGCGTGCTTCACCTTCTAGCGGGCAGGGGTTGACCAAATAAAGTTCTAAAAATCCGAAATTTTTCATGATTCGGCAAACAGATCCGACATTTCCCTGATAAAGCGGTTCCACTAAGACGATTCGAAGATTCGGGATGAATTTCTCAATACCGCCGATTTCTTCATTTTCTGTCATCATTTCGGTTCCTATCGTCGCTTCATCTTTTTTTGTTTCTATTTCTTTATTCAGTTCTGTCGGGCTGCCGGACATACAGCCAAAACAATGATGATGCTATTTTATTATTTTGTTTCAATCAAGTCAATCTTGTTTGGAGTATGAAATTTTCGTGTCCTTCTCGAAATTTCTTCATTATTGTTCATCAACAAAATATGAATCTGATTCGTCCTTTTCAATATATTCCGCCGAGTTTCGACGAACTTTTGAGTGATAATATTTAAATATAATCGGTACAAAGTGCCTATATCTTCTACCGACTTTGTCGATTCGGGTCATTTTCTTCTTTAAATGGGGGAGGGGTGACTTGGTAGAACATAACAATCGTCTGACTGTTTGTGTTTACGGAATTCTTTTTACCGGGCCGGCAGTTAAACTGAACGCTATCGTTCACTATCATTATTATTGTTTAGTTTGGTTGATGTCGATTCTTATTGTCATCATTAATCATTTTTGAATGGTTAAGGCGGCAACAAACCGGCATCAAAAAGTCATTTGCTTTCAAAAAATAAAATGGAGAATTAATAATGGATTATTTTTCAGGCATTTCCGGCGTTTCGATTACGTTCGTCGTTATGATGACCACTTCCATCCTTGCTATCCTCCTTCTTGTTCTCGGACTTTACTTTAACGTCCGCAAGTGGGGTCAGGGTTCCCTCGCGTGGGGTCTTGATCCGGAAGAGGGTAAACACGGATTTATCGGCAGTATCGTCGTTTTCTTAAAAGCGTATTGGAAACAACTCAGAGCGCATTCTGTTCACCACGGACAGAACATTTTAGTTACATTGGTTTTTGATGTTCTGCTTTTACGCAGAACCGCACGCGCAGACCCGCTCCGCTGGTTTATGCACATGTGTATTTTCATCGGCTGGATGGGCCTCTTTTCACTTTCCGGTTTGATGTTCTCAGTTGAACTTATTCACATGGTCGGCATTCACTTTATCGACCCTGAAATCTTCAGAGAATTCTTGCAGCTTCCGAACCAATTGCTCGGTTACCTGCTTTTCCTCGGTGTGATTATCGCAGTCGCACGCAGACTCTTTATCCCCAAAGTCAGAGAAAACACCAACTCTTACGACGCAATTTTGCTCGTCACATTGGTTGTCGTCATCGTGACCGGTTTTGTCGCTCACGCAGGCAGATACATTGCAATCGGCATCACTGACTTTACAGGATACGACTTCATTTTCTACGATTATCTCATTTGGACGCTCGGCGGTTTATCTCCGTTCTTGACCTATGTTCAGGAAATCGCATTAACCCACAGCGTTCTTGCACTCTTCGTCGGTTTCGCATTCATCCCGTACAGCAAGTACATCCACATGATTACGGCACCGCTTACAATGATCGTTAACAAAGGAGGCGAACATTAATGGCAAGAAGAGAACCGTCACTTAAGATGACACGTTTAACCGCTGTCCAGCTCATGGAACTTGACGGCTGTATGCGCTGCGGTGAGTGTGCCGAATGGTGTCCGACCTACGAAGGTTCCGGATTCAAACCTGGTCTTTCCCCGCGCGACAAAGTCTACCGCTGGAAGCGCTTCGTTGACAAATCCTACGGTCTTCGGGCAACCCTTTTCGGTCCCAAAGAAATTCCGGAAGAAGAATTTGTTGAATTCAAAGACGATGTTCACGGCTGTACAACCTGCGGTATTTGCGCAACGGTTTGTGAAGCCGGTATCAACACTGTCGAACTCTGGGAAGCCATGCGCGCAAACCTTGTGATGAGAGGCACAGGACCGTACGGCAAACAGGGCACAATGCCCAAAATCATCAGCGAAACTTTCAACTCTTACAATGAGCCGAAAGAAAACCGCTTGAGCTGGATTCCCGATGATGTTAAAATCGCTGACAAAGCAGACATTCTCTACTTCATGGGCTGTACAGCCGGTATGAAGCAGACAAATCTCGCCGTTTCAACAGCACGTGTTTTAAACAAACTCGGTGTTGAATTCTGTACACTCGGCGAAGAAGAAGCCTGCTGCGGTTCCGTTTTGATCAGAACCGGTCAGTACTTTAAAGAAGACAATCTCCCGAAGAGACTTGCACAGTCCAATGTTGAGAAAATTAAAGCAAAGGGCGCAAAAATCGTTCTTTACGCTTGCTCCGGCTGTTTCAGAGCCTCTCTCGTTGACTGGCCCAGACTTCTCGGCGAAGAAACTCCCTTTAAAGTGATGCACGTTTCCCAATTCCTTGCAGAAAAGATTGAAGCAGGCGAAGTTAAATGGGAGCAGAAGCCCTACGGTGAAGATAAGATTGTCACCTACCACGACCCGTGCCACCTCGGCCGCCACGTCGGTGTTTATGAAGAGCCCAGAAAAGTTCTTCAGAGCATGCCCGGCATGGAATATGCTGAAATGGACCGCAACAGATCTTATCAGAGATGCTGTGGTGCCGGCGGCGGTGTCAAAGCAGGTATGCCCGAACTCGCGCTTTCTATCGCGAAAGCACGTGTCGGCGATGCAATGGAAGTTCTCTACCCTGAAGGCGAACAAAAAACACAAACCAACGTTTTCGCTCAGGCCTGCCCGTTCTGTAAGAGAAACCTCTCTGACGGACGCGACGCCCTTTTGGCCGAAGAAAACCCGCGTGCTGACATTATCATTGAAGATATTGTTGAAATCAGTGCCCGCGCACTCGGTTTGAGTAACGTTAAAGATTAAATCTATTGAATTAATCTAATCTATTGATTCAATTTTGTGAAACGGTTTAAAAACCGTTTTACTCTTTCTTTTTTAGTAAATTGAATAGCTTTTGCTGTCGCATCCGGATTCATTTATTTTATGTTAACAAAAACTGCAAATGTTATAAACATATTATCTAAAAATGCATATTTTCTATTGTAATTATGTATTATCTCTTCTATACGAATTTATATTCAGACTAATATAAATATCTGTAAAATTATTATTTAATTGGATAATTCATTGGATAAAATTACTCCTCACATTTCTGCAGGCGGAGTCAGTGGGTCTCCAATATTTGTGATTAGAAGTGATGGAAAAGCTTACTTGGTAGGAATTCTTCATGGTGGAACTGGTGAATTCAATGAAGATGGTTTCACTCTTTTTACACCAAATGGAGCTGTAATGGATAAACTTGGGGTTACTCCACTTATGTTATAATATTATTCAAAAAGTTAAAATTTTGTGACTTTATTAGTCATAAAATTTAAACTTTTTTATTTATTGCAATTAAATCATATTCATTCTTATAATGCAAATTGGGGTGGTAAAATATGCAAAAAAAATTAAACTTATTTTTTATGATAATAATTATTACAACATCGTTTTTTGCAGGTTGCTTAACGAATGAACAAAATTCGGAAGAAGAACAAGAAAATCCATCCAGATTATATAGGTGGGTTCAAGTTGTAGGTCCGACAGCATCTATGAGATTTGGTCTCACGGAAGATACTGCAATAGAATATTGGACATATGAAGAAAAACCTAAAGGAATCGTATTTTGTGAAGATTTATACGCAGTTGTACCGGAATCAACAGACTATGTGACAACTGTCGGTTCGCATCAATGGGAATTTTATGGCCGAAAAAATGGGACGGTTGAAGTAGATTTTAAGCTTCTGAGTTTGTCGGATAATTCTATCAAAGAACAATTTGTTGCTCAATTGGATGTTGATGAAAATGATAACGATGTGAAAATAATTTCAGTTCATCAGTTGAAAGCTCCTGATACTCCTTTAGAAACAGAATTAACAATTAAAGAAAACAAAACTATTGATATTATGTTTCAAGAGTATTCCAATCCGAATAATAAATGGGTAGTAGAAGAAGGAGCGCCGCCATCGGGGTACACTCCTGAAGGAATACTGAAAATGGTAGGCGAAGAAATCAACTCTTCACAAAATAGTGATCTTAATATTCATAAATGGGAATTTGAAGGGGAAAAAACAGGTTATGTGAGATTAATTTATAAGGCGGAAGCATCTGATGGGACGAGAGCTGATGAAGTAATTTATGATCTATATGTAAACGAAGACATGACCGTTGAACTTGCTTGGGCCAGATATAATCTATACATATATGATGTAAATTTAAACTCTTGAAGACTATACAATAATCTCTGTTCGGTCATGTTTTATTTAATTGAACTGAAACAAATGACTTAACTTTGAATGTGTATGAACGAAGAATGCTTCATTTATTTTTTGAATTCGGGAGAATAGAATAAGAAAGAAGAATTATTTTTTCAATTCTTCTTTGACGGAATTTTTAACATCCTTTTTTGTATCATCAATTTTTTTGTCAACCGCGTTGTCAACCTTTCTTTCAGCTTTGTATTTTGCGCTGCTTACTTCACGGTCAACTTTCTGGTCAATTTTCTTTTCAAGTTTATCGAATAAGCCCATGTTTGATTCACCGAATGTCTAAACATTCTAAAGTTATTTGAGTCTTCTGTTGTTAGCGAATGGGGATATTTTTCTTAAAAAAGACGCAGAGGCGGTATATGGTCTGAAACAATTTGATGATGACTTCAGAAGAAGTTGAAAAAAGATAAAAATAATAACGAGGATAAAATGAAAATCAAAAATGAAGAAATTTAAAAAAAAGGAATAAAAAGACAATTATGAATTGTCTTTGTTATATTCCTGAATTGATTTGATTGTCATTTCTTTTTCTTTTGCCGCCATGATCGCTTTTCCTGAAATCTTGGCGCTTTGAAGCGTTGTGATGTACGGGACACCGTAATCAACGGCTGAGCGGCGGATTCTGGAGCCGTCACGGCGCGCTTTTGTTTTCTCGGTCGGCGTGTTGATGACCAAACTGACTTCATTCTTTCTGACGCGGTCAATGACGTTGGGCGTGCCTTCATGGACTTTTAAAACGATGTCCATTGAAATGCCGTTCTTTTCCATGAATTCGGCGGTTCCTTTGGTTCCAAGCATTTTCAAACCGGCCGCGGTCATTTCTTTGGCCACTTCAAGCATTTCTTCTTTGTCTTTGTCGCGAATGGACATAAAGACGGTTCCTTCAAGCGGTAAAGTATTGTCTGCCGCCATTTCTGCTTTGTAGAATGCCAAATCGTAGCTGTAGTCAATACCCATGACTTCACCCGTACTCTTCATTTCAGGGCTTAAAAGCGGGTCTGCGCCGGGCAACTTGTCAAAGGGAAGGATTACCTCTTTGACAGCCACATGTTTGATTTGCGGCTCTTTTTCGGCGATATAGCCCTGATCTTTCAAAGACTTGCCGATCATAACTTTTGCGGCGATTTTTGCCAGCGGAATGCCGATGGCTTTGGAGACGAACGGAACGGTTCGGCTGGAGCGCGGATTGGCTTCCAAAACGAACACTTTGCCGTTCTGCTCGGCCATTTGGATGTTAACCATACCTTTGACGTTCAAAGCAAGCGCAATCTTTCTGGTGTAGTCTCTGACGATTTCTAAGATCTCTTCGGACAAAGTCTGCGGGGGAATCACACAAGCAGAATCGCCTGAGTGAATGCCTGCTTCTTCAATGTGTTCCATAATTGCGCCGATGAAAACATCTTTTCCGTCACAAACGGCATCAACATCAATTTCGCGGGCGCCTTCCAAGAAGTCGTCAATTAAAATCGGGTGGTCATGGGTCACGCGTACTGCTTCTTTGATGTATTTTTCAAGTTCGTCGCGGTCATAAACAATTTCCATTGCGCGGCCGCCGAGAACATATGACGGGCGAACCAAAACCGGATATCCGATTTTTTCGGCGATTTCAAAGGCTTGGCTTTCGGAGGTTGCATATCCGGCTTCCGGCTGTAAAATGCCGAGATCACTCATTAAAACATTGAATCTTTCACGGTCTTCGGCCATATCCATATTTTCAGGCGTTGTTCCCAAAATTTTGGTGTTTAAGCCGCGTCTTTTAATTTCCTGTTCCAAAGGCATTGCAAGGTTGACGGATGTTTGACCGCCGAACTGAATCAACACGCCGGAAGGATTCTCTTTTTCAATAACGTTCATGACATCTTCTAAAGTGACCGGCTCAAAGAAGAGTTTGTCAGATGTGTCATAGTCTGTTGAAACCGTTTCAGGGTTGTTGTTGATGATATGCGTTTCAATGCCTTCTTCGCGGAGCGCTTTGACGGCGTGAACGGTACAGTAGTCGAATTCAATGCCCTGGCCGATACGAATCGGACCTGCGCCGAGAATTAAAATCTTGTCTTTGTCATTGACTTTAGACAAGTTTTCAACGCCGTATTCTGTGTAATAATACGGTGTAAATGATTCAAGTGCTTCGGCACAGGAATCAACCATGCGGTAAGAGGCATTCATGTTTTCTTTGAGACGCATGTCTGTGATTTCAGAACGGCTTTTGCCGGTGAGTTCGCTGATTCTTTCATCCGTGAAACCGAGCTTTTTAGCTTCAAACAATATTTCTTTTGTCAGCTTCTCTTCTTTTAATGTGTTTTCAAAGAGCACAAAGTTGCTGATTTTTTCAATGAAATACGGGTTAATTTTTGTCCAGTCTGATATCGTTTTGACAGAGTATCCTTTTTTCAGCGCGTAAATGATGACGAAAATGCGTTCATCGGTCGGAACTCTCAGAAGGTTTTCTATTTCTTCATCTGTCCAGGAATATTCGTCAATATGTTTGCCGACATCAAGGCCGCGAATCGCTTTTTGAAGTGTGTCTTCAACACAACCGCCGATGGCCATTACTTCTCCGGTGCTTTTCATTGCGGTTGTCAATGTGCGGTCTGCCGATGTAAATTTATCAAAAGGCCAGCGAGCAACTTTTGTGACAACATAGTTAACGGTCGGCTCCCAATTGTCGGATCCGACTTCAACACCTTTGACAATTTCATCAAGTGTTTTGCCGATCGCAATTTTTGCGGTTGCGCGGGCAATCGGAAATCCGGTTGCTTTAGATGCCAAAGCGGAAGATCTGGAAACACGCGGATTGACTTCAATAATTCTGTAATCGCTGTTTTCGGGGTTGTAAGCCAATTGAATGTTACAGCCGCCCTCAATATTGAGCGCTCTTAAAATTCGCATAGATGCTTCACGAAGCATTTTGACATCTTCTTTGGGCATCGTTAAAATCGGGGCGACAACCATTGATTCACCGGTGTGGATTCCCATCGGATCAATGTTTTCCATTGTACAGATGACAATGCAGGTATCGTTTTTATCGCGCATCACTTCAAATTCAATTTCTTCCCATCCGAGAACGCTTTCTTCAATTAAAAGCTGGTGAATACGGCTTTTCTTAAATCCCTTTTCGGCAATTTCATAGAGTTCTTCACGAGTGTGGGCGATGCCGCCGCCTGCGCCGCCAAGGGTGTATGCCGGTCGAACAATTAATGGAAGGCCGAATTCTTTAATTGTTTCTTCGACTTCTTCCATTGTTGTCACAGCTTTGCTGCGCGGGACGCGTTCGCCGATACTCATCATAAGTTCTTTGAAAAGTTCGCGGTCTTCGGTGTTTTTGATTGATTCAACTTGCGTTCCGAGAAGTTTCACGCCGTATTTTTCAAGAATTCCTTTTTCGGCGAGTTCGGTTGTCATATTCAAACCGGTCTGACCGCCAATGCCTGCAATAATACTGTCCGGTTTCTCTTTTGCGATGATTTTTTCCAATATTTCAGCATTAATCGGCTCAACATACACGACATCCGCTGTTTCGGGATCTGTCATGATTGTTGCCGGGTTTGAATTGACTAAAACGACTTCGAGTCCTTCTTCTTTCAGGGCGCGGCATGCCTGGGTTCCCGAGAAGTCGAATTCTGCTGCCTGGCCGATTACAATCGGGCCGGATCCAATTAATAATACTCTTTTTACGTCATTTCGTTTCGGCATTTGTGTCACCAATTTAGTTGATAAATATTAAACGGATTTTTGCTGCTGCATTTTTCTAGCACCTTAACTGCTGATGAATTTGAATGATATGTCATCTCTTCCAAAGTTAAACAACAGGTTGGGAATAAGCGGGTAAAAAATGAAAATAAATCGAAGAAAAAGAGAGTGCCAAAAAAAGAAACAAAAGCAGAAAATGAGAATAATGAAATAAAAGTCGATAATGTCAAAAACGTTTTATGAAAAACAGGTGTTTCCAACGCTTTTTTATGAATTAAAAAAAGCATTTTGTGTTTTTTCGATACTTTCCCCTCAAATGAATCAGGCATCGTCAAACACGGCGGTTTGATGGGATACCCGTAACCGATTTCCTTATCAGTATTTATCTTACGGGTCATAGCTCTTGTCAATCTCGTTTCTTTTGATTTTTTAAGACTTCACAGCAAAAATGTGTCAAAATAAGTCTCTAAAACTTGATTGAATATCGTTCCAATATATAACTTCTGTGATTGAAAATGTCATGATTGTCTGTGAAAATGAATCGTTTATTTCTAAAAGGAATACAGTCGGATTTTCAAAATTATGCCGGAATATTAAAAAAGATGAATTATTAAAGAAAAAAAGATTAAGATTATAATTCTTATTTTTCTGTCATCCGTTTCTTCTTCAGTTCGATTGATGATTTCTTATTCTTTCTTCTATAAAAATACATAGAGAACGAATCGACCGCAAAAGGTATATACGATATTGTTATTGTCAGTAATATCGGTTTTTCAGGCAGAAACTTTCTGCTGAAAACTTTTTTTAATTCAGTTTTTCGTTTTTTAAAAGAACTGAACCGGAATAGAAGTCAGAAAAGGATAATTCGCCACAAATCATCCTTTTCTCTTTTCACACATTTCTTCCAATTCAAAGATTTTTCGAGTCCGGTTGAGTTAATGAGTGTTAATAACCCAACGCTGACAAATCCTACTATGCTTCAATCAGATATATACTTATCGCAAAATCTAGCCAAAAATAGCAAAAATCTTTCAAATTGCTATCTTTTCAAACTTGTCTTTTTTGAAATATATTAAATCATATCATTTTGCAACAAAAATGCATCAAAATTTATTATTTCTCTTCTATCTCTCATTCTTGGGCTCATCTGGCTGTGTTTTTGTTTCTAGCATGGCTTGTCGGGTCAAATATAGCAAATGTCTTCAAAAATCTATTTTTTTGCTATATTTCGGCTAGTCTTTTGTTTTGATGCACTTCTTAATTGTCTCATCTGTCGTTGATTTTCTTTGCTGTCCTATGTGCTATCTCTTGCTATCTTCAATTTCAATCCATTTGATACACTTTTGGATTCCAAAAACTGATTTCATATTTTTGTATATTTCTAATCTCTCTTCGTTCTATTCTCAACTTCAAACGTTTATAGAACAATATAGAAAAATCTATTACAAACCGGTTCGAATTCTATCTGTTAAATATGCGTCTATCAAATGCTTCCATTTTTGTTGCATTTTGCATTATTTTGATATTCAGCTATATTTTGACGAAATTTCGGGTTTCATGCAAATAACAATTAAATATAAAGATGTAGTATTTTGATAGACTCAGATACAACGGATTTGTAATTATGACTGATACTCCCAATTCAAACGACAACGGTAAACTTGATGAATCAAATGCTACCGAAAAAAACGCCAAATCTGATGATAGCACGAAATCAGATGACAAAAAACAATTGAATGTCCGGATATCTACAGATCTCTATAATAAATTGGATTCTATCAACGAACCCAAAGGCGTCGTCGTTACAAAAGCTCTTGAAAAATATTTGGAAGAAGACAGCAATGATGTCGTTTCTCAAGAATATGTCTCTGCACTTTTAAAACAGCTGGAAATCAAGGACAGTCAAATCAATGCATTGAACCGTCAGCTGGAAACAAAAGACGAACAGATTATGGAACGCGATAACACGACAAAAATGCATATCGCACAAGTTCAAACACTTATCAATCAGGTTGAAAAAAAGACACTTGAGCTGGAAGATGCTACAAAGAAGAAATGGTACCAGTTTTGGTAAATTTTCTTCTGATTCTTATTAATTCATTTTCATTTTTCTATTTTTTTGATATATGTCCTATTGGTATTATTTTTTGCTATCATTTTTTGCTATCATTTTTTGTTGTCTGTTGATCTAATTCTTATTTCTTCTCGGCTCTCCTCTCTGTTTTGATTTGCCGGCATAGTTCTTTTTGAATAAATCTTATAAAAAATGAACGAAGTAAAATTAGAAAAAGACGAATTATAACTTAAATTTAAAAGACAAAATAAATTTAAAAAAGTAAAGATTTCAAAATGATTTTCATCATTTTGTTATCTTATCAATTTTCTCTTTTAACATTGCGCTGACTTCTTTGCCTTCAATCTTGCCGCGGTATTTTTCCATGACGATTCCCATGAGGGGACCGACTGCCGCCGGGCCTTTTTCGGCAACGAAGTCTTTCTTTTCAGCAACAATGCTGTCAATATATTCCTCGATTTCTTTTCTGTCAACCGCGCCGATGCCGAGCTGTTCGGCAACTTCGGCGATGCAGCATTTTGAATCCTTGCAGATAATTACCAAGATGTTGCGGGATGCATCCTTCGGGAGTGAGCCGTCTGCAATTAAATCAAACATTTCTTCAAACTTGGAATCGGTGATTGAATCAATATCTAAGCCTTCTCTTTTCAGCTCCGGTAAAACGCCGGTAAATGTTCTGGCAAGCAAAGTCGGTGTGACGGATTCGTTTCCTTTGTATTTATCAGCTAGTTTTTCAAAAAGCTGCATATGTTTGGAAAAAGCAACCATTTCCGAAAATTCTTTGTTAATGCCGTATTCTTTCCCGTAACGTTCAGCTTTGGAAATCAAAAGCTCGGGAACCGTTAAATCAATGTATTCCTGACGGTTGATTGTAAAGGTTGGCAAATCAGTTTCCGGATACATTCTGGCGGCTCCCGGGAGTGGTCTCATGTATGAATTATTGCCGTCCGGAAGCGCATAGCGCGTTTCTTGTGGAATTGTAATTAAAACCTGCTCCGCTCTGTCAAGAACCGATTCCATGGCTCTTTTAACAATTTCCGAGCGGCCCGAAATCATAATCACAGCATCGTCCTGATCTGCGCCAACTGCTTTTCTAAGGTTTTCAACTTCTTCGGCAGTGATGCCGTAATTCGGCAATTCGTCCGTGTGAAACAAACCGGAAACACCAACCGCTTTGGCTTTTTCGGATAGTTCTGTTCCGAGTCTTCTGCCGGGCTGGACTTCTCTGCCGATATAGCCGTCAAATCCTTTTAAGCGGATGGCCAAAATCTTTCTGTTTTTAGCGCTGTTGATGATGACTTTAGATTTTGTTTCTGCAAAAATATCTGTCACATCATAAAGCGTTGTATCAACGGATGCGCCTTTTGCGTTCAATTCATCTTTAATTTCGGCGAGTGCCAGCTGTCTGAAAATTTCACGCTTGATGATTTCGCCAATCATTGATAAAGCCTGAACGCCTTTCATTTCAACACGCGTCCCGTTTTTAATTGAAACATTCACATCCTGGCGGATTGTTCCGATGCCGCGTTTCACACCAAGTGTTGAACGGAGGGACATGCCGATGTAGGATGCCACTTCATACGCCTGCTCCGGCGTTCTGATATCCGGCTCGGTTGCAATTTCAATCAGCGGAATGCCGAGGCGGTCTAATGAAAACATAACGTATTCATCGGTTTCTTCCATCTTCGGCGCAGATTCTTCTTCCAGACATAAACTGGCAATGCGGCATTTTCCGGATTCCGTTTCAATCCAACCGTTGCCGGCAATGAAAGTTGTTCTCTGAAAACCGCCGGGGCCTGATCCGTCAGCAATAATTTTTCTCATCACATGCGCGCGGTCTACGGGAATTGTATGAAGCAGTTTTGACACTTCCAGTGTCGTTTTTAAAGCTTCGGGGCTGACCGGCGCCGGTCCTGCCTCATCAATGTCGCCGAGACAAGTTGTGTCAAAAACTTTGTATCTGTTTTGACGGTTGGCCTGTGTCTGTTCGACAACGGCGCGGTCCATCATACCCAAATTATTGGCTTTCGGGCGCAAGTATCTTCTGATTTCATGTGTCGATTCTTCAGGCTCCCTGTAAATATTCGGGCAGCGGCAGTGAAGTTTTGTCGGTGAATCCACCTGCTGGTGAATTTCTAAACCGACCATCAAGCCGAGTGCTTCATAATCGTAATCAGGAATCGTTTTAGCTTCATGACTCATTTTAAATATCCTTGCTTAGTTTTATTTGATATTAATTGAAAATTCGAAAAATAAAATTGAAAAACAATACTCATTGATTGATGAATCCAACGGGTTAATAAATTTTCCCATTGATTATGCTTAAAAAGTTATATTTTTTGATTTCGTTCGCAGTTCTTTTACTGTCTTTCTCTGCCTTCCGTTTTTTAGCCATTTTTTGTTTTTTAAAATTCAAATTTATACTGATTTTTTGTTAAAAACTCGAAATATGGAAAAAATAAATGTAAAAAATGTATCTTAAAAGAGAATAAAAAGAGAGTAAAAGATCGTAAGGGACGTTAAAACGGAATGAAAAAGAAAAATAGATTGAAAGCCGAATCAAGCTTCCAATTCTTTCATAAATCTTTCAAATGATTTTTCAATCATTGATTGCGATCCGTCGTATTCAATTACATTCAAATTGAACCTGCTTGCGAAATCATCCACAATCCCGTCAAATTCATTTTCATACGGCAATCCGGTTTTCACCTTTCCGACATTTTTATAATTGGAATACTCAAAAACCATTTTCAGCATTTCATCATCATTCGGATCGGGCGTAAGCGCACTGGCATATGCAATCTCTCTCCAGTGAGCGGCTTGCATTGGGGTCAGGAAGTAAGTTCCCTGGCGACCGTCGGTTCGAAGGATACTCAGATATTTTTTTCGGCTGCCGAGTGAAATACAAATGCAGTCGTCACCCATGTCGCCGTCTTCATCGCGCAGAATACGGACCGGACAATCCGGACGGCTGAGATCTCCTTCAATGGAGCCGAGAACGTTGCCGCAAAGACCGTAAAAAACCATGATGCCGTCAGTGATTTCTTGAAGAGGTTTGATTTTTTCATAAACAGTGTCTTTAATTTCAGAGGGGCGTGCTTCCATCGAAAATTCAATCAATCGCAGGAGGATTGTATTTTGTGAATCTGTCGGCTCTTTGAGTTTTTCTTCAATTCGGTTGTTTTGAATTTTTTCATAAATGACATTGTCTGAATTGAATTTTTTTTCAATCGTATCGGTAAATTCAGTTTCAATCAAAAACAAACGTACTTTTTTTTCTTGCTGCTCTTTTTTCATCAAATGCGTCAATTCATCTTCAAAAATCCGGCAGGAAACAATTGCAATGGTTGTCATGGTTTTCCTCTTGCTCGCTTTTATAAATCCCGATTGTCTTTTTTATACTTAAAAATAGATTCTATGCCAAGTCTTTTTCTATAACTTAAAAATGGTTTCTTCTCTATATGATACAATTGGATATTGAATTTACGAGGATATGGGAAATAATTACGCCCATATGAAATTCATTTTTTAAATTTTATTCTGACGGA
Organism: Methanimicrococcus blatticola; assembly: GCF_004363215.1. Lineage (GTDB taxonomy): Archaea > Halobacteriota > Methanosarcinia > Methanosarcinales > Methanosarcinaceae > Methanimicrococcus > Methanimicrococcus blatticola. Next base: position 274,435 of record NZ_SNYS01000005.1, on the reverse strand, counting down.
CGCTTAATTATCCCGACGGAACGCTTAATTATCTTTAATGAAATTTATTTATCAACTCTATTGAATTAATTATTGATTGATCGATTAATTGATCGATTCACTTCAAAAAATAAATAAAATTAAAAATGGAAAAACACATAACTTATAATGAAAACGTTAATCGGGTGGTCAAATGACATTTGAAGAAACAAAAGAAAAAGTCCGTCAATATGCTGAAAAATATGCTGCTAAAAAAGGTTACCGTCTGAATCCGAATCCGGAAGAATTGGATTTGGTTTATGAAGGTTTGGCAAAACGCCGTGAACAATACGGTGCCCAATATTGCCCGTGCCGCATCGTTCTTGGTGATAAAGAAGAAGACCGCAAAATCATTTGTCCCTGTATCTATCATGCTGACGAAATTGAACAGGACGGAATGTGTCATTGCGCTTTATTCTTTAAAGCCGAATGATTTTAATTAATTCTACAGGGTGAGTCTAATTCATTCTATTCAGAGTGCTTTACGCCTCTGTCTCTTCTTTTTTATTCGATGGCAGGCTTTAAATAATTCGCAGACCATTAATCATTCTTTTCAAATCATGAATCACGGGAGAATTAATTATGGATGATATTGCAAAACATTTGCTTGCGCTTCAAGACAAAATGGAAAAAATGACGGATGACGAACTCGTTAACTTTGTCAATGAAAACTATCCGGAAGCCGGCTGGTGCGGTAAACGCAAATTGGTTACGCGTAAAATCCTGACGTTTGAAAGAATGCGCGTTTGCGGCGACAAAGATTTGTCCATGTCTGATGAAGAATGGGCGGAGAAAATGAAGCAATCACAGGATTAATTTTTTTCTTTCGTTCAGATTCGTTTTTTCGTTGTTCGAAAGATTTATATTAAAAAAAAGGTTTTATGGAGTGCTTTCCTAAAAAGCGCTTTCTATTCTTCTTCCCGTTATTAAAAATGTAATGTGGCCGGGGTGGGGTAAAGGTTATCCTGAAGCCCTGTGGAGGCTTTGACCCGAGTTCGATTCTCGGTCCCGGCCCTCTAATTTTTTAATTCAATTTTTAACTCTTTTATTGATGATTTTATGCTCGTATGACAGAAACTTTGCTTTTTGCGGATTATGCCGTTATTTCTTTTTGTTCGCTTCTTGTTGTGTAAAGTGCCAATGCGAAACCGAAAATCAAAACAACAACGCCGCCGAGAACAACGCCGATTTCAGATGTAATCGGAGCAGCCCACTTAAAAATGCCGATACAAAGGCCTGCAAGGAAAAGAATTGCGCCGATTGCAATGAGTAATTCAAAAAGCAAAATCAAACTTTTATTTATTTCTGCCATTCATAACACCTCTTTATCAAAATATTATTAAAGCATTTAAATTTATTTTAATTTATATTTAAATTTATCCTTTTTCAACCGGGTTTTTAACTTTTATTTTCTTTTCCTGAAATGGCGGAATGTATGCATAATCTATACGGCATTATTTTTCAATTACATTTATATATTCTCATTTTTAAATATATATTTGCAGGTATAAAACCTGCGGAGGTTATCATTATGGAAAATAAAGAAATCGTAACATATGTCTCAGCGATTGTAGCTGTCATCGGAGCGATCGTTTTGATCCTCGGCGCCCTTGCTTACTTTGGTATTTGGGCACTTTCCTATGTTGTCGGCTACGAAGTCACGGCAATGATCGGCGGTCTTATCCTCTTGATCATCGGCGCCGTCGGCGTATGGTACGCAAAAGAAAAAATGTAATTCGTCTGTTCTTACTGAATTATATTCATAAAACAGATTGAATTAATGGCGGATGAAATACAAATTGTTTGTATTTTATCCGTTTTTAATTTCCTGTTCTCTTTTTATTGACACTGTTCGCTATTTAATTTATATTTTTGAAAAAAGTAAAAAGCCTCAAGCGGGATTTGAACCCGCGACCTCTTCCTTACCAAGGAAGTGCTATACCCCTAAGCCATTGAGGCGCTTGTGTTTATTTATATATAAAAATCGGTTTGCCTGTTCCGTAAAAAGATGGAAATAAGCAGACTCCAAAAAGGAATACCTCTCATATTAATCTTTTGGTATTTCTTTGGAGTCTTTTCTTCCCCTTTTTACATATAATCTTGAAAATTTATTCGCCGCCGACTTCCTTTTTCGCATTTTTGATGCGATCTTTGGAAGAATAGCCGGTTCCTTTGTCCAAAAAGGTTCTGAAGCGTTTGTTTGAGTCCAAAATAACAGCGTCGTCAGTGACAGTGCTGTCGGCAACCGTGTCGACACAGAGCTTTTTTGCGTTCATCCAGACATTGATTTCTTTTAAAACACCGTAAGACGTGGTTAATTTTCCGTCCGCTTCTTTAATTTCTGTTCCGAAACATTCGGTCAGCAAATCTCTCATTCTTTCAATGTCGGGCGTGTAGCCGCGCTTTAATTTATATTCCTGCATTATCTCACCTTTTTTATTCCAATACTGCTTCATACTTTTTGAATCTTTCTCATTTTTTAGATTTTCTGTAGGGGCTCTGAACCCCTGGGTAAAAGCTTCAAGCGGGATTTGATTCGTGGGTTCAAATCCCTTTGATTCGAATCTTTATTTATCCTTTTTACTTTGTATTGAATCCGAATCGTTATGATTTTAATAGGTGAAGAATGTATTAAGTGTCAAATCAAATCCAAACGGAAATAATTAAAGAAAAACTAAAAAAACAAAAAGGATTCGGGATATTTATGACAAAAGTCTTATCACTTCATGATTTAATCAACAGAAAACGCTTTGAATTGGCAGAAATGTCTGGTGAAAACGCCGAGCTGGAAGACCTTTATGATTTGGTTATTCCGATGGGCGTTCCGATGTCAATCATTATGGATATGGTTGAAATGTTTGAACTGGAAGCCGTTGACCGTCTGATTTCAATTACGGAACCTGAAATCGCGCAAACGCCGGTTATCGCCCTTCGCGGTCCGCTCGAAAACGTTTTGGAAGCCGAGAAATTCATGAAACAAGAAATGAAAATTTGGCTGGAAAGCTGATTTTTATTCGTTTTTAAAAAATACTGCAAAGGCGAATCAATCGCCTCTGCTTTTTATTCGTTTGTTTTTATTTATTTGTCTTTTTTATTTATTATTTGTCTTTTTTATTTATTATTTGTCTTTTTTATTTATTATTTGTCTTTTTGTTTGTCTTTTCATTTGTTTTTTTGTTTGTCCTTTCTATTATTACTCCTTCTTTCAAATTCGAAGAGTGAAGATTTTAATTAAATTCCTCTTCTTCTGAAACCGAAGAATACAGCGCCGACAACCAGAATCACAAAAGCAATTGCAATGAGGCTGGATGATGAAAATGTCGGGTTGGCAATGAAATCCTTTACAGAATTTGTAACCGATTCAAGCATTGTCATCTGATATCCGGTCACTTCCGGCGCGGTGTTTCCTGCCTGACCGCCGTCCGTTCCATATCCTTCGCCTGATTCGGGCTGATTCGATTCTGCAGGCTCACCTGCGTCACCCAAAGTTGCCGATCCGAAGCCGCTTCCGCCAGATCCTGTAGATTTCGGCGGCAAAACAGGTTCTTCACGATACGTGGCGCCGGTTACTTTATCCCAATAAAGCTGTTCTTTATCAGGATCAACGCCAAGCACAGACAATTGCCCTTTCATAAATTCATCAAACATGACATTGCCGCAAGTGTGGTGACAGCAGGAAACTCCCTGATCAATGACAGACTGCATATATTCATTCACAAGCGTTTTTTCCATCTCTGACAATTTTTCCATTTGGCGTTCATATTCCGCAGGATTCTGAGTCGGATCGGCCGTTAAGTAATCTTTGCGGATACTCTCAAGCATTCTGGCAGTAATTGATTGATACGCGTACGGATTTTCTTTGAAATATTCATCCAATCCGAGGTCAAATCTATCATTGACATAAATATCGTAAATCGCTTCCCAGTTCTTAAAACTGACAAGATCGCCGTCAGAAGTGACCGCCCATCCGAACAAATTGTCAACAAATTCGGCATACATTGTCGATCCCGAATATCCGGATTCCATCATTCCTTTAATCCACTCTTCATTAAGATAACGTGACTCCAGGTCGATGTTCAAATATTCTTTCATGCCGTAAATCTGACCGCTACTGAATCTTGCATTTCGGCCAACATTCTTTGTGTCAGCGACATACATTTCCGGCATTTTATTGTCGTCACGGAGATATTTAGAAGCCATATTCAAAGCGCCGAAATATTGGAAGAAGTCATCATTGTCCAACGTATCGTAAAGGTTTGACGAATCCGCATGAACAGAAGCATCCACATTTTTCAGCAAAGCTTTCAGCAATTCCTGAGCGCTGACACCCCACGAACTGTCATCGCCGTAAGCGTAACCCATATTTTTCAAATAAGTGTCCACAATTGACTGCGGATCATCCCATGAACCGCTGGCACTGATCTGATTGCCCGTTCCGATTTCATAGTTCCCGAGTTCATTTGCGAAACATCTGACATATGCCAAATCCTTCGTTGCCGGATTTTTCAAAAGCTTTTGCGTGTTCTTCCTGACATAATTCCATTCATCAGACTCATCCAAATCAGAAACAGCTTTAACACCGACATTAATCAGTTTCAGCTTGTCACCAAAAGCATCTCTCATGCCGGCTGTTGTGTAAAGGATGTCAATTCTCGGTCTCCTCTCTGTTTGCAGTTTGCCGTTTTTATCCGTGTATGTAAATTCCAACTCTTCCAAAGGAATCACTTTGACACTTTTCGGATCAACATTGCCGTTTGCATCCCAGACCGGCTCAACGCCGAGGAGATACAGCGCGCAAGCTTCCAAAGCACCTTCATCTCGAATAAATTCAACGCCGAAGCGGGAGAACGCAACCGTGTCCGGGAATTCTCCGTATTTTAGATAATAATCCGCAATCATTTGGTCCGCGAGAGATTTGCCGACTTCCCATGCTGATTTTGTCGGGAACTTTGTCGGGTCAATACCATAGAAGTTCTTTCCGGTCGGAATCGCGCTCGGATTTTGAATCGGATCATTTCCCGCATTCGGCGTAATATATCCGCCGGACATTGCTTTCAATATACTTTTCATTTCCGAGTCGCCGCAATCTCTCAAATTCTGAGCGTAGTCCAAACGGGCGTAGCCTGTCAAATACGAAACAACAGCTTTGTTTTGATGAGATTGTGTTTTAAATGTCGCTGATAACGCTTCGTTAATCAGTTCCGCATCAACTTTTCCGCCGTTTTCGGCTTTATGGTCAATGCAGTATGTTACCACTTCTGTAATTTTTCCTTCCAATTCTGTTTTTTCAGGGGCGGCAGGTGCATAGAAATAATATGCAAAGATAACTTCGTCAATTAATTCATCCCATGCGCCTGTTTCTTTCCATTTGTTAATGACATCCGCTGCATTATCCTTTCCTTCAAAATACATAACCGGGCCGAAAATGAATTGGACGACTGATTCATGCTTTGCGGCTTCCGCGTCCGGATAGGCAGCTTCCAGCAAATCAATCATTTCCGACGGGGTTGTTTTTGTTGACATGTCTGAAACAAGGCTGTGAATTTTGCCGTTGTCTTCATACGGGATGCCGACATACTTTTTCTCTTCATAATATGCTTTGTAAAGAGCGTCATCAAACTGAAGACCCCACATGGCGCGAAGCATTGCGGAAATCTGGTCTTCTGTCGGGCTTTTTCCGTAAACATGCATACCGTACGGCAAGGTTGATTCTTTTATTGTTTCAATATAGTCATACAAATCATCTTTTAAGAAAATCGAGAAATCGTCGTATGTCATCTCTTTCAGATACGTTTTAATATCTGCTTCCGTCACCTTTTCAGGATTGGCGGAATTAATCGCTTTTTTGTATTTTTCCGTGCCGATGACATCATGAATGCCCGCTTCAAACATCCTGTCAACAATTGCTGCCTGACGCTGTTTGTTTGTTCCGGCATCCTGCCCGATGAAATAAGCCTGAATCTCTTCTTCCAAATATTTTAAATCAGCATTTGAATCCAGATTCGAGCGAATCATCGGCGGTGTCATGTGGTCAATGATAAGCGCGTTTCCGCGGTATTCCGCTGTCAATCCTTCGCCGACATTCGCGACGATGTACGGATAAATATTCGGAATGTCCTGCAGCAGAAGCGGTGATAAATCGTCTTTTGCGCTCAATCCGTATGCTGCGCCCGGGAGCCATTCATGTGTTCCGTGCGTTCCGAAATTGATAATCGCGTCGGGCTTGAATTCATTGTTCAGCCACAAATAATATGCAATATATTGGTGTGTCGGCGGAATGTCGCCGCTGTGGTATGAAAATGCTTTGTCGGTTGCAAGCGCTCTGTCCGGCTGCGGCATCAGCCATACGTTTCCGAAACGAACGGCGGGCAGTACAAAGAAGCGTTTTCCGTATTCGTCTTCCCAAATCATGCCGCTTTGATCCGCATCCAGGGGGGTCGTATAATCCCAGGGTTCACCCCAAGAATCAATCACGTTCTTTCGGATGGATTCATTTTGAATGGTTTCATCAAACCATTCTTTATATTCTTCTACAGGGACTAATGTCGCGCCCCACCAGTCTTCATCAGCCGTGTCGCCTCTGCCTGCAACCATTTCATCTAAAACGCCGGGGGCATATGCGCCGACATTAATGCCTTGTTGGTAAACCAAATTTAAAAGAGTCGTGTCATTCAATTCTTCCTTCTCAATCGGCAAATCATTGAATGAAACTGTATATTTTTCTTTATCCATCTCTCTTAAAAGACCGCCGACATTGGTGTATGTCTCCGACGCGTCAATATCGGTTCCGGCAAAACTTTTCATCACGTTCAAATAATTCGCGCCGATGTCTGCTTTACCCGGCGGATAATTGTAGTACATGATGACGATTTTTTTGTTTTCATTTTCGATGGATTTTAAATAAGCCCACTTTATGGCGCGGTTTGCCAGCCAATCTTTCTGTTCATCAAACGTTTCGGGTCCGTCTTTGCCAAGATTTCCGAGAATAATGAAATCGCTCATGCCATCTCTGTTTGGCGAAACGGTTGAATAAATGAGCATATCTTTGGGAATGCCTTCGATTGAATCGCCGGTTGAAGCAATCACCGCTTTCAGAACGGTTACGTTTAATTCTTCCAACCATTCAATGCCCGCATCATAATCATTGTAACTCAACGCGAAATCTTTAATTGAAATCGCGGAATCAATCATCACTTTATCGTTTTTAGCGTAATATTTCATCATCGGGTTTATCGGATCGCCGTCTCCATCAATTGTTTCCTGAAATATGTCGTAACCTGCGATGACATTGATGCCTTTTCCTTCCAAATCATGAATTAAATCATCAATAATTTTGTAGCGCTGATCCGAAAAATAAGATTTATGGAACCAAATGCCGACTGTTAAATTCGATTCGCTGTATTGATACCTCGGTGTATCCCACGGACCGGGGGCTGTTTCGTATTCTTTAAGGTAATCATCTAAGTTTTCGTAATAGACATATTTTAAATCCGGGTGGTATATGCCGTATTTTGGTGTTCCTTCTTTCAAAACCCAATTTGTTGTCAGTGCAGATTCGGTGAATTCTATTGCACAGTAAATCAGAGATTGTTGATTGATTTCTCCTTTCGCATCCGATTCATCGTATCCGTCAAACCAAGATTCATTTCCGAATCCGGATCCTCCGAATGTGTATATTTTTTCAAGGTCCGGCTGTTTATCCGAATCAATTTCATTATACACTGCTTCAAAATTGCTCCAAGGCGTCATGTATACGACAATTAAATCCTGTTTTTTGAGATCGCCGGAATTTCCCATTTCTATGAGTTTCTCTTTTCCCGCATCATTCCAGAAATTGATAAATGTAAAATTCATAAATGAAGAGTATTGGTTCACCGATCCCCAATAAGAGTGAGCGTTAAAGCTGATGTACGTAATATCTATTTTTTCCCAATCGTTTGTTATGTCATCATGTTCACTTCTTAACGAGGCTAAATACATGAGAATATTTTCTGTGTAGACTTGTTTCAGCTTTTTTTCTTTTTCGGAATCAATTGACATGTAATCTTTCATGTCTTTATACATGTCAAAGAAAATTTTAATTTGATTTTCAGTGTATTTTTTTGAAACCGTCAATTCAGCTGTGTCTCTGAAATCAAAAAACTCGGGTGTCACTGTTCCGGAAGAACCGTCGTTTGCAAAAGCGATGAGCATGACACCTGCATCATGCGCTTCTTTGAACATATTTTCTGTTTCAGAATCCACTGTTCCAAAGAAAATCATATCGCAAATCACAATATCATATAACTTCAGTTGTTCTGCTGTTAATGAATCCATTGCAAAATAATCTAAAATTGTGATTGTAAAGTCGTCTTTATAATACATTTCCATCTCTTCGGCAATGGGCATGTTAAGCATACTCACATCGGCCCATCCGATATACAAAACATCAATCTTATCCGGATTATTTCCACCACCGGCGATTGTTGTCGGAATCATTGAAAAAAGTAATAGTGTTAAAACAAAAAGAATCTTTACTTTCCTTGTTGAAATCATTCATAAACTCCCCAATTTTATATTGTCTATTTAATAACTCAAACCCGATTGCCTTTTTAATTTCTTATTTCGGCATGAATATTTTCGAAACGAGTTGACTTTATTATTCAAGGTGTTCATTGAATATAAACTCAAATTTTTAGATAATAATTGTAATCTTTGTGGGTAATACATTCTCTCTATTTTGTTAATTGTTTTGGGGTGACGCCTGCGCGCGCGAGCCGCACAAATTTTGAAAAAATCGCAAAGTTCCCTTCGGGTTTTATGAATCTTAAATATCAATAAAAACAGAATCGAAAAAATAAAAAAAGGAGCTAATCGAAATGATTAACTCAATGTTTCATTACTTGCAGCCGCGTTTGAGTCGCCGATCGTTTCATTTCCTTCCGGAACATATATGACGCGCCCGTCTTCTAAACGATATGCTGTTCCGAGAACGTCGCCGATACCGCCGCCGATCTGCTCTTCCGCGTTGATTTCCATAATCTCGATGCCTTCTTCGGTTTTTTGAATAATTTGCATATTCTCTTGACCCGGATTTTTAACGATTGTAATGTCCTGATCTGTTAACAGTTCGGTCAATCCGGCTGACATGACAATTGCAACAAGTAAAGCAACGGAGAAAACCATCGCCACGTCAAAAACGTTTCCGACGCTGCTCATCGGATTCTCAACAGTATTCTGTGAAAATAGTGAACCGCGTCTCGTCTTTCTGGAGCGGCGGCTCATTTCTTTTCCTCCAATGCGTCAATGATGTAATCAATATCAATCATATCTTGCCAGTACCAGCGGTTGCGAATCGTGGTCAAGCAGAAACTGATGCCCGCAACAAACAAACCGATGACGGTCGTAGCAAAAGCAATCACAAGGTTTGTTGCCAATTCATCAATATTGCCGTCGGTCAAGCCGATTAAAGCAGGGCCGAGCGGAATCAATGTTCCCATCAAACCGAGCATCGGGCCGACCGTTGTAATAATTCTGGTCTTTTCCGTTCTTTTCATCATGCGGACTTCATAATCGTCCGCAATCTTTTCAACGTGCTTCAAGTCGCCTTCTTCTACCGAAACGGCGGCATCTTTCGCAAAAGCGGCAACCATTTGCGTTTGATTTCCGTCAAAACTTCTGAGAACGGATGCCGTTTCTTTGTATTTGGATTCTGCCGAAGCCGATGATTCCATAATGTTGCTGATTTTGTGCGTTTCCTTTTCCAAAATTCTTTGGTCTCTGTGTCGGCGTGTGTATTCCGTAATAAATTCGCCGGCCAAAATCAGTGATAAAATCACGAATAAAATCAATAAAAGCATGACCGGATACAAAAGCGAATTTGAAAAAATGTACGTAATGTATGATACGGTCGACCCGAAATCAGATAATAATGCAATCTCTGCCATATTTTCCCCTGTTCCTATTTTGTTTATATTTTAATCCTCATAACATCTTTTTGTTATTCTTTTCATTGTCCTTTGGCACTTTTTTCCCGGCTTCTGTCAGCGGCGACCGTTAAAGCGGCACCAAAAACAACCAGCAGACAAACACAGATTAAAACCGTGAGTTCGGCTGTTCCGAATACAATCGGAATCGTTGAACGTGCAGCGCTTGCGCCGATGTAAGCCGGAATCATAATGGCCGCAATCAAATAGAAAAGGCCGATAAAGACCATAATTGCGCCAAGCGTGTCAGGTGTTCCCGCGAAGTTGATATGCAGTTTTTGCGTCATTTTGCTCAAATTTTTCATGACAAAAGTTGTCAGCAAAATCGAAAGCACAAAAACAATACCGACCAATGCGCCGATAACGATGCCGTCCAATTCAACAACGGTTGAAAGCGCGACACATGAAACAAGAAGCGCGGCCATACAAACCGGACACGGTAAAACCATAATCAAAAAAGTTTTATTCGATACATCACAGCCGGCATGCCACTTTTTCATTGTGACAATGCCACCGCCCAATAAGAATAAAGCAAGCGTAATATGAATCGCGGAAGCTAACGGTGAACTCATAAAGGATGTGACATCAATCGCATCCATAAAATAACCCGCCACAAGCGCGATACCGAAGTATAAAAGACACAAGACAAACACAACTTTCCAGCCGGTTTTTGAAAAACCGCAGCCGATCCCCGTCTTCAACCCGAATATAAAAACACTTGACAAAATTCCTATCACAATAAGAGTTGCCATCGGTTCCATAACTCAATGATTAAGTTAAGCCCGTTATATTAACGTTCATATTCAGGTAATATTTGTTATCTAAAAAAGTTAGAATTATGATTTAATCCGACTATTCATCGAATTATTTCCGAATTCCCGTAATTTTATCCTTTTCAAAATCAAAAACGACAGCTGTATTTTTATCATCCGCAATGATGACTTTCTTCTCCGCCGTTATTTCACCGCAAATCGCTGTCGTCATGCCGCCGTCACGAAGCACAGTCATACATTCTTCCGCTTTCTCGGGGTTTGCCGTCAAAACAAATCCGGTTCCGGGATGCATCAGCATCCATCTCTCAACCGTAATTTCAGAATCTTCAGGCATCACCACGTCCGCCAACCGAATGCGCGCGCCGACGCTGCTCGTCTCACACAGCATGCCGAGCGTTCCGATGATTCCCGGGTTGCTGATGTCTTTTCCAGCGGTTGCCAGCTGTCGCTGCCCGACAATTTGAGGGGCTTCATACATTTTTCGAAGTGCTTCAGGTGTTTTTGAAGAAACGGATTCAAAACTGTACGGCGAATTCGGTCCGGTCCGCCCGTCCAAATCAATCGCGTAAATAACGACATCACCCGGTTTTGCTGAATCGCTTCGAATGATGTGTTCTTTTTTAGCGGTGCCGACAATCGCAACGGAAAGCGATTTCTCCCCTTCCGGATGCGTATGACCGCCGACAACAGGAACGCCGAACTTTTTAATGCCTTCCGCCATTCCTTTAAAAATCTCTTTAAACGTTTCAGGATCTGTTGATGAAACGACATCCACCATCGCAAGCGGTTTTCCGCCCATCGCAACGATGTCATTAATGTTGACAATCACAGACGTGAACCCTGCCCACCACGGGCTTTTTTCAATCAACCTGCCCCAAATGCCGTCAGCGGCAAGCAAAATAACGTCGCCGTTTCCAAGATCAATCACCGCCGCGTCGTCACCGAAATCAGCAATGCAGCCGCCGTAAGCATCGGCAACTTCTTTGAATATTTCAGAAACTGATGCAATCGGTCCTTTTCGGGAGGTGCCGTCAAAAGTGCGGATGGATTCGGCGAGTTTTTGTAAATCTCCGGAATATCGGTTTAAATTGGACACAGTTTGCTCCTTAATTCTTTTCATCGTTTTTTGAAATCGTGATCGGTTTGAATTCTTTTTTGCGGGGCTGCTTTTCAACAGACAAATCTTTTCCGATCAAACCGTAAGCGTCTGACCGGCACTGGCGGCAGTGTCTCATCTGTTTGACATACGGCGCGCAAGCGTCTTGGATTACTTTTCTTTCCTGATCTGTCGGCGGAACAATGTCGGCAAAAGCGGCCTGATTAATCAGCGGCATCACATTCATGATGTAAACGCCAAGTTCGTTCATCTTTTTCGCCAGATCGACAATATGCTTATCATTGATTCCCGGAATGAGAACGGTGTTAATTTTAACCGTCATGCCGGCTTCGACGGCTTTTTCAATTCCTTCTAATTGTTTTTGAATCAACAGTTCGGCGGCTTCTCTTCCTTCGTATTTTTTGCCGCCGTAATAAACCATGCTGATAATTTCTTTTTGAATCTCGGGATCAAATGCGTTCATCGTTACTGTCAGCGTTTCCACGTTTGATTCCAGCAACTCATCAAATCTGTCAGGCAGCAGCAATCCGTTTGTGCTGATACAGAGCGTGATTTCCGGAAACTTTTCACGAATCAGTCGGAATGTTTCAAAAGTTTCGTCATTGTCTAACGGATCTCCGGGACCGGCGATGCCGATGACGCTGATGTAGGGATTTTGTTCCAAAATGCGTGTCGTTCGCTCCAACGCTTCTTGGGGTGACAGCACTTCACTGGTGACGCCCGGGCGGCTTTCATTCACGCAGTCAAATTTTCGGTCACAGTAATTACATTGAATATTACAGGACGGCGCGACCGCTAAATGAAGTCTTCCGAATTTGTGCTGCGCTTCAGGCGAATAGCACGGATGTTCGGAAATTTTTCTCTTCATGTCGTCGCTCATACAATCTTTCAAAAAAGCCACCTCGTTTTTGTTCTTTGTTTTTATTTTTATGTTTTTTATTTTTTATGTTTTTTATTTTCGATGTTTTGTTTTTATTTTCTGTCTTGTGTTTATATTTTGTATTTATATTAACTGTTTGCCGAGCTCACGCGCTTTTTCCAAAATTGTTTCGTCTTTCAACAATTCATCCGTGTTATGAACGCTGACGGCGGTAACCGTTCCGACCGGAACGAAGCCGTAACCTTGGAATATATATTCAATTCTTTCAGGCGTTTTTGCGTAATGTTCAGGCATCGGCGCGCCTTGTGTTATGACAATTGCCAGTTTCTTGCCCGCCGGAATAAGTGAATTACGGTCAGCGTCTTTTAAAGCAAAACAGCGGTCAATGAATGTTTTGAGCTGTCCTGTCATTTCACCCATATAAATCGGTGTTCCGATGATGATGGCGTCTGCCGTCTTCATCTCGTCATACAAAATATGCATGTCATCTTTGCGGACGCAGCTTCCTGTTTTTCGGCAAGCTTCACAGCCGAAACACGCGCCGATGTTCATTTTCGCCAAATTGTAGATTTTTGTTTCGGCACCTTTGGCAGCCGACTCTTCCATCACTTCTTTCATCAAATAATTCGTGCTGCCGTTTTCACGCGCACTTCCCAGTATTCCGATAACTTTCATTTTCTCCCTCTCTTCTTTTTGACCTAACAAACCCTGCATTTTATAAAAAGTTCCCGAAATTAAGAAAGTTTATATTCTATTTTATAATTTATATTTCAAAACAAAATATTTTTAATTTTCAAAAACGAAAGGTGTAATTTTGGCAAAAGAATATCTCTTCAACCCTGATCTTCCGATTATTAAAGAAGGCTGGAAAGGAAATCCCATGAAAGGCCGTTCTTTTATAAACGAGAAACCCGCTCCGATTAAAATGGCGGATTTTTTGAAATCCCGGCTGAATAACCCGCATAAAGAGGCGCGCAAAAACGACACGTATCGTCTCGGATTCTGCCCGAACGATGATTTCATCAAATCAGAGGATGACATGATTGTTTGGCTCGGCCACGCTTCTTTTTTCATCCGCTTGGGCGGCGTAACTTTCCTGACAGATCCCTCTTATTTCGGTTTTCCGACACGCCCGCGTATGGTTCCGATTCCGTGTGAAATTGATGAATTCAAGTACGTCGATTACGTTTTGATTTCACATATGCATCACGACCACGCCGACACGCGCTCGCTTTATAAAATTTTCAAAGGCAATAAAAAAACGCAGGCACTGCTCCCTCTCAACGGCGGCAGCTATCTCAAATATTTCACGAAAAACTATCAGGAAGCCGGCTGGTATCAGCAGTATAAAACAATGCCCGGCGTTGAAGTTTATTTCCTTCCGAGTTTTCACTGGTCCCGGATGCATATCCTTGACAGCAACAACAAACTCTGGGGCAGTTTCATCATTCGCTGCAATGATAAAACGATTTATTTCGGCGGCGATACGGCGTGGGGATCTCATTTTGAAGCGGTTGCCGAGTTATTCCCGTCAATAGATTACGCTATTCTCCCGATCGGCGCTTATACGCCGCGCTCCGTTGCCGAATTCGCGCACATTTCACCCGATGAAGCCGCCGAAGCCGCAAAGGTGCTCGGCGTGAAACATCTGATTCCGATGCATTACGGCACTTATAAAATGGGGCAGGAGCCGCTTGGCGAGCCTTACCGCGCTATTTGCCGGCTGGACGACGACGGCGAAATCAATTGCTGTTTAAATTGTTTGGACGTCGGAGAAGAATTTCTTCTCTGATTCTCTGCCGATTTCTCTCTGATTTTTCTGATTTTTCCTTCCGTTTTTCTTCTGATTTTTCCTTCCGGTTTTCCTCGATTTTTCCTCTGATTCTCTCTGATTTTCCGACTGACAGTCTCTTATATCTTTTGATGTCTCTTGTTCTTATTTTTGCAAATTTCCGATAGCTTTATAATGTTGTCGGTAATCAATTTGAATCACTTATTAATTAAAAGGAAATTTTCAATGGCAACGGATGAAAAACAAGAGATTCAATACGTCTTTTCAGACATGGACAATACACTTTTTGATTTTGTTCATGCTAAAGTCGAGGCCTGCTCTGCCGTCGTTGACAGAATCGGGACAGGTGACTCTCTTGAAATGCTTTCTTATTTCCTTCGCGGCATCTACGGGTTTGAAAATCTGGAAAATATTGAAGATTACTTAAAAGAAAAATATATTTTCTCCGAGCCTCTTTTTGAAGAATGCTGCTGCATCTATGAAGATGTTAAAGTCGAAAATGTCGAGCTTTATGACGGTGTTCGCGAAACGATTGAAACTGTCAAAGACATGGGCCGCTCTTTTATTATTGTCACGGATGCCGATACTGAGAATGCTTTCCGCCGAATGAAGCGCGTGAAATTAGACGGATTGGTTGATGATGTCATCGCTTATGATATGTCCGGCAAGAAAAAACCCGATCTCGGCGCATTTGAATTCGCGTTGAACAGAACCGGCGCAAAAGCAAATGAATCTATGTACATCGGCGACAGTCTTCGCCGCGACATCGCTCCTGCCAAAAAAATGGGAATGACAACCGCGTACGCCGCATACGGTGACCGCAATGATCATGACCGCGATTTCTATTTTGAACCGGATTATAAATTGAATAATCTCGGTGAAATTATTGATATTATTCAAAAAGCTCCGTCCAAAAAAACATCCGTTTCCGCCGATAGTTGCAAAAAAGAAACGGCAACGTCAGAGAATTAATTTGCGTGCCGCAAAATCGCTATTTTACAATATTTATTTACAATATTTAAAATGAATACGCGGGTCCGGCGAGTAAGCTCCCTTCTGTTTTCTGTACTTTCAAAGAACATTCTTATCTTTGATTCATCAATAAAATTGAATTTTATGAAATGTACGGCGGCATTCGGCTGTGCGTCTTTTAACATCAGGCGCGCTTTCAAATCGAACGCGTACTCCCGATACAACTTGCACCTGCGGGGTTTTACCGTTGCATCCGTGCGCCGTGCGCCTCAGTTTTTCACATCATCGCAAACACGGCCCGGTATCGTTTCTGTGCCATAGCCTTGACTCTCGCCAAATGTTCTTCACAAACATCCGCAAATTTGAAAGAGGGTGGGGAGACTTTCCTCAGGAAATTGAATTCCCGCAGCCGCCCTGCCGCTCCCGCGTTGTTTGAAAAAGGACGGCGTGATATTTAAGAATTCTCTTCTTTCAATTAATAAATCAAAAATAATTGATACATCGGTTTTTCCGTAAATTTAAAAAACGGATGTATGGTTTGAAAATAATTAAAACCCAACGCAACCACCCGCTAATTTTCGATTTTGAATGGAGCGAAGCGGAATGAAAAATCGGAAATTTGCGGATTCGTACTCAGCCGATACAGCAAAAAATGGAAACAGCTTCTCCAATCAATTCAGGTTTGTTTGCATCTGCATTGCATTTGTTTTGCATTGGGTCTTTGCTTCGCTGCATCGGTTTGCGCTGCTGCGTTGGTTTGTGCTGCTGTGTTGGTTTGTGCTGTTGCGTTGGTTTGTGCTGCTGCGTTTGTTTGTGTTACTGCGTTTGTTTGTGCTGCTGCGTTTGTTTGTGCTGCTGCGTTTGTTTGTGCTGCTGCGTTTGTTTGTGCTGCTGCGTCGGTTTGTGCTGCTGCGTTTGTTTGTGCTGCTGCGTTTGTTTGTGCTGCTGCGTTGGTTTGTGCTGCTGCATCTGTTTGTGCTACTGCGTGCATCTGCTCTTTCTTATCACATCCGTTCGCTTACGCGAACGGGGGCACGGATGCCTGCCGTTTTCCGCTTTGCCTCTCGCTGCCGTCAACTACAGCCGCTGCCGTCAACTGCTCGCTGTTGCTGCCCCTGTCATCTCGCCACCGCACAAACCGGTGCCAATCAATGCCGTTTTTCAAAATGTTTTCAAAAACCACCCCACGCTTTTGTACAATTTTCCGATGCTTTCTTTTCCCTTTCCTTTTTTCCCGGTGTCTTCTTTTTTCTTCATTTTGTCAATGTAAACCTAACTTTTTTTGATAAAACAAAAACTAAAATGAATGCTGTGAGGTTTATATGTAAACCTTTGAGCCGAACGGCAGGTTTTATATAGGATTTCATGTTTTTGTGTATGTTCATAATTTATCATTACATAACCCGCGCAATTTTCGTGCACGTCTCTTGCGGGGTTTTTTCAAATCAATAACGAAATTTTAACGGGTTCGGCGGCTTTCGCATGCTGTATTTGTTTGTTATTCGAGCACCGTATTTGGGTGCCGATTTTTGATTTGATTTTTTTGACTTATATCTTTAAACCATATTCTATCTGAAAAACTAAGAGAGGGAGTACTCATGACAGATCCAGTCAGTTCATCTGAAATCGATAAGAGCTTCTTTAATGAGCTTACCCGGGAAAAAGGAATGGACAAAATCCTGCTTTGCTTCAACTGCAACGGATGTTCCACCGGCTGTCCCATGAAGGATATTGAAAGTAAATTCGATATTAAAAAATACATTCGCATGGCCGGACTCGGCATGAAAGACCGTATTTTAAACGACGAATATTTGTGGTACTGCACCACCTGTTACAAATGCCAGGAAAGATGCCCGGAAGGCGTTTTAAACGTCGATACACTTCTGCGCATGCGCACAATGGCGGTTCACGAAGGCATAATGCTTGAACCGCACCGCGAAGTCGCGCATTTCGTGATTGACACGGGACATGCGGTGCCGATTAATGATTCCAACAGAAAGAAGAGATTGGAACTCGGCCTGACAGAAGTGCCGCCGACCGTACACATGTATCCCGAAGCGTACGAACAAGTCCGCAAGCTCTTGAAAGCCTGCGAATTTGACACACTCACGCAAAAGGAATAAAAAAGAATAAACAGCACAATGCCCACGATTCATTGTGTCATGAAATTTATCAGGAGTTATCAAGAAATGTCTACAGAAACTGAAAAACAGGGCAAACCCCAAAGCCTTTCCTTATTCCTCGGCTGCGTTGCTCCGAACCGTTATCCCGGTATCGAGCTTGCCAGCCGCAAGGTCATGAAAGATTTAGGCGTTGACCTTCACGAACTTGAAGGCGCTTCCTGCTGTCCGGCACCCGGCGTTTTCAAGTCTTTTGACAAAACCACATGGTTGACAATGGCCAGCCGCAACGTTGTTCTTTCCGAACAGATGGGAATGGATCTGCTTACCATCTGCAACGGCTGCTACGGCTCACTCGGTGAAGCCAACTTAACATTAATGCACGACCCCGACTACAAAGCTAAAGTCAACGAAAAACTCGGCGAAGTCGGTTTGGAATACAAAGGAAACGCAAAAGTCCGCCACATCATCGAATTCCTCGAAAAAGATGTCGGACCCGATACAATCAAGGAAAAAGTGACCGTTCCGCTCGACGGCATTAAAGTTGCCGTTCACTACGGGTGCCACCTCATCCGCCCGTCCAAAGAAAAAGAAGGACTCGGCAGCGCTGAAAATCCGCGCTTTTTCGACGTGTTGGTTGACGCGACCGGCGCAAAAAGCGTTGATTACGAAGAAAAGATGATGTGCTGCGGCGCAGGCGGCGGTGCACGGTCCGCTTTCCTTGAAACCACATTGAAAATGACCGAAAAGAAATTGGCTATTTTGCAGAAAGACGAATTCGACTGCATTGTCGATGCCTGTCCGTTCTGCCACTTGCAGTTCGACTCCGGTCAGGTTCAGCTCAACAAAGAGGGTAAAGACTACCACATTCCGGTTCTGCACTACTCTCAGCTGCTCGGACTCGCATTCGGCTACACGCCCCAAGAGCTCGGCATTCAAATGAATATGACAACCAACTCTGCTTTTGAAGAGAAAGTATTGGCGCTTCAGCAGAAAGCAAAGGAGGCATAAATATGGCAAATGCAAATGCTGTCGGCGCAGTCGCTGTTATCGGCGGCGGTATTGCCGGCGTTCAATCTGCGCTTGACTTGGCCAACAGCGGCTACCGCGTTTATTTGATTGAATCCAAACCGTCTATCGGCGGTGTCATGGCACAGCTTGACAAAACATTCCCGACACTGGACTGTTCCGCTTGTATTCTTTCTCCGAAACTCGTGGAAGCCAGCCGTCACCCCGACATTAAATTAATGACTTATTCCGAAGTCACCGCTCTTTCCGGCGACGTCGGCAACTTCACGTTAACTGTTAAAAAGAAGACACGCTACATCGACGTTGACAACTGTGTCGGCTGCGGTGACTGTCTCGCCAAATGCCCGAAGAAAGTTGACGACGAATTCGAAGAAGGCCTCTCCAAAAGAAAAGCCATTTACTTCCAATTCCCGCAGGCGATTCCGAAAGTCGTCACCATTGATCCCGACAACTGTCTCATGATCAAGAACGGCAAATGCGGTAACTGTGCGAAAGTCTGCCAGCGCGGCGCGGTCAAATATGATTTAAAAGATGAATTTGAAGACATCGAAGTCGGTGCCGTCATCATGGCGACCGGATTTGAAGCCTTCAATCCGACCATCTTGGAAGCCTACCGCTTCGACCACCCCGACGTTGTCACAGCGCTTCAGTTTGAAAGATACACCAACGCATCCGGTCCGTTTGCCGGTCACATTCAGACCTCCAAAGGCGAACTCCCGAAGAAGATTGCGTTCATTCAGTGCGTCGGCTCCAGAAACCCGGAAATCAACAGAGCGTACTGCTCTTCCGTCTGCTGTACCTACGCCGTCAAACAATCCCGTTTGATTAAGGACCACCACCCCGAAGTTGATGTGGCGATCTTTAATATTGATCTCAGAACATTCGGCAAAGGCTACGAAGAATTCGCGCTCCGCGCACAGAGCGACGGCGTTCGTTTCATCAACTCCCGCCCGTCCGGCGTGGATGTCAAAAATGACGGCGCGCTTTCCCTCAGATATGAAGGCGCAGAAAGCGAAGTCATTCATGAAGAATTCGATTTGGTTGTCCTTTCCGTCGGGTTGGAAGCCCCGAAATCTTCTGTTGAGCTTGCCAAGATTCTCGGAATCGAGCTTGACAAATACGGCTTCGTTAAAACCGATTTGGAAGCACCGACTGAAACCAGCCGAATCGGCATCTTTACAGCAGGTGTCGCTCAGGGTCCGAAGGACATTCCGGAATCCGTCGCTCAAGCCAGCGGCGCAGCGTCCAAAGCAGGCGCGCTTTTAAATGAAGCCCGCAAAAGCCTGGAAACCGTTGTTGAAATTCCGCCTGAAAATCCGATTGGTGATGAACCGCGCATCGGCGTGATTGTCTGCCGCTGCGGAACAAATATCGGCGGCGTTGTCGATGTTCCGGCTGTTGTTGAATACGCGTCAACATTGCCCAATGTCGTCATCGCGACAGAAGAAATGTATTCCTGCGCTGATGACACGCAGAGCCGCATTTATGATATGATTCAGGACTACAAGCTCAACCGCTTTGTTGTGGCGGCTTGTACCCCGAGAACGCATGAGCCGCTTTTCCAGCAGACCTGCCAGGAAGCCGGCCTCAATCCGTGGCTTTTCGAATTTGCGAACATCCGCGAACACTGCTCTTGGATTCACCATGACGAACCCGAAAACGCAACGCACAAAGCTAAAGATTTGGTGCGCCAGGCAATCGGCAAAGTCAAGTACTACACCCCGCTTTACAGCCAGTCCCTGCCGCTTGTTCACAACGCGGTCGTTCTCGGCGGCGGCGTGTCCGGTTTGACGGCAGCCAACGAGCTTGCCGAAAACGGCTACGAAGTTGATTTGATTGAAAAAACCGGCGAACTCGGCGGCAATATCAGAAAGCTTGAAAGTTACAAAGAAAAGCTTGAAACAATCATTCAAAAAGCGCAGTCCAATGACAAAATTCACATCCATTACAATTCCGTGATGGAAAATGTCAGCGGATCCGTCGGCAACTTCAAAGGACAAATTATCACCGACGGCAAAGAGGCCAAGGAATTGGACTTCGGTATTATTATCATTGCCACCGGTGCTCATGAATTAAAACAGCCCGGACTTTTCGGCTACCAAGAAAATCCGATTGTCAAAACACAGCTTGAATTCAAGGAAGCCATTGACAAGAACGAAAGCGGCTTTAAGAATGTCGTTTTCATTCAGTGTGCCGGCAGCCGAAACGATGAACGCCCGTACTGTTCCAGAATCTGCTGTACCAACACGGTCAGAAACGCGATTCAATACAAAGAACAGAATCCGGACGCGGAAATTTATGTCCTTTATCGCGACATCCGCACTTACGGCATGTACGAAGAACAATATACAAAGGCCCGTGAACTCGGCGTCCATTTCATGATGTATGACAAGGACGAACCGCCGGTCGTTTCCGGAAACACGGTCGCCGTTCACGACCGCACCATCAATTTGCACTTCAACTTAGACGCCGACTGCGTTGTTATCAGCGCGGCAACGGTGGCCGAAGAAGGCAACCGCGATGTCGGTCCGATGATGAAAGTGCCGCTTACAAAAGACGGCTTCTTCATGGAAGTTCACCCGAAACTCAGACCGGTTGACTTCGGAACGGACGGTGTTTTCGTCTGCGGTCTCGCGCAGTTCCCGAAACTGTTTGAGGAGTCTGTGTCTCAGGCTCAGGCAGCAGCTTCCCGTGCCTGCACGATTCTTTCCAGAGACGCGCTTTTGTCTCCGGCCGAACTCTCTTCTGTTGACGAGTCTGTTTGTGTCGGCTGCGGCGCCTGTAAAGATGTCTGCCCGTACCACGCGATTACGCTGGAAGAAAAAGTCGTCACACAGAAAGGTCTGTCCTTTAAGGCCGTCCGCTCTGTGATTAATCCAGCAGCCTGCAAAGGATGCGGCTGCTGTGCTATGTCCTGTCCGACGGGAGCAATCGACCAGTCTCACTTTGACAACGTTCAATTGCTTTCCCAGGTCAAGAGTGTATTCTATTTCGAAGAGGAGGTGAACTGATGTCCGAGGTTAAAACAACCGCCGCAAGCAGCTGTGCCTCTTCCGGCGAATTCGTTCCCAAAATTGTAATGTTCTGCTGCAACTGGTGTTCTTACGCCGGTGCCGACGGAGCGGGTGTTTCCCGTTTCCAGCAGCCGTCAAATGTCCGTGTCGTTCGTGTGATGTGCTCCAGCCGTGTGGATCCGGTGCATATTTACACCGCGTTCTTAGAAGGCGCTGACGCCGTTTTGATTACAGGCTGCCACATCGGTGACTGTCACTACGTCAACGGCAACGACAAAACGCTTGTCAAATACAAATTTATCAAGTCAATGCTCAATGAAATGGGCATGGAAGACGACCGCCTGATGTTGCGCTGGATTTCAGCGTCTGAAGGTCAGCAGTTCGCTGAATTTGTAACCGAAATGGTTGAGAAGGTGAAGGCCTTGGGCCCGAGTCCGCTCAGAAAGGATGGGGTGGTCTAAATGTCCGCACCCGAAAACCCGGCACCGGCAGGCGCACCGCCCGCAGGAAAGCCGCCTGAAAAGAAACCGCCGGCACCGTCTACCGTCGGCGATGTTTTGAAAGGGTCCGACATTCAAGTCGGCGGCAAATACATTGGCTGGTCGGTTCGCGACGAAGTCAGAAAAGAAGGCGGATCCGGCGGTTTGGTGACATCAATCCTTGCCGGCGCGCTTGAAAAAGGACTTGTCGAACATGTTGTTGTTCTCAAGAAATCAAGTCAGTATGAAGCCGTTCCGGTTTTAACATCCGACGTTGAAGATGTTTACGCATCGGCCGGTTCCATGCACATGCTGATTTCCAACCCGACCAAATATCTGCGCCAGTTCCAAAATGACGCGACAATCGCGCTCGCCGTCAAACCGTGTGACATGCGCGGTATTCGCGAACAGCAGAAACGTAATATGATTGACCTTGACAAAATCTTCACAATCGGTCTCAACTGCGGCGGCACAATGATGCCGTACAAAATCAGAAAAGTGACTGAGGAAGTTTACGGCGTGAATCCCGATGATGTCCGCGCCGAAGAAATCGAGAAAGGTAAATTGATTTTGGAAACTACCGACGGGGAACACCACGCACAGTCTATTGACGAATTGGAAGAAGAAGACAACGGCCGCCGCGAAAACTGCCGCTACTGTGTTGTCAAAATCGCGACCAACGCGGATTTGGCTTGCGGTAACTGGGGTGTTATGCCCGATTATGCCGGCAAAGGCACATTCGTTGAAGTCATGACCGAAAAAGGGGCTGAATTCCTCAGAAATGCAATTGACGGCGGATACGCCGAGTTGAAAGTTGCCAGTGAACCTGCAGCAGAAGCCCGCGGCAAAGTCAACAGCATCATGCTGAAAATGTCTGCCAAGACCAAAGAAGAAGTCTTTGTGCCGATGCAGAGCCAAACCATGACGGATCTCAAGAAAGAGCTTGAAAATTGTATCGGCTGCGGCGCGTGCAGAACGGTTTGTCCGCCCTGCGCTTGCGGCACGGAAGCAAAATGTACCGCTTTCAACGACCCGGTTGACAATTACGACATTTCATTGTTCCACATGATTCGTTTCCTGCACTTGATGGACTCTTGTGTCGGCTGCGGTCAGTGCTCTGACGTCTGCCCGGCAGATATTCCGCTTGCGCGGCTTTACAGAAAGTTCGCAAACCCGATGCAGGACGAACTGAATTATGTGACAGGAATGGACGACAGAACGCCGCCTTTCTTTGAAATCAAATTAGAGGAGGTGCAGTAATGTCTGACATCATTGATCCCAAATTTAAAGAAAATGTTTATTCCACTGTCTGTCACGGTTGCGGTTTCGGCTGCGGCGTTTTCATGAGAGAACTTGAAACGCAAGCGGTTGAAACAGGCACATCCTGCGGCGCGCCGATTTTAAACATCGACTACCGCAAAGCGTCTCCCGTCAATCAGGGAAAACTCTGCCGCTTCGGCGTGAATTTAGCCGGCAATTATTGTCCGGCGGTTTCAAGCGTGAAAGGCAAATCGGTTTCCACTGACGAAGCGATTGCGAAGACGGTTGACGCGTTAAAAGGCGCGAAAGCATCCGAAATCGCGCTTCTTTCTGTCGGCGGAACGACCAACGAAGAACATTTGGCGTTTATGAAAATCGGCGAGAAGCTCGGGGTTCCTGTCAGCACGGGAATGACCGGTCTTTTCAAAGACATTGGTAAGCTCCATGCCTATACCGGCCGCGGCACCACTTACGAAGATGTGGAAACCGCCAAGAAAATCTATCTCTTTGTCGACCCGTACGTCTCTTACCCGCTTTTGGTGAGACGCTTGGTTCACGCCAAAGAAAAAGGCGCTGAGATTGTCGCTTTCGGTCTGAAAGAATTGCCGATTGCAACGCAGAATGTGACGGTTGAGCCCGATACAAGTCTTTACGACGTGAAGGAATTCGCGCCCGACGCGGATACCGTCATCATTTCCGACTTGACGCCTTACACTTACGCCAAGCGTTTGGCAGAACTTGTTGAAATCGCAGGCGGCAAATCCAAGTTCCTCTTTATGCGCCCGTTCATGAACGCAACCGGCGCGGGATACTTGTCCAAGCACACAAAGCAGCAGTCTTTTGATGACATCGTTTCCAAAATGGAATCCGGTGAATTGAAAGTTCTGATTTGTTTGGATTCTGATTTAATCGACATCTGTCTCAATGACAACATGAAAGAAACGTTCAAGAATTTGGAAAACGCGATTGTTATTTCATCAAGAGACACGACCGCTTGCAGTGTGGCCGATGTTGTAATTGCAACCGAGCCGATCTACAAGAAGAAAGGTTCTGTGATGAATGCCGAAGGACGTTTGATTCCGATTACGGCAGCAGCCGGTGACACGCCGCTGACGGGCTTTTATGCATTGTCTGCAATTTTGGAAGCGCTTGGCGGATCTGCACTTGACTTTACCGGCGTTCACGCTGAAGCGGTTCAAATGCTCGGCGCAAATGAAGATGAATACAAGATTACGGTTCCCGAGAAGAAGCCTCAGCCTGAAATTAAGAAAATTTCAGACAAATTGCCGGATTTAAAAGCCGTTTTCAGTGACTTTGCCGAGCCCAAGTCTTTCGTGTCGTCCTCTTCCAAAGCGGACGGGGAAAGCGGTGCCGGCGCAGTTAAGCATCTTTACCTGACCAATCCGTTTCTTTGGAACGGGGTTTTGGACAACGACAATTATATTGAACTCAGCCGGTGCCAGGTGAAATCATCTGCGCTTTTGAAAGGATTTACGGCAGATGTTTCATGCGCCTGCGGTGAAATCACGAAAGCAACACGCTTTAAGGTTTCGCCGATGGCTGACGGATATGTTTTGTCAATGAGAAAACAGCCGTTTGCAAAGGCGCCGATTACGGATGTTGTTGTTCTGCGCTCTCCGACAAAACCGAATGAGCCTGAAATTGTAAAAGAATGTAATGTTCCTCAATAATTTGAGGACATTCATTTTTAATTTTAATTTCCCCACTCAGCAGAATCGGGCAACGGTTTTATTAATTTTGTAATGCTGTCTGCCGATATGTTTTAATAGACCGTTTTTTGATATCTATTTATAATAGCATTGCATTTTGATATTATCAAGAAAAATTGTTTTAAATCGGATTGATTGAATGGCTCAAAATACAAAGAAATGTACGGCACCCCAAGCTTTTACATCTAATGAAGATGTGTTTGATTCACTTGATACGGTACAGTATTCTGAATTAAAGCAATTACTGGAAAGACGAAGCCAAACATCTTTTATCTTTTTGCATGACGTATTAAATTCAGCCGGCGGTTTACGCGGTTTCTTAGAATTAGTTGTTGAGGCGGATGATCCCGTCAAACAAAAGAAATACGCTGAAAACGCGCTTGTTTTATGTGATTCTTTGATTGAAGAGTTGGAATATCACCGTGAGTTTTTAAGGGCCGACAGCAATCAATTTGCGCCGGTTTTGGAAAAAACAAAAACAAAAGATATTTTAGAACTGACTGCGCTGAAATTAAAAACGCATGATGTTTCAAAAGGAAGAAATATTGAAATCGTTGACAGTCCTTCCGAAACACTCGTGACGGACAAAGTTCTGTTATCGCGCATTTTGGTCAATATGACAAAAAATGCGGTTGAAGCAACCGAAAAAGGCGGTTCTGTTCAAATCGGTTCATCCAAACATGATGATACGATTCGTTTTTGGGTTCATAACACCGCTGTTATTCCCGAAGAGGCTCAAGCTCAATTATTTTTAACCCCGTTCTCGACAAAAGGAAACAATCGCGGGATCGGTTTATTCAGTGTTCGCCTTCTCGGTGAAAAAGCATTAGGCGGTCGCGTTCATTTTGAAAGCACGTCTGAGAAAGGCACTTATTTCTGCGTTGATTTGCCGGTAAATATTTAATGAAATATTTCTGCTTTAAAATTAATCGTTCTTTAAAAATTCTGTTTCTGGATTATGTTTTTTAAAAACGGTCAAATCTTTTTCTTTTTTATTTGATTGTATATCCATATTTCCCATATACTATTGGGACTAATTATATATTTTTAAACAGTATAATTTAATTTAGAAATTCAATTTGTAAATCTCAATTTAATCATTCAATTTGTAATAAACGACCGCCTCCGTTTTTGAGGCGTTTCATAAAAACGGAAAAACAGAAAATAAATTCAAAATCAATTAAACTCAATTAAAATCAATTCAAAATAAAAAATAAGAAAATTTAAGAAAGACAACGAAAACAGGATAGAATTCGAATAAAAGGTGATTTTCCCATGGAATTTGTGAACACAATCATGGAAAACTATACTTTCCACGGGCGTGTGAAACGCGCGCCGTATATTGCAACAACTGTCGGATTTTGGATTCTGGCAGTCATCGGATTGGCAATGGCCTCCTTTATTCCCGAATACCTTACAACCGCTTCCGCTGCGGCGGGAACAATTGTATTGATTGCCGGATTTGCCTTTGCCGTCTTCGCCGCGATGTATGTCATCTTCTTCGCTTTCCAAACATACCGAAGATTGCATGACATCGGTTTGACAGGGTGGATTTGGCCGCTTGCCTTTTTGGTGGTTCCGGCAGGCGGCATCCTTCTTCCGGTCGGCATTTTGTTTGAAATCTTTTTGTTCTTCCCCGCAACGGCAACGGATGAAAAGAGAACATACAAAGAAAAACCGGACCGGAATGTACCGACCCCGGTCTGATTAAAAGCAGGAAAATAAAAATCCGGAAAATAAAGGTCGGAAACAAGGAAAAAAGCAAAAACAAGAAAAGAAAACAAAAACAAGAAAACAAAAACGAAAAAAGAAAACAAAAATGAGAAAAGAAAACAAAAAAAGTAAGAAACAGAAAAAAGGAAAGTAAATATAAAAATCAAAAGCAGTTTAAGAAAAAGCAGTTTAAGAAAAAGCAGTTTAAGAATTTCTTTCTTAAACTGTCTTTTTTATTAATTTCTTAAATGCTGCCTTTTATTGCTTTTTTTACTTTTATTTTTTATTACTTTTATTATGTTGTAATTTTTTGTTGTAAATTATGTTGTATAATCAGCATTGATTTTGACATAATCATACGTTAAATCGCAGCCCCATGCGGTTGCTGTTTCTTTTCCGCCGGTTCCGAGATCCATTTTGATGAAAATTGTTTCGGCGGCCATGATTGATTTTAATTTATCAAGCGTCGCGTCATCATTTTTCGTAATTTTGCCGTTGCTGACGAGTGAAACGCTGTTGCATCCGTCAGACATTTCCAGCGTGATTTTCGATTGATCGAAATCCGCGCCTGAATAGCCGGCTGCTGCGACAATACGGCCCCAGTTCGGGTCGTTGCCGAAGATGGCTGTCTTAACAAGCGGAGAGCGGACAATCGCCTTAGACGCGGCAATCGCGTCATCTTCGGTGTATGCGCCGGCGACAGTGCATTCAATCAGTTTGGTTGCGCCTTCGCCGTCTTTGGCAATCTTTTTCGCAAGCTCTTTTAAGACGGTTTCCAATGCGTTTTGGAATTCCTCATAAAGACTTGTGTTTTCAAAGGACTGAATCACAACGCCGGATTTCCCGGTTGCGGTCAGCAGGCACATGTCGTTTGTGCTGGTGTCACCGTCAACGACAATCATATTGAATGTTTTTTGAACGGCTTCTTTTAACGCGGAATGCAGAATGTCAGAGCGAACTTCGGCATCGGTGTAAACAAAAGACAACATTGTTCCCATGTTCGGCTCAATCATGCCGGAACCTTTTGCGATGCCGCCGACTCTGAAATTTCCGGCGGATGTTTGCGCTTCAACAGCGAAGCCTTTGGGCACCAAATCCGTTGTCATAATCGCTTTCATCGCTTCGTCGTTGGCTTTTTCGGTTGCGGCCAAATTCGGCAAAACGGTACAGATTTGCTCTTTTATTTTGTCAATGTGAAGCTTGCGCCCGATTACGCCGGTGGAAGCGACACCGATATATTTCGGATCAACGCCGAGTTTTTCCGCGATGGATTTTGCCATGGCGTTTGCATCTTTTAATCCTTCTTCACCGGTAAACGCATTGGCATTGCCGCTGTTTGCAATCACGGCTTCTAAAAAGCCGCCGTTTGTTTCCAAATTTTCTTTGGTGACAATCACCGGTGCGGCAACGACTTTATTTTTTGTATAAACGCCGGCGGCATTTCCTTTGGCAGTGATAATTGCGAGACCGTATTTGCCTTCTTTGACGCCGAATGCTTTAACGCCGTCAACAGCGCAGACGCCGCCTTTGATTTCCTGAATCATTCTTCTTCCTCTTCTTCATTTTTTGTATTAAATCAGTCCCGGGAACCAAAGTCCTTCGGTTTCTTTCAATCCGCAAATCAAATTCATGTTTTGAATGGCCTGTCCGGACGCGCCTTTGACAAGATTGTCAATTGCGGAAAGGACAATCACGCGGTTGTTGCGCGCGTCTGCCTCAATGCCGATGTGGCAGAAATTCGAACCGCGAACGTTTGCAAGCGACGGCACGGTTTCGGCAAATTGGACAAACGGTTTGCCTTCGTAATATTCTTCATACATCTTCTTGACATCGGCCGTCGTCATTTTCTCGGTTGTTTCAATATGCGCGGTTGTCAGGATGCCGCGGGAAACCGGAATGACATGCGGCGTGAATGACACATTTTCAAATCCCGGTTGGAGACGGGAAACTTCCTGAACCATTTCCGCCAAGTGGCGGTGAGCTGATAATTTGTACGGGATAATGTTTTCTGCCAGATTCGGGTAATGAGAGGTTGCTGTCGGCGTATTTCCTGCGCCCGTTACGCCTGTTTTGGAATCGAATAAGACTGATTTTAAAAGTCCTGCGGCGGCAAGAGGCGCGGCGGCAAGCGTTGCACCTGTCGGGAAGCAGCCTGGATTTGAAATCAAACGGTCTTTTAATTCTTTATTCACTTCCGGATGAACTTCGGGAATCGCGTAAACTGCCTCCATCGGTGCTTTGTGTTTCATACCGTAAACCTGCTCAAAAACATCTGTTTTGAGACGGTAATCTGCGCTCAAATCGATGACTTTGCATTTGCTGTCTTTTAAGATTTCAGGCACCGCATCCATTGCCGTCCCGTGGGGGACCGCCATGAAAACGATATCACATTCCTTTTTTATTTTGTCATAATCAGGTTCTTCAAATTCCAAATCACAAAGACCTTTGAGATTTTCATGAACGGACGAAACCTTTTTCCCGACAGCAGAGCGCGCTGTCGCGATGACCGCTTCCGCTGACGGATGGCCCGATAAGAGCCGCAGCAATTCTTCTCCCGTGTAACCGGAAGCACCGACAATACCGACTTTAATCATATTTTTCACATTTACCCGTATCGGCAAAACAAAAATATCTTTGCCGTTTTCAATTTTTAATCTGAGTTAAGAAATTTGAATATATAAATCTTTTATAGAAATTTATAATCTTGTTTCATTTTTTGTTTGCGATTTAAGGTTTACAATAATTATGACGATTCGACGCTTTTTTATGACGCTGATTTTCAGTTCATTCTTTTGCCTGGCATCATTTCTTTTGTTTTTGATTTTACACATTTGAATTATTTGATGTGTTTGTTATGTAAAAACAATAATTTCGTTATAATTTGTTTTACAAAAATGAAAAACGATATTAAATCACAATCAGTAAGCTTCATATACATTCCAAAATAAATCCAATTTACTTTATTTTATCTTTAAAACTTATGTTTATTGTATTATTAGGAGTATATTGGTAATGTCTGTCATGAAAAAACTCTTTGACCTTTTGAGCGGCACCACGATGACGATTCTCGGCGGCGTTTTCCTGATTCCCAGTTTATATCTTCTTTTGACGGGAACGGAATTTTTGATTGATCCGGCTTGGGTCACGGTCATCATTTGCGGTTTCCCGCTGATATATCTGGCAATAACACGCCTGATTTGGCAGCGTTGGATTTCATCGGCTTTGCTGATCTGTATTGCAATGGTTGCTTCCGTTTACATCGGTGAAGTTTTTGCAGCCGGCGAAGTCGCTTTTATCATGGCGATCGGCGCGATTTTAGAAGAAAAAACGGTTGAGCGTTCCAAGAAGGGAATTAAAAAATTAATCCATTTAGCACCGACGCAAGGGCGCAAATTGGTGACAAAAAACGGTGTTGCCGTTGAAGAAATGATTTCCGCCGAAGAAATTAAAAAAGGAGATGTTCTTCGCGTTCTTCCCGGTGAAACAATTCCGGTTGACGGTGAAATCATATTCGGAAACACTTCCGTCGATCAGTCCATTATTACCGGAGAATCGCTCCCCGTTGACAAAAACACAGGCGACAGCGTTTTCTGCGGCACAATCAACCGTTTCGGTGCCATTGACATTCGCGCGACAGAAGTCGGCGAAGATTCTTCCTTACAGAAACTTATTCGTTTGGTTCAGGAAGCGGAAAACAATCAGGCCCCGATGCAGCGCATTGTTGACAAGTGGGCTACCTGGCTGGTTCCGATCGCGCTCGGTATCGCGGTTGCCGCCTACCTTTGGACCGACGAGCTCGTCCGTGCGGTGACTGTTCTCGTTGTTTTCTGCCCCTGCGCACTCGTTCTGGCAACGCCGACTTCTATTATTGCCGCCATCGGTCAAGCGACAAAACACGGTGTCATCATCAAATCCGGCGAAGCGCTTGAAAACATGGGAAAAGTTGACAGCATCGCATTTGACAAAACCGGAACGCTGACAAACGGCGATTTAGCGGTCAGCGATATTGTTTCTTTTGATACTTCTTTCTCTGAAACGGATCTTTTGATAATGACGGCTGCCGCCGAATCACTCTCCGAACATCCGCTCGGCAAAGCCGTGACGGCTCACGCTCAAAATTCAAATCATATCCTCCCCGACGTTTCTGATTTTTCAATGGTTCCCGGCAAAGGAATCCGGTCGGCAGTTGAGGGAAAAACCGTTCTCTGCGGAAACGCGGGATTCATGGAAGAAAACGGCATTTCAATTGATTCTGCCGTTCACGCTGAATTGGATATTCTCCGTTCGGAAGGCAAGGCTTCTGTTTTGGTTGCGGCTGACGGCAGGATTGTCGGCGTTGTCGCGCTTTCTGATACGCTGCGCGAAGCGGCCAAAGAAATGGTGAACGAATTAAAAGAAATGAATACAAATGTCGTTTTGCTGACCGGAGATCACAAACAGACAGCTGATTATTTCGCATCAAAAGTCGGCATTTCAGAAGTTCATGCCGAATTGCTGCCGGCCGATAAAGTTTCAGAAATTCAGAAAATGAAAGATGCCGGCCATATCGTTTGTATGATCGGCGACGGCGTGAATGACGCGCCGGCTTTGAAAACAGCAGTTGTCGGCGTTTCAATGGGCAGTATGGGAAGCGACATCGCAATTGAAGCGTCAGATATTGCGTTGATGGGAGATGATATTGAAAAAATCCCGTATTTGAAACGCTTGTCAAATGCCACGATACGGACAATCAAGTTCAACATCACGCTTTCAATGATCATTAACGCGGTTGCGATTTATTTGTCGGTTGCGGGCTATTTGACACCGGTGACGGGTGCGCTTGTTCATAATGTCGGTTCCGTTCTGGTTGTTTTAAATGCGGCACTTCTGTATGACCGTAATTTCGAGAAAAAGAAAGGTAAAGTTAAAACCGAAGCGATGCCGGCCGGAAATTCTAAAACCGTTTCAACGACACTGCCGACGAAATGCGGGTGTTTTTCTAATCAGTCGAAAGACTAATTCCTCCATTTTTTATTTTTTTTAATTTTTTAAATTTTTTTATTTATTATTTTTTTAATTTAATTTTAAAATTTGTGCGGCTCACGCGCGACGGCGTTGTTAAAAAAATCAGTATCTTTTTATATTCTCCTGCCGATTTTTATTTCTGATTTTAAACAGGAGAGTTCATAAATGGTTCAGATTTATTTGGCAGGCGCACTTTTTTCTCAAGCCGAGCGTGATTTTAATAAAAAACTTCAGCAAATGATGCTTGAATCCGGTTTTTCTGTTTTTTTGCCGCAGGAAGATGCGGAAGACAACAAAGACCAGCGTATTGAACGAAATCAATCCGCCATTTTCTTAAGCTGTTTGGGCGGGCTTCAAAAAAGCGACATGGTTGTCACGGTTTTAGACGGAACTGACGTTGATTCCGGAACCGCGTGGGAGCTCGGCTACGCTTACGCGACCAAAAAACCGATTGTCGGCATTCGAACCGATTTCAGAATTCAAACGCCGGATGAAAAAGTCAATTTGATGATTCAAGAAACGTTAGATGATTTCGTTGAAAACGTTGATGATTTGAAAAAAGTGCTTGTAAAATACAAAAAATGAAACCATAAAAACGAAAACATAAAAAATGAAAATGTAAAATGAAAATGTAAAATGAAAATGTAAAATGAAAATGTAAAATGAAAACGTAAAATGAAAACGTAAAATGAAAAAATAAAACGAAGAAATCGAACTAAAAAACAAATGAAAGAAAAATGAAGGATCAGAGGCCTTCTTCATAAATTTTCATTAATTCAACCAAGCAGGCCGCTGCTGCTTCAACGCCGCCTTTCGTTTGAGACATGGTAATAAGCGGCAATTCGGGAATTTCCGTTAAGTAATCTTTGGATGTGATTTGTGTGTTGATGCCTGCGGGGAAGCCGAGAATCAGGTAAGGGAGACTGCCGCGCTCTGCCATCCGACCGACACTGAGTAAGGCCGCGTCATCTTTTCCGATAATGACAATGGATTTTTTAACATCGTCTTTTAAAACCATGAAGCCGGCCATTGATTTTGAAACATTGTATTTTTTTGAAAATTCTTCCGCTTTCGGATGATCGGCAACGCAAATAATTTCGGGAATTTTAAGAACAACTTTTTTAACGGGTTTATCAGAGTCGAATCCGCCGCGCGGTTTTTCAATCAATAATTTTTCATTTTCTTCCTGAATTTTAGAAAGAATCGCGGCGCGCATCAGCGGCGTGTCAACATAAATGACAGAATCATTTCTAAAAGCCTTTAAAGCGGCGGCAACAGGATGCGTTTTGAAAACAAGAAGACGCTTATAATCAATATCGCCGGAAACTTCCGTACAAGCCTTCCGAACTCTGTTTTCATTCACTTCATCATGAAGCTCTTTAAACTCCTCCGGCTTTTTTTCCTTTTTCGGCATCGGCATCGGAACGTGCTGAAGCCGATCATAAATTTCACTGATACTAATTTCGATATCTTTTTGATCTTCACCGAGCATTTTTGACACCTGAATGCGTTTGAATATACGGGTAATAGTTGTCCATTCATTAAAACTATTTGGTTTTTTAAGAACAGAAGATAAACAGAATAAACGAATGAGGCGACATTTTAAAAAATTAAAAATATGAATTTATCGAAATATAAATGCGACAAATAAAAATGAAAATTAAAAAAGAGAATATGTTATTAATAGAATCCGAGAAAAAATAAGGGACGGATATATTAAAAAGGGTGGGCGGAACTATAAATGAGAAATGAAAACAAAAATAGATAAAAAATAGGATGAAAAATAGTAGAAATATAGATATAAAAATTAAAAAATAAGATGGGGCGAATTATTCGCTGACTTCCGAGCCGTCGCTTCTGACAACCAAAACTTGTTGTTTGGCGTTGCGAATGACTTTTTCGGAAACGCTTCCAAGAATTAATCTCTCGATTGCTTTTTTACCGGTTGCGCCGACAACAATCAAATCGGCGTTGATTTGATTGGCGTATTGAACAATTTCCTGCGCGGCCGCGCCGGACAAGCTGACGGTTTCAAACTCTACGTTTGCCGCGCCTGCTTTTTCACGAACATATTCAAAGGCTGCTTCGGATTCGAGTTTGATGTTTTCGGCAACCATTTCCCATTCAACGCTGGTCGGCGTAATGTTGGATACATCTGAAACATAAATCGCGTAAAGTTTAGCACCGGTCAGCCCTGCCAAGCCGACAGCCGTATTAATCGCTTTCTTTGCATATTCTGTTCCGTCTGTTCCGACAACGATTGTGTGATAGAGATTTTCTGTCATTAACCCGACACCTTGAAATTTTACAATAAACCGATTTTTAATGATTTATAAAATCAGATTCAAAATAAAATTTTCTGATTTCATAAATAAATGAACAATAGAAACTAACAATGATAAATAGAGATGATTTAATATAAAATCTCTTCACCCAACCGCACCTATAAAAACGCTAAAAGGGAATAAATATTGTTGAATATATTTACTAATAAAAAATAATTCTAAATATAAATCTTTGTGAAATAATAGTAGATGAATCGTAATCGTTATAATATATAATGACAGTAAACATACGATTATTTTATTTTGATTGAATTTTAGGTTTAGTTTAATCAAAAAAAATATTATGGTTTTAAATTTATGATGCTTCATACTGTGTCATAATTTTTAAAAAGTCGTTCTATAATTACTAAATTATTGGAGCATAGAATAATGGTTACAACAAACAACTTATTAAAGAAGATTGCAGGGATTGCTTTAGTCCTTTGTCTGTTATTTTCACTCACGCCCGCAGGGGCAGCCACAGGCGGTTACATCGAGGTCGGAACGATCCCGGTCCCCGACTTTACGGGAACGCCGTTGAAAGGAACAGCACCTTTGGTCGTCCAATTTACGGATGAATCAGCAGGCGCAAAAACAAACATGAAATACCTTTGGGATTTCGGAGATGGCAGTACATCAACTGAAAAAAATCCGAAACACACTTACACAAAGGAAGGCTACTTCACCGTTACTTTAACAGTAACAAATGATTACGGCGCCAAAAACATGTCCAAAAAAGATTATGTTTATGTCGGTTCCGGACCCATCGCTAATTTTACAGCTGATAAAACATCCAGCACATCCTCTATGAATGTTAAATTCACAGATCAATCAACCGGTTCCCCGACTTCATGGTCATGGGATTTCGGTGACGGAACAACATCTTCAGAAAAGAGTCCGTCTCACACATACAGCAAACTCGGCTCCTACAATGTGTCATTGACCGTTTCAAATTCATTCGGTAAAGACACGATGACAAAATCATCATACATCAATATTAACGCTGCCCCGTATGTTTTCTTTACAGCAAACACATCCGGCACTCGCCAGATTGCATTTACAAGCTTTGCAAATGTAACTGAACCGGCAACATACAGCTGGAACTTCGGTGACGGAACAACTTCTTCTGAAAAGAACCCGACACACACATTCAAATCTTCCGGCAGATACACTGTTTCATTAACGGTTGGCGACAAATACAGCAATTATACTTACACCATTAAGGATTTAAGTGTCCCTGACCCGATTAAAGCAGATTTCACCGCATCAAACAACATCGGCGGATCTCCTTTGAAAGTTCAGTTCACAGATAATTCATCCGGTAACAACTTATCCTATCACTGGAATTTCGGTGACGGAACAACATCTAACGAAAAGAACCCGTCCCATACCTACAATAATTCAGGAACATACAATGTTGCATTAACCGTTATCGGTGGCTGCGGCGTTGATTCCGTTATTAAGAACGGTGTCGTCAGTGTTGGAAAAACACCTGTCGCAGAATTCAGCGGAACTCCGAAATCCGGAACCGAACCGTTGACCGTTCAGTTCACAGACAACTCTAAAGGAGAAAACCTCAAATACAGCTGGGACTTTGGAGACGGAAAAACATCCGCTGAAAAGAACCCAAGCCACGTTTACGAGAAGAGCGGCACCTACACCGTTAAATTAACCGTGTCCAACTCTTACGGCAACAACACCGCAACGAAAGACAAATACATCTCAGTCGGATCTGTGCCGCGCGCAAACTTTAAGGCAGACGTCCTTTCAGGAATTGCACCGCACCCGGTTCAGTTTACTGACCTTTCCACCGGTGAGCCGACATCCTGGTCATGGGACTTCGGAGACGGCGGAACATCCACCGAAAAGAACCCGAAACACACCTACCAGAAATCCGGTTACTACAACGTTACTTTGACTGTTAAGAACTCTTACGGCGAATCCTCACTCTACAGAATGGGTGACGGACAGGAAGTTTGGGCAGAAGACGCAAACAAGACGGAAGAAGTTCCGCCGGCAGAACCTGAAACAAACGAAACAGGAAATGTAACACCCGAGCCTGAGCCTGAAAAGACGAAGACCGCAATTCCGGGCTTCAGCTTACTCATGGCAATCGCAGCTATTTTCTGTTTGGCCGGAGTCGGCGCATTCTATAACAGAAGAAAATAAGCGAAAATTAATTTGAAAAGAAGAATTTCTTCTTTTCATTTCTTTTTTATTTTTATTGATTTTAAAAACGGAATGGGGCGTACATAAATGAGCCCGCTCTTCTTAAGAATTCATATTTTAAAATTAGATTATCGTGTTTTAGAATTAAATCGGTTTTAGAATTAAAGCAGTTTTAGAATTGAACCTGTTTTAGAATTGAACCTGTTTTAGAATTGAACCTGTTTTAGAATTGAACCTGTTTTAGAATAAATCAGTTTTAGAATTAACAATTCACGAAAATTAAATTCATTAGGTTAAACAATTCACGGCAAATATTAATTCATCATGGATTAAATTTACAACAAATAAAATTCAGAATGGAATTAAATAATTCCTAAAATATCATCGGCGCGCGCTCTTCTGACAAATCCCGCCAACGGATCTTTGACATGTTTTAAATTCAAGGATTTGGCGTTTAAAACCATCATGTCCGCCTTTTTGCCGACTTCGATGGATCCTGTAAACCGGCAGCCTAATGCATCGGCGCCGTTGGATGTTGCCATTTTAAAAAGCGTCGCATCGGAAATGCCGTAGATTTTTGAAAGGAAATGTAATTCTTCAAACATATCCGGCGCGTTGAGCATGACATTGTCGGTTCCGACACAAACTGAAATTCCGGCATCAAGCATGCTTAAAATTGACGGCAAGCCGACACCCGTCACCAAATTGGACCGAACGCAAACCGCAATCGGAATTTCACGATCGGCAGCAATTTTTATCTCAGATTCTTCGGCATGTGTCATGTGAATGAGCAAATCGGGATCTAAAGAGAGTGCCGGTTCAATATCGCTGCGATCTTTTTCGCCTGCATGAATAGCTAATCGTCTGCGTTTGGATTGCGTTTTTGCCGCAATTTTTGCCAGAATGTATTCATCCAAATCATTTGTGCCGCTGACACCGATGCCGTCGGCAACATCTAATAAATCTCTGAGCTCATCCAAAAACAGATGAGAGGCTGAGAAGTCGGAGCCGGAAGCTGCGGAGTCAAAACCGGAAAAAGTCGGGCGCCCGAAAATAATCGGATGAATGCCGCGTCCCGCGTTTTTTGATGCTTCGATTAATGCCGCTACGCCGGAAAGACCGCCTTCGCGGAAATCCGCGAAAACGGAAATGCCGTTTTGATACATATCCCAAATCGCTGATTCCATTGAGTCGATGGCTGCTTCTTGGCTGAGATCGGATAAAAATCGGTGTTTGAGCCCGTTCGGCGGGCGAACAAGCGAATCCAAATCGCGTTTGTAAGCATACGGTGTGATGTCGGGCCCGAGCGGCGGATCTTTTAAAAGCGTGTCCCCTATATGCGTATGGGCGTTGATAAAGCGCGGCACAATCCAGTTTCGGGATTTCATTTGAGAGCCGGAAAGCTCTTCGATTTCTTTGATGATGCCGTCTTCGATGTAAATGTTGCCGTAAATTAAATCAGGCTCGGTTCCTGCGAAAATCAATCCCGAGACAACGCGGTCATAGCTGCCGCCATAATCGCCGTAACCGTCTTCAAGCGTTGATTTAGAGAAATTTCCGGCTGTTTCACTCCGTCTTTCTTTTTCCGTCTGATCGATTATTTCGAGAAGACGAACAAAATCAGAATCATCAAAGCCGGACATAGGTCACCTGATTAAAATTTAAAAACGGACAATAATTAATTTTATGAACAAAATCAAACGGCAAACAAATTATTTATCCTTTGCCCGTCTTTTTTGTCTGTCGCATTGTATAGGTCCCGGCATGAGAATCCGGAGAACTCGGTCTGTGATTGTTCGGACAACCCCAATGCGGTACAATAATCCGTGCGAAAATGCCCTTTGCGAGGGAAAACGAAGAAGATTGAGGATTACCGGAAAAGATGATTCTTGGTTGTTAGTAAAGGGCGACAGCACATTATTTTGAAAAACGAAAAAAAGATAAGAGTACCAATAAGAATATTGGATAATAATACGGGCGATGCCGCCGCGCGCAATCGAGCCGATTTTTAATATTTGCCAAATCCGGCAACGTTTATTGTAATAATCAAAGAAAAGTTCGGATACGACCGTAATTTTCGATTTTTGCGAGCAAAGCGAACAAAAATTGAAAAATGCGGATTAATTCCCCGCCGTGACAGAAACCATTTTTGCCGGCTGAATTCATCCGATTTATACAATTTTTGTTTTTGTTAATTAACCACATGGGAAGAATCTCCAACTCCTTCTTTCACTCACTCCGTTCGTGAATCGCGTCGTTGGAGGCGGTTGCTTTGACTTTTGAATTATTGAATGAAACCCGAACATCCCTTTTTAAAATTAAAGAAAATCGAACGCCGGTTAAAACCTTAAAATTAAATCTGTTTTTATTTTGGGTTAAACGGGCGCTCGGGTTTTCATTTTTTAAGAAACGATGTTCGGATTTTCAATTCATTTATCAAAAAACGATAAATTCTAATAAATTTCAATAGGGGAATACGGTTTGCTTAAAAAGTTTCGTTTTTTGAAAAAATCAAATGCTTTAAGGATTTCTAAGAAATTTCTGCCTTCAGGTGAGAATTTGACAAAAATAAAGAAAACAAAACCGACAAAAGCAACAAAAAATGGAATGAATAATCCGATTCGATTTTTAATTATTTTATTGCTGCTCACGGTCATTGCCGGAGGAACTATAAACATTGCACTTTCCGAGCCGGATCCTGCAACAAAAACAGACATTGTTATCAGCGATTCAATTGCGCCGATGAAATTGGAAATTGATTCAAAAACCAATAACGCGATTGAGACAAAAACGGTCATTTTAACAAATACGGGAGACACGGCAACCGAATACATTTGTTATATTGAACAAAACGGCGGGAAAAAGGACCTCGGCTCGGGTTTTGA
The DNA here is from genome assembly GCF_004363215.1 of Methanimicrococcus blatticola. GTDB lineage: Archaea > Halobacteriota > Methanosarcinia > Methanosarcinales > Methanosarcinaceae > Methanimicrococcus > Methanimicrococcus blatticola. The sequence continues at coordinate 235,191 of NZ_SNYS01000005.1, read as the reverse complement.
ATTATCAGATTCAAAAATAACACTCCTCCCGGGAGATTCTAAAAAATTGAAAATCGTAATTCCGGCTCAAGCCGTTAAATCAAATTCAGCGGATGCGGAATACAAATTAAAAATCATCCGCAATCCCGATACGCAAACGCCTGTCGGTTATATTATTCCGATACAATTGACGGGTTCGGATTCAACCGGCAAAACTTCCGGCGGAAAAAGCGGGGCCGGGGCCGGCTTGACAATGTCAGACCCGGAAAATAAAAAGAATGAAACGAAGAATGAAACGAAGAATGAAATGAAGAATGAAACAAAAAATGGAAGTGAAAATAAAAACGGCAAAAACGAGAACAATTCAAACGGCATTGATGACGAAAACAAATATGGAAATGATTTCATGAAAAAAGGCGGCATTATACTTCTGTTGGCATTTTTAACGATGCTTGCAGCCGTTGTTGGAATAATGATTCAAAAAAAGAGAAAACAAGGAAAGGAGTAATCCTTTCACTTATTCTTTTTCGTTTTATCTTTCATTTTCGCCAGGAACTTCTTGGCGTCACCTTTGGCATCCGCAACCATGTCGTTTTGACGCCTGAATTGTGACATATCCGGCCTGGGCGGCGGCGCTCCGGGGGATTCTTTTTCACGTTTATCATATTCTTCGTGCAGCCGTTTCAACTCTTTGATTTCAGTGACACGGCGGTAAATGACTTCCGCCAGGAAAATGACCAGTGCGAGAAGCAATAAGTAAACATTGAAACTGACAGCTTCGCGGGTTTGATAAGTTGTTTTATCGCCGTTGTTTTTGATATAAAGTGCCTTGGCCTGCTCAACGGTGTAAATATTGCCGCCGGTGGATTCAATCAATTTGCGGAAATCCTGATAAACACCGATATTGCGGTATTCAAGCGGATAATTCACCGTCACCGGATAACCGGAAATATTGTATGTGCCGGTTTGATTAAAAGTCAATTCCGTCACATAAACGCCTTCCGACTCCATTGTCAAAAGCAACTTCTGATCATTCAGCATCAGAACGGGAATGCCCGCATCATACATATTAACGCGCAGCGTCACCGGCTGACCGACATAAGTATCCGGACAGTCAATCACAAGACCGCTCTCCTTATTCGGATCGCCCATAACCCAATTCGTCGTCGCCGAAATCACCTTTGAGCCGGGTGCCGCATAGAGCTCGGAAGCCCAATAATTGCCGTTGCCGACACCGTTATCAGTCGTCAGCGCAGCAACACGCCCGAGACCGTAACGCCAAACCGTCAAAACAGGAGAACCGTCGCTTGCAATAATCAATTTGTCAGAACCTGCTTTCGGCGTAACGCCGTTGTAGCCGCTGATATTTGTTCCGCTGATGTTTAATCCCTGAACAATGAAATGTTTCGGATTCGAAATATAAAGACTGGCTTCCGTCACATTTTCATTGGGATTTTCGACTTCGCCGAACATCTGTGTGAAATTCGGATAAATCGGAAGACCCTGATTGGATTCCACATAAACGCCGTCTCCTTTATAATTTCTCATTAAAGACTTGGCATAAATGTTGCCGCGGGAATCATTGAATTGATTCGGGCGTTTGGAACCGCCGGTGTAAATGTTCATGAAAAGCATTGATGCGCCGTATTTATCAGCCTGATTGACAGAACGCAGCAACTCATTGTAAGTTCGCTGGTTCAGCAAATTACCGTCTGAAATGATGATGACAAGCGGCTGACCGGATCTGTTTTCCATGACCGGAATCGCGCGGTCAAAAGTATGAACAAGATCCGTTTGACCGTCGCCGGTTTTCAAATCTTCGATTTCTTTTTTAAGAGCTTCTGATTCACGCGGATTGCCGACGAAATAGAATTCACCGGTATCATTACGGGATTGGTCACCGATTGTGAAATAAGTAATATTCGCCTCTTTGAAATAATCGCTCTCAATGATATTTACGGCAGATTTTTTGATATTTGACAAAAGCGTTTCATTGTTGGCCCCCCAAGTACTGGCACTGTCGGAAACGTCAATGAAAAGATAGACATCCTGAATCCCTTCCCAATCAGACGGAACGGAAACGACCGGAAGCAATTTTTCAAATGAAGAATCCAAGTATGAATGCCCGACCGGATAATCGAAAGACGTTTTACCGCCGACAACCATCAAGCCGCCGCCCTCTGAAACATATTCTTTCAAATAAGCGACTTCTTCTTCAGTCATGTTTCCGATATACATATCGTCTATTATGACAGTCTTTGAAGAAGCCAACGCATCCGGCAATCTGTCGCCGAACTCTGAAAGCGTTTTAACAACTGTGACGTTGTAAAGCGAGCCTGCCACTTGCGTTAAAGAAGCATTCGATTCGGACGTGACAACAATCACATCCGGTTTTTCAATTGCGTAAATGGATTTCTTAAAAACATTATTGATCGGATCGGTGTCCGCGGAAGACGTTAATGTCGCTTCAAGCGTGTGCGTTCCAAGATACATGAAACGGGTTTGGAAATAAGTTGTCTTTTCCTGTTCGCCGTCTGTCATCGTAAATGTTTCATTCAGAATCGTGTTGTTGTTCTGTTTGACAACATAATTGTAAGTGACATCACCGGTACCGGCTTGACGAACCGTGATTCCGAATTCCTGGACATTGCTGTAAATAACAGACTTGTCGCCGGAAATTTCAATGCTTAAATCATTGCGCTCCAACGCCGGTATAACAGCGGACACGGTTGTGTTTGTCTGAACGGCAACATCAATGCCTTCTTCAAGTGTTTTTCCATAGTTGCTGTTCCCATCTGATACCAAAATAATCTGATTTTTGCCGTCAGCGTACTGAGCCACTTTTTCACCGAGCGCGGTCGAATTTCCGCCAAGCGTATCATACTTGAGTTGGAATTTGTCCGAGAAATAATCATAAAGCTCTTGACCGGCACCTTTTCCAAAATAATTCATACTCGGCGTGTTGTCAACAACAAGCACCATATCCGGATTGACATCCGTTCGCGTTACGGTCATAAACGAAACCGGATTCGCAAGCGCAATAATTAAAATTATCGCAATAACCGTGCGTGAGCCGACAAGAAGCTTCTGCTTATTCCCGAGTGCCTTTTTGAAGAAATAAATACCAATCAAAACGGCGGGAATGATTAAAAGCAGCAGCATCGGCATTTCAAAATACATTTAAATATCCCCCCGTTTTCTGAGCAAATAAAGTTCCAATATCATAAGCAGTGCCGCCAATATTGCGAAAATATAGAATATGTTCGTCTTGATTTCATATTGTGTCGGCAATTCACCGCCTTCGTTGGCATTTTCAAGCCCCGTCATCCGTTCGGTCACCGTATTGGATTCTTTATCATTATACATATTGACAGCGATTTTCTTTGAACCGATTGTATAAACGCCGACCGTATCAAACAAAACGCGGTTTGTTGTCGTTTTGCCGTTGGGGGTCAGAATCTCAGTGTCTGCCGAGAGCGTCATGATGGTTCCGGCTTTCACATTGTATTCGGAAATGTCACCGATGCCGGCAAAGTAATCGGCAATGCGGATCCAAAAGACAGGGAATGCCGGGAAACTTGCGAAGTTGTTCCACGCGTCTTCTCCGGAGTGATCGTTCAAACCGAAGTAGAAAACCGTTCCGTTATTGTACGGACCGTAAGCGATAATCGGAACGCCTTCCATTGTCATGACCGGATAAGCCGTCGCCGACAAGTCACGGGTTTCCGCATTCAGATACGTTCTCATGTAAACGCTGTTCAAATCCAAGTCGCTTGTGAAATCACTGCCGACCGCATAAATTTGTGTGCCGTCAATGCTGGAAACGGTTGAATTAATGCGAGCCGGAAGCATTTTTGATAAATTGACAGTTTGATTGGCGGCTTCCAAATATTTGCCGGCAACAAAAACCAAATTGCCGCCGTTTGAAACATAAGTATGCAGCGTATCCACTTCTTCGCTTGTCAGCACATGGTCGCCCATATTCACGACAACAAAGCTGTAACTCATCGAAAGCGATTCCGGAACTTCTTCAATACTTGTTACTGTCAGTTCCGGAATCAATGAAAGCGCGACCTCAGACGGCAAAGTTCCGCCGGCATCTGAGATGTAAAGAACATCAGCAGATTGCGTTCCGGGAATTGAAATATAAGCATAATTATCAGATTCAATCGCGTCAGAGGTGATTAATTTAATTTCGGTTGTTCCGCTGCGGACATTTTTGAAAACGAATGTTTCAACGCTGTCACCCTGAACAGAAACGGTCAGCGGGGAATAAACCAATTTTGAACCGTTGGGGAGGGTGGTTGTCACATTGGCGTAAACGGATTTAACGCCCGTATCGTAATTGCGGACCATGAAATAATAGTTGTAAGTTCCGTTGGATTTCTCCAAATAACCGTTAATAATTGCCAAATTGTTGCTCGTGGGCGTTCCGTACGGAACAAAAGTCACGTCTAAACCGCTGCCGAGAAGGTTCTTTGCCTCCATCGGATTCAAGCCGTCCCAAGCGGTAAAGTCGGACAAAACGTAAACTGAGCCGCCTTTCGCGGAAAGGATGCTGGATGCTGTGGCCATGGAAGATCCGATATCTGCCGTCACGGCTTTTGAAGACAGCCCTTTGATTGCCCGCTCGGCATCCGCCGCGCTGACATTTTCGGCAATAATCACCGGCGTGGACTCGGCCAAAATAACCGTATTGACTTGGCTGAGGTAACGCGGCGCGTCACGCTGCGCTTCAGCGAAACGGTCGCCGATTTGCATACTGGCCGACCCGTCAATAATAATGACTGTGTTTTTGTCGCTCAGCGTGTCGTAAGATAAAATGTACGGACCGGCTGCGGCCACCGCCAGCATGATGAGAACAAACAGCTGCACGATGAAAAGCGGATCGCGGACGATTTTTGTAATTGAAGAATAAATTTTTTCGCGTGATTCTTCCACTCTCATTAAAAACATGACCGAAGGCATGCTTACTTTAAACGGTTTGGGAAGAAGCATATACAGAATAATCAGCGGAATAATCGACAGAAGACCGAGTAATGCCAGCGGAAAAATAAAAGGAAGAGAGGACAATGAGTCTGCAATTGCCATATTTATGCACCTCTGTCAATAATCTGTAAAAAGGAATCAAACACAGGCACGTCTGTTGTAAATGAATAAAACTTGGCGCCGGTTTTTTTGCAAATGCCGTCAATTGCCGCGTTGTGATTTTCTAATTCTTTCAAATAATTGTTTCTGAAAGAATCACTCAAATAAGTTTTCATTTCGTCACCGGTTTCCATATCAAAGAATCTGGAATCGCCTTTAATCGGCAAATTCTTTTCAAACGGATCCAACACTTGAATCAAAATCAAATCGTTTCCGGAAAGACGGTGAATGGAAGATTCGATGTGTTTGATATCTTCCATAAAATCAGAAATAATAACGACAAGAGATCTGGATTTGATGAGTTTTTCATATTTGTGCGTACAGACGTCTAAATCGGTTGTTCCTTCCAATTCGTAGGAAGCCAATCTGTCCGTCAGTTCAAGCAAATATCTCATGCCGCGTTTTGGGGCGTTGATTTCAATATTTTCATTGAATGTTGAAATCGCAAATTTGTCGTTTTTGCGCGAAACGGTATAAGCGACGCCCAAAGCCATCATCGCGGCGTATTCGTATTTTTTGACGTTGCCGTCGGGGAAATCCATACTTTTGCTGGCGTCCAATAAGATGTGCGCCGTTAATGTTTTCTCTTCTTCGAATTGGCGGACGTAAAGTTTTTCGGTTCTGGAATAAGCCTTCCAGTCAATGTCTTTCATTTCGTCGCCTTGATAGTATTCTCGATAGCCGACCGTGTCAATGCCTTTTCCGATACGCGTTGACGGGCGGTTTCCGGCATAAACAGTGGACACGCGTTTTCGAATCGCCATGTTATAGCGGTCCAGCTGCCTGAGAAACTCAATGTCGAAATTATGTTTTGTTTCAGCCATGATTTTTCAGCATAATTGGTGTTTACAAATCGATACTTGATTCGGCTGAAATTATTTTTTGGCACCGAACGGCAATTTGGCGCGAAGACCTGAAGATTCATTCTCCTGCGGCTTGGGTTTTAAGAAGCCTGCGTCAATGAGAAGGTCTTCAATCGCGTCGTCGGGTGTGACACCGGAGCGTTCCGCTTCGAAGCTGAGAATAATTCTGTGTCTCAAAACCGGGTAAGATATGGCGATAACGTCTTCTTCGGCGACATAATTGCGGCCGTGAATCAAAGCGCGGGCTTTGGCGGCCAAGATAATGGCAATGGATGCACGCGGGGATGCGCCGTATTCAATTGCGCCACCGTCACGTGTTTTAATAACCAACTGAATTGTTCTGGTTTTCAAATCTTCCGCAATCGGAACGTCTTTTGTTAATTTCTGAAGGCTGACCAAAGTGTCTTTGGAGATACCGCGTGACGTTGCAGGTGAAGATTGAGCAGTGTAGCGGTTAACGATTTCAAGCTCTTCTTTATAATCGGGATACGGAACAAGAATTTTTAAGAGGAAACGGTCGAGTTGTGCTTCCGGAAGCGGGTAGGTTCCTTCCTGTTCAATCGGGTTCTGTGTTGCCAAAACGAAGAACGGTTTGTCCAACGGATAGGTGTGACCGGCAACAGTAACCTGTTTTTCCTGCATGGCTTCCAAAAGCGCGGATTGCGTCTTCGGGGAAGCACGGTTAATTTCATCAGCCAAAACGATGTTGGCGAAAACCGGGCCGTGTTCAAAACGGAATTTTTTGTCGCCGCCGTGTTCTTCCACGATTGTGGTACCGGTAATGTCGGCCGGCATCAAGTCAGGCGTACACTGGATACGATTAAAGGAAAGGTCGACCACTTTTGAAATGGTTGAAATTGTCAATGTTTTACCGAGACCGGGGTTACTTTCTAAAAGAGCGTGACCGTTACAGAGAAGCGCGATCATGACTTGTTCAACGACTTCTTGCTGTCCGACAATGACTTTTCCGATTTCATCAAACAAAGTCGTGAAAATTTTGTGAGCGTTTTCATATGTCTTTAAAAGTGCGGGGTCTGCGACAGACTCGGGCGCGCTGTAGACAGCAGGCTCTGCGGCAGGCGAGTCAGAAACATTCGCATCAGGCGCATATGATTCTGAGTCGGCTGCTGTTTCTGCTGTTTCTGCCGATTCTGCAAATTCTTTTTTTGAGTCGGTGTCGTTTAAATTGTTTTTTGAGTAGCGGTAAGATGTTTCATTTGTTTCCGGTTCCATTTTATTTTCCTCTTTGTATTGAATGTGCTTTGTATTGAATGTGTTTAAGTGAATGTGTTTAAGTTGAAGTATTAAAAGTGAATTAATGATTGAAATGAATGGTGTTTCAGTGAATGTTTTTTGAAATGAATATTATGAAATTATTTTGAATTGATGAGAATTAAAATGAAATCAGCTGTTTTCAGCCAATTTCTTGAAATAATCTTTTATGATATCTTCGTAGCCGGCCGGCAGCGTATCATAAAAGTGATGGGAGCTTAAGCTTTCGGGCGGGTAGGGCGTTGACGGGGTGAAATTGTTTTCTGCGCCTTCAAGCATATCCCCGGGACCTGTTCCCGCGCCGGGCGGTAGTGTGACGTCTATATCAACACCGGGTTCCGCCGCAATCGGCGGGGCTTCCGTCGGGATGCTGGAAGAGTTGTTAGACGATGTGTTTTCATCCAACGGCGGTTGTGTGATTGTGCCGTTTGGGAATCGGTCATAAATGTCGCCCGGTGAAAAGGGTCCCGTGAATCCTGTAAAGAAGATAAAGCCCAAGAAAAGACCGGCAACAACAATTGCCGCCAGGCTGTAACCGACGCGTTTTCTGTCAATCAGGTCTGAAGTTGAAACACCTTCCACGTCACTCGAAACGGATGTTTTGAGTTCGGTGATGATGAAATTGTTCGGATCAGCGTTTCTGTGGTCGTACGCGGTTTTCAAACGGTCTTTCAACTCAGGATAGGTGTCTTCGACGATGTCCTGAGATTTTTTGCGCTGGGGCGGTGCTTTCTTGAAAAGCTTGTAGATTCTTTTGACATTCTTTTCTGTCAGCTCCAAGATTAAAAGCGAGAACAGACAAACGATGAAGAACATGAAAATTGTTTCATAAGTGATTGAAAAGAACGGAATGTCAGGAGATAAACCGACGTACGGTTCCGTTAACGGGATGAGTTTGAAAATATCGTCTAAATTGAAAAAAACGGCAATCAAAAGAGTAATTAAAGCGATTGCCAAGAATTCCAACAGGTCATAAATCGTACGATAGCGACGTATAACCGAATCCATTTTGCGTGTAAATATTTCAAGATCCAAGATGATCCCTCTGTTTTGTTCGTTTTTCATTAAATTTTAATTCGTTATTTATAAGAGATATATTGATCAAATAATACTTTAGAGATTGTCAACAATATCTGTTACATTATTTAAAATTTTATATGAAATGCAAACGATTTTGAAATTTCAATTTTAATATATAATGTAAAATGAAGCAATAATCATTTAAATGTTATGTGGTGTTTGTGGTGATATCTGTTGATTTCAACATAAAAAAGATATAAATTTTAATAAAGGTTATAAAATTTATCAGAGAGTTGAAAAGCAAATCGGTGAAGTTAAAAATGAAAAAAGAAATTGTTGTTTTAAGACTCGGTCATCGCCCCGAAAGAGACAAGCGCATCACAACGCATGTCGGCCTCACTGCTCGCGCGCTCGGCGCAAGCGGTATGTTTTTGGCGTCTGACGATCAAAAAATAACGGACAACATTGAAGAGATGACAGGCCGCTGGGGCGGCGACTTTTTTGTCAGAAACAATGTCAGTATGACAAAGGAAATTAAAGATTGGCAGGCGCAAGGCGGAAAAGTGTGCCACTTGTCCATGTACGGCATCAACCTCCCCGACGCGGTTCCCGAATTAAAAAAACAGAATAAATTAATGATTATTGTCGGTGCCGAAAAGGTTCCCGGTGAAATTTACGAATTGGCGGACTGGAACGTCGCCGTCGGCAACCAGCCGCACTCGGAAGTGGCCGCGCTTGCGATCACAATGGACAGAATCGCAGAGACAGACCCGCTGACCGTTCCCTTTGAAAACGCGGAATTGACGGTGGTTCCGATGGCGAAAGGAAAAAAAGTCATTCATGATGATGAATTAAAAGAGAAAAACAGACAAGAGCATTAAATTTTGTTTCATTTATTATAACTTTCAACTCTCTTTTTATTATTTTTAAAAAACATTTCTCGGATTTGCGATATATAAAAACGGTGCACTCGCGCGCGGCGTTGCCGACAGTAGACAGCGGCAGGAACTCAAATGGCAGGCAGCGGAGGCAATGCAGACGGCAGGCAGCAGTGGCCACGTTCGCGCAAGCGAACGGATGTGATAAGAAAGAGCAGATGAGCGCAGCAGCACAAACAGATCAGACCGGTGCAACAGCACAGACAGACGCAGTAGAACTAACAGGCACAGCAAAGCAGAAGAGCATTACAAAGCAGATACAAATTATATAATTAATTCGAGATTCTCTCTTCACTTCGCTCCATTCAAAATCGGAAATTAGCAGGCGGTTGCTTTTGGTTTTTACTTATATTAAAAAAGAAATTGAAAAAAATAAAAACAAATCTTAAATCATTTAAATTGAGAAAATTAAATGAAAAAAGCAAAAATTGGAAATAAAAAATTAAGCTGCATTTGCAGCTTCACTTTCTTCATTTTCCGAAAATATTTCTTCTATGAATTTTTCTTCCGGCGGTTGTGTTTTTAAACTGACGACGATTGCCGCGATAATCGCAAGCGGTGTTGCAATCAGAATCGGGTCGATAAATGTCCACATGCCGGTCAAAAGGGTTGGCTGGCCGAACAAAATCTGACAGATACGGAACGGAACGGCTTCTGATGCGTGAACAAAGACGTACCAGAAAATCGAAACGACGAGTCCCGTGAAGAAACTGGCGTAAGCACCTTTTTTTGTCATCTTTTTCCAGAAAAGGCCGCCGGCGTACATCGGCAGAAGCGCGGATGTACAAATGCCCATGAAGACAGCGGTCGCTCTTGCGATGATGCTTCCCGGGAGCTGGAATGCCAAAATAACGGCAACAATAATTGTGATGACCATACCGATTCTTGAAAAGAGAATCGTGTTGGTTGAGCGTCCTTTTAAGATTCCGTTTTTAATCACATCGTATCCGACGGCGGTTCCCATGGTGTGGAACTGAGATCCGGCGGTTGACATGGCTGCGGACAGTAAACTGAGCGTGAAAATCATGATGAAGATCTCGGGCATGATGCCGTTAATGAACGCAGGGATGATTGAGTCAACGTTGCCGCCGACGGCTTCAAGCGCAATCATTCCGGTTTCATTGAAGAACCAAACATTTGACAATGAACCGACAATGTAAGCAACGCCGGCCATCATAAAGATGAACGGGCCGCCTGCGAAAACGGCTCTCTTGAGCGTCTTGTTGTCTTTGACGGTCATGAAACGAACGGCAAGTTGCGGCTGCGCGATGATACCGATACCGACACCTAAGACCAGCGAAGAGATAATTGTCCACCAGAGCTGTGACCCGAATTCAGGCATCATTGTCCATCCGCGATGGCCGATTGCGGTCAGAGATTCAGGAACAAGGTAAGACATATTCGTCAGTGCCGTATGCGCTTCAACAACACCGCCGAGTTTGATGTAAGTGAAAATCAACAGGAAGGCCATGCCGATAAACATAATGCCGCCTTGGAAGGCATCGGTGTAAACGATTGACATTAAACCGCCGACGATGACGTAAATTGCGACAATAATTGTGAAAATCAGCAAAGCGGTTGTGTAATCAATGCCGAGTGTTGTTTCAATGAAACGGGCCGCGCCGATGAGAACGCTGGCAGCGTAAAGCGGCATTAAAACGGCAATGAATAAGCCGACCCATGACTGAATGCCACGGGATTTGAATCGTTTGCCCAAAAACTCCGGGAAAGTAGATGCATGAAGCTGTTTTCCCATTTTGCGCATTCTCGGGCCGAAAACCAGAAAAGCAATGATAATACCGACAAGGATATTTAAAAAAGCCAGCCAAAGCAAGCTCATGCCGTGAGACGCGGCGACACCGCCGAATCCGATAATGGCGGATGTACTGATGAACGTTGCGCCGTAGGAAATGTCCATAATCAGTGGGTGCGTTTTGCGGCCGGCAACCATATAGTCCGCCGCATCCTTCGTCTTCCTATAACCGTACCAGGCAAGACCGAAAGTGATTCCGAGATAAAGAATCACCAATACAACGAATATCGGCATATTCAAGCCCGAAGACGATTCAAATAATGAAGAGAGGGAAAATCCTGTCATAAGTTAACCTGTAAACCTTTTCTGTAATTTCAATTCGTTCTGTATCGGCCATTCAGCCGATTGTTCTGTTCTTTGATTGTTCTGTCTAATTATTGACAAATTATTGATAATTAATCTGTGTCATTCCAGTGACGAATGCCGTAAAACATGCACCAGATCGCTGATATGAAACACAGAAGGTAAGCCGCCAAAATCAGCGGGTCGGGGATTCCGAGAATCATTTTACCAGTCCTGTTTAATTTTATCCGGCAAAGCCGAATTTAAATTTCAGTATAAATGAAGTCATGATATAAAAGCAGAAAGTCTCATTCGAAAGCGACTGCATTGACAAAATGTATGTCAATTACTACCATGTCATTTGATAGCATGATACATATTCACAATATATAAAGATTATGTCAAAATGATGTTTTCAGAACCGAAGCACCAATTCAAAAAATTAAATCAAAATTTTGTCCAATCATAATTTTGTCATCCAATCAAAATCTTGTTAATTGAAAGAAAGTCAAATGCGGCGTTTGAGTATTACAAACGACCGAATTTGTAGCAAAAGATAAATAAACATATCAATTATTTATGAATTATATTTTCACGGGAGATTATATATTATGCATATTTCAGAAGGCGTTTTACCGGCAGGCGTCTTAGCGGCCGGCTGGGTTATACTCATTATTCTTCTCATTATTACGATTGGATGGAGCCGGAAAAAATTCGGAAATATTTCCGAAAAAATTCCGCTCATCGCGGTTGTAACGGCGGCATTTTTCGTTGCCTGTTTATTCAGGGTGCCGGTGCCGCCAACGTCGCTTCACTTGGTTCTCAGTGGATTGGTCGGCATTTTGCTCGGCCCGCTTGCATTGATCTGTATTTTCATCGGCCTGCTTCTTCAGGCACTGTTGTTCCAAAACGGCGGCATTACGGTTCTCGGCGTCAACAGCGTTGTTATGGGATTGCCTGCAATCATCGCCTGGTTTGTTTACAAAGCACTTTTAAAGAAAAAAAATACGGCTGTTTCCGCCGGACTTGCAAGTGCTTTTTCAATCTTCTTGTCAACGCTTTTGCTGGCCGTTGTCTTTTTAGCGGCCGGCATTGATTTCGGCAGCTTGAATGCATTAGCGGATTACGCGTCAGGCATTCCTGTTTTGTCGTCAATTGTTTCCGCTTTGGCAGGGTCATCTTTCGGTCTGACCGTTTTCCTGTTGTTCTTAATGAATTTACCGCTGATGATTATTGAGGGAATTATTTGTGCATTTATTGTACCGTTTATCGAAAAAGTAAAACCGGAGATGTTAGAAGAAAAAATTGACGGGAAAAACAGGACAGATTGAAATCGAAACATTCTTAGCAGATTGAATTCGGAATCCGAAAATTCGGTTTAAAATGAACTCGGTAAACTGAATGCCTTTGACAACTCTCAAAACATATTATCTTTAAAGATTAGAACTGTTATCGAATTAGAAATCCTTATAACTAAAAATCAGCATTAATTGAAGAAACTCAAATGAAAATGTTTTTTAAAAATTTTTGGGTGTCTTCTTCATTATACCTGATTAAAAATAAAGGTAAATTAAATTTAAATTTGTGATAATCTTAAGGAATCAGAAATATGCATATTTCAGACGGCATTCTTCCGACATGGGTTCTTGCGGCCGGTTGGATCTTAACAATTATTTTGCTGGTTGTCAGCATCGCGTGGAGTAAAAAACAAGTCGGCAACTTGACCGAGAAAGTGCCTCAGGCGGCGGTAATGACTGCCGCGCTGTTCGTTGCCTGTATGTTCAGAATTCCTGTGCCGCCGACATCTTTGCATTTAATGCTGGCAGGCTTGGCAGGAATTATGCTCGGTCCGCTCGCCTTTGTTTGCATTTTCATCAGCCTGCTTCTTCAGGCCATTTTGCTTCAATTCGGCGGCATTACCGTTCTCGGCGTCAACAGTCTTTTGATGGGCGTTCCCGCGCTTTGCGGATATTTAGTTTTCATGGCCTTGTCCAAAACAAAATCCCCGTCCTGGCTTTCAGGCGCTGTCACCAGTTTCATTGCCGTGACAATTACGACAATCCTTCTCGGAATTATCTTTTACGTCTCGGGCGTTGACTTCGGCAGTTTAGGCGCAATGCTTGACAGAGTCTCAGGCATTCCGATTCTTTCAAATATCGCCGACGTCTTACAAAATACACCGGGACTCTTAACATTCTTTATGATATTCCTGATGAATATCCCGCTGATGCTTGCAGAAGCCGTCATCAGTGCTTTCATCCTGCCGTTTATCGAAAAAGTCAAGCCGGAGATGCTTGAACAATATCATCTCAAACAAAAAAATTAAAAATGATTGAATAAAAAAGGAGAAAATAAATGATTCAAAATAAACTGAAATATTTGGCAGCCGCGCTTTTAATTTTAACTTTGCTGGTTGCGCCTGCCGCTGCCCACGGCGTTTACATGAGTTGGGAGGCAAACGGCAACAACATCTCAACCCATTCTTATTACCAAGGCGGCGACCCGATGGCAAATTGCGACGTCACTGTTGAAACGCTTGATGCCTCCGGAAAAGCAACAGAATATTTAAAAGATAAAACAGATGCAAACGGCAATTACACATTTGAACTCAAATCCGGCGTTTCCTCCTACCGCGTCAAAGTGGTTGAAGGCGAACACGCAGTTTCAAAGAAAATTGATGTTGACGCGCCCTCAGGCAGCGGATCCGGAAGCTCGGGCAGCGGCAGTCTGATCTTTGGAACAGAAGGTCCGTCCCTCTTTACAATCGGCGCAGGCCTCGGCTGGATCGTCGGTATTGCCGGCATTATCATGTATTTGCAGGCCCGCAAGATGAATAAATCCAAATAAACAAAAGAAATACAGTCAGCAAAAGATTAATGTAATCAAAAAGGACAGTGGAAGAATGGCCCAATTCGGAATCGATTCATACTTGTATGCCAAGAATTCACCGGTTCACCGTATGAACCCGACGACGAAAGTGGTTGCTGTTTTGGCAATGGTTATTTCCGTTGCGATTGTCAAAGATATTTATATGGCAACGTTTGCCCTTCTTCTTTCCTTTTTAATGATTTTGATTGCGAAACTGCCGATCAAATTCGTTGCTCGAAGAATTTGGTCTCCTTTTTTATTTATTTTGATTTTTGCCGCGGCACTGCTTCTCAGCGGCGGTGAGGGTGAAATCCTTTGGTCGATCGGATTTTTAGATATTACAAAAGAAAGCGCGATGGATGCCGCGCTGATTTTAATTCGCGCAACGTCTGCCATTATTATGCTAACCGTTCTTTTGGCGACAACGCGTTTTGACATGATTGTCAAAGTTTTATATGATTTGAAAATGCCGGTTTTCTTGCTTCAGATTTTGATGTTTTCCTATCGTTATATTTTCGTTTTCTCAGATGAGTTGGAAAACATGAAAAATTCCATGACGTCGAAAGGATTTCGGCCGACTCTTTCGATGCGTATGTTTTCATCCATTGCCAATATGCTCGGCATGCTGCTGATCAAAAGTTTCGAGCGCGGTGACGATGTTTACCGCTCTATGGTTGCGAAAGGATACACCGGAAAGCCGACGATTATCACGAAAAACAAAATGCATGCCAAAGATTACGCGTTCGTTTCGGTTGCAATCGTCGTTGCGCTTGCCATTCACATTCCCGCACTTGTTCAAAGCGGAATATTAAATTCATGGATTTAACGGAAGAGAAAAAGATGAACACTGACACATTAAATGATAAACCTGAAAATGTTGATGAAAAAAGCATGCCTGTTCTTTCCGTCAAGAATTTAACATACCACTATCCAAAAAACAAGCTCGCGCTGGATGATGTTTCTTTTGACATTTATTCCGGGGAAAAAGTCGCGGTTGTCGGCCCGAACGGCGCCGGAAAAACGACCCTTTTCCTTCATATGAATTCAACAATTAAAAGCAAGGGTCATATTTTCATCAACGGCAAAGATGTCGCCGACATGAACCCGACAGAGCGTGTTAAAGAAGTCGGCATTATGTTTGCCGACCCTGACAATCAGCTTTTCATGCCGACCGTTTTTGATGATGTCGCCTTCGGCCCGCTCAACCTCGGCCTTTCCAAAGAAGAAGTCGAACAGCGCGTGGAAGAAGCAATCGAAATGACCGGCATCGCTGATTTAAAAACCCGCGTTCCGCATCACCTCAGTTTGGGACAAAAGAAAAAAGTCGTTTTGGCATCCATTATTTCCATGAAGCCGAAAGTGCTTATTTTAGATGAACCGACCGCGAACCTGGACCCGAAAAGTAAGCGCGACGTTTTGGAAATCGTAAACAAACTGAATGCTGACGGCATGACAATCATCATTTCAACCCACGACGTGAATCTCCTGTCTGAATTGGCCGACAAGGTTTTCGTCCTCAACAAAAGAATCATTGAAACAGGAACCCCCAGAGATATTTTCTCAAACCCCGGCCTTCTTGAAGAAAACAATTTAGAAGCCTCAGACATTTTCAAATTCTTCCAACTCCTCTCTTCCATCGGATTTGATTGCGAAGAACTGCCGCTCAGTTTTGACGAAGCGGTTGAAGAAATTCTGACACAAATGGAAGAAAGCGGCGGTCATATTCATTTGCACACGCACGATCATTCTCATGAAGAAATGATTAAATTGCGAACGGCATTCCAACAACGGATTGAGAGAATTGATTAAAAAATCAATCCTGATCCGATTTATTCCTTAATCGAATATTTCACTCGCGCCCCGTATTTATGTGATTTCAGCAATCCCATTTCTTCAAATTTCAAAACAAATGTTCGAACCGTTGCGTAAGCGACGTTCCGGTAATCTTTTTCTAAATCTTTTGTTGAGAATTCATTGGTTCCGTAATGTGACAAAACGAATTGGAAAAGTTCTTGTTCTTTTTTTGTCATTTGACCGGCTTCTAAAACCGTTTTGAACCGCATCAGCAAATCTTCGTTGACGTTGTAATTCTCAAATTGGGAAAATACGTTTTGCGTGAAAAAATGCAGAAACGGTGTCATATCCGGAATTCCGGTTTCAGTTTGATTTTCGGAAATCAATTTGAAAGATTTGTAATAACCGGTTTTATTCTGATTGATGAAAAGCGAAAACGGAATGAATAACGCGGAAGTGTATCCTTTTTGAACCAAATACCAAAGCTGTAAAAGTCGAGCCATTCGGCCGTTGCCATCAAAATAAGGATGTATGTAAGCGAAGTCATAATGAATCATCGCGGATTTTAAGACCTGGTCAATTTCATCATGATCATCATCAATAAACCGAATGAGTTGATTGATGTAAGCCGGAAGTTTTTCAACTGCCAATCCCGAATGAACAGAGTGTCCGGAAGAGCCGACGACGTAAACGGCATCATTGCGATATAATAAGTCGGGCGGCAGTTTCACATCCGGTTCCAGAAAATCATTGATTGTGATTTGGTAGAGTTTGCGCAGATTCTCAACCGTAATTTGATTGGCCGGATCTGAAATAAAATCCAGCCCCCGTTTGATTCCATAAGCCTTTTCTTCATTTTGGGATTGCGGGGCTTTCCCGTTTAATATTTCCCGAACGCTTTCTCGTTTCGTATCAATTTTTTCAATTGAAAGCGTTGAAATAATTTCATCTTCCATTGCTTTCATGCCGTATTTTTCACCGGAATAATTTCGCATCAGCTGTTTCAAACTTTGGGAAACAATTTGAACTTGGGCGGGCGAATAAACAAATTTCTGTCCCGAGAAATTTTCAAGCGGAACTTTCCGATAAAAAAAATCAGAGAGAATCGTTAAATATTCGCTGAAATTTTCCTCCCCGTATTTGTATTTCAATTTGGAAAAACTGAACGTATTTTTGTCCGTCAGCATTTGAGTTAAATTTTTAGGTTCCATAACAAAAAGAAAGAATAACTGATATAAATAAGTATCAAAAAGTATCAGTTTAGTAACCATTCATAATTCATTAAAACAAAAACAAACAAAAAACAAGTATGTGAGATTCACTTCGCTTCTCAAAAAAAAGATGAAAAATACAATTCGTTTTTAAAAAATATGTTGAAAGTGTTTTAAAAAATGTTTTAAAAAATGTTGAAAATGTTGTAAAAAACTGTTGAAAAAGTTTTAAAAGAATGTTGAAAAAAATTATGAAATTAATCAATAATCATCGACGACATATCGCCTTTCATTTCGGTTGAAATCAATTCTTTGACTTTTTCATAATCTAAGCCCTGGCCGAGCAGCCACATCAATTTAACGAAAACAGATTCCGTCAACTGATCAACCGCTTCAACGACGCCTGCTTTTCTCATCGCGAGACCTGTTTCGTATGTGCCGAGCGCGGTTGAACCGTTAATGCACTGAGAGGTGACGACGACAGGAATTTTTTTGTCGGCGGCTTTTTGAAGCGCCGGCACCCAGTCATCGGAAACGTGGCCGAGACCGACACCTTCGAGAACAATTCCTTTGTATCCGCTGTCAATGTAATAATTCAAAATTGAAGGATCGGCACCGGGGACGAATTTAACGATTGCGCATTTTTCTTCAAGGGCCGGCGTGATTTTAAGAATATTTTCGCCGCGTTTTGAATAATCAACAAACTCGGAAAGGAAAGTCAGCTCGCCCGTGAAATAATCCATGTTCGCAATCGGAAACATATTAACCGATTTGAATGTGTCGCGGCGGGATGTGTGCATTTTTCGGGCTTTAACGGCGCGGTGAAGGGAACAGAAGTCATCAGACGTGGAGCCGTGCATAACAATCAGAACTTCTGCGATGTCACCGGCAGCGGCACGGGCGGCGCACATTAAATTCATGTGATTGTCGCTGCTCGGACGGTCGGGACTGCGCTGTGAACCGGTAAAGATGATCGGAACGGGTGTTTCAATCATATAAGCGGCGGCAGCGGCCGAATATGTCATCGTGTCGGTGCCGTGCGTGACAATAATTCCGTCGGCACCGGCTTTGATTTCATCATGAATGACCTGCGCCAGTTCTTTCCAGTTTTCGGGTTTCATGTTTTCGGAAAGGAGGCTGAAAACATCGCGGATTTTGAAATCCGCAAAACCCTCAAGCTCGGGCACTTCAAGAAGCAAATCTTCGCCTGTAAAGGTCGGCTGAACCGTTCCGGTTTCGGTGTTAACGTAAGATGCAATTGTTCCGCCGGTTGTGATGATTGTGATTTTTTTGCCTGACGGCGTGATTTTAATGCCTGCGCCTTTGGCGGTGTTTCTGACGACCTGTTTCGGCACTTCGGGCGGCGCGGCAACAGGAGGCAAAAGCGTCACTTGGACTTCGCTTTCCAAAAATCCGGCAACATATCCGCCGCCGACCATTTTGAGCGTGATGTAGCCGGCTTCGCCCGGAATCACGTGACCTTCAAAAAACGCGCCGTCCTTTTCGACTTTGACAAAATCTCCTGTTTTAAATGCCATGAAGTTACCTCATATCGATTTTAAAAATTGGTTGAAATTCAAAAAATGAAATAAATTTAATTTAAAATTATTACTGTAATACATAAATGCTTTTGATGAAACGTGTTATTAAATCTTTTCGATAATCATTTTTTATGATAATTCAAAGACCGATCACAATTGTAGTAACACTTGTAATAAAACAATTGTAGTAAAAACAATTGTAGTAAAAACGGATGTAATAAAAATGAAAAAAGAAACAGAAGAATCAAATTTTTGTTTTAACTTCTTCCGTTAGGTTTTCAAGTGCTCTTTCAACGGCTAAATCCATTGCCCAGATTTCTTTTTGAAGCGCCGCCAATCTTCTTTTTTTGTCTGTCAAATCGTCGCGCATTTGAATCGGTGCCGGGCCGCCGACAACTAATCTGCGTTCGACATTGCCCAGCGGATCAAGCGCACCGGCAACCGCTTCTTTTGTCAATCCTTTCTCGGATAATTTGTAACCGAGGACATCGGATGAAACTTGATCGATTTCTTTTAAAGACGGGGTTGTTGTCATTCGGCTGAGCGTTCCGACAATTTGATGTGCCGTCCTGAACGGAATTCCGGCATCCCGGACCATTGTGTCGGCAAGTTCCGTCGCGGTTGTAAATCCTGCAACGGATTGTGTTTTCATGACCTCTTCGTGAATTGTTAATGTTTCCATAATGCCTGTCATCATGCGAACGGATGCATCTGTCACATTGACACTCTTAATGATATGCGGCGTTGCTTCCTGCAAGTCACGGTTGTAACTGAGCGGAAGGCCTTTGCAGATTGTCATCAGTGCCGCAAGCGATCCGACGACGGTGCCGGATTTGCCGCGCATTAATTCAGCAGTGTCCGGATTCTTTTTCTGCGGCATGATGGATGAAGTCGATGCATATGTGTCATCAAGTTCTACAAAATTAAATTCTTGGCTTGACCAAAGAATCAATTCCTCTGCCATGCGGCTGAGATTAATCATAATATTAGAAAAGGCGGCCGCGCATTCAATTAAAAAATCGCGGCTGCTGACCGCATCCATTGAATTTGTCATCGGATTTGAAAAGCCGAGGCGTTCGGCGGTGACATAGCGGTTAATCGGAAATCCGGTAGATGCGAATGCTGCCGATCCGAGCGGGCAGATGTTGACGCGCTCGTACGCGGAAATAATGCGGGCAATATCGCGCTCAAAGGCGTCTGCGTGTGCTGCCAGGTGATGCGCGAACGTCGTCGGCTGTGCATGTTGGAGGTGCGTAAATCCGGGCATCAGCGTGTTGATGTGGTCAGACGCAAGCGTTG
This sequence comes from Methanimicrococcus blatticola, assembly GCF_004363215.1. Classification (GTDB taxonomy): domain Archaea; phylum Halobacteriota; class Methanosarcinia; order Methanosarcinales; family Methanosarcinaceae; genus Methanimicrococcus; species Methanimicrococcus blatticola. Next base: position 215,163 of record NZ_SNYS01000005.1, on the reverse strand, counting down.
TGAGCGTTGTTTCCAATTTCATTAAATCTTCGAGCAAAGAAAGAAGCTCACCGCGAAGCGCAAAGCGGATGCATGTCGCGACTTCATCATTGCGTGAGCGACCGGAATGCATTCTGCCGCCGGCTTCTTCGCCGATTAAATCAATCAAACGGGATTCAAGCGAGATGTGAATATCTTCATAACTGAAATCCAAGGTGTCCATGCCTTCTTCTTTTATTTGAAGCAAGCCGGAAAGGATTTTGGAACAATCCTCTTCTGAGATTATTTCTTGTTCCTGAAGCATTAACGTATGCGCCATATCGACAAAAACATCGGCTTCAAAAATCCATTTGTCCGCTTCCATTGAAGATGTATAAGCCCGCATTTCTTCGCCGGGGCTTTTACTTAATCTTCCGCGTCTTAAAATATCACTCATGTCAGTCTCATCCTGTTCGTTTGTGCATAAATGTGTATAAAATATGATAAAATGTGTGTAAAATGTAGTTAGTGTTAGGTGTTCAAATATTAAAATAATCCCCGAGTTCCTTACGTATTAGGAATAAGTTCTAATTATATCTTTAATAATATTTATATATCTTAATAAAAATAAGATTTATTGCAACTTGTAAAATACAAACTATACAAAAATATCGTTATATTATCAAACTCCGAGTTGTTTGAAAAAATACAAGTCTGTTTTCAAACAAAATTTTGCAAAAATATATATAATATGAAATTGTTGTAAAATATACAGGGTGGTCAAACAATAAAACAAAAAGCCACCTTTTAAAAAAAACGGTCAAAAAAGCCGACAGAAATGTAGGTTATTATATGACACAAAAAACATTAAAAACATTCTTTGAGGATGCAGCCGAGGAAATTGAAGGAATAATCGATTGCACCAAAAAAGAAATGAACCGGTTAACAGAAGATGCAAAAACAGACATGGACAAGATAAAAAAGGACATGTCGAAAGACGAAGTTAAAAAGCATTATGATGACTGGAACAAAAAAGCTGAAGCGAGATACACGCAAACAAAAGATGACATCGCGAAATCCCATACCGATGCTAAAAAACGAACGGATGAATTTGTTAAAGAAAACAAAATCACCAAAGAAGAAGCAAAAAAATATCTCGATGACTTCGATAAGAAAGTCAAAAATCAGTATGATAAAGCTGACAAAGAATTTGATAAAGTCAAAACTGATGTTAAAAAATTCTTTGACGGCCGGTAACCCAATCCCTTGTAAAACACACAAAAACTCCCTAAAAACGTAAAAACGATTCTAAAACGTTTGCCTCACGGTGAAACGTTCCTCATAGACACATGTAAACCCGAGTCTGCAAGTCTTAGCACGCCCACAACCGTGCTAAAACTTGCGGATTCAACCTCCGTCTTTTGACATTTTTGACATATCAATTTTTGACATTTTAAGCTCTCTTTTAATTTTTTTCTCTTTTTAAATAATTTTATTTCTTTTATAATTTCAAGGCGTGGACGCTTTTAAGAAAAAAATCGGATCTCATGTTTTATTTCCCGGCGGATTAATCCGCCGATTGAAAATGAAAAAAACAAATAAAATAGAAAAAGTGCAAATGAATTAAACCGTTTTTATTAAAAATTAATATTTTTATTAAAAATTAATCGGAGTAATATAAAAATCAAATTCAGGCTGTAAAAGCACCGATATCTGTTTGAACAACGGAATATGTAATTTTGATTTTTCGATCTTCGAATTGTTCGTAAAAGCGAGCGCGCTGAACCAATCCTTTGAAGAATTCATCTTCGCCGGAAGCGGATACGGTCAAATTTTCGGATTTGTGTGTTTTGTTTAAAGCGATACATTCATTGAAATCGGTTGAGTCGATTGTGGCGTTCATGATTTTATCCTCCGTCTTTTTTGGTAAGACAGTAAATCGTAGAAGTCTTTTGAGGGTATTAAAGGAAAAGGAAGCGGGGTGAAAGTATTGAATCAAAGGGCGAAATTATTGGATTAAACAGTAAATTCCTTTACAGAAGCCCACTCGATATTTGTGTTGATTTCATTTTTTTAAAAACAACATTCAAATTATCGGGAAATATATTTTAAAACATTATCTTTAAAGATAATATCTATTATCTAAAAAATCATGTATTTATTAATTCCCCGCTGTATACAACAAATAATCTGAGTTATTTGTTGAAGATCTTCGATAAATTCATCGAAAAATAACAAGCAGATTTGCTTTAGTTTAAAATCAAAATTAATAAAGAAGGGGATGGAATTATTTCGTTTAAGAGACTGAATACATTATTTGTATTGTTAATTTTACTTTTATCATCAGTTGTGCCGATTGCGGCAGCTGATGTTGTCGGCACAGATACAGATAAAATAAAAGTCATTGCAACAGCAGTCAGCAATGAAAGTAGCAATGGCAACAATAATCTCAAATTTGAAAATGTTCCCGACGGCAAATATACAATTTTAGCGACTTGGCTGATGGGAAGCACTCCGGGAACACCTTATGCGGGCCTGTCCGAAATTACAGTTAATGACGGAAACATCGAAAATGTTGACTTAACCATCGGAAAATGCGCAGGTAATGAAATATCCGAAAAAATATACGAAACGGCAACTTCCTTAAATTCGGCAGAGCCCGAAGGTGGTGGCATATATACCGTTGAAGGAACCGTCAGACTTGAATCAAACGGAAACAACCGAAAAGAGGCAAAACTGATTTTATTGGACGGTTCATTTTTTACAGATATTGATGTGGAAGAAACTAAAACGGATTACATTTTGGATGTTGCTGTATACGGCGCAGAATCTGTGAATATTGAATACACGAATGTCAGCGGCATAAAAAAATTGACAAATAATACACCGGTCGGCGTATCTTACAAATTTACAATTGATAAAGCCGAATTGAATGCCGGCGCAAACAAAATAGAAATAACAGCTGTATCAAACAGTAAAGAGTTTACACGCGAAATAATACTTATAAAAGCAGACGGCAGTAAACTTGTAACTTCGGCGGCAACAAGCATTGAAATTGCAAACGGTAATAATAATTTTAAATTTGAGAATGTTCCCGAAGGGGAATATATTATTTTAGCAACCTGGCTGATGGGAAACACTCCGGGAACGCCTTATGCCGGAATAACAAAGATCACTGTCGTTGATTCTGATGTAACAGATGCAGATTTAACCGTCAACAAATGCGCAGACAATGGAACATTGGCAGATATTTATGAAATTTCTTCAAAAATGGCAGAGCAAATACCTGCCGGAGACGGAATGTATTCGATCGAAGGAACTGTCAGACTTGCTTCAAACGGAAACAACCGAAAAGATGCGAAATTGTACCTGATCGAAGCTCCATTGATTACAAATACTTCATATAATGAAGAAGAAACGAATTATATTGTAGAAATTACCGCATTTGGTGCCGATAATGTCAAAGCGGAATACAAAGACGCATCTGAAAATCAAAAAACAAAAACAAATGCATCTCCGAATGGTAATGTTTTCCAAATCTCAATTCCAAAAAATGATCTGACGAAAGGATATAACACAATTTCCATAACAGCTTTGTCAGATTCAGGAAACCATTATCAAGAAATTACGATTATTAAAGCGGATCCTGCCGATTTAGGCGTTCCGAGAAAAGTCGTTATCATCAGCGGTTATGAAACACATAATAAAATCATTTCAAATCTTTCCGAAGTATATGCTGCAAACGGAAGTAATGTTGAATTACTCTCTCTTGAAACAAAAACCCTTGTCAACAAACCCAAAGAAGAAATTAAAGAAATTATCAGCGGGGCCGATGTTATCACCATTCACATGGTTTCAACGACACCGACTTGGGAATACCTTAAAGAAATTTTGATGGATGAAATCAAAGACGGAAAAGTTGTTCTTTTGGATGACAACGCAACAAGAGCCGCAACCTCTTACAACGGACGAACTATTGTCCCCTCAATTCCGGGAATTTCAGATTCAGATGATAATTTAACAAAATACAAAGCAAAAATTTCCAATTATTGGTCAAACACGCCGTACGAACACAAAAATCTCGAATACATGATCAACATGATCTTGATTGATTTCTATGGCCGTTATGATTTAGACAGGCCGGAAAATGCTGTTGAACTTCCGATTAAAGGAATTTATCATCCGCATTTAGAAAATGTTTTCGAAACGGAATATAATGATTACATTGAGTGGTATTCCAATAATGATCAAATTTGGGAGGGGGAGGAATCGCCGTACCAATATGACCCCCAAAACCCGACTGTCGGAATTACATTTTACAAATCATATTATCCTGATAAAATGGAACCGACTGCGAAAATGATTGAAGAGCTGGAGAAAAAAGGCGTCAATGTCATTGCAACTTATTGTGAAGCGCCGTCTTATTTTGATACAGAAGAATACGGCGGCAAATATTTCGTCGCCGGCGAAATTGATGCCATCTTAAATTATCGCTACATCGGCGAACATCGGTTTAACCAAACCGAATTGGATATTCCCGTTTTCAACGTTTTGATTGTAGAAACGGCAGCAGAATGGGAAGAAGCCTCTAATCCGTTTGGCAACAGTTCCATGAAGTTGGTAAATCAGGAATTAATCGGCGCAATTGATCCGATTGCTGTCGTGTCCACCGAAGAATATGACGGCGTTGTTCAAACCAAGCCGATGAATGATCAGATGGACTGGCTTGTCGGCAGGGTCGTCGGGCAGCTGAATCTTCAAATCAAAGATGATGCCGACAAAAACGTGGCTGTCGTTTATTATAATCACGGCGGCGGCAAAGGAAATATCGGCGCATCTTACCTGGATGTTCCCACCAGTACAATTACTCTTTTAGAAGCCATGAAGAACGGCGGATATAATGTCAACACATCCTTAATTCCGGACGCGGAAACAATGGTTGATGCTATGACAACGCAGGGCATTAATGTCGGCGGCTGGGCACCCGGTGAACTCAAAAAATTAATCGGAGAGGTAGATGTTTCGGATGAAAAAGAAATTTACGATACAGGCAAATCAATCTTAATTTCAGCCGATCTTTATGAAGAATGGTTTAAAGACATTTATCTGGGCGATTGGTTTGAAGAATCTTTGAAAACATTAAGTGATGAAGAAAAGGAAGAACGAATCGCCGAGCAAACCGAATTATATGAAGAGAAAAAAGCAGAAGTTGCGGAAATGTGGGGCAAAGTGCCGGGAAATATCATGGTGTATCAAAATGAATACATCATTATCCCGTATATCGACGTCAGCAGTGATAATGGGGACGGACGCGTCATTTTAACGCCGCAGCCGTCCCGCGGCCACGCCGAAAGCATTGAAACGCTTTACCATGATACCAACATGCCGCCGACTCATCAGTACATTGCTTTCTACCTTTGGCTCCAAAACGGCGGTGAAACCGAAGTTGTTAAAACAACATCGGAAGAAGATTACGAATCTTTCCCTGCTGAAGATGAAACAACCGGATTTGCAGCAGATGCAATTATTCATCTGGGACGTCACGGCACACAAGAGTGGCTTCCCGGAAAAGAAAGCGCACTTTCCAGATATGACTGGCCGGCTATTATGACAGGCTATGTTCCTGTTATTTATCCGTATATTGTTGACGGTGTCGGTGAGGGTATTATTGCTAAACGCCGCGGGAATGCAGTTCTTGTAGATCACATGACACCCGCAATTATTTACGCCGGACTCTACGGAGATTACGCAACACTCGGCAATTCTATTCAGAGTTATGAAACTGTCGAAAATGAAGAAGTTAAAGCGGGTCACGTCGAAACAATTATTCAGAATATCCTTTCAACCGGCTTGAATTCAAGATTGGGCGTAACGGAAGAAGATCTTCAAAACATGAATGAAGCTGAATTCGATGACATGCTTCACGAATTGGAAGACATATTGGAGGACTTAAAAACAAGCTATATGCCTTACGGCCTTCATATATTGGGCAGATCTTTGGAAGGGGAATCATTGACAGAAATGGTTTTTTCAATGCTCAGCGTTGAGTATACGCAAAATGTAACTGCTATAAAAGGCGCAACCACCGAAGATGCTTATGCAATATTGGAACTTGTTTTAGAAGAAGGCAAGGGTTCGGAAGCAGCGGTAAATACAGTCTTTGAATCAAAATCAAATAAACCGACAGAAAGTCAAAAAGCAAATATTATTGCCCAAATTGAAATTGGAAAAGGATACGCTTCAGATTTAAGAGCCTCTTCCGGAGAAATGGACAGTATTTTAAAAGCTTTGAGCGGCGGTTTTATTGAACCAAAGGCAGGCGGCGACCCGGTCACCAGACCTCAAGTTCTTCCAACAGGCGGCAATTTCTACACCGTTGATCAGCGCAGAATCCCGACTCAAGAGGCTTGGGATGTCGGGGTTGTTTTAGTCGATCAGCTTTTAGCGGATTATTATGAAGAACATGGAACTTTCCCGAACAGCGTCGGTTATGTATTGTGGGCCGGTGAAACAACCCGAACAGAAGGCGTTTTGGAAGCGCAGATTATGTATCTGATTGGTATTAAACCAACATGGGTTTCCGGCGGAAATGTGAATGCGGCTCAGTTTGACGTGATAAAAGCAGACGATTTAACGGTGACTTTAAACAACGGACAAACTGTAAAAAGACCGCGTATTGATGTTATTGTTGAAATATCGGGTGCTTACCGCGATCAATTCCCTGAAAAGGTTTTAATGCTTGACCGTGCGATTCGGCTGGCTTACGAACAGGAAGACGGGGTCAACAACATCCGGACAAATACGAACAAAATCATAGAAAGCGGCTATTCCAAAGATGATGCTTTATCTCGAATTTTCGGACCTGCTGCCGATTCTTACGGTGCGGGAATGGATAATTTGGTCGGTGCAACGGATTCGTGGGAAAACAGAGATCAGCTTGCCGAGCATTTCATTAACAGAATGGGATATGTGTATAGCAGTTTGGGCGAGTGGGGAACCACAAACGACAAAGAGCTTTACAAGTCGCAGTTGGCGAATGTTGACGCAACCGTTCACAGCAGATCTTCAACGCTTTACGGTGCCATCGACATTGATGACTTCTATCAATATCTGGGCGGATTGAATCTGGCGGTCAGTTATTCCCGTGAAGATGGGGAATATCCCGACTCATATGTGATGAATTTGCAAAAAGCAGGAGATCCGCGTGTTGATTCACTGAATACGTTCCTCGAAAATGAAATGTATTCCCGTTACTTAAATCAAAAATGGGTTGATGGGATGAAAGAGCACGGTTATGCAGGTGCTCGTGAAATGGCAAAAGCTTTCGAACATGTTTGGGGCTGGCAGGCACTTCAACCGGATTTGATTTCGGCGGACAAAATTAATGAAATGTATGAATTCCTCATGACCGGAGAAAATGGAGAATGGTTGAAATCTGATCCGCAGTTCGCATATAGTGTTCAGTCTATAACGGCAACTTATATCCAGTCGATTATGATGGACGGAAATCCGACAGACAAAGAAAAGGAATTGCTGGATCAATTTATTAAAGACTATGTTGAATCAATAAACCAAAACAGTGTTGCCTGTTGCCATCATTCCTGCGGTAATCCTACATTTAACAGCTTTGTTGCAGGACAAATGTCTGTATTAGGAATTACGCCTGAAGAGCAGGAGAAATTCCTGGATACGATGGAAGAAGCAACAGGAATCCGACCTGAAATTACGCAGATTTCCAAAAATTTGAATTCGGGAAGCTCAAATAACAAAGGCGGTGCACAGATTGTTGAAGCAACAACGGTTAAAGAAACCGACGAGGGCAGCGGTTACGGGACAGATGTGACACGTGCGCCCGGCGAAGTTTCGGGCTTTGAAATGACCCCGTCATTTATTGACAACTCCATTTCAAGCGTCCGCGATTTCTTAAACAATCCGACTTTCTCCGCATCCAGCATGATTGCCATTGCGATGGTTGTTCTTGTTGTCGGTGCTGTTTTCTACGGATTCAGAAGAAAAGGCTGATGCATTAAAAACAAAATTTAAAAATAAGTCAAAAACAAAGGAATTTATTTTTCCTTTGTTTTGATTATCTTTTTTTAATAAATTCTGATTATTTGAAATATTTTTTCAATTTTTCAGGCGATGCAATCACTTTAATATTTTCCATTTTCTTCAGTTTTTTAGAATTTTCAATATCAATGTCGCGCATTTTTAAAGTAAACTTACGGCCGTTTGGGGCTTGTGTTTTGATTTTCCCTTTCTTTTGATCAACCGGATAAATGTAGATCGGAGTTTCTGTTTTTGCGGTTTGTGCGACGGCGTTTGTCAAAAGCGTATCGGCAATGCCGTAAACGATTTTCGCAACCGTATTTGCGGTTGCGGGAGAAATGATTAAAGCGTCATATTTGCCGGTTTGAAGGTCGCCGAGAATAAACGGCGCGTTCGGGCCGGACTCAACCGTACAGGAATCAAAAACGTTATTGACTTCTTCAAATTGCTTGTACCATTTTAAGACGGTTTCTCCTTCTTCGGAGACAAAAACGTCAATATGATAGTCTTTTTCTTTGATCTGACGCATCACTTCAACGGTTTCCGTGAGTTTATCGCCGGCGCCGGTGATGCCCCAAGCAATCATTCTTGTTTTTTGACGAGTTTCTTTTTTTGACATAGAAATCACGATTTATTTTATAAAAAACGAAAGATAGAATAAAGACACATTTCTTTTATTTAAATGGATATGGAGCGGTAAAATAAAAAAAGAGTCCGGAAAACCGGAACACCTTAAAAGGAATACATTAAAATTAACACTTATGATTTGATGACGGGAAGCGTTTGTCCGCCGTACGGAATAATGTGGAACTTCGCATCCGGATTTACCAAAAGTACTTTTGAAATCGCTTCTTCAACCGTTTTGCAGGGTGTGAAGAACGCTTCTTCTGCCGCGCTGTCGGAAAGCGAAGACACGAGATAAAGTGTGAAACGCTGTGATGCAGCAGCCGTTGTTGCTGCTTTATGTCCGCCGAATTCAAATTCCTCATTGAAACGGGCAATCGCTTCAGCGGCTGTTTTACATTCTTTGTTCCATTTGTCGTAAACAGCGTTTCCGATACTGTCGCGACACTCAGAGACTAAAATGATAGAACCGCCTTCTTTGACGGACTGCGTTGCGTTATCAAGTGCTTTGTTGGCCTGATAAAGATTAATGTCTTTGGGATAACCGCCGCAGGAAACGATGACTGCGTCAGCGGGTTCAACTTCTATTTTATAAAGCGCGTCAACAACTTTCACGCCTTCGCGGTGCGCGTCAATAAAATCGCCGGCAAACGCCGCGACAACTTTTTTGTGACTGTCCAAAACAACATTCAAAATGAAATCCAAACCGACAATTTTGGCTGCCTCTTCCAAATCTTGGCGAACCGGACTGTCAACGCGTCCGGAAACGGCATTTTTCTCAATCATCATTTTATGGTTTGTGATGACCGATTCTTTGGAGCTGACGCCCGGAAGAAGCGATTTGGCACCGCCGCTGTAACCGGCATAATAATGGAAACCGACTTCGCCAATGCCGATAATCAAATCATTTTCAGGAATGTCGCTGTAGATTTCAATCGGCGTTCCGCGGGATGTTTTGCCGAAAGACGTTGTCGGGAACGTGCCGACTTCATGCTGAACAAATTTAAAACGTTTGTAAATGTCATCGCCGAGGAGTTTTTGAATTTCTTCTTCTGTGTGCGCGCGATGAAGTCCGAGCGCGAAATAAAATGTAATGTTCTCATCGGGAACGCCGGCCTTTGCAAGCTCTTCCAAAAGGAACGGAATCAGGTAAGCGGATGGTGTCGGGCGGGTGACATCGTTGACAATGACTGCGATTTTTTGGGTCGGCGCGGCAAGCTCGGAGAGGCGGGGAGAATTGACCGGATGCTGCAGCGCGTTTCTGACCAGCGCATCAGAGTCGGCGGTTGATTCGCCTTCATCGGTCGGAAGAATCATGCCTAAAAAAGCAGATTCGGAAAGTTCAAAAGAAAGAGAACCGCTGCCATACGGAACAGAGAATATGTTATTTGTCATTGAAAAACCACTTTAATTTTTAGATTCAAAAAGTTGAGTCTACGTTTAAATAAGTTATGACAAGTGACCAACAATTGAAACAAACGGTGATAAACGATTGAATAAACAGTTGAAACAAACGATTGAAACATGAAACAAACGGTTGAAACAAAGGGATTTATACTTAAAGAAACGCATTTAAATACGTTTGAGATTTTATAGAATCGGTTGATTGCGGTTATCCGAACGTTTTTGAAGTTGTTCTCGTCAAAGGAGAAAATATGTTTGAAACCATTATGCTGGTAATTAACGATTTTTTGTTCAATTACGGCTATCTCAGTTTATTTATCAGCGCGCTTTTAGCGGCTTCTTTGATTCCGCTCAGTCCCGAAGTCCTGATTGTCTTTATGTGTCAAACGCACAGTTTCTGGGGCATCGTTCTTGTCGCGACCGCCGGCAGTTTTTTCGGTTCGCTGACAACTTATGCGCTCGGATATTGGGGCGTTCATAAAATATCAAACCGTTTCGAAGTCATCAGTCCCGAAAAATATGAAAAAGGATTGAAACTTTTTGAAAAATACGGGGCGTGGCTGCTGCTGTTTACGTCAATTCCTGTCATCGGGGACGTATTTCCGTTTGTTGCGGGCGCTGTCAGATACGACTTTAAAAAATTTTCAATACTGATTGTTATCGGCAAACTTGTGCGCTTTGCGCTGGTTGTCACGCTCTGTGACTTGGGTTACGACATCACAACAAGTTTGATTTAAAAACAAACACGGTCAACTTCATGAAATAACAACCGACGGAGAAAAAAAGAAAATACGGGATACGGAATCGTATGTAAGCTATATATATAATATAAACATAACAGTTTACATACAAACACCTTTTTTACCACACATTTACGCCACATTAAAACAATTCAAAGAGCTCGAGGAACAATGTTGAACGGAAAGATCAAATACAGCGGAACGGAAAAGATCGAGAAGAAAGTCTACGACGAACTTGAAGAAAAATTTGAAGCGCGTTTAAACGCGATGGCCGACGAAATTCGCCGGTCAGTTCTCGCGGAAATCCGCGATGAGCTTCAGCCTGAAACTGTTCCTTATGACCGTTTACGCTTAATCGAACAGCGTATCCATGAAATGTCAATCACGCAGGACGGAATCGTTCGTGAAATCGTGGACATTAAAACAACATCCAATTCGCTGTCCGCGGCTGATAAAAAACCGACTTACGAGACCGCCGCTTTAACAAACCAAAGCGCTCAAATCATTTACGATATTTTAGCTTCCGAGCAGCCTGTTCCGGCAGAACGCTCCCGCCAAATGCAGGCTGAGCCGGATTATTCTGATTATATGCAATCGACACAATCAATGCCGCAAGAACCGCGCCGTGTCGTGCCGCCGCCGGGATTTAATCAACCGCCCGGACCGGCAACGCCGATTACACCCGTTTCATTTAATTCAAGAAGAGCCGACGGCTGGGAATATCAGGAATTTGTTCCGGTTAAAAAGAACAACGCGGAACCCGAAAAATTCGTTCCCGCCAAAACAATTCCGGCAAGAGACGATCCGTTTTACTTCGCAGATTCACAGGAAGAAGTTTTAGATGTTTCTTCCTTAAGAGAACCGGAGCCGCCGAGACAATCTTCGTTTGAACAGTCTTCATTCAAACAATCCGCGTTTGAAGATATTCCGTTAACGATTCAGAAAATTAAAACGGAAGAGCCGGAAGTTCCGGACAGAGCCGAATACATTATCGGTAACAACAGTAAACAGGTGCGTTCCGAAAGAGAAGAAGACACCAACGCCAATTGCGAATACATTATCGCTGAAAAAGATGTCGGCAGCCGAAAGTTCGGCGGACGCCGCGGCAGCAAACCGGCATCGGAACTCAAAGAAAAAGTCATTTCAAGCGACGAAGATGACACAGAAATCATTACATACGAATAATCAAAATTAAGGATGAGCGCGTTTGAAAAATCACCTGCGGGAGATAAATAAGTGTTTATAAAAGAAATTGAATTTGTCAACTTTAAATCCTTCGGGAAACGGGTAAAGATACCGTTTTATGAGGGATTTACGGCAATCTCGGGACCCAACGGCAGCGGAAAATCCAATATTATTGACGGGATCCTTTTCGCGCTCGGCTTGTCCGGTTCCAAAACCATGCGCGCCGAAAAATTGACGGATTTAATTTTCAACGATGCAAAATCCAAACAGCCCGAATTCGCTCAAGTCACGATTACTTTTGACAATTCCGACAGAAAAGCGCCCGTTGAAGCGGATGAGTTCGAAATTTCCCGAAAAATTAAACAAACCAAATCCGGTTATTACAGCTATTTTTATTTCAACGGCAAGGCCGTGAGTTTGACGGAAGTTCATGAATTGCTCGGCAAAGCCGGCGTGACGCCTGAAGGGTATAACGTGGTTATGCAGGGCGACATTTCTCAAATTACCGCGAAGATGAGCCCGACCGAACGCCGCAAAATCATTGATGAAATCGCCGGCGTTTCAGAGTTTGATGAAAAGAAACAAAAATCGTTGGCTGAACTTGATATTGTCAAAGAGCAAATCGAAAAAATTGATATTATCGTTGAAGAAGTTAAAGCCCAATTGGAACGCTTGTCATCGGAAAGAGAACACGCGATGAAATACAGAACGCTTCGCGAACAGAAGCAGAAGTATGAAGGGTATTTGATTTTATCCAAATTAAAAGACGCCAAAACAGAATTGGTCAATGTCGAAAATGAAATCTTAAAATACGAAACGCTCGCCGCGGAAACGGAAGAGAAGATTAAAGAGCGCGAAGCCGAGCAGGCAGAAGCGGAAACCGAATTAAACGCGCTGAATGTGGAAATCCGCCAAAAAGGCGAAGATGAGCAAATCCGCATCAAGACGGAAATCGAAGAAATCAAAGGTCAGATCTCACGCGCCAGGGAAAGCATCGGCGTGTTAGAGCGTGAAGAAAATAGTTTTGAATCCAAACGCCGCGACCTTTTTATTAAAATCGACGGGCGCAAGAAGGAAATCGAAGAACATGACAGCGCGCTTGCCGAAGAAAAAAGAAAAGAAGACGTCGTTTTAAAAGAACAGTCCGACAGAAATACGGAAAAAGTCGTTTTGGCATCCAAAATCGCGGCCATTGATAAAAAATTCGCGGAACAGACATCGGTCTCCAACAAAAAGAGAGAAGAATTGGAAGAGCTCAAAAATGAGAAAAACCAGCTCATTCGCGATGAAGACCGCTTAACAGACGGATTGCGCCGCAAAGCCTCGGAAATCAAAGACATTGAAGATGAAATTACCGAAGCCAAGGACAATGCGAAAAACGCGGAAAGCGATACGAAAGTCGCGGAATATGAAATTTCAAAATTACAGGATGAAGCCGATAAACTCAAAAAAGACATTGACGACTTGGAATCCGCTCATAAACGCATGTCAGATGAGAAGAAACAATTAGAAACAGGCGTTTCCGATAAAGAGCGGGAATTCGGCGTTATTGAAGCGCGTGTCCGTGCAACCGAAGTGGGCAGCACTTATTCTCACGCGGTTGAAGAAATTCTCAAAGCCTCCAAACGCGAAGAATTATACGGCATTATCGGCGCGGTCGCCAATTTGGGACGCGCGGATCAGGAATACGCAAAAGCGCTTGAGATTGCGGCCGGCGGCAAAATGCAGGCCATTCTTGTTGAAACGGATGCTGACGCGGAACACGCAATCAATTATCTGAAGCGCAAGAATCTCGGGCGCGCAACGTTTTTGCCGCTGAATAAAATGGAGCAGCGCAGACATTTGCAGGACTTGAGCCATATTCCCGGTTTTGTCGGTTACGCGGTCGATTTGATTGATTATGAACCGGAATACGAACCGGCTTTCTGGTATGTTTTCAGAGATACCGTTATTATTGATACGCTTGAAAACGCGCGCCGTTCTCTTGGAAGACACAGAATGGTGACGCTTGACGGCGATACGCTTGAAAAGAGCGGCGCGATGATTGGCGGATCAACCGCGCAGAAATCACGCATTTCATTTGCAGCGTCTGAGCGTGATCGGTTGGATACGCTCGGCAATGAAATCCGTGCCGTTTACGTGAAGCGCGGTGAATTGATTAACAAATTGGATGATTTGGATACCAAAATCAGCACCGCAACCAAAAGAATTACCGCGATTACGAATGAAATTTCAAAAATGGAAATGCGCATTGAAGAAATTAAAGACCGTGAAAGCCGCCTTTCTGAAATTCTGGATGCCAAACAGAGCAGTTTGGACGCGCTCGGCGTTGAACGCGAGCAGCTGAAAAAGGAAATGAATGAAGTTATTGAAAAGCGCCTTGCCAAAGAAGAGATTCAAAAGGAGCTTGAAGCGGAAATTCAAAAGATTGAAGCTGAACTCAACAATCCCGAATTGGAAGAATTCCGCAGAAAAGCGCAGCGCATTGACGATGAAATCCAGCGTTTGAAAGAGCGTCTCGGCGACATCAAATCCGATATGAACGCGATTGAGCTTGCCAAGCAGCACGCTGAAGAAGTGATTAACGAAACAAAAGCGGAAATCGAAGAGCTGGAAGAAAAGAAACGCACCGGTAAAGATAACATCGCCGCGCTTCAAACCGAAATTGACGGGTTTGAAGAACAGAAAAAAGCGAATGAAGCGCGCGAACTTGAGATTACAAACGAATTAAAAGAACTTCGTGAGAGAAGAGAAGCTTTGGAACAAAAAGCGGACGACGCGCGCAAGAAATCCGAAAAGATCCGCTTCTCTTATGAAGAAGTCAAACGCCACAAAGACGCTTGTTTCCTCACGAAACAAACGCTTGAAAAGCAATACATTGATTTGTCCGCTGAAGTCAGAGACCGCGGTTTGGATGAAGCCGGCGCTGACGAAGATATTCCCTCTTATCAAACCGTTTACATTACAATTGAATCCTTGGAAAAGGAAATGCAGGCCTTAGAGCCGGTCAACATGCGCGCCATTGAAGAATATGACGCGGTAAATGAGCGGCAGGAAGAATTGGTCGGCCGCCGCGATACGCTGTTTAATGAGCGTGAAGAATTGCTGACGCGTATCGACCAATACGAAAAATTAAAGCGTGACACGTTTATGGAAGCGTACAACGGTATTAATGAAAATTTCACGCAGGTGTTCTTCGAATTGGCCGACGGTCACGGTGAGTTGATTTTAGAAAATCCGAATGATCCGTTTGCCGGCGGCATGACGCTTCACGCGCAGCCCAAGGGCAAAAATATTTTGCGTTTGGAAGCCATGTCAGGCGGCGAAAAAAGTTTAACCGCCCTTGCGTTTATCATCGCAATTCAGGGATACAGGCCGGCGCCGTTCTATGTTTTCGATGAAGTCGATCAGAACCTGGACGGCTGGAATGTGGAAAGAGTCGCCGAGCGTGTTGAAAAGTCGGCGAAAGTCGCGCAGTTTATTGTGATTTCTCTTCGTAAACCGATGCTGGAACAGTCTGACAGAATCATCGGTGTCACGCAGCTTGAAGGAAATACCAGCATCACAGGAGTTAAATCCCCATGAGCTCTGAAATCGACTCAATTATAAATGATGACGGATTAGATGCATCCGACAGTAAATCCGGCGATTTTATGAAAAACGAAAATGCAAAATCTTATTTTATTGATTCCCTCGGTGACAGCTTAACCGAAAGCGGTATTGACGTGGAGGCACTGGACTTTGCCTCTTTCATCGGCAACGAACCGATTGAAATTCTTGTCGAGCTTGCCAAAAACGGCAAAATCGATCCGTGGAACATTGATATTGTTCATGTCACAGATACATTCCTCAACAAAATTGAAGAACTTCAGCAAATGGATCTTCGAATTTCGGGCCGCACGCTTCTTTATTCTTGTGTTTTGCTCCGTATGAAATCCACCGGTTTGTTTGTGGAAGAAGAAGAAATTTTAGAAGACCTTTATGAGGAAGAAGAGAATTATGAAGAAGAGTTCGATATCAACGAATTCAATATGCCGCTTCTCCCGGTCAGAAGATCTGCGCGCCGTCCCGTGACGCTTAAAGAATTGATTGACGAGCTGAAAAAGGCGGAAAAAGATGTTGTCAAAAGAAGAGAACATATGCGGGCAGAAAGTTCCCGCCGCTACATTGACGTTGAATTGACAACGGAAGATGTGATGAACATCGCGCACGATGAAGCGATTTTGAAAAGAACGGGAACGCTGGCAGATTTATTAAGGGAATTCTTCAAGAAACAAGAATATGTCACGCTGGAAGATATTTTCAAACTCGACGGCGCGGACAGAATTATGGATTATATTACGCTTTTGTTCCTGGCGGCAATGAAGGAAATCATGCTTTATCAGGAAAAAATTTACGAAACGCTTTACATTTATCCGTTTGACGCTGCCTTTTTAGACAAAGTATCAGACATGCCTGAAACACCGGAGAAATACGGTGAATAAAAACATTTGATTTGAATCTGATGAGTATTATGACAGAGGAAAACACTGCAAAACAAATTATTGAAGCCGCCTTATTTGCTGCCGGCAGCACGGTGACGGCAGAAACTCTGATGAAAATTTCAGGTCTTTCCAAGAAGGAAATTACGCGTCTTGTCGCTGAATTAAAGGATGATTATGCGGCGCGCGGATCGGGCATTGAAATCGCTGATTTGGCCGGTCGTTTTGTGATGCAGATTAAACCGGAATTTGCGGAAAAAGTCAAAGATGTCGCCCCGAAAGAACTGACATCACCGCAGTTGAAAACACTTTCAATTATTGCTTATCATCAACCGATTACAAAAGCGGAAGTCGTTGAAATGCGCGGCGGAAACGCGTATGATCATATCAACGAACTTTATGAGCGCGGCTTAATCGATCTTAAACCGCACGGCCGTACGAAGATGATGACAACCACTAAATTATTTGCCGAATATTTCGGAATCGCGTCGAATGATTCAGCGGATGTCAGAAATAAAATGGTTGAAATTTACCGCGCGCAAGGCGGACAAAGCGACATTTCAAGCTTCGCGTCCCGAAAAAGATTGGCGGTTACTGAAATGTATGAATCGCTGATGCGTATGTGCGGCATTACGAATTATAAAGTTGTGAATCCTTATCAGCCGTCTGAAAATGACTTGCAGATCTTGGAAGAAACCGATGTTTTGGTGATGGCAAAAGGCTACGCAGATAAACTCAGGGAAAACAATCCGCCATACGGCGGCACCGTTTTAGAAATGTCGTCAACCACGTTCAGTGATTTGATTGAAGATATTCATCTGATTGAAAAAGAACTCGGCGAAGACTTTACGCGCTTCGGAAAATTATCCAAAAAAGAAGAAAATCTCAACGATTTAAAAGAGCTTCAGGAAATTTACCGCAACAAAGCGTTAATGGTGAAATCCAAAGCCAGTCCCGCAACCGAAATGTCGGCCAAAATTCTCGGTGAACTCGGGATCGGACTTTCTGTTGACGGTGTTGTCGTCTCTCCGGATTACGGCACATCCGGCAGCGGCAAAAAGGTCAAGAAAGGCGAGGTGTCTTTCCCGACGCATAAAAGCCAGTCCGGTAATTTGATTAAACGCGTTTGTGAAAAATATGATGCCGTGATTGGCGGGCTTCGTGAAATCGATAAATCCGAAAAAGCCGACGGTAAAAAAGAACAAAAAAAGGATGATGAAATTCAATCAGAATAAGGCGTTAAAGCCTTATTTTGATTCTTTTTACTTATTTTACTTTAATTTCATTTTAGTTTCTTTTTTTCTTTTAATTTCTTTTTTAGTTTTCTTTTTTCTCTTTTCATTTTTTATTTTTAATATCTTTTAATTTTGATTTCAGTTTTTAATTTTATTTAATTTTTATTTTTTTTAATTTTTATTTTTTAATTTCAATTTTTATTTTTTAAATTAAACTGTTTTTTAAATTATAGCTGGTATTTAAAAAATTGATTCTGAAATCAAATATTTTCATGGAAAATATTTTCGAATGTGGGACGAAGCGTGCACTTTTTATGTGAGTTCTCTTGAAAAACAGCAACTATGTCATTTATATCATTAATAATAAAGTAGAATCTCTTTCAATTCTGTTTTTGAAATGATATACGACTATTGAATTGTAATTATTTTTATAATAACAAATATAACCAAATAGAAGAAGTTGTATATTTAGATTCATTAGCTATCTATAGACATACTGAAAATTTTAACAAACTATAGCTTTGAGCGATTAATCTATATAGATGAACGAACGAGATTTAATTGATGGGACTAAATTACAGGGAGTTACATCATGACATTCGTTGGTAAAAACAGCAAATCAATTATTCGCGTGGTTGTTGTATTGATGTTGGCAACAGGTTTGTGTTTTTCAAGCACTGCTACTGCCAGAGAAATAAACGACGGAACAAATGAATCAGAATATGAATCAGAATATATTCAAACAAACAGGGAGAACGAAGAAAATCAAGACGATGAATATGAAATAACAAATTATTATACACAAAATGTTTACTTCACGGAAGACGAGCAGCGGTATGTTGTCGTTTATCCGGATAACTCATATGTTTCCTTAACACGGAATGAAAACGCAGAAAATAAATCAAAAAAAGAAGTTTGTCAATTTTTGTAGGATGATTTAACAGATCAAAACATTTACATTCCAAATGAATACGTCTGTGTGAATTATGCGTCAGATTTGACAGCCGCTGCCGAACAAAAAGGCATTAAATGCGGTTTCCTGCTGCTGACTTTTGGTGAGAATACAACAAGTCACACCTTGAATGTTTTCGCGTTGGAAGACGGGCAAACCATGTACGTTGACATGACAGGGTCGACGAACAAATCCGGGGTTGACCGTTATTTCTTTGAGTTGAATCTCGGGGAAGACTATGAAAAAATGGGAATGATATACAATATGTATGAATTCTGGTAATATCGAACAATTAAAGTGAGGGAAATTCATTTCGACGACAAACCCGACGAAATGAATTTCAGCACTATGCTTCGATTCTCCTCTTTGACTTTTCTCTTTTTACTTCTCTCTTTGATTTTCTCTTTGATTTTCTCTTTGATTTTCTCTTTGATTTTCTCTTTGCTCCTTTTCCTCGATTCTTTTTCAATAATTTATTTAATCTGTGAATACCTTTTTTGGATATATGTACGAAGTTGAAGTCAAAATTAAAGTCCCGCATGCTGAAATTAAGAAAGATTTGATTGAATGCGGCGCGGTTTTTTCAGGAACAGAAGAACAGAAAGATACTTATTTCAATTCACATGAACGCGATTTTTCAAAAACGGATGAAGCTCTTCGAATACGGTCTGTCAACGGCGAAGGGGAAATCACATACAAAGGAAAGAAAATTGATACGATTTCAAAAACACGTCCGGAATATAACAGCCCGGTTGATGCCGGCGAAATGAAGGAAATCCTTCTCGCGCTCGGTTATTTTGTGTCGGGCGCGGTGAACAAACGCCGCGAGATTTACACATGGAATGATTTTATTATCGGTTTTGACAGCGTCGAAGGGCTCGGAGAATTTGTTGAAGTTGAAAGTAATTTAAGAGACGCTGCCGATAAAACGGAAATCAAAAATGAAATTGACCGCATTTTTGAATTTTTAGGAAAATACGGTTTATCTGAAAAGGATTCCATCACAGATTCCTATTTGGAAATGGTTCTAAAAGCAGAAGGATTAATTTGAATAAAAGATATTTTAGGATTGAATGAATCGGAGAACGTTTTAAATGAAAGGGAAAAGAAAACTTTTGTTCGGCATTTTTTTATGTTTGGTTTTGACTGCGACCGCGTTTGGTTGTTTGGGCGCGAAAGAATATATTATCGAAGGAAAGATTATGGCGGAAGACGGATCTCAGCCTTTTGATAATTCTAAAATTTATATTGAATTGGTTGACATGACTGATTCTGAAAATCGTGTCACTATGGAACAAATGATACTCGAAAACGGTTCCAAAGCGAATTACACATACAAGATGACTCATACTCACACGCTGAACCCGAAAGGAATCTACACAATTACCGCACTGGTCGACATGGACGGAGACGGAAATGCCACCGAAGGCGATTATGTTTCCAAAACAATATTCCGTCTGGAGCCGAATATGATCGAACAGCCGTTTGATATTTACGTTTACCCGTATGAGTAAACTCTTCGAAAAACGAAAACGAACAGCAAATTAAAATAAAAAACGACTCACTTTTCTTTTTTCATTTTTTCAAAAACAAATAGCAGCAGAACTGATAACTAAATCCGAATCAACCGACCGCTAATTTTCGTTTTCGAATGAAATGAGAAAACGGAAATTTGCGGATTCGTACCCGGCCGATACAGCAAAAAACGAAAACAGTTTCTCAACTTAACTCCATCTATTTACATCTGTTTTGTATTAATGCCTCCACTCTGCTGCGCCTGCCTATATTGTTGCTCCTGTCTGCTCTGCTGCGTCTGTTTTTGCTGCTGCGCCGGTTTGCTTTGCTGTGTCTGTTTTTGCTGCTGCGCCGGTTTGCTTTGCTGTGTCTGTTTTTGCTGCTGCGTGCATCCGCTCTTTCTTATCACATCCGTTCGCTTCGCGAACGTGGGTACTGTTACCTTGCCGGTTTGCTTGCCGCCGCTACCTTGCTGTTTCTGTTTGCCGCCGCTACCTTACCGTTTCTGTTCGCTGTTATCTTGCCGACACCGCTGCCACTCACAACATCACGCCGCCGGCCGCAACAATCACCGGATTTTAGTAAATTCAAAAAAACGAATTTCTGCTTTATGTTTTTTAAAAAAGAATGTAAATTTTTGGAAATATGTTGAAAATGGAGTAATATTTGAATTACTCATCCTCTTCATTATTCTTTTCTTCTTTTACGCTGACGTCTGATCCTTCCGTCGTTTTTGCTCTTTCGTTTAAGATTGTGTTTTGAAGAATCTGAACGCTCGGGATGAGCGCGATGATGAAACCGACCATTGATGCGATTTTTGCAACGGCGTAGATGCGTTCCTGTTTTTGAAAGTCGTCTGCCGGGAGGTCTTTATCCTTTAAATTAGATTTTGCGGAATATGCAAAAACGGTGCCGGCAGCAAAGATAATCAAACCGATTGCAACCAGGACATAAAACTTTTTGTTTGAAAAAACTGAAACGGGGGAATTTTCTGACATTAATCTCTAATTATTTATGAATGATTATAAACATTTGCAAGACTTCAAGTGAATTCGTTTTTAATCTTTTTGATTTGTTAAGCGGTTAAATCAATCAAAACCAACAAAACCAATCAAAATCAATCTAAACCAACTAAAATCTATTTCAACCAACTAAAATCAATCTAAATCAGCCAAAACCAACTAAAATCAATTAACTTTAATTAAAATCAATCGAAGTCAATCAAACCAATCGGATTTATATTACAGGAACGCCTCTGTCAGAGACAACACTTATTTATCTCTGTATCCTATTCTAATGGTAAAATTGGATTTATATTCATTTTTTAATATTAAATTAGGATTACAATACGATTTTGGTAATATTCTACAAATAAAAACCCTTTACGGCGCGTGTAAAAAATGGCTTCAAATATTCCGAATGTTGAAGAGATCATGGTCAAAAATGTGGCCAGTGCAACGCTTCCCGGCTCAAGAGATGAAGTTTTGAGTATCCTCAAAGACAAAAAAGTCTCGGGTGTCCCGGTATTGAAAGATAACAAAGTTGTCGGTATCGTTTCAAGAACAAATATTCTCAAAAACCCGGAAGAAGAACAGCTGGCTTTATTGATGTCCAGAAATCCGATTACAATTCAGGTCGGCGCATCATTAAAAGAAGCGGCCCGCATTCTTTATGAAAAAAACATCCGCCGTTTGCCGGTTGTTGATGAAAATGGCCGCTTGGAAGGTTTAATCACAACGGCTGATGTTATCGGCGCAATTGCAGATTTCGATATTGAAACTCCGGTCGGGGACTTTTTGTCTCCCAACGTGTCTGTTCTTTGGAGTGAAACACCGCTTCCGGTCGTCTCTATTTTAATGGATTTGGCCGATGTGAAAGCGTGCCCGGTCATTGACTCGTCATTGAATTTGGTCGGCATCATTTCCGACAGGGACGTTGTCGGCTCAAGCATTATTGAAGACCGCGTTGAAAAATCAGACATGTCCGCCGGCGACGACGATGACAGCTGGACCTGGGAATCTATGCGCGACACGATGAGCATTTATTACAGCGTTTCCAGCGTGAAACTTCCAAATGATAAATTCGCGAAGGACATCATGGTCTCAGACTTGATTACCGCGACCAAAATTTCAAGCGTCAGCTCCTGCGCCCGCAAGATGAAACGCGCCAGAATCGATCAGATTCCGGTTGTCGGCTCTGACGGAAAGCTGGAAGGCATGTTGCTTGACCGCGATCTTTTGCTTCCGCTCATTCGAATGGAATAAAATAAAAGCAAAAATAAATGAGGTCTCCCCTCATTTTTTTCTTAATTTTTTCATTATTTCTTGCAATTATTTCGGTTTATTCAATTGAATTTCAATATCCGTTTTACTTTTCAGGCGATTTTTATGATTCCTTTTTCTGAGCGTCCTTACATTTTTATCAATTCGGCGATGTCGGCTGACGGCAAATTATCGACTTTTGAACGCAAACAGGTTAAAATTTCAGGCAAGGCTGATTTTGACCGCGTGGATACGCTGCGCGCGGGAACGGATGCGATTATGGTCGGTATCGGAACGGTTTTAGCGGATAATCCGAGTTTGACCGTCAAATCGGAACAAAGACGATTGGAACGCACCGCTGCCGGAAAAGAAGAAAATCCGATTCGTGTTATCGTTGACAGCAACGCAAGAACGCCGATTGATGCTGACATTTTCAAGAAAGGAAAAGGCAGAAAAATTATTGTCGTTTCTGAGTCGGCGCAAAAAGAGAAAACGGCTGCTCTTTCAAAAATGCCCGATACCAAAATTATTGTTGCAGGGTCTGATCGCGTCAATCTTGAAGAAATGGCTGTCTTGCTCAAAAAAGAAGGAATTAACCGATTGATGGTCGAAGGCGGCGCAACGCTCAATTACGGCTTGATTTCCGTCGGTTTAGTTGATGAATTAATGATTTTTGTCGGCAACCTGATTATCGGCGGCAAAACCGCGCCGACATTCGCAGACGGCGACGGCTTTTCCGAAGGTCAAATCCGGCGGTTGACACTGGAATCGGCAGAAAAAATCGAAGACGGAATTTTGTTGACTTGGAAAATGAAGAGCGAATAAAAACCGAATGACAAAAAATGTCAAACAAATGAAAATACAAAGCTACCGCCTCCAACGACGCGTTTCCGAGCAAAGCGAGGAAAGAAGGCGTTGGAGATTCGGACTCATTCGTTGAATAAACAACATAAACAGACTATCGCGAGTTAAAGTCAACAGTACCTATTTTTTAAAAATGCAGTGGAATAAGCCGCATTTTTCAATTTTTGCTCGCGTCGCTCACAAAAACCGAAAATTGCGGTCGTACTTGAACTTTTCTTTAATTATAACAAAAACAAACATCGTTTTTCATATTTTCAATAACTCGAACGCTCTTTAAAACTCAAATTAAAACAACCCAATTTTTATTTGGGTTTTAGACAGCGTTCGTTTTTCATTTTTGAGAAAAACGATGTTTGGATTTCAAACCTAAATTATTGAAAACCCAAAGTAACCGCCTCCAACGACGCGTTTCACGAGCAAAGCGAGTGAAAGAAGGCGTTGGAGATTCTTCCCTTTCGTTTATATTAACCAACAAAATCTGCTATTTTATGTAATTTTACCGGCTGGATTGGTTATTGAAAACAGCGAAAAAAATTCGTATTTTATCCTTTTCTGTTTCGAATTCTCTTCACAATTCTTTCTTTCTTTTCAATCGCCGCATCCGCTGCCGCATCAATTCCTTTTTTCATTCCATCAAAATCCGGCGGTGTTTTTTCGCCGATTGCTTTTTTCAGCGGCGTGTAAGCGGCTTCTCTAAACATCGGTTTGAATTCTTTTTCAACGCCGCCGACAATCAGCGCCGTATCAAATTTGCCGGCTTGTTTTTCTTCAACACGCCCGACGACATACATTTTAACGCCGGCGGTTTTTATTGTTTGGATAACCGGATCGGCAATTTCGGGCGGACAAATGACAAGAAGCGAATCAATCGAAACGCCTCTGAAATCAATTTCCAGCGTTTGAAACATTTCTAAAACGGTCGGCTCAACGCATTGGAGCAATGCGTCGTCATCAAAAACAAGGCGGACATCAGCTTCTTTTGATATTTCATAAGCGTCGCCGCGAACGCCGCCGTTTGTTACATCCGTCATTACATGAATTTGTGTCTGCCATTTCTCTTCAGAATCCAAAAGGGCCTGCACGGCAATCAAAAAATCAATGTTTAATGTTTTGTCAACAACTGCCGCCGCTTTTTCATATCCCGAATAAATGGCGGCTGTTGTCACCGTTCCGCCGCCGGTTCCTTCAGTCATTAGGATTAAATCTCCGGGCGCGGCTTTGTTTCGCGCCGTCAAACTGTTTTGATTGACAGCACCGACTGCGCCGACACACCCTGTCATCCGCTCGCCGATGACCATGTCGCCGCCGATTCGAAGTGTGCTTCCGGTGACAAGCGGAATTCCGGACAACTCTGAAACCGCGGCAATGCCTGCCAAATGGTCAAAAATCATGGCGGTATCCCCGTCGTCAGCGACATGAATGTCTGAAAGCATCGCCGACGGTTTTGCGCCCATCACGTAAATGTCGCGAAGCGCCGCTTTTGCAACGTGAAATCCGGCAAGAAACGGAAACGCGCTGAGTCGGGAGTGCATCCCATCAACGGTGACGACCAAATAGTCCTGATCCTTTTCAAGAGTGACAACGCCCGAATCATCCAAATTGGATGAATCCAAAACGGCCGTCGTTTTTCCGATGACATGGCCGATTTTTTCATGAACATAAAAATCGCCGGCGCCGCGGGAACCGACTCCGAATTCTCCCATGGATGCGCCGCTTTTTTGATATTCAAAAACGTCGCCTTTAACAGCAAGCGCCGCTTCCGCTTCTTTAAGAACGGCGGCGGCAAAAATCTCCGCTTCCTCGTCTCCGATCTTTTTATTTTTAAATTCAATAATCTTTTCTTTCAATTTTGCCTGCGCATCCTTTTCATTATTTATAATCAAATGCGCGGCGTATCCTTCTAAATCCATTTTAAACCTGCTGACGTTGAATGAATTGATATTGATGTCTTTTTCATTTATTAATTGACTCATTCATCAACTCATTCGTCAACTCATTCATCAACTCATTCATCAACTCATTCGTCAATTCATTCGTCAATTCCATTCATTAACTCACTCATTAATTCATCCTTTAATGCCGCGCCTTTGAAATGATTCGGAATTTTTCAAAAAATGACTTCTTTTTTATTGACAATTTTGATTGTTTTCGAATACATTTTTGTTTGGCGAATTATTCCAAAAACGGTGTCAATTTGCTTCGTTTAGGATGTCTAATCTCTTTCAACTGTCCGAAAACTATTCGTTTTTTCATTCAACAGATTTATATACTTTTATGTTTGATTAAGGATTGTTTTCGTCTAAACGAAATAATTTGAATGAATGAAAAATGATATGTTCAAATCAAAAATTATTGCCTCTCAGAAAACCCTCTCTTCATGACATTAATTTTTGTTCAGTTTTCATTTTTTGTTTGTTCGACTTATTTCAAACCGGTTAAAATCTCTGATTTTTTCCGACCTAAAATATGTGAGAAAACGAATGACACAATCATTTGTGTCTCATTCAATCATTTCAAAAACAAAAACGTATAATCCACCCAAAAAACTTGAAAGCAGATAACTCCGAAAAAAAGTAAACCGGTTTGTTCACAAGCCGGTTTCTTTTCTTCAACAATTCTAAATATAAGTCTGGTTTCGTTGTAATTATTATTCTTATAAATTCTTATCAAAAATAAGTGATTGGCAATGGCAAGTACATTAAATCAAATCAAGCCGGGATGTTCCTGTAAAGTCGTGAACATCGGCGGCAATAATATTTTGAAAAATCGCCTGCTTTGTATGGGCGTCACCCCCGGTACCGTGGTTGAAGTTGTAAAAGTGGCTCCGCTCGGAGATCCGATGGAACTTAAAATCCGCAACTATAATCTGTCCATTCGCAAGAAAGAAGCATCAAGCATCTTTGTTGAAGACAACGCGGCAAACACAAAAAATTCCGGCTCGGAGGTCATTTAAACATGGCAGATCTCGCGAAATACACAATTGCGCTTGCAGGCAACCCGAACAGCGGTAAAACAACTCTTTTTAACCGATTAACCAAATCCAACCAAAAAGTCGGAAATTGGCCTGGTGTGACCATCGAAAAGAAAGTCGGTAATTATACCAAAACAAAACCCGGCACCGAAGACAAAGAAATCGTCAACGTTGTCGATCTTCCCGGTATCTATTCTTTAACACCCTATTCCGAAGAAGAAATCATCGCCCGCAATTATATTGTGGACGAAAATCCCGACTTGGTTATCAACATTATTGATGCTTCAAACCTGGAGCGCAATCTCTATTTAACTTTCCAGCTCAAAAAATTGGGCTGCCCGATGATAATCGCGCTCAACATGATGGACGAAGTGGAGCAAAACGGCACAAAAATCGATTTCGACAAAATGTCTGAAATGCTCGGTGTTCCCATCATTCCGATTTCTGCCATTGAAGGCAAAAGTTTCTCGGCAAAAGTGGCTAAACTGATGGGTTACAAATCCTCAAAAATCGCTGAAGGCGGCATTGAGCGTTTGATTGGAAAAGCCAATGATATTTTAGATCACAGTTTCAAATATTTCGGGGACAATCCTGAAGCTATTCCCGCTTCCGGTCAGAAAGAACCGATTTCATCCGAGTCTTTTGAAAAGAAAAAATTTGATCCGTCACTTTTGAAACACGCTGACAATATTGATTATGATGAACACTCCGCCGAAATTTACTCTGAAATCGAAAAAATCGTTTCAGCAACCGTTCGCGAAGGGGAAAAACAAGTTCAGCACGACCGTACTAAAAAAATCGACGGCATTTTAACAAACAAATGGCTCGGCATTCCGATTTTCTTAGTTGTCATGTTTGTCGTTTTCCAACTTTCATTTACAGTCGGCGGTATTTTTACTGATCTCATTGATGTTTTCTTCAATGAAACACTGGCCGGATTTGTTGAAGAATGGTTTACCGCTGCCGGAACTTCCGATTGGATGACCGATCTTGTCATTAACGGTATTATTGCCGGTGTCGGCGGTGTTTTGACATTCGTTCCTCAGATTTTCATTCTTTTCGTGTTCCTCACGCTCATGGAAGATACAGGCTACATGTCCCGTGTCGCTTTCTTGCTTGACCGCATTTTTACAAAAATCGGACTTTCCGGCAAGAGTTTCATTCCGTTGATTCTCGGTTTCGGCTGTTCCGTTCCCGCCGTCATGGCCGCAAGAACACTTGACAATGAAATGGACCGCAAAACTACCATTTTCATTACACCGTTCATGTCATGCGGTGCACGTCTTCCGATTTACGCAATGTTCGTCGGCGTGTTCTTCTCCGCATACTACGGTTTGACCATGTTGTTCCTTTACGTGCTCGGTATTCTCGTTGCCATCGGCTCCGCCTGGCTCTTAAAGAAAACAATCTTTAAAGGTCCGTCTTCCCCGTTCATTATGGAACTCCCGCCATACCGTTTCCCTGACTTGTATACTTATGCAAAACACATCTGGGAAAAGACACGCGGATTCGTTATCCGGGCCGGTACAATCATCTTCTTGGCATCCGTTCTGATTTGGTTCTTGCAGGGCTATGATTTCTCATTCAGCGCTGTTGAAGACTCGGCTGAAAGTATTTTGGGAATTGTCGGAACGGCGATTGCGCCGATCTTTGAGCCGCTCGGATTCGGTGACTGGCGCGCAGCAATGTCGCTCTTTACAGGTTTCATCGCCAAAGAAGCAGTCGTTTCAACGATTGAAATCTTATACACGCCCGAAGACTTTGAAATGCTCTTCACACCGGTTGTTGCTCTCGCCTTCATGGTGTTCACATTGCTTTACCTGCCTTGTTTGGCAGCATTTGCAACAATTAAGCGTGAACTCAACAGCTGGAAATTGTCAATTCTCGCAGCAGCCTATCAAACGGCAATCGCTTACATTGCAGCATTTATTGTCTACCGTATCGGACTTCTTGTCGTTGAATCCGGTATTCTTTGAATGCTTTTGAATCTTTAAAATAAATGTTCGCTTCCCGATTCAATTCGGGAAGTTCTCATTTATCCGGTTATGGTCAAAGAACTCAAAAATAAAAAACAAAAAACAAACTCACAAACAAACTTAAAAACAACTCATAAATAACTCAAAAACAAAAATTCAGGAGATTTTAAATGACAGGAATTCATGTCAATCAGGCCGGTTTTTCCGGTATTCATCTCAGTGATATCCGTTTTGAAGGCATTCACCTCGGCGGCATTCATCTCAATGAAATCATTTCTCTCGTCGCGTTCAACCCGGAGGTCTGAAGATGGTCGACATTGTTTCTCTTCTTCCGCAGCTTTTGGTTTACGCGCTTCTCATATTCGCGGCGTTCATTCTTTTCCGCCAGATTCGCAAGTTCATGAAAGGCGAGACCGGATGCGCAGGCTGCTCCACAGGCGGCTGTTCAAAGTCAACCGGCGGCAGTTGCTGCGGCGGCTCATCACATAAAAAAGATGAATTGAAAACCATCAAACGATAATTAAATGATAGTCGAACGATAATCAAAATATAATCGATTGGCCTTTTGATTATTTTTCAATATTTCATATTTCAATTTATTTTTATTCACTTTATTCCAAATCTGATTGTTTCAAAAATCAAATCTCAAGATGATCTAAACGATTGTTTTATTCGGCTGCCGCCGTTTAAAGCAACACGATTGCCGGTTTTTGCAGTTTTATCACGTCGCCAATCCGGAACTGCGATTTCCGAGCAACATCAACTCGGAAGGAAACAAAAATCTTTACAGCCACCTCTCAAAAGTGTTTTTGTTTTCTTCCGATTTCTTTTTTGTTTTAATCTCTTTTCAAAACAAAATGTTCTGTCTCCTCTAATCAAAACAGGGCTGCGTTTATTTCAAATTACATTAAAGTCGGGGTTTTGCGGGCGGCGGCGCGGCAGCAAAGCGGAAACGGCAAGGTGGCGGCAGCAAAGCAGAAACAGCGAGGTAGCAACGGCAAGCAGAAACGGTAAGGTAGCAACGGCAAGCAGAAACGGTAAGGTAGCAGCGGCAAGCAGAAACGGTAAGGTAGCAGCGGCAAGCAGAATCGTAAGGTAGCAGCGGCAAGCAGAAACGGTAAGGTAGCAGCGGCAAGCAGAACCGTAAGGTAGCAGCGGCAAGCAGAACCGTAAGGTAACAGCGGCAAGCAGAACCGAAAGGTAGCAGCATCACGTTCGCGAAGCGAACGGCTGTGATAAAATAGGGCAGATGAACGCAACAGCGCCGACACACGCAATAAATTAAATGTACGTAGCAAAACAAAAGCAAATCAATCAAATTGAAAGCAGTTTTTCATCTTTGCTGTATCGGCTGGGTACGAATCCGCAAATTTCCGATTCCTCACTCCGCTTCGCTCCGTTCAGAATCGAAAATTAGCGGGTGGTTGATTCGGGTTTCATTTGCGTTCTGCCGTGATTCGTTTTTGAAAAAATAAAAATTAATTCGTTTTTTGTTTGTCGAGTTAATCGGCTTATTATGGTTTTATGATTTGTGATTTATGATTTTGTGATTTATGATTTTGTGATATGGTTTTGTGGTTATGCTTTACATTCGATGCAAAGCGTTCTGCGGCAGGCTTCATTGTTGACAATCCATTTGTGTCCCCACTCTTTTAATGATTGGACAATTTCTACCAATTCTTTTCCGCTGTCTGTCAGCGCGTATTCGCATTTGACGGGGAATGATGTGGAATCAACGGTTTTTGTGATTAATCCTTCTTGTTCCATTTCTTTGAGGCGGGCAGATAATGTTTTGGGCGTGATGTCGTTTAATTGGCTTTTCAGTTCGTTAAAGCGTTTGTCGCACATGTTTCCTTTGTACAGTTCATGGAGAATGCAAAGCGTCCATTTCTTGCCGACCAAGTCCATTATTTTGTAAATTGTACAATCTTTCATAGTATCCGATATGAAACTTTCTACTATTTAAATGAATATCATCTTTGTATTTAGTATCTCAAAGATATTGTTCATCTTCGATTGTTTTTGAATCGTTTTGAGCATAATAACTGAGAGCAATACGGAAAACGTATGAAAGCTAATAAAAAAAGTGAAAAATGAGAGGGAAAAAAATGTTTTGTTATCAATGTGAAGAAACGATGAACGGCACAGGTTGTACGATGAACGGCATGTGCGGAAAAAAAGGCGACGTCGCCGTTCTTCAAGACCGTTTGATTTACGCGCTGAAGGGCTATGCTTTCTGCAACAGTCGCGGCCGCACAAAAGACTGCAACGACTCCGACTTCGGACCGTTTGTCATGGAAGCTTTGTTTTCAACACTGACAAATGTCAATTTCGACGCTGCGTATTTTGAACAAATGATTCAAGAAACAATCAAGAGACGAGATGTTGTTCGAAATGCCGTTCACAACGGCGCGCCGCCCGGCCCCCATGCGCCCAATGCCGCTGTCATTACTTATGAAGAGTTAATGACAAAAACAGCGGAAGAAATCGGTATCCTGTCTATCGAAAATGTCGATGTCCGTTCTCTTCGGGAAACACTCATCTATGGGTTGAAGGGGATTTCTGCTTACGGAATTCACGCTTTAATTTTAAATTCTGAAAGCGATGAAATTTATCAATTTATTGAAAAGGCACTTGTGTCAACAATCGAAGATTCACCGCTTGAAAAGCCAAATGTGGATCAAATGGTTGCGCTTTTGATGGAATGCGGCAGCATCGGCGTCAAAATCATGTCCATGCTGGACACAGCCAACACAGGCACTTACGGCAGTCCCGTCCCGACTGCGGTCTCAACAGGCGTCGGTCAAAAGCCCGGAATCTTAATCAGCGGTCACGATTTGAAAGATTTGGAAATGCTTTTGGAACAAACCAAAGGAACGGGCGTCGACATTTACACGCACGGCGAAATGCTTCCGGCAAACGCTTATCCGTTCTTCCAAAAATACGATCATCTGGTCGGCAATTACGGCAATGCTTGGTGGCAGCAGAAATCGGAATTCGAAAGTTTCAACGGTCCGATTTTAATGACAACAAACTGTCTCGTTCCCCCCAAAGACACTTACATCGACCGTTTGTTTACAACAAACATGGTCGGCTGGTCTGACGGAACTGTTTCAGCCAAACACATTCCGGCAAATTCAGACGGCAGCAAGGATTTCTCAGAAATCATCGCGCTTGCAAAGACATGCGCTGCGCCGAAAGAAATTGAAAACGGAACAGTCATGACCGGATTTGCGCATGACGCGGTTTTATCGGTTGCCGATAAAGTTGTCAGCGCTGTTCAGTCCGGCGACATTCAAAAATTTGTCGTGATGGCCGGCTGTGACGGACGCCGCAAAGAACGCGAATATTATTCTGATTTCGCGGAGGCACTTCCTGATAACACAATCATTTTAACGGCAGGCTGCGCCAAATACCGTTATAACAAACTGGATCTTGGCGACATCGGCGGCATTCCGCGTGTTTTGGATGCGGGGCAGTGCAACGATTGTTATTCGCTTGTCGTGATTGCGTTAAAACTTGCTGAAGTTTTCGGAGCGGAATCTGTCAACGATTTGCCGCTTGTCTTCAACATCGCATGGTACGAGCAAAAAGCAACGCTTGTCTTTTTGGCGCTTCTCTCTCTGGGCGTTAAAAACATCGTTATCGGCCCCACCCTTCCGGCCTGCTTGTCCCCGACTGTTTTGGACGTGTTGGTTCAAACATTCAACGTCAGCAAGAACACTGATGTCGAATCTGATATGAAGAGATTGATTACGCTCTGAATTTCCGGTTCGATTCATCACAAAACAAACTAAAAACAAAAATAAATCATGCCTAAGAAAAACTGTATCAAAAACGGATAAAACGATCCAACCTTATGTGTAAAACGGACAGTTACACAACAGTACAAACAATACAACAGTACAACACAACAGTACAACAAAACACAACAACCAAAAACAACAACCATCGATCAAAAAACAACAACCAACGATCAAAAACAAATAAGGCGGATGCTTTTAAAGCATCCGTTTTTTATTTCAAAAATTCGATTTGTTTTATTTCAAAGATTCGATTTGTTTTATTTCGAAATTCGATTTGCTTTATTTCAAATTTAATCTGAAACTTTAATCTGCTTTAGCTTTATTATCTATTCATTATTTATTCACATTATTTGTTTTCTTTAACGGGTGACCTTATGCCTCAACAAAAAATCGCAATTATCCGATGCAATATTGTTTCAGAAACGTGTCCCGGTTTTGCTTGCGTTAATTCCTTCTACAACAAAACCGCTTTTTTTCAGGAATATGATGAAACCGACAGTTTAATCGCGGTTTTTACTTGCGGCGGCTGCAGCGGAAGGCGCGTTTCCCGTTTATGTGAATCCATTAAAAAACACGGCGCGACAACCGTTCATTTATCTTCCTGCATGTGTAAGGGAAAAGACGGCGAATATTTATGCCCGCATATTGATTCAATTAAAAAAAGAATTTCAGCCACGGGACTTGAAGTGGTCGAGCGGACGCATCATTGAATATTATTAATCGAGATCGATCTACAGTCTTTAGTTTTTATTATGTTATGGTTTTTTAAAAGAGCATGGCAGGCCGACAACACATTTGCCGCAAATTTCTGATCCGTCATAAATCGCAGCGTTTCGAAGTGTTGTTTCGTAGCATTTATGCCGGTCAAATCTTTCGGTCGTGAGCGCGCCTGAAAAACAGTGTTTGACGCAGACACCGCATTTTTCCTTGCTTTTGTACAAACAATTTTCTTCTTGCAGCGGCGCATTCGCTTCAAATGGGAGGTCCGTTACAATCGTATAATATCTGCCGCAGCAACCGTTTTCTGTTATCAGCATTTGATTGATCCCGAATGTTCCAAGACCGGCGACTTTGGCAATATGACGGTGCGACCATCTGCTTTTTAATACATTTTCATCAAATGAACTCGCATCAGCCGGAAACGCTGCTCTGTGACCTGCGTCTGTTATCAATTGAATCAGCCGATTATTCAATTCCTTTGACAATTTGTAAGTTTCCTGATAAGCTTTTGCCCAACATTCTGAAGCAAGTCCGCCTCCAATGTTGCTTTTTGCAACGCCGGGAATAAACGGCAAGTAGTAAGCGAGAATCACGGTCGGGTCGCTTAAAATTTCTTCAGGCATTCGATGATTTTCGATGACGATTGTTTGAAGAGCGCGGATTTCTGGGTGAAACGCGTCGGCATATCGAATCAACGGCGTTTGCCAAATTCTTGAAATATTATTTCGGCGGCAGTAGTCTTCAATAAATTCTTCTGTTTCCGATTGAATGATTTCTTTGGTAATCATGGCGTCACTTCTTTATTTCTTTTTACACGAACCGTTTTCTTCTGTTTGGCGGCGCTCGGGGCTGTAAATCGCCATTCGATATTTCTGTAATATTCATCGGCATAATCTATTCCGATTCTTTTTCCGGTCACGTAATCGGGAAGCGTTCCGTCATCTTCAATCCAAATTTCATCCGATGCCGTCAAATCAATCGCATTCAATTCTTTTGTAATTTGCATAGCTTTTGTCAGCCGCCCTGGACCGTAATACTCTTCCACGCCGCGAATCAGCGCGGCTTGCGGCTGCTCTTCTTGTCCTGTGACAGCGTTAATGAGGTGGTGAACGCCGTAGCAGAGATAAATGTAAGCGTGACCGCCTTTCATGTACAGCGTTTCCGTTCGTTTGGTTTTACCGGCTTTGGCGTGACAGCCCGTGTCTTCAACGCCGCGGTAGGCCTCTGTTTCGGTGATTCTGTAACGCAGCTCTTCTCCGGTCGGCAGGCGGCGGACAAGAATCTTGCCGATTAAGTCGGGCGCGACATCCAAAACATCGCGGGTGTAAAAATCAGAATCTAATCTTTTCGGGGCGGTCATAAAAATCAAAAGAATAAAAATAAAAAGTAAAACAGAAGCATTTCTTTTTTGCATGTTTATTTTGCATGTTTATGTTGCATATTTATGTTGCATTTTTCTGTTTTGTTTCGTCATTCGGCTTGTTTCTTTTTCATTTCGTTTTCCATGTCAACGATTTTCTGATGCGCGGTTTCGATTTTCTGCTTTTTCTCTTCCTTTTCGTCGAGTTCGTCAGAATCATTTTCGGGTTTGTAGCCCGGGCTGTTTATTTTTTTAAATTCCGCGGGACCGAGTTCTTTGAACTGAGAATATTTGCGTTTTAAGACGCGACTGAAACAAGAAAGGGATTCGCATTTGCTGAAATAGCGCGCGGCAATCAATTCGTAAACCTGCCGCTCTTCTCTTTCGCTGCCAATCACAATGTAAACGGACGGGTAAGTGGCATCAGCAATCTTAAATGTGCCGAAAATTTCAAACCCCTCGTATTTTTTAATAAATTCATCACGATAGAGTGTTTCGTATTCAAGACCGAAATTTGTCATATATTCGGCAACTTCCGGCTTTAACCCTTTCGCGCTGTGCGTCAAGCGGTAAAGCGGGCATTCGATTTTCGAAGGCGTTATACTTCTTTTAAAAAACAGGGAAATTTTACTTTCGAGTTGGCTTTCCACATCAAATATGAAAACCAGCTTCTCATTTTTTTCCGGAGATTCCGTCATTTCTTGATCAAACCTTGTAATAACTGTATAATGATTATCCCTGTAATAAAACTCAACTCTCTTAAAGCTTTTTTCGATACAAAATAAGCAAATAATCCATTATTCGTCAAATATTACTTTTAAAATACGAAAATCGTTATCTTGAATATTTTCAATTCCGATTCCCTCAATTTTTTCGTCAAACGGAATCGGATTTCCTTTGAAAAATAAAAGTGCCGTCTCTTCATTGATTTTCAATTCTTTAAGAATGTCGGCGGCGGTTTTCAAAGTTGCAAAGTCAATTTCTTTGTTTGTTTTGATGCCGTTTTGGTCGAGTTCAATTCTTATCATTGCTGTTTCATTTTTAGGTTCTGATATTTAAACAATTGTTTTTTGATTTTTCATTTTTTCTTTTTGATACTCTCCGTACTTTCTTATTATGTTTTCATCTTTAGATTGCTTCAGCATCTGTTATTTTCTCTAGTCGGTAAATTATTGAGGATTTATTTAACTGGAGTCTAAATAAGTATTTTATAAATTGAGACATAGTTTAAACTGATGGAAGCATATGATAATAAAATAAATAATATAAAAAAAGACATTGAATCTATTAGATCCGAATTAGATAGTGATACGTCTTATAAAACACATCAAATAGGTCTTGCATACAGGACAGAATGCCCTTCTATTGGCTCAAAATACGGTGTTACTGGAGTTGTCATCAAAGCTCTTGAAATTCGTATTGATGATCTCCTTCTTGAAAAAGAAAAAGAAGCCCAAGATAAAAAATTAAGAGAAATGGAATTAGAAAAGGCAAGAATTGACTTGCAAATTACTATGTATGCTAATTTATCATCTAAATCTGAAGCTAATATTTTTGATATGTCTAGTGTTACATTGGAAAATGCAGTTGAAACAATAAATAATCTTTCTGATGCCGAATTGAATTCTGTTGATAAAACTGAACTTTTAAAAATACTTGAAGAAATGAAAGTTT
The DNA here is from genome assembly GCF_004363215.1 of Methanimicrococcus blatticola. Taxonomy (GTDB): domain Archaea; phylum Halobacteriota; class Methanosarcinia; order Methanosarcinales; family Methanosarcinaceae; genus Methanimicrococcus; species Methanimicrococcus blatticola. The sequence goes on along the minus strand of NZ_SNYS01000005.1, from coordinate 179,388 downwards.
CAAATGAAATAGATCGGGAATTAACAACTATAAAAGCATTGAAATTCTTGGGTGGGAAATCAAAAAATGTCATAAAGGCCTCTATTCCATATATTTTGAAAATCCTTTATCCTACTATTTTTTGAATTGATTTAAGATGCTGGCTTTGTTTTTTGGATGGAATATAATAACTTCATCATGAATACAGATACGTATATAATGACAAGTAACTTACATCAATGAAAAATTGTTAAATTCTTTCTTCAAAGCTGTTTATTTATTATCGTTTTGTTGTATGCTGTTGAAATCTATTATTTAATTTTATTATAAATTCAATTTGATTTTAATCGTCTCTAATTAATGGAATAATGAAAAGGATTTTCAAAAATTGAGTATGTATTCCTCATTTTTTGTCATTTTAATTTTTCTTTTTGTTTTAAAAGGTTAGTAAGTCTTGTATAATTTTCATCTCTTTTCTTATCATCCTGCTTTTTTTCATCGGAAAGGGTTAATAACACATCATTAATCAATTTTGATAAATCTTCAAGGATGTATGGTGTTTTATTTTCCATAGAACTATAAAGATAAACCGATAAATCTAACACTTTTTCATTTAGTTTGACACTAACGAAATAATTGTTTTTTTCATCTTGGGTCATGTTAAATATCATAATGATGGTTTCCCCAATAGTTGGTTCATCTATTGCTTTTATTTCGATAGATGGGCTTAAATCTGCAATTCTATTATTCAGATTTATCAGGTGTCTATTTAATGGATCAGTAAACTTTTTAGTTTTTAAATCACTTTCATTTATTTTATCTTCCAACAACACAATTTCTCTATTGATCTGATCTATTTTGTTTACTTTAAGTGCTGTATTTGAAGTCTATGCCATTTTTAAAGAAATTATTATGGTTATTAATGTTGCAAAAAAGAATAGAAATGTTGCAACAGCTAATAAAAAATTGTAATATGAAGGTGCTGATGGATCGTCAAAAGGCATCAAGTTGAAGTAGCTAATAAGATTTTCTAAAGTCATAACTATTTAATGTAGAAATAAGTTTTTGAAGGTTATGCTGGTGTATTGCAAATGGGGGTGATTTCTCTCTTTAAAAACCTTTAAATGCAATGAACGGATATGGCACATGTTTCATTTCGGGATCCGTCCCGTTGGAATGTGGCCGGCAAAAGATGACGGCTGAACCGTGAAACTACAAAAAATTGGTGAAACAAAATGGTAAAATCTTACTATGGATACGTTAGGGACGCCTGGAAAAAACCGGAAGAAACCTACGTGGATGAACTCAGATGGGAACGCCTCCAGACCTGGAGAAAAGAAGGTTCCGTTACAAGAATTGAACGCCCGACAAGAATTGACCGTGCCAGATCTCTCGGCTACAAAGCCAAGCAGGGCATCATTGTCACACGTGTCAAAGTCAGACGCGGCGGTCTCAGAAAGTCCAGATACATCCGCGGAAGACGTACACACAACATGGGTATGAACAAAATTACCGCCGGCAAAAGCATCCAGAGAATCTGTGAAGAACGTGCCGGACGTAAATATCCGAACATGGAAGTCCTCAACTCCTACTGGGTTGCTCAGGACGGTAAATTCAAGTGGTACGAAGTTATTCTCGTCGACCCGAACCACCCTGTGATTCAGAGCGACAAACGCCTGAACTGGCTTTGCAACCCCGCAAACCGCGGCAGAGCACAGCGCGGCCTCACCAGCGCCGGCAAAAAGGGCAGAGGTTTAATGGTCCGCGGAACCGGTTCTGAAAAGAACAGACCGAGCCTTCGCGCACACATGAACAGAGGAAAGTGATTGATTCATCATATCAATTTTCGCGTCATTGCGCACGCGACAGAAGATTTGTCCGGAGTCGACTCGGCTCTGGACTTTTTTTTGGCACCTTGCCTGTCTCCGAAAGATAATCTCACAGATTTGAAAGAGACAATCGAAACCGAAGGGCACTTCAACAACCCGATTCACATTCAAACCGCCGTTTTAAAGAAAAAAGGCGCCTGTTCTAAATTTGTTCAATTCTTCAAAGAAAACATCAGCGAAGACGATTTGGAAATCCTTCGCGAACAAATGCCCGAACGTTTGGATGATGATTTAAATTTCTACATGCGTTTTTCAAAGCAAGCCGCAGCCGCCGGCAAGCTCAAATTCACCGAATCTTCTGACGCGATTTTTGTTCGCGTCAAAATTGAAACCTATCCGAAATCATGGGAAAAAGCTGGTCCCATCGTGGAGGAATTGTTTGGCTGCAAATAATCCGAATTCGATTGAAACCGGTCAATCCAATCAATTTGATTGTTCCGTCCAATCCAATCAACCCGTTCAATCCAAACGGTATTTTGATTACGTTTCCGTTAATCTGATTGAAGATCTTTGTTCCAAAGCGGCGGAAAATCTTAATTCTGATAATTTAGATTCTGATGATTTAGATTCTGATGATTTAGATTCTGATGATTTATTTTCATTTACGGAACACGTTGATTCATTTTTCAAAAAATTCGGATTCACGGATGTCATTCTTTTCAAAAAACCCGGCAAATTCGATTCCGATTTCAGCGGTGTTTATCACTCTTTATTAAACGGCGACGGTGCTGTTCGCTATTATAACGGCATTGAAATTGAAGCCGAAAACGAAAACGCGCTTCATTCTCTGATTCGAAAAGAAAGACCGAACGCCGATTTCATTGCTGTCCGCTCATCCGATGAAAAAGTCATCCGCGCGGCAGCCGAGTCGCCGGAAGCAGACCTTGTCATTCCCGTCACTTATGCAGCAGGTCGGGCGCAGAACGGCAGCAGCAATCTTCATGTCAGTGCAGGTCAGATCAATCACATTGTTGCAAAAATCGCGCGGGATCGGAAAACCGCTTTCGGATTTGATTTGTATCCGTTTTTGCAAACCAAAGGATACCGCCGAAGCAAACTGTTTTCGGACTGTATGGAAATGATTCCGGTTCTGAATAAATACAATGTTCCTGTTTTGACAATCAGCGGCGCAATTTCATTTTATGATGCGCGCGGACCTTATGAATGTGAAGCTTTCGGCACGCTTCTCGGATTGTCGCGGGAAGAATCAGCCAAAGGCGTTTCTCAATTTCCTGCAGAAATTATTGAACGCCGGAAAAAGCAGCGGTCCGGTCAAATCATCGCTTCGGGCGTTGAAATCTTGACAGAAGATCTTCAGGATTAATTTGTCGGGTTGTGTTGTTTATTTGTATTGTTGATTTACGTTATTGATTTGCATTATTGATTTACGTTATTGATTTGCATTATTGATTTACGTTATTGATTTACGTTATTGATTTGCATTATTGATTTGCATTATTGACTGTGCTGTTTGTATATTTTTTATATGTCGGTAATATTTATAAACAACAAAAGCCATTTCTCGGGTGTAATGACATCACATTTATTGTGAAAAACGAAGTTCGGCTGATTTTTCAGTTTTGAACAAAATGATTAAATCTACTTATGTTCCTTTTATCTGTATTTCTCAAAACAGGTGTATTCATTTGGAACCGCTCTTACCGTCACTTCGAAAACGAAAAAGATACATTGCCGTTGAAGTCATCAGCGATGCTCCCGTTCAAAGAAACGCTTTTATCGCGGCTGTTTCTCAAGCGGGGTGCGCTGTTTTAGGCGATGTCGGGTTTGCCGTTTGCGGCATTTCTGTTCTCGGGTTCGAAGATAATGTCGGCATCGTTAAGTGTTGGCACACTTCTGTTTCACAAACAATCGGCGTTTTGACGTTTATGACATGGATTGACGGACAAAAGGTGATTGTGCGGGCTGCGGGTGTTTCAGGAACCGTCAAAGGCGCGCAGATCAAATTTCTTCAAAAAGGAAACTGATAACCGTTTGATTTTCGGTTGATTTATCTGACCGGGCTGACCGTTTGATTTGACAAACGGTTGACTTTCCGAATCTTTATATTGTTTGATTCGTATAAAACAAAAATTCATATTTATTTTTAATACAATTTCTTAAAAATAAAAATTAAATTTAATAAAAACAAAATAATCTAATAAAAACAAAAATAACAGGAGACTTAAATCATGAAAGATATGGCCCCCCAAATGTACGACCGCGCAAGCACAGTCTTTTCTCCGGACGGCCGCCTTTATCAGGTGGAATACGCCCGAGAAGCTGTTAAGAGAGGAACAACCGCTGTCGGTATTAAGGTGCAGGAAGGTGTCGTTTTATTGGTTGACAAACGCGTCTCAAGCCGTTTGATCGAATCCAATTCCATCGAAAAGATTTTTCAGGTCGATGACCACATCGGTGCCGCGACATCCGGTCTCGTTGCCGACGCTCGCGCATTGATTGACCGTGCCCGCGTTGAAGCGCAGGTCAACCGCGTTTCTTACGACGAACCGATCGGTGTTGAAGTCATTTCCAAGAAAATCTGCGACCACAAACAGACTTTTACGCAATACGGCGGCACACGCCCGTACGGCACTTCTCTTTTGATTGCAGGCGTTGAAGACAGTACGCCCCGCCTGTTCGAAACAGATCCGAGCGGTGCGCTTTTGGAATACAAAGCAACGGCCATCGGCGCCGGACGCGCTCCTGTCATTGAAGTCTTTGAAGCGGATTATAACGAAGAAATGTCGTTGGAAGACGCCATTCTTCTCGGCGTTGAAGCACTTTACAAAGCGGCTGACGGTAAATTCAAGCCCGAGACGCTCGAAGTCGGCATTATTCCGGTTTCAACCAAAGATTTCCGTAAACTGACAACCGAAGAAGTCAAAGTTTACGCTGACAAAATCTATGAGAAATATCCGAGAACTGAAGGCGAATCGGCTGCTTCAGGCGCCGCTTCTGACGAAGATCTCGACATCTGATTTCTTTAATTCAAAAATCCGCTCCGGCGGATTCTTTCTTTTTCTTTTTGTTTTTTACCAAAACGCTTTAAATGAAATTAAACATAAAAACAGTAATCTCTTAAAATATATCAGGATTTGATTTTATGGTCTCACTTGACGATGCCGTGACGGCTCACATTAAAAAAGGAAGCAAAGAGTTTGAAATTCTTGTCGATCCTGAGCTTGCGCTCGCTTACAAGCGCGGCGAAGAAATTAATATCGCCGATATTTTGGCGGTTGAAACTGTTTTTGAAAACGCGAGCCGCGGTGATAAAATTGCCGACTCCGATTTGGTTTCAACTTTCCAAACAGATGACGTGCTTCAAATCGCTTCCATTATTTTGAAAGACGGTGAAATTCAGCTGACAAAAGAACAGCGCAAACGTTTTTTGGAAGAAAAAAGAAGATTGGTTGTGACGTTCATCGCTCAAAACGCCGTCAATCCGCAGACAATGGCACCGCATCCGCCGCAGCGCATTGAAATTGCGATGGAGGAAGCCAAAGTCAACATTGACCCGATGAAAAGCGTTGACGACAACGTCCAAATCACAATGAAAGCGATTCGCCCGCTGATCCCGATCCGCTTTGAAGAAGTCAGCGTTGCCGTCAGAATCCCGCCGCTTTACGCACCGAAAGCGTACGGCGACATCTCCGGCTTCGGAAAAATGTTGAAAAACGAATGGCAAGGGGACGGTTCATGGATTGCCGTCGTCAGAATTCCCGCCGGCATGCAAACCGATTTTTACGCCTTGTTAAACCATTTAACAAAAGGAGAAGCAGAAACGAAATTGATTAAGGATGACGCGCCGAAAGAGTAATTTTCGGCGACTAAACATTTTAATTATTTCAAATTTAATTATTTCAAATCTTTTTAAAATCTTTTTATTATTTCTTTTTTTTAATTATTTCTTTTTTATTTCCTGACTTCATTTTTCTTTAATAATTAAAATCTCACATACGACCGCTAATTCCGAATTCTGACCTGAGCAAAGCGAAGGGCAGAATCGGAATTTGCGGCTGCTCAAAGAAGATGCAGAAGCGTATGGAGATTGCCGCTTTTTTCTTTTTGCTGTTTCTTTGCAGTGACTTCTCTTTGCTATTATTCTCATTGCTGCTGATTGTGTTTCCGTTGCTCGTGTTGCTGCTGCTCTTGTTGCTGCTACTCTTGTTGCTGCTGCTCTTGTTGCTGCTACTCGTGTTGCTGCTGCTCGTGTTGCTGCGTACATCTGCTTCTTTTTATCACATCCGTTCGCTTGCGCGAACGGGGGCACAGCTACCTTCCGTTCGCGCTTGTCGCCGCTCGGGTGCTGCTTTGCTGCCGCTCGGGTGCCGCTGTCCCGTTGCCGCTCTGTTGCTGCTTTCTCTGCTTGCTGTCGATAACCGCCGGTGCCGCGCGCGAGCCGCACCATTTTTAAAAAACATTCATCAAACGGGGTGGTGATTCCCGTTTGATTTAATTTTCGGGAATTTGATTTTCGTGAAAGACTATAAAAATGATTAAAGCGTACGGTATAAAACTTAATGAACAGAGGATAGAATGGATAAAAAAAGAATTGTTATACCCGGAGAATTGCTTTCCGATGACCCAGCAATGTCCGGCTCCGGAACATATATTTCCGGCGGAAAAGTCTACGCCTCGGTGTGCGGACTTTTGACCCAGAAAGGAAAACTTTCTGTCCATCCGCTGACAGGTCCCTATATGCCGAAGAGAAACGATCTTCTTATCGGCTATGTGACAGTTGTCACGTCATCGAATTGGATTTTTGACATTAATTGCCCGTATGAAGGGCTTTTGCATGTCACCGAATATCCGCTGCGTGTTCCTTCTGAAGAAATGACGCAGCATTTTGGAATCGGTGATACTGTTTTGCTGAAAGTGACCGATGTCAACGCGGAAATGAAAGTCGAATTGACTTACAAAGATCCCGTTTGTAAAAAACTGACAAGAGGGCGCCTTTTCGAAGTGCCGTTTTCAAAAGTTTCACGCATCATCGGCCGCTCAGGCGCCATGATTTCAATGCTCAAAGCCAAAACCGGCTGCGATATTTTCGTCGGCGGCAACGGGCGTATTTGGATGAACGGCGACTCAACCGATATGGACATTTTAATGAGCGCGTTGAAGAAAATCGAATCCGACGCCCGTCTTCCGGGACTCACAGATTTGACCGCTGCATTTATTGATGAACAATATGAAGCTGCCGGCCGCAAAGCACATGACGTCGTCCAACCGAAAAAGAGCAAGAGCGTTTCAGAATCCGTTGACTCTGTTCCTGAAAAGAAAGCAAAGACGGTTACCCGCAAAAAGAAAAGCGATGCTGTTGAAGATTCAAAACAAGTCATTGAATCGGCTGAAGCAGCCTTGGAAGAATTGCCGAAGAAAGAGCGAAAATCTAAAAAAGCGGCGGAAAAGGATTCAAAATTAATTCCGGCGGTCGGCAAATCTGTTGCTGTCGGCGATTCTGTTGAAGATGCCGCGGTCGAGTTTGATTTTGTTCAAAACGAAACCGTTGCGCCGGCAGGATCCGACGTTAAAAAATCAACCGCGAAAAGACCGCGTTTAACGCAGCCCGAGGCTTTCAAGCAAGAAAATTGTTCCTGTTTTAAGAGCGTCTTCTTTACACACCCGCCCGTTCACCAAGGCAATAAGTCTGACAGGTAAGTCAAAATCGTGAACGGAAACTTTAATCATTATATTTATTCTTGGAGAAATTGAAATGAGTTCAAACCAAACCGATGTGGTTTTTTTTGATGAAAATGGTCTTCGAACAGACCAGAGAAAACCCGACGAAATCCGCCCAATGAAAATTAAAATCGGCGTTTTGTCACGCGCAAACGGCTCCTGCTATTTAGAATGGGGCGCAAACAAAGTGATTGCCGCAGTTTACGGCCCCCGCGAAGCGCACCCGCGCCGCATGCAATTGGCCAACAAAGCAGTCATCCGCTACAGATACAATATGCAGTCTTTCTCCGTGGAAGACCGCGCCCGTCCCGGGCCGAGCCGCCGCAGCAGTGAAATTTCAAAAGTCAGCCGCGAAGCGTTCGAGCCTGTTCTTTTCGCTGAAGATTATCCGAAAGCGGCCATTGACATTTTCGTTGAAGTGCTTCAGGCCGATGCCGGCACAAGAACCGCTGCAATCAACGCTGCGTCATTGGCGCTCGTTGACGCAGGCATTCCCATGCGCGGGCTTGTTTCCGCTTGCGCTGCCGGTAAAGTCGGCGGCAAAATCGTTTTGGACTTGAACAAGCCTGAAGACAATTACGGTGAAGCCGATTTGCCGATTGCCATGACCGAAGACGGCAAAATCACATTGATTCAAATGGACGGTCACTTAACGCCGTCCGAATTCGAAGAAGCCATGGAGCTTGTTCAAAAAGGCTGCCGCCAGGTTCTTGAAATTCAGAAGGCGGCGCTTTTGGAAAAGTTCGCGTCCGTTATGGATGACGATGAAGAAGAAATTATCGTTGAAGAAGAAATCGAAGACGATGCCGAAGCTGATGTGGAAATTTCAGTTGAATCCGAAGATGCTGACGAAGCTGATTTTGACGAAGATGACATTGACGCTTTCGTTGCCGAAGTTTCCGAACGCCTCGCAAAAGACGTTTCTGCAATCATTCGCAACTATGAAGCTGAAAAATGTGAAACCGACATTGATTTGGCAGACGGTCTCTTTGAAGACGAAGATTTAGACATTGTCATTATAGAAGACGATGAAATGGATGCGGATGATTTGAAAGAAATCGAAGCCTTCGTTTCCGATATGGCTGACGATGACGAAGAGTCAGATGACGATGATGATGATTCTGACGATGACGAAGAAACCGATATTTTTGTCATTGACGCGGAAGATTCTGATGAAGAAGAATCCGACGAAGAGTTTGATGATGACGAGGAGGAGGAATAATTATGGCACACGAAGTACTTTCCGCTTTAAAGAGAGATTTTATTCACAATTTAATCGTTGAAGGCAAGCGTGCCGACGGCCGCGATTTCAGAGAAATGCGCGACATCTCCGTTAAAACAAATGTCATTGCCAAAGCCGAAGGATCCGCTTATGTCAAATACGGCGAAACCAAGATTTTGGTCGGCATTAAACTTCAGAAGGGAACGCCTTTTCCGGATTCTCCGGGCGAAGGCATTATTATGACCGGCATGGAACTCAATCCGTTGGCATCACCCGACTTTGAAGCCGGCCCGCCCCGCGAAGAAGCCATTGAAATGTCAAGAATCGTTGACCGCGGTATTCGCGAATCTCATTCTATTGATTTGAAAAAGCTTTGTATCAGAGAAGGCGAGCTCGTCTGGATGGTTTTTGTTGACATCAGCGTGATTAACGATGCCGGAAACATTGTTGATGCTTCCTGTTTGGCATCTATTGCCGCTTTATTGACAACCACCGTTCCGGCAGACGAAGCAAACGGCTTTGATTCCATTCCGCTGCCGATGCAGAACATTCCGGTTGGCGTGACAGTCGTCAGCATTGACAACACGCTCATTTTGGACCCCATTTCCGATGAAGAAAATGTCTGCGGCACAAAGCTGACAATCATTACGGAAAATGACGGCGCGATTTCCGGTATGCAGAAAAGCGGTGCAGAACCTTTACTTCCCGAGACTGTTTTGGAAATGGTCAAACTTGCGGGGGAGAAGGGAGCCGAATTAAGGGAAAGATATTTATCTAATCTTTCTATAAGAGGTTGAATCTTGTTTTAATACATTCAACCTTTTTGATTCAAACAGCGCGATACAATCGTTTTTTGAGTCATTCAAGTTAAATTTTCAAAATGATATGCGCTTGGCGCTTTATTCAGGTGAAACATTATGGTTAGAAAAAACAACTCACGCAAAGGTAAAGTTTCCAGATCTGCCGGCAGATTTGGTGTCAGATACGGCAGAAAGGACAGAAAGCTCGTCGCCGACCTTGAAGGACGCACAAGAGGTCCGCACACCTGTGCAAAATGTGACCTCCCGACCGTCAGAAGAATCGGTACAGGCATCTGGGAATGCAAGAAATGCGGCTTCAAATTCGCAGGCGGCACATACATTCCGCAGACCGCTGTCGGCAAGACATTCCAGAACACAATGAAGAACGCTCTTCAAGACAGCTCCATGAAATACCACTATGATTTCTTGGACGAAGAAGAAGACGAAGAGTAAGGAAACAGAGGCTGTGAGGGCCATTTCTGTTTCTTCTTTCTTTTTATTTTTTGGTATTGATTGTATCTACATTAATTTTATATGTTGAATTATCTAAATTGTAATTCGACTTTTCAGAATGAATTAAAAAGGTGACTTATTTGTCTTATTACTGTTCCCATTGCAAAAGAGAAATTGACATCGACTATGAAAACGCAGGTGTCCGCTGTCTCTATTGCGGCCACAGAATTCTCGTTAAAAAACGCCCGGCAACCATTAAAAGAATTAAGGCCGAGTAACAATGATGCTTCTGACGTCTTCCCGAAAACCTTCTTTCAAAACTAAAATTTTATGCAAAAAGCTGGCACTTTTTTGTGACGCAGCTTACATGACGCGCGGTAAAATGCCGTTGTCTGAAGTTTTGGAAAGGGGAAGCGGAGCCGTCTTGTGTATCGTCGGGGAATTTCATGGAAATCCCGGCAGCCTTTCTTTTTACGATCCTTCCGGACGCTTATTTTTATCACTCCGTTTTTCGGAAACTTCTTTTGATCCTGTGCCGCAGGCTGAGCTTCGTTACGGCGAACGCCTTTTTTACGGCTCCGACTCTTCTCCGCTTTTTGCTTTTTTGAATATGTTTGTGATTGAAGACAAGGGTTTGGTTATGCCGCCCGAGTCTTTAAACGATTTGTTTAAGCACAATAAAAAAGATCCGCCCAAAGAGCTTGGTGAAGTTCGCGCTGTTCCGTGGGTTTTCAAAGGCGAATCCAAACCGAAATCCAACGGGGCTTATGTTCGCCGTTTGTATATTCAGGATGACCGTTTGGATTTTTATTCCAACGACCGCTTATTCTTGAGATTGTATATCAAAGGAATAAAATCCGATATCACTCACTGAGGCGATTTTTTGAAAGCTCAAGCCCGTTTTTCAATCACAACGAAAACCCCGGAGTTGCTTTCCGATATTTATCAAAGCCTCCTCCCCGAAACGAATGAATCCATTTCAGACCGCTCCGTGATTTCGCTTTCTTTAGAAAAAGAGGGGCTTGTCTTGGAAATCCAAAGCAGTGACATCATTTCACTCCGCTCCGCGCTGAACACATGGCTTCGGTTAATTCAAACAGCATACGATGTCGCTTCCGCTTCTTATTAAGTCCCGCCGATTCCCGCCGATTTTTTATTAATGCCGCTGAATAGTTTTAATTTTCAATTATAATCTCAAACCTTTTTATAATACAATACAACCCGATTCAACCGCCCGCTAATTTTCGATTCTGAACGAAGCGAAGCTGAGCGAGGAATCGGAAGTTTGCAAAAATTGTTCGCTTCGCTCACAATTTTTCATGAGCAGTGGGGGGCGGTGTTTATAGAAAATCGCTTCGCGATTTTTATCCGTTTCGCTGAAACCCGAAACAACTGCCCGCTAATTTTCGATTCTGAACGAAGCGAAGCTGAGTGAGGAATCGGAAATTTGCGGATTCGTACTCAGCCGATACAGCAAAAACGAAACATGGATTTTCGATCAGATTGATTTTCTTTTTTGCTTAGTTTCGTTTAATTTGCTGCGTTTATCGATTGTTGCTGTGTTTATTGGCGTTGTTGCGTTTACCAGCGTTGCTACATGTACCTGCTTCTTTTTGTCACAGCCGTTCGCTTCGCGAACGTGATGCTGCTACCTTACCGTTTCTGTTTTGCTGCTGCTACCTTACTGTTTCTGTTTTGCTGCCGCTACCTTATCGTTTCTGTTTTGCTGCTTCTATCTTGCCGTTTCCGTTCTGTCAGTCGCTGCCTTGCCGGCACAAGCTGCTGCCGGCAACAGCCGCACTGCGAATAAGACGCATCGTATTTATCATGTCTGCAAAAAACGGGGTGTGTTCTTTAGATGAAATGCAAAGAGCATGGTTTTCTTTGATTAAAATGTAAAAAAAGGGGTGGCATATTTTCTTATGATAAACTGCAAAAAAGATAATTTAAAATTTGTTTGAATCGAATTTTATTATTCAATCGGCCGGTGTTTCTTTTTCCGCTCAATGATTTCTGCGGCAATTGCCCGGCTGCTGTAAAAATCGCCGCCGATTTGCGGCAGACGCATCACTTTCGGGAAAAATCCGCGCTTGTTTAAGGCTTCTTCCAATTCTTTTTCTTGGAATTTTTGGTCAAAGCCGAGAACAATGATGTCGGGTTGAATTTCTGCAATCGGCTCAAAATAATCCGTTAAGCTGCCGAGAAGCGCGAAATCGACCGGCTTCAATGCAGAAACCATTTCCAAACGCTGTTTTTCGGGAATAATCGGCGTCGGTTTGTGATTGACATTGACATCGCGGCTGATGATGACATAAAGTTCATCGCCGAGCATTTTTGCCTGCTCCAAAAAATAAAGATGTCCCGGATGTAAAATGTCAAAAGTTCCTGTTGCCAAAACGCGCGTCAAAGGTGTCACCTTGAAAAGCAATGTTCGGCATGAAATAAAAGATTATCCGAGCGTTTACCGGTTTGAATTGAAGACGGGATTGTCGGCACTCAAAAATGTGACCGACAAAACAGTTTTATCTTTTGTTGATTCCGTCAGTTTCAAATTGCCGGAGTAACGGTAAAGAATCATTTTCGCAACATAAAAAGACAGACTCATCCTATCGCCGGTCACGCTGTTCGTATCTTCATTTAAAATAGTTTCAAGCGCATTTCCGGGAATTGAGAAGTTGTGAATTTCTACTTTAACGTTGCATTTTTTCAATCCGTCTTCTTGAAATTCGGAAGTTGTAAATGATATCTTGTGTTTGGTTTCATTATCCAATGTAATTTGAAACATCAAATCAAATAATTTCGGAAAAGCGGAATCTGCAAAAACACAGATATCATTGCCGTTTATTTCAATTTCTCTGTCCGGGTATTTTGAAATAATTCGGTTCATACAAGCGTAAAAGGAATAAAAGCCGAGATTTCCGCCGCTGTAAACAAAAGGCTCAATCTCTTTAATGGCTTCAATATGCTCTAAACTCTTTTGAGAGGCTTCTTCAACCATTGAAAGATATTTGTCTTCCTTCTTTAATTGGTAAAGATCAAGCGCCATAAAAATAGCATTTTGATAGTTCTTCAAATCATGTTTGAATAAATCATAGAAGCGGTGACCGAGTTCAAGATATCGTTTGGTATATGTATCAATAACCGCTCCTTCCGGGTTCAGCAATGTTACATCGGGATATTTTTGACTCTTTTCCATCATAATCGCCTGTTTTAATGATATAATTCCCATTTCTTTGAATTCTAAAAAAGTATAACTGCAACATTTTATTTAATATGAGTGGTCTATTCGATATTATTTTTAAAAGATTTTTATATTTCCGAGCTACCTGTATATTGCATTGTTTTATTCGAAAATATTACTGTCAGTTATATTTCAGTGAAAAATTTATATACTTTTGTATGTTCTAATTGTTACTGCACAAATCATTCAAATTTATGAACATTTGTAAAATATTTGCATTTGTCAATATTTCAATAAGAGTCTCTTAAAAAAACTTATGAGATTCTTAAAATCTTTGAATGTGGCAGTTTCGGTAGCAGAATTTATAATCAAAAGCGTAATAAATGAATAGCTTTTACATTCTGATTCCGTCTTGTATGAATCATCTTTCATGGAATCATTTTCATGGAATTATTTTCATAGAATCATTTTCATGAAATCATTATCATGAAATCATTTTCATGGAATTATTTTCATAAAAGGTCGGGCGAATCAGGTTTTAATACTAAATAAAAATCAAATCAAACATACATATCTTATAACGGAAATCGCTGATGCGGTTTTCTTGAAAAGGAGACGAATAAATGGCGAAAACGATTGCTGAAATCAATGAAAAAATCGCATCCGGTAATGTCTGTGTCGTGACAGCTGAAGAAATGTCTGACATTGTAGATAATATCGGTGCCGAAAAGGCGGCTAAAGAAGTTGACGTGGTGACCACGGGGACTTTCGGCGCTATGTGTTCTTCAGGCGTTTTCCTCAACTTCGGTCACTCCGAAATCCCGATTAAAATTACGAAAATGTTCATGAATGACGTTGAAGCGTACAGCGGCATCGCTGCCGTTGATTCCTACTTGGGCGCAACGCAAGTGTCTGAAAAGCTCGGCATTAAATATGGCGGCGCACACGTCATTGAAGATTTGATCTGCGGCAAAGAAGTTGAAGTCGTTGCCCAGTCCTACGGAACGGACTGTTATCCGAGAAAGGAGTTAACGACGACGATTACGCTGGATGATTTGAATCAGGCAATCATGGTGAATCCGAGAAATGTTTACCAGAGATACGATGCCGCAACGAACGGATCGAAGAAAATTATTCATACTTACATGGGCGAACTGCTCCCGGATTTCAAAAATGTGACGTATTCCGGTGCCGGCATTTTGTCGCCGCTTTCCAATGATCCGACTTACAGAACCATCGGCGCGGGCACCAAAATTTTTATGGGCGGTGCCGAGGGTACGGTTGTCGGCGAAGGAACGCAATGTTCAACAGCGTCCGGCTACGGAACTCTCATGACAACGGCAAATCTCAAAGAAATGACAAAAGAATATGTCAATGCCGCCAGTTTCGAAGGTTACGGAACCTCTCTGTTCCTGGGCATCGGTATTCCGATTCCGATCTTGGATGCCGAAATGGCACAGGCAACAGCTGTCCGCGATAAAGATATTGAAGTCAGTATTAAAGATTACAGTATCGGCAAGCGTGATCGTCCGGTTGTCAGAAATGCCAACTATGAAGAACTTCGCTCGGGCAGCATTTCGCTCAACGGAAAAGATGTTACGACATCCTGTATGTCCAGCTTCAAGAAATCCCGTGACGTGGCAGAAGAGTTAAAGCGCCGCATTGTTGCGGGCACTTTCCTGCTCGGCGCAAATACGACAACGCTGCCGCCGAAACAATCGACCAAACCCATGAAAGAAACGAACAAGACACCTGTCGTTCGCGATGTCATGGGCGAAAAAGTCATTACGGTGGATGAGTCTGCCGGCATCATTGAAGCGGCCGGACTCATGAAACAGAATGAGCGCAATCATGTTTCCGTTCTTTCAAACGGTAAACTTGTCGGCATCATTACATCGTGGGACATCTCAAAGGCGGTCGCGGACGGGAACACCGATACGGTCAACGCTTGTATGACAAAAAACGTGATTACCTGTTCACCTGATGAAACCATTGATGTGGTTGCCAAAAGACTGACGGAATTCAAGATTTCCGCAATTCCTGTCATTGACAGCAATCAAAATGTAATCGGCATGTTAACAAGCGAGCACATCAGCAAACTTTTCACAAGGGGGAAGCATGAATGAAACTTAAAATCAGTTTTCCAGAAGAGCGTGTAAAATCACCGATTTTATCCGAAGTGATTATCAAAACAGGCATTCTTGTCAGTATTGTTTCCTCTCACGTGGATTCAAAAGGCGGCGAAATCATTATTGAAGTCATTGACAAAAGTTATGAAGCCATCAAAGATGAATTTGAATCCCGCGGGGTCGCGGTTCAGCTGTTGGATACGCTGATCTGCCGGGATGAAAAAGAATGCGTTGATTGCGGCGCCTGCATTTCCGTTTGTCCGTCTAAAGTTTTCGGATACGCCGAAGACTGGAGCTTGACGATGGATACTCAAAAATGCATTCGGTGCGGTCTTTGTGTCGGCATGTGCCCGCATCAGGCTTTATCGATTGACGGAACGGATTGTGAATAATTCCGTTCTCTTTTTTATTTTTTAAAAAACATGGTCTGTTTTGTTGATTCTGATTCTAAAAGACCGTTTTCATTTTTATTGATTTTAAAAAACAGTGTTCATTTTATTGATTTTAAAAAACAGTGTTCATTTTATTGATTTTTAAAAAAAGTGTTCATTTTATTGATTTCTTGAAAAGCGGAGCGGCTCGCGCGCGGCGGCAGCACCATAAAAATATGAAGTAAGAATCGAGTAAAAAATGAAAGAAAAATGAAAAAAATGAAAGAAAAATGAAAAAATGAAAAAATGAAAGAAAAATGAAAAGAAAAATGGAGGAAAAATGAAAGAAATATGTTTTTCTTTCATTTTAATCATATTCAGTCGGGGTTCAGTAAAATACTTCACCGGTTCTGATGGTGATTGCTTTTTCAACGGGGACGACAAAAATGCGGCCGTCTCCGATTCTTCCGGAGCAGGCGGTTGTTCGAATAATGTCAATTACTTCATCCGCTTTTTCATCGCATGTCGTGAGTTGAATTTCCGTTTTTTGAATCACATCAACATGAATCGGTTTTCCTCTGTATTGCAGGCAAACGCCTCTTTGTTCACCGCGCCCGGAAACTTCCGTGACGGTCATGCCGAAATAGCCTTTGTCAGCCAGTGCCTGTTTGACCGCGTCGAATTTTTCGGGGCGGATTACTGCCATAATCATTTTCATATTTTTCACCGTTTAAATTTTATTAAGCGCGTTCTCCGTGGTTGGAAATGTCCAGTCCGAGATCTTCTTCGATTTCAGAGACGCGAAGTCCCATTACTTTTTTGACGGCAAGCGCGATGATGTATGTCATGATGAATGAGAAAACAACAGCGATAATCGCATCTCCCGCATTGACGGCAAACTGCATAAAGTTGCCTTCAATCAGACCGCCGACACCGGCCAGCGCGGAAGAGGCGAAAATGCCGGTTGCAATCGCGCCCCAAAGACCGCCGACACCGTGAATGGCCCAGGCATCCAAACTTTCATCCCATCCTTTTTTGACGCGGAATATTAAAGCGTAATAACAAACGAGGGAGGCAATGCCGCCGATGATGATTGCCGGAAATATTTCGACATATCCGGCAGCGGGTGTGATGCCGACAAGACCTGCCAACGCTCCTGAAACCAGACCGACGGCACTGGGTTTACTTTTGATGGAACTGACAATCATCCAGATCAGTGCGCCCGAAGCGGCGGCAAGTGCCGTGTTCATGACGGCAAGTGCTGCAATTCCGTCCGCGGCAAGTGCTGATCCGCCGTTAAAGCCGAACCAGCCGACCCACAGAAGACCTGCTCCGAGAAGGGTCAGTGGAATATTTTGGGGTGCAGAAACCATTTTTGTTTCGCCGAAGCCGGAACGTTTGCCGATGACAAAGGCTGCTGCAAGCGCGCCGAAACCGGCGCTGATGTGAACTACCGTTCCGCCGGCAAAGTCCAATGCACCAAGCGCGTGTGCCCAGCCGCCGCCCCACGCCCAGTGCGCCAGCGGGTCATAAACGAGTGTGGTCCAAAGAAGACCGAAAACAATGAATGACGCCAGTTTCACGCGTTCGGCGAAACCGGATGTGATAATTGCAAGGGAAAGGCCTGCAAAAATCATTTGAAAAGCAATGAAAAGAATGTCGGGAATGCCTTCAACGATTGTATCTTCCATGCCGATTCCGATTAGTCCGGCATAATCCAAGCCGCCGATGAGGCCGCCGATGTCCGGTCCGAATGAGAGGGAATATCCGAAGAGAACCCACTGAATGCTGACAATCGAAAGCGCCAGAAAGCTGAGGAAGACCATTGAAATGATATTTTTTTTACG
The DNA here is from genome assembly GCF_004363215.1 of Methanimicrococcus blatticola. Lineage (GTDB taxonomy): Archaea > Halobacteriota > Methanosarcinia > Methanosarcinales > Methanosarcinaceae > Methanimicrococcus > Methanimicrococcus blatticola. The sequence goes on along the minus strand of NZ_SNYS01000005.1, from coordinate 161,838 downwards.
AACCAATCCGCCGTAAAAAAGACCTAAAGCAGGTACCATAAGTGTTACAAGAGCTGTACAAATAAGCAGAAAAGCTGTTGAACCGCTGTCTATTGCCAAAAGTTTTCACCTTTTATTTTTTGAAATAATTTGAATTTTGGTTTTGGTGTTTGATCGGCGATGCACAATCGGATTGCTGCCGCATTCCGAATTGTAATGCGACAATCAATCAGATTTTTTGGGGATTTTGGGGATTTGCTAAATTTTGTCTAAAGGTTTTGTTTCAATTTTTTCTATACTCAGTTTTAATTTAGGTTTAATTTAGGCTTAATTTAGGTTTACAATCAAATTCTATATTCTATAATTTGGTTACTGAATTTGATTTTTGACAATTTTCCAAAGAACTTCATCTTTTTATTTTTGTCAACAATAAATTGAAAAATTCAGTGATATATAATATTTTTGTATCGATTTTATGCCGAATAAGTTATATTTATAAAAATACGAATATGTATTATCTGGTAAAACAATCTCTTTTGATATTGAAAATGTTTGTAACTATAATGATTAAAAATAGAGTTTTTACTAATAATCATTATAATATTTTTCAATTTATTTTCCGTTTTTTTCAATTTATTTTCCGTTTTTTCAATTTATTTTCCATTTTTTCCATATTCTCATTCATTTTCAATTTGTTTTGAGAAAGCGGCGTTGCTTTTAATCCGGTCATTTAATCTTTTCGTTTTTGAAAATTTCATAAATTATATCCGCTCGGTGTTTATTTTGATGCTGAGGAATTATAATGAAAACTGAAAACAAAATTGTGATTATTTTATTTTTAATGGCTTTTTCAACCGTTTTTCTACTGTATGCCGTCATTTCGGCTGACCATGCGTCTTGGACATCTGCCGGCGAAAACGCTGTTATTCCGACGGTGGCGGATGTCGGAAAAACGGTTTATGCGGAAGGGTTGGTAATGAGTAAAAAAATGACTTTTAAGGGCGAGCATTTGATTGTTCAAATGGAATGTGATGATCATACCGTTCTGCCTGTTTTTATTCCGAAATCATCCGGCGCGTCTGCCATTTATTCAAAAGTCGATGTTGACCGCCGAATCGGTGTCAAAGGGTCGGTTGAGGAGTACAACGGTTCACTTGAAATTGTTTTGAAAAATGAAAACGATTTTCATATTTTGAATTGATCGGGGTTATCATCAAATATATATCGTATTAAAGAAAATAACTATTCAGGTGAACGAAAGCGTTGACCGGAGATTTATTTTCATTTTATTATGAATTGAATCTGATATTCACATTGCCGTTTGCGGCGTACGTCGCCGGCTTCAGCGGTTTTCAATGTACGGGGAAATTACATCGAAAATCGAATTAATTTAATCTATAGATGATGAACCATGTTCACGGCAGAAAATACGGAAGGGTTCAGTCAAAAAATTCTTGACCAAATGAACGCTGAAGTTAAGGAAAAAATGAAAAAATACGACCCGAAATCAAAAGATTATAAGAAAAAATTGGCGGAAGTGGAAGATGAAGTCTTTGATGACTATTGTTGTAATTCCTTTTCCCCGTCTATGAAATTCTGATTTCTGTTTCTAAAAGTCAATCGGCAAAGGAGAAATCCTTTGCTTTTTATTTTGTTTTATTCTTTTAATTTTCTTTTTCATTTTTGTTTTCTTTTCGCTTTTCTTTTTCATTTTTGATTTTTCTTTTCCTTTTCGCTTTTTATTTTTCATTTTTGATTTTTCTTTTCCTTTTCGATTTTTCTTTTTCATTTTTGATTTATCTTTTTATCGAAATATTCAGATTTTATTTCAATTCCTGATTATAAATTCGAAAACGGATTAAGGATACTTATTTTATTTTTTTGTTAAACATTAATTATTTATACGACCACCCTACTATCTTTAAATTTAAGTTAATCGCGATGATTTTCGATTGGAATTGACATTTTGACAGATTCCGTTTAATCGAAAACAATCACAAGCGCACTCAAAAAAATATCGGCTCGGGTTGTAATCAATTTCTTGATTATTCAATCATTGATTACTCAATTGTTGATTTTCAATCCTTGATTTCAATTCATTCGGGCTGAAAAATTCAGGATCAAACTAAAGCAGGAATTCAAAATATGAAATACATTGTTGTTACGGGCGGAGTAATTAGCGGTCTCGGTAAAGGGATTACCACAGCATCAATCGGAAGAAACCTGAAAAACAGAGGTTACAAAGTGACGGCTGTCAAAATTGATCCTTATTTGAATGTCAACGCAGGAATCATGACGCCGCTTCAGCACGGTGAAATTTGTGTTTTGAATGACGGCGGCGAAGTTGATTTGGACCTCGGCAACTATGAACGTTTCTTGGACATTGATTTAACGGCCGACCACGACATCACGACCGGCAATGTTTATTCCACTGTTCTTGACCGTGAGCGCCGCGGTGAATTCCTCGGAAAAACCGTTCAGATTATTCCGCATATCACGAATGAAATTAAAAACAAACTCAGAACCGCAGCGAAAAGAAGCGGCGCAGATGTTTGTATCATTGAAATCGGCGGCACTGTCGGTGACTATGAAAGTATGTTTTACATGGAAGCCATCCGCCAGATGAAAAATGAAGAGCCTGCCGGAAATATGAAATTCGTTCACGTCACGCTTTTCTTTGATGACACGCAGGGCGAGCAGAAAACAAAACCGACACAGCACTCTGTTAAAGAAATGAGAACGCTGGGTCTTTCTCCTGATTATATTGTCGGCCGTTCCACGCTTCCGCTGAAAAAGGAAACGAAAGAGAAAACGGCTCTTTTCTGCGACGTTCCTGAAGAATGTGTTATCAGTGCTTACAATGTGAGAAATTTGTATGAACTTCCGAGAATTCTCGATAAAGACGGGTTGACCGACCATTTAATCAAAGCGCTTAATTTACAGCCGCCCGAAAATCCGCCGGCAACCGACTGGGATGAAATGGTTGATCAAATGGCGAAGGTCGCCGATTTGCCGGATTCTGAAGCCGTCAAATTAGCCATCGTCGGAAAATACACAGATTTGCCGGACTCTTACATCAGTGTTTTTGAAGCGGTCAAACACGGATCAACCGCCGCAGGAATTAAAGCGTCTGTTGAACTCGTCAGTTCGGAAAAAGTCGAATCTGACCCGTCCGTTCTTAAAAGTTTGAAAAATTATGACGGTCTCATCGTTCCCGGGGCTTTTGGTGAACGCGGTTCCGACGGCATTGTTAAAACCGTGAAATTCGCGCGTGAAAACGACATCCCGTTCCTCGGAATCGGATTCGGCATGCAGGCCGCAGTCATTGATTTCGCTGAAAACGTTGCTGGTCTGAAAGGTGCCAACACAACGGAATTGGATATCGGAACAGAATACCCTGTCATTGACGTGACGACCAAGGAATGCGATATATCCGGTTTCCGCGGCATTATGAAAGTCGGCGAATACGAAGTTGCCGTCAAAGAAGGAACCCTCGCCCGTAAAATTTACGGCAAAGACGCGATTTCCGAAAGATTCAGAAACAGATACGAAGTCAATAACGAATTCGTTAAAGTTCTCGAAGAAAAAGGTCTCGTCTTCTCCGGCGAAATCAACGGCATGAAACAAATCATCGAATTGCCGGATAAAAAATTCTTCATCGGCACGCTTTATCACCCGCAGTTTAAATCCAGACCCCAAAGAGCGGAACCGGTTTTTACTGAGTTGGTGAAAGCGGCGAAAGAGAATAAGAAATAATTTGAGATTAATGCAACTTCTATGAAAATTAGAAGTTTTTTATATTTCATCATGCTCCACATTCTCAATTATTTTTGGGATTTGTAAATATTTTTCGGCAAGGTCTTCTAATTTACATAATATTATTTCAAGGTCTTCTGTTCCATCTTCATAAAAGGATCTCATTTCATTTATATATTCATCGGAAAGGGTGGGGTATGTTACATGACAGAGTTTAATATATTCATCTTTTTCATCTAATTTCTTTTGGAAGATACTTAATAAATCTTCAATTTCTTTAAGGATTTTATTTATTTTTTCAAATTTGAATGATTCAATATTTTTAAATAATTCATTTAACTCATACCCCATTTTTTTTAATTCATATATATTATTTCTAACATTATTCGGTTCAAAAATTTTTGGATTTATTTTCAAAATTTTTACAGGTTTTAATTTTCCACCACCAGCTGTTGACGAATAAATTAAAAAATCTCGTTGTATCCAATAAAATTCATTGAATTTTATATAAATCTGAGATAGCGTTTTACGTCTTATTACTAAAAAGTTAATTATTCCATCAATTAATAGAACAAATCCACTAGCAAATATTCCTAACAGAACTGTTAACCAGAATGAATTCTGTTGTTTATACAAACAATATGAAATAAAAAAAGAAGATAAACAAACAAAAAACATTATCTCAATCAATAATCTATATGCTTTCATAATCTTTCTCCTCAAACAAAAGCCGACGGACACATATCCTGAATCGCACAAACATCACATCTCGGTTTTTTTGCGTCGCAAACGCGCCGTCCGTGGAAAATCAATGTCAGCGACAAGTCGTCATACTCTTCCCTTTTTGCCAATTTCATTAAATCTTGTTCAATTTTTTCAGGATCTTCATGTTCGGTGAATCCGATTTTATTGGTCAGTCTTTTGACATGCGTGTCAACGGCGATTCCGTCATTGATACCGAAACCGCGGGAGAGGACGATGTTTGCTGTCTTTCGGCCGACGCCGGGCAGTTTGGTCAGTTCTTCCATCGTTTCAGGAACAATGCCGCCGAAATCTTTTAAAATCATATTGGCGCTGCCGATGACGTGTTTTGTTTTTGAATTGAAAAAGCCGGTTGAATAAATGAGTTTTCCGAATTCGTCGGGGTCGGCGGTGGCGTAGTCTTCAATCGTTTTGTATTTTTTAAACAGCACTTTCGTGACCGTATTGACTTGACGGTCGGTGCATTGGGCTGACAGAATTGTTGCGGCCAAGACTTCAAACGGCGTTTCAAAGTCCAGCTCAACATCCGGTTTCGGGTAGAGCTGCTGCAAAATTTCCCAAATCGCGTTAAAATTCGGACGGTTGTCCGGCTTTTTTGAAATCGGAAACTTCGGAAGCTCGAAAAGCGGGATTGGTTGAATTGTGCGTTTCACGACAGGCATTTCCGTGACTGTTTGACGCGGCGTCTTTGTGTCGGGCTTTCCCGCTGATTTTTTGAAAGCGGCGGGTCTCGGTGTTTCTTCTATTTTCTTTTTTGCCGACTTCGACTGTGTCGCCGGCGTTTTTGAGACTGTTTTTGTTTTCGTCTCCACTTTTGTTTTCATTTTCGATTCAGCTTCTGTTTTTGTTTCTTTCTTTGTTGCCATCATAATCCCCGTTGAAAATCCTGATATTAAATTTGATTTTGAGTATTTGAATTTTTAAATTGAAACTCATATTTTAAATAATTAAAGACCTTTTGATTTTCCATGCTTAAAATTACGTTTCTCGGAACGGGCGGCGCGCTGCCTTCCAAAGAGAGAAATCCGGCCGGCATCATGGTCAACAGAGAAGGTGAGCTTTTGCTTTTTGACTGCGGCGAAGGCTCTCAGCGGCAGATGATGACAGCAAAAACAGGCCTCGTCAAAATCAGCGCGATTTTTTTGTCTCATTATCATGGCGATCACATTTTGGGACTTCCCGGTCTTCTTCAGACGATGGGATTTTTTGACCGCGAAGAGAAACTTGAAATCTACGGACCCGACGGGCTTTTTGAAGTCATGGAAGCCTTTGAAAAACTCGGCACCCACAAACTTCAATATCAAATTATTTTAAAAACACTCGCACCGGGAGATATTGTTCAGCGCAACGGTTACATCATTAAAGCCGTTCGCGCCGACCACGATCGACCTGCGCTCGGTTTTATTCTTGAAGAAGAAATGAGGCCGGGTCGGTTCAACCGTGAAAAAGCAATCGAACTCGGCGTTGAGCCCGGCCCGAATTTTGCCAAACTCCATCGCGGCGAAAATGTCACGCTCAAAAACGGCACCGTCGTTTATTCAAAAGATGTTGTCGGTCCGATGCGTCCCGGCCGAAAGATTGCTTACAGCGGCGACACCCGTGAAACCGATGTTTTCTTCTACGAATCTGAAGGTGCCGATCTTGTCATCCATGAAGCGACATTCACATCGGAAATGGAACAACAAGCCTACGAATACGGTCACTCAACCGCCAAAGGTGCCGCCAAAATGGCCAAAAAATACAACATCCGAAAACTGATTCTCACGCATCTCAGCCCGCGCCTGACCGATGAAGAAGAAAGCGTTTTGGCCGATGCAAAAAGCGAATTCGAAAACGTGAGCGTGGCAGAAGATCTGATGGAAATCGATGTTGAACTCAGAGACGAATAAAATCTCTTTTTTAATTTTTTATTTTTTTTCTTTTATTTCATTTTTTACTATTCGGAGACGACTCAACCTTAATTTGGTTGTCTAACTCTTTTGCCAAACGTTAATTCTTTTGTTAAACGTCCTATTAAATATTTATAAAAATAACTTAATACTGGATTATCCTATAACAGGTTTACATTCAAATATATTTTAAAGGTGGAAAATATGGCATTACTTGTTGATATTAATTTATTGGAGCGTTTTGAACAGACAGTCGATAATATGGTTGCATATTTTGTTGACAATCTGCCCGAACTTATTTTTTCATTAATCATTCTGATGGTGACCATTTTTGTCGCAAAAATCGTTGACAACCGCATTACCAAATATTCCGGCAAATTCCAAAAAGGAATGCGAATGGACCCGACAAAATTCACGATGTTGAAGCATATCTCTGTCGGATTTGTATACATCATCGGTTTTATCCTTATTTTTTACACGATTCCGGGGCTCCATGCCTTGTCTTCAACTCTTTTGGCCAGTGTCGGCATTCTCGGTTTAGTCCTCGGTATTGCCGCTCAGGATACATTCGGCAACATCATTTCCGGAATCGCGCTTGTCTTTTTCCAACCATTCCGTGTCGGTGACCTAATTACGGTCGGCACAAATTACGGGCGCGTCACGGATGTCAATTTAAGACAGACAACAATCTTGACCGCCGACAACCGTTATATTTTAATTCCGAACAGTTCGCTGAACAAAGAAACCGTTATCAACTGGACATATGATGATACACTTGTCCGCTGGTCTTGCACCATCCCGATTTCTCACAACTCAAACATTGACCGCGCCCGTGAAATTATGTTAGAAGAAGCCCGCAAAAACCAATATGTTTTATCCCGCGAAATTTTAGAGCGCAAACACGTGAATTTCTCAGCTGACGTTCGCGCCCGCGTCTCCGATGTCACGCCGCTTGGCGTCATTATGCTGCTTGACTTTTGGGTCGATGACAGAGACAACGCCGTTCCGGCAGAATATGCGATTCGCGAAGCCATTCAAAAAAGATTCTATGATGACCCCGACGTTTCAACGCCGCTTCCGCATTACGTCTTTTCAAGAGATGATAAAACAGATATTTCTTCCCATCTTTAAATGAGATTTTAATGAAATCGGTTATTCCGATCTCATTTTATTTTTATTTTCCATTTTCTTTTTTATTTCCCTATATTTCCATCTTTCTTTTTTCCCTTTTTTCTTTTCTTCTTTTCCCTTTTTTCCTTTCCTTCTTTTTCCTTTATTCTATTTTGTTTATGAATCTTGAAACGGTTTTACCCTTTGTTTTATATACCATGACAGTTCTTATCATGCTTTACATTAACACATTCAATCTGAATTTATAATTTTAATAAAAACAAAAGCAAGTGTCATTATGAAATACTGGGATCCGAAAATTGAAACCATGAATCGAAAGGAGATGGATGCTCTCCAATTCAAGCGCCTTAAAAAATCCGTGAAAACGGTCTATCAGAATGTTCCGTTTTACAGACGCAAATTCGATGAGCTTGGCGTTAAACCGGACGATATTCGGTCCCTTGCGGATGTTCCGAAATTGCCGCACACGCTTCGAACCGATTTTACCGACAACTATCCGTTCGGCATGTTCGCGGTGCCGATGGACGATATTATTCGCATTCACTCCTCCTCCGGAACAACCGGAAAACCCAAAGTTGTCGGCTACACAAGAGGCGATATCGAAAATTGGGGAAATCTTTTGGCCCGCAATTTTACAATGGTCGGCCTGTCTCACAAAGATATTTTCCAAAATTCAGTTAACTACGGCTTATTTACCGGCGGCCTTGGCATTCACAACGGCATTGAAACGCTCGGCGCAACCGCCATCCCGGCCGGCACAGGCAACACGCTTCGCCAGCTTGAAATGATGGTTGACTTCGGTGTCACCGCGCTTCACTGCACACCGTCTTACGCTCTCTATTTGGCGGAAACGGCAGTGGACAACAATCTTGTTGACAAACTGAAACTGAAAACAGGCTGTCTCGGCGCCGAACCGTGGTCTGAAAATATGAGAAAAACGATTGAAGACATGCTTGAAATCAAAGCGTATGACTCATACGGTCTTTCTGAAATGTTTGGTCCCGGCATTGCTTTTGAATGTCCCTGCCAGGACGGCATGCATATTTGGGATGATCACTTTTTGGTCGAAGTTTTGGATGAAAACGGCGAACAGGTTTCCGAGGGCGAAAAAGGAGAACTTGTTTTGACATCGCTGACCAAAGAAGGTTTAATCAATATTCGCTACCGCACCGGCGATATTACAAAATTGCTTGAACCCGAATGTGAATGTGGCCGCTGCTCCACGCGTGTATCACGCATGATCGGACGCGCCGATGACATGATTATCGTTCGCGGCATCAACGTTTTCCCGACACAGGTTCAGGATGTTATTTCCAAGATTCCGGAAGTAACGAATCAATTCCAAATCGTCCTCACCCGGAATTCCAAGAATTTGGATGAAATGACGGTTCAGGTTGAACTCGAAAAAGATGCGTTCACAGATGATATCATCAAACTCGAACGCATTCAGCAGCGCGTTGTCAGCGATTTGATGAATGTTCTTTCCATACGCACCGGTGTCGATTTGCTGGAATTCGGAAGCATTGAAAGAACCGGCGGCAAAGCCAAACGCGTGATCGATAACAGAGCGCCGCTTTAATACGGCGTTTCTTTTCTTTTTCTCTTTTCTTTCATTGCCCGTTTTTTCTTTCATCTTTGTTTAAAATAGATTAATGGGTTAAACTTATCAATTTCTTAAAACCGTTCCTCGTTTTATCCTAATTTTGAAAAATCGGAACGGCTCAAACGCGCGCACGAGCACACCAAACGAAAACACACCCCAAATTCAAAAATCAAACAACTGCATTTTTCCGCTGCCGCCATATCTTTTGAATTCCCTGAACCGCTAAAATAACGGCCAGAATGAAAAGGAAAACAGCGACAACCAACTGCAAACCGTTTACCTGCAATTGCCCGTTCCCTGCGTACAATATAATGAAATTCTGATACATGGAAATCGCAAGTGCTGTCAGTGTCGCTGCAAACATAAACAGCATCGGGATGTAAAACATCTTGTTATTTTTGCCGATATTGCCGAGCCAAATGGCAACCGCCATTAAAGCAAGTGCTGCCAAAAGCTGATTGGCAGAGCCGAAAAGCGGCCAAATATTTTGATAACCGCTGATTGCAAGCAAACCGCCGGCGATAATCGTTACGGCGGTTGCGACATATTTGTCAGATAAAAAAGCGTATATCGTTTTCTTTTTTGACACGCGCTCGGAAACACAATCGCTTCTGATTTCGCCTTCCACTTCAATATCTGAGAAAAACTCCTGGAACATATACCGGCCGAGACGCGTTGCCGTATCCAGTGATGTCAGTGAAAAAGAAGCGATCGCCAGTGTAATTAACACATAAGCAATATCTGTCGGGATTCCGATGTTGCCGACAAAAGACGCGATCGCGTTTGCAAAAACAACAGGCGGTGTTCCTGCCGGCATTTCACCGTTGACATAAAGCGCGCCGACCGCAATCAGCGCGATAATCGCCAGACCGCATTCAATCAGCATGCCGCCGTAGCCGATCAGTTTCGCGTCTTTTTCATTGTTCAGCTGCTTAGATGTCGTTCCCGAACCGACCAAACTATGAAAACCCGAAATCGCGCCGCAGGCAATCGTAATGAAAAGGGCCGGAAACAACCATTGACCATTCACATTCCATCCTGTAAAAACCGGAAGACCAATTACAGGATTCGTTACCAAAATGCCGATAAAAGCGGCAATAATCATTGCGTAAAGCAAAAACGAATTCAAATAATCACGTGGCTGAAGCAAAATCCAAACCGGTGTAATTGCCGCAATAAAAATGTAAATAATAATCACAATCATCCAAGTCGTTTTAGACAAATAAACCGGCAGGAAAAATCCGAGAGCAATGCTGAAAATAATAAAAAGAATCGCAACAGCAATTGAAATAAAAGGACTCGGATTCCGTCTGTGAATTAAAAAACCGTAAAGAATTGCGAAAAACACGAAATAAACAGAAGTTGCCGCAGCAGTTGCGTTTGATGCAATTTGAGTCCCGTCCGCCGCGAAGCCGACAAATGTACTGCCGACAATATCGGCAAATGCCGCCACCACCAAAACAAGCGTCAGCCAGGCAAAAGCCAAAAACATCTTTTTACCGGTTTTGCCCAAATAAAGTTCGATAATATGACCGATTGATTTCCCGTCATGCCGAATCGAAGCGAAAATAGATGAAAAATCCTGAACCGCGCCGATAAAAATGCCGCCGATTAAAACCCAAAGCGCAACCGGGAGCCAGCCGAAAATCGCCGCCTGAATCGGACCGTTAATCGGACCGGCGCCTGCAATCGAAGCAAAATGATGTCCCAAAAGAACGGACGGTTTGGTCGGAATGTAATCCACGCCGTCCGTCATTGTATGTGCCGGTGTCGGACGTGTCGGATCAACGCCCCATTTCTTCGCAAGCCAAGAACCGTAAAAAACGTAGGCGGCCAGTAATATTAAAAAAGACCCGATCATCAGGAGTATCGAATTCATTTTTTCTGCTCCGTTAATTCGCTCATAAGCAGTTTTGCTGTTTCTCTGCCATTTTTATTTGATGCAATGTGAAATGATTCAGTGTCTTCTGAGTCTTTTTTCGTTTCAGCGGTTTCAATCAAAACCATTCGAATATCTGACCAACCGTGTAGTGAAAATAGATAATTTTTCCTCGATTTGAATGCGCACAGCATCTTTTCAGCTTCAGAATCCGTTTTTTCTGCTGAAATAATTGCTGTCAAATGCGTATACATATGCTCATCATGCGGTTTTACAAATTCGGTTTCCGCCTTTTTAAGCAATTCCGCCATTTCATCAAAAGCATCCGCTGTCAGTTTTTCGGTTTGAAAAAAGAAAACATATTCATGACATTCAACGCCCCACAATTTCGCTTTTTTTGTCAGAACATATTTTTCGCCGCGAGAATGAAAAGCAGCCATCGCCGGAATTTTTGTTCCAAATAAATCATAATTTTCAAAAATATCAAAATAACGGCGGTATGGCTTTAAAAGGCGTTTCAATAACGGGTTTGTTTCCTTGGTGTCCAAACTTGCCGTATGCCGGTATTGCAGCGGATTTAATGGGAGCTCCGTTCCATCCGTTTTTATCAAACTTTCAGATATTCAAACCACCCTCTTTTCAAAAATCAATCGTTTTTCTTTTTTATTTCATCTTTTTGTTTTTATTTATTTTTTCCGTCATTAATTATTGTATTTATTTTTTGAACGAGCCGCTCCGCTTTTCAAAAAAATGCTATAAAATAAAGTGTCAGTTTTTAAAAAATAAAAAATACGAAACGAAATGTAATAAATTAAAAAAGTAAAAAAAGTCAGAATTTTATTCTGACATTATTTTTATTTCAAATCGGTTAGAACGGTTAGAAAATGTCTTCCGGTTCAAAGTATTCTGTCGGGTGCTGGCAGGACGGACATTTTGCCGGCGGTTCTTTGCCGTAGTGGACGTAGCCGCATTTCATGCATTTCCAGTGAATCGGTTCATCTCTTTTGTAAAGCGTGCCGTTTTGGAGCTGTTCTAAGAGTTTTTCATATCTTTGTCTGTGATGTTCTTCGACTTTTGCAATCTGGCGGAACATTCTGGCAATTTCGGGGAAACCTTCTTCATCTGCGACATCCGCAAATTCGGGATACATGGTGGTGGTTTCGTATTCTTCGCCGTCCATGGCTGCTTTTAAGTTTGCCGCAGTGTCGCCGATGCCGTTAAGTTTTTTGAATTCATCTTTTGCGTGCTGCATTTCGTTGAGCGCTGTTTCTTCAAAGACTTTTGCAATAAAAGGATATCCTTCTTCTTTGGCAGCTTTTGCAAAATAATCATATTTATTTCTGGCCTGGCTTTCACCGATAAAGGCCGCTTTTAAATTTTCTTCTGTTTTCGTCATTGTAATCCACTTCTCTGTATTGTTTTATTCGTTTTTGTTTTATAACTTGTTTTTTATGTTTTTTAATTTGTTTTTATTGATTTAATGAAAATGACAGCATCTACGATATTCGGGGAAACTGCCAATTAAAAAATAAAAAATAAGCGGAATGAATTTAATAATTCAATCCGCCGTACATTTCTGCCGGAGACTGTACGCTTTGTACGGTTTCTTCCGGCGCAACGCAGTCGCAACATCTGCCGACGAAAATTAAGTTTGTGCTTTCCACCTTAAAGTTCGGAATATTTGCATTTTCTGCAATATAGTTTGCAATTTCTCTGTCATGCAGATCAAAAACGTTTTTGCAGACCTTACAATATACGTGGTGGTGGAAGCTGATATCCGCATCAAAATGGGCTTCATTGCCGACTTCAAATTTTAAAATTTCGCCGTCTTCAGCCATTGTGTTTAAGTTGCGGTAAACTGTTGACAAACTGATTGTTGGAATCTCTTTTGAGACCTCCGCATAAACGGCTTCCGCCGTCGGGTGCGACTTTGTACTCATCAGATATTCCATAATCTTCATCTTTTGGACAGTATTTCTTTTTATCATGCTTTTACCCTGTAATTTATAAAAAATGTTTTTCGTTTTTGTTTTTATTTGAACTGTTTTTTTAATATACATTGATTTTTTTATAAGGTCAAAAATCAATTATATTAAAAAAACAATAATAGAATGTTAACTACCTAATATATATACTTTTTTTTACAACATTTCTTATTAGTAATTTCTTTTTGAATTTTTTTTAGATAAAATTATGCTAATAGTAGTAAATTCTAATAAGTTGTATTTAAATCTATTTCATAGCCTGTTCAAGTTCTTTCTCCAAATGGTTAAATATCATCCGTTCAATGAAGCAGATATGCTTACTTTCATCGGGTTGGGCCTTTTTGATGAACAAGATATTTCATTAAAGGGTCTTGAGGCCGTTCAATCGGCGGATTTGGTTTATTTGGAATTTTATACCTCTTATTTAATGGGGACGACGATTGAAAAGATGGAAGAGCTTTACGGGAAACCGATTATCCGCTTAATGCGCGAAGATGTCGAGCAGAATCCTGATTGGCTTGAAAATGCCAAAACCCAAAACATCGTTTTTTTGACCGGCGGCGATACAATGGCATCAACCACGCACGTTGATCTTCGAATCCGCGCCAAAGATATGGGCATTGACACCCGCATGATTCACGGTGCTTCAATCACATCCGCCGTTTTCGGTTTATCCGGGCTTCAAAATTATCGCTTCGGAAAATCCGTCAGCATTCCTTTTCCTTATGTCAGCAGCCGCGGAAATCGTGTTGTGACGGAAACGCCGTATGATACAATTAAATTTAATCAGGAAAACGGATTGCATACGCTTGTTTTTTTAGACATTAACAGTGAACACGGATACATGACCGTTCAGCAAGGGCTCGCGCTGCTTTTGGAAGTCGAAGAAAAAAGGCAGGAAGGCGTGATGAAAAACAGGATTGCGGTCGGTATTGCGCGCGCCGGCTCAGCCGATGTCTGCGTCAAAGCGAATTATGCAAACAATGCGGACGCTTTTGAATTGGGCGGCCCGCTTCAAATTTTAATTATTCCGGGCAACCTTCATTTTATTGAAGCGGAAGCGCTTGTTAAATTGGCAGGCGCGCCGGCTCGTTTGCTTCAGGAATTTTCAAATGAATCATAATATCGGAGAACAGAAAATGCCGGCAGATCTTTATGAAAAAACATTGCGTTACGAAAAACTTTTAGCCGCCGCGCTTGAAAAAGCCATTCCTTCTTCAATTGAAGCATCGCATATGAGGGCGGTTGCCCAAGATTATAAAACGATGGCGGATTCTTACCACAAAGACGGTCTTCACTTTTTGCAGCAGGAAGATTATGTCAACGCATTGGCGTCTTTCAGTTACGGTCACGCTTGGCTGGATGCCGGCGCGAAGCTCGGTGTTTTTGATGTTGACGATGATATCTTGTTTACAATCTGACGAACACGCGAAAAATTTTCAGACAATTCAACTTTAATACTTATCATTCATTTAATGGATTCAAATTAATTTATTAATTTATTCAGCTGATTGCTGATCAACATGAAGATTAAAATCAATGGGAGACGATGAAGATGCCGAATTATAATGTATTTTTAGAAGGGGCCTGGCTTGTGAAAGATGTTGCAACCGGTGAAGACGCAATCGGGATTGCAATTTCCGAAGCAGGAAAACGCTTAAATCCGAAATTGGAGTTTGTCGGCGTCGATGTCGGGACCATGGGCTGTGCGGCCTGTGATGAAGAATTTATGAGCGTTTACGTTGTCGCTGATACGGCTTTGGTCGGCTTGCTTTTCCAAATGAAAGTTTATGAAGCTGAAACTGAAGAACACGCCTCCCGCATTGCGACATCCGTCATCGGAAAAGCACTTCGCGACGTTCCGCTGAAAGTTGTTGAAGTCGATGAATTTGTCTCCGACAGTGCCCGCCCGCCGAGCCCGAAGAGAAGCACTGACGGTGAACGCCGTGACAGGGGCGAGCGTCGTGACCGCAATGAACGCCGCGACCGCAGCGAACACCGCAGCAGCGGCGACCGCAACGGGCGTTTTGAAAAGCGCGCCGAATATGAATCTGACAACGACGATGAATAATTTTTATTTTTTATTTTTCATTTCTTTTTTATATTCTATTTTTATTTTTTAAATCAGGTGAATGAATGAGTCAAAGAATTTCAGTTACCGGTCATACTTCTGTTGATTATCTGCTGGCTGTTGAAAAAATGGCGGGCCCGAACGCTTCTTCTCCTGTCGCGGATTGCCGGGAATATTTCGGCGGCGGCGCAGCAAATGTGGCAGCGGCGATTGCCTGCCTTGGCGGTGATGTCGAGCTGATCTCTCCCGTCGGCAATGATTTTTCTCAAATCGGATATGACAAGGAGTTAACGAAATTCGGTGTTGATCTCTCTAAACTCTATCATATTCCGGATCGTTCGCTTTCAAAAGCGTTTGTCATTACAGACAGCTGCTCCAACCAAACCACTTATTTTTACTGGGGCGCTGCGGCAAAACTTTGCGAAATGAAGCCGCCGCATGTTTCGTTTGTTCATATGGTGACCGCGGATTGTTTCTTCAACGCGGAAATGGCTCAAGCCGCTGATTTTGTTTCTTTTGACCCCGGTCAGGATTTGGTCACGTATCAAAAAGATCCGCTGAACACGATTCTGAAAAACACCGACATTTTATTTGTCAATCGCCATGAAATTCGCCTCGTCATGGAAATTTCCGGCAAATCATTCGACGAACTCAAAAACATGATCGGTATGATTGTTGTTACTTATGACAAAGAAGGCAGCATACTCTATGAAAATGAAATCGCCAATGGAAAATGCATCCAATCCAAAGAAACGAAAATAAAGGCCGTTTTGGCTGAATCTGTCGACCCGACCGGTGCCGGGGACGCTTACAAGGCCGGTTTTTTAACGGCGTTTGTTAAAGGATATCCGCCGGAAATTTGTTGCCAAATCGGCAGCGTTGTCGCATCTTTTGTTGTTGAAAAAGTCGGCTGCCAAACCAATCTGCCCGACTGGGGCAAAATGAAAGAACGCTACTCTGCTCATTTTCCGATATCTGATTTAGAATTGAAAAAATAAATGGTCAATTAATACATTACAGGCGTTTTTATGAAAATTGCGGCATTGGTTTCCGGCGGTAAAGATTCCGTTTTCGCGGTTCAAAAAATGATTGAAGACGGTCATGAAATTGTTTGTTTTGTCTGTCTCGTTCCCGAAAATAAAGAATCTTATATGTTTCATTCCGTCAACACGGATTTGGTTCAATTAATGGCTGATGCCGCCGATATCCCTTTGATTTCCCAATCCACATCAGGCATCAAAGAAGAAGAACTGAATGAAATGAAAGCCGCGCTTTCTGATGCGGTTTCAATTTACGGCGCAAAAGGCGTTTGTTCCGGCGCAATCGAATCGGAATATCAGCGCAGCCGCGTTCAAAATATTTGTGATTCTCTCAATATCGCTTCCTTCTCACCGCTTTGGAAAGCCGATCCGATTTCTCTTTTGACAGAAATGATTGATTCGGGAATGGAAATCCGATTTGCGGCTGTTGCGGCGGACGGCTTGGGTGAGGCGTGGCTCGGGCGGCCGCTGAACCGTCAGGCGCTTGCCGACCTGATAAAACTGCATCAAACAAAATATCTTCATATCGCAGGTGAAGGCGGGGAATATGAAACAGCCGTTTTAGACGCTTCATTTTTCAAGAAAAAAATAAATCCGGTTAAAACAAACAGCCGCTGGTACGGCAATCGCGGTTTTTATGATATTTTAGAAGCCGAACTTATTCCGAAAAACGAAATGAAAGAAATGAATAAAATAAATGAATGAAATAAATGAATAAAATAAATGAATAAAATAAATAATGGGGTTTGAAAAATGGTTTCCGGATTGAAAGAAGCGATGCTTTTTGAAACGCTGCTGTCGGGTGATGTCCGCTGCGGCGTTTGTGCCAGACGCTGCACAATCGCTCCCGATAAAACCGGATTTTGCCGCGTTCGAAAAAATGTCGGCGGAACGCTTTATGCGTTAAATTACGGTTATATTTCATCGGAGGCTATTGATCCCATTGAAAAAAAGCCGTTGTATCATTTTTTGCCGGGAACAACGACCTATTCGCTCGGCACATTCGGTTGCAATTTCCATTGCCGGCACTGTCAGAATCATGCGATTTCAATGCCCGATGAATCTGTTTACAAAGCGATGTTTTCAGACCTCGGCCTCAGCCGCTTCGGTGAAGTCGTCACGCCGGATGAAGTGATTCAACGTGCGCTGCTTTTGGATACAAAATCAATTTCATTCACTTATAATGAACCGGCAGTTTGGTTTGAATTCGTTTACGATACCGCGGTTTTGGCAAAAGAAAACGGCCTTTCTGTCATTTTGGTGACAAACGGATACATGACGCCTGAAGCACTTGAAAAACTGGCACCGTATGTAGATGCTTATCGCGTTGATTTGAAAAGTTTCACCGAAAACTTTTATTCCGAAATCTGCTCGGCGCATTTGAATCCTGTTCTTGAATCAATTTTGAAAGCCAAAGAACTCGGGTTGTATATTGAAATTGTTACTTTGATTATTCCCGGACAAAATGACGGAATCGAAGAAGCGGAATCGGCGGCTTCATGGATTATTCAAAATCTCGGGGCCGAAACACCTGTTCATCTCAATGCTTTTTTGCCGCATCATCAAATGGAAGATATCAAGTCGACATCAAGCGCAATACTTGAGCGGCTGCGGTCAATTTATATGAATGTCGGGCTGAATTACGTTTATATCGGGAATACGATTTCTGATTTCCAAAATACATACTGTCCGGAATGCCGATCTCTTTTGATTAATCGAATTTATTCATTCGGCGAATCAACAGCTGATCTTGACCGGATCGGGGATGAGTTCAGATGCGGTCGCTGCGGTCGGATTATCTCTCTTATTTGCCCGAATGATATTGATTTTTAAAATCAGACAACATATTTATTAGTAAAATGCTCTTTCTAAAGACAAAATCATTTTTTGTGTGATCTCTTATGAAAATTTTAGGATACAACGACGCGGATCGCTTTTTAATCCGCAATATCAAAGCGCGTGAAATTTTAGATTCCCGCGGCAACCCGACTGTTGAAGTTGATGTTATTACTGCAAATGGTTTCGGCCGCGCAAGTGTTCCGTCAGGCGCATCCACCGGAACGCATGAAGCGTTGGAGCTTCGTGACGGCAATTCAGAACGCTACAACGGCAAAGGCGTTTTAAAAGCTGTTGAAAATGTTTCCCGCATTTCTGAAATTCTGGTCGGATACGATTGCAGAATGCAGCGTGAAATTGATATGACGATGATTGAAATGGACGGCACTGATAACAAAGCTGTTCTCGGCGCAAATGCCGTTTTAGGCGTTTCAATGGCGGTTGCCAAAGCGGCCGCAAACGAGTCCAAATTGCCGCTTTACAGATATCTCGGCGGCGCAAACACGTTTACACTTCCCGTTCCGACATTAAATGTTCTCAACGGCGGCAAGCATGCCGGCAATGATTTAGCGATTCAGGAATTTATGATTCAGCCCGTCGGCGCTGAAACTTTTGCCGAAGCAATGCAAATGGGCGCGGAAACGTATCACGCGCTCGGTAAATATTTGAATGAATCTTACGGCGCGTCTTCAACCAATGTCGGGTATGAAGGCGGTTACGCTCCGAAAATGGAAAAAACAACCGAAGCATTGGACGCATTAATGATTGCGATTGACCGCGCCGGTTATTCTGATGAAGAAATTAAAATCGGTTTGGATGCAGCCGCTTCCGAATTCTTTGACGGGGAAAATTACAAAGTTGACGGCGAAGCAATGTCTTCTGAAGAATTAACGGCTTATTATATTGATTTGGTCAACAGTTACCCGATTTTATCCATTGAAGATCCGTTCTATGAAGATTCTTTCGATGATTTCGAAAACTTAACAAGCGAACTTTGGGAAACAATCATCGTCGGTGATGATTTGTTTGTGACAAATCCTGAAAGAATCGCAAAAGGCATCTCAACAAATGCGGCAAGCGGTCTTCTTTTGAAAGTGAATCAAATCGGATCACTTTCCGAAGCCATCGACGCGGCGACATTGGCCACCCGAAACGGCCTGTCATTATTCGTCAGTCACAGATCTGCAGAAACGGAAGACACAACCATTTCCGATTTGGCTGTCGCCCTCGGCGCGGACATGATTAAAACAGGAGCACCTGCACGCGGCGAAAGAACCGCAAAATACAATCAGTTGCTCAGAATTGAAGAAGAACTCGGCGATGCCGGTGAATACATCCGCTTATAAGCGGATTTTCTTTTTTTATTTTTAAAATCGATTTCATATTCCTCTTTTTTACTTCTAAAAGGAATTTAAAATTTATTTTTTTGTTTTGTTTATATTTTTATTTTATATTTTTAAATTAGATATTTATAATTTAAATTATGACGACTTATTCTTTATATGAGTTTAAATTTCTTATTGCAAAATCTTCTTTATAGAAGTCAGGCATCAATTATATATATGAGCTGCTTGTCTATTATTCATGGTGGAAATCCTCTCGAACATAACGATTTTAGCAGCAATATATTTGGTTTTAAATATTGTTGCCTTTGGTGCATATGGTTTTGATAAAGCGAAAGCTTCTATGGATAAATGGCGCACACCTGAGAAAACGCTTCTTATCTTGGCGTTTTTCGGTCCGTTCGGTGCTTATGCCGGAATGTTGGTTTTCAGACATAAAACACAGAAGAAACCCTTTACATGGGCGGTTCCGTTATTCATATTAATTCATATCATTGCATTTATCGGAATTATTTTCATCTTGAATTAATTCCTTTTAATTATATAATATTACAATAAGTAGTTCTTTCTACTACAGGGATATTATCCGTATGAAACACCCCGTTTGATATATTTTCAACAAACTTTATATACATTTGAATATTATGTTTGAACTATATTAACAACAAAATGTATCTCGTACGACTACAATTACAATTATTTCTAAAATTAACTGGCCGGTAAGTAAAATGAAATTAAGGGTACCAATATTAGTTTTTACACTTCTTTTACTCCTGATGTCTTTCTGCGCAGGATCGTCCTCAGTTAGTCCGGTATTTGAAAATTTTTTTGACGAAAATAATGCACAAATATTGGATTACAACGAAACAATTTACATTAACGGTGACACGGTCACAATTGTCAATAATTTTGATACTACCAGCTATCCTGTTCGTGAATTTAATGGTAAGGGCAAAGAAAAAGAAGCTTTGAATCTTTCTAAATTCAATTCTTCTGTAGATGAAAAGAATCAAACGACATATATCCAATTTAATGTCTCAGACTTCAATTTGGGTTTGATGACAAGTCCGGGCAAACCCTCTGAAGACTTTACGATTTACTTATGCGGATATTTGGATGGTTCAAAAAATCACGTTGATACTGAAATCACATTCAGAGTTGAAAAAATATTCAAGTCGGATAAAACAGGTTACGATATCATTGTCTATCCGATTAAAAGCAGTTATTCACATGATTACACTATAAAGCTTTATTATTTTGTCGAATACGATTCCGTTTTCTCGGATAAAGCCGTTTATCCTGATTTAAAACAGGAACTTCTCAATAATACTGTCATTTACTCTTATGATCAGGGACGTCTTCGTTCTATCTATTGGTATGATGCCGATGCAGAAGAACTCGAGTTTTTGAAATCTCCCGTTTCTCTGAATGATTATGAATCAGAATTCATTTTGAATTTATCTGATTTGCAGGAGTTTGATTTGAATAGCATTTTCATTTGTTCTGAACACGACAAATTTAAAATTTCAACTTATACAGGTAAAAAAATCAAAAGTAATGATTTAATAGCCACGGGAACTTCTTATTCCGCATGCAAGACTGACTTTGATTGGGCTGTTTCAATCGGCGATTCTGAAAAGAAAGCCTCGAATTATTTGCAGACTTATAATGACCTCTATCCGGCTGCAAATCCTGAAGACATTATGGAATATTC
The DNA here is from genome assembly GCF_004363215.1 of Methanimicrococcus blatticola. Classification (GTDB taxonomy): domain Archaea; phylum Halobacteriota; class Methanosarcinia; order Methanosarcinales; family Methanosarcinaceae; genus Methanimicrococcus; species Methanimicrococcus blatticola. The sequence goes on along the minus strand of NZ_SNYS01000005.1, from coordinate 140,850 downwards.
CCACTTCATTTCGTTTAACTCATCTGCTTTAAACAACGATTTATTAAATGAACGAAATCTGTCTGTACAATTTTATCCCGTTGTCACTTTGAAAGATGAAGTTGATACAGAGGCTGTGAGTGAGGTTGTGAGTGAAGATGATACGGAAATCAGTTTCAAGGACAAAGCATACGCTTTTACATTCAAACGCTTATCTCAATCCGTATCAACAGAAATTGATGATGATGGGGTACTTGACCTTGTCGACGAAGAAACAGAAATTAAGAAACCTCTGCTGTCGGCAATGATTTTCCCGACCATTCTTCAGGAAAAATTAGAAGATAATTCATTGGTTCTTGCAACTTTGAATACGGATGTATTTGATGGTATTGAAGATTCTTCCGACCTCCTTACACCGGAAACAAATATTTTATCGGTGATGGATATCGGCTTTGAAAGCAACAGTGCTGAAATCAATGATCTCTTAAAAGAAAATAATCAAATGGTTACTTTGACATTTTCCATTCCGACCGTAATCGACGGATCAAATATTGATTTAAACAGATTGGAAGTATTGCACGTTATTGAGGTCGACGGAGAAAAAACAGTTGAGCAATTAACAATTGACCTCGTTGAAGACGGTAAAATCAATGGTGTCAACTGTTATAACATCACGACAAGCACATCCGGTTTTTCACCGTTTGCCGTTGTTTTGTCCAAGCCTGTCAAACCGCCGGAAACCACTCAAAATTCAGGCGGCCAATCTTTCGGCGAAGCAGTTGTTGTTCCTCCGAAAGAATCCGTAAAAGATGAAAAGAACGGATTCGGCAATACAATTACGACTCCGGTTACTGTTATCGAAGATATAATCACAACAGTTCAGGGACATTTGTCAGTCTTCTCTATCTTGGTTGTTCTGACATCCGGTCTGTTTATGTGGACTTATATCCGCAGAAGAATTTGATTTATTCATTTTCTTCTCCCTTCATTTTTCTTTTTGTTTATTTTTTTGTTTGTCTTTCATTGTTTTTCGTTTTTTTGTTTGTCTTCATTGATCTTCGTTATTTTTGTTTGTTTTCATTGGTCTTCGTTTGTCTTTTGTTTACTTTTTCATCATTTTCTTTTTTTCTTTTTTTCGAATCAGTATCTTTAAAATAGAAAGCCGTTTATTTTATATCATAATTAAAATTAAATTAAACGGGATGATATTTTGAAATTATTCAAAAATGTTGTTTTAACCATTATTGCCGGTGTCGGTTATGGTGTTTTATCTGAAGAAGGCGCAAAACTTTGTGAGATAAATACGCCTTACGGCCCGGTTTCTGTTTCAGTTCTTCAGGCCGGTGACAATTTCGATATCGCATTCATTTCACGGCATCAAGGAAAAAGGCATGTTCCGCCGCATCAAATCAATTTCCGGGCACTGGTTGATGCTGCGCGTCAAATCGGTGTTCCGGTGTTGTCCGTTAATTCTGTCGGGTTGATGCGGGAGGTGCCGCTTGCCGGAAATTTTGAAACCGATAGCGTATTGAAGAATAAAACACATGCTGCGCCGAATTCCTTTTTGGATTTTCCGTTTTTCATTCCAAACGATTTCATTGATATGACTCAAAATCGGGTCGGCACTTTTCATAATGATGAAACGGTTCATGTTGATATGACAGATCCGTATTGCGCCGATCTTCGAAATAAACTGTATCAAATTTTAGAATCTCAATCCATTTCTTATTCCGAAGGCATCTATTTGTGTACGGAAGGCCCTCGTTTTGAGACAAAAGCAGAGATTCAAATGTTTGCGCATTTTGCGGATGTTGTTGGCATGACGGGCGTTCCTGAGGTAATCTTGGCAAAAGAGGCGGGACTTTGTTACGCTTCACTTTGCGTCATCACAAATCCGGCGGCCGGGCTCAGCCAAAATATGGTCACGGCTGATGAAGTAAAAGTCGGCGTTGAAAAGAATCAGAAAACGGTTATTGAAATTATAGCGGCTTTGTCTTCTGTTCTTTCAAATCAGAAGGAAGATGATTGTAAAAAGAGTTGCCGTTGCCAAAGCGCAACAGTCAGCGCCAAACTTTAATTTTGGAAGTTTGCCGCTGTTTTTTTATTTCTTATTTTAAATTGAATTTATGTCAAATTCAGGTTTAACAGAATCAATCGGTTTTGCAAACCAGGCAAAAGCGGCCATTGCGCCGATAATACCGTTGCCGTCTAAAATGATTTCAACATTGTTTTTTTCGGCAACATCCAACATTTTTTCGCGGGAAACACGCATGGTTCGTCCCCAATGACTGTATTCTTTCAATTCATCGGTGACCTCAAAACCTGTGTATACAAGCATTCCCGTATTTTCGCTGACACTGTATTTTAAAAGAAGTTCTTTCACATCGGCAATGAGTTTTTCTTTTGCGGCTTCCGTTGTGCAGCCGAATTCCAAAACCGCCGACATGCAATTTTGTGTTTTTTCAGGCACCGGATAAAGCTGAACCAATGCTTGGGACAGATAAATCGCGTCATTGCAGCTGACCGCTTTGGCAATGTTGTGCGTTAATGTCCAAGTCGCGCCTTCATCGCACGAATCCGTGTCATCAATCGCAATTAAAACACGCGTTCGTTTCGGCACAAATATTTTACCGGTCGCGGTTTTTCCGCCGCCCGATTCAGAAATCTCAAATCTTAAAACACCGTCGGCATAAGCGCGGCATTTGGTTGCGCCAACTCCGCCGCCGCCGATTCCCATGTATGTGATTTGAACTTCATTTTTTGATTCGTCACAAATGACCGATTCAATTCCGGCCGCCGCAACGGATGATTTAAGTTCAAGCGTCGACGGACCTGTTTTTACAGAATATCGAATATATTCGCCGACCGATTCGGCATTTGTTACGGCGGGCGATTTTGCATAATGATGCAAAGACCAAGCGGCGCCGCCGTGGCAATCGGGACGTTCGATGATCTCAGCTTTTTGTCCGTTTTCATCGCATATTGCATATATGCCCTTATAAGGGACTGTATACGGGTCTTTCATCAAAATATACCTCTGCCGAATGTTTCTTTTTGTAAAAGAATCGGTCTGTTATAAATGATGCGGTGACAAGAGTCTTTTTTTATTTTCAGATTGTACTTTAAGGCAATTTTATTGTTTTTCCAAGTCTCTTTGGTGTGATTTTATCCTTTTTGGGACGATTTTATACCGTGATATTTCGTTCAATCCTGTGTAATCCGATGCATTGTCTTCACCGAATTCGGATTTAATGGATAATAGAATCAAATGTATTCCTTTTCTTTTAAACTAATGTAACAGCCGTCTCCGATTATCAAATGATCCCAGACATGAACGCCGAGAAGTTTGCCGCTTTCAATGACCCTGTTTGTAATAATGATGTCTTCACGACTCGGCGTTGGGTCGCCTGACGGGTGATTATGAATTAATATAATAGAGGCGGCAGATTCCAGCAGTGCTGATTTAAATATCTCGCGCGGCTGAACAATGCTGAAATCGAGTCCGCCGACAAAAATCGTCACATCAGAAATGATTTGATTTTTTGTATCCAAACAGAGAATCATGAATTTTTCCTGTTTCTCCTCCCGAATTTTCGGATAAATATATTTGTAAATGTCTTCCGGCTCTTTTATTTTTCTTTTCGGCTCTTCCGTGTATGTTTCGAGTCTCCGTGACAGTTCAAAAACAGAAATAATCTGACACGCTTTGGATTGTCCGATTCCGGGAATTTTCATCAGTTCCGCAGCCGGGCTTCTGCTTAATTTTTTAAGCGACATATTTTGAAATACATGTTGACAAATCGTGACGATGTTCATTCCTTTCGTCCCCGTTCCGAGGATGATTGCAAGCAATTCCGCGTCAGACAACGCATCTGCGCCGCATTTTAACAATCGTTCTCTCGGGCGTTCCATGGACGGCAGATCTTTCATTCGAATTTCAGTTTTCATCATACTGCCAAAGTATTCTGCCTGAAAATATAACCGCTTTCAAAAAACAAAAAACAATAAAATTATATACCGTTTCGAAATATCGCTTTAAAAATACCGTTTCGAAAAAAATCATTCGCTCATTTCAAAAGAAACATGCCGGCGAATGAGTTCTTTTTCGATTTCTTCAATTAAAATGCCTTTTGATTCAACAATTCCGTTCTCGGATGAACTCTCCGATTCTGCCGAAGTTTGAACGGTTGTTGTTAAAACACCGCAAGACGGACTTTTCGGTACACCCGTTATTTTTATTTCATGCCCGTCTTTTGAAAGTTTTTCAATCATATCGGCATACGGAAGAAACAATTCCAAACAAAGGGCGCGGTAATCCGGCGTATCATAATCTTCTTTCGTTTTTCTGCCGCGTTCAGGTCCGGCATAAATCAATTCCGGGCAGGGTAATTGAATCACTTTTTTATTTGTTGTGTCAAACGGCTCAGGGCGGCGTATTCCTTTGACACGCGTCAGGGAATTTAAGAGGCAATGTGCAATGACATATACAGATTCCTTTTCTTGATTTTTTCCTTCCGGCATTGTTTACCCTCATTATTTTTCTTTATTTTTCATCAGTTTATTATTTATATTAACAAATGTTAAATTCCATACCGAAATTGTATTTTTTCAATAACGGCTATTATTATTTTTATTAAAACAATATGGAGTTACATTTATGGCTGATTCAATAGGCACAGTTATTTCCAAAGGCTGGGAAGATTTTAAAGCAAATCCCATTTTGCTTGCGCCCGGCATTTTGCTGAATATTTTAGTTTACATCTATCTTATTGCTGTCTTTTTCTCGCTTTTCCCCGATATGTCAACCGTTTTTTCATTAATGGGCTCTGCCGGCTATGTTGACCCGAGCATTTACGACACAATGTTTGACGAATCTTTTAATTTCGCGCGCTTTTTAGCGATTACTTATATCGGTTTATTCATCTTTGTCATTTTTGCCGTTTTTATTGAGGCCGGTTTAACAGGAATGAGTAAAGAAGCCACTCTTACAGGAGAAACTTCTCTCAGAGACTTTTTCTCATATGGTGCTAAATATTTCTTAAAGCTTCTTTTGCTTACAATAGTCATTGGTATTATTGTCGGTGTTCCGCTTGGAATTGTATTCGGCTTTCTCATCATTTTAATCATAGCATTAATCGCGGCAGGATCTATTGCGCTTGCGATCTTAATCGGTTTCATTTCTGTGCTTGCCGTTATCGTTATTGTCTTCGCTTTGTCATTAATTCTTTATTTCACAACATACGCGCTGATTCTCGAGAATTGTGGTGTCATCGGCAGTATCAAAAAATCTTATAACCTCTTTATGGAAAATAAAGGTGAAGTTTTCCTTTTCGCTTTGGTTTTATTTGCCATTTCATTCGGTGTTTCGTTTGTCATGAATATCGTCGTCACCATTTTAGGATTCATTCCGCTTGTCGGCTTTATAGTCGGGACATTAATCAACGTTATTGTTGTTTCGGTATTAACCGGTCTTCAGACTGTCTGGTGTGTCAGAATGTATTACAGCTTGGTTGAAGAAAAAACAGATGAAGAACCGGCTGAAGAATACAGCGAATATTCCAGAATCGAACAAGGTATTTTGGATGCGGACGGAAATGTTGTTTCAGAAGAAGTTTATGAAGAAACAACAACTTCTTGGGAAGATGAGAAAAGAGACTAATTTTTCTCATATTCTTTTTTTATTTTTATATTTTTGAATTCATTTCATGGGAAAAGATATGTCTGAAAATGCTTTTATCACAATTGTCAACGGCTTGAAATTATTGAAAAAGCATCCTGTCTTATTTGTTCCGGGAATCGCGTATTATACAATCGCGATTTTTTTGGCCTTTCTTTTCGGATTTTTTATTATTGCGGATTTAAAAATGAATCTCGGAATCAGCACGTTTTCCTTGCTTTCCATTCTCTTTTTCCTTTTAATGATTCTTCTGTCCTCGTTTACAACGGCAGGCTCAATCGGCATGGCCAAAGAAGTTCTTGAAACCGGTTACACGGATTCCAGACATCTTTTTTCCTACGGGAAAAAATTTACGCTGAGATTGATTTGGGCATCTTTTTTCATTATGATGCTTCGTATGGTTTCGGCGTTTTTTTGGACGCCTGTTTTGAATATTATCGGAAGCTCGGAATACGGAACGGAATATGTTATAAACGCTTTGAAAACGGATCCGACTTTGCTTCTGCCGATGGTTGATGCACTGGCTGCACCCGTATTTATTGCTATTTTAGCCTCTTCCCTTTACTTGCTGCTTGTTTCTTTTATGTTTTATTTTGTTTCTTACATTATTGTAATTGATAACATGAAAGTCTTCAAAAGCTACCGCACTTCATTTAAATTATTGAGAAAAAGACCGATTCGCGTTTCATCATTCGTTTTTTTAATCACAATCATTGAGATGCTGATTACTTTTATCAGCGTTCTTGTGATGGCCGCGCTGAATTATCTCGGGATTTCCTTTTATTCCAATTTTTTCATTCATTTGATTATTTCGCTCTTTTTGACAGCGGCAATGAACATTTGGGTGACGCGTTTTTACATGATATTAACGGAAAAAAGCTGTGCGCCGATGAACGGCTGATTTTTCTTTTTAGGAAATATTTTTGGGAAATATTTTTATGATTCAAAAGAATTGAAAATATTCTGAATATTTGATTATTGATTAATTTGAAATTTTTTAAAAATGAATTGTGATTGTATGGAAAAATCATTCAAAGGAAAAGCTTGGAAATTCGGCAACGATATTGATACGGACGCAATTATTCCCGGCAAATATCTCCGAACGACAGACATGCAGGTCTTTGCCGATCACGCAATGGAAGGCATTGCCCCCGACTTCGCGAAAAATGTTCAAAAAGGTGATGTGATTGTTGCCGGTGACAATTTCGGTTGCGGCTCTTCTCGTGAGCAAGCCCCGCTCGCGCTCAAATATGCCGGTGTTTCATGCATTATCGCAAAATACTTCGCCCGCATCTTTTTCAGAAACGCGATAAACATCGGACTTTTGATTATTGAAGCCGATGTTGAGGCTGAAGACGGCGATTTGATTGAAGTTGATTTGGACTGCGGCATTGTTCGCGTCAATCCTAAAGACGGTTCGGCCGTTCGTGAATATCCTACCGGAAAACTGCCCGACTTTTTATTGGATATTTTGAATGACGGCGGGCTTGTTGAACACCGCAAAAAACAAAATGCAAACTGATTCGTGATAATTTGGTGATGGTATGAGAACGGCAATCATTGAGGGCGACGGTATCGGAAAAGAAGTCATTCCCGAAGCGGTTGCGATTTTGGATTATTTCAACGAAACTTATGATTGGGGGATTGAAAAAGTTCCCGTTGAAGTCGGTTTCGGAAAATGGGAACGAACAGGTTCCGCCATCACTGACGATGATATTTCTCTTTTAAAATCGTGCGATACCATCCTGTTCGGCGCGATTACAACCGTCAACGACCCGTCTTACAAAAGCGTTCTTTTGAGAATTCGAAAAGAATTGAACCTTTACGCCAATATCCGCCCGATTCTTCCGATTCCGGGAATTTACGAGCTTTTAAAAATTAAAGATCGAAATGAAGCGGATGTCAACATTATTATTGTCCGCGAAAATACCGAGGGCCTTTATTCCGGAATTGAAGAGATTGGTGCCGATAAATCGACAACGACGCGCGTCATCACTCAAAAAGCGTCTGAAAGAATTGCTTCATTTGCCTGCGGTTTGGCGGCGGAGCGCGAAAACCGGTTGACTGTTGTTCATAAATCCAATGTTTTAAAATCCGATAAACTCTTTTTAGATACCTGTCGGCAAACGGCAGAGTCAAAAGGCATTGCCGTTTCGGATAAATTGGTGGATATTTTTGCTTATGATTTGATTATGTCTCCCGAAAAATACGATGTTGTTGTGACGACAAATCTTTTCGGCGACATTTTGAGCGACCTCGGTGCTGTTCTTCTCGGAAGCATCGGATTGGCGCCGAGCGCGAACATCGGTGACAATCAAGCCTTTTTTGAGCCTGTTCACGGCAGCGCGCCTGATATCGCGGGAAAAGGGGTTGCCAATCCGATCGCTGCGATTCTCAGTTTGAAAATGATGTTTGATTGGATGGGAAAAAAGAGGGAGGCATGTTTGGTCAACCGCGCCGTTGCCGCTGCGATTCATGATAAAATCGTGACGCCTGATCTCGGCGGTAAATATTCAACGAAAGAAGTCGGTGATTTCATTTTAAGTAAAGTCCGCCAGTATGATGCGGCATCTTTTTGTTTGGAAGATCCGAACGAGGTTTTGAAATAAAATCCTTAATTCGGTTTAAAAATTCAATCTGAAAAGACATGATTTCGGAAATTCAAAAAGAAAAGACATGAATGTCTTTTCCGTTACATTTTTTTGGAATAATATTGGAATAAAACGATTCCGAATACAAAATCGGCGGCAATAAAAATCCAAAGTGCGAGAATGATTGCCATATCAATGCCGGCAAAGGTAAAAATCATATTCAGGATAAACAAACCGACCAGTGTCCATTGGTAAGCGACCTGACCTGATTTTTGGCGGAGCATTATCTTTCTTTCATCTGAAAATTTTATTTTTTCATCCTGAAGCAATTTTTCATGCGCTTCTCTGTTCTTTTTCCAATACAAATATTTTACAAACACAACAATATCCGCAAAAATTAATCCGATTCCGATTGAAAAAATCATATCGGAATGGACAAATTTATCCGGAAAAGTTATTCCGGTAAAAATGAAGGCAATGCCAATGATTAATAAAAGCGGAATGCTGATGATGTATGATCTTAAAGCGTTTTTTCTTTTTTGTTCAATATATTCAGTCATTTTTTTCCTCCTCATAAATGAAGACGCTTTCAATATCCGTTTCAAAATACTGCGCAATTTTAAACGCGAGGATAATGGACGGATTATAGCGTCCGTTTTCAAGGGAGCCGATGGTCTGCCTGGAAACTTCCAAAGCGGCCGCGAGTTCTTCTTGATTAATTCCTTTTTGTTTTCGAAGCTCTTCTAATCTGTTTTTCATTTTCTTTCTCCCGGTTTTGATTCAGGAAATTGTTTTGAAATATATGGAAAGTATACTTTACAAAAGGAAAGTTAGCTTTCCAAATATATATACTTTTTTAATTTGTTTTCGAAATCAACTTTGTTTTAAAAGTCTTGAGAATCAATTAAGAAGTAAACATCGGTTTAATGAAAATTTAAAAGCCTGAACGCCGGTTTTATTGAAAAAAGAAGAGAAAAGGGGCGTTCGTTTTTCATTCTATTGAAAAAAATGGATGTTTCATTTTGAATTATTTTTCAAATGATTTTCCGGGTTTCTTTTGCCGTTTTTATCAAAATTCTTCTTCAACGCGGATTCCGTTATCGGAATAGTTAAAATAAAAATGATCAGCTGAATCGTCATGACAATAACGCTGACAATTCCTGCGGTATCATCATCGGCTGACCAAAAGTAAATGCATATTAACAGCGTTAAAATGAAGAAGACGATTCCCGTCCGAAGATAAATTTTCCCGGCGTAAATGTGCGCGAAATCCCAGGTTTCGCGGCTTGTCATTGATTGCGTTGTCCGATATCCGTAAAGGCTGTTTATTTGCTTCGGGCCGTTTTTGCGCCATAAAAATCCCATCCCGATCATCATTACGGGGAGGAGAAAGATCGTTATAATATAAAGAAAGTTCATACGCGGTCTCAATGCGCTTTTTCTATAAATTCCTTCTTTTATCTCTTTTTATCTTTCTTTTTATCTTTCTTTTTATCTTTCTTTTTATCTTTCTTTTTATCTTTCTTTTTCATATCTATTTTATATATCTAATTTTGAAGCCGAATCAACAATACTTTTTTATTGATTTGATGACGAAAGCATAGAAATTAAACGAAATAAACGAAAAATAAATTTTAACCGTCAATTTGAATTCAAAAACAAAAGGCATTTTTATGGGAACAATCAGTGAAAATATTTTCAGCCGCGCGGCCGGAATCGACGTGAAAGCGAATGATTTTGTTTCGGCAAATGTGGATTATGCAATGGCGCATGACGGAACGAGCATTTTAGCCGTCAAATCTTTCAGGGAAATGGGCGCACAAAAAGTTTGGGACGCTAATCGAATTGTGATTCCGTTTGACCATCTCATTCCGGCAAGCACAGATGTCGCCGCCGGTTTGCAAAAGGATATCCGAGAATGGGTGAAAGAGCAGAACATTTCTCATTTTTATGAAGGCGGCGAGGGAATCTGTCATCAGGTTCTGCCTGAGCAGGGATTTGCAATGCCCGGCAAATTAATTGTCGGCGCCGACTCTCATTCTTGTACTTACGGTGCGTTCGGCGCATTCGGAACAGGCGTCGGTGCAACCGATATGTCTGAAATTTTCGCAACCGGGAAGCTTTGGTTCAAAGTGCCTGAAACCATCAAAATGACCGTGGACGGTAAATTGGGTAAAGGCGTTTATGCCAAAGACCTGACGCTTTACCTGATCGGCAAAACCGGAATTGCCGGTGCCACCTATAAAGCCGTTGAATTTTACGGCGACGCGATTACGGATCTCTCGATTTCCGGCCGAATGACGCTTTGTAATATGGCAATTGAGATGGGCGCAAAAGCCGGCATTGTCCCGCCGGATAAGAAAACATTTGAATATTTGGAAAACCGCTCACAAGCCGATTTTGAACCGATTTATGCGGATGCTGACGCAACTTATTGCAAGGAAGTCAATTATCACGCCGACGACATCGAACCCCAGATTGCCTGCCCGCATGAAGTGGACAACGTCGTTCCCGTCGGCAAAGTTGCCGGAACGCACATTGATCAGGCATTTCTCGGAACTTGCACCAACGGCCGTTTAGAAGACTTGGCAATTGCCGCCGACATCTTAAAAGGCAAAAAGGTCACCGTCCGAACAATCGCCGCGCCCGCGTCAAGAACAATTCTCTTAGAAGCCGTTCAAACCGGCATTTATGAAACCCTCCTCAAAGCAGGCGTCAGTTTCATCACCCCCGGCTGCGGTCCGTGTCTCGGCGCGCATCAGGGAATTATTGCCGAAGGCGAAAATTGCATCTCAACCGCCAACCGCAACTTCAAAGGCAGAATGGGCAAAGGCGGATTCATTTATCTGGCATCGCCCGCAAGCGTCGCGGCAGCAGCAATCAAAGGAGAAATTGTTGATCCGAGAGAATATCTCTGATTCAATCAATTTCTTTTCGTTTTTTTCAATTTCTTTTCTTTCTTATCTTCTTTTGATTTCGGATTCAGGTTTTCAAAATCTCAACGAAAATCCAAAACAACCGCCCGCTAATTTTCGATTCCGAGCGAAGCGAAGCTGAGTGAGGAATCGGAAATTTGCGGATTCGTACCCGGCCGATACAGCAAAAATAAAACATGGTTTTTCAGGAAAATCATTTTGTCAGCATTTGTTCGGCTGCTTGGGTCTGCGTTGCTGCTTGGGTCTGCGTTGTTGTTTGGGTCTGCGTTGTTGCTTGGGTCTGTGTTGTTGTTTGGGTCTGCGTTGTTGCTTGGGTCTGCGTTGCTGCTTGCATCTGCTCTCTTTTATCACATCCGTTCGCTTGCGCGAACGTGGCACTGTTACCTTACTGTTTGCATTGTTGCTGCTACCTTACTGTTTGCATCCTGCCGCCGCCCAGCCGCTGTGCTCGCCGCCGCGCGAGCCGCACCGGTTTTCAAAAATATAAATTCACCTATCGGGTTTTAAAAATTTAAAAAGAAAGTCTTCAATGAAGAATGAAAATAAAAAACGAAAAAATAAAAGTGAAAAAGAATGAAGAAAGAAAAATAAAAAATCAGTAAATCAAAGTCCAGTCCAATCGGTTGTCTTCTTCGTCATAAAGATAGACTTCCATGCTGCCCTGATTCTTTTCTTCGCCGAGCGGTTTTGCGCCGATGAACAGCACGTCGCCGACTTCAATGTCAATGTCCGCCGGAACTTTGCCGAAGTAAACGCGGCCTTTGGAGAGCGGTTCTTCGATTGTTATGCCTTGGTACGTCATGGTTTTAATCACGTTGACGACTTGGCAGTCAAAGCGGTCCGTTTCTAATATTTCAACATCAGCTTCCATAATAATTCCTTTTTGTTTTTTGATAATTCATTATCTGATAAATCTTATATGACAATTTTCATAAATATGGCAATTTTCATAAATATGACAAATTTTCATAATATAACAAATTCCGAAATAAAAAGAATGACGGTCAGATTTATCTGCGCCCCTCAGGCGTAGAATTGCTGGCAGTCGTCACCGGATCCGTTCTTTTTCAATTCGCCAAGCGCGTTTGTGAAATATTCCGTTTTCACGTATTTTTCATCTTCAATAATTGCGCGGTGAAGGGCGGTTTTGAGAACTTTGTGAACCAAATCTCTGCCGGAAAATCCGGTCGCTTCTTTGGCAAAACGCTTCACGCTGAACGTCGGGTCGACAGGCAGCGGGAATGTTTCCAAATTGGTTTGAAGAATCTGCTCGACTTCATCCGCGTTGGGCAGAATGAATCCGATTTCTTCTTCAAAGCGACTTCTGACAGCAGAGTCCAGCGATTGGATTCTGTTGGTGGATCCGATTGTACACACGCCGGTGCGTTCCGACAATCCGTCCATTTCGGTGATGAGCGCGTTAACGATTTCAACAACGTCGCCGCGCAGTTCCTGGAATTTGCGGTCAAGCGCAATCGCGTCAATTTCATCAATGAAAATGATACACGGCGCCATTTCTTCAGCACGCTCGTATAAATCATGAATCTGGCGCGCGCCTTCGCCGACAAATTCGCCGATCAGCTGCGTCGCTTTCACGGGAATCAGCGGAACATCCGCCTTGCAGGCGAGTGCTTTGGCAAGCATCGTTTTGCCGGTTCCGGACGGGCCGTGGAACAAAACATTTCGCGGTGCCCATTTGCCGAATGTTTCCGGTTCTGCCAGATATTTTTCAATCAAACGGCATTTCTTTTTTGCCGCATTTTGCCCGATGATTTCATCAAACGAAATGCATGTCTTCGGGGCGTTTTCAACAAATTCGGGCTTTGCGGTCGAGGGCGCAATCAGCACTTTCGTTTCGGGGCCGATTGCAAATCCTTCAGGTTCGACCGAGACGACACGGTAAGCGAATCCTTTGAACAATTCGCGGTCGAAAAGATACATACCGGTCTCGACTTCCCATCCTTCCCACTGATCGCGGATGTAGGCCTCAAACAAATCCGTGTCATCAATGAACGGATCATCATCTATGAGGCCGATGAGAGGATACCCTGCCGGTTTTAAAACAACCTCGCGGGCGAATTCGGTGCCCGAACCTTCAAAATAAGGATTATCATCAAAATTCTTTTTGGAATTTGATCGTTGAGAGGCGCGCATCTTGTATCAGCTCAATTCGTTTTCATTAATAATAGTATAACAGTAGTCGGATTTCTATGGAAATCCAAATCGGGACAACATTTCCAATTCCACGGAAAACCGCAAATTAAAGACATTCGTCCTCACGAAAATATTACTTCATTTTCGTATTAAAACTCAATGCAATACGGTTATATATCTAAATAATACGCTTGAAATCTCCAAATTCTAATGACAATGATGACAATGTAATGACAAATCAGCTAATGACAAATCAGCTAATGACAAATCAACTAATGGCAAATCAACTAATGGCAAATCAACTAATGGCAAATCAACTAATGGAAAATCCGCTAATGGTAAATTAACTAACGGCAAATCAGCATTCACGTATTCCAAAGCATTCATTTTTATTATATCCGAAGTATAACAGCGTATATCTGTAACTAACTTCCTTTATTCATTCGATTTCCATATCGATTACAGAATCGGAGTACAAATTATGAAAAAGATGAATCAGCAGACACGAATTCTTGTCAGCTTGATCTTGACGGTAATTGTTGCGGCGTTTTCTTTTTATTTCACTCTGCCCGCGCTGAACCTTCGTTCAACTGACTTTTATTTCTTTTTAATTACGATCGTCATTGCTTACTTCGCAATTTACACGCTTCTCGGCATGCCGAATATGAATGTCAAGCGCACCGTTGATGAAAACGGCCGCGTGATTTTCACGACCGAGTCAGACAATGATTATTCAAATGTTGAAAATGATCCTTATCTTGCCAAAAGAACACAATCCCGTCAAAAAACACCGCTTTACATCGCGGGTCTTCTCTTCGCGATTGTGATTGTCGGAACGGTCATTTCAAGTCCGATTTTTTACGCGGATTCTTATACCAAGCTTATTGATATTGAAACCGGAAATTTCGAAGAAGACATCGATGAACTTTCTTTTGACCAAATTCCGTGGCTTGACCGCGCTTCCGCTCAGCGTCTCGGCGATAGGAAAATGGGTGATCTGGCGGACATGGTATCGCAGTTCGAGGTGGCGACGGATTACACGCAAATCAATTACCAAGGACGCCCTGTCCGAATTACGCCGCTTTTGTACGGCGACTTCTTCAAATGGTTTAACAATGTCGGCGAGGGCATTCCGGCTTACATTACCGTTGACATGGTCACGCAGGAAGCGCAGGTTGTCCGCATGGGCGAAGGCAACGGCATCAAATATTCCCAATCCGAATTGTTCTTCAGAAATATTGACCGTTACATCCGCGTTAATTATCCGACATACATGTTTGAAAGACCGGTGATGGAGATTGATGAAGGCGGTCACCCGTATTGGATCTGCCCAAAAGTCGTTAAAAGAATCGGATTGTTCGGTGGCGCTGATATTGAAGGCATTGTGATGGTGGACGCCGTGACCGGTGAGCACGCATATTACGCGCCTGAAGATATTCCGGGATGGGTGGACAATGTTTACCGCGCGGAACTTTTGATTCAGCAATATGATTATTACGGTGCCTACGGCGGCGGGTTCTTAAATTCAATTTTCGGCCAGCGCAGCGTTACCATGACAACGGACGGCTACAATTATCTCGCGATGAATGATGACGTTTACATGTATACCGGTATCACTTCTGTCGGCGGCGATGAATCCAATGTCGGTTTCGTTTGGATCAATCAGCGTACCAAGGAATCCAAGTATTACCAGATTGCCGGCGCTCATGAATATTCGGCTATGAATTCGGCAGAAGGCGCGCTTCAGCATTTGAGATACGTCTCCACCTTCCCGCTGCTCTTAAACGTTCACGGTCAGCCGACATATTTCATGGCGATGAAAGACAATTCCAATCTTGTCAAGCAATACGCGATGGTCAACGTGGAACAGTATCAGATTGTCGGAACGGGCGAAACGCTCAAACAAACCGAAGAAGATTATGTCAGAAAACTCGGTTCAACCGGTATTGAAATTCCGTCTGATGAAACAAAGGTCAATGGAACCGTTGAAGATATCCGCATCGCGGTAATTGACGGCAATTCCAACTATTACATCAAGATCAGCGGCGACCAAACATATTATTCGATGTCCGCAAACCTTGATCCGCGCATTGTTTTACTCAACGTCGGAGATCGCGTAGAATTGTCCTACTTGGACACGGAAACGCAAATCAAAATCGTCCAATCATTTGTATGGGTGACGTAAAGCAATTCAAAAATTCAACGAAGAAATAACTCTTCGTTGATCTTTTTGTTTTTTCTTTTCTATTTTTTTATTTTTGTTTTTTGATTGTTCATTTTAGTTTTTTAAATTTCAATAACCAAACATCGTTTTTCAATAATTTTCGATAAACCCGAATGCCGGTTAAAACCAAAACAAAAAAGTGAAGGAAATTTTCATGATTTAACCGGCATTCGTTTTTCATTTCATTTTGAAAAAAGAGATGTTTTGAGTTGATAAATAATCGAAAAATCAAAGCAACCGCCTCCAACGACGCGTTTCACGAGCGTAGCGAGTGAAAGAAGGAGTTGGAGATTCGTACCTCTCCGTTCAAATAAACTCCAACAGCTGAGATATTTTACTCCAATTAAGATTCGGCTAAAACTGAGTTGGCAACGGCGTGGTAATAATCCGCATTTTTCAATTTCATTCGCTTCGCTCATGAAATCGAAAATTGCGGTCGTATTCGAAGTTTCTTTTATTTTTAAAAAGAATTTCTTCATTTTAAATAAGATAAAAAAGAGTAAACATCCGTTTTATTTTCAGAAAAACGGATGTTTCGTTTTT
Organism: Methanimicrococcus blatticola; assembly: GCF_004363215.1. GTDB lineage: Archaea > Halobacteriota > Methanosarcinia > Methanosarcinales > Methanosarcinaceae > Methanimicrococcus > Methanimicrococcus blatticola. The sequence continues at coordinate 124,746 of NZ_SNYS01000005.1, read as the reverse complement.
TTTGGATTGAAAATGTTGTTTTTTATTTATAGTCCTGAATCTTTTAGAATTCTTTATTTCTTCCGGCTCCTGTCTGCCGATTTTCATTCTATCTTATTTTTGTTTCACTTTTATTTCACTTCCTTTCTCACTTCTTCCCAATTCTTGCCGGAAACAACTGCCTGAGCAATTTTCACGGCGTCAAGCGGGCTTTTGCCGTAAATTGAGTTGTCGAATGATTCTGTAAAGTGAGTGTCAACGGCAGCACCGCCGCAGGCAACCGGAACGCCTGAAAATGCAATTTCTTTTGCCAGCGTTCTGAGTCCTTCTTTGGTCGTGCTCATCAGGGATGTGCCTGTGACCAAGTCGATTTTTTCATTCTTGACAAGGTTGACAACGTCTTCTACTAAAACGTCGCGCCCCATGTCAATGACTTCAAAACCGTTGGCGCGAAGAATGGCTGCGACAATGTTTTTGCCGATGTCGTGAACATCACCTTCAATCACAAGAGAAGCCACGCGGCCGGCAGACGGGATGTCACCGAGCCGGTCCTGGCAGAGTGCAACGCCTGCGACAAGCGCGTCGTTTGCCAATAGAACTTCCGGAACAAATGCGTCACCGTTGTCATAAATTTCACAAACGGTTTGAATGCCCGGCATCAGCGCGTCTACGACAATTCCGGTCGGATCAGTTCCTTTTTCCAAAAGCGCGGCCGTTAATTTCTGTGCTTCCTTGACTTCGCCTTCAATCACGGCATCCGTCAAAGCGGCGTAATCAGCATTTTTGGGAAGATATTTTTCACGAACCTGCTCCGGTTTCAAAGCCGTTTTCTTTTCCGCGTCAGGATATTCGCCGAAACCGATTCGAATGCCGACTTCAAGCAATTCCTTGTAACGCTACGGATTTTTTTCTTTAAATTCAAAAATCTCGGCGGCGGCCGTATCAATGTGCCGAATCATCAGAAAAACCTCCCGTTGACTTCATCAATTGTTTTCCCTTTGCTCTTTTCAAGTTTTCCGATACCGACGCCCATCTCACGAATAATTGCTTCCACGTCATCCGATTGCGGGACCGGCGTTTCGCGGCAAGCCTGAACATAGGCTTTCAAATTCTCAATGGACGTGCCGAAAGAAACATCACAAGCCGTTCCGACAACATCAGTTCCCTGGAAAATACATTCTTTCGTTCTGTTGTAAACATCTTCCGGCGTTCCGTTGGGCATCAAATCAATGACATCCAAACTGCCGAGAATCGATATGCTGTTGCCGAGAATCTGACGACAGTACCAAACAGGAACATTGTCAAACGAAAAACAATCCATGCCGCTCTTTTTCACATACGGCAAAAGCTTGCTCGTATTACCGCACATGTGAAGAATCTTCGGCGCGCTGATTTCGCGAGCCATTCTCTGATGGGCGGGAAGCACGAATTCTTCGTACGTTTCTCCGGAAATCAAATCACCCGACGCCGACGGGTCGGCCGGGAATAAAATATGCGCGCCGGCAGCCACTTGAAGTTTGCCGTATTCAATCACAAAATCCGTTGCCGCTTCAATGAAAGCGTGCGCCTTTTCCGGGTCCGTTCGTGTCCATCGAACAAGATTTTCAACGCCCGCAATGTGTCCCGCAACCGTAAACGGCGCGGTAATCACCGGAATAATCGGGAGCATTCCCGCATATCTTTCACGCAGAATGGAAATTGCTTCAAGCACAACCGCAGCACGGCTGTTCTTTGCAAAATTCGGATCCCATGTCACATCTTTCGGGTCTGTATAGGCATGCGCGGCAACCGGCGGGCGGTCCGGCTTGTTCCAATCAAGCGGACATCCCAAGACTTCCGCTTCTAATGAAATATCAAATTGCGGCCTGGCCGCTTCAATGCCGCAAATCTCGTAAGGCGCGGCCGCTAAATCAGCCATCATTTTCGGGTCGCGGTGCGCTTTAGGCCAACTTGCGCCGACAGCGTCCATGAGTTCGGCAGTTGTCTGAGCAAGCGGATTTGCAGGCGGCACGTAATCAACACGACCGCCGAGAACGGCAGCAAGAACGCGCCGCGTCGGAGTCATTTCTGAAACCATTATTCTATCCTCCATAATCATATTTAATGTATCTAATGTCGTCTACTCGTAGTTACATTGGAATTAAACACACACAATCGGCAGATAAACTGCCAAAAACATTTTTGCAGGCACACTTTCCTGCAATAAAATATATGCCGCTGATTACTATATATAATGAACCTGTTGTAATTTAAAAGAATTCACGGTGGGCAGTTATAAAAATGAAATTTTATATATAGTCTCAAAAAAAGTGAATCGGGAAATATTCAAAATCATTGAAGAATATGTTTCATATGTTTCAGTCATTTATCTGAAACAATCCAATCAAACCTGAGTGTTCGGCCTCGATTCTTCAATCCCGATTCTTCAGCCTCTGTTCTTTAACCTTGATTATTCAACTTCGATTAATCCATCCGTTTGATCTTGTGTGTTTTCTTCATTAATATCAAGTGCGCCTTTTCCGACGGGACTGAAAATCAAACGAATACCGCTGTTTTGAATATATTCGCGAATGCGTTTTGCCGTATGGGAAACCATTCCCGAGCTTGTCAATATCAGGCATCGGCTTCCGGTAATCGCATTCAATATGGATTTGTCAATGACACCTGAATTACAAACAACGTCAATGCCGTTGTTTTCGGCAATGTCTTTGCTTTTTTTACCCATTGCGCCGATGAAATTGATATCATATTCATCAACAATCTTATCGAATTCGGCTTTGTCAAATTCGTCCATGTTGTAAACGTGAATCGCGCCCGGCTTGAGAACGCGGCGCTTGAGCTCGACAACGGCGGTTCCGTCATCGCTCTTGAACAAAACGCGGGAATTGACGGCTTCATACAATCCTTCTTTTGTGTAATCGCCGAAAAGAACGCCCAAATTCACGCATTCGCCGACAGCAACTTCCGGGCTGATGTCAACGCGCATCAAATCAACGGAATGCAAAAGCTGAACCAGTTCGGGGATGTCTTTGGGCTGTGCATTTCCGGTCGCAAGCCACCGCTTTTCCAATTCGCGGTAAACGTCTAAAATAAACGGGCTCTTCAAGGCGGAATTACGGACCTCTTCATCGTTTGAAAAGACGTATCCCGATGTTCCTTCATTCACTAATTTTCCGGAAGAAAGCAGTAAAACATAATCCGACCATTTGTAAGCCAAATCAACATCGTGGGTTGAAATAATGATTGTTTTGCCGAGGTCGTTTAATTCATTGAGAATATCTAAAATCTCATCGGCACCGACCGGATCTAAATTGGAAAGCGGCTCATCCAATATAATGATGTCCGGGTCCATTGCAAGAACGCCGGCAATCGCGACGCGCTTCTTCTGCCCGCCGCTGAGATGATGTGGTGGCTTGTCTTTGAGCGCCTGAAGTCCGAAATGGTCCAGCATTTGATTGACGACGCGGTCAATTTCTTCTTTGGAATAGCCGAGATTCAGCGGACCGAACGCGATATCCTGATAAACCGTGGGCGCAAAAAGTTGGTCATCTGAATTTTGAAACACGATCCCTACTTTTTTTCGGAGTTCGCGAAGCCCGGATGATGAATAATCGACTTCTTTGCCGCCGAAAAGAACTTTGCCTTTTTTGGGTTTGAGCGTGCCGTTGAGCAATAAAAATAAAGTGGATTTCCCGGAGCCGTTCTTGCCGACGAAAGAAACTTTCTTTCCTTGGGGAATTGTAATCGAAATGTCATCGACTGCTTTTGTTCCGTCGGGATAACTGAATTCTAAGTTTTTTGTTTCTAAAATCATAGTGAAGCTCCGAAGATCAATCAAATTAAATCAAAATAATCAACACACTCAATAAACATCAATAAATTAATCATTATCAAAAGAATTGGATTCCTCGCGTGTAAATATAAACAGTTGCAACAGCCGCAACGAAAATCATTGATACCAGCGCGTCTGAATACAGAATTTTGTATTTGGCATCGTAATAAGGCAGTTTGCCGTCATAGCATCTGGAATTCATAGACAGGTAAAGGCGGTCGCCTTGTTCCAATGTTTGAATGAAAAGACTGCCGACTAACATTCCCGCAGACCGAAGGCTTGTTTTAAAGTTGCGATAGCCGAAACGCATGGATTGCGCGGATTGAATGCTTAAAAGCAATTCCAAGAAGACAAAGATGTAGCGGTAAATCAGCATGACAAGTTCCATAAAAACATCAAGGAATGAAAACCGCTTGAAATAAGAGAATAATTCAAGCATCGGGGTTGTCATGGATAAGAAAAACAAGCTGGCAATGCCGCTCAATGAACGTGTAAAAATCAAAACGGCATAATTGGCACTCTCTTGAGTGATTGTCAGCGTCCATCTGAAAATCGGAATCGCTAACAGAATTTCATCTCCTTTCCCGGTTGAAACAAACGCAAAAAGAACGCAACTGACGGCAACAAAGCCGAGCACCGAGAGAAATAATTTGAAGTAAAGCGCCGGCGGGATTTTGCCGAAAACAAGCGTTGCAAAAATCATGCAAACCATGATGAATATCGGAAGTATCGGGGACGATGAAAACAGGCCGGCAAGGAGAGCAAAAATAACCAACAGCACTTTCAATGTTGTATTTTTGCGTCTCAGCGGACTGAGAAGTGCAATATCATCCAGATTTCTCATAGATCTTTCATTCCGTTAATAATCCGTTCCGATAAAATCCGTTTTTAAACAATTTAAGACAATAATAGTTTACATGAATATGAGAAACGACAGTATTAAAATTTGTGCATGATTCCGGATTAAATCAAGTGAACTGTACCAAAATTAAAAACAAATGAAATAAAATTAAAAACAAATGAAATAAAATTAAAAACAAATGAAATCATATATCAGAATCCAAACTCGTGTAAATACAAATTCATGTAAAAATCAATTCATGTAAAAACCAATTCATGTAATCGCAAATTCATGTAAAAACATAATGCATGTTAAAAACCAATTCATTAAAAGAAACGAATGGTAAAAATGTGCCAATAAATGTTGCTAACGCAAATAAATAAAAATGGAAGCTTAATTTGAATTAAGCTTTCGCATTTTGCTTTTTAAATTTGTTCATTGCGTAATAATATCCGAAGAATATACCGATGATTAAAGCACCGATTGCGCCTTGCAGACAGAAGAGCAAGCTTTCAGTCTCTCCTCCCGGCGGTTCCCAGAACGGTTCCCACCAGGGTTCATAATCCGGATTTAATTCATAAATCAATTCTTCTGCTTCTCCGTCAGCGCCGCCGAATTCGGAGTCAGACCAAGTGGTTTGCCAAACGAAAAACACAGCGAAAATAACGAGTGCTGCAATTAAAATGTATTCAACTTTTATAGATGACATGTCGGTACCTCAGGAATTGATTTTTGTGAGCTGTTCCTCAGAAATTGCATCGGTTTTGAGGAGGAAGTCACCTTTGAGTTTTGCAATGTACTTGAATGCGACAACAATGATCAAACCTTCAAGAATGGCAAGCGGAACCTGCGTCACGGCAAAAACTCCTAAGAATCCGGCAGAAGCCGAAAGGAATCCGGAGAAGTTTTCAATCAGCGCAGAGATTGCAAGCGGGCTGTTCATGACACTGGCAAGCGCAAGCTGTAAAGCGGTCACAACATATGTTCCCAAATCGGCAACAAAAGCGGCTAAGAAAACCGTGTAATAAATGTTTAATTTGGTTTTCTGTAAAGCTTTATAGAGCGCATATGCCAAAAGCGGACCGAAGAAACCCATTGAGAAACAGTTTGCACCGAGCGTTGTAATGCCGCCGTGGGCCAGCAAAAGTGCTTGGAAAAGCAAAACGATTGCGGATAAAACGGCTGTAATGAGCGGACCGAATGTAAAGGATGACAAACCCGTGCCGGTCGGGTGGGAGGATGATCCTGTTACAGAGGGAAGTTTCAAACTGGACAATACAAAGATAAAGGCGCCTGATACGGCTAAAAGCGGCAAAACTTCACGGTTTTTACGAACGACTTTGTTCAGTTGAATGATGCCGGCAACCAATATGATTGCGGTTAATCCCCACCAAAAAGCAGCCCATCCGACCGGAAGCATACCTTCCATAATGTGCATAGTGATTATAACTCCTTTACTTGAAATAAAAATTACATGCAGTTCAAACTGCTAACCCAAACAAATGCCGAAAACAATTTTATTTAATAACGCGGGCGCAAAGTCCCGATAATAATATGACAAAATTATAAATCGGCTTGAAATACAGAGCATAATATGCGACTGATTGGATATAAACCGCTCAGATTCGGATTTAATATGGAATCTACAAAGATAACATACATCTGTTTTGAAATCACGAATCTGCTGTCTCTTGGTGATGATTTGAGAAAACTTTCAAAATTTTGTATTTTGATTTCCGATTTTCTGTCTCAAAAGTAAACCGCACAATTTTACTTGACAAAATCTTAAAATTAGACATGGCTTCCAAAAATTAAGGAAAAGCTATAAAACAAATTAAAAGGATTATAGGTTTCAAAAATAGATTTCAAAAAGAACGGAGTTTATGAAAATATGCCTGAATTGATCGGTGTTTCGGGGGGACCGACGAAACCGGAAATTATTGCAGTTTCTCTTTTTAAATTGGATATCAAAGACGGAGACGTTTTTGCCGATGTCGGCTGCGGTACCGGTTTGATTTCCATTGAAGCCACGCGCCTTGCGAAAAATCTTAAAATTTATGCGATGGATGCGCGCGATGTCGCTGTTGACGCGGCGACGCAGAATTTTAAAAATTTCGGAATCGAGAACGCGGAAGTTATTTCCGGCGAATCTTCCGAAGTCATTTCAAACTTAGAAAAGGTTGACTGCGCTTTTGTCGGCGGCACCAAAAATATTACCGCCGTTTTGGACGCTTTGATTGAAAAGGGCGCGCGCTCTATTATTGTCAACGCCGTTCGCATTGAAACGGTTGTCCGGGTCATTGAACATATGAAAAAGCGCGGCATTTATGACGAGACGGTTCACATTATTGCTTCCCGAAGCGAAGAGCTGACGGGCGAGACGTATTTTAAACCTGAAAATCCGGTTTATATCATGTCGGGAAAGCAAAAGCAATGAATAAACAATGAAACATATAAAATAAAATGTGAAAAAAGGCACAAGATTTTATTACGATTTATTACATTTATACGAATTATATCAATTTTTGAAAAGGTGAAAACCAAATGTTATACGGTATCGGATTAGGTCCGGGGGATCCGGAATTGTTGACGCTGAAAGCGGTCAGAATTTTGAAAGAAAGTGTTAAAGTGTTTGTTCCGGGAGAAATGGCGGCTGAACTTGTTCGCCCGTATGTCACGGAAGAGCCTGAAATTTTGGATTTTCCCATGATTCATGATGAGCAAAAGCTCAAAGAAATCTGGACGGCAAACGCGGAAAACGTTGCCGAATACGCCCGAAAAGGCGATGTCGCTTTCTGTTTAATCGGTGATCCGAACTTTTTCTCAACATTCACGCACATGAAAAAAGTCATGGCTGATGTTGCGCCTGATGTTGAAGTGGAAACCGTTCCCGGCATCAGCTCAATTACATCCTGCGCGGCCAGAATGGGCACTGCTGTTGAAACCTCTTTTGAAGTGCATGACGGCGTTTCCGACATCAATTATTTGATTCACTTAAAAGCCCGCCACCCGCAGGAAATTATCAAACGCTTTGAAAAAGAAGGATATACGGAATTCATCTTCGCCGAGCGTTTGTTCTCCGATAAGGAAATCATTATCAAGGGCAAAGAAAACATTCCAGAAGAAGGAAACTATTTCAGCATCGTTTACGGAAAAAAATGAGGCGATGAAGATGAGCGAAAAGAAAATTTATATTGTCGGCGCCGGTCCGGGCGATGAAAAACTCATTACGGTCAAAGGAAAAGAACTCCTTGAGGCAGCCGATTTGGTCATTTATGCCGGTTCGTTGGTGAATCCGAAAGTTTTGGAATACACAAAAGGCGAATGTGTTGACAGTTACGGTTTAACGCTTGACGAAACAACGGAATTGACGGTGAACGCGGTGAATGCGGGCAAAACAGTTGTCCGGCTTCACAGCGGCGACCCTGCGCTTTACGGCTCCATTGTCGAGCAGACGGAAGAGCTGAAAAAGGTCGGCATCACCGCTGAGCGCGTACCGGGCGTATCTTCCGTGTTTGCGGTGGCAGCAGCGCTTGAGACACAGTTTACGCTGAACAATGTGTCTGATTCTTTAATTATTACAAGACCTGCCGGAACAACGCTTGAAAAAGACCAGATTCCGGAATTTTCGGAAATGGGCTGTACCATGGCTATTTTCTTGGGAACGCAAAAGATTGAAGAAATTATGGCAAAGGTCAGATGTCCGAGAGACACACCGGCTGCCGTTGTTTTCCACGCGTCCTGGGAAAATGAGGAAGTTATTCGCGGAACGGTTGACGATATCGCTCAAAAAGTGAAGGCTGCCGGCATTAAGAGGTCCGCGATGATTATTATCGGCGACGTTGTCGATCCGAAAAATTATGCCAAATCATATTTGTACGGCGTGAAACAGGGTCCTTTGGACTAATAGTATAGACTGATTTGTGATTGAATATGGATTTGAAAATTGCTGTTGTCACGTTTGAGCGGAACAAAGACGTTGCTCAAAAATTGGCCGATCATCTGAACGGGGAGGTCGTTTTGTATGAAAAAGCTATTTTCAAAGACATTTTTTCAGTTTATAACGCCGTTGTCGCGGTTTTTGCAAGCGGAATCGCCGTTCGCGAAATCGCGCCGTATCTCGGCAGCAAATGGGAAGATCCGGCTTTGATTGTCGTTGATTCCGGATTGAATTTCGCAATTCCCGTTCTCGGCGGCCATCACGGCGGCAACGAGATCGCGCGCAGAATCGCCGAACTCGGCGCGGTTCCCGTGATTACGACAGCAACGGAGGTCCATCAAAAACCGTCCGTTGAAGGAATTGCAGAAAAACTCGGGTGTGATGTTCGAAACCGCAAGTCTACGATTGAAGTGAATTGCGCGCTTTTGGACCAAGAAGTCGAGGTTTTGGAAGTGAAAGGCCCGAAAATCATTGTGGTCGATGAGAATGTTTCTGTTCTCGTAAAGAGAAAAGACGGGACAACAGCGACTTTGGATGAAATTGACGCGGTCAAAAAAGAATGAAAATTATAATACGAAATCAGTGAATATCGTGTGTGATGAAATGATTGTCGGAATCGGTGCCCGCCGCGGTGTAACAGCGCAGGAAGTTCTTGACGCTGTCAATTTGATGCTGTCCGATTTGAATTTGTCTTTGTCAGACATTGACCGGTTTGCTTCTTCGACGCTGAAAGCGGATGAGGAAGGATTGATTCAAGCGATTCAATCAATGGGAAAAGAAATCCGGTTTTTGCCGGATGATGTTTTGAATGAAACGAATCCCGAGTCGGAATCGCAGGCCGGAAGATTCGGTCTCAAAGGCGTGGCTGAGCCCGCCGCTTTAGCTTTATCAAATCATAAAAAATTAATTTCAAAGAAAAAAGTTTACGGGAGAGTTACAATTGCCGTTGCAGAATGAAAAGAAAGGAAAGTTATACATTGTCGGAATCGGTCCGGGTTCGGTCGAGCAATTGACAGTGCATGCGAGAGACGTTATTTTAAATGCCGATTATGTTCTCGGAAATGACACGTATTTGGATCAGATTGAAGATTTGCTGACGACGCAGAATATTTACCGCAGCAGCATGGGCAAAGAAGTAGACCGCGCCAAAGAAGCGGTGAAGCTTGCAGAAAACCATGTCGCTGTTATGGTCAGCGGCGGCGACGCGAACGTTTACGGCATGGCAGGCATTGTGATTGAGGTTGCCGAGAGCAACAATTTGGATGTCGACATTGAAGTCGTTCCGGGCGTCACGGCGATGCTTGCAGCGGCCAGCGTTCTCGGCGCGCCCGTTGTCGTTGACGCGGCAACAATCAGTTTAAGCGATTTGCTCACGCCGTGGGAAGTGATTGAAAAGAGACTCGCCGCTGCAGCCGGTGCGGACTTTATTATTTCTCTTTACAACCCCAAGAGCCGCCAAAGAACATCCAATTTTGAGCGCGCGATTGAAATTATCCGCAAAAACCGTGACGATTCCGTTCCGGTTGGTTTGGTGAAGAACGCGCTTCGCGGTGACGAACAGGAATATATCGTGACAACGCTTGGTGAAGTTTTGAAATACAATGATTGGGTGGACATGAGAACGGCGATTCTTGTCTGCAACAGCGACTCACGTATTTGGAACAGTCCCAACGGTGACAGAATTATCACGCCGCGCGGTTACCACCGAAAGTATGAATACTGAGCCGTGAGATTAAACTTATCAATAATTATTATCAATAATTAACAGAGTAAAACACGGGGCAAATTATGACAGATGCAAATAAAAACTACGGTACTTTAGACGAGTTGGCCGTTGTAACGATTGAGATTGATCAGGCTTTTGCAGATTCCTGCAAAGATTTCGGCGCGGGAACGGATGAAGCTAAAACCATTTACATGAAAAGCCGCACGTACATTGAAGGCGTGGTCGGCAACAAAACGCCTGAAGACCGGATCCGTCAGCGCTGCGCTGTGGCAACCGGCGACATTTCCGTTGCCGACATCATGGAATTCCGTCATGATCCGATTGCAGCCGGAGTCGTTGCAATTGAAAAAGGCGCGCCGATTTTTACCGACATCAGCATGGTGAAAGCCGGCATTACCAAGATCGGCCACGATTCCGAAATCATTTGTGTTTTGGATGGAGACAAAGACGCTGAAATCGCCAAAAAATACGGCATCACAAGAACGTCTGCCGGTTATTTGGCAGCGCGCGACAGATTAAACGGCGCAATTATTGCAATCGGCAACGCTCCTTCTGCCGCAATTACCGTTTCAAGACTCATTGAACGCGGTCTCAGACCGGCTTTAATCGTTGCGACACCGGTCGGTTTTGTCAATGCCGCCGAGTCTAAGGAAATTGTCAGAGACATGGAAATTCCCATTCCGTCGATTACTTGCGTCGGAACTCGCGGCGGAACGCCGATGGCGGTTGCCTGTGTCAATGAAATCATTGCGATTGCCAATGAAAAGAAGAAACAGTAAACTCCGGTTTACTTCACTTTTTTATTTTTAAGATTATTTAATAATTTGTTAAAATAATTTAAGAGTCGTGCGATTATTATGAAAGATCCCGTCAACGATTTTGAAATTCCCGAAGAATGGCTTGCAAAATCAACGCTTCCGAGAGCGGAAGTCGAAGATTTGGTCAGCCGCGGGTTAATTGTTGTTTTAAGCGACGGATCTTTCTTAAAGCGCGGCTTCACGACGGGAACAACGGCCGCCGCCGCCGCCAAAGCAGCAACGCTGTCACTCGGCAAAACGCTTTCAAACGGAACAATTATCTCGGTTCCGACAACAATCGGTTTGCGTGCCGAGATGCCGGTTGAATCCGCAAAAGACGGCGATGCCGGCGTTCGAAAAGTTTACAATGATCACGAATCCGATATCACGCGCGATGTTCTTTTTTGCGCCAAAGTCCAAAAAGTAAATCCGAAGGATTCCGAATTTTCGGCGGAAAAAGCAAAAGCCGTTGATAATATTTTTGTTACCGGCGGCATCGGTGTCGGAATTATTCAGCGCGCCGGCTTTGAGACGCGTGTCGGCGAATATGCGATCAACCCGAAACCGTTGGCTCAGATTCGCGAATCTGTCAAAGAAGCGCTTCAGGAAGTCGGTTTATTCAATGAAATTTGCGTGAAAAAAGAATCCGCAATCATTGTCAGCATTTACATTCCCGATGGCGTCGCGCTCAGCAAAAAAACGCTGAATGAAAAAATCGGAATTGTCGGCGGCATTTCGATTCTCGGAACCACCGGTTTCGTTGAGCCGTGGAACGATCATCTCGGTGAAATGAAAGATGTTTTGATTCAAAACGCCAAGAAAGTGGTTTTGACAACCGGCCGCCAGGGGATGGCGACATCAAGCATGCTTTTTCCGGGCTATGAAATTGTGATGGTCGGCAGCCGGATTTCTGAAGGCATTGACGCTGCCGTCTCCGCTGAAGAAATTGTCGTTTGCGGTCTTCCGGGGCTTGTTTTGAAGTGGGGAAATCCCGATATGCTCAAAGACAGCGGTTTTGCAACGGTTGTTGAAGTGATTGAAAAAGATCCCGGGAATCCGCTTTTGAAGCAGGCGTTTGACATGTGCGTCAAAAAAGGAAAAGGCGCCCGCATTGTTGTCATTGATCGAGAAGGTCTTGTTTTGATGGACAGCAAGGGCGAATTTGATTATTTGATGAAAAATTGAGTGATTTTCATGGATCCCTTAAGAATATTGCAATTTCTTGCCGTTGTCGGCTTTATTCTGATCATTTGGAACGGTTATATTTTATTGTCAACAGCTGACATCAATTCAATCTCAACTTCTTATAATCAATTCTTTTGGATGATTGTCGGCGTATTATTGATTGCTCCTCTCTGTATTTACGGGCGAGAGGAAACAAATAAAAATGCTTGAAACGTGTTATGAACCGAGTGATTATTATGGATATGAAAAGAGCAATACCGGCGTTTATTCTTGCAGCATTGGGTTTTATATCGACGTTTTTCGGCATTTTTCTTTTATTTTCCGGTTCAACCGATGTCTTAAGTTTAAGAGGTCAGCTCGTTTTAATCGTCGGCGGTTTGTTGATCGTTGCTTTTGCAATCTTTTACGCTCGAAATGAAAATGAGTATAAAGATGAAGACGATACAGTCGAGGACGAAGTTGAAATTATTTGGGAAAAAGTTGATGAAGACGAATCAAGTGAAGATGAATCAGATGAAAACGAAAATCCTGAAAATGAAATCCGTGAAAACGAAACCCATGAAAATGAATCTGGCGAGGAAAATAAATGATTGTTGTCGGTGTCGGTGTCGGTCCTAAAATGCTGACCGCGGAAGGAATTGAAGCGATTCAAAAAGCATCAGTCGTTTACGGCTCAGGCCGCGCTTTGGAATTGGCGAAGCCTTACATCCCGGAAAATACGCCGATTGATACAATCAAAGATTACAAAAATATTCATTTTCTGCCGGCTGACGCCGTCATTTTGTCAACCGGCGATCCGATGTTTTCGGGACTCGGTAAATTTGCAACTGATAATGATATTGTGATTCCCGGAATCTCTTCATTTCAAGTAGCCTGCGCCCGTTTGAAAGTAAATCTGACGAATTTTTCATGCGTGACGGCGCACGGAAGAAAAGAAATTGATTCCGCCAAGGATGAATTGATTCGTGAAATTCGGCTCGGGAAGAATGTGTTTTTGCTGCCGGATGAGAAGTTCGGGGCGAGTGAGGTTTGTGAGGTTTTGAAGGAATTTTCTGTTAAAGCGGATGTTTATTCTTTGGAAGAATTAGGTTATCCTGAAGAAAAGATTTTGAAGGGGGATGTTTTGAATCCGCCGAAGCCTGAGTCGGATTTGTATGGGCTGATGATTGTTTTGAAATAAATCATGTTAGAAATATTCAAGTTTCTTCGGTTATCAAAGTATAAAATTAATTGAGTTTAAATTATGGTTCAAACTAAATAATTCTCGCCCGCTTCTCTAACCATTCGGTCGAAATCGCTTTCATACTCACGATCCTGAATAATACGATATTTTTCAAATTCACTTTCTGCAAAAGCGCGAGCGATTTCGGCGGTGACTTTGCCGCTGTCTTCTAAAATTTCCTGTTCGTTGAATTGAAGGAAAGCGTTCAACTTTTCCGCCCAATCTTGCATTGTCATCGGGATCTTCTTTTTGGCCTGCAGCTCGGCATAATCCAAATACATGGAAACAATTTGGTTCATTTCTTTAGATTCGCAGGCGGTCAGATAATTTTTTGCGACAGTTACGTCACTGCGAATTATTTTTCCGTCGGGCGCATTTTTCCAAGTCGATAATCCCATGTGTTCTTTTTCGCTGTCAGCCCGGTTCATAATGAGCTCGGCCGCGGTTTGACTGTGAACAGCATAATGAAGTTTATTTTGAACGGCTGCGAAAAAGGTCTTCGTTGTCGGTGCATCCGGATTATAATCCATAGCCGTTGCGTAAATATCCGTGATTTTTTGGTAAAAGCGGCGTTCGCTTGCTCTGATTTCGCGGATCTCTTCCAGAAGTTGGTCATAATAGTTTTCGTTTAGGAAACTGCCGTTTTTCATGCGTTCTTTGTCCAAGACATATCCCTTGAGTGAATAATCTCGAAGAATTGTAATTGCCCATTGGCGGAATTGAACGGCACGGGTATTGTTGACTTTGAAGCCGACAGCGATGATTACATCTAAATTGTAGAATTTGATTGCTCTTGAAACGGCTCGACCGTTTTCATTTTGAACTATTCGGAAATTCCGAATAGTTGCCTCTTCATTCAGTTCTTCTGTTTTGTAGATATTTTTCAGATGTTCATTAATTGTGTGAGTTTCAACTTCAAATAATTCCGCCATCAATTTTTGAGAAAGCCAAACCGTTTCATCTTCAACACGAACTTCAATCGCTCCGCTGCCGGACTGTGATGTGAAAATTAAAAATTCTGCCGTACTGTTTTTGATTTGAAGCTTTTTTGACTTTTCCGACATTGTTTTCTCTTTTATTTTTTAATTTTATTTTCGGTGAATTTCAAGTGCTTAATCTTAGATGTCTTCATTCAAATATGTTTTTAAATTTTAATTCAATCAAAAAAACAAGATATATAATATCAAAAATAATATCACATATAGAATTTCAATCGTAATATTTCAATCGGATTTGCAATCGTGAACATCCTCCCAATCTCCAAAAATTCAACTGTGTCTTCATCCGCCTCTTCGCCCAGATTCTACGAACTCGACGTTTTCCGGGGAATCGCCGTCTTTCTCATGGTCATTTATCATTTCCTTTTCGACCTCGAATATTTCGGAATTCGGGAAATGCCCGCTTGGTTTTGGCCGCAGCAGCTCTACGGTTTTCCCATCACAATCATGTTCATTTTCATCGCCGGCGTTTCGCTTGCTCTTTCCGCATCCAAAACAAAAGATGCCGAAACTTTAACGAAAAAACTCATCAAAAGAGGCACCTTCATTTTTGCCGTCGGATTGATCATCACGGCGGTTACTTGGATTTATCCGCATGACGGCGCGATTCTTTTCGGCGTTCTTCATTTGATCGGAATTTCAACAATTCTCGCCGTGCCTTTTCTGTTAAGTTTTACAAAAGAGGCGCAAATTTCGGGAAAATATAAAGAAAAGTCGGCATGGCTTCTCCCGTTTATTTTCGGAATCGCGGTGATTTTGGCTTCAAAGATTGTTGAAAAAATGAGCGGGCCGATTTGGACAGTTCCTTTGGGAATTCATCCTTACGGGTTTTATGCGTTGGATTATGAGCCGCTGTTTCCTTGGTTCGGGGTTGTTTTGATCGGGGTTGCTGCGGGGGCATGGTTATATCCGAAAGGAGAACGGCGAGGATTATTGTCTTTTTTGAAAAATGAGCCTCCGGTTTTGAAGGGGATTTCTTGGATTGGGAGGCATTCTCTTTTGATTTATTTGGGGCATCAGCCGATTATTTTGGGATTATTGTGGCTGTTAAGTTTATTGAATTGATACTTTCTATAAATTATATTCCCAATTTCTCAAAGTAAATTTTCAATCTTTGTTTTGCGTTTACACTTATCCAATCATAAGATAAGACTTCCATGTATGCATTGTAATCTTCGTGGAATAAATAATATCCTGCCCCATTGTACATTTCTTTAAATTTATGTCTTTTCAATGTTTGTTTTATTTTATCATCCGGATCACAAAGAGCATAACAGAAAAATTTTGTAGAATCAGTTGTTTTGATGTCCCTTCCATTTTCTCTTTTTATTGTGCAGTTTTGAATATTTTCAATATAGGTGTATAATTGATTAACAATATCTCTATCATCTGTTTGTGATCTCTTTAGTTCAATTATTGAAACCGAATTGCAAATATTTGAATTATTTTCGTTAACTTCTGAAAAAATTATTACATCTGGTCGATTATCGCTGTCTGAATCGGATATATTCTTTAATTTCATATCTGAAGCAGCATAACTATGGAATGTAAGAGATTCATCAATTAACCATAAATTATGATCATCATAATCTATTTTTTCAGAATCTGTTTTCCGAGGGAATATTATATCGTGTATTTCTCTTTCAAAAGGATATTTGCCATCATCATTTAATTCTAATGATTTTTCAAATAAATCGAGGATCAATTTACGATGAATAACATAACTGGTTAAGTTGTCCTTTTGTAGCTCATCCAATTGTTTAAAAATCTCCTCGTTTTTTTGCTTTAAAACTTCACGTTTATTTGTTTTAAGTATCTTTTCAACTTCTTTTCTCTTCTCGTATTCAGCTTTTCCTTTATACTTGTATAAAACGTCATTAATTTTTTCTTCGGATGATTCCGGATTTATTTCATCAAGTATTTCTTTTGAGTAATATTTGTATACAAATTTGAAATGAGGATTCTGCAAAAAATATTGGTTTAATTTATCTTTTTTAGTTTTTTCAGCTTGTTCTGTATATTCTTTTAAGTGAAGACGAGAATGTTTTTCAACCTCTTTTAAAATCATCTCTCTTGTAACTGGGAATGTTTCCGTGTCTAAATCACGTATTGAAGGTATTCTAAAATTCAATCTATCAGACTCAACATTCTCATCTAAATAATCACTTAAAATATATGCCGAATAATAACATTTTTTACCTGCAAAAGACAATGATGTCTTTTCTAAAAAATCAATTTTATGAGATGAAACTGCTCTATTGTGTGCGCATAATATTGATTTATTCAAATCTTGAACTGTATTAAACATAATTACATGAATTAGTTTAAAATCAATATTTGCCAGTTTAAAATTTTCTTCTCTGATCCCATTTTTTAATTCATTAAACATGGATGTTAAATCTTTTGAAACTTCTTCGCTAATTGTATGAATATGTGGATAATTATCTCCAACGTAATAAGACAAACAGTGCTCTAATATGCGTTGTGCAATTTTTTCAGTTGTTCGAAATGCACTTTCTTGCTGTCTATATTCATTTTTAAATCCAATTAGTTTCACACAAGTTTGGATATCCTCTTCTGTTTTTACTGGTTCCTGACCAACAATTCCTTTTGTTGTAAATGTAATTATTCTTTTAAATTTTTGACCTTTTTCTAAAAAAACACTTTCAATCTCAACCTTTTCAAATACTTTTAGCCAAGTAAATCGTCCAATGCCTTTTCCTCCAATTTCCCATTTATGAGGACTGTGCAAATTTAAAAAAGATTGATAATTTATTTCATCGAAACCGCATCCATTATCTCGAATTTCAAAACCTACAATTGTATCGTCTTTTTCACCATTCAAATTTTTATGCAATCCCCTATTAATTATTACAGAAATGTTTCCATCTGCCATCTCCAAATCTTTTCTTTCATCAATAGCCTGAATTGAATTAACAACAGCCTCATAAACGGGTAATAACGCTTCAGTTTTCCGGAGAGGTAGATTTCGAACAATTCCTTCTAAATTTGCAGGTATTTGTCCATCTGAAATCTTTATAGTATTTTGCATAATATGTTCCTTTGATTTTTTAATAGAACTTATGGGCTTCATTATTAAAAAGATATATCTTACTTTTATAAAAGAAATTCAAGCAAGGTGAAATTATTAATCTAATGGAACTGTTTTAAATGAAGTTATAATGTTTAATATGATGTTTTCAGCTTTTTGCTGACGGATTTCTAAAGCATAACCACAACTAATCAAAATCTCTTCAATTTGTTTTTTTAGTTTAATTATTTCCGTGGTGTCTTCATACCAGTTTTCTTCTTTATTTATGAAGAGTTCTTTTATTACTTTAGAATAATAGTTTCTATTAGAAACAAGGGCAATCTCATTTAATATAATGTAATTCATGTGTTTTTCAATTTTTTCATTTCTTGAAGGGAAATCCATTTTGGCATTGAATTTTTCATCGGGTGTTGAAACCAATGAAATCATTTTTCCACTAACTCCTGTCATACCAGAAGCAAGGTTAATGTTTTTTGGACATCTGTATCCGCTATAATGAGAAAAATCTTTAATGACACAGTGATGGAACATTGGATAAAAGGAAACATCATCTTTTAACGATTGATTTTTGTATTTTATATATTTTAATTTATGTTCCAGTTCTGGAAATACAGATGCTTCGTTGATATTCAATCTGTCGAGTTCTTTCAATATTGACTCTTTTTTATCAAAAGGAATTATAAACATTTCTTGAAAATCAATTCTTAAATCTCTGATTCCCGGGCTGATTCTGGATTTTGAATAATTAGAATTATCTACTTCGACTTCAAATCCCGGAAATAAAAACGCACCGCTTTGGGAGACAAGACGCTCATTATTATAACTCGATAAAATAAATTTACTGTTTTGAAGAAAAGAAAACATTTGGTAATATCGTTCATTCACTTCCATTCCACTTTCTTTAAAATAGCCGAAATGTTTGTCAAATATTTTCAATATCTTTTCAGGAACAAGTTCGTCAAGACCAAGTTCACATAAATTTACAACAAAATTGACTTCAGGTGCATTATAATAAACTCCCCTATCCCATGCACCATAAACAACTCCATTATCTTTTTTCACTTTTGCATAATATATTGAATCATCCTCTGGGGGTGCATTCAAAATTCGATTTGAGTCTATTTTTTCAATTGATTCTGAAGGCTGACAAGCAAAATATAATGCGATTAAAGGATTCAATGTCAAATCTAAAATTCTTGTACTAAGTCCGTAGTGTTGAAGAACTGTTAAATTATCTAAGTCCATAAAATCAGTTTTTGATAAAGAAGGGGTTCGTTGAATTGCTTCTCTGATCATTCTATATTCTATGCTCAGATTATCTTCTCTAAATATACTGGGTGCAATAGCCCACTTTGAATTTGCTTGACCTCTAAAGAAAAACTCAACATTGCTGCCTTGCCAATTCTTTTTCTCTTGAAATTTTGAAACTGCATCCAAATATTCCTTTAAATTATTGACTTCAAATTTTTTCTCATCTACATCAATATTCAAAGATTCACTTCCAGATTAAATGTTCATTTTTTCTTCATTGGGGTTATTTGTTCCAAGTTCCCCTCTAAAAGCGCGAGCAAGTATCGATTTTTTAATTAAATCTATCTGTTCAATTACATCAATTAGTTCATTAGACTGGTCTTCGAATGTAAAGATTTCATCCAAAATTGAAACAATTCTTTCTTGTTCTTCTATAGGTGGAACCGGGAATCCAATTTGAGAAATTCTTTTCCCAGATAATTCCAAGAATGTTGTTCCACTAGCATATGATTCTAATCTTTCTCCCATAAAAATCAAGTAATAATACAAATAAAGGGGAAGATAATGAAAGTTGGGCAAAAAACTCTTAAATCCCTGATTTGTACATAATTCATTTTCAGCAATTGCAACATATCCAATCGGTGCACGAGAAGACAATAAAACTGTTCCTTTTGGCATTAAACGAGCAGAACTTTTTGATAAACCCAGTTCAGTAATATTCTTTTTTCCTTTGGAGATATATTTTGATTTGTAGTTTGATAAATCTGAAGGGGAAATCCACGGAATTGTACCATTTTCATAATATTCATCTACATTTGAAGGAGGGGTTCCTCCACCAATTATTGTTGTTATCTCTCCAAATGTAGTCCAAATCCAACAATCAGGAATTTCAAAAAGAATTACATCATTGTCAAACGATGTTGAGAAATCACAAACAAAGTTGTGATTTTTTCTCCATTCCCTCGTCAACTCTCCTGTAAAAGCCTTATGAAGAATGGCAGCTTTCCTTTCTTCAAATTGATCAAGAGCTTTTTGAGCGAGTTTTTTCGCTTGGTCGAGTTTTTCAAATAAACTTTCAATCCGGTCAACAATTCTTTGTTGTTCAGGAAAGGGGGGGATTGGTATTGGATGAGCTTTAAGAATTTCTTGTGAAATATTTGGTTGAGCTCCACCTTTTCCCTTTTTTAAAAAAGCGTCTTTTTGTGAAACAAGATAATGAAATAAATATTTGTAGTAAATGTTATCATTCACAATCGCGGCAGCACAAGCCTGATTTGTTGTAGCTTCCACTCCTAATATTGCACATTTCCCAATGGTTGCACCATACATTGCAATTAATACAGAGTTTTTGGGAAAAAGTTTTGCACTTGATTTATCTATTGCGTCTTGATTTATTTTCTCTTCACTATCATAAATAAATGAATCTGAAAGTTCTCCTGTTTTAATCCATGGAATAGTTCCAGAATAAAATTCAGGATTTTTACGAGATGGTGTTCCTCCTGAACCCCATTTTGCAATAGAACCCAAATTCGTAATAGTCCAATTGCTTGGAATATTTTTCACCTCTTTAGAATTCATTGGTTCTTCCCTTCCAACGACTTCAGTTCTTTCACAACACTTTGAATCAAATTAATGGCTTCTTCCAAATCTGCGATGATTTCTTCACCGCTTTCAATCGGGTTAGGAAGATCATCATAATCTAAAACGGAATCATCACGAATCAGGCCGAGATCAAGACTTTCTTTCTTCTCTTTAATTTGTTCACGTGTAAAATATGAAAAACGCTCATCTTCGATTTTTGTTCTGTCTTCGGCGGTGTAAGCTTTGATGAAGTTTTCAAAATGGTCATGTTTTAATGGGCTTGTTTTGCCGAAAGATTGCATGTTTGTTCGCAAATCATAGAACCAAACACCTTTTGTGTTGTTTTTTTCGGTCGGCTCGCGGGTGAAGAATAAAACATTCGTCTTAACGCCCTGGGAATAGAAAATGCCGGTCGGAAGTCTTAAAATTGTATGAAGATTGCATTTGTCCATTAAGTCGGCACGAATGGAAGCACCATCATTGTCGGCGAAAAGAACATTATCGGGAAGAACAACGGCGGCTCTGGCTTTGCCGTCTTTCTTTAAACTGCGGTAAATGTGTTGTAAAAAGTTAAGTTGCTTGTTGCTTGTCAAATATGATAAGTCCGTTCGGGTTGCGCGCTCGCCGCCTTTCTTTGTCCCGAATGGCGGATTGGTCAAAACAACATCAAAATTCTTTAAATTTTCACCGGCGCTTGATAAAGTATCAATTAAATAAATCTCGCCTTCAATATCATGCAATTGAGCATTCATCAAAGCCAAACGATGCGTTTCATGAACAAGTTCCGCACCGGTAAAAGCTTCTTTAACTTGGAATTCCTGTTGGTCTTGGGGCAAGTCAGCCAAATCATCCGTTTTATTTTTGATATGCCTGTCAGCAGCAATCATAAACCCGAAAGTTCCGCAGGCCGGGTCATTACAGCGTTCTCCCGGTTTGGGATCAATCAGTTCAACCATCACATCAATCAAAACACGCGGCGTGAAATATTGGCCGGCACCGGATTTCTTTTCATTGGCGTTCTTTTCCAAAAGACCTTCATAAAGATTACCCAACCCCTCTTCCTTGGCGGAATACCAATCCAATTGATCGATTGTTTTGATGATTTTTTCAAGATTTTTGGGTTCTTCAATGTTGGAACGAGAACCCGCATAAATTTGCTGAATTTTTCCGGTACTCTTGTCACCGAGGTTGGTTAAAAGTTCATTATAGAATCTTTTCAGCTCAATTCCTTCCTTAGAAACAAGCTGATTCCAGCGGTAAGCTTCGGGAATATTGGATTCACTTCCCGTCTCTTTTGCCATTTTCAAAAAAAGAATGTAAGTCAATTCAGTAACATACTGGTGGTAAGTAATACCGTCATCTCTGAGGACATTACACAAATTCCACAATTTCGCAACAATTTCCTGATTATTCATTAGAGTCCCTTCATCCCGTACATAAGACTGTTCAAGTCAAAAATGATTTGGTTCAACTGACCGCCAAAAACACTATCGGCCATTTTGAACCCTCCGGAAGATTTAAAAGTCGGAGCTTCGTCAAACGTTTGAGCATCCAAAACACTCTCATGAAGCAAATGCTTTTCAATTTTATTCAAAAGATTCTCTTGCCTCTTGTTGAAAGTGTGTTTCTGTTTGAGTTCCTGAAATGCTCTTTGAATCCGATCATTATGATCAACAAGCTCAATGCCAAGTGCTTCCTTTCGAATGAAGCTGATAATATCAGCCGTAATGTCTGCATTTGTCATTTCTTTCCAAGCAGCGTTCAATTCATGTTCCGAAAATTGATTCTCTTCCAAAATCAATTGAAGCTTTTTCAAATCATCCCGCTTTAAGGAAGCCGGCTGTGTACAAACAATCATCAAAGCTGGAATTTTATCCTTATGAATATCAATAAACTCTTTAAACTCCTCTAAATAATCCTGCGGCTGTTTTTGATTTTTCCCATAACCGTGAGTAAATGAAAGGAAGGAATCAGGTTTATCGGAGACTGCAATATAACGCTGTTTTGTTTCTTTACTTTTTTCAAGCAAAATCAAAAAATCATAATTTTCCTGAATGAACTGATACGACTTTGAAACATCCGGCTGAAGTAAACCCTTGATGATATCATCCGGCATCAACCCATCTGTTTTTATTCTGAATTTCTCCAAGTTCTCATCAGAAATTGTCCGCTTACTTCTCTGCAATTTCGCAGCAATTTCTTGAATCTGATTTCGAAGAACCCTCTCGTCATGAATGCCGTCTAATTCTTGAATCAATTGCTCAATCGTCGCATGAGGATTCGAGGAAATCGGCTTCATCGTACTGACACTGTTCAATGCATCATAAATGCCGACAGCATCAAAAATCTTGAAACTGGTTTTTCCGATTTCATCACATCTGCGTGTTGCGCGTCCCAACATCTGTTCATATAAAACACGAGAGCGCACACGGCGCAAGAAAACTAAATTACAGATAGACGGGACATCAATGCCTGTTGTCAAAAGATCAACTGTCACAGCAACATTCGGATATTTTTCATTCTTAAAGCGTTTAATTGCTTTGAGAGTTTTCTTAGAGTCACCGCCGCCGGTTGCTCCGGTAATCTTCATAACCGATTCATGGCTGAAATTTCTCTCACTGCAATATTCTTTCAAAATTTGAACAATCAGATCAGCATGAGCATCATTGGTTGCAAAAATCAAAGTTTTTTCATCGCTTGAAAAATCTAAATATTCATCAGCAATATTGTAAAGAACAGTACGATTGAAACTTTCAGTAATGACATCTTTATTAAATTTCTCAACTTCAAAATCAACATCATCTTCTAACTCATCACTATTTAAGAGTTCTCCTGTAACAGCATCAATTTTCGGAAGAATTTCTCCTTTTTTATAATGAATTCCTTGGGTATTTAGTTCCGTATTTACATTAATAGGCGGATCATAAGGAATCAAATATCCTTCAATAACGGCTTGGCGATAACCGTAATTAAATACGGGAGATCCGAATATTTCTGTTGTATGAAGTGCAGGCGTCGCCGTTAATGCAATTTTGACAGCATCAAAATACTCCAAAACTGTTCTGTATTTACTGATGTAATCTTTATGGTTTTTAAATACCAACTCATCTTCATCCATTTCTTTATCTAAAATGTAACCGCGATGAGCTTCATCAACAATAATCAAATCAAAATCGCCCGGAAAAACTGTCGGTTCATCTGCAATCAATATGCGTTGAACAAGGCTTTGAACCGTTGAAATCTGAACTTTCACTTCAGGTTCAATCATACCACTTTTAAGACCCAGGGGGTTGATATTATATATGCTATCTAAAGTCGTAAACTCCTCCAATCTCACTTCTTGAAATGTATCCATGGCTTGTTCACCAAGCGGATTACGATCAACCAAAAACAAAATCCTCTTAAATCTTTTATTCTTGAGCATTTTATACATAATTCCAAGAACGGTACGCGTTTTTCCTGTTCCCGTGGCCATTGAAAGAAGAATCGACTGCTTCCCCTCAATAATTGCTTTTTCCGAAGCTTCAACCGCTTCAACCTGATAAGGTCTCAAGTTCAACCCGTTCGGGTCGGTTAAGTATCTTTCATCTTCCGTCTTCATTTTTTCATTTGCTTCGGAAATATTTGTTTCCAGCATCTCTTTTATGTTTAGAGGTGAGAACCAATTCGGAAGTGCTTTTGGAGCATTTGATTCACGGCGAACATCTAAAAACCAAATCCCTGATTTCGTTGAAAGTTGTTTCAGATACGGTCTGCCATTTGTTGCAAACAGGAAAGGAACACGATACTTATCGGATTGCCAACACACATATTCTTCATGCTCTTTCTTAATATTTTGAGCGTACTCTTTACATTGATAATCTAAATCCGATGACACATCTTTAGACTCTTTTTTAGCTTCAATAATTCCGACCAATTGAAGACCTATAAATAAAGCATAATCTGCGTATCCGCTTTTGCTGACCGACGAATCAGTCGGCCATTCCGCAATAGCTATATTTTTATTTGATTGCGGACGAACACCCTTTGCATATGTCAATTCTTCCGAATCAGCTTCCCATCCTGCATCTCTTAATTGTTCGTCAATTAAAATACGTGTTTGTTTTTCGGTTTTGTGAATAAGCTGAGCACTTTCAGTTGAAATCTTAATTCTTTCTTCAATGTTTGTCGGCAATTTGATTGATTGGAGTTTCTCAAGCTCCTGCTCTAAATATTGAGTCCTTTGTTCTGCTAATTCTGTTTGTTTTTTCAATTCTTCAATTGAAACTTGTTCATTTTCCGGTAAAAAAAACGGGTCCGGCTTAAAAGCAAATGTTTTATACGTTTGATAAAACCAAACCGATATTTGATATGTGAATTGAAGCATTGCTTGAGCAGCTGTTTCTGATTCATAATTGTCATGAGCTGCATCATTTCTCTTTTGTCTCAAAACATGAAGAATATCGGAAATCTCGCGAGGCAGTAAACCGCTTCTTTTAAGTATGGAAATTCGATTTGCAGCAGTATTTTCATATCCTTCCGGTTCTCGAATATGTTCCATTGCTAAAATGTATTGGACAAGTTTCTCTGAAAAAATGCCCATTTTTAAAAGAGCCGTATTAGTATCATCATAGAGATTTCGTTCAGCCAGTTGTCCGATTTTAGCAAGCTCAGGCCAATCCTTTTCCAAAAAGCTGAAATTACTTTTCATATGCAAATACCTCAAAATAAAAATGATATCTCTTTGAAATTAATTTATTTCTATGGTATAAAAGAAAAGATGTAATATTTAAACAAATTGTCTTCGTCTTTAAAAAATAACAGACTCAGGGGATAAATATAATAAATTCAGAATGATTCGATTAAGTTACTTAATTTCTCAGCCGCTTCCTTAGCATCTTCACTTCCCATTATCGCCGACACAACAGCAACCCCATCAATCCTTAAACCAGACAATAAAGAAATAGTCTCCAAATTTATCCCCCCAATCGCCACTATAGGAATAGAAACAGCCTCTCGAATCTCTTTAAACATCTCTAAAGAAACTTCAACAGCTTCCGGCTTCGTCCCCGTCGAAAAAGCGACAACACCCAAATAATCTGCCCCCTCCTTCTCAGCCAAAACCGCTTCTTCAACGGACCCCGCGGAAACTCCGAGAATCTTATCCGGCCCCAACAACCGCCGGCAAACAGAAACAGGTAAATCTTCCTGTCCGATATGCAAACCGTCGCAATCAACAGCCAATGCAATATCAAGCCGGTCATTAATCAAAAAAGGAATCTTCAAGCCGCTGACACTGCACATATTTTTCAACAAATTTGAAACTTCAACCGCACGATTATAAAATTCCAATGAAGAGGCGTCTTTTTCTCTCAACTGAACGATTGAAACACCGCCGAGAACGGCTTGTTCGATTTGATGCAGGAATTTATCAGGCGGGCAGAATGACCTGTCGGTCACGAGATAAAGCGAATAATCAATTTTTTGCTTCTTCAGTTTCTTTGAAGCCATGTATTCTGCAGTTTCTTCCGTCATAATTCAGCCGCCGGGTGAAAAAAGGAAATGTTGAAATTAAGAATAATGAAATAATGAAATGAATGATATAAATCAAACAAATCATACTTCTTCAACATAAATTTTCGCATTTTTTCTGAAATCGTCGGCATCAATCAAAAAAAGTTATTTTTTACACAGTATGTGTCGACCACTATCGAAATAATTGAGTGTAAAAATGTTGAAAGAAAAATAAAGGGATAACAATAAAATAACAATAAAATAGCAAATTCTTTATTCAAATCAATTTTCAAATCAATTAAACTTTCATTTTTTTCAAATTTATTTAACGGAGGGTTAATATTCAAAAATCCCCTTATTACATTCCACTTGTTTATTACTTGTTTATTTTATCAGAATTATGATTGCAGATTGTTTTTGAATGAATGGGGATGATTAGAATGAGTTGGACGACACCAAAACCCGAATGCAAAGCTGAAAAGCCGCTTTATGTCTGCGTTTTATCAAACACGAAAACATCGCAGATTCCCGGTCTTTCGGCTGCCGGAAAAACGGCGGAATTAACCGTTTACACGCCGGCCGGCGACAGTGAATTGATGCACACCGGAAACATTATCAGCGTTCCCGTGATGCCCATGACACCGCCTTACGATACGCCGACGCCCGCTGTGATTACACGCTCCGCTCTCAATCTGACAAAAGTTCCCTACGCCTTCGTCAATGCCGGTTTAATGATTCTGCCGGATGATTCCATTCCGATGTACACCACCGACGCAGCTGTCGGCGAAGACATCACCACCGGAATCGCCGTTCACGATCCGAAAGCGATTTTTGAAAGCGGCCGAAAAATCGGATACGAACTCGCGCCGACCACCGACCACCCGATTATCGGCGAAAGCACGCCCGGTGGCACAACGACTGCAATGGGCGTTCTCATCGCGCTCGGCTACAACGCCCGCGTCAGCAGCAGCGCCGACATCAATCCCGTTGAGCTGAAATGCCAAGTCGTCAGCGACGCGATGAAAAAGAACAACATCATTGTCGGCAGTCTCAGAGACGACCCGCTCAGAGCCGTCGAACTCCTCGGCGATCCCATGATGCCTGCCGTTGCAGGAATTGTTGCAGGATTCAAAGACTACGATCCTGATATGAATATTATCATGGCCGGCGGAACACAAATGGCCGCCGTCTACGCTGTCGCGAAACACATGGGCGTCAACCTCAAAAACGTAGATTTGGCAACCACGAGATACGTCATGGAAGACGAAACCGCCAACTTCGGTGATCTTTCCAAAGACCTCGGTTTCAAGGCTTACATTTCCGACCCGGGTTTCGGCAAATCAAGACTTCCCGGAATCCAAAGATACGATACAGGAACAATCAAAGAAGGCGCCGGCGCTGGGGGTGCCATGTATTTAGCAAATCTTTTAGGTTTTTCCGACAAGGAGTTTAGAGAAGAAGTCGAAAATGTGTGTGAAATTTTGAAAGCGGGAAAGGTTTAATTTTCCGTTTTCTTTTTAATTTTAAACCCCCTTCAACCACCGCTAATTTTCATTCCGAGCTGAGCAAAGCGAAGTGAGGAATGGAAATTTGCGGATTCGTACTCAGCCGATACAGCAAAAACTAAGAAGCGGAGTTAGTGTCAAATCTTATTTCCATGTGGGTCTGCATCGTTGCGTGCATCTGCTCATTTTAATGGCAGCCGTTCGCTTCGCGAACGTGGACACTGCTACCTTCCGTTCGCATTACCGCTGCTACCTTCTGTTCGCGTTACTGCTGCTACCTTCTGTTTGCGTTACTGCTGCTACCTTCTGTTTGCGTTACTGCTGCTACCTTCTGTTTGCGTTACTGCTGCTACCTTCTGTTCACGTTACTGCTGTTACCTTCTGTTCGCGTTCCTGCTGCTATCTTCTGTTCGCGTTCCTGCTGCTACCTTCTGTTCGCGTTCCTGCTGCTACCTTCTGTTCGCGTTCCTGCTGCTACCTTCTGTTCGCGTTACTGCTGTTACCTACCGTTTCCGTTTTGCTGTCGCCACCTTACCGTTTCCGTTTTGCTGTCGCCACCTTACCGTTTCCGTTTTGCTGCCGCACCGCCGCGCGCGAGCCTCATGGGTATTTACAAATTCAAAAAATGCATCCCTCGTTTTTAAATTTCAAAAGTTTTGCTATGGTTTTCAAATCTTTTAAAATCCGTTTCTCGGTTTTCAACTATGAAAAATATTTAAACCCCTTCCGCTTTTGAGATATCAAATGTTATGGATCCTTTTTGCCGGGAAGGGAAAAACTTTCACGGTCATGGTCATTGTTGACAAAAAACGGGAGCCCTTGTGGGTTGGGGAGCTGGAGCTGAAACAAAATACAGCCGGATTCCGCCCGCATAAAATTCGGGTTTTGAAGAAAAACGGAAAAGTGCTCACCGATGAAGAATATTACCCGACAAAGGATTTTATCGAACTTTTGAAAAAGGCAAACCGGATTATGGTTTCAAAAGAAACGTCGGCCAAAAACCGCGGCGAACTTGAAGATATGTTCAAAGCGTATCAGGCGAAATTCGATGTCGTTGAAATCTGCCGCCATTGCCTCCTTCAAAAACGCTTCAATTTTCTCAACAAATCATCCGTCAAATACGGCAAAGAATTCATCTGCCCCGATTGCGCAAAAGACGAGCTCAAAAAAGCGCTTCGCAATTCTAAGCATCATATGGGTGATTCCACGATGGATTTCTTTGACCGCGTCATGGACCGCACCAAAGATTTTGACAAAACGCTTTCCATGCTCAACGCCGATCATTTAGATGACGCGACAACAAAATACGATACGGTCGTCTCTTCCAAAGACGAAAAGAAAACGCCGATTAAATCGCTTCCGATTCACAAACGGTTAAAAGATCTGCTTCTCAAAAAATCAAAAGACCTCATGCCTGTTCAGTCGCTGGCCGTTGATGCCGGTCTTTTGAAACATCAGAATTTAATGATCGTCTCAGCGACAGCCACCGGAAAAACGCTCATCGGCGAAATCGCAGGCGTTGAAAACGTTCTTTCCAAAAAAGGAAAAATGCTTTACCTCGTTCCGCTCGTTGCGCTTGCCAACCAGAAATACGATCAATTCACAACGCGCTACAACGAAATCGGACTCAAAACATCCATTCGAATCGGCGCCGAGATGATTAAAACCAAAGAAACAACGTTCATGAAAAAGACGCTCGATTCCGATATCATTGTCGGCACATACGAAGGAATCGACCATCTTCTCCGCCTCGGCAACGCTGATGCGCTCGGTCAGGTCGGAACGGTCGTCATTGACGAGGTTCATATGCTCACCGACACCGAACGCGGCCATCGCTTAGACGGTCTCATCGCACGACTGCGTTACACAGTGCCGGACGCGCAATTCATTTATCTTTCCGCAACCGTCGGCAATCCGAATTATTTTGCCGAAAAACTCGGCGCGAATCTCGTTCTTTACGAACATCGCCCCGTTCCGATTGACCGTCATTTGGTTTTTGTTCAGGAACATGAAAAAAACCGTTTGATGACACAGCTGATTCAAGACGAATGGAATCAAAAGTCATCCAAAGGACATCGCGGGCAAACGATTATTTTCACAAACTCACGCGCCAATTGCCAAACCCTTTCAAATTCACTGTCGATGCCGTCTGCTTATTATCATGCCGGATTGAATCAGCGCGAGCGAAAAATCGTTGAAACAAAATTCGGAAAAGGCGAAATTCCGGCTGTCGTCACAACAGCGGCACTTGCGGCAGGCGTTGATTTTCCGGCGTCGCAAGTTATTTTTGAATCCTTGGCAATGGGCATTGATTGGCTGACCGTTCAGGATTTCTTGCAGATGAGCGGCCGTGCCGGACGTCCGGATTACCATGATCGCGGCGTTGTTGTTTTAATGCCGGTTCCCGGGAAATCATATTCGTCGGGAACTAAGGAATCCGAAGAAGACATCGCGGTCGGGCTTTTGAAAGGAACACTTTTAGATGACGATTTCGATTATAATGAAGAAAATCAATTGGAAGAGTTGTTAGCTTCTGTTTCAGTCACGTCTTCCA
Organism: Methanimicrococcus blatticola; assembly: GCF_004363215.1. Lineage (GTDB taxonomy): Archaea > Halobacteriota > Methanosarcinia > Methanosarcinales > Methanosarcinaceae > Methanimicrococcus > Methanimicrococcus blatticola. The sequence continues at coordinate 94,790 of NZ_SNYS01000005.1, read as the reverse complement.
AATCGGATTTAATGAAAATATTGTCAACAATGTTCGGGTCAATCAATGAAAATATAATGCTGCTCAAGCTTCAGAAATATCGTTTCATTGAACTCAAAGGACAAAATGTGACTCAAACAGAACTCGGACAAATTGCGTCGGCGCATTTCCTGTCGGTTTCAAAAACATTCATGATTACGGATTCCATCAAAGCGAATATTTCAGCGCTTCGCATCATTACGAATTTAGAATTTTTCTCGGGCGCGACGTTCAAATATGCCGAACAGATTTCCAAAGATCTTCGAATGAATCTGCCGTCTCGTGTTTTCCAAGGGGCGTTTTTAGATATTATCTTTGACGGTGCTGTTTTAAGGGAAGTCAGCCCGAAATATCAGAAACTGCTTCTCAATTTCGCAAGCGATATGTTTGTCTGTTCCTGCAAGGAATCGCCGTACTGCGGCTGTGCCGAGCGGAAGTTTTCTGAAAGAATTCTGTTGCTTCGAATGAAAGGACTTGAGCCGATTGCAATCATTCGGGAACTTGAATCCGAATACGGTATTACGGCTTATGTCGGTGACGTTTTTTCCTATTTGGAAGACGCTGTTCGAAATTTGGAAGCGGTGGAGCTGATTGCCAAAACAATGAAGAAAGACGGGTTGGCAAAAGAAGCGAAAGAATTGCGCGTGAAAATACGCGGCTGAAAACAATAAAGTCATTGAAACGGTTACAATTGCTGAATTATTGAATTGTTGAAATGATTGAATTGTTGAAACAAATCACCGAAATATTTGTCAAAAAACGTAATATATAGAGAATATATGAAACATACTTAAATAATGTAAAATCATTCAATCAACTTATTCGAATTCATAAAAACAGGCGATATCATGACGGACGAAAATACTCCTCAAAATGTGCCGGCACAACCCGGACAGCCGATTGAAATTGTAATTGAAGTTTCCAAAGAGGAAGACTTTAAGCGTTTTTACGCCATCGGCGCAATCGGTGTCAACAACATCTACGATTTCAGAGTCAGTTTCTACAATGATGATCCGGAGCTCGGTCAGAGAAACGGCGTTAAAAAAATTCAGCGCAAAATCGGAACAGAAGTCATTCTCTCTCCGGTGGCGGCCAAAGAACTTGCCCGCTGGCTCACGCAAAATGTCAAAGATTATGAAAGCAAATTCGGTGAGATTAAAGGTCAATCCGTTCCGAAAGCAAATTCCAAAGGAACGGCAGACAGCGACAGCACCGTGTTGGACGGATACGCTTAAACGTATCCGCTTTATTTGTGCCTCGTCTATGCTTCATTTATGCTTCATCTATAAACATTTATATGCAATAAATGCAATTTTAAATGCCGGAATCTAAATTCTTTTTTTAAAATTTATATTTTGAGAAAAATTTCAGATTTTCGCATTGAATCGATTTTTATCCAAGTCAAAAAGAGAGGGATTATTTTGTTCCCAAATAAAAAAGTTCAGAAAATTGTCGGATCACGTGTTCTTGTTGAAATGAAAGGCGACACCAACCTCCTTGAAGGAACACTCAGTACGGTAGATGACTACATGAATCTCCATTTGGTTGACACCTTTGAAATCGTCAACGGCCAAAAGGAAAGATCACTCAAGTCAGTCGTTTTGAGAGGCAATAATATCATTTTGATTACGCCGGTCGATGAATAAACTCTCAAGCTCTCTTTAGCTGTCGGTTTTTTCCGAATACTTAAGCTAAATCTTCAAAGGAGAACATCATGAGCACAACTGTTAAAAAAGAGAGTACAAAGAAAAAGAGTACCAAAAGCGAGGAAGCGGAAGCTGTCGTGGTTGAGGCCGAAGAGGCAAAGGCGCCCGCTAAAAGAACGGCACCTGCAAAAAAGACCGCAACATCCAAAACAACAGCCGCCAAAACGACTGCAACCAAAGCTACTGCAACTAAAGCTACTGTAACTAAAGCTACTGCAACGAAAACCGCTGCAACGAAAACCGCCGCAACCAAAGCGGCAGCCGCTCAAGATGAGCCGGAAGTAATTGCAGAAGAGCCTGTCAAGAAGACACGCGGAAGAAAGCCTAAAGCTGCAGAAACCGTTCCGGCCGAAGAAGAACCTGTCAAAAAAACAAGAGCTTCAACAACGCGCAAGTCCAAGACGGCAGAGGAAGCCGAACCGGCGACAGAAGCTGTTGAAGTGGAAGAGCCTGCGCCCAAGCGCAAATACACGCGCAAGGCAAAAGCGGATGACGCTGAAGCTGACAACGTTGCGGTTGATTCTGATATCGGTGAAACGGCTGCTCCGGCGAAAAAGCCCGGCCGAAAAAGCAAAAAGGATAAGGAAGCCGAAGCTGCGGAATCTGATGACGGTGCTGACATTGAAACGCGTGTTTACAATTTGATTAAAGATACGCCCGGCGGTGTTTATCAGAATGAAATTTGGAAACAGCTGAGTATTGACAGCCGCAAATGTTCCCGCATTTTGAAAAAATTGCTGGATTCGGATCAGATTATTCGTGAAGAAGCCGTTTCCGGCGGAACGAAGACTTATCTTTTAAAGACGGTCGCCGAAGAACGCAAAAGAAATTACGATGTTTTGATGGTGAAGGGCATGTTCTCCCCGTGCACCGGTTGCATTGGCGAGTGTCGTCCCGAATATTGTCCCGCATTAACGTTTTGGATTATGAATCTCCATGAAACTCCTGAGCAGCTTTATGCGGCGATGGGTTACAACAGCGATGCGGCAGAACCCGAACACGGCGAAGTTGAAATGCCGCCCGAATTCCTTGAAGAAATGGAAGCCGGCGAGTATGAATTTGCCGATGAAGATGATGGAGATCTTGTTTTTGATTAACGTGTAAACGTTTCTCAAAACAATTTCTTTTTTTGTTTATTTTGTTCTCGTTAATTTTTATTTTTATAAATCATTCAATTGATTCTTATTTAAATAAAAAAGGAATCGCGGACGGAATAACCAAAATGTATATATACCAGCGATTCCTTGTTATGCTCTGTTCACAAGCCCTAAAATAAGGAAGCGTGAACCTCTTTAAATAAAAAACGAATGGCATATCCAATATGCTCCAGTAGTGTAGCTCGGCCAATCATTCCGGCCTTTCGAGCCGAAGACTCGGGTTCAAATCCCGACTGGAGCATCATTTTTTATTTTTTGTTTTCTCATCACACAGCGAAAGCTGTTTCAGAAAGACGGTTTGGGTGATGGTATATGATTGAAAAAGCGTTTATTTGTTTTGATTCCGATGATTTTCAAAGAGTCTCCGACATTTTTAATTCACAATCGGATGATATTTCAAACAGCTTAAATGTTTCAAACGGCTCAAAAGTTTCAAATGGTTCAAACCTTTCAAATCTCTGTTCGCCCGACTCTTTTCAAAATGCAGAAATCACCGATCTTTCAGGACTTTTAAATGAAACCGATATTACAATCGTTTTCATCGGCAAACACACTTTTGAAGATGAAAAAGTTCTTCATGCAATCAAAGAGAGTTTCAATCGCGGAAACGCTTTTCTCGCAGTTTATCTCAACAACGCCGAAGATGTTAAAAAAACCGGCAAAGAGCTTCTCGGCAAAAACCCGTTTGAGCTTTTCTATTTTGAACACAAAGACGGCAAAACAACGCTCAATCAAGGCGCCGTCGTTCTTCCCGGAGCATTAAAACGCCGCATTTCTTCTAAAGAAATGAAAGCCAAAGCCGACTTCGTCAAAATTTATGATTACATCAAAGACAACGGCGCGGAAAATTTAGAAAAATGGATTGAAGAAGAGCGCCAAAGAAAAGCCGAATTTTGGGCCGAATGCGATAAAATCAGCGATAAAGAATGGCCTGAAGCCCTGAAAGTAACACATAAAGGCGGTATCGTCAGTTTCTTTTTGTATTACGATTGGATTTCTCGCTCTCAAAAAACAAATTCATCGGAAACCGTTTCTCAATAATATTTATGGAAACTCCAAACTACCACCCGCTAATTTTCGTTCCCGGGCGGTGCGAAGCAGCGAATCGGATTTCGATCTGAGCAAAGCGAAGAGAGGAACGGAAATTTGCGGATTCGTACTCATCGGATACAGCAAAAACTTAAAACTGATTTTTCAAGTTAATTTATTTTCACCTCATCTTTCTTACTTTACTGTGCCAACTTGCTGTCTGTTTTGCTGCGTGCATCTGCTCTTTCTTATCACACCCGTTCGCTTGCGCGAACGGAGCCGCGGCTACCTTACTGTTTGCGTTGTTGCTACTTTATCCGTTTGCATTGCTGCTGCTGTTTGCTGCTGCCGGTCAGCCGCCGCGCGCGAGCCGCACAGACCTTAAAAAATTAAAAAACGAGTCACGATTTTTTAAAAATAGAAAAACAAATCACATTTTGAAATAAAAAAGGAAATAAAAGAAGTTGATACATTTGCATTAAGCAAACATATCATTCGGCGCGTTCAATTTGTTTTCTTCTTCGTCTTTTTTAACTTTCTTGACCGCGTCTTTTAAATCTTGCATTGTTATGGTGTCGCCGCGTCTTCTGAGTACAAAAATGCCGGCTTCGCGGGCAACAGCGTTCAAATCGGCACCGCTGAATCCTGCCGTTTCTTTGGCAAGTTTTTCCAAATCAACATCTTGTCCCAAATTCATTTTTCTTGTGTGAATTTGAAGGATTTCAAGGCGGGCCTGTTCTTCAGGCATCGGCACTTCAATCGCGCGGTCAAAACGACCGGGGCGGAGAAGCGCGGGGTCGAGCAGATCCTTTCTGTTGGTCGCTGCCATAATCTTAACGTCACCGCGACCGTCAAAGCCGTCCATCTCGGCGAGCAGTTGAAGCATTGTTCGGTTCACTTCAGCCGAGCCGCTGGTGCCGTCAAATGTTCGTGTGCCGCCGACTGCATCAATCTCGTCAATGAAAAGAATGGTCGGTGCCTTTGAGCGTGCCATCGCAAAGATATCTTTGACAAGACGGGCGCCTTCGCCGACGAATTTCTGAACAAGGTCGGATCCGGACATACGAATAAACGTCGCATTCGCTTGCGTCGCGACGGCTTTGGCAATCAAAGTTTTGCCGGTTCCGGGGCTTCCGTAAAGAAGAACGCCGGAAGGCGGTTCAATGCCGATTTTCTCAAACAGTTCCGGCTGCGTGAGCGGAAGCTCGACTGTTTCAATGACTTCCTGAATGACGTCACTGAGACCGCCGACTTGATCGTAACTGATATTCGGCGACTGAATGAGTTCCATCACCTGGGCGCGGACATCTGTTGATTGGCTGAGAATGTCCATAATCACATAAGCTGCGCCGTTGACCGCAACACGCATTCCCGGTTCCAAATCGTCTTCAAAGTCGGGTGCTTTGTGCGTTAAAATTTCCTGATTGTTACCGTGCAATTTGATAAGCACTTCATCATCAAAGATTTCCATGACTGTGGCGATGAAAAACGGTGTTTTCGTCAGGTCTTCGATTTGATTTTTGAGGCGGCGGATTTCCCAGCGGTGGTCTTCAATGATTTGCGTCATTTTCAGAACATTTGCTTTCAATTCCCCGTTCTCAATTTGAGCAGTGGAAACTTCTTCCGTCAACGCTTTAATCTTTTCATGCAACTCTTTGTTTTCCAAAGACAGCTGCTCCGGGTCAGTCGATTTCTCTATTGAAACGGAATTGTGTGAATTTTGAGTATTTTCAAAGTCATTTTCTGACATAGTGTAACACATGACGGTTTTAGTCTATAATAACATTTCTTTGCAAAACAATCATAAATTAAATCATCCTATCAAACTTGAGGAAAAATGGCAGACGTGAATGTATATTTCTTTTGGCCGGGGCTGATTGTTTCAATCCTTCTTTCAATCATCTTTTCAATTCTATTGACAATCGGATTGAATTTACAGGCAAAGCGAAGAATGAACTCGGCCGGATTCGAAACTTATCCGAACGATTCTGATTATAATTGTAATGATAATTGTAATGATGATTCTACGAATTGTCATGATGATTATATGAATTGTCACAATGATTACGAAGGCGATTCTGATTTCAATGAAAAACGTAATAATCCTAATTTTGACGACGAACCGCGCTCAAAAACGAGCGGCATGATCATGATCGGTCCGATTCCGATTATTTTCGGAAACGGCGGATTTCGGTTTGATAAAAACGCATTCAAATATGCGTTGGCTTTCTTTTTAATTGTTTTAATTTCATGGATTTTGCTTTCCCGAATAGTTCGCCTTTAATAGCAGAAATACATTCCAATTTCATAAATCCACAGAACGGTGAAAATATGTCAAGAAGACCGCCGATGCAGAAAAATTCAAAAGATAATTACCGCGTTAAAGGCCGCGGAGAACAAAAGGGGCAAAAAGCCGGAAAAGAAGCTCCGAAATATGCAAAGAGCGGCGGCAATAATCAATCCGGCAATAGTAGCCGGTCCGACGGCAGTAACAAATCAGGCGTCAATAACAAATCGGGCGGCAGTCACTCATCCGGCAAGAAATATACTGACGGTTACAGCGCCAAAGATCTCGGCAAGCTTTCCGAGTCAAGCAAAAAAGATTTTAAGAAAGGCGGCAGCAACCGCGTTCATTACGATAATGATTTCATATTCTGGTGCCGTGAGTGTAATCTGCCGCTCATCGGTGAAAAATGCGGCGTTTGCGGATCAAACGGCGACAAAATCACGCTGTCACAGCCCGCAGACGTGCGTTTTGCGCAAGGGTACGATTATGATTTGATTGAAAAGCATTTGTTGGATCTGTTTTCATGCAATCCGCTGAAAAACCGCGTTCTTCTTTTGAATAAAATTCCGGGCGACGACCAAACGATGGAAATTATCGCTGACGGTCGTGTTGTCGGGATGCTTCGGTTTGATTTGAAAATTTTGGATTTCGTTTTTGAGCCGACGCTTGAAGGATCAAAGCTGTTCTTTAACGAACCCTACAATTTCGCTTCTGCCGAGCGCGTTGTTAAAATCGGAAAAGCAAAAGCGCATTTGAACGGTAAAAATGTGACTTATGATTTGATTGAAGAATTCCCTTCTGGCATTAAAAAGGGCGAGACGGTCTTGATTGTCAGCGGCAATTTAACCGGGTACGGTATTTCTCATGCCGACAGCGAAGATTTTTACCGCGTGAAAAAGGAGAATGAAAGCGCCTCTTCGGCAATGTCAACGAAATCGGATGCGGAAATTAAAGCGGCTCAGATTTTGAAAGTGAAAAGCATTACATCAGACGATCCTTCTTCATTTGCTTTATCTGATAAAATGCCGACAATGGATGATGTTGTCGCTGCGAATAAGGATTATATCAAAGCACTCGGCAAGGACGCCATGAATACGATTAAAGGTGCCGTGAATTTAAAAGACAATAAAGAAAAGCCCGTCTTTGTGTCTTTCAGCGGCGGCAAAGACAGTCTTGTTGTTTTGGATTTGGCGGCCTCGGCACTGGTTCACCGTCCGTTTACGGCTGTTTTCTTGAACACGGGCATTGATTATCCCGAAACGGTTGAATTCGCGCGTTCTTATTGTGAAAGCCGAAATATTCCTTTTGAAGAAATGAGTGCCGGCGATGACTTCTGGAAAACGCTTAAAGTTCAGAATCATCCGACAAAAGATTCCCGTTGGTGCTGTAAAGTTTGCAAACTCAATTCAAGCAACCGCCTCGGCGACGGCAAGCCGCATTTGTCTTTGGACGGCAAGCGTCGGCAGGAATCGTTTATGCGCTCTAAAATCCCGACGATGGACATCAATCCGAATGTGGAAGGACAGCTCAATATTTTCCCGATTCGCGATTGGCGCGCGATTGAAGTTTGGCTGTACATTCACTGGCGCAAATTGCCGTACAATTCGCTTTACGATAACGGATTAGAGCGTATCGGGTGCTGGATGTGTCCTGCAGCGTTCCAAGCGGAATATGAACGCATGAAAGAGATTCATCCGGAGCTTGCGGACCGCTGGGAAACATATTTGACAAATTGGGCGAAAAAAGCGGGCGTCTCGGACGCGTATGTCAAGCACGGTTTCTGGCGCTGGGAACAGCTGCCGCCGAAGATGATTAAACTGGCGGAAGAATTGAATATTGATATTGAAAAGAATGAATCTTTTTAACACAGTTTAAAATTATTTTTACTGTAGTTTGTTCGTATAACAAGGTAGAGTGAAGACATTATAAATATTATAATCTCATTCTTAATATTCTTGTTATTCTATCGTTTGTTAAAAACAGAGCGTAAAATATGATTAATTTCAGAAACGGGGATATCCGAATTAATTTAATCAAGAAGGACGGCCGTGTCTTTCACGATATCATATTCAGCGGATAGCCTTTTCAAAATTTTACAATCGTTGTTCGGGATATGCAAACCCCGTATGAGCTCGGCGACAAAATGGAATTGGTTCTTTTCGCAGTGAAAGAACACTTTTTTATCACCAAAATTACGGAATTCCGTGACGGTGCCGGTTTCCCGTTTAAAATAATTGAAATCGGAAAGGTTGAGAAACAAAAAGCGCAGCCTCAGCTCCAACCGAAAAAAGAAGGTCCGGTTTTTACCGTTCGCACACCGCAGCTTCCGGGAAGCCGAACAAGCACGCCGAAAAAGCAGATCGCAGGCGGCGCGGCACAGCTTCCGGCCGGCAAAGTGACGCCAAAGGCGGTTGCAGCAAACGGCACCAAACAAGTCTCAGCAAACGGTACCAAGCAGGTAGCAGGAAGCGGCACGAAACAAGTGGCAGGCAGCAGCACCAAGCAAGTTGCCGGAAGCACCACCAAGCAAGTGGCAGGCAGCAGCACCAAGCAAGTGACAGGCAGCAAAACAAAGCAGCTTTCGGCAGGTGCTCCCAAAAAGATCTCAGCCAATGAAAGCAAGAAATTGGCAGCGCGTGACGCGTCTTTTTTGCCGGCGGGAAAGAAACGCTGATTTTTATCAATCGGATGACTTTTAATACTACTTTTGAGTATTTTTCTACATCTTGATTTGAAAAAATGAAAGGAAATCAGTTATGTACCGCATCATCGCACTCATCTTTATTTTAATTCTGCTTTTCTCGCTTCAGGTTTTTCTTTGCAAGCGCGAAAACCGAAAAACCGGTTTGATTTTGCCGGCGCTGACATTTATTATTTCAATTTTGGCCGTCATTGGCGTTCATTTATATTCGCCGCCGCCGAATTTTGTCAGCATGATTTATCTGTGGGTTCAGGTGTTCGTGGCAATGAATGTGCCGACGGTGATTTTAGCGGGAATTTATATTTTGTATCACGGCAGAAGGATGTAAAAAGGATAAGGGATTGGTGAATTTTAATGGATATTGCTTTAACATGGAATCAAATCGGGCTTTTGCTCGCAGCGGCTGTTATTTTGATTGCCGTTCAGGTTTTTTTGGGACGAAAAGGAAAACAAAAAGAGAGTTTCATTCTCATCGCGGTTCCGCTTCTCTTCTCGATTCTGTTTTCGATTTACGCGTTCTTCTTTACTGAGTTTCCCGAAGGCGGGCGGATCGTGACGGTTTTTTCGTATTTCATCCGAATTAACATTATCACAATTATGCTGGCAGCCGTTCATTCCTTGTATTTCACGCCGAAAAACCTGCCGAAGCCGAAAAATGTCAAAAAGAAATAACCGGGGCTGAAAAATGATTGTTGAAGATCCGATATTAACGGCTTTCAGTTATTTGTTTTTGATTTGGTTTATCTTTCTTGTCGTTGCGGAAATTTTCTATTCCGCCCGAAAAAAACCGGAGAAAGCCAAAACCGTGCTTTATGCCGGATTCATCCTTTCTCTTTTAGCAGCCGCAGGATTGACGATTTACACCGCGTATTTCGTTCAAAACATTCATGAAATCGGTTACCTTTTGGTTTCATTCATCGGCAATTTTATTCTTTGGATTTCTCCCGTCATCATTGCCGCGCTCATCTATTTGGTTTACTCTTGGAAAAATAATCAAAAACCCAAAGAGCCGGAAAATCAAAAATCCAAAGACGAGCCGAAAAATATGTCGTCTTCCATTTACGGAAACAGCCTTAAGAAAGAATGAAAATTGTGATTGAAATGAAATTGATTCCCGAATCCGAAAATTTATCTGATTATTTGGCGGAAACGGAAATCATTGACTTTTCTGATTCGGATATTATGGCGGTTTCCGACAGGCTGAACACTCAATCTGTCGATAAAATCGATTTGATGAAACGAATCTATGAATTTGTCCGCGACGAAATTTCTCATTCGGCTAACATCAGCGAACAAATCGTTACGCTGAAAGCGTCGGAAGTTTTGAAAGAAAAACATGGCATCTGTTTTGCCAAATCTCATTTATTAGCAGCGCTTTACCGGCTCAACGGAATTCCGACGGGCTTCTGCTATCAAAAACTGATTTTAGATGATGAAACGGCACCGTTTCTGATTTTTCACGGCCTTTGCGGTGTTTATGTTAAAGAAACGGACATCTGGGTTCGTTTAGACCCGCGCGGGAACAAAGCAGGCATTGACGCCCGTTTTTCGTTGAATCCGAATGATGAAAAAATCGCCTTTGTTGTCCGTCCCGAATTCGGCGAAGAAGATTTTCATACGGTTTATCCAAATCCGGCGCCGGAAGTGATTCAAGCGTTGACCGAAAATAAAACCCGTGAAGAATTATGGACAAATCTGCCGGTAAAAATTTACGGCAAAAGCAGTGAGAATGACGGCAACGGAAATGATGGCGATAATAAGAGCGGTTGGCATAATATTTGTGAAAGGTGCTGAAAATGGCAGATTGTTATTCTAAAAATAAAATTCAAACGCAAAATACGCAATACGAAAAGCTTGAAGATATGCCCAACATCGGCAAAGTCGCAGCCGAGCGTCTCAGAGAAGCCGGCATCGAAACGCCCGATCAACTGCGTGCTGTCGGCAGCAAAGAGGCGCTTTTGCGTCTGCGCGAGCGCGATCCGGGAGCCTGCCTGTCTATGCTGTGCGGATTGGAAGGCGCGATTCAAGGCGTCAGATGGCATAATTTGCCGGAAGAGACGAAGGCGGAACTCAAGGAATTTCATAAAAATCTTTGATTTTTCTTTTTATCACACTCATTCACTTGCATGAACGGGGCTGCATTGCCTGTGGTTGTTGTCGACTACGGTCCGCTGCGCGCGAGTCGCATCATTTTTAAAAATTGATTGGAAACCCGACCTCATTTTTTAAATTAAATCTGAAATTTGACCTCCGTTTTAACAACCGAGAACCTTGTAACTGATTTTTTCTTCGGTTAATATTTAAATAATTGAACTGCATTCAATTTCCATCTTTAAGACTTAAAAAGAATATTTGAAAATTCAAAATCAGGTGTTAATTTTTATGCAAATGCTTCTCATACACTCGGATTACATCGAGTATGAAACCAAAAAGAAAACGAAAATCGCTGAGGAAATCAGCGACGACATGAAGTCCGGACGTCTCGAAGAGGCGTTAACGGCGTTCATCGCAGTGGAAAAATGCGATGAAGCAAACTCTGACGGCACGGTGGCAGCCGCTGTCGCACAGATTAAAAACACATTGGAGCAGGTGAAGTCTGACAAAGTGATGGTTTATCCGTACGCTCACCTCAGTTCCAGCCTTTCCGCTCCCGATGTCGGCGTTTCCGTTTTGAAAGGAATCGCGGCAGCACTCGAAGAGGACGGACTCACTGTCAAACGCGCGCCGTTCGGCTGGTACAAAGCGTTTCAAATCAGCTGCAAAGGGCACCCGCTCTCCGAGCTTTCCAAACACATTTGTGTGGATGAAGCGGCGGAAAGCGCAAGCGGTGTCGGCGGCTCCGGAAGCGTTGCCGCACTCAAAGACGGTGCCTGCGGCTCAACCGTTCAGCTTTCCGAAGACGGCGATGTTGTTTCCGAAGCGCTCAAAGCAGAAAGCGTTGCCAAATCGTATTTCAAAATCATGGATCCGTCAGGCGTGATGCATGATGTCGATTCTTTTGATTTGAAAAACAATGAAAAACTTCAGAAATTCGTCAACTACGAAGTTTCCAAAAACAGAGCGGTCAATGCGCCGCCGCCGCATGTTGAGCTTATGAAACGGCTTGAGCTTGCGGATTATGAGCCCGGATCGGACTCCGGCAACATGAGATATTATCCGAAAGGCCGTCTCATGAAATCACTTCTTGAAAATTACGTCATTGAAAGAAGTGTAACGGATTTCGGTGCGATGGAAGTCGAAACGCCGATTATGTATGACATGAACCATCCGACATTGAAAAAATACTTGGATCGGTTCCCGGCAAGACAATATTCCATTGAATCTGACAAAAGACATATGTTCCTCAGATTCGCCGCCTGTTTCGGTCAGTTCTTGATGAATCACGACATGACGATTTCTTACAGAAACATGCCGCTTAAAATGATTGAAATGACCCGCTACAGCTTCAGAAAGGAGCAGCGCGGGGAATTGGTCGGCCTTCGCCGTCTGCGCGCATTCACAATGCCGGACATGCACACGCTTTGCCGCGACATGGATGAAGCCAAAGAACAATTCTTTGAGCAGTACGAATTCTGTATTGATGTTTTAAACAACATCGGAATCGATCTCGATGATTTTGAAATTGCCATTCGCTTTACCAAGGATTTCTATAACGAAAACAAAGAACTCATCGAAAAGATGGTTCAAAAAGTCAACAAGCCGGTCCTTATTGAAATGTGGGACACTCGCTTCTTCTATTTCGTCCTGAAATTCGAATTTAACTTTGTCGACACTTCCGACAAAGCCAGCGCACTCTCAACCGTTCAGATCGACGTTGAAAACGCGGAGCGCTACGACATTACCTATACGGATTCCGACGGCGAAATCAAACGCCCGACCGTTCTTCACTGCTCTCCGAGCGGTGCCATTGAACGCTGCATTTACGGCCTTTTGGAAAAAGCCGCTATGGGCAGCGCCAAAGGAGAAATCACAACCCTCCCCGTTTGGCTCTCACCGACTCAGGTTCGTGTGATTCCGGTCTCCGAAAAGCACACCGAATTCGCTGAAAATGTTGCGTCCGCCATCAAATACCGTGTTGATTATGATGACCGTGAACTCACGCTCGGCAAAAAAGTCAGAGAAGCCGGAACCGAATGGATTCCGTACACCGTCGTAATCGGCGACAAAGAAGCCGAGACCGGCAAATTGACCGTGACAATCCGCGCCGAATCCCAGCCGAACAAGCCGTTCCAGCAAGAAATGACGGTTGAAGAACTCAACGACAGAATCGGCAAAGAAATCGCTGGTATGCCTTACAGAGGCTTGGCGCTGCCGAAATATATGTCGAAGAGAGCGAAATTTGTTTAATTTTTTTAAAATTGCAGAAAAGCAGTTGTCTTTTCTGCATTCCTTTTTTGTTTTTACATTCTTTTTTATTTTTATTTTGAGTGAATGAATCTTTTTTTGAAATATTAAAAAAGATATTTATAGACATGAATCGTTTTTGAAAATAACGGGTTCATTCCGTTAAATCCTTTGTATAATCTACAAAGCTGAAACAATTTGTTTCGGATGCGAAATGTATCTCCGCTCCGCCGGCGGCGGACCTCTAATAAATTGCCGGTTATTATTTTAAAAACAATCTTTACGGTGCTTCTTTCCAATTATTGGTGTGATTAAATGAAATTATCAACGAATTCCTTTTATTTCATTACAAATCGTTTTTTTGAAAAATTTCCGGATAAAAATTTAATGAAAAACAAATACTTTGAAAATGATTTTGTTAATGGAAGACCTCAATATTTATGTTTTTAGGATTCAGAAAATAAAGAAATCCTTTGGTTTATTCCGATTTCTTCAAGGGTTCAAAAATACGAAACAATTCACCAACGAAAAATCGAAAAACATAATAACTGCAATACGATTTTATTTGGAAAAGTTTTGGGGCAGAACAGAGTTTTTTTAATCCAAAATATGTTTCCTTGTATTGAAAAATATATTTCCGGAAAGTATTTGGATATAAATCTTAACGACCCCGTTTTAGAAGAACTATTAAACGTCATATTCAGAAAAATGCCCGTGAAGTTTTAAAGCTTCATAAAAAAGGTGTGAATATTATTTTCCCAAATGTTTTGGAAATCGAAAAAAAACTGATTGAAGAACTTCAAAAAGAAAATAATTAAATAAAATGCTCCGACCGGGATTCGAACCCGAGTTACAGGAGTGAGAGTCCTGAATGATTGGCCACTACACTATCGGAGCAATTGAAAAACGAAATTGTAAAACAGTTGCTGAATCCAAGAAAATCTCGAATTGCACAGCAAAAGAGAGATTTAAGGTATAAAAAGATTGTTGTAATCCTTCTTTCAAACAATATCAAAAACGCCGCCTGCTGTAAATGAAATCCAAACGGCAAACAACATTAGGAATGTGTATTTTAAACCGGCGGCGGTTTTTCCTTTTTTTAATTTGCCGATCATGAGACCTGAAAAGAATGCTTGAATCAAAAGCATTCGATAAATTAGTATTGACGATTCGTAAGCGGTTTCAAAGGTGTTTGCTTGTGTTGTAAGCATGTTCATGGAGTTGAATTGCAGAATCAGAAGAACGGCTATGCCGATAAACAATAAGAATGAAATGAATAAAACGATACCGTAAACGGATTGTTTCGAATCCCTTTCTTTTTTCAGGTTGACCGCTTCCCGAATATCAAAAACGGCGGCATCAATTGATAAATGCATCAAACCGCCTGATTTTTCAGCAGCGGAAATCACCGATGCCGCTCTTTGAATCAGTTTTGAATCATACCGTTTTCCGAAACTTTCAAGGCAAGTGTCAAAAGGAATGCCGGATTTCATCTTTAACCCGATCAGATTGATTTCATTTTCAAAAAATGATTCATTCGTATTCTTTTTTGATTTTGCATCCTGCGGATTTGTTTTATCCGACCGATTTGTTTTATCCGACTGGTTTGTTTTATCCGACTGGTTTGTTTTATTCAGTGGATTATTTTTGTTTGTTTTCTTTGAAAATTCCGTTAAAGCTTCCTGAAGTGTTAAACCGCCTGCGATTAAATCAGATAATCCATGTAAAAAACCGGGCAATTTTTCTTCAGCGGTTTCAATCTTTTTTTGATGTTTTTCTTCAAAATAAATGAACGGTAAAAAGAAAGCGAATGCCGTCAAAAGCAGCGTTGTTTCAACAGATTGAAATGTTGAAATGAGATGAAAATATTCGGCTGATTCCTGAGTTGTTAAAACAATTTGAATGGCTGTCAAGACAATGAAAGCGAACAAAAATCCCGGAATAAATGACAGAGGAGGATTTTGTTCAAAATAATAAAACGGGTTTTTTAAGAAATCAATATAAAAACCGTAATCCTCTCTCCTTTTCATTTTTCTTAAAATGGAATCGTCATCATCCGGATTTAATTTTTGATTCATTTCATCACATGTTTGAAATCAAACATTCGCTTGATATACTTTTTCATTTTTTCAAAATCGGCAGCTTTATTATTCTAAATTTTAAGTCCTGTTATGGACCAATTGCTTCATTCTTATGAATTAATCAAACCGCACGTTTCGGTTTTTATCTTGAAAACGGAATCCGGCCGAATTCATTATCATTTGTCTGAGCCTGAAATCAGTCCGGGAAAATTTCTTCTTTTTCAAAAAATCCTGTCACTTTTGGAGGATTCTTTCAATCCCGATTTATTTGAAAAAGAAACGGATGATGGTGATAATGGCGTTGGGGGCGATGGTGGTGGTTGCGGTAATGTCAGTGGCAGTGGTGCCTGTGGTGGTGGTGGTAACGATGGCAGTGGTGGTGACAAGGGCGATGGATTCGCGCTTCAAAAAACGATTATTCGGTTGCTGAAAACATATTCCATTCGTCTTTCTGATGACGACTTTGATATTTTGAATTATTACATTCTGCGAGATTTTCAGGGATTTGGAAAAGTTCAGCCGTTTTTGGAAGACTCAAATATTGAAGACATTTCATGTAGTGGCGGCAATCTGCCGATTTATGTTTTTCACAGGCATTACGGGTCGATTCAAACCAATATCGTTTTGTCCGCTGATGAAACGAACGGTTTGGTTCGAAAAATGGCGCAACGGTCGGGGAGGCAGATTTCAGTCGCCGAGCCGATGGCAGACGCCGTTCTTCCGGACGGGTCGCGCGCTCAACTGACGCTCGGCAGCGAAATCACGACAAAAGGGAGCACATTTACAATTCGAAGATTCAATGAAACGCCGTTTACGCCTTTTGAATTGATACAAAACGGAACGTTTACTGCGGAAATGATGGCTTATCTTTGGCTTTGCGTCGAGTCGAACATGAACATGATGTTTGCCGGCGGCACCGCCTGCGGGAAAACAACGTCTTTAAACGCCGTTTGCCGTTTTATTCCGATTGACAAAAAAATCGTTTCCATTGAAGATACGCGGGAAATTAATCTGCCGCATTTGAATTGGATTTCAGGCGTTTCAAGGGAGAAACAAAAATCTTCGGAGGAAAAAGCGGTCGGCGAGATTACGCTATATGATTTGCTCAAAGCGTCTCTTCGGCAGCGTCCCGAATATATTTTAGTCGGTGAAATCCGCGGGTCGGAAGCGTATGTTCTTTTTCAGGCCATGTCAACCGGACACACAACAATTTCAACGATGCATGCCGAATCGGTTGACACGCTGATTCACCGCCTTGAAAATCCGCCGATGAACGTGCCGCGCGTTATGATTCAAACATTGGATGTGCTGGTCATTTTAGCGCAAACGGAAGATGAGGGTCGTTTCTCTAAAAAATGTCTTTCCATTTATGAAATTTTAGAAACCGACCCTCAAACATCGGAAATTCTCACGCAGGAAATTTTTAATCTGAATCGGCCGAATGAAAAAATCAATTTGGAAAAATCGGCGGTTTTGGAAAAAACCGGAATTCGAAGAGGCTGGACGTTTGAAAAATTGAAAGACGAATTTAATCGCAGAGTTTCAGAACTTCAATCACAGACAAGCGGTGAAACGAAATGATTCCCGATTTTTATTCTTTATTTGATCGCGCCGCTTTCTTTTCATATCGTTTATTCGGCAAAGCCGCCGAAAAAATGAATTTGTCATTTTTAAATCAAAATTTGAAAAAAAGCAGAATGTCTTTTCCGGCTGTTCTTTACCTTTCTTTTATTCTGTTTATTTCCTTTTTAATTGCAAGCACCGGATTTTTTCTTGAAATCGCCGTCTTTTCATTAAACATCGCCAATCGAATTGATGAAGAACAAACAAGAGTCGCGACTGTTCTGATTTGTATTTTCACTGTCTTTTCAATTATTCTTGCCGGATTATTTCTTATCCTGCTTCCTTTTTTTAAAGCATATGACCGAAAACTCAAAATTGAACAGCAGTTGCCGTTTGCCGTTAATTATATGGCGGCAATGTCAATTGCCGGCGTTTCAATTGAAAATATCTTCATTTCCATGTCTCAAAAAAGAATCAGGTCTGTTTATCGGGACCTTTCTGATGAAATGAAAACAATCGCCGTTTCAGTCAATTATTTCGGGCGGGATTACCCGTCAGCACTTCAAAAACTGTCGGAAGAAACATCCTCTCCGATGTTTTCTGATTTCATCCTCAGTTCCAAAAACACAATGATTTCCGGCGGCAGTTTTCAAAAATTCATCATTTCCAAAAAGCACGAATATCAAAGTCTCGCTTTGCAGCGAAAAGAAAAATATTTTCAAACCCTTGATATGCTTTCTGAAATTTATATCACCGTTTTCTTAGCGATGCCGCTTTTCTTTATGATTTTATTTTTCACAATGACACCGCTTTCCGGACCGCAAACCGAACAAATGAAGGTGCTTGCGTATCAGCTTGTTCCGTTTTTAGGAATTTTCTTTTTGCTGATTTTGGAAATTATTAATGAAAAAGAGGATTTGTGATGTTTTTTTCATTTTTTTGAAAACCTGTTTCGGTTTTGAAATAATTTTGAATAAATGATGCAATTCGCGCGCGGCGACGGTGGCAACGAACGGAAACGGCAAGGTAACAGTAAGATAACGGCAAGGTAGCAGTAAGGTCGCAGCGGCTCCGTTCGCGCAAGCGAACGGGTGTGATAAGAAGCAGATGCATGCAGTAGCACTGACAGTTTCAATGGCAGCACCAACCGCTACAATAGAAGCCAAGACAGAAGCAGCAACCAAGATCAAAGCAGCAGGCCGATTGAGTAAACTGCGTTTTCTGTTTATGCCATCTCTTTCTTTGAACAGCCGCAAATTCCGATTTTGTTCTTCGCTTCGCTCAGACCAAAATTCGGAATTAGCGGTCGTATTTGAGGGATTAATCCATTTTTGATTTGTATTTGAGATTCAATTCATTTTTGATTTTTATTTGGGGTTTCCATTCATTTTTGATTTTTATTTGGGGTTTCTATTCATTTTGATTTTTATTTGGGGTTTCCATTCATTTTGATTTTTATTTGGGGTTTCGATTAATTTTTGATTTATACTTGAGTTTTTCAGTTTATTTCGAACCGTTTCGTCTTAATTTGTTTTCTTCCGACTCACATTTATTTATATTCGTTTTCTCTTTACTTCATATAAATTCAATATTACGTAATCAATTTCAGGAGATTATTTCTTGTTCGGAAAATTAAAGGAAAAACTGGCAAGCTTCACAAAATCTTTGGACAAAACGGTTGAGGAAAAAGCCGTTGAGCTCGAAGAGCCCGAGGTTATTGTCGAAGAAGAAGTTGTTGTCAAAACCGATGGCGACATGAGTGTCGAAGGGGCGAAGGCCGCGGCAGAAGAAATCGCAGAGGTTCTTGAGGAAAAAGAACTCGAAGCCGTTGCCGAAACAAAAGATGACACCATTGAAGTCATGGTTGAAGGAACAATCGGGGACAAAGGACAAACTGAAGCGCAAACCAAGGAACAGGTTGAGACGCAAGTCAAGGAACAAGCTGAGGAGCAAATCAAAGAACAGGCTGAGGTGCAAGTCAAGGAACAAGCTGAGGAGCAACCGATGGCAACTGCCGACTCTTCTGCTGACTTTTCTGCCATTTCTTCTGTTGACTCCTCTGTCGTTTCTGTTGATTCCGTCTCCTCTGAATCAGAGCAAGCCGAACAGAAAAAAGAGAAAACCGGCTTTTTCGGAAAAGCCAAGGCGTTGATTTTTGACCGTGAGGTCATTTTGGATGACGATGATTTGGAAGGACCGCTCATGGAACTTGAAATCGCTCTTCTTGAAAGCGATTTGGCGCTCTCCGTCACCGATGCGATTGTCGCGTCTGTCCGCGAGCAGCTCAGCGGCACCAGAAAACGTCTCGGCAAAAACACGGGAAGCATTGTCGAAGAAGCACTCAAGAATGCGATTTTGGAAGTTATGTCCGCCAATGTTTTTGATTTTGATGAATTCATGGAAGCGCGCCGCGGACAAACCGTTCATATCGCTTTCGTCGGTATCAACGGCACCGGAAAAACAACGAGCATCGCAAAAATTGCGAACCGTCTTCAAAAGAACGGGTATTCCATAACAATTGCAGCCGGCGACACATTCCGTGCCGGCGCGATTGATCAAATTCAAATTCATGCCGACCGTTTGGGTATTAAAGTGATTAAGCACCAGGAAGGATCCGACCCGGCAGCCGTCATTTATGACGCGCTTCAATACGCAAAAGCCCACAAATCCGATGTTTTGCTTTCCGACACCGCCGGAAGAATGCACACAAACGTCAATTTGATGGCGCAGCTTGAAAAAATCTGCCGCGTCAGCACACCCGATCTCATCATCTTTGTTGATGAAGCAACCGCCGGAAACGATGCCGTTGAGCGCGCGTCCCAGTTTAATGATGCCGTTCCGATTAACGGCACGATTTTGACCAAACTGGACGCCGACTCCAAAGGCGGCGCAGCCATCTCAATCGCATACATCACGCAAAAACCGATTCTGTTCTTCGGTGTCGGTCAGGAATACGATGATTTGCTGAAATTCGATCCCGAATGGTTTGCCAAGAAAATATTTGAAGAATAAAAAAGAAAAATAAAAAAGAAAAATCACAACGAAATTTAATATTTATTTCCGCGAGTGAATCTAATGACAGAAACGTACCGCTTAATCAAAGAAGGGCAAACGGAAGTTTATGTTCCGACTGACAATGATCCCGATGTTCCGTCAGCGTCCGCTTCTGTTTTTTACAATCCCGCCATGGAAATGAATCGGGATATTAATGTGGCGGTAACTTCCGTTTATGCCAAAAAATTGGCCGAACGAAAAGGGTTTGATAAATCTCAAATCACATACGCTGATGCATTTTCCGCTTCCGGAATCCGCGGCCTCCGTGTCTCAAAAGAAGTCGGGATTGCCGCTGTTCTCAATGATTGGAAAGAAGAGGCTGTCTCATTAATTCAAAAAAATATCGATTACAATAATCTTCAAGAAACCGTGACGGCAACGTGTATGGGCGCTGACAAACTTCTTCACGGGCAAAAATTCGCAATTGTTGACATTGACCCGTTTGGAACGCCTGCTCCCTTTTTAGATTCCGCCGTTTCGTCCGCTTCTTTTTTCCTCGGTGTAACTGCAACCGATACGGCACCGTTGTGCGGCGCGCATCTCAAATCAGGAATGCGAAAATATGCGGCTGTTCCGCTGAATAATGAATTTCACAGCGAAATGGGACTTCGCATCTTAATCGGAAGTATCGCCCGCGCAGCTTCTAAATTTGATAAAGGAATTCGGCCGTTATTTTCTCATGCAACACGTCATTATGTTCGCGTTTATGCTGAAATATTAAACGGCGCGGGCAACGCTGATAAAACATTGAAAGAGCTGGGTTTTATTGCCTGGTGCCCGCAATGCAAAAACATGGAAACAAAAAACGGTCTTGCCGTTTTCATGAATGAAGAATGTCCGGTTTGCGGCGGGAAACGCAAAATGTCGGGACCGCTTTGGCTGGGAACTTTTAAAGACAAAGATTTCTGCAACGACGTGATTTCCAAATTGAATTCTTTGCCGCTCAATAAAAAAGAAGAAGCGATTAAACTGCTGACGGTTTGCCGCGATGAAGCCGACATTCCGTTCTTTTATGACCAGCATTTATTGTGTGAAATGCTGAAAATTTCAGCGCCGCCGATGGAACCGTTTTTAGAATCTGTTCGAAAAGCCGGCTATATCGCAACACGAACGCATTTTTCCGGGACTTCATTTAAAACGGACGCTTCAGTTGAAATTATTTTAGACATTTTAAAAAATCAATCATAAAAATATCTTATTAAGAGTTTTTTTCATAGCAATTGTCGAAGTCCGATATTTCAAAAGATGCCGTTCTGCTATGAAATTGTCTTTGTCTGTTGAAAATATTTATATATCTGTCTTCCATTTATTTTTTAACTTACGGTTTATTGATTCTATATTGTTTTAATTCTCATCTTTAAAGGGGTTGAATTTTAACACATTCATGTAAAGTTATCAATAAATTGTTCGCGTTTATCTTTTAATTTAAATAATTTAAATCTAAAATTTAAATTCAATATTAAATCCAATTTAAAAGAGGAATCGAATGGTTAAATCCAAAACATTAATGATTTTTGCTGTTTTGATTTTGCTCTTCACAGCAGTCGGATTCTCCGGCTGTCTCGGAGGAAATGATGATAATGCAACGCCTTCGGAAAACGTAACACCGCCGGAAAACATTACGCCACCTGTCGATGAAACGCCGTCTGAAGATGTCGCTCCTCCTGTTGTTGAACCGACTGAAAAAGTTAATGTTTCAACGACTTTTGATGGCGATAACTCCGTGTTGATTACAATTAAGAACAAAAGATATTCTTCAACTTCTGTCAGTATCAGCACCGGTGACGCAGTCAGGCTTTGGAGCCGTGAAGAACGCAATTTCAGACACATTTTCCAATCAGAGGAAAATGCCTTTGAAGATTTTGATCTTATTCCGGGTTATTTTGCCTATTTGACATTTAACCAGCCGGGAACTTACAAAATTGATATGATTAACTATTACACCGGCGAGCCTCACGGCGATGCGCCGATTGTCTTAACCGTGACGGTAACGTAACCGTCAACAACAATGTTAACGCAATATAGCATCAATGTAACAGAGAAATGTTAACAGCAATGTAATTTAATCACAACACAATTCAAATTTATAAGGGTTAATTAATTTTGATTTTTCAATTTTAATTATTCTTTAATTTCAATAAGCAGTAATGCTTGTTTTTATCTGTAAATTAAACTAAATTTAAACAAAGAGGGATCATATGAAAACAACTAAATTATTGATGGGTCTCGTTGTTTTAGTTATGCTTTTCGCAGCAGTCGGCTTCTCCGGCTGTCTCGGCGGCGATGACGACAACGCAACCAACAACACAACCAACAACACGACCAACAATACAACCAACAACACCACTGTTCCGTCTGAAGGCAACAACACAACCAACAACACCCCGTCTGCCGGCTCTGTTACAGTTGTTTTGGGCGAATCCGGAGATGCCGAGCCCACCTATTTCGTGACAACCAAAGACCAGAAGTTCAGCACAACTTCCTTAAGCGTCAGCAAAGGCGAAACTGTCAGATTCATGAACACTGAAACCAGAAACTTCAGACACACTTTCCACTCTGAAAGCGGTGCCTTTGAAGACTTCGATCTCAACCCCAGATACTCTGCAACACTCACATTCAACGAAGCAGGTACCTACAAGATCGACTTGCTCAACTACTACACAGGCGAGCCCTTCGGAGACGCAGCCCCTGTCTTGACAGTGACTGTCGCATAATTCTGATTTAAACTTTAATGAATTTATCAATCCGAAATTGATTTTTCAATTTCAGATTGATCCTTTCTTTTTTCGTTCAATTTTTCTGTTTTCTTCCTATTTCGTTTCTTCCCGATTTCTTCTGATTTCTATCGAAAAGACCACGCTTTGCTTTTTTAGAATTTTTAAATCCGGAGTGTCAATTTTGTTATTTTTAAATTCGGGTTCTGTTCAGGCGCGGCGCGAGCGATGAATATTGCAGCGGCAAGCGTATGAGCAGGCGGCAGAGAGCAGGCGGCAGAGGCGAGCAGGCGAACGCGAGCAAGCGGATGGCAAACAAGCGACCCGGCAAACACTGCAGAAAAGCACAAACTCAGGGGTGGCCACGTTCACGAAGCGAACGGGTGTGATAAGAAAGAGCAGATGCACGCAGCAAAATAGACAGCAAGTTGGCACAGTAAAGTAAGAAAGATGAAGTGAAAATAAATTAACTTGAAAAATCAGTTTTAAGTTTTTGCTGTATCCGATGAGTACGAATCCGCAAATTTCCGTTCCTCTCTTCGCTTTGCTCAGATCGAAATCCGGTTCGCTGCTTCGCACCGCCCGGGAACGAAAATTAGCGGATGGTTGTTTCGGATTTTATTTAATTTGATTGAAAATGATGTTGACGTTTTTTTTGAAAAAATAATTAAAAGAACGGTATGTTTTTATTTCTCAACCTGTATTCTGTGTTATATTTGTTTTAACAGCGGTTTGCGAGGATATTCATGAAATTTAGTGCCGATGAAAAGTTTTTGTTTCAGGAGAAAACGGTTTCAGCTTTTCTTTTTATCTATCAGAAAGAAGTGACTTATATTTCCGAAGTGGCGGCAAACATTGAATCCACCTTTGCGCATACCAATAAAATTATAAAACGATTGGAAAGCATCGGTTTTCTGTCTTCTGTTTTTGAAGGACGGAGCCGTTTTTTAAAATTAACGCCCAAAGGCTATGCTTTCGCGCAAAAACTCTCGGAGGCTTTTGATATTTGCCAATCCGATGACGTATTTAATTATCCTGAAGGATATGAGCCGACCCGCAAAACCGAAACGGCTGAGTTTGATACAGAGGCTGACGCTTCTTTTTTAACGGAACGCATTGAACAATCCGGTTCGGCGGCAAAATCTGATGCTAAATCTAATATCAAATCCGATTCAAAAGAAAAATCGGGTTCAAAAATTAAAATTCCGGACGGTCCGCTTTCAACCGCTGACAGAATCAAACTTTTCGGTCTTCGAATCAAAGAAGTTTATGATGAATTGATTGAAAACGAGTCTGATAAAACAACTTTTCTCAGACGTCTCGGTCCGTTTGACCGCGAACTCAAACTCATCGGCTCCGAAATTGAAAAGTTAGATCTGGCCGATGAATCCGCGGCAGAACTGCAAGCTGCTTACCGCGCGGCGGAAATGCAATATTCTTTTTATTTGGGAAAGGAATAAGGAAAAGAGTCAGGAGACGCGTAAGGAAAAGAGTAAGGAAAAGAATAAGTTAAATCCGAACTTGATTGTGTTTATTAATGATTATGCTTATGATAATGCTTATTGATGAATTATTTTAAAATTTCAAATGATTTTTATGAAAATTGAATTACTGCAGCCTGTTTATATTCCCGAAGAAAACGCCGTCCAATCTTTTAAAGCATTCACGGATGCCGAGTTTAAAGGACTGGAAGTCTCTTGCAGCGTCACTGTTCAAAACAAACGTTTTCATGTTTCTTTAGATGGCGAAGATGCTGAGGTTTGCGAAAATCTGCTTTACAAAGAATTCGGAAAACCCGTCACCAAGAAAGAAATTGCTTTCGAATCAGATTCCGATTCCGAAACCGCATACAAGGGTTTTATTCAAACAATAAATCCTGATCAAATTTTGGTGAACATCGGTTTTGAACTTCCGATTACGACGGAATCTCTTGAACAGCTCGGGGCAGGCACCGCCGGTCAAATCGCCGCTCGGTTCGGCATGATTCCATATCTTCCTGTTACGGTTCATGTTTTACCGGATGGAACTGCCGCTTTTACAAAAGAGCAGATTGATCAATGGTGGTCTTGGAAGAAAACATCAACGGATCGTATTTTTGTCAACGGCGCGACACGTTCTCAAGTGAAAGCGGCACTTCAAAGGAAAGGGCACGGACGCGATGTTTACGGCGTCGAAAAAATCGGTTTAACGGAATGTGTTATTATTTGTAAAGAAAAAACGGACGGTCCCGGAATCGTTTCCTCAATCGGAAGAGTGTTGCCGGTACAAATGGGCGTTTTGCTCGGAATGAAAAAATGATTGAAAGATGATTATTTGAATAATTAAAAGGTGAATCAAATGGAGTCAAAGAAAATTTTAATGATTGTTGCGCCGGAACGTTTCAGAGATGAGGAATTTTTTGAACCGCGTACAGTTTTTGAACAGAAAGGCTATCAAGTAACCGTCGGGTCAACGCGTCTCGGGAAAGCAACAGGTGCTTTAGGCGGCGAAGTTGATGTTGATATTTTAATTGATGACGCATTGGCAGATGAGTATGATGCAATCGTCATTTCCGGCGGCGGCGGCTCCAAAGTTTTTCTTTGGGATAACTCAAAGCTTCACGCACTTTTAAACAAGGCTTTTGAATCCGAAAAAGTCGTTTCCGCAATCTGTATTTCGCCTGTTGTTTTGGCAAAAGCCGGTCTTTTAGAAGGAAAAGCGGCTTCCATTTTCCCGGCAGACGATGCGATTGCTGAAATGAAAAAAGCCGGTGCTGATTTAAAAGGAAAAGCAGTTGTTAAAGACGGAAAAATTGTTACGGCAAACGGACCGGAATGTGCCGCAGAGTTCGGCGAGACGGTGGTTTCGGCAATTTCCGACAATTAATTCTTTTTTACTTTTTTTGGTTTAAGTAAAATTCTGCTTATATTTTACTTATATTTTTGATTTAAGTAATATTCTGCTTATATCTTTGAAATCAGTATTTTATTACTGATTCCTTTTCATATTTCCTGTTTTATCTTTCCTGTTTTATCTTTCCTGTTTCATTTTTTCTGTTTCATTTTTCTGTTTCATTTTTTGATTTTTCAAATTAAGTAATAAATTACTGAATTTTTAATTTTAAGTAATAAACTACTTATATTTTGAAAATCAGTAATTTATTACTTAATTAACTCTAAACTTTAGTCAAATCTAAAAATAGGAATCAGGGATTTTAATGATTTATTTTGCCGTTATCGGGGACATCATATCTTCTCGAAAAATAAAAGACAGAAACAAGTTTCAAAGACATTTGAAAGATGTTATTTCATCTATTAATTCTGAATATGAAGGAGATCTCGCTTCTGCTTTTGTTGTTACGTTGGGAGATGAATTCCAAGGACTTTTGAAAAAAGCGGATCATTTGCTTGAAATCACAGATAAAATAAAATTTATGCTGGATCCGGTGGAAGTTCGTTTCGGAATCGGAATCGGTGGAATTGATACGGAAATTAATTTTTCCTCCAGTACGGGCGCGGACGGCCCGGCTTATTGGTGCGCGCGAAACGCAATCAATTCGATTCACAATCATAACGATTATAAAAAGTCAAAAATTTTGATTGAAGCAACCGAAAAAACCGATTTTATGGACGTTGTAAATGAAAGTTTAAGACTTTGTGATTTTACGGAAAGTAAATGGAGAAATACGCAGCGGGAACTGGTTAAGCAAAGCGTTTTAAATTTCGGATATGATACAGCAATCCCTCAAAAAAATTTGGCAAGTTTATTAAATATTACCGTCCAAACAGTTAATTCTAAAATTCAAAGTACGGGATATTACAATTATCTGCGTTTGAAAAAATCAGTGTGCGCAACACTTCAAAATCATTGGGGAAACAAATAATGTTAACAATTTCATTTTCTTTTTATTTGGTTATGCTTCTTCTGTGTCATTTTATCGGCGATTATTATCTGCAGACAAACAAAATGGCACAATCTAAAGAAAACAGCATTCAGAATACGCTTATCCACTCCGGTCTTTATGCCGTTCCGTTTGTTCTCCTCCTGGTTGGATTGGCGTTTCTTGGATTTCTAAATGTAATCACAATCGGAATTGTTGTACTCACTGTTCTTTCTCATGCTGTTATTGATCTTATCAAATGCGTTTTTGAAATGACAGTCGGTCGCAATGAGTCTGAGTCAAATGACGGAAAATATGAATTCGCCGATGGAGGATCTAAATTGAGTAACCGGAAATTCAACTCAAACGGAGAATTTAAAAGAATCATTTATCTTGCGGATCAGACGCTTCATTTAATTATCGTTGTCATTGCCGCTGTTATTCTCTCCGAGCTTGCCGGGTCGGTTAACCTTTCTCCTGAAATTTATATGTTTTTCAAATACGCTCTTTTTGCAGTTATCATTGTGAAGCCGGTTAATATCTGTTTTAAAAAGATTTTCGAAAAATATCAGCCGGTTCAAAAAACAAATGAAAACGGTGATGAAATCGAGTCTATTGCCGGCGCAGGCGCAACCATCGGAAATCTGGAACGCTTTTTAATGGGCATTTTTATCGGCATCGGCCAATATGCAGCATTGGGGTTGGTGATGACGGCTAAATCCATTGCGCGATATGATCAAATCTCAAAAAATAAAATGTTTGCCGAATATTTCTTAATCGGCACACTTTACAGCGTGTTGGCAACGCTTATTGTCTATTTCATTATCTTTGTCGTTTTTGCCTGAATTTTTTCAGGCTTAATTTTCGGCTTAGCACTCAATCTTCTTTAAATCAGATTTGTTCCGATCGGCGGGTCTTTTCTGCCGAATATTTTGACAATGATAATGCTGATTTCATAGAAGAAAATCATCGGAATGGCAACGATAATCTGGCTGATCACATCCGGCGGCGTAATGACGGCGGCCAGTATGATAAATAAGACGTAAGCATGTTTTCTGTATTTTGTCAGCATTCTTTTTTGAACGATTCCGAGACGGTTTAGTATAAATGTCACTAATGGGAATTCAAAGATGAAACCGAAGATTAATGTCATCAGTGCGATAAAACTGACAAATTCATAAATCGAATAAGTTGCCTGTGCGCCTGAGGCGGCTGCGCTGATATAAAGGAATTGAATGAACAGCGGTGCCATGAAAAGATAAGAGTAAAGCGCGCCGATGATAAATGAAATAAACATGACGATAACGATTAATATCAACCACTTTCTTTTGAACGGAATTTTATCCTTTAAATTCAGTTTTTTGGTGTCGACATATTTCGTTATTTCTTTTCCGGTCATGTAGAACAGGATTGGCAACATCACAATAATTGCGATGATGATTGACATTTTCAATTTTAAGAGCGGCACTTCAAGCGGTTTTGTATAAACGACAATCGGGTTGCTTGAATCACTTTTTTCTTCTTTTTCAACATGCGCGATTGTAAACATCGGTTCGCGGCCTGTAATGTTTTCAAAATCTTTTCCGATTTCTTCAACCGTACTTATTTTTGTGATGTCTTTTTCATACGGGGTTACCTGCCAAATGACAACTTCGGATGAGTTTGACAGATTTTCAATTGTTAACTCTTCCGTTCCGCCCTGTATGATTAAGTCTAAAACTTCGCTGAGCGTGTATTCGCTTTCACCGAGAATATAAAGTGACAGAATATCTAATGCGGATATTTTTTCCGTATTTTCAATGATGACGTTCTGAACAACGTTTTCCGCCTCCGATACATTTACGGGAGACGTGTAAAGCATAATTTTTTTATCGGGATCGTTCAGCAATTCCGTGATATTCAAATCATCAACGGTAAATGGTCCGTCATAAACAACCAAAAGCTGGTCAAAACTTTCTTTTAACGGGTTATTGACATTATGCGGTAAGCTGCGGTCAATGGCATCGCTGATGATAAAGTCCGTTACCGGGTATGCTATTACGGCAGCAACCAAAAAAACAGCGAATAAAATAATCAGTTTCTTTTTGATGGATTCTAAAAATTTGAAAAGAAACTGGATTCCTTCTGACAGCTCAACGATAATATCACAATCCTGATTTAGTCTGTTTTGAAAACAAATTTAAAACTATTAAAGGTGATTTTTATCACACCATACGGGTTTTTAAAACTTACCCGTGAGTTGAATAATGGCGTTAAATAAAAAGGTTATGTCTTTTTTTCGGATTTTGTCAGTTTTAATGGTTATGTTTAAATCTTACCGTGTTTTTATTAACCAAAATTAAAACATCTGTTTTTAAATTCATAATGGGGATATGACATGACTTCGGGAGCAAATGAGGGTAATAATCATTCAAATGATACCAATCATTCAAATGATGCCATTCATTCAAATGATGCCATTCATTCAATTGATACCAATCCTTCAAGTAATCCTAATCCTTCAAGTAATTCCTCCAACTCTTCAACGGCCACGGCTGCATCTTCTCCGGAAGTTCTTCCGCCGCAGGAATCGGGTAAGAAAAGGCCGGAAGGCGATTATGAAGAACATGTTGTCGGTCACCTCAAAGAACTTCGCAACCGCATTATCATCGCCGGCGCAGCATTGCTGATCGGTGCTGTTTTGTTCTACCCGTTTTCGGGCGATGTTGTCGCGTATCTTTGGGATAAACTCATTCCGGAAAGCGTGATTATGTCGATTTATTCCCCGACGGAATATTTGATGGTTCGTTTGAAATTATCAATCGCGG
Organism: Methanimicrococcus blatticola; assembly: GCF_004363215.1. Classification (GTDB taxonomy): domain Archaea; phylum Halobacteriota; class Methanosarcinia; order Methanosarcinales; family Methanosarcinaceae; genus Methanimicrococcus; species Methanimicrococcus blatticola. The sequence continues at coordinate 65,470 of NZ_SNYS01000005.1, read as the reverse complement.
CAGCAATTTGTATCTTTTTCCCGCTTTTGATGTATGAGCTGTTTAAATTCATGTCCCGCGGGCTTTATAAAAATGAGCGCAAATTTTTGATTAAAGTTGTGCCGCTGTCATTCATATTATTTATATTGGGGTCAGCGTTGGCGTATTTTATCGTTCTGCCGCTGTTTTTGAATTATGTCTTGTTCTATTCCGATCAAACAGCTGTTGCTCAAATCGGTCTCGGTGAAACGTTCAATACGATTATTTCACTGGTCTTGGGATTCGGCTTGGTTTTTCAGATTCCGCTTTTGATGGTTTCCGTTGTTCGTATGGGAATCGTTGAAGAGAAAACGCTTCGTAAAGGCAGATTGGTTGTTTACGGCAGTTTAATCGGATTCGCTTTTTTGGTTGCGCCTGATCCGACGATGGTTTCTCAATTAATTGCCGGCGTTGCGCTTGTCATTCTTTTTGAATTCAGCTTAATTCTGCTGAAGTTTGTTTAAGTGGGTGCTGTTATTATTTATTATCTGATTATTTAAAACAAAAAATAATGACAGACAATGAAAATCTTTATAAGCATTAATCTGAATGTAAATTTACTATGTTGTCACTCGGATTCGGCGAAGTTGTTTTCGTTTTAATTATTGTTCTGGTTTTATTCGGCCCGAACAAACTCCCCGAGTTAGCGCGTGCCGTCGGCGGTGCGTTGGGGGAATTTAAAACGGCTCAGAAGGCGGCCGAATTTGATCTCAGTGGTTTTGATGAATTGAATCGTGAAATCGCCGAGAAGAAAAAACAAGAATCAGCAGCTTTGAATGAAAAAATTTTAAAAATGGCAGAAGATGCCGGTATTCAAACGGAAGGAAAAACCGCAGATGAGTTATTGGTTTTGATTTCCGCTAAAATGAATGACGGTGCTGACGCAATCGAAAATTCAAAGGAAGAGGCTTAAATATTATCAAATTGAAAAAAATGCTGAACAATAAATTTATATGATTATTATTCATTGACAAAGTACAAGTTAAGTAATTACAGTTAAGTAATGTGCCGTTTGGTTTATTTAATTAAAAATTGAGAGAGGTTAAAAATAATGTGGACACCAGGAACCGGAGAAATTATTCTTATTGTTGCAGTGATTGTTTTGCTTTTCGGAGCATCCAAACTTCCCGAACTTGCCCGCTCCGCAGGTAAATCTGCCGGCGAATTTAAGAAAGCGCAAAAGGAAGCCGAAATTTCTTATCAGGAATTTGAAAAGAGTTTAAAAGACACAACGCCCGAAGTTAAAGAATCAAAAATTCAAACAATGGCCAAAGAACAGGGAATTGACACCGCCGGCAAAACCGACGACCAACTCCTTGATGAAATCAGCGCCAAAATGAACAAAGAAAACTGATTTCTTTTGTTCTTCTTTTTTATTATTTTTCTTTATTTTTGTTCTTCTGTTTTTTACTCCCCTGCGTTTTAAAAAATAGGTACTGTTGACTTTAACTCTCAATAGTCTGTTTATGTTGTTTATTCAACGAATGAGTCCGAATCTCCAACTCCTTCTTTCCTCGCTTCGCTCGGAAACGCATCGTTGAAGGCGGTACTTTGTATTTCCATTCATTTGAGTTAAATCGAAACATCATTTTTTCCGAAAATTAATAAAAAACGAACGCCGATTAAGCCCCAAATAAAAATCGGATTGTTTTTGTTTTTGGGTTTAGACGGCGTTCGGGTTTCAAAAATAAATGAAAACAGATGTTTGATTTCATTTTAAATTAAAGAAAAGTCCACGAACGACCGCATTTTTCGGTTTTTGTGAGCGATAGCGAGCAAAAATTGAAAAATGCGGATTCTTACCCCGCCGTCTCTAAACCCAACTAACCCGATAAAATTACTCCGGAAGAAAAATTGATTTTGTTATTTACCGTAAATGATGGGGGCGAATCTCCAACTCCTTCTTTCCTCGCTTCGCTTGGAAACGCGTCGTTGGAGGTGGTTGTTTTGTTTTTTCATTTCTCTTGGGAAAGCCGAAACATCGTTTTTCCCGAAAATGAATGAAAAAACGAACGCCGGTTAAACCTTTAAATAAAACGGTATTTTGTTTTGGGTTTTTATCGGGCGTTCAGGTTTTTAAAATAATAAAATCGTTGTTTCGTTTTGTCTGAATTGAAGAAAAGTTCATGAACGACCGCAATTTTCGGTTTTTGTGAGCGACAGCGAGCAAAAATTGAAAAATGCGGCTTATTCTCCGCCGTTGAAAAAATCGTTTCAGCCGAGTTTGAGACGGTAAATTCTTTGGCAAGTTCTCGTCTATAATGTCCTCAGTTTATGTTGTTTTTATCAACGGATGGGAAGAATCTCCAACGCCTCCTTTCATTCGCTTCGCTCATGAAACTCGCGTTGGAGTCGGTTGTTCCGTCTTTTTATTATTTTATCAAACCGTTGCTTTGCTTTTTCTATTTTATCAAATCGTTGTTTTTGCTTTTTCTTATTTTTCAAATTGCTGCTTTTGCTTTTTCTATTTTATCAAATCGTTGTTTTTGCTTTTTTTATTTTTCAAATTACTGCTTTTGCTTTTTTTATTCTATCAAATTGTTGTTTTGAGTTTTTATTTTTCTTTAAATCTTTTTTTCATTTTCTGTAAAACGGCATTTATTTAAAGCAAAGAACGAATTTTCATTCATATTTCATATCTTTACTTTATTGTTTAAATGATTATTATGTCTGAAAATTCTTCTCCGAATCCCGAATTGTTGGAACTTTGCCGCGCCGTTTATGCGGATATCCGCGCTGCTATTTCATTTTTGGAAGGCACGAATGAGGCGGATGAGTTTATGTTTATCGGTGCCGACGGGACCGATACAAAACGTATCGATTTGGCGGCCGAAGACGCTATGATTAAACGCTTCAAAGAATCCGGCCGCTCGGTTCGCATCATCAGCGAAGAGCTCGGCGAAACAATTATCGGCGATGTCAATAATCTTGAGTTTGCAGTTATTGTTGATCCGCTGGACGGGACAACAAACGCGATTCATGATATTCCGTTTTACAGCGTTTCTATCGCTTTTTCCAAACCCGATTTAACAGGCATTTATTTCGGTTACGTCTGCAATTTAGCCAATGGAGATGAGTTTTACGCCGAGGCCGGAAAAGGCGCTTACATGAACGGCAAAAAGATTACTTCATCCAAAGCATCAACCGTTCGCGAGTTAACAATCAGTGCTTACGGGTACCGCCAAAACACAGACCGCGCTGCCAAACTCTGCTCCCGCGTTCAAAAAGTGCGTGTTCTCGGAAGCGTCGCGCTTGAATTGTGTTATGTCGCGGCCGGCAAAATCGACGCTTTTATTGATGTTCGCCGCACATTGCGGTTGATTGATATCGGTGCCGGCCAATTGATTGTCAAAGAAGCCGGCGGCATTGTGACAGACGGTGTCGGCAATAAGGTTTTTTTGCCGGACAATCACATCAAGCCCGTGAATCTGGTCGCTTCAAACGGGGCGGTTCATCAGGAAATTCTCAATTTAATTACATTCCCCGAAATTGATTGCCGCGGCGATTGGTATTACTATCAGGGAACCGTCAAAAAAATCGCAATCGTTTCTCGATGTGACAGCGAAGCAGCACTTGAAATGATTCGAAAAATCGTTGACACATTCAAAGACCGCGTTGAAATTTATCTTTCCTCCTCTCCTGCGAAATACTTGAACATGGAAGAGCGCGGCATCGCTGTCGGGAAAATGAAAGACATCGGCGTTGATTTTGTCATTTCACTCGGCGGCGACGGCACGATTCTCAGGAATATGTCTAAAATGCCCGACCCTATCCCGATTCTTGGAATCAACATGGGAACACTCGGTTTTTTGGCAGACGTTGACCCCGAAGACGCAATTCAGGCAATTGAGACAGCCATTTCGGGTTTCATGTACGACGAACGCCCGCGTCTGGATCTTTCAATTAACGGCAAATTTATCGGAAACGCGATCAATGAAGTCGTTGCGACATCCGCTTATCCGGCCAAAATGATTACTTATGAAATTTTGGTCAACCGCCGTCTTCTCGGGGAAATTCGTGCCGACGGCATTGTTTTTGCAACGCCGACCGGGTCAACCGCCTATGCGATGAGTGCCGGCGGTCCGATTGTCACGCCCGAAGTCGATGCGATTTTAATCGTTCCGATTGCACCGTTTAAACTCTCGTCGCGCCCGTGGGTTGTTCCGTTTGACAGCGAAATCACGGTCCGCGTCAAAATGCCGAATAAAGAAATCGTTGTCGTGACAGACGGTAAAGTTGTTACGCCGCCTGAAATTGAAACAGAGCGGCCGGAAGATTTTATTCATGTCAATGAAAACGACACGATTACAATCAAGCGCGCGCGTTATCCCGGCAGATTCGTTAAGTTCTCCGACGCGTGTTTCTACGATACGGTTCGTAAAAAGTTGAGTTAATTGAAATTTGAGAGTTTATGCCGAAAATGATGCGGCCTCCGCGCGCGAGCAGCATCATTTTTTAAAAAAGAATAAAAATGAACCATCGTTTTTCAAAAAAAATAAAAAAGAATCATCGTTTTTCAAAAATCAAAAATAAAATGAAAGAAAAAAATCAAAAATCGAATAAACTCTTTTGGTTTTTCGGTTTTTCTTCTGTTTTTGCGGCAGCTTGTTCTTCTTCCGCTTTCTTTTCTTCACTTTTCTTCGTGATTTCTTCAAGTGTCAATTGATTTTTATCTGCCGCTGCCACCGTGCTTCTTTTTTCCGATTCCGGCGTTTTAAAGAATTCCGGTTCTGCCGGTCGTTTAGCATCGGCGATAAAGCGGGATTTTTCATAAACCGACTGAACTTTCTTCGTCGCGGATTTTGCTTTTAACAGATAAACCAATTCATCCATGTCAAAATCAGATTCACCGGCAAGCGCAATGGCGTATTCTTCATTTTCCATCAATTTCCGGTAATACGGAATAATTTCATTACGGGAGACACGCATGGATTTGCCGTGACGCGCCGAAATTTTAACGGCGATGTTGTCACGCATATTGCGAACGGAACGCGATTGCCCCATCCTTTTCCATTTCGACGGCGACGTATATTTGATAAATCCTGAATAGTCTTTGGAACGAACAGACATCGGGCCGACTGTTGTCATAAAACCGGCATAGCGCCACATTCTGTAAGTTTGACGGCGGCGCACGCGCCCGAGGTATAAATCTGCTTTTGAGAGAACCTGATATCCGTTTGCAACATCCGGATTGATGCCGTTTGCGGATTTCCCGTCGGAACTCTGATTCGGGAACTGAATCGGCAGATTTTCATCCACCCATAAAATCAAGTCTTCAGGCGTTTCATCAAGCGTTTTGACCGCGTCTAAAGCGTCAGAGCGGTGATGTCCCTTAAAGACCTTCACAAGAGCCTTAAAAATCGTTTCTTTCACGTCTCTGCCTGAGATGACAATGTCCTCATCGGCAATTTCCGTTTTGCCGACAGTTACTGCCTGCAAATCATTAATTGCGCTTCTGACGTCACCGCCTGCATTCTCGGCGATTTTCAAAATCGCGCTTTCAGCGGCTGTTATGCCTTCATTTTGACAAATCTTTGTCAAAACCGGAACAAGAGATCGCGTTTGAATTCTTGAAAATTCGATTTCCATAGATTTGGAGCGAATCGTTTGCGTGATGCCGTAAACATCATTGGCAATCAACAAAATCGGCTGCGTTGTTTTATCAATCACGTCAGCAATTGCTTTGCTGCCGCCTTTGTCATACGTGCCGTGCAGATTATCCGCTTCGTCCAAAACAATCAGTCTTCTGCCGGATGATTTTTTCCCGTCTTCATCGACTTCGTGGCTGAAAAGCGTGGTCGTTTTGGATGCCATTCCCGCAATGCGTTCAATCACGTCTGCCGTTCTCTGATCACCGGCATTCATCTCGACGTATTCCCATCCCATCTCAGCCGCTAAAACCGCAGCGGAAGATGTCTTGCCGATGCCTGCCGTCCCGTAAAGAATGACAGCTTTTTTCTCGGGAACGCCTTTTTCCCATTCTTCCGCCCACAGGCGAAGCTCATGAATGGCTTTTTTGTTGCCGATTAAATCTTTAAACGTTTTCGGGCGATATTTTTCCGCCCAATCATTTTGAATGACAATTTCAACAGACATGATTGTTTCACGGGAGAGGCATTGATTTTTATCTTTTAGCTTTTGTTTTTTTAGCTTTTTATCCTTTTAGCTTTTTGTTCTTTTATTATCAGCATTTAAAGCCGATGCCCATTGATTTGTTTGTCTTTTCAATGGATTTCAAATTATCCTTTTCAAGTGACATCATTGCGCGAATGGCATCAACATTTTCGGGAATAACATCTGATTCCTGATGAATGGCTTGGAAGAAGTAAAGTTCGCCGTCGTCGACAGAGACGGAATCTCTGAAAACGCAGTTTTCCCACATGTCGTTTCTCGGTCTCCCCAAATCGCGGCCAAATTCAATGATCTGCGCCGTTGCGGAAATGCCGTCGGCAATCATTCTGATGCGCGGGCGGGATGCGAATAAGTTTTTCACGTCTTCTGCGCTGCATTCCGTTTTCAATTGAATATTCAGGACGTGAAGGTGCATAAAAGAAGTCGGGGCTTTGATTGCCGCCGATGTAATATTGATATGAGGCATGATGGTTTTAACGTCCGGTCCGTGGTGTGACGGTAATTTAATCGGGTCTAAAACAAGCGCGTCAATCGGGCCGCTTTTGATGTCTCCCGGGTCGCCGCCTCTTCTGACAATGGTGACGCGGACTTTTTCAACGCCGTATTTTTGATCCAACGGATAAATCACGCGGCAAAGGCCTGTTGTGTTGCAGGAAACGACACGAACGTAATCGGCACCGATGGCATCGGCATAATTTGCTTCCGAATTAAATGAAATCGGTGCGATGTCCTTGCTTTCACCGCCCTGCCAAATGGCTTTCACGCCTTCTTTTTCGTAGAGCGCTTTGTTGGAGACGCCGATTTTTCCGGGCGTGCAGTCAACAACGATGTCGGCTGCTTTTACCATGTCTTCAATGGAACCGGCAATTGTATATCCGTCATTCTTAAATGAATCAATTTTGTCGGCAGGCGCATAAATGTTGTATCCTTTCATTGCAGCCGTTTTGGCTTCAAAGTTCGGGCGAGTTTTTGAAATCCCGATTATTTCCATATCATCCTGGAGCGCAACAGCATCAGCAACGCGTTTGCCGATTGTGCCGTATCCGTTAATAGCGACTTTAACTTTAGACATGTCCATCTGTACCTGCTTCTTTTAAAATAATAATTCTAATAATTTTGATAATTTTAATAATGAGTTTAATAATAATTTTTATTTCAAAAATTCGAACAAACCAAAAACACGGTTTTTAAAACCAAGGCGGATAGTTTATTTATAATTGTTGCAAATCGGATTTTTACTGTTTTCATTTATTGTTTTTATTTTGTTTTTATCTTATCCGGTTTGATTTTCATTTTTTTATTCGATTTCCAGCTTTGCAATGGACTCTCCCATCTCAACACCCAACGATTCGGCAATCGCTTCACATTTTGATCTCAACAGATAGGCAATCGGCCGAATAGACTTCTCATCCGATAAGCTTTCATAATTCGCCATGCCTTTGCTGATGACGATTGTTGCTTCTTCCATTGCTTTTATTGTTTCTGACGGTGTTTCTTCAAGTATGACACCGATTGCGTTTGATCCCGTTGTTAAGATACGGTCAGCGACGGATGCCATGTCCAACTCGTCCGCATCTGCTCTTGTCGCATCCGTCAAAATCGGCTCACCTCTCACAACCAAAATTAATTCCGGGAGGACAGCTTCAGCGTTTTTCTTTTCGTTTTTTTCGTTTTCATATTGAAGACGCTGAATGTGTTTAATGACTTTCAAAACCTCGCGGTCATAAACGATTTCGCCGCAATTGTCGGTGATATAAACAACTTTTTGGAGTCGGTTCATCATTTCTTTTGTGTCATTGATGTCCAATCCTTTTTCAAAAAATGAAACAAATTTCAGTTTGAAATCCTCGTCGGAAGCGTCAAGCCCCATAACGCCGAAATCAAAATAATTCCCGATGACCGCGGCCAAAACGGCTTTTTCAAACGTTTCTTCCAACGGCTGCGGACTGTTTTCAACAGTGTAAGCTTCTCCTTTTTCATTTTCCCCGTATATGATTTTTTGAACAGACGGGAGAAGTTCCAAAGCCGTTTTGGTGTTCATTTCCTTTACTTCTTTATACGGGTCGTGATTTTCAAGAACTTCAAAACAGCGGCGATGAACTGCGGTTCCGATGTGCGTTGATGTTCGTGACGGGTCATATTCATCACCTAAAGCAGAAATACATTCTTTCATAACTTTATGAATCAAATCGGCATCGTCTGTGACGAGATTGCATTGGTAATGAACGCGCGATAAAAGACAATAAGTGCAGCGGGGATTAATTTTCATGAGGGACAGTCCTATGTCGGAAAAATACATTTTAGTTTTGATTTAAAGCTTTCTGTTTCGAAAATTTCGGCAATTAATTATGTTTCAGGCATTTTGTCCCATTCATGACATCAATCAAACTATCAATCAAACCATCAATCAAATCTTTCATTTTATGCGTTTTGCTTCTTTCGATTCTTTTTTCGTTTTCCGTCCCTGCTTTTGCGGCCGATTCCGGTCAGCCTCAGAATAATACGTTTTACACAAATCTCAATGAAAATAATACTTTACCCGACGGGGCTGTTTATTTAATCGTTGACGGGCTCGGTTCATATTATCTGTTTCCCGAATTAAAGGGCGAAACACTTTCCGGCGAATCTGTTCAAAAAGCTTCTCTTTCCGTTTTGCCGAATATTTGGGATCGCGGGTTCCGAATTTCTCAAATGAAAGTTCCTGTTCCTGTTACTGAAAAAGGTCATTCTGTTCTTGTTACCGGAAATCCTTCAGCGGATGCGGAAATTGTCGGGTACGCGGAGTCAACGGTTATGGATGTTTTGAGGGAGGAGGGATTTTTATGTATCGGAATCATGCAGCGCGGGGATTTCGAATCGATGCGCAGCAAATTCGATGTCATCATTTATGATAAAACAAACTCGGTCAACAATATGGATTTTACAATTCAGCAAAATTCATTTAACGGCTCGAATCAAGCTGTTATCAATGACATCGTTTCCGTTTTTAATTTTCAGAAAAACCGCGCTTTGTCCTACATTAATACAAAAGACACCAGTGAGAAGTATGCCGGTTACAATCGCTGGGGATTGGATACCGCTTGCGAAGTTTTATCCGTGATGGAAAAATATCCCGGGCAAAAATTTATTCTTGTCATCAGCGTCGGCGCCGTCGATTCAACCGGGCATTACCGCGGCTATTTTGCTTATTTGGATGCTGTTGAAAAATTGGACAAAGATTTGGAGAAATTATTTGAAAAATGCCGCCGCAATAATCTTTTCTTTTTATTGACGGCCGATCACGGCATGGCTTTTGAAGAACAGAACAAAAAAGGCGGCGGGCACAGTTCAACCAAATATTCCAAAACCAAAGAATCTTTGAATATTCCGTTTATCGTTTACGGAAATTCAATTCAGAAAAATGTTGTTTATTATGAACAAACAGGGCAGGAAGACATTGCGCCGACTTTGCTGTCTTTATTCAATATTCAAACACATCCGCGATTTTCAAAAGGAAAAGTTCTGCCGGCGAAAGAAAAAGCGGCTTTTTATCTTCAAGCGCCTGAGCCTGTTCAAATTCGTTTGTTTCAACTGACAGGAGACGGCGAATCTGAAGTTTTCAATTCTTTGGGATTTAATCGAAACGCCGTTTTTTCACAATATTCAATCGCCGGACTGACACCGGGAAGTTATTTGCTGAAATGGGATACGGCCGATTCAAAAATGAAATATGTTCAGTCTGAGATCAGATTTCAAATAACGTCTGATACATCAATTGATTTATCAGATTATTTAATCAAATCATCCGATTCCCTTTTGCCGATTTCAAACGTTCTTCCGCAATCCGATTCCAAAATTTCATCAAAATACATGAAACCGATTTATTACCTGCTGATTGCGGTCATTAATATTGCAGGAATCGGCGGCATTTATTATTTTTATAAAAAAAGTGGTTTTTCAAAAATATAAAAAGAAAGATGAAATTTCATTTTTATCATCTTTTCATTTTGTTTTAATTTTGTTTAATCTCTTTGACAATTGCCGCCTTCTGTTTTGCTTTCCAGAAGAAGCACTTTTAAAGCTTCACGGCAGGCGGCAACGGCAGGCGCGCCGGATGTGATGGAAATCACTTCCATTGTTTCCATGATTTCTTCTTTGGTGGCGCCGTTGTGAATGGCGCTTCTCATCTGTGACATCACGCATGATTCACATTGCTTGGAAGCGACAACTGCAAGCGCCATTAAAATTTTTGTTTTTGCGGGGAGAACGCCGTCTGTCAAAAGTCTGCCGTCACAGCGGCCGTAACGCTTGACAAAATCTTCATCAATCTCTGCTAAAGTTTCAAGAACGTGGGGTGTAAAACCCATTTTGTCGCCGATACTTTTTACAATTTCTTTTCCGGTTTGTTCTTCCATTTTTTACCCTCTCAGTTTTTATTTTGTAAAAATTCTGTTGAATTCTCTGATTCTCGTAAATTTTATAATTATGTATTGATAAATTCAATCTGTTTTATTTATATATTCCGTTTTTTAAAACCGTTTGAAACAGCGAAAATCAATTTTTCCAAAGGTAACTTTTTTAAATAAAGGATTCTTTTCATAATCAATTGATACCTGTTATTGTTTTGTACTTCATACAAACGCAGGAATGTCTGAAATTTGTTTATCTTATTTCGGTTTTTACAAACATTTTTCAAACTCATCGTGTTTGACGGTGTTTTTGATTTATCATGTTTATTACTCATGATTCTATGATTTATGATTTACAGAGTTATAAATTAATTAAAATTTATTAATAATCATATCGGGTTATACATATGGCAAAAAAAGTAAATCCAATGTTGGCAATTGTAGGCGGTTTGTTTGCCGTCCTTTTGCTCTTCTCAATTATTGCAGTTGTCCTTTATCCGGGACCGGCGATCAGTTCTGACCACGGCGTACAAGAGGGCGACACCGTTTCTGTTCATTATGTCGGGAAACGTGTAGATGGGACCGTTTTTGACTCCAATCAGGGGGAAGACGGCAGAGAACCTTTGACATTTGTTGTCGGCAGTCACCAAGTTATAAAAGGATTTGAAAACGGTGTTATCGGCATGGAATCTCACGAAACCAAAATCGTGACCATTTCGCCTGAAGACGCTTATCCGTACAATCCTGACATGGTCGTGACATACAACAAAACTGATGTTATCGAAAGCCTCGGATCAACACCCGAAGTCGGCGATAAATTGATGTTGGTTACCGGAACCGGTGCTGTTGTTGAAGGTATCGTTACAGAAATCACACAAACAACAATCGTCATCGACTTCAATTCCGAACTTGCCGGCGAAACGCTTGTCTTTGAAATCACAATTGTTGATATTGTCAAAGGCGAAGGCGGCAGCCACTAATCATTTTCAATTTTTTCAATTATTTGAATTTTAAAACGGCTTTTGCCGTTTTACTTTCTCTTTTTTGTTTATCTATTATTCATTAATTTCTGGTTTACATTCCGGGTTTTTCATTTATTATAAACGCGGGGCAGTTTTTGTAATATTTTTAAAGCCGGGCGATTCGCGCGAGCGGCAGCGGTTGGTGTACCAAACGGTGAGGCGGCAACAGCGAACGCAAACGGTAGGTGGCAGCAGCGAATGCAAACGGTAGGTAGCAGCAGCGAATGCGAACGGTAGGTAGCAGCAGCGAATGCAAACGGTAGGTAGCAGCAGCGAATGCGAATGGTAGGTAGCAGCAGCGAATGCGAACGGTAGGCAGCAGCAGCGAATGCGAACGGTAGGTAGCAGCAGCGAACACAAATGGTAGGTAACAACAGCAAAAGTGAATGGTAGGTAACAGTGCCCACGTTCGCGCAGCGAACGGCTGCCATAAAAAAGAGCTGATGCATGTAAAAGTGCCGCACACGCACATTTTATTGTAAAGCAGTGGTTCAGTTTTGCTGTATCGGCCAGGCACGAATCCGCAAATTTCCGATTTTTCATTTCGCTTCGCTCCATTCAAAATCGAAAATTAGCGGGTGGTTGTTTTGTTTTTTCATTCATTTTTCGAAAAAACGGTGTTTGGGTCTTGCTTCAAAATAATCAAAAAAAGGAAAATAAAAAACAAAAAGAAAAATAAAAAACGGGCCTATTGCGACTCGAACGCAAGTCGACGGATGTCTTCACAAGCAAATGTTTCGAAGTCCGTCAGGATATCCGCTACCCTATAGGCCCAGAAGTATCGGGCTCAAAGACGGTGTCTTTGATTTTATAGTTTTTGCAATTGCCCGATAAGCCTGTGTTATTATTGCGTTAATTACGTTATTTTGTTTGATTCATTTGATTAATTCAGATTAAAGAGCCTGAGAACATACGGCCCGATATACGGCCAAATGAACATCAGCAGGAATGACAGGAAAATAAAGCCTGACAAGTAGGTGCTGGCTCTGAAAGACATGCGTGTTGCTCTTTCAGGATTCATTTTGAGCTTTTCGGCAATCTTGACAAAATATGTCCGGAACAAATGACCGCCGTCAAGCGGAATGGCCGGGAGGCAATTGAAAAGACCGACGTAGAAGTTCAGCCAGGCTACCCAATAGAGCAGATTGGCAATCCAAAAGATGCCGATTCCGAGCGGTTCAGCCCAGCCGACAGGTTCGAAGAATTGCATCATCGCATCCGAAAAACCGCCGAATCCGTCACCGAGAATGCTCATAAACGGCATCATCATCAGAATCAGCAAAACGGAAAAAATCGTCATGACAGATTCTTTCGGTTCTGAAAAATCAAATGAATAAAGCAAAGACGGGAGTGTTTTCATGTATTCCAAATAACCGCCTGCGTTAAATTCGCCGACGGAAATGCCTAAAAGCGAAATTTGGAACGGTCCGGGCGTGTAATAAATTCCGATGTAAGCCTTGGATTCATCATTCGGATTAGAAGCCAATGTCACCGAAATTTCTTGTGTTTCGACAACGGCACCGTTTTCATCATAATTTTGAACCGAAAGGAGAATTGTATCCCCCGGCGCCTTTGTTTCCATAATTGTTGAAAAGTCTGCTGCGCTGACTAAGTATTCATCATCCACTTTAAAGATGAGGGAATTCGCTTTCAACCCGGCAGAGTCAGCCGGAGAATCCGCATTAACAGACTGAATTAATATGCCTGCATAATTTATGTTCTCGGCAGACGCGTTTGTCACAATTTCATACTCTTCAATCACCCGATCATAAGACGCGCGAACCGTAACGGCATCGCCGGGCGTCACATTTGCCAGTGCCTGATTCACGGTTTCAATATCTGTCACATTTTGACCGTTAATGCTGACCACAACCATTTCTTTTGTTAAACCCGAAGACACGGCAAGATTATCAGCATCTGTGATTTGAAGCGTTCCAATCGGGGCCATTGCACCGAGAACGGGGCCGAAGAAAAGAATGCCTGCAATCAGCGCGACAACGAAATTAGACATGACGCCTGCTGCCAGAATGCGTGAACGCTGCGTTTTAGTGGCGGCTTTCGGTTCCTCTTTCTTATTATTGCCGACCTTGTCGCCGAAAGTTTCAGAAACGGCAGAATTCGGGGAAACCGAAGAAACCGGGAAAACTTCTTCAGCATTTTGTTCCTCTTCCAGTCTCTTTTTTTCCAACTTCTCATGTTCGCGTATTTCTTCAATTGTTGCCGTTAAATCATCAAACTCGCTTTCTGATTCAATATCCGTTTCATCAAAAACGTCTAACTCATCGCCGTAAAGCTGTTTTTCATCAATTTTTGCGAATCCGCCGATTGGAAACAGCGCGACAATTAAACCGACGGAATGAACCTTGATATCTTCGACGCGGGCGAGAACGGAATGCATCATCTCATGGATAAAAACAGCCACGATTAAAGCAATGGCTCCCCAAACCAACGGAATGAACTGATTCACGCCCGGAATCAGGAAAATATTTTGGATTTCGGTGTATTCATTCGGCTCCATCGAAACGCCGTCTAACGCCTGCTGAAAAAGAGCAAGATCTGAAAAAACGACCAGCGAAAACATGAAAATCATGCCGGCAAACATCAAAATAATGCCGATATTTGCAAACAAACGCCAAAACCATCTCGGTGCCGCGATTTTATCCAATAAATGAAGACCTTTGGTTGTTTCAATCATTAAAATCGGACCGGTCGCCGAAATGTTGTATTTCGCCAATGTGCCTCTTTTTTTCAGCCAATAAATGATTGCCCAATAAACAAAAAAAGCAAGAATCAAAAGTTGTGTTGTTGTTTGCAATAAATCACCTGCTATTCGCGGATTCAATATTTAGAATTCAATATTTGAGTTAGAATGCAGATGTCAATTAAAATTGTTTGGATTTTGAACGGTCTGTATAGATTTAGTCTGTATGGATTTCGTCTGTATGGATTTCGTCTGTATGGATTTCGTCTGTATGGATTTCGTCTGTATGGATTTCGTCTGTATGGATTTAGATTTTGTATTTTTCCCCTTTGGCGGTATCTATATACTTTTCAAGAAGTCGTCCGTTAACTGCAATTTTGTTTGCAGCTTAATAAATATATAAATAGATTCTAACCCTTTTTTTCAATACAACTTCAATGCCGCTGTACTTATTTTATTATTTAAGTTTACCGACATTGAATTCAATATATTTTATATGATTAACAAATTTATCAATTCATAAAAATGAATTTTAAATAATTCACAATCAATATTTGCACTCTTATTTCGTTGAAAGTTTTAATGAAGGTTTATATGATGAAAAAAATGCATATCCTTTTGGTTTTATGTCTTGTCGTTGCCGGCGCAGTGATTGTCGGCGGCTGTTTATCAGCCGACAATGATAAAGATTTGAACAATGTCGGCATGACATCGTTTAAATCAGAAAAAGAATTGAAAAATTATCTTGAAACAGGCAGCACATCCGGAAGATCCGTTTACGGATCAACCAATTATGCGAAATCATCCGGCGTCGCGCCCGAAGCGGCACCGGAACCCATGGCAATGGACGCAATGACAGAAGACGGAGGCGGAAATTCAGGCGGCGTTGATTATTCAAAGACCAACGTTCAAATCGCCAATGTCGATGAAGCCGATATCGTCAAAACAGACGGCAAAATCATTTACTACACGCCCGGTCTGTACTATCCGACAAATGTTACGCTTCACGACGATTCCAAGTATCCTTACTATACTTATGATACCTATCAAATCACGCTTGTCATTAATGCAATGCCCGCAGAAACCGCTTCCATTATTTCTCAAATTAAAGAAACAGGCGGCAACCTCTATTTGGCAGACGACCTTTTAATTACAATCGCAACCGGGTACAACGAAAGCAAAATCATCGCTTACGATATTTCCGACCCGTCAAACCCGAAAGTCATGTGGGAACAATCCTATGAAGGATATTATGTTGACTCCCGCCTCATTGAAGACAAATTGTATTTTGTCGCCAGTGAATACGGTTTCGGTGTTTTCCCGATGATGTACATGGGCAAAGAATTGGCCTACGCTGACTGCTACTACCCGTACGGTCCTGAGATCATCCGACCCGCTGCCGACATTACTTATTATGTCACAAAATTGGATGTTAAAACAGGCGATGTCGATGATACAAAAGCGTTCATCAGTTCCTACAGCACAACAATTTTTGTCTCCGGCGACAACATGTATTTGACCAACTATTACTATCCCGACACTCAAATCATGTTTTTGGATTTTGTTGAATCAAACGGGTCAAACTATTTGTCCTCCGACACCATGAAATATGTCAAAAAGGTGATGGGCTACGACTTGAGTACACGCATTAAGTATATGGCTGTCTCAGAAGCAATTGGCAATTACACTTCCGACTTAACGGAAGATGAATACACCAATTTCTATGATTCATTCTACAAAGACTACAACGCTTACTCCTCCGCATTAATCATTGAAGCCGAGAAGACAACGATTACAAAAATCAATTTGGAAACCTTTGATGTTGTTTCAGGCGTTGTTCCCGGAAGAATCAATGGCAAGTTTGCAATGGATGAAAAAGACGGCTACTTCCGTGTTATTTCAACCGTCGGCGATGATTACAGAACCGAAGAAAGCACGCTTCGTTCCATTGTCAACATCTTGAACGCTGAAATGGAAACTGTCGGAACACTCGACAATATCGCAACCGGTGAATCTATTCAAACAACACGCTACATCGGAAACACGCTTTATTTGATGACATACACTGACGGCGACCCGTTCCTCTTGATTGATTTGAGCAATCCGGAAAGTCCGGCCGTTCTCGGTGAAATGAAATTGCAGGGCACTTACAGCTACATTTACCCGATCAGCGACACACTGCTTGTCGGTTTCGGCTACACGGGCGACTGGAGAGACTGGCGCACAAAACTTTCCCTCTACGACGTTTCCGACCCGGCAAACCCCGTTGAGTTGGATGTCTTCTACTTCAACGCCGACGAATATGTCAGCGTTTACGACTACCACGGATTTACATGGAACGCCGCCAAGAATCTCATGATTGTTTCCGGCTCAGACACCGCCTATGTCTTTGAAATCAAAGACGGTCAGATTAAACTGATGAAAGAGGATGTTCACAAAGACAGCTACGTTGTCCGCTCCGCTTACATCGATAATTACCTGTATGTGTTCTCTAACAAAGAAATCCACATCTACAACATGACCAACTGGCAGCGTGTTCAGGTGATTCCGATCGAACAGCCGGTTTACCCCGACTACGGAACAATTTACCCGACACACGATGAACCGATTTACGGAACGCATGAAACTCCCGTTTACGGATGAATTTTTGAAATAAATCAAAACATAAATTCAAAGTAAATTAAAAAATAAATTAATTAAACGAAGCCGATTTATTTCGGCTTTCTTTTTTCTTTTTTTACTAAAAACTAAATATACTCCTCCCGCCTTTTTCTTTTCATGACCTTTTTATCGGGCCTTCAAGCTGTTCTTAAATCCGCTGCCGACAATCATGTCAGCGCCGTCTTCGGCGTTCCCGGTTCTCCAACAACGGATGTCGTCACAGCATTTCAGGAGTCGCCCGAATTTTCATCAACCTCTGAATGGTTCATGAATGAAAAAATCGCTTTTGAATGGGCACTCGGAACTTCTTTTTCAGGAAAACGGTCTCTTGTTGTTGTCAAACATGTCGGCATGAATGTTTTAGCCGACCCGCTGATGACATCTATGATTCACACCATCGGCGCGGGTCTCGTTATTCTGGTCGGCGACGATCCTGAAGTAACGGGATCGCAGAACTCCCAGGATTCCCGATATTACGGCAATCTTTCAAGGTCGCCTGTTTTTGATCCTTCAACACCGCAGGAAATTTATAATTTTTTGACGGCGTCATTTCAGTTATCCGAAAAAATCAAAGCACCCGTTATTGTTCGTGTAACGGCGGCAATTTTAAATGATGAAGCGGAAGTTAAAGCCGCGGCAGATATTTCGGCTGCCGATTCGGGTGCTGACCTGAAAACCGACAAATATGTTTGGCAATATCGAATGAAGGGGCGTTATCAGCGTTCACATTACGCCAACGATTCTGTTTTATCAAAAACCGCCGCCGATTTTTGCCGGATTGGAAACGCTGCATCCGGCGGCGAGAATTCTCTCGGGATTATTACGTCAGGATTTTGTTATTCGCGCACAATCGCCGTTTTAAAATCAATGCCGAATATTCCTGTTTTAAAAATCGGTGTCGTTTCCCCGCTTCCGATTGAACAAATCCGGCAATTTTTGGAAAAACACAAAACGGTTTTGGTCATTGAAGAATCCGAACCGGTTATCGAAGATCAAATTCGGGTTTACGGAAATGTCATCGGGAAACGTTCGGGGCACTTGCCGTTTGGCAGCACGGCCGAAGCGCATATCTTATCCGCGATTGAAAATTCAAATCAGCCGTCTGTTCCGATTTCAACAAATATTGAAATGTTTAAGCGGCCTGCCGATAATTCTTATTTCTGTGACGGCTGTCTTTATCCCGCTTTTTATGAAATGCTCGGCCGATTGAAAGAAAAAACAAAACTGCCGGTGACAGGCGATATCGGCTGTTCCATGTACGGCATTGTTGCGCCGTTCTCTGTTTTAGATTCCGCTGTCTCGCTCGGAGCCGGCATCGGTATCGGCTCCGGCGTCAGCCGCGCTGTCGGCAAAAAATCAATTGCCGTTATCGGCGACTTCGGTTTTTTCCATTCGGGTCTGCTCAGTTTGATTGAAGCGGCTGAAAAAGGCGTTTCCGAACTCGTTTATGTGATGCATAACTCGGCGGCGGCGATGACGGGCGGGCAAGCGGTTTATGATCCGGAAAATTTAATCCGCGCCGCCGTTCAAACAGGGTCAATTCCCGATCAGTCCACGATTCAATCCTTTGATTTTGACGTCTCCGCTACAGGAGAAGTTTTAAATAATGAGATGCAGTTGCTTTTTGAAGCGAGTTCTAAAGAAATTGAGAAAGAGGGCATTTCCGTTATCATTGTCCGTTGGAAATGCCGGAAACACAAATAATCGACTGCGTCGGCAATGAACCGATTCCGAAGTGAACAGCAGCGATATGATATTTTAATAAATTTATTATTGGAGGCAATAGCTATGGAAAATTATACAATCTCATCAAAAGTCGAAGAAGCATCTGTTTTTTATAACGGCGCCGAATTGGTGCATACAGCAAAAGCGACTCTCAAAAAAGGCAGCAGTGAAGTTTATATTGACGGCTTCAGTCCGAGCACGGACCAAAAAAGCATCAAAATCAAAACGACAAACGGTGTCGTTATTTCTTCTTTTGAATTTTCAGTGAATTATCTGAAAGACGAATCTTTGGGGGAGGCGGCTCAGAAATTAAAAGAAGAAATTCAAGCGCAGCAGAAAGAATATGAAAAAGTCAACACGGCGATTCGTATCAATGAGGAAATGCTGAATATGCTTCGCGAAAGCATTGAAAAGAAAACATCCGGCCCGAAAAAAGGAGCCGACATCAATGAATTGATGAAAGCGCTGGACTTTTTCAAAACCAAATCCGTCGAATTGGAAGACGCGCTTTTTGATGACCGCGAAAAATCGAATTTGATTCTTGAAAAAATCAATGACTTATCAGCTCAGTTCAATCAGGAATCCGCAAAAAATACAAAAGCGTCAGGCATATTAAAGCTGAACCTTTCAGCCCCTGCCGACTGTGACTGTGATTTGATGATTCGGTGCTACACGTCCAACGCCGGTTGGTATCCGTATCATGACATTAACGTGGCCACCGCCGACAGTCCGGTTAAAATCATTTCTAAAGCCAAAGTTCGCCAAACAACAGGCATTGATTGGGAAAAGGTTAAAATTACGCTTTCAACGGCTGTTCCGAGCATGGGAAAAACCGCGCCGCTCTTTAACGCTTGGTTTTTGAATTTTGTTGAACCGTACCGCCCGCCTGTTTCAGTGCCGGGAATTATGCAAAAAAGTGCGGCCCGTTTGGTTCAAAACGACTATTCTTATGATTCTAAAATGGCGGAAGTTTCTGCCGTTATGGAGTATCAAGAGGAATGCTGCGATTTCAATCCGGTTGAACCGATTTATGTAATTGACGGCGTGATTGTTGATTCCGGTTATTTCTATTCCATTGACCAATCCATGGTAAAAGAAAATGTCTTTTTGGATCCGGCAACGGCTGCCAGTAAATTCGGTCCTCACGCATCTGCCGGCGCTTATGTCATCACGCTGAAAAGCGGCATGGAAGATTTCGTCACGGAATCCGAGAATCAGTTAAACGTTACTTATGAAATTGATTTGCCGTATTCTATTCCGGGCAACGGCAAAGAGCAAAGCATTGAACTCAAGAGCAGCGAAATGCCAGCGACATTTATCTATTACTGCGCGCCGAAATTGGATTACGAAACCTATTTGATTGCAGAAATCGCCGGCTGGGAAAGCTTGGGTTTGCTCAGCGGCACTGCCAACGTCACTTATGACGGTACTTTCATCGGCGAGACGTACATTAATGCCGACTCGACGAGTGACAAGCTGTCATTGACGCTCGGAACAGACAAACGCGTTACCGTCAAACGCGAGAAGATGAAAGAATTCAGCAGCAAAGGCTTGTTCGGAAGTGACATGAAGCAGGAATTCGCTTACCGCCTGACGGTTCGAAACAACAGAACCGTCGCCGGTCGTATTGTTTTAAAAGACCAGTACCCGATTTCTTCCAACAAAGAAATCACGGTTGAATTGTCAAAAGAATCGACGCCGTTTTCGTTTAATAAAGAAGATATCGGCGTTGTCACTTGGGAATACGATATGAAGCCGGGAGAATCAAAAGTTTTCAATCTGGTTTACAGCGTGAAATATCCCAAAGGAAAAGAATTGAATTTTTAAATTAAAAATCAAATTCAAAATTAAATTTGTAAATTTAAAAATTGAATTTATGAATTGAATTCAAATTGAATAATTTGTAAAAAGTAATTGTAAAAAATTAATAAAAATGAAAAATTATAAAATTAATAAAAAATGCCGGATTTTTCCGGCATTTGGTTCTATTTTTTTATTTTTGAAATTTTAATTTTATTTGTCTAAACTGTCGTTCATCCATTTTTCAAAACCGGGGCTGTAACCTCTGATTCTGAGTTTTAAAATCACCGGGGTCTCATACGGATGTTCTTTCAATATGAGTTCTCTGGCTGCTTTCCATTTGTCGCCTCTTGTTTTAAAGAAAACGGCGTATTCTTTCTCTTCATAAACGCGTTCATTCCAGGAATATATTGAATCGTGTTCACTGATATTTGCACAAACAACCAATTTTTTCTGAATCAATTTTTCCGAAATTTTCATTACGGTCTTTTTCGCAGGAAATGTCGCGTAAATAAAGATGTATTGATTTCTCTTATTGCTCTTTTTCTTATTACTCTTAGACATGTTAACCATCTCTTCCATACAACAAACTTTTAACAAACACGCGGAATCGGGTCACCGGTCGGTACATCGACGTAACGCGTGCTTCCGAGTTCCGATATCAAAATCACTTTACCGGGTTTTTCCTCCGTGACTTCACCAATGATTGCCGCGTCTTTACCGTACGGGTGGCTTTTCAGAAGCTTAAGGACCGCTTTTGCACACTCCGGTCGAACGCCGATAACGGCTTTTCCTTCGTTGGCAATTTCAAGGGGATCTAACCCGAGCATTTCACATGATGTAAAGACAGCTTCCCGAATCGGGAGCTTTTCTTCATAAATTCGAATGCCGACATTGCTTTTTTGCGCCATTTCATTTAATGAATCGGCAACACCGCCGCGTGTCGGATCTTTCATGGCGGTGACGGCTCTTTCTCCGGCTTGCGTTTGAACGGCCAAAAGCGGTTCAATCATTTTCCAAAGCGGCGCCGTATCGGATTCCAAATCAGAATTGAATTCAAACCCTTCGCGTTTGGTCAAAAGGGCCATGCCGTGATCGGCAATGTAGCCGGAAACAATCATTTTATCGCCGATTTGAAGTCCGCAGTCGCGAACAGGCGCGTCGCAGATGCCGATTGCGGCAATATTAATGATTATTGAATCTAAAGCGGTTCCTTCAACGGTTTTTGTATCGCCCGTAATCAGCGGAACGCCGATTTCAACAAGCGCGTCATTCATGGAATGAACCACTTTTTCCAAATCCGTTATGCTGAAGCCTTCGGGAATAATCATGCCGCTGCTGACGGCAAGCGGGCGCGCGCCCATGACGGCTAAGTCGTTGATTGCGCCGCAGACTGCGACTTTGCCGATGTCGCCGCCCGGGAAGAAAATCGGCTTCACAACATGGCTGTCGGTTGTCATCACAAGTTCCGCTTTTTTGTTATTGTTCAAAAAATCGCGGTCCAATTCAATTGTCGCGCCGTCATCTAATGCGTCTAATCCGACGGAGCCTGCAGACGTATTCGTGAAATTCTTTAAAATGATTTCACCGATCAGCGACTGCATCTGTTGGCCGCCTGCGCCATGTTCCATTGATATTTTATTTTCTTTTGCCATCTTATTTGTTTCCCGAATCTTTTAATTAATTTCCGTTTTTCTTTTCAAGCATGGCATCTTCAATGGTTTTTACCCATGCGGCAACGGTTTCTTCCTGCTTTTTTGAGGTTAAAAGAACCGGTATTTTATCATTTAATGATTTGACATCGCGAACCATCGTTTCAGGATTGACGCCGACGGCTTCGGCAATATCAATTTTGTTGATGACTGCCAAATCAGATGTCTTGAATATGACGGGATGTTTTAAAATGATGTCGTCTCCTTCGCTGACACTGACAACAACGATTTTCATATCTTCGCCGAGATCAAAGTCGGTCGGGCAAATCAAATTGCCGACGTTTTCAATAAACAAAATATCGTAACCGCTCAAATCATTCTTTTTGAGCAAATCATTGACAATGTGCGCATCCAAATGGCATTCTTTTCCGGTATTGGCCGGAATTGTCTTGATGCCGAGCTTTTCAAAGCGGGACGCGTCCATATCGGCAATTACATCGCCGGCAATGGCCGCGACTTTGTATTTGCTGCCGAGCGCTTTGATGGCTTCTTCAATTAATGTTGTTTTCCCGGAGCCGATAGCTCCCATAATATTGACGGAGAAGACGCCTGATTTTTTAAGCGTCTCGCGATTTTTGTCGGCCAGCTTTCTGTTTTCTTTAAAAACATCATGGCCGATGTTAATAATGTGTCCGGTTGCCAAAAAAGTATTCCACATTTCTTATCCCTCTTGTTTTTTATTTTATTCTTTTTTATTTATTTTCTTTTGTTCGTTTTACGTTTTATTTATTATTAATCAATATCAATCGAATCAACAACGAGTTCCGTTCCGCCGATTACTTCCACATTTTTGCCGCAAAGCGGACAAATCAAAGAGACCAGATATTCCAGCATATCCAAGTCATCTTCCGTCTCATCCGGTTTTCCGAAATAACCGCAAGCGCATTTAATTTCCGGGTCAATATATTCAAATGAATAAGACGCGTTTTCGGCAATGGTTCCTTCTCCGATGGATTTTAAACAAAATTCCAATTGCATCGGATTGACGTGGGCGATTCTGCCGACTTTTACGCTGATGCGGTTGACGATTTTCGCGTTGTTGTCTTCGGCTGTCGTCAAAACGCTTTCCATCAAATCCATTGCCAGAGAATATTCATGCATTTTCGTCTCTCCGTTAATCGCGGCAGTATTTGTACCAGCTGTGGCACATGCCTTCGTCGCTGACCATGCACGGTCCGATCGGATTTGTCGGTTTACACGCTTTGTCAAACATCGGGCAATCGGCAGGCGTTGCTTTTCCGGTCAGAATGGTTGCGCAGATGCAGTTCTTCTTCTTCTTGCTGCGGATTTCACGAAGTTTGTTTAAATCATCTTCATAGATCTTTTTGAATTTGACGGCCGCGTCGTTTTCTTGATATTTTTCTTTTAAACGGTAACCCGATTCGGGAATAATCCCAAGCCCGCGCCATTCGACGTCAACAATATCAAAAACATCGTTCATCATTTTGATGGCAATCGGATTCCCTTCGGTTTTAACCGCGCGCATGTAGGCGTTTTCGACATTAGATGTGCCGGCTTCCATTTGGTCCAAAAGCATTTTGATGCCCAAAAGAATGTCATATGATTCAAATCCGGCAACGGCAATCGGATATCCTTTTTCCGCGAATTCTTCGTACGGGACGGTTCCGGTAATCACGGCGACGTGACCCGGCGCGATAAATGCGTCAACATTGATGTCCTGAACAAGCAGATTGATTGCCGGCGGCGTTAATTTGAGTGATGTATATATTGAGAAGTTGGAAGGCAATCCGCGGCGAACGGCAGCAGCTGTCGTCGGGATAGTGGTTTCAAAGCCGATTGAGAAGAAAACGATTTCTTTTTCGGGATTTTCCTCGGCAAGCTTAACGGCATCGTCAATTGAATAAACCATACGCACATCGGCGCCTTCGGCCCGCGCGTCAAACAAACTTTCTTCTGTTCCCGGAACGCGGAGCATATCGCCGAATGTGACAACGGTTAATCCTTTTTTTGCCAAAAGAATGGCGGCGTCAATGTCATCATCGGGCGTGACACAAACGGGACATCCCGGGCCGCTGAGAACTTCAATTCTGTCGGGAAGTAAACTGCGGATGCCGTATTTTGCAATCGTGCGTTCGTGCGTGCCGCAAATGTGCATAATTCGCGCCGGCTTCGGGTAGGCGGCAATGGATTCAATCAACTTCTTTTGAACTTCCACCGGATTTTTAACAAACGGATCTGTTTTCGTCATCATTATCCCCGTTATATGCCGGCTTCCTGATCCATTGCTTCATTTGCGGCCAATAATTCATCAAAAGCTTCAGCAGTTAAGCGAGCTTCTTCTTCCGTAATAATTGAAATCGCGTAGCCGACGTGAACCAAAACGTGATCGCCGACGTTTATTTCAGAAGATCCGCCGAGCAGGTCTAAATTCACCTCTCTGTAAACGCCGCCGAAATCCACCTCAGCTTTGTTTTCGTCAATAATTTTTGAAATTTTTCCGGGAATTGCAATACACATGTTTTTAACCTCTCTTTTTCTGTTTTTTATCTTAATTTTATGATTATATATGATTAATTGTGTCGTTTTCTTTCATCCTATTAATAAACCTGTTCTTCGAAAGAGCAATTCGCTTCAAAATGAAGTTTTATTGACATGATTTTTTTATCATCATTTTCGGAGCATATCGTATTAGGATTTGTCATTTTAAACGCGTCTTTTTCTCTATTTATTATCATCATTTATCATTACGATATGTTTCTAAAATTTCTTTTTTTATTTAAATGGGTCGGTTCGACTGATTCGGGTATCTCTTTTCTGTTCGCCGAAAAATTTTCACATTTCGGGGTTTTGGTTCCTCTAATTTCAGAAATAATGTTTGAGATATCGAAAATTGTTTTTTAAAACTGTCATTTTTCGGCTCAATCCTGCATGTTTTTTAATTAAAGATGTGGGCAACGTTTATATACACCATAGCGAATATAGT
This sequence comes from Methanimicrococcus blatticola, assembly GCF_004363215.1. Taxonomy (GTDB): domain Archaea; phylum Halobacteriota; class Methanosarcinia; order Methanosarcinales; family Methanosarcinaceae; genus Methanimicrococcus; species Methanimicrococcus blatticola. Next base: position 40,367 of record NZ_SNYS01000005.1, on the reverse strand, counting down.
CAGATGCTACTACTTTATAGTGTTTACAGTAGAGGGTTTTCAAATGGCTAGTGAAAAATTGAATATGATTGAACAATTCAAGAACCTTGATATTCTCAAGGTTGACCGCCGTACTTTCTTAAAGGCGGTGGCTGCCCTCGGAGCAACCTCTTTTGTTTCACTCTACGGAAACCAGTTAACGGAAGCGTTGGCTGCATTCCCTGAGACAAAAGTTCTTTGGCTTCACGGCGCAGAATGTACAGGCTGTTCAGAATCCGCATTAAACGGCAGCAGCCCGGAATTTGCGGACGCACTCAGCGAATTAAACATCAGCTTGGTTTACCACGAGACGCTTTTGGCGCAGCAGGGTATCTTTGTTGACGGCAAGTTGGTTGGTAATTCTGAATTGAACGGCGAAATTTTATTGAAAGAACTCGTCGCAGCAGGCGGTTACATCCTTGTCGTTGAAGGATCTATCGGAAACGGTCCCGACGGCACAGGCAAAATCAATATGATCGGAACACATCCCTTCAAAAAGATCTATGAAGACGCTGCTAAAAATGCAAATGCAATTATCGCGCTCGGTACATGCGCAACTTACGGCGGTATCACAGTAACAGACTCCGATGTCAAAAAATACTGTGACTTTATGGGCGTTAACCAAACCGAAAACAAGAAAGGCGGCATGAACGCTGTTCTCGGCATTAACAAACCCGTCATCAACCTTCCCGGATGTCCGGCACACCCCGACTGGTTCTTCTTAACCGTCGCAGCAGTGCTCCTCGGCAAGATTGACTTAAACAACCTCGAAGGCGTTTTAGACGGTGACGGCAGACCCAAAGTTTTCTACCCGCCCCAAAACACACTTCACGACAACTGTCCCAGACGCGGCTTCTATGACCGCGGCGTTCTTGACGAACGATTCGCAGAAGGTGGCTGCTTGTGGAAAGTCGGCTGTAAAGCACCGTACGTCCACGCAGACTGTGCACTCAGAAAATGGAACAACGGAACAAGCCTTTGTATGCAGGCCGGCGGCCCGTGTATCGCTTGTGTCGAACCGATTTTCCCCAACGGCTCCATGCCTTTCTATGTTGAAAGAGAAAGCGCAGGCGTTTTGTTCGGTGTCAACATCGGAACCGTTGCAGCTCTTGCAATCGGCGCAGCTGTTGTTGCAGCCGGTGTACACGCTGTCCGCAGAGTTAACAAGGAGAAGTGATGAAAAATGGTTAAAGTTACAGTTGATCCCTTAACAAGAATTGAAGGACACATGAAAGTGTCCGCTGAAGTTGACAGCAGTGGTCTCATCACCTCCGCACAGAGCGGCGGTATGCTTTTCCGCGGTTTTGAACGTATGCTTCAGGGAAAAGACCCCAGAGACGCATCCATGCACGTTGCCAGAATCTGCGGTGTCTGTCCGATTTCTCACTCAATGACCGCAACAAATGCGCTTGACGACCTCTACGGCGTTGCCGAAAGTGTTCCGCAGAACGCGCTTGCCGTCAGAAACTTCATTCAGGCCGCAAACACAATTGCAAGTCATGCAACACACATCTACATTTTATTCGGTCCCGATTTGGCCAACCCGAGATACAGAGATGTTTTGACCGGCTCCACCCTCAGTTTGGGCGCAACCGGACAAGCTGTCTGGAACGAATTGCTCGGCAGATTCGCGCCGCTCAGCTACAAGCTTGACGGCAAAGCAATTCCGGTCGGTACCAGCTACTTAAACGCAATTCCCGAAAAGAAAAGACTCCAGGAAGCAATTGCTCTCTTCGGCGGTAAAATGCCCCACCAGGCCGTTACCGTTGCAGGCGGTGTCACATGCACACCCGGTCTTGGCGAAATTACCAAGTCCGCAGCAATTTACTTGAAAGTCATGGAATTCGTTCAGAACTACACACTCGGTGTGCCTCTTGACACATGGATTTTAAACACCGCTCAGGCAAAATCACCTGACGCAGCCGTTAAATTCGTGACGGACCACCTCGCAAGTTTAATCAGCAAGTCTTCCGGCAATGACTTCTCCAGAGAAAACGGCTGGAAAGATGTTGAATTCTTTGCAGCATTCGGTTCCGAACTTGTCGGTGAAAAGATCCTCGGCCTTCCGGCCAGCTTAAGACTCGACAAACTCGGCGGTTACCAGGACCCGAGCAAAATCAGCTTCTTGTCTTACGGTTCATTCTACGACAGCACCAAAGACGGTTACAACCCCGAAAGCCCGACCGGTGAACGCTTCTTGACATCCGGTGTCGTTTCAGGCAACTTGAAGTTCGAAGACTTGGACACAACAAAGATTACAGAAAGTATTCAGTGCGCCTTCTATGAAGACGACACACCGTCCAGACACCCGTACGACGGAACCACCGTTCCGGTCAGCAAGGCAGAACAAATCAACCTCGAAGCAGGTCCGACTGAGAAATACAGCTGGCTCAAAGCACCGCGTTACAACGGCATTCCTGCCGAAGTCGGTCCGCTTGCCCGCATGATTGTCGCACAGGACCCGTTGGTTACAGGTCTTGCAAAAGCTTTCGCAGACAACGGCATGTCCCCGGCAAACGTTTACACAAGAGTTCTTGCCCGCATGCAGGAAACCGCAATTCTTGCGCACAAGATTGTTGACTTCCTCAACGATATTGACCCCGCAAAGAAATTTGCAGAACCGCTTGACTTAAGAGCTGCAAAAGAAGGCAGAGGCATGGGTATCTGGGAAGCACCCAGAGGCGCGCTCGGTCACTGGATTTCAACAGATAAATCCGGTAAAACCAAGAATTACCAGGCGATTGTTCCGAGTACATGGAACCTCGGCCCGCGTGATGAAAACGGAATTCCGAGTCCGGTTGAACAAGCTCTTGTCGGTAATGCGATTTCAGGCGTTGACAATGTCGGCGGCGCAGATTACACAAACCCTGTCGCCATTCTTCACGTCGGTCGTTCCTACGACCCGTGTGTCGCTTGTGCTATTCACACCATTGATGCAACAGGAAAGAATGCTCCGAGAGATTACGAATTATTCTGAGGAGGTTTTCTAAATGTCAGAAAATGCACAGAAAACCAAAACAGTCGAACGATACAACTGGGTTGAGCGCTGGACACACACGTTCCACGCCATCGCCATGTTGGTCTTGATCTTCACCGGCCTGCACATTTACTTCGGCTGGGATATCATGACGTTCCACAACGCACGTGTCTTACACATGGTTATGGTTCCCGTCTTGATTTTGACCAACTGGTGTTTGGTTCCTTACGGAATTCTCTCCCACGGCTGGCAAGAAGGCGGCGTAAAGGGTGTTGTCAAACACTTCTACTACGGCTACATCTTCAACAAAGATGACTTCCGCCGCTTGAAAGGTATGGTTCTTAACTTCTTCGGAAAGCAAGAGAAGTATCCTGAATTTACAGTCTACAACAAAGCAACCGGTCACTACAAGACCAAGCTTCACCCGATGTTCAAAATTTTCATCGTTGTTGAAGGTCTTTGTATCTTCTTGATCTTCATTACCGGAATCGTTCTTTACAAGGTCGACTGGAGTATCATCGGTATTCCGATCGCTCACTGGCTGACGATTATCTTTGGCTGGATCTCACCGATTCTGAACATGAACGGTCTTGAATTTGCACGCTGGTTGCACTTGGCTTTGACATACTTCTTTATCTTTGAATTGATTTGCCACGCTTTCATTTTGGAATTCGACACCAAAGTGTTCAAGTACTGGAGATCGATTTTCATCGACGGTAAAGAATATTTGGACAGCCCTGTTGTTCAGGTCATCGACGAAGAAGAACACCATTAAAATTTGAAATTGAAAAGGAAAATCTAAGGAAACCCTCTGTTTCCTTTTCTCTTCTTTTTTTACGTTTTACTTTTTTACGTTTTACTTTTTTACGTTTTATTTTTTACGTTTTATTTTTTTACGTTTTATTTTTTTATGTTTTACTTTTTTACGTTTTACTTTTTACGTTTTATTTTTTTACGTTTACTTTTTACGTTTTATTTTTTTATGTTTTACTTTTTATGTTTTCACGTTTTACTTTTTTAACGAAGCAGCTTTCTTTTTTTTATTTTATCGAAATTAGAAGCCCTTTTATACAACATTGATAATTCATTTCATAAAGATTAATTATATTCGCGAGAGGCTGAATTTATTCATTCTATCGCCGGTGATTTTTATGACACTTTCAAAAACAATTCGAATCATGGGATGCGGCAATTTATGGATGGGCGACGATGGTGTCGGTATTCATACGGTTGAAAAACTGACGGCAATGAAGGATAAATTAGAAGGCGGCGCATCTTTATCTGATTCTTGTTTTTTGAATTTGCCGGCTGAGTCGCTTTCCTGCTTATCTGAAGTTGATATTATGGACGCGGGTGTTTCCGGTTTGGATATGCTTTGTTTTTTGGAAGGCTTTGATAAAATTATCATTATTGACGCGCTGAAAAGCGATCAAAATCTCGGCGCGATTTTAAGAATTAAAGGCGAAGACCTTTTAGACGGCGAGGGTGTCGGCAAAATGATGTCGTCACACGACGTTTCCGTCCCGACCGTTCTCGGCATTGCCCGCGAAGTTCAAGGCTTGCCCGAAATTGTCGTTTACGGCGTTGAAATCCAAAAACATCCGGATGAAGTTAATTTAACAACCGAAATGAGCCCCGAGGTCGCTGCGGCAATTGATCGTCTCATTCCGCTGGTGCTTGAAGAAATCCGAAAAGATTTGGTTGCCTAACGATTCTTGGTGTCATCATGCCGGTCAAAAAATTGCTTGTCAAGGGAGTCGTTCAAGGCGTCGGTTTTCGTCCGTTTGTTTATCGGATTGCCGTTGAAAATCACATTTCCGGTTCCGTCATTAATCTCGGAAATATGGTTCAAATTCTCGCGGCGGGCAGCACCGAAAATCTGAATTCTTTTTTGTCGGATTTAACGACGAAAAATCCGCCGCTTTCCCGAATTGATGAATTGAATGTCACTGATTTGCCGGAAGGCGAAGCCGCGATTGAAGGCGGCTTTCTAATTTTAAAAAGCAAATCCGGCGTTTCCGGAAATTCTATTATTCCGCCGGATACGGCTGTTTGTGAGGAGTGTTTGTCTGATATGCAATCACCTCAAAACCGCCGTCATTTGTATCCGTTTACGGTTTGTACCAATTGCGGCCCGCGCTACACAACTGTTCGCAAACTTCCTTATGATCGAAAAAATACAGTAATGGATGAATTTCCGCTTTGTGAGGCGTGTTTGAAAGAATATACTGACGTCAATGACCGTCGCTATCATGCGCAGCCGGTCTGCTGTCCGACGTGCGGTCCGATCCATACGTTTGAACAAAAAGCGGGGCGGAAGGCTAAAAATTCTGGAGGCGACAGAAAAGCGATTGTTCTTGCATCCGGCAATGACGCTTTAAAGGAAGCGGCAAAAGCGATTGATGACGGTTTTATTGTCGCGCTGAAAGGAGACGGCGGTTTTCATTTGGTTTGTAATGCATTTTCTGAAGAGGCCGTCTGTCTTTTACGCAATCGCTTAAAAAGACCGGCGCAGCCTTTTGCCGTTATGGTTCGAAACGCGGCTGTCGCTTCTAATCATACTCAAATTCGCCGTACAGCCGGAAAAGAACTTTCTTTTCTTGAAAATGTGCGCCGACCGATAGTTGTTTGCAACAAATCCGACTCCTACGCGCTTGCACCGTCAGTGGCCCCGAAATTGCATAATCTCGGTATGATGCTTCCTTATTCCGCGGCGCATTATGTTTTGTTCGAATATTTGAAAACGGATGTTGTCGTGATGACATCTGCCAATCTTCCGGGATTGCCGATGGTGATTGACAATGATGATGCTTTTTCCAAACTTTCCGACATCGCTGATTATTTCCTTTTCCATAATCGTTTGATTCAAAACAGAACGGATGACACGGTGATTCGTTTTGTCAACGACGAGCCTGTCTTTTTGCGCCGCTCACGCGGTTTTGTTCCCGAACGGATCGTTCTTCCGTTTTCTCATTCAAAAGGCGTTGCCGGCGTCGGGGCTGAAATGAATAATACATTATCGTTTGCAAAAGACGGCAATATTTTTTTATCTCAATATATCGGCAACACGAAACATTTGCAAACGGCTGCTTATCACGCTGAAGCTTTTGAAACGCTTCGTCAGCTGACCGGAATTCGCCCGAAAATCATCGCCTGCGATATGCATCCCGATTTTAACACGACGCATTTTGCCAAAGAGTATGCTTCAAAAGAAAAGGCGAAATTGATTCAAATTCAGCATCATCACGCTCATATTTGTTCGGTGATGGCGGACAATGATTTGCCGCTTGATTCAACCGTTCTCGGAATCGCGCTTGACGGCGTCGGTTACGGTGACGATCAAACTGTTTGGGGCGGCGAGATCTTAAAATGCACTTACACGGATTATGTCAGACTCTCGTCACTTGCGCCGCAGCCGATGGCAGGCGGCGACTTGGCAACGAAGTTTCCGGCGCGATTGGTTTTCGGCATGCTTTATCCTTATATCTCAGACGGCACACTTTCCGAAGAGGATTTGCTGTCGCTGAATTTATTTTTCCCGCGCGGCGCGGATGAGGCGAAAGTCGTTTTATCGCAATTGAAGAATAACTTTAACGTCGCCGCTTCCAGCAGTTCCGGGCGCGTTTTGGATGCTGCCGCCGCGCTTCTCGGTCTTTGCGGTGAGCGGACTTTTGACGGGGAGCCGGCAATGCTTTTGGAATCTGCCGCTTATCACGGAGTTGCCGAATTGACAGCCGGATCGGATTTAGCGGATTTGTCTTTTTTAGCGGAAACAATCGGTTCCGAAATTCCGACGCTTTCTGATTTGTCTTATTTCAAACCGGCGATTCAACAGTCTGATGAAAGCGGAAGGCTTGTTTTTGATACTTCTGCGCTGCTTTATGCGCTTTATACAGAAGTTATCAAAGGCGAAGATTCACGTTTTTCACCAAACCAACTGGCGGCATTGTTTGTTCACGCTTTTGCCGAAGGCATCGGCCAAATGGTTTTGCAAAATGTTCGTGATTCCGGCATTCGTGTTGTTTGCGTTTCCGGCGGCGTTGCCAACAATGATTACATCATTTCGGTTTTGGCGAAAATGTTAAAAGAAAACGGCATTGATTTGCTGACACACAAAAACCTGCCGCCCGGTGACGGCTGTATTTCTCACGGTCAGGTCGCGTCGGTGACCGCGCGGCTGTTGCTCAAAAGTAAAAAGAACTTCGGGAATAACCTTTAAATATAATCGTTATGATTATACGTTGCTTTTATTGTTTTTTAGTTTTTTATTCTTTAAACCACGTGCGAGGGTTGTCGAGTGGTCAAAGGCGCCGGACTTAAGATCCGGTTCCGAAGGGATTCGTGGGTTCAACTCCCACCCCTCGCATTTTTAACTCTTTTGATGCTGTTTTCAAGTACTACGCCTTTGACCACTCTAATGATCTGGGATCTATTAATTTATTTTTCAATTTTCATCTTTTTTCAAATTATTTAAAAACATTCATTTGTACTCGATTTTTAGTTCTTTTGAGGTTTTCATCATGAAATTTCAAAAAACCAAAAAATCAATTTCAAAATTCAATTTTCTCTCCGACAACCGCGGTATTTCCCCGGTCGTCGGCGTCCTGCTTCTCCTTGCAATCACGGTCGTCATGGCCGGTTACTTGGCAACGGAAGTTCTCAGCTACGAATTTACCGCGCCGTCTCAGCCGGTCAGCTTAACCGCCCGCGTTGAAAATGTCACTGTCGGAAGCGTACAATACAAAGCCGTTCGACTGGAACACAGCGGCGGCGCACCGCTTCAAATGTCAAATATTCGAATTTTGTTTAATCAATCGGAAGCCGATTTATCATATTACAAAAATGAATCCTTCGGAATCGGTGAATCACTTCTCATCGGCGGTATTGAAAGCAGCAAATCAGCAGTTATAATGTATCCGATTTCTTCAAGCACGAAAAAACCGACCCGAGATATTTTGAAAAAAGGAGAAACCGTCGAGTTGACGGTGATTGATTCTTCCAATAATCAAATTTTGTTCAAAAAAGTGATTTATGTTTAAGGCGATGGCAGTAACTGCAAACGGAAAGGTAACAGCAGCGAACAGAAACGGAAAGGTAGCAGCACCAAACGGAAACGGCAAGGTAACAGCACCAAACGGAAACGGCAAGGTAACAGCACCAAACGGAAACGGCAAGGTAACAGCACCAAACGGAAACGGCAAGGTAGCAGCACCACGTTCGCGCAGCGAACGGCTGTCATAAAAAAGAGCAGATGCATGCAGTGACACAGATGCAGACGAATAATTGACATTAAAAACAGGTCCTCGTTTTTGCTGTATCGGCCGGGTACGAATCCGCAAATTTCCGTTCTGTCCTCCGCTTTGCTTCGGTCAGAACGTAAATTAGCGGGCGGTTGTTTCGGGTTTCGCTTTGTTTTATAAAATAATCGTGAAAAGTTCTTTGTAATTCGGACCGGTCGACGTTAATTCGCTTTCCATTAAACTGATCTTGGAAATTGAGGTTTCAAATTCGGCGTTGATTGATGCCAAGAATTCATCAATTTCTTTTTCGTTGCGCGACGGTGTTTTAAATTGAATCCGCCGGCCTAAAGTAACATGGGGGACGAATTTTTTCAAGTCTTGATTGATGCCGGTATTTTGTAATTCAGTTGAAAGTTGTTGATGAATTTCCGAAAGTTTTTGGGAATCGCCGCCGGCCCAAACAAGGGATTCATTTCCTCTTTTGAATCGCCCGATTTTTTCAAATTTCATGGTTACCGGGTGGTTTGGGATTGTATTTTCCATTATTTTTACAATCTTATCTGCGGTTTTGGAATCTGTTTCACCGAGAAAAATGAGCGTCATATGCAGGTTTTGAGGTTTTGTGAAGTTTCCTCTTGCGTTTTCTTTTAAGAAATTATTGAATTCTAATAACCGTTGATTTGTTTCTTCAGGAAAGTGGGCGGCAATAAACAATCTCATTTTATCACTCATTATTAATCATCACCCTATCACTCATTATCAATTATCACTTGTTTTTTTTATCATTCATTTCCTTTCGGCACGGTTAAAATCATTCATTTTATTCAAAAGAATTGATGATATTCAAAAGAGTTGAAGAGTCTTAAAATCATTTTGTTTGTTTTTTAAATACTTTAATCCCCTTTTATTTATTAAAGAATTTTACCGTTTACGGAAAAATCTTTACGGGGAATAATATTTGACAGGAAAAAAACATGAAACTGTGACCGTTGGATTAGAGGATTTGCAGAGTCCGTTCCAACATGCTGAATACAAATCTAAAGAAGGTTTACGTGTAACGATTATCGGAATGGCTGTAAACATCTTATTGACCATTTTCAAAGTGATTGCAGGCGTTATCGGCAACAGTGCGGCTTTAATTGCCGACGGTGTTCATTCACTTTCAGACCTTTTAAGCGATTTCGTTGTTATCTTCAGTATCCGAATTTCCGCAAAACCGGAAGATGACAGTCATAATTTCGGTCACAAAAAAATCGAAAGTTTGGCTTCCGTTGTTGTCGGTGTCATGCTTCTGCTTGCAGGCGCGCTGATCTTATCTGAAGCCGCCGGGACAATTTATGATTTCATTGAAGGAACGCCGATTGAAAAGCCGGCAATGATTACATTTTATGTCGCGCTTTTGTCTATTATCGCAAAAGAATTGCTCTATCAGTACACGCACAGAGTGGCTAAAAAATTAGGCAGCGACATGATTGAAGTAAATGCCTGGCATCACAGAACAGATGCGTTTTCCTCTGTCGGCGTTGCAGCCGGCATCGGTGCCGCGATTCTGCTCGGCGATAAATGGGCAATTCTTGATCCGATTATGGCGGTTCTTTTGGCACTTTACATTCTTTATATCGCCCTTAAAATCATTTACAACAGCACGAATGATTTGATGGATGCGTCTCTCAGCCCGGAAATCAATGAAGAAATCAAAACCATCATTCTGGATTGCGAAGGCGTGTTGAATATGCATTCGCTGAAAACACGTAAGCTCGGCAGTTCCAAGGCAATTGATATGCATATTATGATTGATGAGAATTTAACCGTCAAAGAAGCGGCTGAAATTCAAAAAGAAGTTGAAAACTGTTTGAAACAGCGGTTCGGGGCGGATACATATGTCATTATAAAAGTCGAACCGTTTTTGGATCGGAAAGTAGACCGTGAAAAACACATTCTGGAAGGACTTTAAGAAAAGTTTTTCCTTTTCTTTTTTCCCTTTTCTCTTCTTTTTTCTCTTTTTTCCTTTTTCTCTTCGTTTCTTCTTTTTTCTCTTCTTTTCTTTTTTTTGTTTCTTTTTACTTTACTCTTCTCTTTTCTTTTTTTGTTTCTTTTTACTTTACTCTTCTCCTTTTTTTATTTATTTTTTAACATTAAAAAACATGAGAAATAAGGATACGATGTCGGCTTTTCCAATACTATTTTATATTTAAAGTCAATTCTTATCCAAAACAGAAATATCTTACTGAGAGCGATTATCTGCCTCTCGTTTTCTTTTTATCTGTTCATTATTTTTGAAATGTGATTGATTATGGCACAAAAACCGCAAACTTTAGCTGAAAAAATTATCAGCGGCCGTGCCGGCAAAGACGTTTATGCCGGCGACATCACGCTTGTTGATGTTGATGTGACCGCTGTCCAGGACGGAACAGGACCGCTCGCGGTTCAGCAGCTGGAAAAAATGAATTTGGTTCAGGCCGCAAACCCTGACCGCACCGTTCTTTTTATTGACCACGCCGCGCCCAGTCCGCAAAAAGATCTTTCAAACGCTCACGTGATTCTCAGAACATTTTCCAAGAAAACCGGCGCGCATCTTTCCGAAGCCGGCGAAGGTGTCTGCCACCAGCGTTTGGTTGAAACATATGTGAATCCGGGAGACGTTTTAATCGGTGCCGATTCCCACACCTGTACATCCGGCGCGCTCGGCGCATTTTCAACCGGCATGGGTTCCACTGACGTTGCAGTCGGTATCGCGCTCGGCAAAACCTGGTTCCGCGTTCCCGAAACTTTCCTTGTCAACGTCACGGGCGAATTCCCCAAAGGCGTTTATGCAAAAGATTTGATTCTTCATTTAATCGGCATGATTGGTGCTGACGGCGCAACCTACAAAGCGCTTGAATTCCGCGGCGAAACCATTGAAAAAATGACCATGTCTCAAAGATTTACATTGGCCAACATGGCCGTCGAAGCCGGTGCCAAAGCAGGTCTTTTTGAAACCGACGCAACGACCAAAGCGTATCTCGAAGAACGCGGTCGCGGCGACAAATTCAAAGAAATCAAAGTCGACGAAGGCGCAACTTATGAACGCGTGATTGATATTGATGTTTCCAAATTGGAACCGACCATTTCAAAACCGCACACTGTTGACAACACGGCAACCGTCGGCGAAGTTGCCGGCACCAAAATCGATCAGGTCTTTATCGGCACCTGTACAAACGGCAGAATTGATGACCTTGAAATCGCTGCCAAAGTTTTGGAAGGCAAAGTCAGACACCCTGACACGCGCTTGATTATCGTTCCTGCTTCTAAAGAAATCTATTTGGAAGCCGTTCAAAAAGGATATATTGAAATATTTATCAAAGCAGGCGCAATTATTATGGCACCCGGCTGCGGTCCGTGTGTCGGCGTTCATGAAGGCGCGCTCGCTGACGGCGAAGCATGTCTCGCAACGCAGAACAGAAACTTCCAGGGCCGCATGGGCAACACGGAAGGCTTCATTTATCTCGGCTCTCCCGCAACAGCCGCCGCAACAGCGATTGCCGGCGTGATTGCAGACCCGCGTGAGGTGATTTAAATGGCAGACATTATGAAAGGCAAATCATTCAAATTCGGCGACGACATCAGCACCGATCACATCGCTCCCGGCCGTTTGTTCCACTTAAGAACAAACCTTCCGGAACTCGCCAAACACGTTTTGGAAGACGCAGATCCCGAGTTCGCCAAAAAAGTTCAAAAAGGCGACTTCGTGGTTGCCGGAAACAATTTCGGTCTCGGCTCCTCCCGTGAGCACGCCCCGACAATTATTAAAATGGCCGGCGTCAGCGCCGTTTTGGCAAAATCATTCGCCCGCATTTTCTACAGAAACGCAATCAACGTCGGATTGCCGGTTCTTATCTGTGACACCGACCAAATTGACGAAGGCGACCAGCTTGAAGTCGATCTCGCCGGTGGTCTCATTAAAGATGTGACAAAAGGCATTGAACTCACCTTCTCACCGCTGCCTGATGCGATGATTACAATTCTCAATGACGGCGGACTTGTCGCTCACATTGAGAAAAATAAAGGATTTAAATTCGATTAATTCTAATCGAATTTTTCATCTTTTTATTTTCATTTCTTTTTTATTTTTCACTTTTTTTCAATTTCACTTTTTTTCAATTTCATTTTTTATTTTTTATTTCAATTCATCATTTTTCTTTTTTAATTTATTACAATATTTTAGAAAATTAATGAGTTTCATCTAATTCAAATATTTTTAATTAAAAACAATTAATCAACGTATTATATTTTTATTTGAAAAACGGATATATACTTTAAATCGTTTGAGTGTTTATTATTGCAAAATTTGTAAGCGGTAACTTTACTTTTACACATTTATCAGGAAAATAAACATGAAAACAGATCGTTTTGTTATTACAGTGATCGGTGTCGATACGGTCGGCATTGTTGCCGGTGTGACGCGCGTCATGTCCGATTTCAGCGTTAATATTATTGATATTCGTCAAACGCTCATGGAAGACATTTTTACGATGCTTATGATCGGTGAAGTCAAAAATGAAAATTTCATTTTGAAGGATTTCCAGGAAAAAATGACTGAAGTCGGTCAGGATCTCAAAGTCGAAATCCGCGTTCAGCACGAAGATGTTTTCAGATACATGCACCGCATTTAATAGTTAATTCGGAGTTTCTATTATGTATTTGACATCTGAAGAAATCTTGGAAACCATTGAAATGGTCCGGATGGAAAATTTAGACATTCGTACCGTAACAATGGGAATCAGTTTAAGAGATTGTTCTCATCCCGATATTGATATTTTCAATCAGAATATTTATGAAAAAATCGTCGGCAAAGCCGAAAACTTAGTCAGCACAGCCGAAGCGGTTGAAGACCTTTACGGCATTCCGATTATCAATAAACGCATTTCTGTAACGCCGGTCGCAATCGCGGCCGAAGCCTGTCAAAGCCCCGATTTTGTTTCTGTCGCTCAGACATTGGACAAAGCCGCCAAAGAAGTCGGCGTCAATTTCATTGGTGGTTTCAGCGCATTGGTTCAAAAAGGAATGACAAACGGTGACCGCCGTTTGATTGAATCTATTCCCGAAGCACTTGCCAAAACAGAGCGCGTTTGCTCTTCCATTAATTTGGCCAGTTCTAAAGCCGGCATCAACATGGATGCCGTTGCGTTAATGGGCGATGTTATTAAGAAGGCTGCAAAGCTGACGGCAGACGCTGACAGCATCGGCTGCGCTAAGTTGGTGGTTTTTGCCAACGCACCTGATGATAATCCGTTCATGGCAGGTGCTTTCCACGGTGTCGGTGAAGCGGAGTGCGTCATTAACGCCGGTGTCAGCGGTCCGGGTGTCGTCAACTCGGCTGTCAGAAGGCTTAAAAACCCGTCTCTCGGGGAAATTTCAGAAGAAATCAAGAAAACCGCCTTTAAAATCACAAGAATGGGTGAGATGGCGGCTCGTGAAGTTTCTCAAAGACTCGGCGTCGAATTCGGTGTTGTTGATATTTCTTTAGCCCCGACGCCGGCTGTCGGTGACAGTGTTGCCGAAATTTTGGAAGCGATGGGGTTGGAACGCTGCGGAACGCACGGAACAACCGCCGCCTTGGCTCTTTTAAACGATGCTGTTAAAAAAGGCGGTGCGATGGCATCATCATCAGTCGGCGGTCTCAGCGGCGCTTTCATTCCGGTCAGCGAAGATGCGGGCATGATTCGCGCGGTGAATGACGGCGCGCTTTCGCTTGAAAAATTGGAAGCAATGACTTGTGTCTGTTCGGTCGGCTTGGATATGATTGCCGTTCCGGGCGATACGTCCGCCTCTACGATTTCTGCAATTATTGCAGATGAAATGGCAATCGGCGTCATCAACAAAAAGACAACGGCAGTTCGCATTATTCCGGCGGCCGGTAAAAAAGTAGGCGATTCGGTTGAGTTCGGCGGTCTTTTAGGCGCTGCGCCTGTCATGAATGTCTCAGCTTTCAGTTCTGAAGAATTCATTAAACGCGGCGGTCGCATCCCGGCACCGATTCAATCTTTAACAAATTGATTTTATTCTCTTTTGCCGAGGAGCCAAGCTCTTCGGCTTTTATTTTTTTAATTTTTGATATTTTAAATTAATATTTTAAAAAATGAAACGTTTTATTCAAAATTATTTAAAAATTTATTTTAAAAATGATTAAAACAAAGATTATTTTTGAAAAACAAAGAAAAATAATATTTTTCAACAGAATGTTGTATTTTTATGAAAAAAAATCAAAAAAGACAAAAATAAAAATTTAAGAAATTTTCTTTAATTCTTCGATGTTTCTCAAAATCATTTTTCTTTCTTCGAGAATATTTTCCTCGATCTTTTCAATGATTTTGTCCATCGGAACGGTTAACTTGTAGTATTTTACAGGTCTTCCTTTACCATTGTCTCTCTTTTCTTCTCTGATCTCAATCCAGTTGTTGTTTTTCAGATAACGCATGGCAATGCTGACTTCAGGTTGTCTGAGACCGGATGACATTTCAATAGAATGAGATGTTAATTCTTTTCCGTCAGATAAACAGGCCAATGTTTTAGCAACAGGGCGACTGATGTCTAATTTTCTCAGCAATTCTACCATTTCGGAATCTTTACTAATATATTGTTCACTCATTATAGTTCCTCATTTAAGCTCATTTCGTTTTTACTCGTTTTTAACGTTTTTATTTATTTTGCAGTAAATACTGCCGCGTTTTTTGTATGTAATCTGATTCTTGTTCCTGAAATTTAAGGTGATTTTTACATCAAATAAATTTCGGACAATTAATAAATATCAAGTTATAATATTTATGTGTATTCGTTATTAGAATCAAATCTCAATATGGTCGAAATTATATATTTCGCGAAATAATTGTATGAAATCATCTTAATAATTTTTGATACGAAAACCATAAGCGGCTACTGCACAAAATTTATTATTATTTACGTTTTATAATTTCAAACAATAGATAAACCGATTAATTATATTTTAAACTTATTGGTATAATTCAAAATATATTTTAATTGTTTTATCATATCCGAAACGGATAATTTCTATTAATTGTTAAACGGTCAAAACAGTCAATTAATTCTTATGTTTTATTTATTTAAATATTTTTTTATTTAAGAATTTTAACGACTTTATTAAACAGTTTTTTATTTTGAACCGGATTTTGAATTTTTATTATTGATCTCCGTTTTGAATTATCATTCATTTTTTCAATTGATGATTTTAAATAATCATAAAAAAACAAAGTAAAAAACAAAGTAAAACAAAGTAATAAACAAAGAAAACAAAATAAAACAAAGTAAAACAAAGTAATAAACAAAGAAAACAAAATAAAACAAAGTAAAAAACAAAGAAAATAAATAAAAAGCAAAGCTCATCCGAATTATTTTCATAAAAAACAGTTTGTGAAATTTACGATAACGGTAAATTTCAATAATTTAAAATTTTAATTAAAGAAAAATTAAACAAAAATGGGCCCGCTGCGATTCGAACGCAGGACCTTTCGGTTATCAGCCGAACGCTCCACCAGGCTAAGCTACGGGCCCAATTTGATTTTGTTGTATGCTCGTGAGACAACAATCCTCTAATATGTATTGTGATATTTAAAGGTTTTGCCATGCATTGTTTCTTCTCTTTTTCGAGAGAGAGAATCACTGCATCCAAATCGACAATTATTTATAGAAATTATTCCTTGTGTTAATCCGCGAACGTCGTCACAATTCAATATGAATTTAAGCGGCAGTAGCATCATTTATTTCTTAATTCAGTTCAATTTAATTCTTATCTTTAATTCGTTATGGGCTGGTAGATCAGCGGAAGATCGCTACCTTGGCATGGTAGAGGCCTCGGGTTCAATTCCCGATCAGTCCATTTTCTTTATTTATTTTCTTTATTTTTTGTTTTAACAATGTTCTTTTTAACATTTTTATTTTTCACGTTTTTTCATGATTTCTTTTTTTACATTTTTTTATTTTTTACTTTTACATTTTCTTTTTTACATTTTCTTTTTTATTTTTTATATTTTCTTTTATTCTTTTAATTTTATTCAAATCATCCTATTCTTACGTCTTTTTGGTTTATTTTTCTTTCATTTTTCACTGAAAATATCGTTTACTATTCAAAAAATATTTGAAAGTATCTTATTTTGATTTACATTGTTTTTTATTTTTTCAAAAAATTATTATCACTGCTGTCAACGAAGTTATTTTATATTGGAGCACCTCTTTAAAATACAATTCAATGAACCAAAGATTTAGCGAATACTTT
This sequence comes from Methanimicrococcus blatticola, assembly GCF_004363215.1. Taxonomy (GTDB): domain Archaea; phylum Halobacteriota; class Methanosarcinia; order Methanosarcinales; family Methanosarcinaceae; genus Methanimicrococcus; species Methanimicrococcus blatticola. The sequence continues at coordinate 23,863 of NZ_SNYS01000005.1, read as the reverse complement.
ATAATCTATCCTACTGTTATGTATCATATAGCCTCATTTTGAAAAAATGAGAAAAAATGAGATAATAAAGTATGGTCGTTATGGTCGGTTTCCATACCTTTATGTATGATTCAGTTTGGTTAATTATGAGAGTGATCTATTATGCAAAAAAAAGTACTGGTTGTTGATGATGAGGACTTGCTTCGTGACCTTCTTGTTCAAATTATTCAGAACTCCGGATATATTGTTGAACAAGCAAAGGATGGTGAAAAGGCAGTCGAGATTTATAAAAAATTCAACCCCGACATTGTGATTATGGATATCGTTATGCCAAACACGGACGGTATTCAGGCAACAGAGAAAATTTTAAAATACGATTCTCAAGCCTCCATCGTTGCTTTAACTTCATTCTCCTCAACAAAAGGCGATGACATCTTAAAAGCAGGTGTCAAAGAAGTTGTCGGCAAACCCGTTAAGAGTGCCGATTTAATCGAAATTATTAAAAAACACCTCGGTTAACTTTTCAATAATTTCGATTTTAGAGATTCTTCTTAAAAACAGCGTGAGCGAATTGATTATTCCTGCAATAATCTTTTAATCACTCTTTAAAATTCTTCTTTAAATTATTTTCTTTCAATTTCTGAAGCTTCTGCCATCGTTTTTATTTGGGCCGGCAGAAAAGTAGTTTCAAAAAAATATAAATAACACAGTTCTCCATTTAACCATTCAAAATGAAAATATGTTTAAATTGTGTTTAAATTTAGACACGGCAGGCAAAATTAAAAAATTTCTTCATTCTACCGGAGTTTTAGATGTATCTGATTATTACCGAAAAAGATACAGCTGCAAAGCGTATTGCGGCTATTCTTTCAGAAAACAAAGTTAAAAAAGTCCGCTATCCTAAATTAGGCGTTGAGACATACGAATTTACTTATAATGATGATCACACGATTGTCATGGGTCTCAGCGGACACGTTGTCGGAATTGATTTTCCGAATGAATATAATAACTGGCAGAAAAACTCGGCCAGAGATTTAATTGACGCGGAAATCGTACCGATTACAACCAACAAGAAAATTGTCACGGCACTGAAAGTTCTCGGCAAAAAAGCCGACATCGTGACGATTGCAACTGACTATGACCGAGAAGGAGAACTCATCGGCGTAGAAGCGCTGACATTGGTCCAGTCCGTAAATCCTGACGTTAAGTTCAATCGCGCGCTTTACAGTGCGATTACGCCCAAAGATATCACACACGCGTTTGATAATTTGACAACCGTGAATTTTGATTTGGCGGATGCCGGTCACGCCCGCGAAGTCATTGACCTGGTTTGGGGCGCGGCACTCACTCGCTACATTTCACTTTGTGCCGGCCGTCTCGGCAAGCTCTTTTTATCTGTCGGTCGCGTTCAGTCGCCGACATTGGCACTGATCGTCGAGCGTGAAAAAGAGAGAGAAGCTTTTATTCCCGTTCAATATTGGGAAATTGAGGCAACACTTGAAACCAAATCCAAGGAATCATTCATCGCGGAATACCACACCAACCGCATTTTTGAAAAAGAAATCGCAGAACGCGTTTATTCTAATGTGATTGTCGGCGGCGACGCTAAAATCAAAAGCATTGAAGCGAAGCAACGCAAAGAAAAACCGCCGATTCCGTTTAACACAACCGAATTCTATGTCGCGGCCAACGCTGTCGGCATTTCCGTCAACAATGCCAAGCGCATGTATCAGACGCTTTATGAAGCCGGTTTTTTGTCTTACCCGAGAACAGACAGTACAATTTATCCGGAAAGCTTGGAACTTCGATCTTTGATTGAAATGTTTGTCGGCACTGAATTTGATGAATATGCCAAAGCCCTTCTCAAAATTGCCGATAAAGACGGTTTAAAGCCGACGCAGGGCAAAAAAGAAGACCCGGCTCACCCGCCGATTCACCCCGTTGCGCCGGCCAAACGCTCTGACATGAAAGAGGATGAGTGGAAAATTTATGAATTGGTTGTGCGCCGTTTCTTCGCGACATTTGCAGGCGAAGCTGAATGGGATACGCTGAGAGTTGAAATCGACATCAACACCGAAGATTTCAAGACCAACGGCTCCCGTTTAACGAATGAAGGCTGGCGTTGGTACTACCCGTACAACAAGCCCGAAGACCGTGTTTTGCCGCATTTGGAAGAAGGCGATGTTTTAAAAATTACGCATAAAGAATTATTTGATAAGGAAACGCAGCCACCGAGCCGTTACGGTCAGGGCCGCTTAATCCGTGTTATGGATGACATGGGCATCGGGACAAAAGCGACGCGCGCGGATATTATTAACAAGCTTGTTTCCCGTTATTATATTCACGGCAATCCCCTTCAGCCGACCAACATGGCTTATTCCGTCATTGATACGCTTGAACAATACGCGCCGACCATTGTCAAACCGGATATGACCAAACAGCTGGAAGCCGACATGGATAAAATTTCAGAAGGACAAATTTCGGAATCCGATGTTTTGAAAGAATCCAGAGAAATGTTAAACAGCGTTTTTGATGATTTGGAAAAGAATCATGAAGATATCGGGCGATCTCTCCAGTCAGGTTTGCGCGAAGACAGAATCGTCGGAAAATGTCAGCGCTGCGGATCAGACTTGAGCATACGCAAATCCAAGAAAGGCGCGCGCTTCATCGGCTGCAACGGCTATCCCGAGTGTGACTTCTCCCTCCCCGTTCCGAGAACCGGTCAGGTTGTCGTGACCGACAAAATGTGTGACGAGCACCAAATGTATAAGATTAAAATCATCACTGAAGGAAAACGCCCGTGGGAACTCGGCTGTCCGCAATGCAATTTCATTGAATGGCAGAAAAAGTTAGAAGAAGACGAGAAAAACGGCATCGTTGCCGAAACATCCGCCGAACGCGCCAAACGCATCAAAAAAGAAAAAGCCGCTGCCAGAGCCGAACGAGAAGCCAAAGCCGCCAATCCGACAGAGCTTTCCGACATCAAAGGACTCGGCACAGCCTCGCTTCAAAAATTAAATGACTCAGGCATTATGACGCTCGCCGATTTAGCAGGCGCCGATGCCGCTCAATTGGCTCGGGAAACCGGAATCAGTTCGAAAAATATTGAAAAATGGAAAGAAGTTCTTTAAGATTTTTTTCTTTTTTTGTTCTCTTCTTTTTTTCGTTTTTATTTTCATTTCCATTTTTTATTTTCCGTGCCATGTTTTTTTCTTTTTTCAAATCCCAAACGACCACCCGCTAATTTTCGTTCCGATCTGAGCAAAGCGAAGTGAGGAACGGAAATTTGCGGATTCGTACTCCGCCGATACAGCAAAAATAGAAAAGCATTTTTCAAATTCATTTATTTTTCTGCATCTGTCTGTTTTACTGTGCTTGCTGTTTTACTGTCTGCTTTGCTGCCTGCATCTGCTTCTTTTTATGACAGCCGTTCGCTGCGCGAACGTGGGTACTGTTACCTGCCGTTTGCATTGCTGTGTTACCTACCGCTTGCGTTGCTGCTGTTACCTGCCGTTTGCGTTGCTGCTGTTACCTACCGTTTGCGTTGCTGCTGTTACCTCCCGTTTGCGTTGCTGTTGTTACCTTCCGTTCGCGTTGTTGCTGCTGCCTGCCGTTCGCATTGCTGCTGCTCTGTCCTGTCACCATCGCCGCCGTACACACGCGTTGCTACATCTTTGATTTTTACAAAAAACAGTCTCTGCTTTTTTAAAAATATTCATTTAATGTATTTCGTTTTTCAAAAAAATAGTAAAAAATAATAAAATAAAATGGAAATAATTGAAGCAACCGTTTTTTGATTTATTCTTTGCTGCTTCGAATTCCGATTTTGATTTTTACCGGCTTCGGGATGGTTTCTTCGTCGTCATCATCCTGTTCTGTTCCGTCTTTGACGATGATTGTGGTTTCCGGTTTTTTCGGTTTTGACTCTTTCGGCGGTTCCTGAATTTTTTCTTCTTCAGGCTCTTCGGTTTTTTGGGCCGAGAAATAAATGCCGACGAGGCCGATAATGACAGCTAAAACAATACTGTAGATGAAATACGCAACTGAAAAAACATATCCCAGCTCAGGCATTATGGTTGATAAAGCGTAACTTCCGGCACTCCAGAACAAAAGCGTTCCTGCAAGAACAAAAAGCATTTCCACAACTAAGCTCTGATATTCCTGTTTGGCATAAATGCAGTCAACGATTTTTCCGAGCAAATAAACAAAGGCTGATCCGGCGTACCATAAAATCGCTTTTTTGATGTACAAGGAAACAATCAGAAGGAAACCGTAATAACTGATTTCGCCGCCGGTTAAATTCCAAACACTGATGGAACCGCTAATCGTTCCGACGATAAACAAAAAAATGGCGGCAAGGGTTGTAACAAATGAAAGCTGATGCGAATTGAATGATTTTTTGAGTTCGGACCAGCTGAGAATCAATTTGTCGTTGAGCGAATACGCTCTGATGATCATGTAAATGCCGACAACGAAGAATGTGCCGATAATGGCCCACTGCGGATTGCTGGTTGCCATCGCAAGCGCGTAAATGATTAAAGCCAAACCGATCGGGACGAAAAATGTTTGAAGCAGTTTCGGGTCTTTCAGGAAGTTTTTAATCATGTAGTACGTGCTTTCCAAGTTTTCACTCTGCATGACCACGATTCTTTGAACCGAATCCACTTTAATGCGGGATTGAACCAGCGGAACCAAAGATTCGTCTTCAGCGCCGTCGGATACGAAAACAGCGCTTTTAGCATCTTGATTCGCTAAGAATTCATCTAATTGTTCGGCAATTTTTTTATCCGAAATCGTGCCGACATTTTTATCGCCTGCAAACGAAACAATTTCGGCGTCAACACCGAGGCTACGCAGTTCATCTAAAATTCGAATGCCGCCGAAAATCGTGTTGGTATCGGAATCCTCAGGATCGACAGTCGCCAAACTGACGGCAGCAGCAATATTTGCGCCGCGGCCGATGACCGGCGTGATAACCTTCGCCTTTTCACCAAGGTCGTTGTCTCTGTCAATACAAATAACAAGCGTATCCATTTTTTAATTCCGGTTTAATTCTTAAAATAAAACAATAAATGAAAATGAATTAAGCATAAATGATGTAGTATCCATTCTATTTATATTTATAACCGAGCCCCTATATTAAAAACGTTTTTTTTGTTTTTGATTTCAACAAGAAATGTATCGTTTCCATCTCTTTTCTTTTTTTATGAAATCGGTTCCCTCTGTTTTCGTTATTTTGAAGAAATGATGCGGCTCGCGCGCGGCGGCACTGCCGGTTGCGGGCAGGCGCCGGCAATGCGACCGGCAGGTGACAGCAGCAACACAAACGGCAGATGGCGACAGAAACGCAAACGGCAGATGGCGACAGCAACGCAAACGGCAGGTAGCAACAGCCCCGTTCGCGCAAGCGAACGGATACGATAAAAAAGAGCAGATGCAAATGGCAAAGCGGTCTGCGACACGGCACAACGTACACAACGAAGCCAGACACGTAATAACACCCAACACGACTGTAATAGGATTAAAAAACCGCATTTGATTTTTGCTGTATCGGCCGGGTACGAATCCGCAAATTTCCGTTCCTCATTTTATTCGGAACGAAAATTAGCGGGCGGTTGATTCGGGTTATAATTCTTTTCAAAACCATTCATCTTTTTTTATTTTTAAAAAACGAATTTACAACTCCGAATAAAATCGAATTTTTTCAGGATTCTGCTCTTTTTCTCGAATTAATTGAATCAACTTTTCAGCGCATTCCAATTTTTTCTTTTTTAACGGCAGCACACTCGGGTCCTTAAAATCAAAACCGATTAAAACAACGGATGCCGCGTTAAATGCGTCAGCCAGAAAAACACAGCGGTCACCGTCTGTGAAACCGCCGAAATTTAATAAATAATCCGGCGGGCGGCATTGGCATGTCGGAATTATCGTGTTTTGATTGATTTTATCCGAAAAGGCCGGCAAATATTTCTCTAATTTGTCCAAATTATCGCCGTGCGCGTGAACCAAAAGAAGCGCGCCTTTATCAACCGCTTCAATTTCTTTAATCGCGTCATTGGGGTGTTTTCCGTCCAAATCCGTGACAATAATGTCGGGAATCCTGTTGTTTTGAAGCAAGACCGTTGCTGCGCCATCGGCGGCAATATAAATTTCATTGCCGCGGCTTTTTTCTTTCAAAAAAGCGATATATTCCTTTTCCAACGAAGGCGCGTTGCCGCAAACGACAACAGGGCGACGGCTGATTTTTTCTTCCAATATTGAAAAAATTTTATCATTCCGGTTTTCCAAAGAACAGACTTTTTTGAATTCATTTGAAAGCCAGAGTGCTGTTTTTTCATCTTTTTCTTTTGGAAATCCGAATTTGTTTAATATTTCTGTATAATACGACTCCCATTCGGTAAAATTCATAAAATTCCTCTTATTAAAACCAATATTCTTTGTAAAAGGAACAAGAATTTAAATAGTTTAATCTTTCATCTTAAATTTTACATTTTGTAATCGGGAAAGACATTTATGAAAAAACTTTTCGGGTATTTGAAACCCTACAAATTATATATTACAGCAGCTGTCTTTTTAATTTTTCTTCAATGTTTGACACAGCTGTTGCTGCCGGATTTAATGGCCCGAATGGTTGATATCGGCATTGTCGGCGGCGATATCAGTTACATCTATACGATGGGTGTTTACATGCTTGTCGTCACCGTTTTCAGTATGATTTTCTCCATTGCCGCCGGATATTTCACATCCAAAACCTCCGCCGGATTTGCAAAATTACTTCGAAAAGACTTGTTTGATAAAACAGATTCTTTTTCATTGGAAGAATTTGACAAATTCGGAACGTCGACGCTTGTCACGCGTACGACCAACGATGTCAATCAACTTCAAAACGTTATCATGATGATGCTTCGTGTCGTCGTCGTTGCGCCTCTGACGTTTCTCGGCAGCATTTTGCTGATGATGAATAAAGACATCACATTGTCGCTGGTGGTGCTGGCAGTCATTCCGCTGCTCATTCTTTTTGTATATGTCGTTTCCCGTCAAATTATTCCCGCCGTTCAAGAAATGCAGCGCAAGCTTGACAGTGTCAGCCGTATTCTTCGGGAGCGGTTAACAGGCGTTCGCGTCATTCGCGCTTTTAATAAAGAAGAAGCGGCAACACGCCAATACGAAGCGGCAAATGATGATTTAACCGCCGTTTCCTTAAAAGTCAACAGAATCGCCGCTGTTCTTTTTCCCGGAATGCTTTTCTTAATGAATCTGGCAACGATTGCCGTTTTGTGGGTCGGAAGTTTCAGAATCGAATCCGCGAATTTTACGGTCGGGGATATGATGGCGTTTATCCAATACGTGACAATGATTATGATGTCGGTTGTCATGATTTCAATTATCTTTGTTATTCTTCCGCGCGCAAAAGTATCAGCCGACCGCATTTTGGAAGTTTTGAACACGGAACAAACGGTTTTAGATCCTGAAAATGAAGCCGAATTTGTCTTCACCGTTGATGAAAATCAGCCGGCGGTTGAATTTAAAAACGTTTCATTTCGTTATTCCGATTCCGATAAAATGATTTTGAAACACATTTCCTTTTCAATCAACCGCGGTGAAACAGCGGCTGTCATCGGCGGCACTGGATCCGGAAAAACGTCTCTTGTCAGCTTAATTCCGCGTTTTTATGATGTCGCCGACGGCGCGGTTTACGTTGACGGTTTTGATATCCGTGATATTAAACAAGCGGATCTGCGCCGAAGAATCGGATTTGTTCCGCAAACGGCCGTTCTTTTTTCGGGAACGATTGCCGACAATCTTCGCTACGGCAAAGATGACGCAACCGAAGAAGAAATTTGGAAAGCACTTGAAATCGCGCAAGCGTCCGAATTTGTTGAAAACATGGAAGAAGGCATTTATTCATACATTTCCCAAGGCGGAACAAATGTTTCAGGCGGCCAAAAACAGAGACTGACGATTGCGCGCGCGATTGTTAAAAAACCTGAAATTTACATTTTTGATGATAATTTCTCGGCGCTTGATTATAAGACAGACGCCAATCTCAGAAGCGCGCTTCAATCCGAAATCAAAGACGCGGCCGTTTTAATCGTGGCGCAGCGCGTCGCAACTATTCGAAATGTTTCCAAAATCATTGTATTGGACAACGGCGAAATTGCCGGAATCGGAACAGATACTGAATTGATGGCAAATTGTGAGGTTTACAGACAAATTGTCGCGTCTCAAAACGGCAGCGCGGAGGCGGCAGAATGAGCGGCTCTTCACGAGAACAGAACAGAACATTTACCGGACGGCAAAGACGCGGCGGCCCGGGCGGTCCCGGCGGTCCGGGTTTCTTAGGCATCACCGAAAAGCCTCAGAATTTCAAAAAAACGCTGAAACGACTTCTCGGATATTTGAAACCGCATCGAATCGGAATCGCCGTCGTTTTAATTCTGGCTGTTTTAAGCACGGCCTTCTCGGTTTTAGCGCCGCTGCTCATCGGTGATATTGTCAATGTTTTATTTGAAGGCGTTATCGGCAGTGACAGCCGGATTGCGGGAATTAATTTTTCTGCCGTGACAACGCTGTTGGTTCTGCTGTTCGGCCTTTATGTCGGCAGTTCCCTTTTCGCTTACGCGCAGCAATACATTATGGCCGGCATTACTCAGAAAGTCGTTTCTGATTTGCGCGTTGAAGTCGGCTCAAAATTATCGCGCCTGCGCTTAAAATATTATGATTCGCATACGCACGGCGAAATCATGAGCCGGATTTTAAGTGATGTGGACACAATCAGCAACACGCTTCAGCAAGGCATTGTTCAACTGATCACGTCAGCCATCACGATTATCGGTATTTTGGTCATCATGATTTATTTGAATCCGCTGCTGACGCTCATCTGTTTCTTAATTCTGCCGGTGTCGGCGGTTTTGACAAAAGTGATCGTGAACAAATCTCAGCCTTACTTTAAGCATCAGCAGGAGCGAATGGCGGATATGAACGGTCATGTTGAAGAAATGTATACCGGTCACAAAATCATTAAAGCGTTCAATCGCGAACAAAAAGCATCTGAAAAGTTTGACGGCATCAACGATGATTTGTATGATGTCGGCTGGAAATCTCAATTTATTTCAGGCATTGCCATGCCGGTTTTGTTTTCCGTTCAAAATATCGGATACGTTTTTGTTTGTATCATCGGTTGCCTGTTTGTTTTGGCAGGCTCAATGAACATCGGCAACGTTCAATCGTTTATTCTTTATTCCAAACAGTTCACACAGCCGATTTCACAAATTTCAACGGTGATCACAACAATTCAATCAACAATTGCGGCCGCCGAACACGTCTTTGAAATTTTGGATGAAGAAGAAGAGCAGCCTGATTCCGCTGACGCCATATCTGTTGTCAACCCGGACGGCGCCGTTGTTTTCGATCACGTTTCTTTCGGTTATGAATCCGGAAAAACCGTCATTCATGATTTGAATCTGAATATTTATCCGGGCGAATCCGTTGCGATTGTCGGCCCGACCGGCGCCGGAAAAACAACCATTTTGAATTTGTTAATGCGGTTTTATGAAATCGACGGCGGCCGGATTTTAATTGACGGAACAGACATTACGCAAATGAAACGCAATGATTTAAGAAACATGTTCGGCATGGTTCTTCAAACGCCGTGGCTCTTTAACGGTACCGTTCGCGAAAATATTGCTTACGGACGCGAAGACGCAACGGACGAAGAAGTCATTCGCGCGGCAGAAGCGGCGTATGCGGACGCGTTCATCCAAAAGCTGCCGCAAGGGTATGAAACGGTCATCAACGAAGACGCGTCCAACATTTCAGAAGGCCAGAAGCAGATGCTGACAATTGCCCGCGCTTTCTTATCAGACCCCGTTATTTTGCTTCTGGACGAGGCGACAAGCAACGTTGACACGCTCACGGAAGTTCACATTAAAGACGCGATGACGACGCTTATGAAAGGCAGAACAAGTTTTGTGATTGCGCATCGTCTTTCCACCGTTAAAAACGCGGATTTGATTTTGGTGATCAATCACGGCGAGATTATCGAGCAGGGCAATCATGATGAATTGATGGCAGAAGGCGGCTTTTACGCGATGCTTTACAACAGCCAATTCAGCAGTGATAATTTGGATGAAACATTCAGACAGGTTGAAAAGAATATTGCGGGGAAATCGACGGCTTTGGTCGGTTGATTTTTCTTTTTTTGTTTTTTTGATTTTTTTGTTTTTTTGCTTTTTTTGTTTTTTTGATTTTAAGTTTCGGGAAATACGGGATTCGTTTTTCTTTTTCAATTAAAGTCGGAGCAGCTCGCGCGCGAGCGCAAGTATAATCTGTTTCTACTATTTTACTTTCGATAATTTATTTCATTAATGAAAATATAAATATGGGTATTTCTAAACATAAATATTGGTTCTTTCAAAAGTGATCTGTAATGTTTGATATTATGGTCTCTTTATTGAAATATCAAATAAATTTCAAACTTATCATTTTTAAAAACGAAAATTGAATCGGTTTTGTTCCGGCTCTCAAAAACGGTTGACAGAATTTTACAGCTTTGAAATTCAACATGAATACGCTATTCATTTTGAATCCGTTCGTCAAAAAAGACTCTCTGTAAGGTTTGCCTTTCTGCATCGCGCCGTTTATAAAAGAACAATACACAAAGACGGTTTTTATTTCATAATTAAATGATTGTAAAAATTGTATAAATTAAATAATTCTAAAATCGAATGCGAAAGCGATCACATTAAAAATGAACAATAAAAATGAACAATAAAAACGACAATAAAAACGACAATAAAAACGAAACAATAAAAACTAAAACAAAAAAATCCTTCAGTGGTGGATTTATGACATTATTAAAAAACGAAAAAACGATATTGAAAATTTCAAACGGAGTTTTTTATTCCGGTTTGATCTTATTTATGCTCTTACTTTTGAGCAGCTCTGCCTTGGCCGCAACGACACACGATATTTCAACTGTTGACGATTTAAAAGCAATCGGTACCGGTGATTTTTTACTCAGTGACAACTACAGATTGACGACAGACATTGTTATTGAAGATTCTGTTTGGAATCCGATTGGCAGCTATGAAACCAATTTCACGGGAACTTTTGACGGCAATGGAAAAACAATTACTTTTTCTGCGCCTTCAGTAACCTTTGAGAAAAAAACAGAAAGTGAAATAACACAGGGATACGGCTTGTTCGGGAACGCCAACTCCGCTGTTTTTAAAAACGTAAATTTGAAAGTTAATAATCTTACTGTTGATACTAATTATAGTGTTTTATATCTCGCTTCATTAGTCGGCAAGACATACGACGTGACAATAACAAATTGTACTGTTACGGGAATGACATCTGATGCGACAATTAAAGGAAATGGCGGAGTCGCAGGCCTTGTTGGTGTTATTGAATCTCCAAAATCATCTCGATCTGTTATTGAAGATTGTTATTCAAATGTAAACGTCATTTCAAACGGCGTTGTCGGCGGTATTACCTCAGTGGCTAATTATACAGATGTTATCAATTCATCTGCAAGGGGCAGCATTGAATCTAATAATCAATATATCGGCGGTTTAATCGGAATGACGAGCAATTCCACTGTAAAAGATTCTTCTTATAATGGTTTTAACAGATATATTGTCGGGAACGGAAATATCGGAGGATTACTCGGGTCCGCTGATAATTCAACTGTCTCAAATTGTTATGCAATTAATGTAAATGTAACAAATAAAGGAAATAGATCGCAGATTGGTGACGCCGGGGGATTAATCGGCACTTCAGGAACGGTTACTTTAAACAGCTGTTTTTCAACAGGAATTGTAAAAGGCAATTTTAATGTCGGCGGTATTACCGGAGCCGCGCGGACAGGTTCAATCTCTGATTGTTACTCTATTTGCGATGTTGAAGGTGACTCCAAAACAGGCGGATTTATCGGCTCGCACGCTGCCGACAGATGGGACCTTGAGATTCAAAATTCATATTCTGCAGGACGTGTAACTGCCGGGACTGCGTTTGGCGGTTTTATCGGTCAATCATACGCAAAAACGACTATTACTGATTGTTACTACGATACCAACACCTCCGGAAAAGCAGACACCGGAAACGGTGAGCCTCATAAAACCGCTGACATGAAAACGCTTGCCACATTCCAAAAATGGAACATTTCAGAAACGCCTTATGAAAAAACTTGGTATTTCGAAGCCGGCTCTTATCCTGAATTATTGGTTAAAACAAATCGGATTTACATTCAAAATGCTTCTTCTTTAGAAAAAATCGGTACGAACGTTTATGCTGAAGATGGCAGCAACGATGTGAAAAAACTTTGGACTATGGATGCCAATTACATTTTGGCCGATAATATTGATCTTGATTCGGTTTCACATTTCAAACCGATCGGAGCTGCGGATAATCCTTTCACCGGCACATTTTCAGGAATGAACAAAAACTCCAAATATACAATTTCTAATTTGAGAATTTTGTCTGATCGTGATAACATGGGTTTCTTCGGCGTTGTCGACGGCGCGGTGATTTCTGATGTTTCTTTAATTGTTAAATCAGTTGAGGGCGAAAAGAATGTCGGTGCTTTGGCCGGCAGCTTGAAAGATACTGTTATTCGAAATTGTTCTGTTGAAAACGGTACTGTTCGGGGGGAATCATCTGTTGGCGGTCTTGTCGGCAACTCTGTTGAAAACAGCGTGATTGAAAATTGTTATACCAATACCGACGTCAAAGCTTTATCCAATACCGCCGGCGGTCTTGTTGGTTCAATTCATCAATCCGGAACAATTCAAAACAGTTACACGGTTGGTTCAACAGAATCCGCAGGGACAATTGCCGGCGGTCTTGTCGGTTCAATTTTGACAGACGCAGTTATTGAAAAATCTTATTCTGTCGGAGAAGTGACAGCTTCCGGCGGTAAAGCAGGCGGCTTAGTTGGTCAGATTTTAGAATCTGCTGACATTTCAAACAGTTTTGCATTAAATGAACATGTCGACGGCAGCGATGCAACCGGTCGCGTTATCGGCGATATTGTGAAAGCTGGCAAAGTCAATGTCGAAAATGTTTATGCTTGGTCCGGAATGAAAAACGATTACGGTTTCACAACAAAAGATGCCGGAAAGAATAACGGTCAACCGATTGCGTCTGTCGCTTTCTGGGAAACCTTCCCGGTCAATGAAATTTGGGATGAATGGAGTACATCTGATTGGAAATTAAATGAATATGTCAATTACAAACTTCCTGTTTTGACATGGCAAGGAGCCGTTGTCAGCGATTTAAGCTATTTGATTTCGTCATCGGAAAATACGGCAGAAGAAGAAACAAAAGACTCTGAAAAAACGAAAGGAAATTCAGGCGGAGGACGACGTATGAATCCCGAGGCTGAAAAATCCGCCGGTCAACATATACTGCCAATTGACTATGAATCCGAAGATTTAATTGAAGAGCTTTCTGTTATAAAGGAAAAGTTTTCACCCTTCCTTTTCTTTATTTTGCTCTTGTTAATTGTTTGCATAGCGGTAATTGCCAGATCAGTTTTGAAAAATTCAAAGGAAAACAAAGAGAATTAAAAAACAAAGAATGAAAAACAAAGAATGAAAAACAAAGAATGAAAAACAAAGAATGAAAAACAAAGAATGAATGACGGTTTAATATATCCTCATTCATTTTTTCATTTCTTTTTATTCATTTTTATTTATTTTCATTCATTTTCATTTTGTTTTATTCATTTTTATAATTTTTTCATTTTTTATTAATTTTTCATTTATTTTTTGGCTGCCGCCGCGCGCGGGACGCATCATCTTTTTAATTTTTGAAATAATAAACCCGCATCTATTTTCAATCTTTGAAATCAAAAATCCACTCAGATTTGTCAATGAAATAATAAATTTATTCGCATTTTCTGATTTTATCAAAATCAAATCGGGCTTTTTAAAAACAATTGTTAACCCTGAAAGCAACTTTTTTTAATAAAAGGAAAAATGATTTAAACCATGTTTTGTTATGTAAAACGTTATTTTATTTTTTAATGTAAACTTAATAAACTTTTGAATTTTTATCATCATTTGAAAACTTCGGGGAAAACTCATGTCAATGGAATTGTCGCCGCTCATATCTGATTTAGCATTGATTTTAATTTCGGCCGCCGTCATTACGCTTATCTTTAAGCGTTTTAAACAACCGCTCGTTTTGGGATATATTGTTGCGGGGCTGCTGATCAGCGGGTATTTAATCGGTTATCTGCCTGAAAGTATCGGGCAATATATACCGTCGATATCCGATTCTGAAAATATTTCCATATGGGCCGATATCGGTGTTATTTTCCTCCTGTTCGGTCTCGGTCTGGAATTCAGTTTCAAAAAGCTGATGAAAGTCGGCGGCACGGCCTCCATTACCGCCATTACAGAAGTTATTTCAATGTTGATTATCGGGTTTGCCGTCGGTTATTTAATGGGCTGGAATCACATGGACAGTCTCTTTTTAGGGTCAATGCTCGCGCTTTCCTCAACAACCATTATCATCAAAGCCTTTGAAGACTTAAAACTCAGAGGACAAAAGTTTACCAACGTCGTTTTCGGCGTTCTCATTGTCGAAGACCTGATTGCCATTTTAATGATGGTTTTACTGCCGGCAATCGTTTTAGCACAATCTTCCCTCGGTATCGAATTAATTGAAAGCATTGCCAAAATGGCTTTCTTCCTGATTCTTTGGTTCATTGCCGGCATTTACATTCTGCCGACCGTTTTCAAATACATCCGCAAATACATGAACGATGAAACACTTTTGATTGTCGGAATCGGTCTGTGTCTCGGAATGGTCGTTCTCTCCGTCAAAACCGGATTTTCATCTGCGCTTGGCGCTTTCATTATGGGTTCCATTTTGGCCGAAACCATCGACGGTGAAAAAATAGAACACGTCACAAAACCGATTAAAGATTTGTTCGGCGCGGTTTTCTTCGTCTCCGTCGGTATGATGTTAAACCCCCAAGTGCTTATTGATTACGCCGGCCCGATTATCATCATCACAATTGCCACCATTCTCGGAAAAGCTTTCTTCTCAAGCTTCGGCGTTTTGATTTCCGGCCAGAACTTAAAAGTCTCCATGCAATCCGGTTTCTCGCTTGCGCAAATCGGAGAATTCGCGTTTATTATTGCCGCGCTTGGTCTCAGTCTGAAAGTAACGAGTGATTTCTTGTATCCGGTTGTCATCGCTGTTTCCGTGATTACAACATTTACGTCACCGTACATGATTAAGTATTCCGACCGCGCTTATGAAGCATTCAACAAGATTTTACCGGCCGGAATGCGGAATTATCTCAACAATTTCGGCAACAAAAGAAATGCGATTAACAAAGACAATACCTGGAAAAAAGTGCTCAAATCCAATATTTTTGTCATTATGATTTACGGCGTTGTTTTAGTGGCGATTGCCATTTTATCCGTGACATACATTTCACCGTTCTTCAGGGAAAATATCGGCGGCTGGCAGGGATCTTTGATTTCCGTTGTCGTCACGCTTTTGATTATGGCACCCTTCCTGAGCGCGCTTTTGATGAGCAAATTAAAAACCAAAAACTTTGAAACTCTTTGGAACGATCCGAATTTCAACAGCGGTTACTTGGTTTTCTTAAGATTGGCGCGCTTTGCCGTTGCCGCTTTGATTGTCGGCTACGTCATTTTCATGGAATTCACATCCAGAATCGGTATGATCGCCATTTTCGTTCTCTTTGCAATCGCTTTTGCCTTATGGTCACAGACACTTCAAAAGCAGTACACCAAATTCGAAGAAAGATTTATGGAAAACCTCAACGAACGCAGTGTCAGCAAGCTCAAAAAAGAAGTGGACGTTTCATCCATGGAAAATATTCACATGGACACTTTTGAAGTTGACCCGGAATCACCGGTCATCGGAAAAACACTTGCCGAACTTGGATTCAGAACAAAATACGGCGTCAACATCGTTTCAATTATTCGCGGTGATCAGCGTTACAACATCCCGGGCGGCAATGTTCGTATTTTCGCGTGGGACAAAATTATCGTCCTCGGAACCGATGAGCAAATGGACGCGTTCAGACAAGAAATCGAAGACCACTCTCTCGCGCCGGAAAAGAAAAATGAAGACGAAGTCGTTCTTCAGCAGTTTGTCGTTGAAGACAATTCCCCGCTTCTCGGAAAACCGCTTTGTGACTGTGCCATTCGCGACAAATCCGAATGTCTCGTCGTCGGCGTTGAGCGCGATGAAGATATCATCATGAATCCCGACGGCAAATTTACGTTCCATGAAGGCGATGTTGTGTCAGTCGTCGGTGAAAAAGAAAAAGTCAGAGCACTTTGCTGTGTGATTTTAGATTAAATTAAAAATGTTAAAAAGCTGCCGAAATCGGCAGCATTCTTTTTTGTATCTTTTGCTGTAATTCTTTATTTTTTCTTTTTCGTTTCTTTTTAGCACTGCTGCCTTACTCGCTTCTTGCTGCTGTCGGCAGCCGTCGCGCGCGAGCCGCTGCAATTTTTAAAAACAAAACACAAAACAAACGAACTCGGTTTTTTTTGAAACTTAATCAAAAAACGAAAAAATGAAAAAGAAAAAATGATAAAAAAAGATGAAAAAGAAAGCTTTACGCTTTCTTTCCTGAAATACCGATGGTCATTTGAATGCCTTCGATATCCCATTCTTTAATCAAATCGCCTGAGGCTGCATCCGGATTCAAAATGAGTTCTCCGGCGCGAACTTCTGTTGCAATTAAACTTGTCATGTCTTTGATTAAATCCGAAACATGCTGATCTTTAATTAAAACGGCTGCTGTGATTTGATCGTCAACGGCAAGGTTCAATTCTTTTCTCATGTCTTGGATTCTGCGAATGACTTCTCTTGTGTAGCCTTCGGATTCCAATTCTTTGGTCAGTTTGGCGTCAACGTAAACCATACCGCAATCTGAATCGCTTCCGGCAATTCCTTCCGGAATGAGTTCTTCAAAAATGACCATGTCCGCCGTAATTGTAACGGTTGTGCCATCGGCAAGAGAGAGCTCCATTTCTTCGACGCGGTCAAAGACTTCTTTTAAAGACTTGGCACCGGCTTCGATTAAAGCGTCAGACACTTTTTTTGCGTCCTGCTTAAATGTCGGACCGAGAACGCTTTGGTTCGGCGTCATCTGAACATCCAAATCTTTCCAGGCTTCGCCGACAGCGAGAACTTCAACGTCTTTCGCGTTGGTCTGCTCAAGCAAAACATCGCGCAGGTGGGTCAGCGCAGCGGCAACCGCTTCATCTGTCGGGACGACCACAATTCTTGAAATCGGCCATCTGAGTTTGCGGCCGGCTTTTTGGCGGGCGTTTGATGAGGCTTCAACAACGTTTCTGACAATTTCCATGTGTTCTTCAAGTTCGGCGTTCACAAAGATTTCTTTGGGAGCCGGCCAATCGTTCATGTGAACGGAGAGCGGCGCGTTTTCATCAATGTTTTTCACCAAATTCTGATACATGGTTTCAGACAAATACGGCATAAACGGCGCTGAAAGTTTTGCAATTGTCACATATGTTTCGTAAAGCGTTGCGTAAACCGCCAATTTGTCGGGATCGTTTGCTTCTGTCCAAGTTCTTGGACGAATCAGCTGGATGTACCAGCGGGAAAGATCTTCCAATATAAAGTTAAACAAGCCGCGAAGCGCTTTATGAAGCGTTTTTTCATCCATGGCTTCCGTGACTTCGGCAACGGTGGATTGCAGGCGGGAGAGAATCCATTTGTCTTCTTCGCGCATGCTGCCGATTAATGATTCTGCGGGATGTTCAAGCGGATTGAAATTGTCTAAAACCATGTAAGGGAGCGGGAATTTGTAAACATTCCAAAGGATGTTGACCGTTCTGTTAACAGTTGCAACGTCGTCCCAAACGAATTTCAAATCGTCCCACGGCGCGCTGGATGAGAGCGAATAAGCGCGAAGCACGTCAGCGCCGTATTTTTCAATCACTTCATCGGGCGTGACAACATTTCCGAGACTCTTTGACATCTTTTTACCGTCTTTATCCATGGTAAAGCCGTGCATGAGGACGCTTTTGTAAGGTGTTTTGCCGAAAGCCGCAATGGACGCGCCGAGCTGAGAGTAGAACCAGCCGCGCGTTTGGTCGTGGCCTTCCGTAATGAAGTCTGCCGGCCATTTTTCTTCAAACAAATCCGTTCTTCCCGGGAAACCGAGCGTTGCAAAAGAGGCAACGGCGGAATCAAACCAAACATCAAAAACGTCTTTGGTGCGAACCATTTTGCCGCCGCATTCACACTCAAGCGTGACTTCGTCAACATACGGGCGGTGAAGTTCAATGTCACCGGTCAGCTGCGCTTTTGTAATCAGTTCCTGTTTCGTGCCGAAAACGGCGCGCTTTTTACAGTCCGGGCAGGTCCAAATCGGAACCGGAATGCCCCAGTAACGCTGGCGGGAAATGCACCAGTCGCGGGCGTCGGCCACCCAGTCTCTGAAGCGGGCAGAGCCGGCCCAGTCGGGCGTCCATTCGATTTCGTTGTCAATCGCGTTCAGCATTTCATCTTTAATTTTCCCGACATCCAAGAACCACTGCTCGGTCGCTAAATAGATGATTGCTGTTTTACAGCGCCAGCAGTGTCCGTATCTGTGATTGATTTTGCCTTGGGAAAGCAGTAAATCTTTGCTTTTCAAATCTTCAATAATAATGTCATTGGCTTCGCGAATGTTCATGCCGGCATATTTTCCGGCTTCTTTTGTGTAAGAACCGTTTGAGCCGACGGGACAGAAAATCGGCAAACCGAATTTGGAGCCGACATTAAAGTCGTCCAAACCATGGCCGGGCGCAATATGAACAATGCCGGTGTTATCGAGTGAAACGTAATCGGCCGGATAAACCGCGTGTGCCATCTCAGCCTGTGCCGGAACTTCGGCAGCCAACGGCGCTGTGTATTCCAAACCCTGAAGATCGGATCCTTTTTTTGTTTCAAGAATTTCATGGGAGGGATATTTTCCGCGTTTCATAATGAGCGGAACGGATTCCTTGCCGATGAGAAGGCGTTCGACTTTACCGTCTTCGCGCGTTGCTTTGACAATCACGTATTCGGCGTCCGGATGGACGGCAGCGGCAACGTTGGACGGAATGGTCCAGGGCGTTGTTGTCCAAATGACGACATAAAAATCCTGCTCGCCTTTGACAGGGAATTTAACGTAAATGGAATCATCATCGCGGTCCATATATTCGACTTCAGAGTCGGCAATTGCGGTTTCGCAGCGCGGGCACCAGTTGACGACACGTTTTCCTTCTTCCAACAGGCTTTTTTCGTGTGCTTTTTGAATCACCCACCAGGCGGCTTCGATGTATTCATCTTTTAATGTCATGTAAGGATTGTCCCAATCCATCCAAATGCCGAGCGCTTTGAATTGGTTGGTCATGTCACCTTTCTTTTCAATCGCAAAAGACTTGCATTCTTGGATAAAATTGCCGACACCGAATGTTTCGATGTCTTTTTTAGATTGGAAGCCGAGTTTTTCTTCAACTTTCACTTCAATCGGCAAGCCGTGCATATCCCAGCCCGGTGTGTCGGTAACAGCGTCGCCGTTCATAGATCTGTATCTTAAAATAGAGTCTTTAATGACTTTGTTCCAAGCCGTTCCCATGTGAATATGTCCCGTTGTATACGGCGGCCCGTCAACGAAAAAGAATTTTTTCCCGTTTTTGCGTCCTTCTCGCGTTTTATGATACGCGTCAGTTTCATTCCAAAATTGGTTGATTTGCTCTTCAACCTTTTTGGTTTCATATTTCTCCGGTATTTCCTGAAGCATAAATTGTCCTCGGTTTTATGATAGAATGATAAATATTTGATAATTTTGATAATTTTAAAATTTTAATGTGATTTTTTGTAATTTAATTGAAATCAGCAATAGAATCCGAATCGGATTCAAATTAAAGTTGTTACTAATTTATATACTGACATATAAAGATGTGGAACAAAGACCGCCTTTTCTTAAATATATTTCGAGAAAAAAAGTTAACCCCATCAATCTTTGTTTTGTTTAACGCGGTGTTTCTTTTTGTTTTATATTTTTAATTTTCGTTTTTAATTAAACTAAAATGACTAATTTTCATCTTTGTATATATCTTTATATAGTGTATATACTATATTTTATAACTCACTTAATCTATTTTGAATGTGAATAAAACTTATAAACAAGAAAATTTATTATGTTATAATATTGGCTAAATAATAAAAAATATTGTTTAACTATTTGGTAATTGGATTTGTTATATAATCTATACTAAAACATATGGGGCTTACGCAATGAATAATTACGCAATGGATATTTTTACACGTATATTTTCACTTTTTATGATCTGTATATTATTAACCGGATCAATTGTAACGACAGAAATGGCTGCGGCACAGCCGGGAACCTCAGATATCACAATTTCTTGGTATTCTGATGAAAACGGTGAATGGACACTTATCGGCACAAAAGTATTGACCGGTGTAAATGGCGATACGGCAGAAATAGATCCGATTATGGACAGTGACGGAATTGATTATGTCGAAGGGAAAAACAATCAGAATGTCATTTGGTCTTCCTATACCGCAGACTCAACTTTATCTGATGACGGAAATGTAATATTCGGAGAAACAAACACTGTCGACTTTTATTTGACTTATGTTGATCCGTCAACACCATCAGAACCTCTTTTCGGACCTCTTTCTCTGGGGTGGACAGCTGAAATTTATCAGGTTGTTAATAAAATAAATACATCTACAAATCCGGCATCAATGGAGAAAGAATTTGTTAAAGTTAAAACAATGGATCTCTCATACGCAGGCGGAGAAGTTACTGTACCTGCTACTTTGTTGGATAATACTCAAATTAATAAGGATACGACAACTCATCAAAACAATTTAAGCGATAATACGCTTAAAACCTATAGCCATCAATGGGTTTTAAATGACAGTTATCCTGACGGGCAAGCAGCAGATGCCCCCGGAAATATTGCCGTTGGCAGTTCTACGGGTGTTTTGAAGTTTTATTATGAACCTCCGAACTGGCAATATGAATATGATTTTGATACTCAGACACTCAACACATCCAGAGCAATTGTGTATACCAACATCGGATGGTTTGAATTGATGTCGAAATATGAAACAAGCTCAGCCCGGCGAAATTTATTTGAAAACAATGAAATTACACATATTCGCCTGGGGGCCGATATTAATCAAAAAGATGATCAGCGTTACGGTACATTTTATGTTAACCGAAAAAAAGCTTCATTAGAAATAGACGGCGCAAAAGACCCTGCAAATCCCGGAACTTCGGAAGAACACTGGTATAAATTTGTTCAGTGGCAGTATACCGCGCCTTTTACTTCCGGTTATTTAAATGTAATGCGTTTACATACAGATGACGGATTGGGAGATATCGGAAGTTCAGCGGCTCCTCTTACTGACGTCAATTGGAAAAACTCGTTTTTAATAGGTGGTAACGGGTATGGCCTTTTTACAACTATAGGTCGTGAAGGAGTTACTTATAATTATGAAAATATATTATATGTGGGGCCACAGCTTATTTGGAATTCTTATGGTGACGCTAATATAAAAGACGCTGAAATTGTTATTGAAGACCCGCGTATTTTTGATCAAATTAATTACAAATATTTTAACGGAACCGCTCAAACAATCAATTTAAATTTATCACGCAGTTCTACAATTTCTCAAGGATATTGGGGAGAATTTGCAGAAGTCAACAAAGTGAATTTGTCCGGAAATATTTCTGTATATAAAGGAAACAGAGATGCTGAGGGTACTTCTGTTGCGATTTTCCAAATCTGGAATAATAACGGTGACGGTAAAATTACTATTTTACCCGATTCTGATGTGCAGATGGTTCATGAAAATACACGTGCCGGAGATACTTATTATACTCCTTTTGTCAAAGTGCCGGCAACAGTTAATTTGGAAATCGGGGATAATTCCACATTTAATTTTATGGGTGACCATGCATTTTCAGAAGCATCTAATAACATTAAGAATTTTGATATTAAAGAAAACGCGACGGTAAATCTTATTTCTAATAATATACGCAATATCACTATTCCTTTCATTAGTTTTAATGAATCATTAATTGTCGGTGAAAATGCAACATTAAATGTTACGGTTGCAAATGATTCAAATCGAAGTGCGGTAAGATTCAATGGCAGTATATTTTTAGATAATAATTCTTCAATGAATATCATCGGACGTACAAATAAATCCAATCCAATGGTTGAAACAAAAAATATTGATATTAGTCGTGGGGCTGATGTTTACATTATAAATCATAATAACGGAACAGCCTTAAAAACCAATAATTTAACTGTTGATAAATTGGCATTATTGCATGTTGCCGGCATGAATATTACAGACGAAACAGTGCCTGCAGCAAATGTTACAAATTTAAAAATAGATCGCGCAGAAGATGTTGTATTCTATAATGCAGGGCAGGGTAAAGGTTTGCATGTCAGAGATAACAACACATTAACGGTCACAAACATGGAACATATTCGATATTGGAATAATGCTTCCGGAGCAACATACAATTTAGATACGGGTAATATTATCGGTGAACCTACCTCTAATTGGTTGCATAATACAAGTGATAATTACGGATTTAATGTTACAGCAAATATCAGTGACAGAAGCGCAGAAAATCGTTCCGGTCAGATTAATGGAAACAGCAATATTACAGTTGTACGTTATGTTCCTGTTTCTGATACTCCCGATGGCAATCCTGAACTTACTATTAATGAGTCCATCAATGAAACGAATTTTGGAACGAGACATTGGTTAGACAATAAAAATTATAATGATCACCGAATTTTATCTTATAAGGGGTATGCCGGTCCTTATCTTGTTAACCTTTATTGGAAGGATCCGACTTATAAAATTACACAGGGAGTTGTTCCTTATGGTGCAACAATCTCAAGCTGTATTAATTGGGAGTCTCAAAAGCCGGATTACCCACTTCATGTGTTCCGTGGTTGGTATTCTGATTCGGCTTTAACAGAATTTTATGATGTTAATACAACTGAGTTGGAAGGAGCTGTTGATTTATACGGAAAATGGGTTGCAGACGGGACGACATTTGAAGCAAGATACCATTTGAATGATGGAACAAATATCAATCAATCGATAGAAATTCCGATCGGTTCCAGTCATACTGTACTTGCTCCCAATCATGCGGATTTGTTATTTACGCGCGAAGGGTATACCTTTTTAAATTGGAATTCTATGGCCAACGGCTTAGGTGAAACCTATACTATCGGCGACTCTTTGCCACAAAATCATGATTATCATTTGTATGCTCAGTGGGATTTGATTGAGTATACAATTACATATCATAATTTGTTTGATGCCGTGAGTCCGAGTAAAACATCATTTAATATTAATGATTTAAATCCGGTTTTAGATTTAGAAGAACCCGGATATCGCCCCGGTTATGATTTTGGCGGTTGGTACGCCGATGACGTATCTTTTACGACTCCTGTGTCTCAACTCTCAACACTCGGAAATCAGGAAGTTTGGGCCAAATGGGTGGAAAATAGAACAGATACAGTTTCAATTAATGTCAAATATTATCTTGCGGAAGATGATTCTCCGCTGAGTGATTATGATACAACGGTAACTGTATGGGCTGCTGAAGTTCTTGAATCTAATATTTTTATTCCTTCGGGATATACTTTGAATTCTACTGATCCTGTGCTTCCTACCCGGATGGATGATGAAAGTATATTGAATGTTTATCTTGACGCTGATGACACTCAAACCGTTGAAATCACTGTTGAATACTATTTCGACAACGTGATTGATGACAGTGAAACCTTGACGAATCACGAGATTTGGGCCGGACCTT